>CAVTPI010000013.1:0-295000 GCA_963736585.1 Crocinitomicaceae bacterium | reverse complement strand
GGGTAAAACTAGTAACTGGGGTTAAGTCGTAACAAGGTAGCCGTACCGGAAGGTGCGGCTGGAACACCTCCTTTCTAGAGCGACAAGTAATTTTAAAAGTTTGTCTTTGTTATTTCTAAATTCAATAAAATATTACCCTCCCGCATAGAGGTATGAGGGAGTTGTGATAGAGCAGCATGCGGGATTAATTTAGTCCCGTAGCTCAGTTGGTTAGAGCACTACACTGATAATGTAGGGGTCAGCAGTTCAAATCTGCTCGGGACTACACGCATTTTGCGTGTTTTACTACTTTTGAGGCTTTATAAAGAAGGATTCAAAAGATGTTTAGAAGAGACAGTCATCTCGAGTAGTAAAGACATGTAATGTCTGGGGGATTAGCTCAGCTGGCTAGAGCGCCTGCCTTGCACGCAGGAGGTCATCGGTTCGACTCCGATATTCTCCACAAACGAAGTTTGATTCACTTACTTATAAGTAGATCAAGTGGGAATTAAAAGATTAATTAAACGTAATTAATCACAGACAGTTAAGCCGAATTAAGGTTTAATATGTTTCAAAAGTTAGCAGTATTTTATTTTACTGGGCAATTTAAAGAGCCAAGTATAAGATAGCTAGCTATCGTTCATTGAATTATTGAGTATTGATTGAAGTAGTGAGTAAAAGAATTAATAAGTTACTAAGGGCATATGGTGGATGCCTTGGCTCTCAGAGGCTATGAAGGACGTGATAAGCTGCGATAAGCGACGGTGAGATGCAAATAATTTTTGATCCGTTGATTTCCGAATGGGGCAACCCGTCTGGTTGAAGACCAGTCATCCCGCTTTTAGCGGGAAGCTAACCCGGAGAACTGAAACATCTAAGTACCCGGAGGAAGAGAAAACAAGAGTGATTTCCTGAGTAGTGGCGAACGAAACGGAAACAGCCCAAACCAGTATTGTTTCGGCAATGCTGGGGTTGTAGGACTACAATGTGGACTTTTAAATTATAGTAGAACGGAATGGAAATTCCGACCAAAGAGGGTGATAGTCCCGTATATAAAATAGTTTAGATACCTAGTAGTATCCTGAGTAGGGCGGGACATGTGTAATCCTGTCTGAATCAGCCAGACCCATCTGGTAAGGCTAAATACTCCTGAGAGACCGATAGTGAACAAGTACCGTGAGGGAAAGGTGAAAAGCACCTTGAATAAAGGAGTGAAATAGAACCTGAAACCATATGCTTACAAGCGGTCGGAGCCTACGGGTGACGGCGTGCCTTTTGCATAATGAGCCTACGAGTTACTCCTCGTTAGCGAGGTTAAGAATTTAAGATTCGAAGCCGAAGCGAAAGCAAGTCTTAATAGGGCGCATAAGTTAGCGGGGGTAGACGCGAAACCTGGTGATCTACCCATGGTCAGGTTGAAGCTTCGTTAAACCGAAGTGGAGAGACCGAACTGATATACGTTGAAAAGTGTTCAGATGAACTGTGGGTAGGGGTGAAAGGCCAATCAAACCAGGAAATAGCTCGTACTCCCCGAAATGCATTTAGGTGCAGCGTTGAGAATGAGTGTCATAGAGGTAGAGCTACTGATAGGGCTAGGGGGCTTCACCGCCTACCAAACCCTGACAAACTCCGAATGCTATGACATACGCTCAGCAGTGAGGGCATGGGTGCTAAGGTCCATGTCCGAGAGGGAAAGAACCCAGACCATCAGCTAAGGTCCCCAAATGTATACTAAGTTGATTTAACGTTGTGTGATTACTTTGACAGCTAGGATGTTGGCTTGGAAGCAGCCATTCATTTAAAGAGTGCGTAACAGCTCACTAGTCGAGTGATCGTGCGTGGATAATAATCGGGCATAAGTATACTACCGAAGCTATGGATTTGTCCGCCTTAGGCGGACGAGTGGTAGGGGAGCATTCTATTGAGCGTTGAATCAGTACTGCGAGGTATTGTGGAGCGAATAGAAAAGCAAATGTAGGCATAAGTAACGATAAAGCAGGCGAGAAACCTGCTCGCCGATAGACTAAGGTTTCCTCAGCTACGCTAATCGTCTGAGGGTTAGTCGGGACCTAAGATTAATCCAAACGGAGATATCGATGGCAAACTGGTTAATATTCCAGTACCAGTCTTTACTGCGATGGGGTGACGGAGAAGTGACAGGTTTGCGCACTGACGGAATAGTGCGTTAAAGGGTGTAGACGTTGATTGTGTAGGCAAATCCGCACAAGAGTTGAACCTGATAGTACCAAGCGTCTATTAGACAATTGGATAATAACCGTAATCATGCTCCCAAGAAAAACCTCTAAGCTTCAGGTAAAGACTGCTCGTACCGTAAACCGACACAGGTAGTCAAGAAGAGAATTCTAAGGCGCTCGAGTGATTCATGGCTAAGGAATCTAGGCAAAATGGTCTCGTAACTTCGGGAGAAGAGACGCCACGCCTTTGGCGTGGCCGCAGTGAATAGGCCCAGGCGACTGTTTATCAAAAACACAGGACTCTGCGAAATCGAAAGATGAAGTATAGGGTCTGACACCTGCCCGGTGCCGGAAGGTTAAGAGGAGGCGTTATCTTCGGAGAAGCGCTGAATTGAAGCCCCGGTAAACGGCGGCCGTAACTATAACGGTCCTAAGGTAGCGAAATTCCTTGTCGGGTAAGTTCCGACCTGCACGAATGGTGTAACGATCTGGGCACTGTCTCGGCCATGAGCTCGGTGAAATTGTAGTATCGGTGAAGATGCCGATTACCCGCAACGGGACGGAAAGACCCCGTGCACCTTTACTATAGGTTCACATTGACATTGGATAATTCATGTGTAGGATAGGTGGGAGACTTCGATCCGGCTTCGCTAGGAGTCGGTTAGTCGTCCTTGAAATACCACCCTTGGATTATTTGATGTCTAATCCCGAATTTTCGGGAGACATTGTGTGCTGGGTAGTTTGACTGGGGTGGTCGCCTCCAAAAGAGTAACGGAGGCTTCTAAAGGTACCCTCAGCACGCTTGGTAACCGTGCGTAGAGTATAATGGCATAAGGGTGCTTGACTGGGAGACTTACAAGTCGATCAGGTACGAAAGTAGAGCATAGTGATCCGGTGGTTCCGTATGGAAGGGCCATCGCTCAAAGGATAAAAGGTACGCCGGGGATAACAGGCTGATCACTCCCAAGAGCTCATATCGACGGAGTGGTTTGGCACCTCGATGTCGGCTCGTCACATCCTGGGGCTGGAGAAGGTCCCAAGGGTTGGGCTGTTCGCCCATTAAAGTGGCACGCGAGCTGGGTTCAGAACGTCGTGAGACAGTTCGGTCCCTATCTGTTGTGGGCGTTAGATATTTGAGAGGACCTTCCTCTAGTACGAGAGGACCGGGGAGGACGAACCTCTGGTGTACCTGTTGTGGCGCCAGCTGCATTGCAGGGTAGCTATGTTCGGATGAGATAAGCGCTGAAAGCATCTAAGCACGAAACTCACCTCAAGATGAGATATCTTTTAAGGGTCGTTAAAGACGATGACGTTGATAGGTCATAGGTGTAAAGATGGTGACATCAAAGCCGAGTGATACTAATTACCCGTAGACTTATAATTCGTTCCAATACGTTTTTGGAACACTCACTACTTCGATAATATTCAGACACTATGTGTCTTTACTATCCTATTTTGGAGGTACTTGTAAAAAAAGTATTTTCGTTTTAGAAATAGTAAATTAATCGTATTTATTATATCGTTCATACTTAAAAGTGGAATACGTATAAACGAAAGACTACAAAGCATTGCAATTACGTTAGTAATTAAAGGTTTTCGGTGTCTATGGCGGTTGGGTCCACCTCTTACCATATCGAACAGAGAAGTTAAGCCAACTTGCGCAGATGGTACTGCCCTTTTAAGGGTGGGAGAGTATGTAGATGCCTCTTTTAAAAAGCCTCACCTATTTTGGTGGGGCTTTTTTTGTTTACACAAATGGAAGTTCAACGAATAAAAACAACACTTCACCGAATCAAACCATTAAACAACAAACAACATCCCTATATTGTGCTCTCATAAGTTGATGTTGTAATATGGTTTATTTCGAAAGAAATAAATGAACCCCGTTTTCTTCCCCAAGAAAATGGGGATTTTTGTGTTGTTTAACTGTAAAATGAATGGTAAAGGAAAGGGGCAAGACGTAGCTGGTATCAAATAATCCTCTCAGTAGTTAGTCGCTCCTTAAAAAACACGTTTTTTATTTCTCTCACAGACAATTGATATTAGACAAAAGACCAAAGACTTTGCTTCTTCTTTTAGCTAGCTATCCTGGTGAGTGTGAGTCTAGAACAAGAGCGATAGACTTGTACTTGAAAACTGATTTTCATCAAAACTTACGCTCCAACTCAAACTGAATTTTCTTATTGTTAAAAAGGGCGATTCACCTCTCTTAAAATCAGGAAATTTAAAACAATACCTGAGGTTGTTAGTAAATTTGAAGCAGTTAAGGACTTTGTTAAAGCCTCAATCTATAAGAGTTATTTTGACGTTGTAATAGGAGATAATAATCTGATAAGTAAATATGACGACAATTCGAAAAACTACCCTTGATCGATATTAATATATGATCCGTAAAATCATCAAATAATTTCTTAGACAATACTATCTTCCGAAATTGTGTTATTAAATCTGTTATTCATCCAACTATTTGGTAGTAATCATGAGCAGGAACTATGACTACTCAACATAGAAATAAATTTCCGTATTTTCTCTAAAATAGGGATGCAATTAATCACATCCCTATTTAAGTTATTTTGAAATAATAATTTTAGTAAACAGATGAACATCAGCAGCATTCACTACGGATAAATAATAAATACCATTGGGCAATTCGCTGATATCAATACTCGACGGCACGTTATTCATATTCTTACTTTCATACACTTGAGATCCCGTTACATTATAAACGTAAATAGATACGTCGTAACTTTTGAGACCAAATACATTGAATGAAATAAAGCCATTACTTGGGTTAGGATAAGCTATAAGGGATGCATTCGAAGAATTTTCTGTAATACCTACAGCCATGCCACAAGCATTCGACAATGTAAGAGACTCCCTAGCGGTGGAAAGAGTGGCGTGCATTCTATCTTTCTGACCATTAGTAAACATTACTGTACACTCGGGATCTGAATAGTCCATGAAATTCATAAATATATCACCAGTTGGTCCCGTTCCACAAGAATCTTCCGGGTTATGAGGGAAAGTTGGACAGCCCTCATTTGGCTCGGCCGAAGGAGGAGTATCATCAACTAAGTCATCCCCGCAATTTGGTTGATTATCGCCCCAAACGTGTCTTACATTTAAATAGTGACCCACTTCATGTGTACCAACGATTGTTTTTTCTCCACTTTCGTCTGAACCAAAAACCCAATAAGCGATTACTACACCATCTGTCGTGTCTGAAGTACTTCCAGGAAAAGTTCCAAAACCATCAACTCCTTCTGCATCAGGATCTTCAATATTTATGCTCCAAATATTCAAATAGTTATATCTATCCCATATCGTGGCTGGTTTTAAGTATTCGTCAATTTCACTCAACGTCCAACTTTCTTGATCTTCTTCGTATCTATTTATTCCCGTGGTTGGTTCTCCATCAGGATCTAATTGAGCAAGGCAAAACTCAATTTGGCAATCTGCTTGAATAGGATAATAAGGATGGTCATCATTTAATTTATCTGCGTTTAATCCTTGGAAATCTTCATTTAGCCTATCAATTTGCTCCATAATTTTAGCATCACTGATATTTTGTCCTTCTCCAATATCTTCTCCATCATGAATGATGTGCACAACAACTGGAATTGTGTACACAGCGTCCCTTGCATCCTTCGGTTTATTTTCGATAAACTCTCTTGTTTCGTTTTCTAAATCTTCAATTTTGTCAAGAATAGAAGGGTCTTTTTCGATCGATTTTATTTCAATATCAACTGCAGCGCATTTATGAGGAGTCTGCGCTATTGATAAAGATGAAAACAGCAGCATGGAAGTAAATAAGGTGTAAAATTTAGTATTTATATCTTGTATTTAAGGTTTATATTTTATTCTTTTGACTTTTCAATTCCGTCCCGTTTTTGTTCAGATGACAGCTAGTCTTTGTAGAATAAGTGCCGTAAATGTAATATAATATCCGATACAATCACTTATACTAGACCAAAAGTAAAGGTCGTTATTCCCATTTTCAATAAGCTGAACGTCAGACTATTTTTCTTATGATGCCTAAATCCGTTGTTACCTCTTTTTTCTGTATTTCTTAGGTTTGATTCCGTGTACATTTAAAATATTAAATCCCATTATCAAATGACCAAGCAAAGTATGATAAATTAAAAGGAAGAATGGACTCAAAAATTGATTCTTGAAAACAAGAAATATATTGGTAGTTTAATCGTTTTGGATAAAAAAATCACCTGCTATTTTTTAACAATAAAAGTTACCAATTGTAACTTTTGACAGACATAAATTGTTTGAGCAAGTATAAGTCAATATTCCAGTAATCAGAATTAACAGGTGTAAAACTCCACGTTTTAAAAGCTAGATTGAAACCTAAAACGATAAAATAATTAAAGTTATAATGAGTAAAAAGATTCAATGTTTTTCAACCATACGACAAATTCAGCCGTAATAATAAGTAGGTCACCACCATATTAAGGTGGAAATCATCTAATTTTGCTTTTGAAAGCAAGATTTTAAAACAACAAAACTCAACTTCCAAAACTTATGAAACCATTTTCAAAAGTTCAATTAACTAAAACAAAACAGATGCAGCGTATGCTACTATTTGCTTTTGTGCTACTGTTGGTTGCTTCATGTAAAAAAGACCCACCGACTTCCTATTGTTCCGAAAACCCCGGTGCATGCGTAGACGTGCGAGACGTTAAAGATTATTTCTATTTTAAAATAGGGTCATACTGGGTATATGAAGAACAAACGAGCGGTGAGCGTGATTCGGTTTACATTATTGAAACTGTTAATGATGAAAATTCAGTTCTTTTTTCAACGACCAAACGGAGTACTTATGATGGTTACGATTACAGATACTGGACTACTGGGGGGGTTACATCTTCTGTTAAAAATAACGTAGCTAGAAAGTCTGAACGTTCAACACTTGTTAATTCATCCAAATTTAAGTCGGGGGATTTTGTAGCACAAGATCCTTGTTTTTTATTTTATCCTACTATTGGTCTATGGACATATACTAGGGGTTCTACCAATGATGACGTTGTTAACAATGTCTTAATAATTGACACAATTTATAGCACGTTGGGCATTGGAGGGTACGATTTTGACCAGGTTGTTAGATTAAACGAAGAAGAAACCGCAATTGAAGAGTTTCAATCAACCAATCATTACTATTCTCCCAAAATTGGATTAGTCAAAAAAGAACTGCTAACGGACAACGAAGTTTGGAATTTAATTGATTATTATATTGAAAAATAGAATTTTAACCAAACTTATTCTAAAATATTCCGTTATATTAATACAACAAAACTTAAACAAAACGAAAATTCCAAAACTTATGAAACCATTTTCAAAAGTTCGATTAACTAAAACAAAACAAATACGGCGTATGCTACTATTTGCTTTTGTGCTACTGCTGGTTACTTCCTGCAAAAAAGACCCGCCAACATCTTATTGTTCCGAAAACCCTGGTGCATGCGTAGACGTGCGAGACGTTAAAGATTATTTCTATTTTAAAATAGGGTCATACTGGGTATATGAAGAACAAACGAGTGGTGAACGAGATTCTGTTTACGTCATTGAAACAGAATCAGACCCAAATTCAGTTCTATTCTTAACACGACTTCATAGCACTTATGATGGTTACGATTATCCTTATTGGACAAAAGGGGTTGACCCTTCTGTTAAAAATAATGTAGCTCGAAAGTCGGAAAGGGCAACTAGCGTTAGATGTGCAAAAACCAAGACAGGTGACTACATTGCAGAGGCAACTTGCTTTTTATTTTATCCCATGCCGGGACTTGAAACAACAAATATCTATATCTATGGTGCTGGAGAAAATTATCATAATAGCTTACTGAGAGTAGAGAGTATTTATAACGGCTATTCTGTATTAGATAAGGATTTTGAAAATGTAGTTCATATCAGCGAGGAACATGCACCCTTAGAAGAGGGACAACCAACAAACCATTATTACGCACCTAAAATCGGCTTAGTAAAAAAGGAACTGTTAGACAGCAGCCAAGTTTGGAATTTAGTTAAGTACCATATTGAAAAATAGAATTTTAACCAACCTTATTCTAAAATATTCCGTTATATTAATACAACAAAACGAAAGTTCCAAAACTTATGAAACCATTTTCAAAAGTTCGATCAACTAAAACAAAACGGATACAGCACGCACTGCTATTTGCTTTTGTTCTGTTGTCGGTTGCTTCATGTAAAAAAGAACCCGAAAAAATACCGTATTGTGAAGAATATCCAAACGAGTGTGTAGACGTTCGAGAGGTAAAAGATTATTTCTACTTTAAAATAGGCTCATATTGGGTATATGAAGAAGAAACGAGCGGTGAGCGTGATTCGGTTTACGTTATTGAAACATCTAATGATACAGGGTCTGTTCTTTTTTCTACAACGAAATATAGTACATACGACGGTTATGATTACAATTATCAGTCAAAGGGTGTTTGGTCTTTTGCCGTGGATGATAATCATAAGGCTAAAAAAACGGATAAATCGACCCGTGTAATTTCAGCTAAATTCAAGTCCGGCGATTATGTAGGTGAAGCTACTTGTTTTTTGTTTTATCCAACTGAAGGATTATCGTCTCCCGCCAACGGAGGTGTAACTTTTGGATATGACAATACTATTACCATTCAGAACATATTTAAAGAATATAATGTTTCAGATGAAGTATTCCAAAATGTGGTCGTTGTTAATGAAGAACATACTTTAATCGAAGAATCACAACCAACTGTTCATTATTATTCGCCCAAAGTTGGATTAATCAAAAAAGAACTTTTGCTAGACAACGAAGTTTGGAATTTAATTGATTATCATATTGAAAAATAGAATTTTAACCAACCTTATTCTAAAATATTCCGTTATATTAATACAACAAAACGAAAATTCCAAAACTTATGAAACCATTTTCTAAAGTTCGATCAACTAAAACAAAACGGATACAGCACGCACTGCTATTTGCTTTTGTTCTGTTGTCGGTTGCTTCATGTAAAAAAGAACCCGAAAAAATACCGTATTGTGAAGAATATCCAAACGAGTGTGTAGACGTGCGAGAGGTAAAAGATTATTTCTATTTTAAAATAGGCTCGTATTGGGTATATGAAGAAGAAACGAGCGGCGAGAGTGATTCTGTTTACGTTATTGAAACATCTAATGATACAGGGTCTGTTCTTTTTTCAACAACGAAATATAGCACGTATGATGGGTATGATTATCGGTATTGGACAACGGGTGTTGCTCCTTCTGTTAAAAATAATATGGCAAAAAAATCGGAGCGTACGACAAGTGTTAGCAGGGCGAAAACCAAGCCTGGGGATTACATAGCTGAAGCTACTTGTTTTTTATTTTATCCAACTAAAGGCTTGTGGACTTATACTAATGGCGGTACAGGCTATGTTGAAAACGTATTAATTATTGATATGATTTACGATAATTTAAACGTAGATGGTAAAACATTTGAAGATGTAGTCTTGTAAGCTTCCCCAAAATTAGAAACGATTTTAAATAAAAATTTCTAAATTTTGAGAAGATGAAAAAAAGTAGATTTAAAGAGACACAGATCGTAGCGATTTTAAAGCGTTATGAAAACGGAGAAAAGGTAGTTGACCTATGCCGAGAATATGGATTTAGTCAGCCAACGTTTTATTCTTGGAAACAAAAATATGGCGGATTGGAAGCCAAAGAATTAGTTCGTTTAAAGGAACTGGAACGAGAAAACACAAGACTCAAGAAGATGTATGCAGATGTAAGTTTACAGCGAGATATTTTAAAGGAGGTTTTATCAAAAAAGTAGATGGGCCTTGTGAAAAAAGGAAGTTGGTTAATCATTATTTCAAGCAAAAACTTCTGAGTATTAGCAAGGCCTGTGATCTATTTAATTTGAGTACAAGTGTTTATTACTATACCCCCAAGCCAAATGAGGATGATCAAGTAATCGCTGAACTCACCAAATTTATAGAGAACCCACACAAGTATTTTTGGGGATTTTGGATGATGTACCACGCCCTAAGAAATGAAGGGTTTGTTTGGAACCACAAGCGGGTTTACCGTATTTATCGTAAAATGGGGCTGAATAAAAAACGCAAAAAATACAAACGAAGATTACCTGATCGTGTAAAAGAGCCTATTTTACAGCCTTTATTTGAAAACATAACATGGAGCATGGACTTCATGCATGACACTCTTAAATGTGGCAAGAAAGTGCGCACATTTAATGTTATTGATGATTTTAATCGTGAAGCTTTAAACATTACCATTGATTCCTCGATCAATAGTCGCCGAGTAATAAGGGAGTTAGAGCAAGTTCTAGAATGGAGAGGAACACCTGAGAGGTTAAGAGTAGATAATGGACCAGAATTTATCGCTCAAGTACTTCAAGAATGGTGCAGTGAAAATGGAATTAAACTTCATTTTATCCAAAAAGGAAGCCCACAACAAAACGGATATGTTGAGCGGTTTAACCGCACATTCAGAGAAGAGGTGCTTGGCGCTTACCTTTTTGAGTCAATGGATCAGCTCAGAAACTTCACCTATAGTTGGATGTGGGTATATAACAATCAGAGGCCACATCAATCAATACAAAACCTGCCACCAGTGGTGTTCGCATTGAAATATCGAAAACTGAAAAAGTTTCCGACATTCCAACACGACATCAAAAACAATAATTTTATAATTTTAAGCATTGCTAATTAGGGGAAGCTTACAGTCTGTATTAAAGAAGATCATACAGCAATTGAAGAATCACAACCAACTGTTCATTATTATTCACCCAAAGTTGGATTAGTCAAAAAAGAACTTTTGCTAGACAACGAAGTTTGGAATTTAATTGATTATCATATTGAAAAATAGAATTTTAACCAACCTTATTCTAAAATATTCCGTTATATTAATACAACAAAACTAAAATTCCAAAACTTATGATACCATTTTCAAAAGTTCAATTAACTAAAACAAAACAGATACAGCACGCACTGCTATTTGCTTTTGTTCTGTTGTCGGTTGCTTCATGTAAAAAAGAACCCGAAAAAATACCGTATTGTGAAGAATATCCAAACGAGTGTGTAGACGTGCGAGAGGTAAAAGATTATTTCTATTTTAAAATAGGCTCGTATTGGGTATATGAAGAAGAAACGAGCGGCGAGCGTGATTCTGTTTACGTTATTGAAACATCTAATGATACAGGGTCTGTTCTTTTTTCAACAACGAAATATAGCACGTATGATGGGTATGATTATCGGTATTGGACAACGGGTGTTGCTCCTTCTGTTAAAAATAATTTAGCAAAGAAGTCAGACAAGACAGTACGAGTTGTTTCTTCAAAGTTTAAGTCTGGAGATTTCGTTGCTGAGGCAGGTTGTTTTCTTTTTTATCCAAAAAAAGGCTTATGGTCATACACTAATGGAGGAACCGGTATAGTTGAAAATGTATTGATGGTCGATACAATCTATGATAAACTAAAGATTAATGAAGTTTTCTTTGATGGTGTTGTTTGTATTAAAGAAGATCATACAGCAATTGAAGAATCACAGTCAACGGTTCATTATTATTCGCCTAAAGTTGGATTAGTCAAAAAAGAACTGCTAACGGACAACGAAGTTTGGAATTTAGTTAAGTATCATATTGAAAAATAGAATTTTAACCAACCTTATTCTAAAATATTCCGTTATATTAATACAACAAAACGAAACATCCAAAACTTATGATACCATTTTCAAAAGTTCAATTAACTAAAACAAAACAAATACGGCGTATGCTACTATTTGCTTTTGTGCTACTGCTGGTTACTTCCTGCAAAAAAGACCCGCCAACTTCGTATTGTTCCGAAAACCCTGGTGCATGTGTAGACGTGCGAGACGTTAAAGATTATTTCTATTTTAAAATAGGGTCATACTGGGTATATGAAGAACAAACGAGTGGTGAACGAGATTCTGTTTACGTCATTGAAACAGAATCAGACCCAAATTCAGTTCTATTCTTAACACGACTTCATAGCACTTATGATGGTTACGATTATCCTTATTGGACAAAAGGGGTTGACCCTTCTGTTAAAAATAATGTAGCTCGAAAGTCGGAAAGGGCAACTAGCGTTAGACGTGCAAAAACCAAGACAGGTGACTACATTGCAGAGGCGACTTGCTTTTTGTTTTATCCAACTAAGGGATTGTGGACATATAGTAATGGAGGTGGCTATATAGGCTATGACAATAGGTTGGAAGTAAATGACGTATTTGATACCTATACAGTTTTAGACCAAAATTTCATAGATGTAGTCTGCATTAAAGAAGATCATACAGCAATTGAAGAATCACAACCAACAGTTCATTATTATTCACCCAAAATCGGATTAGTCAAAAAAGAACTGCTAACGGACAACGAAGTTTGGAATTTAGTTAAGTATCATATTCAAGATTAACAAACAATACCGCTAACTGCGGTTTATAAACCTAAAATTTATGAAATATTTATGTATGCTGTTAGGGCTCTCCCTAGCAATGGGGATTTGTGCGCAAACTCCAGATCAAATGAATCAAAAAAAGTATTGGAAATTTAGAAACAGCTTCCGGCAAGATTTTATTAAAATTGGTGCCTTTACAGGTGAAAGTATCCCAATGGCAGCCCGTGAACCTGTTGGTTGTAAAAATAATACAGGTGCACCCGGGGGCGATAAAGGTTCAGTGCGTTGGGCGGATGGTATGATTTACCACGGGCATTATATCGGCTTTTTAGCTACAGAATACCGTTTGTTGAAAAACAAAGGTGAAGATGTTACGGCAACACTCAATGAACTATACTATGCATTAAAAGCAATTAATCGTGTTGATAGAACGGCAGAACCCATTATTTCAGATATAGAAGATAATGGATTACCCGCGATTAAACCGGAAAGCCTAAATGGCTTTTATTTACGCAGTGATGCAGATGAATTTATGTATGAAAACTGGGAGCATGAACGTCTGGAATGCAAGTGCATTTCAAGCAGCCGCTATGTTAGCGATAATATGGCTGGCGTAACTGATGAAGCAGCAGAATTAAAAGCAAAGTACCAAACCACCGCATGGGCGATACCTAGTTTAGATCAAATGAGTTCATTATTATTGGGTATAACCGTTATTGACGCATTAATAGAAGACGGTGTTTATGTTCAGCCCACACCCGAAGACCCTGTAATGGATATTAAAAATGAAGCACATCAAATTGCTCACCGATTAATTACCTATGCGAGCGACCATAATTGGTTTTTATTAGACGAATGGGGGTGGCCGTAGGCAATGGCGGTGGTGAACTCGTTGGCACGGCTTACCCAATTACAGAAATAGGAAATAATTTGCTAGGTATTGACTACTCTGGTATCATCAAAAGGCGTGCTTTGCGCTATGGGGCAGCACAAGAGTACTACAAAACTCCAGATGCCTTGGATAGAGCTGCTTTATATGTGGGGTTCAGTGTTTGGGAACAAGCCCAGATACCGCGTTTTTCAAGTGACAATCCTTGGGCAGATGCGTTACCCGGTTTAAGTAATTTTGAAGAATGGCAGATTGATGGAGGTGTTGAGATACCTACTGGTGCATTAGCTCCTTTTTGGAATGGATTAACACCGGATGCTATTCCACTTCTTTATGCTGATTGGGAGGCAGATGGATATATTAACATGTGGCCACCAATATCATTTATTAAATTTGATCGTTTCCCAATTGATGATTACAATTTAACTATTGTATTTAATTTGGCAACAGCAGCAGGGATATGGGATGAAGCCCGCACAGATCAGTGGGGTACAGCGTCTCAAAATTTTCAGCAGATTTTGGTACACGCGGTTATAAATGATTATGTACCCGCGGCAAGAGACAAGGCTTTTTTTGAAGATTTTTTAACCTCAATGCCTGTTTACGGTGGTTTTAAATTTCACGGTCAAAGTTGGTTAGGTTATGATGTTGATGGCGAAGATTCAGTTAGCACAAAGCAAATTATATGGCCAGCTGGTTGGGGAGGTGAATACAAGTGGAATGATGCCTACGAAGCAGATAGCGACGACGGGCATGAAGGACAGATGAACCCACTAGATTACATGTATATGCACAATTTGTATCAACTGGTGTATGGTGATGAGATAGAAGAAGATTTTGAAGAAACCTATAGCTGTTTTTGTGGGGATGTTACGTTTGCAGATATTCAGGCGTTAGAATCTGATACGGATGGCGATATTCCCGGCGTGAATGCTGATCTTGATGAAGTACTTGAGTTCAGTCGTCCAATACATTCCAGAAACGTAAAACAACTATCTGTACTTGATTACTGCACCTACAATAGTTTTGCCGACTTCCCAACGCAAGAACTAACCACCACTTATGATTTAAAACAATTGTTTGATGGATACCACAGTATAGGCATTGCATTAAATGAATTTCAAACCGAGCAATTTACGATCAAAAGCGGTGGAGAATTGAATATTGAAAGTCGTTTGGTGATTTGTGAAAACAAAGAATTAACGGTTGAAAGTGGCGGAACAATTAATCTTGACAAAGGCGAAATTTTAATTAAAGAAGGTGCAAAACTTATCATTGAAGGGAATGTAAATGTAGAACAATGGACAACTATTGTCGTAGAAGATGGCGCAGAAATTATAATCAAAGACGGCGGCGAATTGGCAAACTCCGGTAAGATTCATCTAAAGGAAGGCGCAACATTTATCTATGAAGAAAATGCCGAGTTTGCAATGCGCAGTGATTTTGCAGAAATTTATTTTGACGGTGGCGATTTAAGAATTAAAGAAAATGCATTTTTTACGTTCGAAAAAAGCCTTACCCAAAGTGGACAACTCCGGTTTTCAAAAGCCGGAAGTAATATAATTGCTGAGGCAAACACACAATTTCAACTCAAAGGGAATGGAGACACCGACCCTATTTTAATTATTGAAACGGATGCTGATTTTAAAACCAATGCGAACGGTTTAAATAACATTATACTGCTTAGTGGTAAAGTTGAAATGCACGAAGGGTCACGCTTTTTTAGTTACCCCAACTTAACGATAAATGATGTTTTATTTGATGGTCAACTAGCAAACAATAGATTGTACACCTACCGTCAAACGAATATAACCAACACCGTTTTTAATGAAGTAAGTATTATTGCGCCGCTTTATTTCCACAACAGTGGTACGTTTAATATGAGCCTTTCAGAAATGAATAGTACCACAGCAAACCGAATATTGAAAATTAGGGGAATGGGTTATGCTATAAGTCAGTCAGAATTTAACGGAGCAGCCCAATATATGGTAGATGCCCGAAATACAACGCTATTTTCAACTGTAACAAACACAACATTTGATGGTACTGCCTCAACCGTTGGTTTAATTGATAATTCAAATAGTGGATTGAAAATAGAAGGCTGTGCCTTTAACGGACTGTATGCCGGGGTGCATAAAATTGACGGCAAAGCGATTGCAAAGTGTAGTGACTTTATAAATATAAAATACGCGTCAATTATAGCAGAAAATAACTGCTTGCTAGATATTTCAAGCACAGGACTAGGCGGTTACAATGAGTTTGAAAAATTAAACGCATCAGAAGGGTATAATATAGACCTTAGAAACGCGGAAGATATTTTGATGAACAAGGGCTACAACTCATTTGACGATCAAGGCAGCTTACCGATTATAAACGGAACGTTGCAAGTACCGCCAACACCGCCGGGGCTTGTGCATGTGTATGCACCGTTTAATAAGTGGAATGCAGCTAACACCGAACCAAGCGCAAGCGAAATTACAGTAACAAGTTCAATTACGGGCGCACCGGTTAACTTTAGCACCCCAACACCCGGCGACGACGTTTGCCCGCTGCCAACTGACCCGATTATAACCGGAACATATTTTAATGTGCCGGGGCTTCAAGATGCTGAGGGCAGAATAAATACACTAAACTTTAATAACGTGCTGTTTAGTGATGCGCTTAATACGTGTTTAGAAGCCTCTAAACTTTACAATGATGCCAATACAGATGCAGGCGCACTTGTACTTTTTGAAGAAGTGTTGACCGAGTACCCAACAATGGCGGTTTCACAGCGTAATGATGTATTAGCCCGTCACGGACTTGGATTAATGAAACAAACACTGCAACATGCATTTAAAACTGAGGAGATTACCCGCGCACAAAACACCACACAGTTTCAGCAAGATGTGCAACGGTATGTAAACGTACTAAATGCCATAAGTTCAGCCGCATTTACCCAAACGAATTACCAGCAAATGTTTTACGTTGAAATGGATAAGGTGAATTTATTCCACTCGCTTGGTAAAACAGATTTAGCCCTGCAATTGCTTTTAAATGCAGAATCGTGCGGGCTGGATTCACTTGAACAGGTACACGTCAATCATTGGAAAAAGGAACTGCAAACAGAGATCAACCAAGTTAATTACGGGGTAGATGCAGCTTACATGGACACAACATGGGTAGATACGACGGTTTACAACCCACCAACAAACCAACTTTATGGTGGGTTTGGCTCGTACATTACAGACATCAACAGCGTTCAGTTTTTTGCCTGTGGTAATAATCGTGCGCTTGGTTTAGGTGATGAAACAGCAACAAACTTTGTTCCGGTGTCAATTTATCCGAACCCCAACACCGGTGTTTTTGAAGTCAGCTATGACTTACCGCAAAACAGCACCGGAATGGTGATTGTTTACAACGCAGAAGGGAAAGAAGTGTACCGCTTTAACTGCAAAGAAGGTGCGCAGCGCAAAACGGTGGATATTTCACAAGCACCCGCCGGCACATACCTGTTCACCTATTTCATAAATGGGGCAGCCGCGCAGTCCGGTAAAGTGATTGTACAGTAATACATTATTCACAACAATAAAAAAATGCAAACAGATAGAGTACGGTAACCTCTATTGGGTTAACGATTTAGGTTTACGGTTATCGGAAAATCTGTTTGCTTTTTTTAAAGCTAATAAAAAATGCTTTGAAAAGCATAAATCAATTTTAAAACACACAAAATGAAAAAAATCACACAATTATCAATGCTCATTCTAACTACTTTCTTTACTCATTCCTGCAAGCGGGTTTACCGGTGTGAATGCACAGGTAAAACTACTACCGGAGTTTATGCCCGAACACGCAAAGCTGCAAAAGAACAATGTGTAAAAGAATATTGGGATCCAGTATTTGAGAAATCTGTAACCTGTTGGATTGACGGGTAACATGCTTTAATTTCTCAATAAATATCCAAAACAATAAAAGGGTCAGTTCAGATTTTACCGAACCGACCCTTTTTTTATATTCAAGTTTAAATTACTTAATGATCAGTTTACTAATTTCTTTTCCAAATTCATTGCTAACGGTGATAAAATAAACTCCCGCCGGAGACCCATTTACATCAATTTCAGAAGTTGTTCGGAACTGACCTTTTTGAATCAATCTACCCGTTGCATCTGTAATTTCATATTCACTTAACGCAGTAGAGTTTGTTTGAATTGTGAAGTTTCCATTTGAAGGGTTTGGATAAATTTTCGTAGTCAGACTTATTGTCGTAGTTTTGCCTTTCCCCTCAACCGTATTTTCTACTTGTTTTCCGCAATGCTCTAGTCTGAAAAGGCGATAAATCGTAGAAGTCAAACCACCAGCACTTACAGTAAATGACATTAAATAATACTGGTCATAATCTAATGGACCCGTATAATCAGCCACTGCAATGTCACTTGGTGCTGTACATCCGGTACAAACCCAATCATTGTACAACGGCGCTCCAACTATCCAGGTGTCTATGTTTATTGGTGCCACGCTTAAGTGATATCCTTCTTCGCAAGTACTTGCTAAGCCGTTAAAAATTACGTCCTCAGCACTACAAAAAACCGCCACTTCTTGATTACCATAATATGATCGAACGATTCGATCAACGAATTGACCTTCAAAATGACCTTCAGCATTCACGTCACCATCACAATCAGAACAATCAAAAAACTGGTGGTGCTGATAGTTAGTATTTAATGTACCCGTAGCGAGTAAGTCACAACCTTTAACTGCCAGGTTTTCTAAACTGTTTACAAGTTCTGTAGCAGGCGTATAGGTGTGTTCTAGCCCTGCTATTTCTGAATAAAGACTTATGTGGAATGCACCTGCCAAATTACTTGCGGCAAAAAATGTTTTATTTTGACCAGTAACAACAACATTCGCATAATACCCGTTTCCTGACGCTACTATAGTGTTTGCACCAGCTGCGGTCATACTGTTTAAATCCCATGCTGTGCCGTTGTAGGAAGGACGCGAAATAAACATTATTGAACCATCTGTTTTTAAACCAATTGCCTGTTTGAGAACAGCACCTCCTGAGCCACTAAATAGTGTTTTATCATTAATATAATAAACATAATCAGTTGTAGCTGTTTGACTAATAGGGTTATAAATTGCTTTTTTTATTTGAATATAGTGGGCATTATAATAATACCCTCTGTTGTGCCCTATAATAAATGTATTTCCTTTCATATCCATAGATATTGGCCAAAGCTTACTTGGTTCTGCCGCGCCAGGTGCTCTCCTTGCTCCATTCGGGTAAGTAACCTCCATTTCAGACGCAGCTGTCCAAAATCCAACCCATCTAATTGGTCGAATATTAACTTGTCCGTCGTCTGCTACATTTCCTACCAATAAATCTCCGTTTGGAGCGATTACAAAATTAGAAGGGTTTGCGTTGGCAAATACCAAATATGGATCCGACATTGTTACAGAAGTACCACTTCTGACAAAGCGTCTTAAATACGTATATCGGGGTGCATCAATCGCCGGTTCAGGAAGGTAAGGATGTGGCTTACGCTGATTAAATAAAGCATATACCACATTTTCATCACTTGGATCAAAGACAATTTTTGTAAAAGAGCCATGATCATGCGAGTAATTATCACTTTGTGCTAACAGGTTGCCGTTAAAATCAAAATACCTTAAATCTCTATGGCATTTACCGGTTGCGGGTATTGTAAATTGTCTGGATATGGCTGTGTTCCGTCCGTTGGAAACTGCGCCTACAGAACCGTCCTCTCTTATTGATGCCGTCGAGTTGACGGTTTCGTACGCGGACGTAGCCGAATATTGGGCATGTGTGCTGATTGTAAATAGACTTAAGCATGCTAAACCTATTATTTTTGTTAATGTTTTCATATAAGTTTCAATTGATTGTTTTCACCTAATTGTTGTAATCAGTTTGCAGCAGCTCATAGGTGTTAGTCACTGTACAAACTGCACCAGTAATTTGATCGGCAAATCAAATAACTAGTGACTTATTTGGAGCGGTTGCCGCCACTCCCGTTTACTTTTTTTATATTGAATGAATAGTTCTAACGGGTTGATTCTTTAAACAGAAAAAGTAAGTTAGCTTTCGTCAGTTTTATTGGTTGCAACTGCCAGAACTACATCTGCACTCCTTCGGTTTTTCCTGAGTAATGAATACGCTTATTTCAAAGCTGCGCAGGAAATAATTTTGAACAAAGTTGAAATTGAAATAAATTGTGTTGCTTTTCTGTTGATCATAAGGTCTTGGTTTGTTGTTTGATCAAAGAGCGGAAATATTAAGCGAATAAAAAAATCAAATGACTATTCGGCGGGGCGAATCAATTATTCGTTAAACCTGTACAATTTTTTGTAAACTGTAATTTTAAAATCCTCCAAATATTCGTGTAATAACGTTGTCCTTTTTTCGAACTGATACGGGAATTTTGGTTTCGTTCTTAAGATATAAATAACGTGATTTGTCATAGCGATCAATGAATGACACATTAACGAGGTAAGATTGATGTACACGAATAAAAACATCCTCAGGCAGCTGGCCGGTAAACTCTTTTAATGGCTTAGACACCATAAAAGTACGTTTGTCTGTTAAAAAAAATTTAGTGTACCCACCGTCTGCCATGCAGTACATCAAATCTGAAAAATCTATTATTTGATAACATTCCTGCATTCTCAAAACAATCCGCGTATTTTTTCCTGCAAATTGATTTTTTACAACAGCTATTCTATCATGCGTTTGTGTTTGACGGATTGCAAGCGCTTTTTTCACCGCTTCACTTAACTCCTGTTCGCTAATTGGTTTTAGTATGTAATCAATGGCACCTAATTTTAGGGCTTGCAAAACATAATCTTCATGAGCGGTAATAAAAATTACGGTAAAGTTTACATTTTCTAGTTGGTTCAAAAAATCAAACCCGGTTCCTCCTTTTAAATTAATATCTAAAAAAACCAAATCTGGCATTTTTTTGTTACACTGCAAAACAGCCTCACTAACCGACTCACATTCTGCTATAATATGAATGTCATCAGAAATAACGTTTAATTGTGCTTTTAAACCCTCTCTGATGTATCGCTCATCCTCTACAATTAATGCTTCAATCATATTTATGTGGTATTTCCAGAATTACTATCGTTCCTTTCTCTTGAAATTCGCTTCGGTCGATAATTTTAATGCTTGTCTTGGATTTAAAATCTTTTGCAAGAAGCTGCATTCTTTCCATAGTAATACCAGTAGAAATAGATTCCTTTTTAGGTACAATTGTCTCTTGTGGTTTGGTGTTCACTCCAACTCCATTATCGGTTATTTTACACACCAATGTTTTTTTATCAAAATACACATGAATATTTATTGCCCTTTTCCAGTCAATATTTTTAAAGCCGTGCTCAATACAGTTTTCAACAAAAGGCTGAATTAGCATTGGTGGGATAAGTACACTGTCTCCTTCGATATCCGTTTCCACATCAATTGAATAGTCAATCATCTCACTGAATCGCGCGTTGTGTAGGTCCAGATAATATTTAATCGCTTGTAATTCATCTGACAGCGAAACAACTTTATCCCGTGAATTTTTAAGAATCATTCGTACAAGTTTCGAGAATTTTGATAAATAGCTTGATGCTAATTTATTTTCTTTTTTTAAGATCATTCCCTGAATGGTGGACAACGCGTTATACAAAAAATGAGGTGTGATTTGAGAGCGAAGTAACTGTTGCCTGGTCAATAAGTTATTGCGACTTGCTTTGAGGTTTCTGTACCTTAAAAATAAAATAATTCCGGCAGCAATGACAAGAATAAATAGTATCCCAATAATCGACAATAATAGTTGTAACCTGGATTCTTCTAATTGTTGATCTGCTAGGATAATTTTAGTTTTTAATTGAATTTCTTTTTCGTACTGATCTTTTAACTCCTGTGTTTCAAGGTTCATCCGTTCACTAAAAAGTTTATTATTCAATTCGTCGATCTTCAACACATAAACTAATGCCGAATCTGCCATTTTCTGCGCATAATAAAGCTCAAAATAATTTTTGTACACCATTTTAAAAGCACTATGGTCATGATCTGGAGTAAGTGATGCGGCCGTATCAAGGTACCCAAGGGCTAAATCATATTTTTTAACCTTAATACAATTAACGGCTAAATTGCTGTATTGTAATGCTCTGAATTGTTCAGTATTATAATCTGCACTGTAATTAATTGCTTTTCTGAAACAGTAAATTGATGAATCTAATAAACCAACTTCATCATAAATAACCCCAAAATTATTATAATACGAGGCTTCAAAGTGAGCTAAAGCGATATGTTCAAAATTAATTTTTGAATAAATGGAATAGGCCAAATCAATGTTTTTATTTTCCCACTGGTAAATGCCTAACCGCGTATTAAATACAGCCTTATTAATCGAATCCGAAGGTCTTAGCAGATCCAAAGCGAGCTCTGCAGATGTGATGCTTCCTTCTAAGTCTCCCATTGCGTGTAAAATATCCATTTTATAACCCAAAGCACTAATAAGCCCTGAAGTATCACACTTTTCTAATGAGATGTTGAACCATTTATTGCTATGATCAAGTGCATTGAAATTATCATTTTTCAACCTGTAAGCCGCTATCAAGAATGAGTAGTCAGATGGTTCAAAATTTCCACTTTTAACGTAGGGTTCAAGCCATTTGATCACTAAATCACACTTTCCTTCTGCCAATAGCTTCTTGCATTCCTCTGCACGGTCAATTGAAAACCCTGAGTAAGACAAAAGAATAAAAAGTATAAGTAGAATCTTATTTAACATTTTTTTACTTTAAAAGACGATAAAGTTGTTGTTCAGTCCATCTATCTTGGGTTATCTAAATACTTAGGGCTAAGTTATAGAAATAAATTTAGTGTCGTTTGTCAATCGTGAAAAAGCAACTACTTTAAAAAAAAACTTGTTTGCTTTTTACTTTGGTTTTAATTACACACCAATCCGTTCTGTTTAATCAGTGCTATTTTTTTTAACAGGCTGGACAAATAAAAGCAATTTTCAGGGAGACTTAAAAAGTGAAAAAAATCATGTATATTGAGGATATGAAAAATACTACTCAATACAAATTTTTTCTATCCGTGTGTTTAATTTGTTCAATCGCCATATTTTCATGCCGTAAAAAGGACGAAAGGTACGAAGGTCGTTATGTGGGCACAGAGCGGCACACCGTCAGTGATTCTGGCACAACAACATTTTCGCTAGATACTACTTACAGTCAAGAGGTGGAAGTTACTTACGACAAAAATATGTACACATTTTTGTACTTACCCAGCAATTCTGGTACAGACATATATACATTAGAAGAGGAATTAATCGTTGATGGTAACTATGAGGGCATTTTAAAATTTTCTGGCGATAGTATGTATTTGACCATGTCAAATGGTTCAGACTATTTAGAAGTTTCAGATCGAAAAATTTGGGCTTTTAAAGGGAAGAGAAATTAGAAAACAGCTTAACCGTGTAGCGGCTTAAATTAGTGTTTAACTTAAAACAGCCTGTATGGTAATGCACTTAATCAGTGATTACAATATCCGGTTTTTTTTGAAATGCCTTATAACCGGGTAATGTTGTTTGATTTGCCGATAACCATACGCGTTCAAGGTTTTTCATCTTGTAAATACAGGCTGGAAAAACCGTAAGCGGGTTGTTTTGAATTTCTAATTGTTTAATTTGGGTCAATTTTTCAAAGTTAGCGGGTAGTTGTTTTAGTTGATTATCACCAACGTAAAATTGATTTAATTTTGTGGCATTCACAATTGACTCAGGCAAATGGGTAATCTGATTGTTGTAAGCACTTATCAACTCAAGTTTTTTTAACGTGCCAATGTCCTCGGGTAATGATGTAATTTTATTATTGTATAGCTCAAGCGACGTTAAGTTGTGCATATTTCCAATTGAATTAGGCAAATTAACAAGCCGATTATTCGCTAAATTCAGTTTTTCTATATAGGCCGATTGAAATAAATAAGGTGAAACTTCACGTATGAGGTTGTGCTGCAAAAACAGCACGGTTAATTGCTTAAAAACAGAAAAGTCAATATCCAATCGCTCCAATTTATTGTGGTCAAGCTGCAGGCTTTTTATTTTAACACATTGGTTAAACGAAAGTGGTAATTCTGTTAAGCCGCAATGGTCCGCTTGTAAACGTTCAAGTTGGTTTAATTGTCCAATATCAGCAGGTAATTTTTTTAGCTGACCATTATGTTGAATTCTCAACGACTTTAACAACCGGCATTTGGACAATTCATTTGATAAATAATTCAGTTCATTGTGCCATAATATTAGCGTTCGCAATTGAGTTAAGTTCCCTATGCCATCACTAATTCGGCTAATTTTATTATCGGTGATAATAAGTTCTTCTAATTCCAAACAATCGTAAAGACTTTCGTCAATGTTTTCAAGTTCGTTATTGTTTAATGTAACAGATTTAAGATTAGACATTTGGCTGAAGTTGAATAATACACCTTTAGAATAACCAACCTCAAATTTTTCAATTGCAGCATTACACTGTACATCTCTCACCACTTGCTGATTCGGATTAAACAAAATAACTTGCTTTAAATTATTGAGTTGGTTTATTCCTTTTATCGTATAATTTTTAGAAATGGCTTCTGAAAAGCGTAAACTTAAGAACGTTAAATTTTTCAAATTCTCAACCCCATAATCTATTAACAATGCTAATGATTCTGGCGTATAAATATGTAGTGTTAAATGAGTAAGACCAGACAATTCAAAAATTTCCTTTGTAGGCACATTCGTAGTCAGCTCTTTTAAATTTGATAGCTGCCCGATCCCAGAAGGTAAACCAGCTATTTCATCATCCCAATTCACCGGTCCGTCAATGTAAGTTAACGCTTCTAAGTTCGTGAACTGTGTAATACGGTCATCCAGCCGTTTTAATTTAGGGTTACAATATCCCATGCCATTAGAGATAGTAATGCGCTTGTAGTTTTTTTTGTAAAAATTACGCGGTAACGTGTCACAAACAGATAGTTCTATATTTTGTGCTAAAAGGCCATTTGTAAACGTAAACAGCGTCAAGAATAAACAGGATGCAATGGATTTCATACGTAGGGTTTATCAATTTTTATACCATAAAAATGAATTCATTTAAGCGATTACTTCATCAAGCATTCCCGTTTAACAGAATACAATTTTTTACAATCAATGTTGCCTCTCAATGGGTAATTTCGAGCGCATTTGTTCAAAATCTTGGCTCGGTACCTCTTTTTTGAGAGATACATGATCGTTCATGGAATCAAAATCAGTTGCCATAATATGTGCTATCATACTTTGAGATGCCCACGGTGCCACAACTTTTTCCATAAATTCGTTTCTACGCTCGGGTACAACATTATTTTTTGCAAAAAAATCAACCAGCATTTCTTTTTTTCTACTAAAAGGTATGCCAGCACGCTCGGGCTCGATAAATGCAGCATCATGAAAATGTTTGTTTTTCATTTTAAGCCAAGTGGCGTAATATTCTTAAAGTTCATTAGCATTTCCTTTAAAATCACCCTTTTTGGCAAAGCCACTTCCTTTTAACCAGGGGTTCTCTGCTAAGCTCTTTAGCGGAATACCCAACTTGCCCTTTAGCGCATCTATTGATTGTAAGTTACCAGATTCTTTTTTCTGATGCTTTGTTAGTTGATCTGGAAACATAGCAAATGTTTTTAATGAACCCTTTACCGCATGTTGCCTTAATAAGTTCATATCGTCACCATGTATGCCGAATTGGTTGGGCTCATAATGTACATCTACATTAATTGAACCCTTATCTAACTTTCGCGTTTTCATTTCTTCTAACACGCCTGCAGCAGTAAAATCTTGCATAGCCAAATCCGGCATGGCTCTTTCTTTGAGCATTTTTACAGTAGCGTAAGCAGTAGCGTGCTGTTGTTTTAGCTGCTGGTGTAACTTAGTATGGTTTTTTTCTTTTGAACGTTCCGTTGGGGCTACATTGGTCGCCGTTTCGAATGCGCGAAACTCGGCTACAATTGCCAATTTTTTGACTTTAATTGCTTCCTGCGCACCAGCAAGTTGTTTGTCGCGAAGTACAAGTCTATTTGTTTGATTTCGCGTTCGAGATTTTAACCCACTTAACCGATCAATTTCTTTTTTCAGTTTTGACGCTTTATTACGCTCTCGAGCAATGGCGCTTAACATATACTTCATACGCCCCAAAGCCACAGCACCCTGGTCAACTATTGGCGCTAATTTTTCAACCTTCGGTACAACGCCGTGCAAACGTTCGGGTAGTGCGCTTTCACTAATTTTTTTAAAAGCGGAAAATGGAATTAAAAATGATCGAATTAAAGGATTAGCACTTTGGGCTAGTTTCGTCCGCGTGGCTTCAATTATATTCTTGTTCTGATTCATCTTCAACTTTTCAGCCCGGATTAATTGCGCTTTCTTATCAATCTTTTTTTGCGCCAGTGCTATGCTTTTTTGTTGGTTCTTTGTTGGGTTCTTTCCTTTTGATGTCCACCGTTGCATTTTTGATTTTAGTTCATTTTGAAGAGAGATTATTTCACTTTTTAGTCGCGTTAAAATGGCACCAGAATTGTCCAACGCATTAATTGCGTTTACATAACGGTTATGGTCTGGTTTTAAATGGGGTTTTTCCTCAATGAGTTGTGCAAAATATTTTTCAGACCATTTTACCGTACGCAATGGCCGTCCCATGTTGCCCCATAGCACACTGTTTTGCCCGTTTGAAATCATTATGCTACCATCTGTACTTTGGTGAATGTCTTTAAATTTAGAAGAAGCTTCACCCGTCACGGGATTTTCACTTTCAAAACTGGCCGCCCCCATAAGGGCAGAATAAACGCGTACATGCGGTACATCTTCAACCATTTCTGTTTCTACAATTCCGCGGTGTATCATATTTTCACCTGCAATGGGTTTAGATAATCCTGGAACGGCGGCACCTTTGATACCAACTTGTGGTTGCTGATGAAGAATGGGGTTTAATAAATGCAGAGCGGTTAACGGCACATAACTTGAACTTCCATCCATTTTCCGAATGGCAGCATGCGTGTCCTCAGCTATTAATCTTCCAGTCAGTCGCACTTCGTTGTAGTGTCCATTGTGTTCATACCACACCAGCCTTTCATCATCTTTGGCTTTACTTGCTTCTGAATGTGAGATGCGTTGTACAACTTTGTTCTGTTCTACAGTTCCTGTTGTACGATTACTCGTCATCAAATGGTTAGCAGGGGTGATAGCCGTATGAGGTCTGTTATCTATTAAATGCGATCCATTTTCTCCAGGACGTTTATTAACTGGTGTATGTCTTTCATTTATTTCTTTCTTAGCTGTTTTTTCTGCATTTATGCGCATATAAATTTCTTCTCTTTCTCATTAAATTAAATGAAAACAGCATACATTTGGATTGTACCAAGGCTTATTATAGCGCTTGTCTACGATTTGTATACGTTAATCCTTAAATTGCGAATAAAATAAAGGCATTGTCCAAATATTCCGCCTCTATAATTGACACGATCCAAAAAATAGCAATACCTTAATTAAAAACAGCACGTATTGGCATAATTTTAGCGTACATTGGCTGCATAAAACATTATGCTTCGCTAAAAAAAAGGAGCTGATGTAAACACATTACTGAACATGTACAAATTTGCATTAATAATTGGTTTAAACTTTTGCTTAAGTGCCGCAAATTTTGCTGACGCTCAGCAAGTAAATAATGCTGAAATTAAACAGTTAATAGAAGCCTTTAAAGCAGATGCAAGAGGGCCTTATAAAGACATTCGGTGGTTTTGTAAAGATGGTACAGTTCGTGATCCGAAAGACCCATGTCCAAAGGAAATTGGTCCTGGTGTTCAGCACGCGCGTTATAAAGAATCAGTAATTAAACTTGGAAAGAAAAACCATTTGTTTTTTGGGCAAATTTTAAGTTATACAGACAAAATTGAGTTTTGGGATGCGGCAGAAAATCATTCGCGTTTAAAGCAATATCAACTTGAAAAATACTTAAAACTGAACGACGACGGTTGGATCCTAAAAAAAGCACAGTTTTACAGAGGGGCGTATCAGGCAGAAGATGAAGCCGCATGGGGTGTGGCTTTTTTTAAATGGTTACTAACAAAGGATGATGTAATCGAAAAAAACTACTATTTAGTGCGGTCGGCGTTAAATGATATTCCACATAAAGGCGATAACAATACGGCCCAATTAATGCGTAGCTTATCTAAGTCTATTTCAGATGAATTACCCGCATTTATGAATTTAAGGGTTAAAATTCACGGCCAACCGGAAGAAGCAGATATTGAAAAAGTAAAAGAATTTAAACAAGAAAAAAGCAGTACGCTTTCGCCCAAATTAAACGGAAAGTTAGATGAGCTAATTGTGGCAATGACCAATTTTTATATCCCTACGTATTTTGAAAGTTTAAAAGAAAAAGCGACCTATTTATCGGCAACATCTATTGGTGTGGCACTAAACAATTATGTGCAAAACGTTACAGCTAATTCTGCTGCAGATTTGCAAATTAAAGGGGCGGCAAGATTGTTACTAGAGATTAGAAAAGCGGTGCTTACCGAGCAAAAGGTGAGTTACCGGTTAGAATTGTTAGAAGCAACTGCATTGCTTGAGGCTATAATTTTTAGAACGGCACCAAAATGGCAACCCAAAACAGTGGCTAATTTGTTAGACAAAATAAACACATTGGTTATGGCAAACGCGGGTACAGGAGCCATAGAGTTGTGGGAGTGGAATAGCATTGAGGAACGCTTAAAAGTACCAGAGGCTACTGTGCCGTTGGGTGATTTAATTGCCTATTCAGAAACTGCAAAAAGCGCGGTGGAGTGGAGCACTGCTACAATTAAAGCCAATTACCAAGAAGTTGTAAATACCTACGCCGCCTTTGAGCCAAAAGCTTATGGTTTTTTAGATGATAAAATAAGAAGTTCCATTACCTTATTTTTAGGTGAAAGTGTTAGCGATTTAGGGCAATTTATTGCGCGCGAATCAAACTTAAGGAATAGTGTACTTACGTTGGCAGATCAATCATCATTTAGAGGGTTGAATCCGGGATATGCTTTTGGCGAATTGGTAGTTGTAGAGGGGAGTACGGAAGAGTTAGAAGTAAATTCAGATAAAATTTACATTTTTGAGCGCCCACCGGCCGATTTAAAACCTGTTGCAGGAATTGCCACAGTATCAGAAGGCAATTTAGTGTCGCATGTGCAACTGTTGGCGCGCAACTTGGGGATTCCAAATGCTACATTATCAGATAACAATTTGAAAAAATTAAAAGAATTTAACGGCGAAAAAGTGTTCTACGCGGTATCAAATAAAGGCAATATAATTTTAAAACTAGCTGCGGACATGACACTTGAGGAACACGCCTTATTTGCGAAAAAAGTAAGGAGAGAAGAAAAAATTGCAGTGCCAATTGAAAAAATTAGATTAGATCAAACGAATGTATTGAACCTGCGATCTGTAAAAGCAACAGATTCGGGCAAGTCATGCCTTGCCCAAAGCGGCTAATTTGGGCGAATTAAAAATGCTTTTTCCAGAAAATGTGGTAGAAGGTTTGGTAATTCCGTTCGGTGTGTTTAAAGACCACATGAACCAATCTATGCCCGAGCAGCAAAAATCGTATTGGGCGTTTTTAGAAACCATGTTTGCCACGGCAGATTCAATGCGGCAAGAAGAAATGCTTGAAGAGCAAGTGGAAAGCTATCAACTAAACCAATTAGAAATTTTACGAACAGCTATTAAAAAAATGCCATTAAATCCCTCCTTTGTGGCCGATTTAGAAGAACAGTTTAAAACCATATTTGGACAAGCCATTGGTGATGTTCCTGTTTTTTTAAGAAGCGACACCAATATGGAAGATTTAAAAGATTTTACTGGAGCGGGGCTCAACTTAACATTATTTAATGTATTGGCAAAAGAGGCTATTTTTAATGGAATTAGAGATGTTTGGGCATCTCCGTACACGGAGCGCAGTTTTAAATGGCGGCAGAAATACCTGTCGAATCCAGAAAATGTTTTTCCATCAATTTTAGTCATACCAAGTGTAGATGTTGATTACTCGGGTGTGTTAATTACAAAAGGCGTTTCAAACGGAAATACAGAAGATTTTACAGTGGCATTTAGCCGCGGAGCTGGTGGAGCCGTAGAGGGTCAATCGGCAGAATCATACCTCGTAAAAAGCACGGGAGGCGAACTATTGTTAGCACCTGCGCGCGAAACGTATTATACCACTTTGCCTACAACGGGCGGAACAGGGAAAAAAGTTGCCACATTTGACCAACCTATTTTGACAGAAAGTAACGTTGAAACCATCCGCCAATTAACGGCAACTATTCGAACATTATTAGGAGATGAGCAAGCCTATGATGTAGAACTAGGCTTTAAAGACAATGCGTTGTGGCTATTTCAAATTCGGCCGTTTGTAGAAAATAAAAAAGCAGTTAGCTCAAGCTATCTCGAATCCATCACCCCAACAATTGACAAAACAAAACAAATAGAAACCTCAAGACAATTATAATGCGAAAATTAGCACATTACACACTCTTATTATTGGTCGGCGGATCACTCATGTCAGTATCAAATTACCCGATTGATGGGTACGAAAAAACAGGAATCAGACGGTTAAAAAGACTGGCGCTAATGATTCGTGGCGATATTAAAAATGATAACTCGCTGCCCAAAGGGGCTTTATTATCGTATGACGATATCCAACTCAACTTAACCGCAAGAAAAAAAGACAGTTTAGCTACTTTTTTTAAGGCAGATGTCGCTTTTCAAGCATCCATTAACAGCTTGTTTAACGGATTAAACCGCAATTATTCGTTGGCTGTTTTAGATATGACGGACATTGAGAATATCCGCTACGCCGGTCGTAATGAAAAAGCAGGTTACCAGCCGGGTAGTGTAGGTAAACTGGCGGTGTTGATAGGTTTGTTTACACAATTAGAAAAAATTTATCCGGACGATTGGGAAAAGCGCACCGAACTACTCAAAAATAAATCGGTTAAAGCCGGTAAATGGGGGCTGACAGATTCGCACACGGTACCGTTTTATGATATTGAAAAAAATGTGTTAGTGAAACGCAAAGTAGAGGCGAAGGATATTTTTACCTTATATGAATGGACGGACCACATGTTATCTGTAAGCAATAACGGCGCAGCGAGTATCGTTTGGCGAGAAGTTGTTCTAATGGCTGCATTTGGGGAAAAATATCCAGTATTAACACAAGAGGAAGCCGATACCTATTTTGCCACGACACCCCGAAAAGAATTAACCGATTTAGGAAACGACGTTGTAAACTTGCCGTTAAGGGCGTTAGGCATAACGGCTGACGAGTGGCGTTTGGGCAGCTTTTTTACCAGTGGAGCAGAAACGTACATTGGCGACAAAGGCGGAAGTACCGGCACACCAATTGGCTTAATGAAAATGCTGATACAATTGGAGCAGGGGACGATTGTAGACGAAAACTCGAGTTTAGAAATGAAACGGCTAATGTATATGACCGATCGCCGAATTCGGTATGCAAAATCTCCTGCTTTGGAAAATGCAGCTGTTTACTTTAAATCGGGTAGTTTGTATAAATGCGACAGAACCAACGGTGAAGCTTGTGGTAAATACATGGGCAATGTGACCAATTACATGAACTCAGTAGCCATTGTTGAGCAGCCAGATGGTACAAAATACATTGTAGCCCTAATGTCTAACGTTTTGCGTAAAAATTCAGCTACCGACCACATGATGTTAGCAACAAGTATTGATAAAATTATAAAGGCTCAGCGTTTGAAAGCCGAGTAATAATTGCATTTGCCTTTGCAGAAACACGGTTGGTTTCATTTTGCTTAAGCAAGGTTTCAATAAGCGGAATATGTGTGGCGTTGTTGATTAAATCAATCAACTGCAACACAGCCATTTTTATTTTATCGTCGTTTAAGTTCAATAGAATGGTAAAACACGCTTTCTCTGTTAGTACTTTTATGTTAAGTTTAGTGAGGTTTTCTTTAGAAATTACTTCTATCATGGTGGACTCAGCAATTGGAATGAGTTCCTTTTTTAACTGAATATCTAAAATATTATCTAAAAACTCAATGGCATGTAAGCGTTGCTCCTCTCTGCCACTTAAAATAATGTTCAATACCGCATCAATTTCTTGCGGAGGAAATTTAACACCTAAAAACTTAAAAATTCGTTCAAGCTGACGATCCATTCGGCTCTCTAAAACCGTAATGAGGTTGTTGCGCGCATCAATTTCTGCTGTGTTTGCAGTTATCCGCTCATCTTTTTCTTGTAGAATGATGATTTGAGAATGAAACACAGATAACGTTTGTTGATACAACTCGCATTCATCCAAAATTTTATCAATAATTACCCGCTCTTTAATCACCAAATGCGGATGATTCCATTTTAATTGTGTGAGGTAATAAATAGCCTGGATTTTAATGGAATGTTCACATTCGTCAATGAGCTGTATCAATCCTGTAATAGCATTTTGGGTGGTGAATTTTCCAATTACTTGAGGCACAAACTTTGCCGCTTCAACCGAAAACTCACCCGCAATAGTTTTTTTAACCAAGGTTTGAATCATAAGCGTGCCGTAACCAAAAAGTGCATCAACAGCTATTTTACGCGTATTCTGGTCTTTTAATTTTTCAACAATTAGTGGAATAAATTCAGGGTCTAACGAAAGCCCTGCACCTTTAATGGCTGGGTTTACAATTGCTGTAGCTGAATGGTTTAGATGATTGACAATAAACGGATAATAAAACTTAGCGCGAGAGTTACCAATGGCCTCTAAAATAGCACTTAGTTTATGTTGTTTTGTTGATGGGGCTGTCAATTCTTCAAACTGTTGAATGTAAGCCTTTAGCACAGCATGAAAATTAAAACGCTCCTGTAAGTCCTTATAATTTCTCAGTTCGATTGAAAGACCGATTAACGCACCGTTAGCTATCGTTTCATCCGTATGGTGCAAATACGTGTCAAAAAACACAACCAAATCACCTTGATAAAACTTAATGAGGTACCGAAAGGCAGCAGTGGTAACATGTTGGTCTTCATCATGTATCAAGTCTTCCATTTCTTGACTTAAATTAAGCGATTTTAAATGGTACAGGTTTTCAATTGCACGGGTGCGCACAGTAGCAGAGGGGTAGTGCAATAACTTTTTAATGTCATGGAAAAATAGTTCTTCCTTCGCCTCAAGCGTTTTGGTTAGCATCAACAAAACTTGAGTTTCATCACCTGTATTAAAAACCGTTCTAACAGCTGAAGAAATGGAGCGCAATGACGGATTTTTTCGGGGTTTTGCCTCTTTTAAAAAATCGGTCGGCGTAAATAAATCTTTGAATGAGTTGACATATTCTTTTCGGAGTTTAAAAATAAAGAAAATCCATACTGAAATAAAAAACGCAATAATCAAGCTAATATAAACCGGATGAATGTCCAACCCGTTAATAAAAAATATTAGCAAAAACCCGGCAATACCTGTGGCAATACTATCCACCACTACATCAATAAACGTTTTAGTTCGTTTTTTTATTTCTATCGGTACAGGAATTGAAAGTAACTCCGTAGCTGACTTATTTACCGAGTTTTTAAGCGCACCCTCTACAATTTTAATCAGAACAATAACCCAAAGTTGCGGAACCAATACAAGTAATAATGTACCAAATAGCACACCTACCGGAAGCCATAACAATGAGGTGCCCACCCCAAAAATACCAACTACCCTTTTTGTAACAAATAGTTGAATAAAAAGCGAAACAACACTTAAGGTAGAGAACCAAAAACCGAAAAAAGAGGCCAATTCTTCTGGGTCGGCTATAAGTTTAGAGGCATAATAACTGTATTGATAATCGACCAACTTAGCAACGACTACACTTATACTAATTACAATGGCAATTAACGTTAGTAATTTAGACTGTTGAATGAGTTTAAAGGGCTTTTTAGCCTCTTGCTCTGCTCGAATGGCTTTTTGAAATGTATTGAGTGGAACAATATCGTTTTTCCAAACATATCGTACAATAGGAATACAAATAGAAATGAAAAACGCCGCAACAAATAAAAGGTCTTCTACATTTAAAAATAGCGTTAAAAATGAAGTGATATACCCACCAACAATGCCGCCCAAAATAGCACCAGAGCCAATAAACCCAAACACCCGCTTAGCCACGCGAATGTTGTAAACTAAATTGGCTAAAATCCAAAACTGAGAGGCCGTTAACAACCCAAAAATAGCAATCCAAACGTAGGGCACATAGAGCAAAAAACCATGGATTAAATCTAACTTAAAAGCTACACCAAATAGCACTAATGATGCAATGGAGCCAATTAATGTTCCCTCCACTATACGGTTAAACGCTTTTTTTTCTACCCGTTTATTGTAAAAATAAGAACCCACCACGGCAAAAATGGCTGTTAGCACATAACCCAAAGGCAGGGCAGATGAGGTTAATTCAGATAAAAAGAGTGAATTAATGGTAGGTTTAATCACCAATAAAGCGGTAATAATTAAAAAAATATGTGTGGTTAACAACAGCGTTTTACGAAGCTCTTCTTCTTGAATGTTAAAGGATGAAAGCAATTGTTTTTTTAACATGTGCAAAGGTGCTGTGCCAAATGTATTACTGCATTAGTTTAACGTCAATTATTTTATGCCCAACGCGCGCTCAATGGGTCGAATTAAATCGCGTATAATTTGCTCGCCATTCGCATCATCAATTAAAGCTACTGCAATATACCTTCTTTTTGGGTTTTCGCCCCAAATTAAAATAGAATCAGAGTGGAAGGTTTTCCACGAGCCTGATTTTCTGAACATCCGCGCATTTGGTGCAATTTTTTCAACCGAATTTACGAATTTGTGATGCAGCTCAGGGTTTTCTAAAATGGCCAACATTTGGGTAGACCGGTTTCGGTTAACCAATTGCCCGTATGCCAACAAGTAGTAAAAACGACACACTTGCGTTACAGATGCTGCGTGGCTTAGGTGTTTTAAAGGTTCGCGGTTAGTTTCTGCTCCGCTTCCGTAGCGTTTGCCTACCCATAAGCCACCATTTAAATCTTCATCATAAAATTGATAGGCTGAATCGGTCATAACGGCTTCAATTTTTTTAAAGCCTACCCGGTCAATCATCCGCGTTGCTGCTTGGTTGTTTGATTTGCTAATCATAATCCGCATGTCATTTTTAACTTCGGGCGTCTCTTTTAGTTCTCCCTTGTCAATAGCATCCATGGCAGCTAGTAAAACGGCTATTTTAGGTAAGCTAGCGGCGTACATCATGTGTAAGCCATTCACCCGGGCAAAACGTACGTTGTTGGGGCGGCCTAAATCAACAATTCCAACAGCCATTTTTTTCTGGTCAATTAAACTTTTCCATTGCGGGTTGGCATAAAGCTGTCTCTCCAGTCGTACTTGTAAATTTGAATCCAGTAGCGTCCTTAAATTTGGCAATTCGTTGCCCTGCATGTCCAGCGGTAGTTCATTTAAATTAACTATTGTTGCTGTGCTGTCAGCTCGTTTTAATTGAGCATTAGCCAAGTGGCTACAACAAAAAATACAAAAAAAGCCAACCAAAAAGGTAGTACATGATATCCGTTTCATTTATGTATAAGTTAGGCGTTTTTTTTCGCGCTATAATGAAGTAAATGTACGAAAGTAATTCACCTGCAATATATATTTTAAAAGTTATTTTTAGGGGTTGTTTTTAGCAGAATCACTCCTGTTTTTCTTCTTGAAAAAGAGTAAAAAAAACAGGTTTAAACTTAAAAAGGCGATTGGTAGGCCGGGTTTGTAAGGTAAGTTTCGTCTGTCAATGTATTCAAAAAGGCAATTAGATCAGCAATTTCGTCTTCGTCTAACATTAATCCCGTTCCGGTAGTGCTAGCTAAAGCAGGGTCAAGTGTAGAAGATGATCGGATATCATTGTTGTAATGATTAATCACCTCTTCTAACGTGTTAAACCTTCCATCATGCATGTACGGTGCAGTAACAGCAATATTTCTAAGCGTTGTTACCTTAAACTTGGCTTTATCATTTTCATTGTTAGTAACATCAAACCGGCCTAAATCGGTAAATTCTGCATCAGAATCTAACCCGTTATTCATGTATTGGTCATTTTCAAACGTATTGCTTGAATGGCAATGGGCGCAGTCTGCACCAGAAGTTTCAGGGAAAAATTCATTGTACTCACCAAAAAAGAGTACACGACCTCTTTCTTCGCTATCTGTTAGGGTAGCTTTTCCGGCTAAATACCGGTCATACTTCGAGTCGTCTGAAACAATAGAAAACATGAAGCTCTCAAGCGCTAAAGCAATCCGTTCTTTCGTAACTTTCGAATCTCCAAAAGCACGTATAAATTGATTTTTATAACCACTTCGTAACCCTAATTTTCCAACAACATTCACCAAAGACTCATTCATTTCAAGCGGATCTTGAATCGGTAGTAGTGCTTGGTGTCGCAATAACTCCGACCTACCGTCCCAAAAGAAACCATTGTCATTCCACGCCAAATTAATTACGGCCATAGCCTGTCTACCTCCTAATAAGCCTTCTACACCTTCAGAAAATCGGTTGGGATCAGAAAAACCGTCTTCTTGAAGATGGCAGGTTGCACACGCCATTGTTCCGTCTTTAGACAATGCTTTTTCATAAAATAACATTCTGCCAAGTTCCACCTTTTGAACCGTTAATGGGTTATCTGCCGGTAAATTTGGTTGCGGCAACGTATTGTTACTGTATTTTAGTGAGTACGGTGTATTATCATAAGCCACATAATCACCAACTGTAGGCGTGTCTTTTTTGCATGATACGAGCACAATAAACACGCCCAATAGAATAAAATGACTGATGTAATTCCGCATTTATTTTCCTTATTTTATGATTAAACGTTTTGTAGCAATTGTTTCACCTGTTGTATCTACTGCATTTACAAAATAAACGCCGGCCGCATCAAGTGTTAATTCGACGGCTGATGACATTACGTTTACTACTTGCACAATTTCTCCCAATGGGTTAACAATAGTGAGCTGTTTAACGGTTGCAGTGTTTGGAACGTTAATCTGCACTGTTCCGTTTGATGGATTCGGGTAAACCGACCAATTTAGGGCGGATGCCGTTTCGTCCAAGCCTACCGTGTATAAACCAAATACCAAATCTCTCCAATTTTCCAACGCCAATTTTGCTTCTCCTGTAGCGCCGTGTGATATTGTTCCGGATGTTAGCGAAATATTATTTAATCCAGCCGAGTAATTGCCATTTAAACTCATTACAAGCGTGCCAGAAACATCTTCTACCATTACGTCAGATGCAACTTCAAAATAATTCTCATTTCCTAAACCGTGCAATTGAAAGTTTTGCGAAAAACTAGCCCCACCAAATCCTTCATAGGCAATAAAACGGTAGCCCGCAGCCCAACCCCAATGCATTGAGGGTGATTTTGGCGCAAGTGGATGTTCCATTTCCCACAAAGAAGGATCTCCGTTATTCACAGGCTCGTAAACACCAATGTGGAATTTTACACCTTCTATTGAAGTTACATCAAAGTTTCCAAGGTCAATGGATGTTGAAATTTCATCTTCAGGTCGCACTAAAGCGACAACCGCATCTGAAACGGCTGTTTCAGTTCCGCCGTCATGCACAATTGTTATGCGTGTTACGTAATATTCTAAGCGTGAAGCTTTGAATTCGTGTCCTAAATTATTTACGCCAACAGCATCTAGCATAAAATCATTTACACCTAATTTATGGTTAATTTTTAGAATAACATCACTCTGCGATAGACCAGTGAAAGTAATTGCAAAAAGTGATAGAATAAGTAATGTTTTTTTCATGGATAGCGTTTTTTTAAGACTCAAATCTTCTTAATGCTAATATAATGAAGTATACAGCCTTATACCAAATGTATTTTGATCTTTAATGCATTTATTTTAAGCAAACTTGGAAACTCATTTAGTTATTGTTATCGAATGCCTCCATTTCTCTAACCGTAAACAAATAGTTGCTTTTTAGACGTTAGTATAAATCAATCGTTGTATTATCTCAATAGCATGTTAAACAAAACTGGAATTTAGCTTAACTTAGTATTCTAAAAAGAGGCGTATTTAATTTTTATGAAAGAAAAAGAACGGGTAAATTTATGGTTATTAAATTAAATGTACGTGCCGTTTAAATTATGCTGAACACAACAAATGGTTAAAATTTCAATCGTCATAACGTCATTGCTTGTACTCGCTAGTTTTATGTTTATACATAAACAAGAGGGTGAAATAGGCACGTATGAATTGGAAATTCCAATTGGTTTTCCAACACCGCAATTTCCAGAAGGAAATGAGCTTACCCAAGAAAGGGTTGATTTGGGACGGCTACTTTTTTACGATCCAGTTTTGTCATTTGACAGTACAATTTCTTGCGCAAGTTGCCACAATCAAGCGTTAGCCTTTGCAGATGATGAAAAGATTAGCCCAGGTATCGAAGGGCGATTAGCAATGCGCAATGCGCCTACGCTGGCCAATGTCGCTTATAATCCCACATTTTTGTTTGATGGATTTTTAAAAACGTTAGAAATGCAAGTTTTAGTGCCAATACAAGAGCATGCCGAGTTTAGCTCCAATATCGTCGAAATTGCAAAAAAATTAAAAAAAGACAGTAGTTATGTACAGCTAAGTTTAGCGGCTTACAATCGTTTGCCAAATCCTTATGTTATCACCAGAGCAATATCCGCGTTTGAGCGTACTTTAATTAGTGGAAACTCCAGATACGATCAACAACATTATCAGCAAAAAAATACAATGAACCGATCAGAAAAAAGGGGGATGGATTTATTTTTTAACCAATTACACTGTACGGAATGTCATTCGGGTTTTAACTTTACCAACTTTAGTGCACAAAACAATGGGCTTTATGAAGTGTACGCCGACTCTGGTAGACAACGCGCAACAAAAGTAGAGGCTGATAGGGGGTTGTTTAAAGTACCAACACTCAGAAATGTAGCACTAACTTCACCCTATATGCATGATGGCAGCATAGCCACCTTAGCAGAAGTAGTGGAGCATTACATGTCGGGCGGAAAACAACATAAAAATAAAAATGAGGTCATTCAACCATTTGATCTTACTGAAAAGCAAAAGAACGATTTAATCAACTTTCTAAAAACGCTTACAGATGAGGAGTTCATTGCAAACCCAGCATTTTCAAGCCCGTTTGAATAAAGACATTCATTTATTAACCTTTGTTCGCTTATTCCAAACGCTCAAAGTTGATTTCATTTTTCTTAGGCAAGGCACAAGTTTGAAGGAGTATTTAATACAAAGTAACGGGTTCATTTTGTAAGCGTTCCGTTCTCCTGCTAATCACGCCGTCTTTTGTCACACGACTAAATGTAGGAATACAAGAAAATTCGGGAACTGTTAAGCCATCTTCAATTAATACAAAATTTCCAATTTTACTGTGTATCTGAATATGTACATTTTTCCCAATAGTCGTACCATGCCCTATTACAGTTAGCGCTTCAACTTTAGTATCATCTCCTATTGTGCATTTTAATCCTATTGACACGTGGTAACCAATAATACAATCTTTACCAATAGATGTGTTGAGGCCAATCGCACATTTCTGATCAAAAATAGTGCGGTCACCTATGGCAATTTTTCCAACTCTTATGCTATTTTGATCCGAATCGATTTGATTCGTTCCCAATAAAATGCCATCTCCTAAATACACGTCTTTACCAAAATTCAAAAGTGGTAAATCTCGTAACCAACAATTGGGGTATAGGGTAAAATCGGCTTGTCCATTATAACCGAATGTTTTAAAAAAAAGTGATTTGATTATAGGGTCGGTGAAAATAATGTTTAGTGTGGCAGGGCTGTAGACAAAATTGCGTAACTCTTTCGTGTAAATTACTCTGCTTTGATAGTCAGGTGAATTTTTAGTACGCTCAAAACTACCTGGTTTTATGTTTTTTACGATTGTTTGAAACGAGTCATTTTTTAAATGATTCAATTTTTCAATAATTGCAGCCTTTGAATTGAGAAGTAGCTCAGTTTTCATTTCTTTTATTTTTAATCAAGTTTAACAACGGTTAAATGTGAATTTAATAGGTGCGTTTAAACACATAAATTTCACATGCATCCAAATATATTTTACACGTGTTTATCAACAAAAAAAAGCACCGTCTACAAAATGTCTACATAGCGCAATTGGCTTACTAAAACGAAAGGCAAAACGGCATAATAATTCTAACCAGTATGAACACTTTTTTTACAGTTTTTTGTAAATGAGAGTGTTATGTAATTTTTTTTTCTAACTTTACCGCAGAACCAAAACTAAGTCATTAACCCGTCTTCATTTGGAATTAGTGTTAAATCGAATTGGAGTTTGCTGAAAATCCAGTAAAGAGTAGGCATTTATATTACAACAACATTTTTTATGAAAAGATTGACTTTATTAAGTCTATTTGTCTTTTTCTGTAGTATCGCTAATGCGGCTATTGATTGTAGACCAATGGAATTTGTATCAGCAACTGATACCGAGATGACAATAGGTTTGCCTCTGTCTTATGAGTGTGCAGACCCCGAATTCGTCATCAGCATTCGGGTAAACGGCAGTGGATTACCTTTTGCACCCGCTTCTGCAACCGTAAGCTCACCTTCTCCCGGTGCGTTTTCTGCAGATATTGAAGGACTGGAAAGATGCACCGAATATGATATTTTAGTAGAAATTTATTGCGACGGTGAATTAAATGGCGGATGCGTAAATGGCGTGCCGTATCAAACAACCGGTTGTGATCCGTGTGAAGATTGTTTTAACTTTATTGGTATAGTTGTATTAGACTCCCGTGCTTGTGAGTTTGAATTAGTAATGGATTATGCCGGAACAGGTGATTGTGGGGCAATTACCATTATTTCTGAAACGTGGGATTACGGAGATGGAACAAGTGGAACAGGCTTTTATTCTACACATTCATTTCCAGCTAATGGAACCTATACAGTAACCGGAACAATTGTGTTTTCTGTAGAGGGATTACCAGGAACATGCACTATTGTAAGAAGCACTGAAGTAGTGGTAACAGAGTGTGTGTCATGCCAAAGCTGTTTTAACTTTTTTGGAGTTGAAACATTAGATAAAGACGGTTGCGATTACGAATTTGTATTGGATTATGCAGCAAGTGGAGATGCAGGTTGTGGTGCAATTACTATTATTTCTCAAACATGGGATTTTGGAGACGGAACAACTGGAACAGGTTTAACTGAAACACACAGCTTTCCGGGTAATGGAACATATACAGTAACAGGAACAATTGAATATTCTGTTGCAGGTTTAGCGGGTACATGTACTGCTGTTCAAACTGCTGATGTAGAGGTTACAGGATGTGCCTCATGTGAAGATTGTTTTAACTTTTTTGGAGTTGAAACATTAGATAAAGACGGTTGTGATTACGAATTTGTATTGGATTACGCAGCAAGCGGAGAAGCAGGTTGTGGTGCAATTACCATTATTTCTCAAACATGGGATTTTGGAGACGGAACAACTGGAACAGGTTTAACTGAAACACACAGCTTTCCGGGTAATGGAACATATACTGTAACTGGAACAATTGAATATTCTGTTGCAGGTTTAGCGGGTACATGTACTGCTGTTCAAACTGCTGATGTAGAGGTTACAGGATGTGCTTCATGTGAAGATTGTTTTAACTTTTTTGGAGTTGAAACATTAGATAAAGACGGTTGTGATTACGAATTTGTATTGGATTATGCAGCAAGCGGAGAAGCAGGTTGTGGTGCAATTACCATTATTTCTCAAACATGGGATTTTGGAGACGGAACAACTGGAACAGGTTTAACTGAAACACACAGCTTTCCGGGTAATGGAACATATACTGTAACTGGAACAATTGAATATTCTGTTGCAGGTTTAGCGGGTACATGTACTGCTGTTCAAACTGCTGATGTAGAGGTTACAGGATGTGCTTCATGTGAAGATTGTTTTAACTTTTTTGGAGTTGAAACATTAGATAAAGACGGTTGTGATTACGAATTTGTATTGGATTATGCAGCAAGCGGAGAAGCAGGTTGTGGTGCAATTACCATTATTTCTCAAACATGGGATTTTGGAGACGGAACAACTGGAACAGGTTTAACTGAAACACACAGCTTTCCGGGTAATGGAACGTATACAGTAACTGGAACAATCGAATATTCTGTTGCAGGTTTAGCGGGTACATGTACTGCTGTTCAAACAACAGAAGTAGAAGTAACTGATTGTGGTAAATCATGTGACGATTGCTTTAACTTTATTGGAATAGCAATAGTAGATTCACGCAGATGTGATTATCAGCTTGTAATGGATTATGCCGGGACAGGAGAATGTGGAAGAATTACCATTATTTCAGAAACATGGAACTTTGGAGATGGTACAACAGGAAGTGGTTTCTTTACAACACATTCATTCCCCGGTGATGGAACATACACTGTAACGGCAACCATTGTTTTTTCTGTTGACGGCATTGATGGAACATGTACCACAACACGCACACTAAACATCACAGTTACAGACTGTGCTGACGTTGCGTTTGAAAAAGATAAAATTGATGGAAAATCTGTTGGACAAGGCGGAACGGCTAAGGGGTATGTAAAAACAACCACTGTTCCAAATCCTGCAAGTAATGAGGTAACAATTACCGTTATTGATAAAGAGGGCAAAGTAGCGTCAAACCAATTGGTGATAGTTGTATTGGATATGAACGGTAAACAAGTGTACCAATCTACAATTACTGCCGGATCACCTAAAAAAATAGACGTTAGTGATTTTACTTCGGGTGTTTACTTGTATGAAATCAGAAATTCAGAATCAGTAATTTCAAGAGAAAAACTAATCGTTCAGTAAAAATAAATCAAATGAAGAGCGTTTGACACTTTGGTCGAACGCTCTTTTTTCAAAATTTGCGCGTTTTTCGTTTTCTAAAAACAAAGAAAAGTAGGTCAGTATTAGATCAACGCGTAGTAGAATTCAAAAAATAAAACATGAAAAATTTTCTTTTTATAATCACACTTTTTAGTGCATTAATAGTGAACGCCCAGGGGACAACAGGCGAATATGTGGCAGGAAATGGTTTAACGACCTACTCTGATATGGATCATTTAAACATGAATACTTATCTACCAGAGGCGCCATGCGGAACGGTAACACGGTTTACGCGTTTCCAAGAAGGTACAGAGTTATCAACACCTAATACAGCCGCATGCCAATGGGTATTTTTAGATAACGCCGGCGGAACAGACCATTACATTAGCCAGGGAAGTTGGGCAGCTGCAGTGGGAAATAGTTACGACTTACCCGCAGCGAATATCCGCTTAACAGTTAACGCTATTAACAGTACGTATATAGAACTGTTAATTGAAAAAATAGACCCAACTGAACTTTCTGCGGTATTTGGTTTAAATTATATTTATCCATTTTTTGGTACATACCTAAATCCGTTACAGCATTCATGCACTGAGGCTGATGGTGGAGGCGGTGGTGATGACTGTGAAATAACCACAACGCTTGTAAGCTGCGAAGGCTTGAGCTGTTTGAAACTAACCCGTGTTGATTTAGACCCAAGTTGTCCAACTTGTTACTGCGTGCGCGTTACTTTTACAGATGGAACAGTTGTTTCATTTGATGCAAGCTTTTCACAAGGCAATGAAATTATGCATTGTTATGATAAAACAATTTCAACCTATGTGTTGATTCCAAAATCGGTAGAAGAATGCAACGAATGTGCCACGCGCGTGATCGGACCAGCATTTAAAACTGAATCAACACCACCCATTAAGCAATCATCAAATGCTGTTTTATTCCCTAATCCAGCTGAACAAAATTTTAAATTAGCCGGAATTTCACAACATGAATTTACAAGTATTCGCGTGTATGATGTTAACGGCAAAATTGTAAAAACGTTTAGCCCTGCTGCAGCATATTCGGTTAACGACTTGCCAAAAGGTACCTATGTAGTAAACATTTTAAATGAAGATTTACAAATTGCCAATTTACAATTAGTAAAAGAATAGTTGAGGTATTGATAATGAGTTAACAAGGCTGTTTCGTAATGGAACAGCCTTGTTTTTGTTTTGATAAGTCAGTAGCTAAAATCGCCTAATGAGTTATTAACAATTCAATAGATTTTTAACAAAATGTGAATATGTTCTAAATATTAATGATACATTTAGGGCTTAACCTAAATAAACAACACAACACGTATGAACAACTTAAGACTACTACTTTATGTAGCCATGGCTCAATTTGTGGGTATTTTTAACCTGTACGCACAAGAGCACAAATGTTTTACCGATCAGTTTCTTGAACATCAAATTGCAACTGATCCGGCATCAGCAGATCGTTTAACAACATTGGACGATCAAATTCACGAGTATTTAAATGACGAAACCATTAGTTTGGCAAAGTCTGGTGCAAGCCTTACCATTCCGGTAGTGGTTTACATAGTACACGGAGGCGAACCAGAAAATATTTCTGACACCCAGGTAATCAGCCAAATGAATGCCTTAAACGGTTATTTTGACGATTATGGGCTAAGTTTCTGTTTAGCAACAGAAGATGGAGGTACGCCACTTCCGGGTGCTACAACACCGGGTATTATTCGGGTGAATAATGCCGCGTTAACTAACCATAATGCCAATACAGACCAAGTAACGTTGAAATCAACTTCAACCTTATCTAACGAACGTTATTTAAGAATTTGGGTGGTAAATAGCATTAATGGAGGTACAGCAAATGGATACTCTATTTTACCAGATGTTGCACCAGATGATTTTGATGGAATTGTAATGGCGTATGACGCCTTTGGAGACATTGCGACTTGCGCTTGCGGTACGCTTGACCCTTCTTCGCAAGACGGAAAAATTTTAGTACATGAAGTAGGTCATTATTTAGGACTTTACCACACGTTTAACGGTGGTTGTGCAGGAATGAACGCCGCTACGTGTGACACAGAAGGAGATCGCGTTTGCGATACGCCACCAGTTGCTGCCCCAAATTCGGGTTGCCCGGGTGCAGCTTGGAATACATGTAATGAAACACCAGATTTACCCGATCACGTAAACAATTATATGGATTACACGAGTGAAACATGTTTAACTAGTTTTACTGATGGTCAAGAAAGTCGTATGCACGCTTTAATTAGTTTGTATCGCTCAACATTGGTTTCAAGTGCAAACCATACGCATACGGGTATTGATTGTAACGGTGGTTTATTAGCTGGCTTTTCGGCAAGTAATTATGCTCCTTGTGTAGGAACAAGCGTAACATTTACAGCAGCTACAGTTCCAGGTGCAACGTATGCGTGGGAATTTGGTGACGGAACAACGGCAACAGGTGCGGTAGTATGGCATACTTACGCAACTGCGCACGATCCGGCTTCGGTAATTTTAACCATTAGTGATGGCGCTTCATCTGTATCTGCAGTTGAGAATTTATATGTTACTGCTTGTGATCCAATTGCAAGTAGCCAAGGAAACTGGTTTTTTCACGATAGAAATGGAATTTCATTTGCATCTGGAGCGCCAGTTTATGATGACGCAGCTTTTGTAAACAATACATTTAACTTTGGTAGCGGCCCTGGTGGAATTGTAAATGAATCATCTGCCGTACAAAGTGATGATGATGGAAACTTGTTGTTTTATTCAGACGGAAAAAGAATCTGGAACTCTTCTCACATAGCTATAACAGCTGGTCTACATGGAAACCATACCTCATGGAATGGGGTACTAATTGTTCCAGACCCAGCAGATGATGACAAGTATTATGTATTTACGAGTGATGCAAGAGGAAACACCGGTAGAGGCTTTAAATACAGTAAAGTAGACGTTTCAAGCGGAACAGCCGTAATGTCCGGCCCTTTAAATGTACCAATTACAGTTCCTGCTGTTCATGGGTTTAGAGTAGCTACAGGAACTAATGCAGTTATTTCTGGTGAAGGTATTACAGCAGTGGCCTCACCAGATGGATATTGGATAATTGCCGAAACAGTTAAAGATGGTGAAACAACACATTCATTGGTTTATGAATTAACGGCCACAGGGTTAGCATTTCATGAAACCATTCCAATTGGAACGTTACTAGCAGTAATTGCTCCACACAATTTTGATGCTACTAGTGTTAAGGCCTCACCAAATGGCAAGCGTGTTGTTTTTGCTCACAATATTTGGTCCGGCGATACGGATTATGTGTTTGATTTTAACCCATGCAGTGGTGAATTATCTAACCAAAGAACGATTCCGCTAGCTACTAGTAATAACTATGGTTGGGCATTTAGTGCTAATTCAAATTTACTTTATGGCTCACGACAAGGTAATATTTTTCAATATAACTTAGAGCCTTGTGAGATAGAAGTTATTACGGTATGTGATATCAGTCCAGCATCAATATCTGCTCTTCAAATGGGACCAGATGGTAAGATTTATGGTGTTGCTTACACCGAAAACCATTTGATAACCATCCACCAACCGTCAAACTTATGTACCGCAGCTAGTCCAAATGCATGCATTTTTGATGAGAATGAACCAATATTTGGAAATGGAACGATTGCTAGGTTTGCACTTCCAAACATGATCGCAGCTACAGATTTAACCGTATTCTCAAATGAAATATCGTATACTTTAGCAGCTTGTGCAGATATTTGCTATACGTATGATTTTATTGGAGATTTATGTGCAGCGTCTTATAGCTGGAATTTTGGAGACCCGGCTTCGGGAGCTTCAAACACTTCATCTTTGCAAAACCCAATTCACACATTCTCTGGTCATGGAACTTACACTGTTACATTAACAGCAGACGGTACGACGGTAACAACAACAGTTGAGGTAGGTTTAACACCGGATATTGCCGGTTCATTAACCATTTGCCCGGAAGAGAGCATGACGGGTAACTATTCCATTGACTTAGCGCCGGGTTATTCTGTAACATGGAGCGCATTGGGTGGTACAATTGCAGGGTTAAACAACCAGGCAGAAGTAACGGTAGATTGGTCATTTTTACCGGGTACACTTTCATTAACGCTAGTAAATGACATTACAGGATGTGAATCAACAGCAAGCATTACAATCACAGAGTCATGTGAATCATGCGTGTGCGAATTGGATCCATTTATTGTACCTTCAATTACACCAAGATGTGAATATATTTTTGAAGGTTATTCCGGAGCAGATGACTGCGTTGAAATAATCGAGTGGAAATGGACGTTTGGAGACGGAACAACAGCATTTGGTCAAAATGTGACCCATGTTTTCCCTGCCGACGGAACGTACACAGTGTGTTTAGAAGTTACAGGAACGAATGGAGACGTAGAATGTTACAATAGAACATGTGAACGCATTCCTGTGAACTGCGAAAAAGAATGTCCATGCGAAATTAAACCTGACTTTAAAATAGAGTTAGATCGTGAGACCTGTACGTACACATTTATTGAAGCCGCTTATGTGCCAGAATGTCAAGAAAATGTGGAGTATTATTGGGATTTTGGAGATGGAACAACATCTATCGGATCTGAAGTAGGACATGTGTTCCCAGAACCGGGTGGTTACGAAGTGTGTTTAACGATTGTTGTAAAAGATGATGAAGGCAAAACAATTTGTAAAGATCGTATTTGTAAAGAAGTAAGAGTGGAGTGTGAAGGCGAATGTGAGTGTAAGTTAGATCCTTCTATGACGATCGAAGCGAATGGTGAGTGTAACTTTACATTAACAGGGCTTTCTGGTTCACCTTGCACCAACATTACAGCTTACAATTGGTTCGTAAACGGAGATTTAGTATCTACAGCACAGGTGTTCAACCAAAACTTTGAGGTAAACACTGGTTACGTAGTTTGCTTAGTAGTGGAAGGTTATTATGGAGAAGAGGAATGTAAAGAAGAAATTTGCCAAGAATTTTTCTATACAGATTGCTACCCAATTATAGAAGGTAAAGCGACAAACAATGACGAAGAACCAACCGTAGAAATTTATCCGAACCCAGCGCAAAACAACACAACAATTGCGTTTGATTTGGCAGATAATGGTCCGGTAACGGTAACCTTAAAATCTGCAGATGGTAAAACATTAGCAGCCTTTAATAAGGAACTAAGAGCAGGAGAACAAACCATGCTTATTCCATTAACAAATGTATCAGCCGGTTTAGTAATGGTTGAAGTAATTTTTGATAATCAACGTGTTGTAAAACGCTTGATTGTTGTAAAATAAAACACGTAATTAATTTTTTGTAATGAGAGGCTGTCTAGAAAGTAATTTCAGGCAGCCTCTTTTTTTGTGCCGCTTCCCGATACTATTTGCGTTTGCTTTAGTTGGCAATTGCTATTTTCTTATTGTAATGGAATGTTCACGAATGAAAAAACATGAAGGTTATAACGTGCATGGTAAGCAATTGGCTCATTAAGAGGGAAATTATAAAAACCTTTATTTTCGGTAAACCCGTCGTTGTCAAAATCAATAACGTTCCAATTTATTTCAGCTTGTTTTTGTTGAGCAACAGAGTAAAAACTAGCAATTAAAAGTAGAGTAGAATAGAGAATTTCATGCGTAGATTTAAGTCTGCTTAAAGTACTCAAAAATTAAATTTCAATACTCAATAATACTTCTAAAAATAACTGGCCGAAAAAAATTCATCATGAAATAACTGGTGAAAGGATTAAATTCATCATCTTTTGGTGTTTATAATTGCGATCAAATTTATCGGTTAAAAAATAGAAAAACAATTCAGCCCACGTTTGTAGATGCGGCAACAGGTGAAACAATAAGAAAGCCTAATGTTGCCTGTGTTATGGACCTTGACTTTAACGGATCATTCAGCTTTAACCCCAATACCATAACAGTAGACCCAACGGGTAAAACAGCGATTTTACTCACTGCTGCAAAAGACGCTATTTATCTGATAACCTGAGTTCGATTCTTCCAAACGCTCACAGTTGATTTCAGTTTTTTTAGGCAAGGCATGGTTTTGAAGGAGTATTCACTTCGAAAAACCATAACGAAGTATAAGGAAATATGAAATCAATTCTTCGAAAAGTATGGAAAACAGCAATCTTTCAACGGAAAAAGCCTTGAATTAACCAGTTAGTACTTCATTTCGACTACGCTCAATGTGGTACATTTTTCTATCAAAATCTCACTATTTTCAATACTTCTGTGGAAATTTGGAAGAACCGAACTCAGGTTTATAGTTTGGGTGAATTTTCAAAAATTGATTTGACGAAGAATGCAACGATCCTGTTAGAAAATGTGACAGCAACCATAAATTCAAGCGAGGATTTAAAAAACAGACTAAACCTTTAATGGGTGCGAGTGTTGTTTCTATAACAAATTAGAAAGATCACTGGGTTATTTGATAAACAACCCAGTGTCTTTTTATGTTCACTAACGCAACAAATTCACATTCCCCATCATCTCGTGGCGTTTATCAGACATGGTCTCTTTGAAATCAATCTGCCAAACGTAAACACCATCCATACACAGTTCACCATTTATGCCATACGTTCCAGACCATCCTGTAGAAATATCAAACGATTCAAACATAACTTCTCCCCAACGGTTAAAAATTGTGAGGTGATAGTCATACACATCAACACCAGCGGTAACTACAGGTAAAAATTCATTATTAAAGCTGTTTCCGTTTGGTGTAAACGAATTAGGTACATAAAGTAGTAATACGTCTTTTATGAATATTACTTGTTCTATTGTATCTGCACATGCCGGTACGATAGAGTTATATGCAACTAACTCTACGGTATAGCTTTTATTTCCTTCAATCGGGTATTGGTGTGTTGGTTCGTAATCATAATCCAACGGTGTTCCATCTCCAAAATTCCATTCATAACTATCTGATTCACTAGAGTAGTTGGTAAACATTACTTCTGTATTGCTAATATCTAAAAGATCTGGAGAGAATGAAAAATCAGCTACAGATGAAGGCACAATTGTAATAAACGCTCCTTCGGTGTAAGTTGCTTCACAACCATCTACCGAAACAACATCTAATTGAACATTGTAAGTACCCGAAGTACTGTAGAAATGCCTAATAACACCACACTCTGTGCTCGTTTCTCCATCACCAAAATCCCATTTACATTCGGCTAAATCTACGTCACTTGAACTTGTAAATTGCACTTCTACTTGATCGCATCCCTCATTCTTGTTAGCCACAAAAACCAATGCTGGTGTTGTATGAACGGTTACAGACACTGTAGCCATTGTAACTGTACAAGGCGTATAGGTTGGAATCGTATAAACAAAGTCGTATTCACCGGCTGGTAGTCCGGTTAAATCAAACATTCCGGTTGCAGCGTTAAATTGTCCGGTTGGGGTAATTTCTGACCATGTTCCGGTTGTTGTTGCACTCAAAAAATCAGTTAAGGCAATTGTTCCCTCACCGTTGCAAAAAACAACGCTAGAATCTTCCCCCGCGGTAAAATCTTCTGGTGTGGAAATGGTTGCATTGGTATTAGCTGTACATCCGTTAGCGTCTGTAACAGCTACGGCGTAAGTACCTTCTGCTAAACCAGAAATATCTGCCACGGTTTCGCTGGTAGACCAATTGTAAGCATAAGGTTCCGTTCCGCCAGTTACGGTTAAACTAGCTGTTCCATCATCCAAATCGGGACATGTTTTATCCGTAGTAGCAGCAGTTGCAACTAAAAGTGCTGGTTCTTCTACGGTAGCGCCCAACATAAATTCACAGCCATTGTCATCCGTTACAGTTAAGTCATACGCACCAGCGGCAAGTAAATCTAAATCTTTAATTTCAGCACCTGTGCTCCATAAGTAAGTGTGCGGCAATACGCCGCCTGTTGCTGTCACATCTATGGCTCCATCAGCTAAAGAAAAACAGCTTGCATCAGTTATTTCAGAAGTGGCAAAAAGTGCTTCAGGTTCGGTTAATGTTGCTGTTGTTACAATTTCACATCCGTTGTCATCTGTAACAGTAACCGTGTACGTTCCAATTGTTAAATCAGCTAAATCTTCGGTTGTAACCCCTGTATTCCACAAGTAGGTATAAGGTAGTGTTCCACCCGTAGTAGTAAGGTCTACAGCCCCGTTGGCTTCACCAAAACAGTTAATGTTTTCATTCACTGTAGTTGCGGCCAATACCGCTGGTTGAGTTAATGTAAATGATGATGCTATTTCACAGCCATTTGCATCCGTAATCGTCACAGCATAAGTTCCGGCATCTAAATCCATCAGGTCTTCTGTGGTTTCGCCTGTATCCCACGCAAAACTATAAGGGGCTGTTCCACCTGATACATTAATATCAATTGAGCCATCTGCAGACATAAAACACGTCAAATCAGTCAACGTAGCAGTTAATGAAAGCTCTAATGGTGTAGTAATTGTAAAATTCAAATCTACTGAACATCCAAGGTCATCCGTAACGGTAACGGCGTAGTCACCATCCGGTAAATCGGATAAACCGGCTGTGTCATCACCGGTATCCCATAAATAACTGTAAGGAGCAGTACCTCCGGTTGTTGTTATGCTAATAGTACCATCAGCCGCGGCAAAGCAGCTCACATTTTCAACGTCTCCAGAAGCTGTTAATGCTGTAGGCTCGGTTAACGTATACGTTGTGGTTATGTTACAACCGTTAGCATCTGTAATGGTGCACGTATACGTCCCGATTGGTAATCCGGAAATATCTTGTGTTGTTTCACCCGTATCCCATAAGTAGGTGTAAGGTGCTGTTCCGCCTGTAACTGTAAGGTCTATTGTACCATCAGTTCCGCCAAAACAGCTAATTTCGCCGGTAATCGCTGTTGCCTCTAACGGTGCTGGTTCTGTTATTGCAAACAACGCTGTAATTTCACACCCATTTGCATCCGTTACGGTTACATCATAATTTCCAGCCATCAAACCCGTTAAATCTTCTGTTGTTTGACCGGTACTCCATAAATAGATATACGGTAGTGTTCCACCGCTCGGCGTTATGTCAATTTCACCATCTGCCGAAAGGTTACAGGGTAAATTTGTACTTGAAGATGTTAATGCCAAAACAATTGGTTCTGTTATTGCAACAGCTATTGTTTCTGTACATCCGTTTGCATCTGTTACGGTTAGGTTATAGTTACCTGCCGTTAGGTCGGTTAAATCTTCAGTTGTTGCGCCTGTATCCCATAAATAATCAAATGGAGCTGTTCCACCGGTAACTGTAATGTCAATGGAACCGTTATTACCACCAAAGCAACTTACATTAGTTGGTGCTGTGCTTAAAGATAATACAGCAGGTTCTGTTAACGTAGTAGAATAATCAAAAATGCATCCGTTGGCATCTGTAATGGTGCAGTTGTATGTTCCGATTGGTAAGCCGGAAATATCTTCTATTGTTGCACCTGTATTCCACAAATACGTGTAAGGCAATGTTCCACCTGTAACGGTAAGGTCTATTGCGCCATCTGTTCCACCAAAACAGCTAATTTCACTGGTAATAGCCGTCGCCTCCAAAAGTGTTGGTTCTGTTAATGTAAATAGTGCCGTAATTTCGCATCCATTCGCATCTGTTACGGTTACATCATAATTTCCAGCCATCAAACCCGTTAAATCTTCTGTTGTTTGGCCGGTACTCCATAAATAGGCATAAGGTAATGTTCCGCCGGTGGGTGTTATGTCAATTTCACCATCTGCCGAAAGGTTACAGGTTAAATTTGTACTTGTAGCGGTTAATGCCAATACCGTAGGTTCTGTTATTGTAACGGTTATTGTTCCTGTACATCCATTGGCATCTGTAACGGTTAGGTTATAATTACCTGCCGTTAGGTCGGTTAAATCTTCAGTCGTTGCGCCTGTATCCCATAAATAGTCAAATGGTGTTGTTCCGCCGGTAACTGTAACGTCAATGGAACCGTTATTACCACCAAAACAATCCACATTCGTTGGTGTTGAACTAACAGAGAGTACAGCAGGTTCTGTTAACGTAGTAGAATAATTAAAAATGCATCCGTTGGCATCTGTAATGGTGCACGTATACGTCCCGATTGGTAACCCGGAAATATCTTCCGTTGTTGCACCTGTATTCCACAAATACGTGTAGGGTAACGCTCCACCTGCAATGGTAAGGTCAATAGCTCCGTCCGTGCCGCCAAAGCAACTAATATTCGAATTGGCATCTGAAACTGTACCCGAAAATGTAGTCAAAACAATAGTCATATCGTCCGAAGCTGCAGGGCAAGCGCCATTATCAGTGGTTGTTAGCGTCAGCGTAACAGAACCAGCGGTAATTTCAGCTGCGGTGGGAGAGTAAGTTGCGTTTAACTCAGTTGCATCTGAAACAAACGTACCGGCACCACCCGTCCAGATAGCAGTAGTAGAACCAGTAATAGTTCCATTTAAGTTAACTGTGGGTGTAGGGCTACCACATTCGGTAATATCTGTCCCGGCATTTGCTGTAATATCGGACATATACTCTGTTACAGTCACAGTATCCGTCCCGGTTGTACAACCAGTTGAGTCCAAAACATCTACATAATAAGTTCCGCCCGTAGCTGTTATGGTAGCAGTTGTCTCTCCGGTATTCCAAAGATAAGTATATGGAGGTGCGCCACCGGTTGGGGTAGCAGTCAAGGCTACTCCGGGGTCACCAAAACATATCGTAGGGTCAACTGGAGTAATTGCAGCTTCTAATTCATCTACTACGGTAACAGTTATGACTTCGCAAAAAAGTGGGTCTAAACAAACGTTTAAAGGTGTTCCACAAACTTGATATGAAACCGAGCTTGGTGTTCCAGCACCGGGCGTAAACGTAACATCATCACAGGCTAAAAAGCAGTCTAATAATCCATTATAAAAACCGGGTAAAAATGGTGCAATAGATGTCCACGTAACGGTAGCCTCTACTAAACCTTCTACAGATAAATCTGCCGAACAATCATCACTTACCGTAACGTCTCCACTTGTAGTTGGTGCCTGAAATGATTCAATTGAAAAACAATTTGTATTTGCGCCCGGTTTACAAAACGTTAAAATAAAAGGTCCTGTGCCATCTAAACATACGGGTAAACCAAGGTTAGTTTGCGGCCCGCAGTCTACTTGATAAAAAAGCGCGCCCCCTGGAGTTGCTCCACAGCCCGGCGGAATGTTAAAAAATATACCTTCTGACTCTGGGGCCAGTGTGATAACAAATTGAACACAATTGTTATCGGGTGGAGTGCAGCATGAACCTGCTCTGCTGACAGATGCACTTGTCCATACTGAGTCGGGGTTATCCGTTAAATCCACAATAAATGTAGGGGTGCCGCCAGAACAATTAAGGGTGTCAGCGTAAGTGTCTTGTGCAAAAGTGGGTTGTATTACTGCCAAAAATAAAAGTACATAAAGTACCTTTTTGAAAGAGAAATCAGACCATTTTAAGGTTAACATAGTTCGGTAGGATTAGAATTCTAGTTGACAATGATACGGTCTTGGTATGATCTTGGATGCGTTTGGTTACCATAAAATCGACAAATCCCGATTTTTAGCAGATGAATGTAAGTTTCTGTTTTACAGATTTTTGAATTTTTAGTCTTAGATGGGATGCTTATTTTTATCGACAAATTACCGATTTAGACGGGTATAAAATTTAATAAAAAACTAAATTTTCGTACAATTTTATTAGGGTTTTTGAACGTAATCACGCTAAAAAAGAGTTCATTACTACTTGTCTGGAACTTATTTTATTTAAACAATGTTACGTGCCCGGTTTCTTTAAAAACCAAATCGGTTAGGGTATCTTTAAACGTTAAGTCCCAAACGTAAACACCATCTTGAACAAGGACACCTAAATAAGTGCCATCCCACCCCGTAGTTAAGTCGTTTGATTCAAAAATAATCGTTCCCCACCGGTCATAAATTTTAAAACTCAAATTAGATGGACTTACCCTTGAAGTGAAAACGGGGTAAAAAACATCATTCGGACCTAAGTTATTTGGCGTAAATGCGTTGGGGATATAGTAAATCAATAAATCTTCATACTGTATGCGTTGAAATGCTGTATCTGCGCAACCAAAATCATTTGTTGCAATTAGGCGTACCTCATAATCACCCTCAATATTTTCTGAATACGTATGTACAGGTTCAAAATCAGTTACAGCAGGCGTACCGTCACCAAAATCCCAATTGTATTGTGTTGCATTTTCTGAATTATTTGTAAAATTAACCGTGGTGTTGGTTATGTTTAATGTTGTAGGGCTCATACTAAAGTCTGCAATGGCGTAGGGGTGAACCGTAATGTATTCGGGATAGGTGGTAGCACTTATACAGCCATTTGCCTGCACGGTTAAGGTAACATCAAATGTACCTGCACCAAATGTGTGGAAAACATCACCGCATCCCACTTCGGTAGAACCATCACCAAAACTCCAAAGACAGCTTTCACCGGTTGGGGTAGATAAATTTGTAAAGGCTACTTCCAGCGGTTCACATCCCTCATTTACATTGGCCAGAAAATTAACCACAGGTGCCGGGTGTACGATTACTTCTACCGTATCGTAAGCTAGTTCGCAAACTCCATTACTCACAGTCCAAACAAAGGTGTATGTTCCCAAAATAAGTCCTTCTACTAATGCAGATGGATTGGTTGCATCTGTAATTGTTGGTGTACTTGGTCCGGTTACAAAAAACCATTCACCATTAGAGGTACCAGTAGGTGTTGTTGCATTTAGCAAAGTGGCATTAGTATCACAAATATCAATAGTCTCTCCAGCGTTGCTTAAAGGTAAATCGTAAGTGGTCACCACAACCGTATCGGTTACAGGTTCGCATGTACCATTGCTAACTGTCCAAACAAAGGTGTACATTCCTTCCGTTAAACCTGCCACTGCTGTCGTCTCATTCGTAGGGTCTGCAAATGTTGGAATAGAAGGACCGGTAGCAATTGTCCAAGTTCCGGTAGATGAACCTAAAGGTTCGTTTCCGGCTAAATTTGTTGTGGATAAGTCACATAATTCTTGGTCTTCACCAGCGTCACTCAAAGGTTCGTCATACACAAAAATAAATACAGTGTCTGTCACTGGTGGGCATGTACCATTACTCACTGTCCATGCTAAACTGTAAGTACCTTCAATAAAATCAGACACAAGTGTAGTTGGGTCATTGAGGTTATCGATTGAAGGCGTTTCGGGGCCCGACAAAAAACTCCAGGATCCCGTTGAAGTGCCTAAAAGTAGGTTCCCTTCTAATGCGGTAGTGTAAACGCCACATAATGATTGATCGTCTCCAGCTGACGAAACAGGGGCGGAATACACAAAAACTTGCACCGTATCAGTTGCCGGTGGACATGCCCCATTTGTTACTGTCCACACAAAATTATACGTTCCTTCTGTTAAATCACCCACTTCCGTTGTTGGATCGTTTACATTCTCAAAGGTTGGGGTAGATGGCCCAGTTGCCATGCTCCACATTCCCTCACCAAACTCTCCGGGTACATTTCCGTCTAAGGTCGTTGCAGTTGTATCGCATAAACTTTGGTCAGCTCCGGCATCACTTTCAGATAATTCATTTATTGTAACAACGATTGAATCTTCATCTTCGCATCCCTCTATGTTAGAACCCACAACATAGTATGTGGCCGTTTCTGTTGGGGTGAATGCTTCTCCGTCTGTAACACCATCTGCCCAATCGTATGTTCCTCCATCACCTGCCCCTGTGGCGGTTAGCGTAATTTCTTGACCAATGCACAATGCAGTATCCATTCCGGCGTCTACTTGAAAGTCAAACGTGAACCCTGCATAATAAGCACCAGCCGCTGCATTTCCGTTTACAGAAACAAAGCCCGCAGCCATTGCCCCGGTGGATTCTATTTTAACATTTCCGTCTACAATTAAATTATACGTCTCCCAATCAGGCAAGCCAGTCGCTGGCTCCGGGCCGGCTGTAGGAGGAAGCGGAGCACCATTTACAGTAACAGTAGATCCTGTTGTAGTAACCACGTACAAGATACCGTCAAAAACGGTTGTTCCTATGCGATCTATATCTGGAATGGCATCAATAAAATCTGTTAAATAACATGCCAACGGTGGAATAAAATTAAACTCACTAGTGGCTGAACTTGTATTTGCAGCAGTGGGCTGGTATACATAGGCGGGGGTGGATGTCCGAATAACCATATTTTTATGAAGGGTTCCACCGTAATACGATTCAGCAATAAGGTAATAATCTCCTTCGTCAATGGTCGCTACCGGAGCCACTTCATCATTTAAATAAATTTCAGTTCCATCAGAAATGGCTACAACGAGTGGGCGTTCCATTACGGGGCCACCGCCACCTTCCACAACTACATGCTCCGTTCCTAATAAATTTGTAGGGACGATTTGCACCATGCCTCCATCCTGAAACCCCTCTGTATGAATAGACCCCATGTAATTACCGGTATTAACTGCAATATTTTTATTGGATGTAATATGCGCACCAATAAACCCAGTCATATTTACTGTTGTAGTTGTCGTATATCCCGTTAGTACATACGTTTCTCCGGCATCTAAAAATATCAATAATGCATCTGCACCAATACCGGGGCACGGCAGGCGATTCAAACACAACACCAGGGTTGTATCCGGTTACATTAACCAATGTGCCATCTTCGGTTGCCATAATAGAGGTCACAAAATTTCGGTTAGAGTTTGAAACGACTTGAGGCATACTACCAGCATAAAAGTCTTTACCTAAAGCGGCGCTTCCTTTACATGCAACTGATGTTGCTTGAAACGGGGCTTTAACCCGAACGTTGCAGTAAAAAGGAAATGGCGCACTTGCTATGACACCACTCGCTTCTAAAACTTTAGCAACACTATCTCTGGGTACAGCCACGTCAGTTCCTGGAAATTGTCCTGATCCTACAAAAAAGTTTTGAGGTGCATCTTTAGCTATAATTACCGAACCAATAAAATTTCCACCACCATCTTCTAATGTTACAACAAAAGGGGTAGGTTCGGGGGTGCTTAAATAAATGTATTGCTCTGCAATTTGCGAATTTTGACGGCTGTGAATGGGTGGGAAATAATGAATGACGTCGAGTTGCGCTTCAACATGTTGCGGTAGCAACAGCAGAAACAAAAAGCTAAAAGCGAATGCTTTACGTAAAAAGGGTAATAATAACGTGCATTTTAGAGGAGTCATCACACTGTAATTATAATTGAACAAAGCAATATACCGCATTATTTTAAGTTGACGTATATTTTTCTGATTTATATTAACTTGGAGGTTATTAGTACCAAGCGGTTGTGCATAATAAACTTGTTTTTAGTTGTATTGGAGGGATGGGGTTAATTCGGTTTTTATGATAGCGAGTTAGTGCTAAATTCAGCAGGTCAATGAAATGTAAATCGTTTCGTTTTATTCTTATTTTTACTCACTGATAATTGCCAAAAAATAAAAACCTGAGTTCGGTTATTCCAAACGCTCACAGTTGATTTCATTTTTCTTAGGCAAGGCATGAGTTTGAAGGAGTATTTATACTTTGAAAATTCATAACGCCGCATAAGGTAATTGAAATCAATCATTCAGAAAGTCATGAAAACAGCAATTTTTTAACAAAAAAAGCCTTGAATTAACCCGTTAGTACTTCTTTTTTTTTGTCAAAACCTCACTATTTTCAAGCCTTCTGTGGAAATTTGGAATAACCGAACTCAGGTTAAAACTCAATACAAACCAACTTTTTTGTATTTTTAAGCGTTGGCTTAATAGCTAAAAAATGAAATCAGAAACCCGCGGGAAAATTTTTATTTTTTCTAACTGAAATGAAAGCAATTAAAAAGATAAAATACCTCTTATTCGTAATTATTTTCGGACTTGTTACGTTTATTTTTTGGTCGTTTAAATCAATTAATAATGTAGTGCAAACTACGGCCGTAATTGAATATTATCAGAACGAGCAAGAACAACAAACATCAGAATTAGCTTTTCATACCATGATGGATGTTTTAACACATAAAAGGTGTGTTAATTGCCACCCCAACGACAATGTACCCAAGCAAGGTGAAGACAGTCATCCGCATTATTTTGACATAACGGGTGGAGAAAATGACCACGGTTACCGAAGTTTGGATTGTACAACTTGTCATCAAACAGAAAATAACAACTATTCCGGCGTACCCGGCGCTCCTGAATGGGCATTAGCACCCGATAAAATGAAATGGGAAGGGTTAGACAGGTATGAAATTGCGGAATCCATGCTCAATGAAAATAACAACGGCGGACGAAACCATGAAGAATTGGTACATCATTTAACAGAACATAAGTTAGTACTATGGGCATGGAATCCCGGTGTTAATGCCGACGGAGTAGCAAGAGAGAAGCCTCCTGTGCCATTAAATGAATACCGCGTAGCTGTTAAAAAATGGTTTGAATTAGGCGCTAACATTCCATCACATTAAGGTAATTCTATGAAAATTTCGTTCTCGATAAATAAAAAAAATATTACGATTGATGTGGACGACCCGGATATGCCTTTACTTTGGGTAATTAGAGATAAGCTAGCCTTAAGAGGTACTAAGTTTGGATGTGGTAAAGCGGCCTGTGGAGCGTGTACGATACATGTAAATGGAAAAGCGAAACGTTCTTGTTCGTATGCCGTGAAGTTTGCAGACGGAAAAGAAATAACAACGATAGAGGGATTAGGAACGCCTGAAAATCCGCACCCAGTGCAACAAGCATGGATGGAAGAAATTGTGCCGCAATGTGGGTATTGCCAACCCGGATTTATGATGGCTACTGCTGCCCTCATCAATGAAATCCCACAACCGACAGACGAAGAAATAGATCAAAACATCATTAATATATGCCGTTGCGCTACTTATTATCGTATGCGAAAAGCAATTCACCGTGCTGCTGAAATTAACACAGCCTCAACTATAGATGAACATGAGTGATGACAAAGGAAATTTAGGTCGACGGGAGTTTTTACTCAAAAGCATTGTGGGGAGTGGTGTAATTCTAACGGTGGGCTTAACTGGTTGTGGGCCTATTCGCAGGTCTATTGCCAAGCAAATTAATGAAATAGACCGAACATTTGACAATGATTTTAGACCAATTGCTTGGTTTGAAATTACAACCAAGAATGAAATAATTTTTTATTCACCGAAGGTAGAAATGGGGCAAGGTGCAATTACAGGTTTGGCGCAACTTGCAGCCGAAGAGTTGGAGGTGGAAATGAACCAAATGCAAGTGAAACATGCGGCAACAAAAGATGGCCCGATAGACCCATTTGCAACAGGTGGAAGCGATTCTATATCATCCGCATGGATGCCGGTTAGAGAAGTGGCTGCAAAAATGCGTGAAATGTTAAAAACAAGCGCGGCAGAACTGTTAGGGGTTAATAAAGCGGAACTAAAAACAACCGGAAGCGCGGCGTTTATTGCAGAAAATAGGACCATTACGTATGGTGAAGTTGTAATGCAAACAAAAAAGTGGAACATTCCTAAAAAGGTCACCTTAAAACCGCGTGAAGCATTTAAGCAGATTGGTAAACCAATACAACGGGTAGATTTAGCAGCAAAGGTATTTGGAAATTCTATTTATGGCATTGATGCCCACCTACCGAATATGTTATACGGTTCAGTTTTACGACCACATTTGGTTGCAGCAGAATTGGTAAGTGTTGACATCACAAAGGCTAAGCAAATGCCCGGAGTTATCGCCATAGTAGAAGAAGAAGATTTTGTGGGGGTAGTCGCAGAAACACGCACGCAAGCAGAAAATGCTAAACTCGCCCTTGAGGCCAGATGGCGTGTTGATAAAAAATGGGATTTAGACGAAATTAAAGCCATGGTAAAAGTAGGGCAGGGTAAACCTTATGTTGTGCAGAAAGAGGGGAATACCGAAAAAGAATTAGAAAATGGTAATAAAATAGAGTCCGAATATGAAACGGCAATGGGCGCACATGCTCAATTAGAACCAAATGGTTGTTTGGCTGATGTTAAGGCAGATCGTGCTTACATAGAAATATCCACCCAAGTTGTGAAAGCTACGCGAGACCAGGTGGCAAAACGGTTAGGTTTAAAACCCGAACAAGTTAATTTACAACCTACCTTTTTAGGCGGGGGTTTTGGGCGGCGTTTGCACACGCCAAATGCCATTCAGGCAGCTGTACTATCCAAAGCAGTTGGGCGTCCGGTTCATGTGTTTTTTAACCGCAGAGAAGAATTTCAGAATGATACCTTTCGCCCACCAACACACCACGTGCTAAAAGCAACATTAAGTGCTGAGGGTAAAATAGAAGCATTTGAACACAATGTATCCAGTGGAGACGTGGCGTATGGTTCCCCTATGATTCCAAGCGGAGCAGGAGCAATACTTGGGGCGGATTTTGGAGCGTGGCGGGGTGGTATGATACAATATACCGCTATTCCAAGTTATCGGCTAATTTCATGGCGGGTAACCTTACCATTTACAACAAGTTGGTGGCGCGGGTTGGGGTTATTAGCCAATACATTTGCCATTGAAAGTTTTATGGATGAATTGGCCATAAAAAGTAAAACGGACCCGATAGAATTTAGATTAAAACACATTGCAAATAACGACCGTGGCCGCAGGCTAAAAAATGTAATTGCTGCTGCACGCCAAAAAGCCGGGTGGAATGCCGAAGTAAAAGACGGAGTAGCTATGGGATTTGCCGCTTCTGTAGATACAAATACCCCGGTAGCGCAAATTGTAGAAGTATCCATCAGTAATAATCAAATTAAAATACATAAAGTGACGTGCGCAATTGACCCGGGTGTGGTGATAAACCCAGATGGCGTGCGTGCACAATGCGAAGGCGGAATTTGCATGGGGATAAGTGCCGTTTTATTTGAGGAAATGAAATTGAAAAACGGTGAAATTTACCCCACTAATTATGGGGCGTATAAAATGGCACAAATTAAACACGCACCAAAAGAAATTGACGTTGTTTTGTTAGAAGGTGCGGCAGCTCCAACAGGAGTGGGCGAACCACCAATTGGGCCAATAGGTGCCGCAATTGCGAACGCAGTTTTTAAATTAACCGGGCAACGTTTACGGCGTTTTCCATTTGAATTATCAACCCCGCAGAAGCCTTAAAATGCTACACGAATTTAAACAAATTATAGAGGCAGCTTATGCCAATTATCACGCAGGCATTGCAAACGTAATGGCAACCGTGGTGCATTTAGAGGGTTCGTCTTACAGAAAGCCGGGAGTGCGCATGCTCATTGATGCGAATGGTAATAAAGTTGGGGCGGTAAGCGGAGGTTGTGTAGAAAATGAAATTATAAAGCGGGCGGCATCTGTTTTTGAAACGGAGCAAAGTAAAGTTATTACGTATGACGGTCGCTACCGGTTAGGTTGTGAGGGTGTTTTATACATTTTAATTGAACCGATTGTTATAGATGATGCTATTTTTAAAATAATTACGTGTCAACTTAATGAGCGGGTGCCTATTACCTTAGAAAGTACTTTTAATTTTATAGATGATGCTGTAGGTGGTTTTTTTACAGTAATAAAGCAAGATAAGGGAGCACCTCTTCGGTTTAGCAGTAAACAACAGTTTATAGCAGATAAGCCGCAAAAATTTACACAACGGCTTGAACCGCTTTTTCAGTTATACATAATTGGTGCAGAGCATGACGCACAGAGTTTGTGTGAGACTGCATCAAATTTAGGCTGGCAGGTGACCATAGTTGCCGGGTTAAAAGATGCACGGTCAATTGATGATTTTCCAAAAGCGCAACACGTATTGCACCATTCACCAACTACGTTTGATGCTACCTTAATTCCGAAAGAAGCAGCCGTTGTATTAATGACTCATAATTATGCGCAAGACTTGAATTACCTCATGAAATTAAGTTCTACGTCTTATTTTTATTTAGGCGTAATTGGTTCTGAAAAACGCCGATTTAATTTAGAGAATGATTTACTCAATTATACAGATGAGCACCATTTGACAAAGGTGGAAACTATGAGTAGCCCCGCAGGGCTTGATATTGGGGCAATTACCCCGGCAGAAATTGCCCTTTCCGTTTGTGCTGAAATTTTAAATCACCGGAAAACAAAAACAACAGTTAAGCCTGCCGGCACTGTTACGCACCAATGGAAAATTTAGCAATTGACGTAATTGTACTCGCTGCCGGAAAAAGTAGCAGAATGGGTGAAATTAAACAGCTTTTACCCTTAAATGACAATTGTTTACTAACCGTTGCACTTTCAAAAGCCCTGGCGCTTAATTTAAAGCGAGTGCGCTGTATACTCGGTGCAAATGCCCATGTTATTCAGCCGTTATTAAAAAACATGCCCATAACTGTTGAATTAAATCATAATTGGGCAAGTGGACTATCATCTAGCATTAAAAAAGCAGTACAATCAACAACAGACGATACAGATGCTTTGCTGTTTTTATTGGGAGACCAACCACTCATTAGCGTTGAGCACCTCAAAAAAATAATAGAAACGGCACAATTAAACCCAACTGTGCCAGTTGCGACGAACTATCAAAAAAAATGCGGTATCCCTGCCCTTTTTCCGCGGCGTTATTTTAATCAATTACTTAACCTTACAAATGATAGCGGAGCTAAAGAGTTATTGAACAACGAAAAAAAATGTAAAAAAATTACCCCGTTACGGTTAGATGAGCTTGCAGATGTGGACACACCAGAAGACTATCAGCAAATGAAATACCTTTTTAGTCTTAACGCTCCTATGAAATAATGTATAGGTTTGAAAATGTGTTGGCTAAGTTCCAAAAGTACGACTAACCTGCCTTTGATATTGCAGCTTCACTATTTGTGTTAAATCCGACTGAATTCCAACAAAAAAAGGCTAATTTCTGTTATATTTAAACCTTTATGGATTTAATTAATCAAAACCCGTTTCGAATTGCCGGTATATTATCAAGCGCAAGTGCCCGTGAGTTAGAGAAACAAAAAAGCAAGATAAACCGTTTCGCATCTGTTGGTAAAACAGTAACCTCACCGTACGATTTTAGTTTTTTAGCACCGTTAGAACGGACTGAAGAAAATGCCAACAAAGCATTTGCGAAAATAGAACAAAATAGAGGACGTGTAAACCATGCATTATTTTGGTTTGCTGAAAACGGTCCGGTTGATAGTGCCGCATTGGAGCATTTAACCGCTGGAGATATTGAAAAAGCCAAAGAAATATGGCAAAAAGTTACTGACAATAAAGCCGTTTCAGAAAATAATTACAATTATTTCAACAACTTAGGTACTTTGTTAATGGCACAAAACCAACCTGCCGATTTACAGCAAGGAGTTGCACTTAAATTTAATGTAATAGCCTCACCCGAATTTGAGAAATTTACCGCCTTAGTTGCAGATGACAACTATAAAGTATCAGCTGAAGACCAAATTGAAATAATGGTGGAACAACTCATGCAAGCCCTGGGTAATAACCCTGCTTATGAAGGTTCGCGCTTTATGAATTTGTTCGCCGCTTGCCCAGATACTATTAAAACAGCCGTGTCCCGAAAATTTACGGAGAATCCCATACACAATATTGAAACCAGAATAGAGCAAGCGAAAGCTGCTCGAAAAAAAGATCCGAATGCCGCGTATAATGCAGGGTTAACATTGTACCAGACAACCCAAATGGACGTGCTAAATTTAAGATCGACCTTAACATCAGAGTCCACACAATTTAAAATAGTGGCAGACAAACTTGCAAAGGAAATATTACAATGTGGGATTGATTATTTCAAAGCATTGAACAACACCGGCAACCCGGCAGAAAAAGCAGTTGAAATAATAGGCTATGCCAAAGGAATTACCCAAAATGAGCAAGTGTTAGATCGTATAAACGATAACATTGAAGCCATTAAAGAATGGGGAGAAGGACAACCATCAGAAGAAGAAAAACAACAAGTTCAAAAGGAATATAGCGTATTAACAACTGCGCTAGATAATCAATTAACGCTGCCAAGTACGTTAGACAACGTGGTGGCCTTCATTAAATCATGCAAACCTGCATTGGCAAGTATGAAAGAGAAATTGGGGGAAACCAATGAATTTTATGTCTCAATGTGTTCTGCAGTTACCAATGTTTCGTTAAATGGCGTAATTGACGTTGTGAATCAACAACAAGGTCAGCTAAGAGCAAACCACAGTTTGCTAAACCGCTTATCCGCCACGGTAAACCGTTCTATTGGTATAATGAATGAACTTGAAAAAGTACCGCACAATGAAGAAACTCAAAAACGTTTTAATGAAAATAGAGCCACAATCGTAAGCATTAAACGACAGCTTTCTAAAGCGACCACCCGCAAAGCAGGTAGCGACGTAGTTACTGTAATTCGCGTATTGCTGTTTACTGCATTCATGGCGTTTATTATCGCAAACAGGTGCTCATAAAAATAAAAAAGATGAAAAAAGTAGGACTTATCGGGTCAATCAGCATGTTGCCACTAACCGGATTAACCCAAACGGCTAAAATGGATGAACGCACACAACGATTAGCTGAACTAGGCTATTGGGCAATTATTCTTTTAGCGGTAGCCATTTTTATTGCGGCAGTGGCGTTGGTTATTTCTAAAATGCCCAGCCGAAAAAATGATATTTTAAACTCGAACATAGAAAGGGTAAAGGCAGAGTTGGCCATGAAAGGACATAACCCTGAGAACGCTTTAATCGACATTTTACACCGAGAATCATCCGTATATACAGGGCCGCCAGCGCCTGTAATAATTGAAAAAGAAGTGGCAGAAACTGTTGAAAAAGTGGTGGAAGCTGCTCCCGATCACTCGCTTGCCTTAAAAATGGCAGACGAAATTGTGCGGATTCAAAAAAACTTAGCAGGAATGGATGAAACCACCAGAGGCTTAAAACAACTTAACGCGTCGGTAAACCGAATTGCTAATAATTTTATTTCAAACGGGTACGAATTGGTGGATATGCTGAACAAACCTTACCGTGAAGGGTTAAATACAGTAGCCAGCTTTGTACCAAGTGACGAAGTAGCAACGGGTCAACAAATCATCACACGGATTATAAAACCACAGGTAAATTACAACGGAGAAATGATTCAAGCTGCCCAAATTGAGGTAAGTATTGGAGAATAAAATAGAATGAGAATATGTCAAGAGTAAAAATTGATTACGGAATAGATTTGGGGACTACAAATTCCGCCATTTGCAGAATGGAAAACGGGGATGCGGTAATCAAAAAAACAGATACATTAAAAGACACAATGCCGTCTTGTGTGTATGTGAATAAGAAAAAAGCAATACAAGTAGGAGACAGTGCATACAGTAACTTAAAGCGCGATAAACTCCGTGCTATGCGCAATTGGGAGTCGGCGGATTCGAATGCGTACATTGAGTTTAAGCGTACCATGGGGACTGATAAAAAATTTACTTGCTCTCATTTAGAGCGTGATTTTACGTCAGAAGAACTTTCTGCAGAGGTGTTAAAAACCCTCAAAAAGTTTGTGAAGGATGAAAACACAACCGCCATTGTAATTACCGTTCCGGCTAAATTTACCATTAACCAGAATGATGCAACACGCCGCGCAGGCGAGCTTGCTGGCTTTAAGCATGTAGAATTATTGCAAGAACCCATTGCAGCATCCATGGCGTATGGCATAGAATCTGGAAATAAAGATGGTTTTTGGTTTGTTTTTGACTTTGGTGGCGGCACTTTTGATGCAGCTTTACTAAAAGTAGAAGAAGGGATTATGATGGTGAAAGACACCGAAGGCGATAATTATTTGGGTGGAAAAAATTTAGATAATGCCATTGTAGATTCCATTATTCTACCTTATCTGCAAGAAAATTTTAGTATTGAATCCATCTTAGCTGACGACAATAAAAAGCAAAACCTTAAGGGAGCAATGAAACAATTTGGCGAAGAAGCCAAAATAAAACTATCCTTTAACGACGAATATAATATTTTATCAGATTTGGGTGTGATTCCGGGTGAAGATGATAATGGAGAAGAATTTGAATTGGACATTACACTAAATCAAGCTGATATGAAACGGGTGTTGGGGCCTGTTTTTCAAAAAGCCATTGACATCAGCCTGGATTTATTGAAGCGGAATAACCTTACAGGAGCAGATTTAGAAACGCTTATAATGGTTGGCGGAACCCACATTTTCTCCGGTTTTAAGAGAAATGTTAACCGACCAAATTTGTGCACCCGATACAAGTACAGATCCCATGACTGCTGTGGCACGTGGAGCAGCTCTGTACGCCTCTACCGTGGATGTATCTGAAGAAGTGCGTGAAGAAAACAGAGATACAACTAAAATTCAATTGCATTTTGGGCACGAAGCCTCAACAGTAGAAACAGAAGAATTCGTAACCGTAAAAATGTTGGCGGATAAAATGCAGGGTGAAGTACCAAACGGCGTTTTTGCAGAAATTGAAAGAGGAGACAAAGCATGGTCAAGCGGTCGTTTTGAAATTAATGCCAAAGGAGACATTGTAGAAGTGCTGTTAGATGAAGGTAAAACAAATACATTTAACGTAACCGTTTTTGACGAAGCTGGGAATAAATTAGCGGCTGAACCTAGCCGTTTTAGCATTATTCAAGGTTCAAAAATTGGAAACGCCACCTTGCCTTACCACATAGGGATAGAAATTAAACAAAAAACATCTGGTAAAATCGTTTTTGAGAAGATACGCGGAGTAGAAAAAAACCAATCGTTACCTGCTGTGGGTACATGGAATGGTTTAAAAACGCAAGGACAAATACGACCGGGAGAGGAAGAGGATGTGCTTAAGTTTCCAATTTATCAGGGAGAAACAAATGCGGAAGGTACACGTGCCATTTACAATCAACACGTATATGATGTAAAAATAACAGGAGACGATTTGCCCTCACTTTTGCCAGCTAATTCAGATGTTGATTTAACCGTAAGTGTAGATAAATCACAAAAAATTAGCTTAAACGCTTATTTTCCTTATTTGGATTTTACGCATGAAATTGATGTGCCTTCGCATCAAGTACAGTCCATTGATGCTGAATGGTTGTCCAATGAAATTAGAAAAGCACAAGGTAGCGTACAGGAAATAAAAGACGATCCTGCGGCAGATTACTCTGACCGCGTGCGAAAAATTGAAGACGATTTAAAGATTTTAGCAAGTGATTTTGCAAACAACAGAAATGACGTTGACCACAATCAGCAAGTATTAGCCAATTTAAAAAAGCTGCTAAAATCATTAGACGACGCCAATAGCGTTGCAGAGTGGCCACGACTAGAGGAAAAGTTGAAGGAAGAATTTTTAAGACTAGAACGTGCGGATGCTGAGTTGGGGAATGAGAAAACAAACCGTGTTGTGGTCGTACTTAAAAAACAAATGGATGAGGTGATTGCGCGGAAAGACGTTCGGTTAGGAACTTCTGTATTAGAAGAAATTGAAAATGCATATTTTCAAATTACATTTTTATTCCAACTTATAGGCTTTATTCGCGAACACAATGATAATTTTGGTAGATATGATTGGAAAGACACCAGCCAGGCCCGCCAACTATTGAGCAACGGATTAGATAAAATTGCACACAACCCCACACGAGAAGAATTACATCCGATTGTACTTTCGTTGTTGAACTTGCTACCGCCAGATCAGCAACCAAGTGGAGATAGTTCAGTACTCGTAGGGTAAATAGACAAAATGAAAGGAACGTTAGAAAAAAATACAATCGTAGACGAATTATACACCATCAAATTTTTTTTGAAAAAAGGGACGTATGCTGAGTCTTATCGGGTTAAAGATAGAGAAGGAGCAACGCGCTACCTTAAATTATTTGAACACGCTAAACTTAAAAAAGAACAGTACACGGACAACGGTCAGATTAAAGAAATTCAGTACCTTAAAAAGTGCAATCACCGGAATTTAGTGGCGTATTTAGACAATGGAGGCTTAACCATTAATGATGAGCATTTTTCGTATGTGGTGCTTGAGTTTATAAGCGGCGAAACGCTGGCTGACGAATTGAAAAGAAGCAGTGCAATAAATGTTTATGAAGCGAAAACCTTAGTAAAAGGAGTGTTAGCCGGCCTGGATTTTTTACATCAACTTTCTCCGCCCGTTATCCATAATGAAATTACGAACCTAAATGTAATGAAAGATTTATCCAACAATGTAACAACGGCAAAAATTATAGATTTCGGGTACGCCCGCACGTTGGACGACAATTTTGACGATTTTACACAAGACGGACTCAACCAAATTTACCTGGCACCCGAATGTTTAGAAGGTAACTATTCGCAACAATCTGACCTTTATGCGTGTGGAGTATTGCTGTATCATTTAATTTTTGGTATTCCGCCGTGGTCATTAGAATTATCAAGGTTTAAAAATAATAAAGAAAAATTTGAAGAGATGTTGACCGCTCAACGTTCGCAACCACTCATGTTCACTAGCTCAGATGCAAGTATTGACCAAAATACGTTGGGTATAATTATCAAAGCATTAAAAAATGATCCGGCAGAACGATTTGAATCAGCAACAGCATTCATTGAAGCGTTAGAGGGGAATGCGAAGGTAGATTTTAAACCAGAGGAAATGCGCCAACATAAAAAAGCTGCTGACACGGGCTTTGGTGGATTTGGCAGCCCTAAAACAACGGTACGTTCTGAAATTAGAGAAGGAGATGGTTTTGCGGCAATAGCAGGTATGGAAACGTTAAAAGAATTACTAAAAGTAGATGTAATTGAAGCCCTTCAAGAGCGTGAACGGTATGCTGAATTTGGGTTAACTATTCCAAACGGAATGCTACTTTACGGTCCTTCCCGGCTGTGGGAAAACGTTTTTTGCCGAGCGATTTGCAGAAGAGATCGGTTTTCGCTTTTATCAAATAAAACCGTCAGACTTGCAAAGTAAATATGTCAATGCGACACAAGAAAATATTGGCGCTTTATTTCAAGAAGCAAAAGAAAATTCGCCGAGTATTATTTTTATTGATGAGTTAGACGCCCTTGTCCCTAACAGAAATTCGCCTAATATGAACCACATGAGTTCATCTGCTGTAAATGAATTTTTAGCGCAAATGAATAATACCGGAGATGATGGCGTATTTGTAATTGGCGCATCAAACCGGCCAGAATCAATAGACACTGCGGTTTTACGCGCCGGTAGGTTAGATAAAGTAATTTTTATTCCACCACCAGACCATGCAGCACGCGCCGAAATGTTTAAATTAATTTTAGAAAAACGCCCAGTAGAAGGCGAAATTAATTACACAAAGTTAGCCGACCTTACCGCCAATTTTGTGTCCAGCGATATTCGGTTTTTATGTGACGAAGCAGCGCGTAAAGCATTGCGCGGCAAAACAAAAATCACACAAGAAATTTTAGAAGAAATCATCCGAATAAATAAACCATCCATTTCACTTTCAGAATTAAACGCTTACCTTAAAATGAAAGAAAAATTTGACGGAACTTCCGGAAGTCAAAGCGCAATAGGATTTAGAAAACAGTAATTATGGAAAAAGAAGCATTTGAAAAATTTTTATTAAAAACAGCATTCTGTTTCATGGCTTGCGACGGAGACATTGACCCCAATGAGGTGAAATTAATACGTGACCTTGGTACGAATACAGGGACATTTGGCGATAGAAATATTGATGAACCCTTAGAGCGAATGTTAGACGAAATTAATGAAATAGGCGGACAATTTTTGGGTAATTATTTTACAGAACTTTCCCAAGTAAACTTAACTGAAGCAGAAGAATTAAAACTTATTAAAGTATCCATTGATACCATTAATGCTGATGATAAAGTAGAATACAGCGAGATTAAATTTTTTAAGATTGTCCGCGACAAATTAAACATTGACAACGAAACAATACTTGCTGAAATACCAGAAATAGAGGAGTATTTAGAACAGGACATTATAAGCCCATCTTATATTGCAAAACTAACTACTGACTATTTAGGCGCTTATGCTACCCCCACATTGGGCAGCTTAAATGACTTATCAGCCGAAATAGAAAAAGCGCAGAAAACCAGTCAAAATGGAAAAAAAGAATAAGATTTTGATGTAAAAGCTTCGTTTACAGTGTTAAATTCGACGATCTTTGTAATTTAATCGACAAATAAATAACGTTGAACAACACACTACAGTAATTTTGAACCAGAAATTAGAATATTCAATTATGCGACTGCCCATTCTCATTGTATTATTGTTTTTTGTGAATCAGTTGGAAGCACAAACTGTAAACGCTTATGCTAAAGTTACAAGCTTTGCCAGTACCACGCTGTCGCTTTCTGATATTGACCAAACAGCGCATGATTTTATAGTGGGAGAATATGTTGTGGTAATGCAAATGCAAGACGACGTAATTGGTACGAATACTACAAATGCAACCACCTTTGGCGACCTTTCAGGTATTGCCAGCGCAGGTCTTTATGAAATTCGGCAAATTATTGCCGTAGATGGTAACACTACAGCAGGTTACATGGCCGCCTCACCTGCAACGCTGCAAGTTGATCGGTTGGTGAACACATACAATACAGGCGCAAACATGTCTGTACAAATTATTACGTTTAGACAACTTTCTGTTGACGATTATACTACAACGGGTGATATTGCAGCACTAGACTGGAATGGAAATATAGGAGGGGTGGTAGCCATTTATGTCCCTGGAATATTAACCTTAAACCACAGTATTTCAGTTGAAGCAAATGGATTTAGAGGAGGAGGAAGGTCTGACAATTTTTGGCCACTTGCAATGCGGCGAGCGTAACACGTTACCGTGAAAATAATACGCAGCTTGGGTTTAAAGGCGAAGGGATTTATAAAAGTACAGATGTATTACATAATAACGCGCGCGCAAAAATATTGAATGGTGGCGGTGGTGGAAGTAACCACAATGGAGGTGGTGGAGGTGGAGGAAACTTTACCGAAGGCGGACTTGGCGGAAATGGCTGGAATAACTGTACAACTAACCCTGCCGGTGGATTTGGAGGAATTTCATTGTCATCAGAAATTAGCGGAGACCGTATTTTTATGGGCGGCGGTGGCGGAGGCGGTCAACAAAACAACACCCAGGGCAGAAACGGTGGAGATGGCGGCGGAATTATTTTACTAAAAGCAACAGAAATTACCACAGATGCCTGCGCTGGTGTTAGTATTTCTGCAAACGGTTTAGGTCCAGCCACAAGCGGTACAAATGATGGCGGCGGTGGCGGTGGAGCAGCAGGTTCTATTGTTTTTTGGGTGGATACATGGTCGGTAACACCCGGATGTCCACTTATAATTTCTGCTAATGGTGGAGACGGCTCAAGTAGTTTATCCGGAGGGTCTCACGCAGGCGGTGGCGGCGGTGCGCAAGGCGTAATTGTTTACAATGGAGCAGAACCATCTCCAAATGTGACGACAGAACTTGAGAATGGTGCACCGGGTTGTGGTAATACTTCTAATCCCTGCAACAGTTTAGCAGGCTCGCCTTCAGGAACAGATGGTTTGGGTTTATTTACCGGAACATTTAACCCACTGCCAATAGAACTGGTAAACTTTGAAGCAAATTTGGTGGACAACAGAACAGCTCGGCTAAGTTGGATAACAAAAAGTGAAATTAACAATGATTATTTTACGCTCTATTGGTCGGCAGATGCAGAGAATTGGGTGGAGATTGGTAAAAAACAAGGAGCTGGCAATAGTTCGGTTACATTGATATATGAATTTTTGCATTACGGCTTAGTTGCCGAAACCAATTACTATCGGCTAAAACAAACAGATTTTGACGGAAGCATAAGCTATTCATCCATAGAAGTGCTAGTGAAAACAGAAGAAAGCGGCATAAGCTTTTTTCCAAATCCGTTTAGTGAATTACTAACCATTCGCGCAGCTACAGAAATTAAAGCAATAGAATTAGTGAATGCAACAGGAGAAATAGTTGCTCGTGTGCAAAACATCAACGACCAAAACACTGTTTTGCCGTTAAGCGAATTGGCCAGTGGGGTTTATACCATGTGTTTAATTTTTGAAGGTAAAATTACACATCATCAAGTAATTAAGAAGTAAACCTTTTTTTCCGCCCCAAAATTTAATTAATTTATGATTAAAAATGTATATTTGCCAACCCAATCCAAAAGTGGATGGGTGAAAAAAAGTAATTGATGTGGTTTTAAAGTTATTTATCTGAAAATAAACGAGTTAATTATTTTTTATCAAAAAAATACGAAAGGTATTGCATTAATAGAAAAAACATCTATCTTTGCACTCGCTTAAAGGCTTTGCGGTGTAGCGTAGCCCGGTTATCTCGTCACGCCACTGGCGTGAAGGTTGAGATACTTTGAAATGATGACAGTATATATTTTATATAGTTCTTCTATCGAGAGGTTTTATGTAGGACAGACAAAGAACATTGATGATAGATTAAATTATCATAATTCAGGATTTGGAAAATATACGAAAAGAGGAGTTCCCTGAAGCTGATATGGACACATAAATGTGAAAATAGATCAGAAGCCATGAAACTTGAAAAAAAGATAAAAAAAAGAGGTGCAAGCCGATTTTTAGATAACCAACTCGGGGTGTAGCGTAGCCCGGTTATCGCGCCTCGTTTGGGACGAGGAGGTCGCAGGTTCGAATCCTGCCACCCCGACTAAAGGAGATGTTTTCATCTCCTTTATCAGTTGAAGTAACTACCACTTCATAAAAAAAGGTAAGTGTGGGGCTCGTAGCTCAGCTGGATAGAGCACCTCCCTTCTAAGGAGGCGGTCCGAGGTTCGAATCCTAGCGGGCTCACAAAATGATTAAAAAACCTCAGTTTTACTGGGGTTTTTTATTTTTTGGTGTTTAATTTAGTGCTTAATTATTTGTTGTTCTTTTTTTTATGCAATAATGTTTTTTAAGTCGAAAAGAGTTTGATTTGCACCACAATTTTTAAACAAAACCCTCAATTCAAAGAATCTGTACGGTGTTTGCTCAACCAAAATAAAACAGCTTCTTATCTGTAAAAAACCGTGTAGGAATTTCTGGTTTAAAAAATGTTGTGTAAAGTGATGCTCCGAATCTTTCTATTTGGTCGCGTACTAAAATTCCTGTTGCGGTGAGATAATGCATTGCTTCACCGGAAGATAAGTAACGATTTGCTTCGCGCTCCATTTTAACCGCATTACCTAACTCTACATACAGCGGTCGGTATAGTTTATCGGAAATTCTCAACCTATCCTGTGTAATCAATTTAGCAATCTGTAAATTTAATACATCAAAAGTTGGTTTAAATATTTCGTGAATAATGCCATTTTCGTCAATCCAATATTCACAAAATTCATTTTCTATGTAGCCGTTTTTATCCATTCGGGTGGAACTTACAGGAAAGATAATCAAATTAATATATTGCAGGAATAAGTTCTGGAATTGGAAATGTATTGGGATACGAATCAGCTCAAAGTGAAAATTATTTACTGAAAAAGAAAACTTGAAAAAGCTAGAACAACTATTAAGAAAATTCAAAACAACTACTATGGACAATTTTACAATCATCAATTTACAGGCCTTAACTGGAACATTAGCTATTATTCTTGGTTTTAGATGGTGGGTAAAACCAAGAATTGGCAACTTATCTATTCAAGATACATTTTTACCAGGCTTTTCAAAAATCTAAAAAAGAACTAATGCCAGCAGGACATTACGCAACAGCGTTAATTGCCAAACAAAGGGCATCAAAAGGAAGTTTAATTTTTTTTCTGGTTATTTCTCAATTGCCTGATTTGCTTAGCGATTTTACGCCCAATATTTCAAAATTGATTGATAACAAAGCATAACACGTAAGTAAATGTCATACCTCACTAAGTTTGGGTACAACGCCATATATGGCTGCATTCAATCGTTACGCTCTGGGGTTAGAAGTTGGCGGCAGAATAGCTAGCACGAAGCGTATAAAACTAAGATGGTATGTGAAGCAGTGACCTCTAACTTGCGTTTCGCGAACCAGTTCAGGTCGATCTTTCGACGGAGGTCCAAAGGAGTCTAGCTCACCGCGGGTGGTGAATGGATCAAAATCAAGCCAATACTATTATTTGAACTTTTCTCCCAACCTCCTCTACATTGCATCAACAGTTTTAGACTACTATAAAATGAACAGAGGTTGCCCAAAATTATCCCGAGTATATTTGCGGAAAGCCATATATTTAAAAAAAAGAAGTGCGAATAAATATCGTATTTGACGAATAAAATAGAAACTCAAAATCAAACTAAGATGTTAAAAATAATATACCTCACAATACTTGGAATAGCTAATATTTGCGTTAGTTACGGCCAATTTTGGACTCCTTTGGCAACAGAAACTGACGACGCTCAATTTAAGGCTATAGACTTTTATGATGACGATAATGGAATTGTAGTTGGATATGAGGGAATAGCACTCCAGACATCCGACGGAGGTATAATCTGGAATCCAATAAGTCTCGGTGTTACACATAATATGTTAGCCGTTGACATGGTTTCAGAAAGCACAGCCTATATTAGTTCTACATCAGATCTAATCTACAAAACTGTTGACGGAGGTGTAAGTTGGACGACGCTTAGTACTCCAGGCAGTTCAGCTCCAGGTATTCAATTTCTAAGCCCTACAACAGGCTTTATCAGCTGCTATGACAACTCATTTTATAAAACAACAGATGGCGGTTTAACATGGGTCGATATTTCATTTGCTTCCACTAAATTTTTCCGAATACAATTTCTAAACGAATTGGTTGGTTATGCGCTAGGTTGTCAAGATAATTTATACAAAACAACTGACGGTGGGGACACCTGGATATCTAAATCACATGGCATCTACGCGCCAACTTGTGTAAAGGGTATGTACTTTACTGACGAAAGTACAGGATATGTTGCATTCGACGGGAAGCTATCCATAACAACAGATGGTGCAGAAAACTGGACGATCACAGAACCTTTCAGTTCTCCTGGAGTGATAATGCAAGGTATCTACTTCAGAGATGCAGAGGGATGGGCTGCCCCTTCCAATCAACTCAACACAATACACCATACATTAGATGGTGGATTAACATGGACAACTTCCAGTGTTAGTGGTTGCGGTGGATTTTCAGACATGCAGTTCCCATCAGTAACAACGGGATACGCTTGTAGCATTAACAACAAAGTATATAAAATCACCTACCCTGTTGGCATTGAAGAAATTAACAGTAATACCGTAAATGTATATCCTTTACCTTCTTCAGGGACGCTTAATTTAACGGGAGACATTGAAAAAGTAGAAGTATATTCATCAATTGGAGCGTTGATCTTAACTAAAGAATTTTCTGGTAATTCGCCAACAATAGACCTTTCTGACCAACCAAATGGACTTTATTTATTTAAAATAAAAACAGCAAAGGATTGGACCTCAAAAAAGGTGGTAATTGAATAGAAATTGAGAAATTGCTGGAATTCTGCACTGCGTGTAAAACGCAAATTTATAGAAGTTGTTTCAGAAGGACTTTATAATCGAACTCAGGTTTAAAATAATCGGACAAACTGTTATGTGAACTAATCCGTTAATTGAAGAAGGTATAGTTAATGTGAGAGCAGAGGTTAATTAAGAATTCAATAATGAAAACACCGTCAACGATTTTAATACTTGTAATTTTAAGTATCATATTGATTACAAATAGAGTAAATGCTCAAAAGGATTCTACAGTTAATAAATCTTCGATTGCAGCATATATTGGAATTGGTGTTATGGATGCCAATATAAAAATCGGTCATCCATTCCAACGTGGAGATGCAAAACTAGTTGGACTTCCAGTGGGGATTGGTATCAAAGGTGTATATGACTTAAGAGAGAAACTGGGCATGCAAGTGGACTTGAATTTTGTTCACAGAGGAGTAACCTATACTCACAAAAAAGTCCCCGTTGACCCTGCAAAACCGAACTATGTGCTCCATAGAAGAACAAGTACAAAATTTCGTATCATGGTTGGTCTAAATTACTACTTTGTCAATACCACTAAAAAACAGCTATACATCACGTCAGGATTTGGGATTAAATATGTTTCCAGAAATTATACTGTAGATGAAAATCAAGCGGATTTATTTTACGAATTCCCTTATCTCACAATTAATCATGCAAATAAGTTTATTAATCCAGCATTGAGGTTTGGAATTGGATTTAGGCGACAAATTTCAGCTATACTATTCTTTAGTGGGGAAGCAAGTATAGGTAGTAATCCTATTCAATTCGGACTTGGAGCTCGGCTATAATACGCGTAAATTATAGCGAATTAACATTATTTTATTGAATTACAAAACAGGAAATAAATTCAACAAGATAGTATTTGTTTTCCACATGCCTATGAATTGCGTACGGGTGCAAAAAATGGGTTCAACTGTGTTTTGCCTTTTTCCCTTCATGTACTTTACAATCTACATCCCCCTCCAAAAAAAACTTCTGTTCAAGACAGAAAATTGTAAAAAGAACAAAATTTCTTATCTCAGTTAATTTTTTCGGATGCTAAATTAAGCTGTTGGGGTGTTTTTTTTATGAACTCGGCAGGTTGATTCTGTTTTTAACACGATAGGCGGTAATTTTAAAATCAAGTATTTATACGGTTGTTTGTGTTTGATTGAGAAGTTACTTTTGGAAACGTTAGAAATTGATGTTATTGATGCGAATAAATGTTGAATCAGTTGCGCAATAACTTATAAAGGGAATAAATGCCATTGTTTTTAGTTGGATGTTGTAAAGAATAAGGCTCACATAAAAAACTGAATAGTAAAAAATGAAACCACACATTAAACAAAAATTACGAGCACTTAAGTCTAAAGAAAAGAAGGTACAACTCACTTCAGGTAGAATAAAAGAGTTTCCGATTGAGTTAAAAGAATGTGACCGAATGAAATATCTTGATCTTTTTGGGAATTCAATCCGAGAACTTCCAGATTGGATGTTTGGACTAAAAAAATTAGAACATCTAAGTTTAAAGAACAATGAGTTGCAAAAATTCCCATCAATAGTTTTTACCCTAGAAAGCCTTTCATACCTGAACTTATCCGAAAACAGATTAGAAGATGTGTCGGGTCATTATTTTAGTCTACTAATGGGTATTGAAAAGGTTGATTTGGGTTACAATTCGATCAGGACAATTCCAACTGATCAATCCGATTACTCTAGGTGCATGAGTCTAAGTCTTAAAGGAAATAAACTAGTGGAATTTCCTGTTTCAATTAGCTACGTCGACACACTTGAAACTTTGGATCTATCTGAAAACAAAATACAATCGTTGAAAGATGATGCTTTTGTAAATCTTGAAAATCTAGTAGAACTCGACTTGAGCTTTAATGAGCTAACCTATCTGCCAACAAGTTTAGGTAAGTTAACTAAGCTCAAAAAATTGAATCTAAGTGGTAACAACCTTGGAGTACTGCCAAAAGAATTCGAAAACCTAGTCTCTTTAGAGTCACTCGAATTAGAAGGCAACCCGATTGGAAGGGTGCCTGTGGAAATAGCTTCACAAGGAGTATCAGGTAGAATAAATTACTACTTATCCCTTGGTGATAATGTGCAGTTATTTGAAGCCAAATTGTTACTTGTAGGTCAAGGAAATGTTGGAAAGACATTTCTCATGAATCGCCTCTTACATAATTCAACTCCTGAAACGAGTACTACAGAGGGTATTGACATCAATAGTTGGAAAATAGAGACGAAATCATCTCCGAATTTTAGGGTAAATATTTGGGATTTTGGTGGTCAAGAAATATATCATTCAACTCACCAATTCTTTTTAACTAAGCGTTCTCTCTATTTGTTGGTTTGGGAGGCAAGAACCGACCAACATCTAATTAGCTTCGATTATTGGCTCAATGCAATTCGATTATTAAGTAATAACTCGCCAATAATGATTGTACTAAACAAAATGGATGAAAGGATCGCCAATATTGATGAGAAGTCATTAAAAGCTAAGTTCAAAAACATTGTATCATTTCATCAAGTGAGTGCCAAGAGTGGGCAGAATATAGGTGAATTAACTACAGAAATTGGATTACAAATTGATTCACTTCCATTAATTGGGGATAAGCTGCCAAAAGTGTGGGTACAAGTGAGAACGGAACTAGAGTCACTAGAGTCAAATTTCATATCTAAGGAAGAGTATTTGAGTATTTGTAATAAAAATGGACTATCAAATAAGAGGGCTCTATTTTTAAGTCAGTATTTTCACGACTTAGGTGTATTCCTTCACTTTCAAGATGACAGCTTGCTAAGAAATATATTGTTTTTAAAACCTGAATGGGCAACAAATGCCGTATACAAAATTTTAGATTCAAAGGAGGTAGTCCAGCAAGACGGTGAATTTGACTCAGTGGTATTAGACACTATTCTTCAAGATTTTGAGAGTGAAAAGCGACCATATATAGTTCGTTTGATGAATAAATTCGAATTATGCTTCGAAGTTGAACAGGATAAATATCTAATTCCAGAATTACTCTCCCCTGAAAAAAGAGAGTTTGACTGGAACTACAACGACAACTTGCGTTTTGAGTATCATTATGACTTTATGCCGGCAGGAATTATGGCTCGGTTTATCGTCCGTGTAAGAAATATGGTTCATGACAAAACTTTCTGGAAGAATGGGGTAATCATTCAAAGAGAGAAAACAAGAGCTCTAGTAATAAGCGACCAATATTCACGAAAAATGAATATTTGGATTCAGGGAGACAATGCATCCTACTTGCTTGAGATAATCAGAAAAGAACTTGATGCAATCCATGTTTCTTTGAATTATCCAGATGTCCCAGAAAAAGTTCCATGTAATTGTCCTGATTGCACTAATTCTACAACTCCTCACTTGTTCAATTACTTGTTTGTTAAAAGAGTCGGTCAAGAAAATACTTTTAAAACAATTCCTTGTGAAGTTAGCGCTAAAGGAGTGAACGTCCATAAACTTCTTAAATTATATCATATAGACAGCGCAACAATTGATGATAATCCAATGTATTCACTTGATAAAGTCTTAAACGACCTTATTGAAGCTAATTCAAGAATACTGGAACGAAAATATCAAAAGAAGATTGAGGATTTGATGAATGATGATCTAGTAGACTTACTGAGAACCAAAGGACATAACATTTCTGATCAAACACGTTCAGGAATATCCAGCACAGGTCAAGGTACAGGTGAACTAGATATAATGATTAGGCGAGCTAATGGTATACCAGTTACAATTATCGAGTGTTTTCGACTTGATAGTTGCGGTTCAAAAAATGTAGTTGTTGTCGAACACATTAATAAACTGCTATCAAAATATGATACCCACGAACTCAAAAGAAAATTTATTATTGTCTTTGGTGAAGCTGCAAGATTTGACAACTTGTGGGTTAATTATCAAGAGTATATCAAGAACCTAAACAATAACATTGATTTTGGTGATACCTATCCATTATCAGGCTTTAGTATGAGAAATGACCTGCATAGTTTCGCAAATCTCAAGGTCGGTGTCTCAAGACATGAAAACAATGGGGGGACACTAGAAATAGTTCACCTTATGATTAACATGAAATGAAAATATCCAAATTAAATATTGGCAACTAGAAATAAATACTGTTTACAACAATATATAGTGTCTAGCAACCTAGTGATACTACTGTGCATAGCCGAACCGTTAATAGCAATCAAAAAAAGAATATATGGCAAAAAAAGAAAATAAGGATTGCTTCATTATAATGCCGATTAGTGATGTGGATGGTTATGATAAAGGACACTTTAATCGCGTTTATGAAGATATTATAAAGCCTGCTGTTGCTAAAACTGAATTTAAAGCTACCCGTGCAGACGAAGTAAAAGAAACGAACTTCATTCACCTAGATATATTGAAAAACTTGATTGACGCCCCAATTGCGATCTGTGATTTAAGTACACGAAACCCAAATGTTCTTTTTGAGTTAGGTATTAGACAGGCTTTTGACAAACCAGTGGTTCTAATACAAGAAAAAGGAACACCTAAAATATTTGACATTGGTCCTCTTAGGTATTTAGAATACTTTAAGTCTATGAAATATCATGATGTTTTAAAAACTCAAGAAGAATTGACTGAAGCTCTACAAGCAACAAGAGATGCAGAAGGAAAACAAGGAAATATTAATTCTATTGTACGGTTAATGGCTTTAAGCAATCCTGCTTCAATTCCAAATATAGAAGGTGACAATAAAGATGCTTTAGCAATGGATGTTCTTCAATCCCAATTGAATGATATGCGAAAAATGATAGAAATATCAATGTTAGAAGGTAGAAGAGGTCAGACTAAAGGTAGTATCGCTTCAATTGAATACGAGCGCCTGACTAACCAGTTGGATAAACTTACAAATTCAAGAAGAAAACTTCCACGAGAATTAATGGAACGAGATTTATACAAACTTATGAGAGAGGTTGAGGAGATTTCCATGCATTGTGATGAAAAATCTGAACACCGTATGTTTCGATACCTTATGGAAAGAGTAAATAGAGCAATGAATGAAATTTAAAAAAGCTACTAACAATATGTATAGCGTATAGCATCCTGCGGGACTCTAGAACACCATATATTAACCCTTATTCCAAAACCACCACACCCACTTCAACCTACACCAGCTCCCATCCAAAAAAAAATCCCCCCCCCCCCCCCCCCAAAAAAAAAATGTAACATTTCACAAAAAGTGATACTAACAAACAAAACACTTAAATTCAGCACATGAAAGTTTTATGCAGTATCCACACACTAACAGCTATTTTTTTAATTTCATTTGCGGGGGTAACCCTTGCACAGTCGGACCAAAACAAAAGCAAAAATGAGCAATCACTGCTGTGGGCAATTTCGGGGAATGGCCTTAAAGACACCTCTTATTTATACGGTAGTATTCATGTGATTTGTGATGAAGATTTTGGCGTAAGCCACTACATAAAAGAAGCATTTGAGCAATGCGCACAGGTTTATTTAGAGATTGACCTTGATAATGAAAAGGAGCTTGAAAAAATGAGTGCAGCCGCGCTTGGTGAAAAGCCGTTGACGGAAATTTTAACGGCAGAAGAAGCTGAAAAATTAGATAAAAAACTACAAGCGGACCTAGGTATGTCTTTAGCTCAAGTGGATGCTTACAGTTTGCAAACAATCTCTATGTTGTTTTTGGTTAAACGGCTTTCGTGTCAAGTACGGAGTTATGAAGAATACTTTATGAAGCTGGGGCATCAACGCGAAAAAGAGGTTAAAGGGTTGGAGAAGGTGTCCGAACAATTGGCATTTTTAGACGCTGCGACTTCAGAAGAGGACTTATTGGAAGCCATTTATGATGATGAGGCCAACGCTTATTTTGATTCATTGTTGATTTATTATCAAAATGAAAATTTAGCCGGTATTCAGCGTTTACTTGAAAATACTGAATACATGACCGATCAGGCAATGGACGAACTTCTGGTAAAAAGAAACGCTAATTGGGCGAAACGTATGCCAAAAATTATGAAGGGTAAACCGACATTTTTTGTGGTCGGTGCGGGGCATTTGGTGGGTGATTATGGGATAATCCACTTATTGCGTGAAGAGGGCTACACCTTGACTCCGTTGACTGAATAACATACGTTGAAGGATAAGCAACACATATTTTTGAACTTGCTCAATGAAAATCGGGGTATTTTACTGAAAGTATGCCGCATTTACATGGACAACCCTACAGATCAAGAAGATTTGGAGCAGGAGATTGTGTTTCAGTTATGGAAATCCTACGATCGGTTTAACGGAGAAAGTAAATTTTCTACATGGATGTACCGCGTGGCATTGAATACCGCAATTACGTTTTTCAAAAAGGATAAAAAACGTGTTGATCGACACACTATTTCTACTGATTTAGATGTCCAGGCGGAAGCCGCGAGCGGAGTAGAGGAAGACCGATTGGCACACTTTTACCGCGCGGTAAAATCATTGAACAAAATAGAAAAAGCGTTGATTCTATTGTTTATAGAAGGGCTTTCGCACAATGAAATTGGCAAAAACTTGGGATTGTCAGAAGGTAATGCGCGGGTAAAATTAACGCGTACTAAAAAGAAACTACAAGCAATCATTAAAGCACAAGGTTATGAATTTTGATGAACTAAAAAAAGATATGAATCAGTCGATTGATGCCGATAAAAGTGCACCAATTGAACTGGATTTGGGAAGAGGAAAGAATAATCCGGTGGCGGTTATTCGTAAGAATATGAAGCGTGAAATTATCACCCAATTAGTTTGTATTGTGGTGTTTATGATTTACCCGGTGCTCATTCCAATGGAACCGTTAAATGAAGCGGTTTATTACATTTTTATCTTCATTACCTCATTAATGACCCTCATGTATATCATTAAATTAAGCTATTTTTTAAGCAAAACTAACAGCTTTACTTCCAATACGAGGGATGCGATTAAAAACTTTATTTTTCAAGCAAAATTAACGCTAGAGGTGTACAAGTCGTTCATTATTGCAGGGTCGTTATTGTTGCCTATTCCCGTTTTTGCCTTAATTGGAAATAAAAAGAGCGGAGGAAGTGTGAATTTTGAACGGTGGTTTCTGTTAGATGTTTCAGCAACCGAACTTACGTTTTTAGTTGTTGGGTACCTGTTGGCTGCAGCAATTTTTTATTACATAACCCGGTATTGGACGCAATTGCTTTATGGCAAATACTTGACTGATTTAGAAGGGTTAGTGAAAGATTTAGAGGATTAAAGCGATTCATTCTAATAGTTTTTGAAAGGGAGTCGTTAATGGGTTGTGAGGGAGGCCTTTTTGGTTTAGCAAAAACATATTTTTTCATTCCATTTTTTTTATAAAGAATTAGCTCATCCCATAGCTTTTCAACTCGACCCTCACTCATCTCATCAACAAGCAGATTCAATCAAAACTGCGATAAATCCTTCTCGTAAAAGTCACGCGTTAAGGCAATGTAATCAGCAGAATACCGATTGTTTTCATCTTTTACAGCTAAAGAACTAACGGTTGGAGGATTTTCAACTCTGCCAAAAGCCATTAACGAGCGTTTAAAGCCACCGTCTGGACGAATAGTACGAATGATAGTTTGAGGATATAAACCTTCCTGTGCGGCGCGTTCTAAATGCGTTGTTTCTAAATCGTGTGGGACAACAATTGCCAATTTACCGCTTGCAGAAAGTAACGCATCAACCTGCTCGTAAAATTCATGAATTGGCAAATCATTCGTATGGCGTGCGCGGTTGCGGTCAATGTCATCACTTAAAAAAGCCGCTTCAAAATAAGGAGGATTACTAATGATTAAATCAAACTTTTCCAGGGCTCCAAACGCTTGGATTCGTGCGTGAATAGCCATAATTTGATGGCTAAATGGCGAATGACTAAAATTGCGTTGCGCTTCTTGTAACGAGGGTAAATCGGGTTCAATTGCCGTAATGTGAGCCTTAGGAAAACGCTGTGCCATCATCAATGCTAAAATACCCGTTCCTGTTCCAATGTCTAAAATGCGTTTTGGTGCATCTGCTTTTGCCCAGGCACCAAGCAACATAGAGTCTGTTCCAACTTTTTGTGGATTTATGGCTTGTTCAATGGTAAATTCTTTGAAGCGAAACGGACGACTCATTCTTCTTCGTCTGTATCATTTGTAGTGTACATTTCTACCAAACCTTCGGGAGTGGTAACGTGTAAAATTCGTTTATCACGGTCCACTGAATGTACAAATTGATCTTGTTTGGGAATTAAAATTTCATGGTTTTGGTATGAAATCGCGATCAACGGGTTTTTGGCATAATCCAATACGTTGATAACCGTACCAATTTCACCAAGGTTAGTATCCATAACTTTAAAGCCTTCAATTTCATGAAAATAAAACTCAGTTTCATCTAATTCCGGAAGGGTGTCTAACGGTAAATACAAACCACATTTTAAAATGGTTGTCGCTTGTCGTTCTGAGTTGATATCCTCAAACTTAACAACGGCAAAACCGTTTTGCCTTACTTTAATGGATTCCAAAAAAAAAGGAATCAGTTTGTTGTCGTATTCAACAAAAACTGATTCCAATTCAGTGTATTCAAACGGATCGTCAACATCTAAATAAATACTTAATTCGCCTTTAAAACTGTGTAGTTTTGCAATTGAACCAAGCCTGTAACAATCCGATTTAAGAAACATATACGCTCAGGCGTTTGTTTACTCTTCTTCTTTTTTAGCTTCTTCAGCTTCTGCCTTTGGAGCTTCTTCTGCCTTGGCTTCAGCTTTTGGCTTCTCTTCTTCAGTTGCCTCTGCCGTTGCTTCCTCAGCTACTTCCTCTTCAACAACTTCTTCTTCAACTACCTCTGGAGCATTTTTAGCTGCAATTTCAGCTGCTCTAGCTTCGTTTACTGCTTTTTCAGCCGCTAATTTATCAGCTTCTTGCTTTTCTTTAGCTTTTGAAAGGCTGTCAGACTTACCAGAAATTTTTGATTCCTTTTCAGTCACCCAAGCTTCAAACTTTTTGTTTGCTTCTGCTTCGGTTAATGCGCCTTTTGTTACACCTTTCTCTAAGTGGTTTTTTAATAAAACTCCTTTGTAAGAAAGTAATGCTTTTGCCGTGTCAGTTGGTATAGCACCTACGCGAATCCAATGCATTGCACGATCAAAATCTAATTCAATTGTTGCTGGATTGGTGTTCGGGTTGTCAACTTCCTAGCTTTTCAATGAAACGTCCGTCTCTTTTTGCTTTAGAGTCAGCTGCTACAATGTGGTAAAAAGCACTTCTCTTTTTACCGTGTCTTTGCAATCTAATTTTTGTTGCCATTTTAATTATAATTTGAAGTACTAAACTTCGATTAATAATGAATTTATCATTCCCAAAATTGGGAGTGCAAAGATATGTGTTTTTTACGAATAAACTATTTTTTACATTTTTTTATTCGGTTGGGTTGATTTTTCAGTTGAAGTAAGTCGCTATTTATTCGCTAAATCTCGGTTATTTCCGGCGGGCGAATCCGGAAAAGCAGCTTTATATTCCTCAAAACGCTGAATGATTTCAATTACATATTCGTAGGTTTCCGTTCCTCTGCAATAGCCATATTTTACAACTTCATCACGGTAAAAGCTCGGTTTCGATAAATTTTTAATCATTACACTTACATTGTCCGCCCAAACAGTGTCTTTATATCCTCTTGAGGCTGCCAATGCTCTGGCATCATCAACGTGCGCACGACCGGCATTAAACGTGGCCAATGTAAACTTCATGGCTTCGGTACTATCGGCTATTTCTTCAAGCCATTGGTTGTAATTTTTAGTGAGTTTTTTTACACCTGCAATAATTTGCTCCTCTGCAGATGAAGCAGGACTAATGCCGTAACCCGCTGCGGTAGCAGGCATAAACTGAAAAATACCAAACGCACCTGCCCAGGATACTTTCCATGTTTCAAATTTAGATTCTTGATAAATAATAGCGGAAATTAAACGCCAATCCCACCCAATTTTTTCGCTTTCTCGTTTAATAATTTCGTCGTATGGAGATAGTACCTCCCCGTTAAGGGATGAGTACGTTTCATTTGCCTTACGCACCAGGGTTTTTCGTTTAAAATACTTTCGGTTCACCTCTCCAATAGTTGATCTGTTTTTTTTATCGGTTAGCCAACCATTTAATTCGGTCAATAATTGGTTGGATGTTTTACGCACACCAAAACCAATTTTATTTTCATCACTTAGTTTAACTGAAATGTCAAGGTTAGGGTAGTAGCCCAAATCAATTTTAGCAATGTTCTCATCTGCTATGGTGTAATCAATTTTTCCTTCGCTCACACTGCGAATAAGCTCTTCGGTTATTTGGTCGCCTTCGGTGGGTATAATTGTTAAATCTAAATTCAACCGATCATTCAACAACGTAATCTGCTCAAAGTAGGTTGAGTTTTTCCATACGTGAATGGTTTTCCCGTACAGTCCTTCAATGCGGGTAATTAAACTATCATTTAGTGTTTTTTTACTGTATGATCGCCATTTTTCTGGTTTGCGTTGAATAAGCACCTGGTGTGTTGTTAAATGCGACTCGCTAAATGAAATGAGCTCTTTTCGTTTTTCTGTAATGGTCAAATTGCAGGCAATTACGTCTCCATAACCAGCATTTAATTGATTGATGATTTCGTCTAAATCATGCACCATTTCAATTTGTAAGCGAATATTTTTATCCTTGCAAAACTCATACAACAATTCATATTCGTACCCCATATTTCTGCCACGGTAAATAAAATAACTGGCAGGGCTATTTTCGGCCAAAACGGTTAAAACACTGTCCGTTTTTATTTCTTTCCAATCACGCGGAGAAATAACCGTTTTGCTTTCAGTTTTTTTTACTTCTGCCGCACAGCCCAGTAAAAACAAGGGGAATATGATAAGAAAAAGACGCATTTAGCAATACTAGATACACCGTTTTTAATGCATCCTGTTCAGCAATCTAGTCAAATTAATGGAGTAATGCGTCAATGTAACGCTTAGAGTTTTCCACAATGGATGCCATAAAAGCTTCAAACAAACCATCAATTTCGGGGGTATTGGCTTTGTAAACCGTCATGCATTTGGTTAAATCATTTTTAAAACCAATCCGTCTTGAAAATTGCCACAAAATCATGTCTATGCCCTCTTCGGTATGGTATTGAAACAACCACTTATGCTCTTTTAACAAGGCATACATAAAACAAAAGTCCTCTTCTAAATATTTTAAATTATCATCTGTTAATTGGTATACCTGCTGTACAAAATTGGCAAAGGGTATTGTGCTATATTTTCCCCAGTTCTTTGTAAGATAATGATCCAGAATAATATCTGTACCAATGTAAGCTACCTTGCGAATGCCCGCTGCTTGGAACTGTTTACCAATTTCTTTAATAAAGGGAGATGAATCTGTAAAGTCATCTATAAAACGGTGCAGTTTTATACCATTTAAAATATGTGGAGGTAAAAACTCAAATTTTTCAAGGTTCCCTTTGTAGGAGTCTCCTGCAAAATTACCCGGAATTAATAAAGGATGATTGCGAGCGATATAGGCATGGCCAACAAAATTCAACGTTAAGTGGTTTGCCCAACTTTAAAGTCAGAAGTAAAATGAAACTGAATGTCTGAATAATCTGATTGTGCCATTTGCAATAAAAATGCGGTTTCTGCTAAAAATACATAATTATCGTCTTTATCCTTTGCTATGTACTGTGTTTTTGCTCGAATAAACTGGTCAAGTTGCTCTTGATTATCAGTTGTCATCCAACAGGCTTTGTAGTATCGCCGCGGAACAAAGGCACATTGTGCACCGTATTCGTTTTCTAATCGGTATTTAATAACCTCAAACTGTAACTGACCAACTGTACCTACAATTTTTCGGTTTCCGGGTTGCTGAATAAAAAGCTGTGCTACACCTTCATCTGTTAATTGCTGAATACCTTTGTCTAACTGTTTGGAGCGCATAGGGTCTTTATTTTCTAGCTCCATAAAAATCTCCGGAGAAAAACTCGGTATTCCTTTAAAAGAAAATGTGTTTCCTTCGGTTAGGGTATCCCCAATTTTAAAGTTACCTGTGTCGTATAAACCAATCACATCTCCGGGGAAAGCCTCATCAATAATGCTTTTGTCTTGCGCCATAAAAGAGGTAGGGTTCGGAAATTTCAGTTTTTTATCTAACCGCACGTGGTTGTAAAACGTATTCCGTTCAAATTTACCCGAAACAATGCGTAAAAATGCAATTCGGTCCCGGTGTTTAGGGTCTAAGTTGGCGTGTATTTTAAATACAAAACCGCTAAATTTATTTTTATCTGGGGTTATAAAACCTTCGTCTGTATCACGCCCACGCGGTGATGGAGAGATTTCTAAAAAAGCCTCTAATAATTCCTTTACTCCAAAATTGTTAATGGCACTTCCAAAAAATACAGGAGCTACTTTTCCAGCCAAATATTCCTCACGGTCAAACGGGTTGTAAACACCTTCCACAAGTTCTAGTTCTTCTCTTAATTCTGCAACAGGGGCGTCTCCAATAATTTCGTCCAACTGTGGGTCGCTCACATCATCAATAGAAATTACCTCTTCTGAAATTTTAGTTTTATTGGCAGCAAATAAGTTAAGTGTAGAATTAAAAATATTGTAAACACCTTGAAACGTAGCACCAATACCAATAGGCCATGAAAGTGGGCGTACTTTAATTTTTAAAATTTCTTCTAATTCATCTAATAAATCAAAGGCATCCCGCCCTTCGCGGTGCCCATTTTATTAATAAAAATAATTACAGGCGTGTTTCGCATGCGGCACACCTCCATTAAGCGTTTTGTTTGCGCCTCCACACCACTTGCAGAGTCAATAATTAAAATTACACTATCCACCGCGGTAAGTGTGCGGTAGGTATCTTCAGCAAAATCTTTGTGGCCGGGGGTATCCAAAATATTAATTTGTTTGCCCAAATATTCAAAGGCCATTACAGAGGTGGCTACGGAAATTCCACGTTGTTTTTCAATCTCCATAAAATCGGACGTGGCCGTTTTTTTTATTTTGTTGTTTTTTACAGCTCCGGCAGTTTGTATGGCACCACCAAAAAGTAGCAGTTTTTCTGTCAATGTTGTTTTTCCTGCATCCGGGTGAGAGATGATGGCGAATGTTCTTCTTTTTTCTATTTCCGCTTTTTTTGTCATAGCTTCATCTTAAATGGGGCTGTTTAGAGTCTGTAACAAATCCAAAAGTTTGCATTGTATCCTATAAATTTAGGATAGTTTAACAAGACGAAACGGCCCATTTCTTGGCAAAAGTAGTCGTTTTTCCTATATTTGCACTCGAAATTACCGAAAACAAATGAAGCTGCTACCTTTTTTTATTCTCGTTATTTCACTTGCTTATTGTATCCCTGCTAACGCGCATTATTCAAGTGAAGAATCTCCCATGGAACTACTAAAAGTTGATTCTGTTAAACAACATGCCATTCATCAGTTTAATTTTTATGTAGATGGGCTTTATGCCGATTTGAATGATACCACCTTAAACAAACAGTTACTGGTGGAGGGTATAATGGGGTATTATAATCTACTTTCAGAAAATAAAGTAAAACGAAAAGATACCCTGACGCTGGTTGATTTTTCAAAACCCTCAAGTGCAGATCGGTTTTATATTATTGACTTGTGTGGGCGCAAAATTTTACATAAAAGTATTGTTGCCCACGGCGTAAACAGTGGTCGTTTATACGCAAAGTATTTTTCAAACGAAAACAATTCGCGCAAAAGTAGTTTAGGCTTTTACTTAACCACTACTACTTATTCGGGTAAGTTTGATTTAGCCTTGAGAATTGATGGGTTGGAACGATCAAACAGCCATGCGAGCAGTCGCGGAGTGGTTATTCATGCCGCAAAATATGCCACGTATGAATTTTTAGAACAAAATGGGGGAATGTTAGGCCGTTCTTACGGTTGTCCCGCGTTACCGTTTAAAAAATTCGACCAAATAGTGGAATGGATAAAAGGAGGCTCATGCGTTTATATTTACCACACGTCTTCGTATTATAAGAATAAATCAAAATACCTAAATCAGTTGGATTATTTGACCAACTTTGTTTAAAAATAGCAAAGTAATTTTGGTAGATAACCGATATTCATCTTTTTCTCATAAGTATACACGTCAAAAGCCTTAGGCATATTAATTGCGCTTAATTGCTCCGAATTTAAAAGAGAAATTAAGATGAAAAATACGGCACTATTTTTAGCACTTGTTAGTTGTTTTTACACCGTTGGGCAAGTACCAAATAATAACAAAAAACCATTAAAAGCAGACGATTGCGCGAAATACAAATCATTGTATTACGAATATTTAAAACAAGGACAACTAGCGGATGCTAGGCATTTTTGGCTGAAAGCAGAACAAGATTGTGGCGGTTTAAAAGCACAAGACGAGGGCTTTTTTATAAACGGAACCATAATTTATAAAGGATTAAGAAAAGGTGTTGCCGAAACAGATACTGTATTAAAAAAGCAGTTGAATGATTCCATTGCACTAATTTATAAAACAGATTGGAAGGTGCATAAAAACCCGCGTCGAGCGTTAGAATATGCGAATCACCTTTACTATTACCTGCCAACCGAAAATACAGAATTAGATCAACTTTTTCAAAACATCCATCAGTTAAAGGGAGAAACCCCAGCACTGTATATCGAAACCTATTTTAAACATCTTTTATTCAATAAATTTAACCAAGCAACTGCCAGTGAGCGAGAAAAAATAACAACTTCAATTCTGAAAAACTATTTTTTACTGCGTGACTATTGCGCGTTGGGCATAGAAAATAGCCGTGCAATTAAAGACCCAGCGAGTCGGCAAAAGTACGTTGCATCATACGAAGATGCGACTGTATTTTTAGACAAAGCGTTAATAAAAGTACCCTTTAGTGAAACGGTTATCAATGAGTTGTTTTTAGTGGCATATCAAAATTACACAAATGAAAAAACAGAGCGCTTAAAAATAATCGAACATGATGTGGAATTATTAGCAAAGCTAAATGCGACAGATTTATTGATTTATAAAGAGTTAGTGTATGAAAGTTTGACGTTAGCGCCAACCGCTACGGGGTATTTAGCTGTAGGGAACATTGAGCTTAACGATCAAAAAAATGAAAAAGCGGCTCAAGCCTATCAACAAGCCTTAGGCTTAAACCCAACAGCCGCTCAAACTGGCGAAATTTATTATAAACTTAGCATTGCGCAATATCAACAGCGCAATTATAAAGAAGCATTTGTTACGGCTAAAAAAGTAACAGGCAGTTTAAAAGGTAAAGCATTAAAATTAGCTGGTGATTGCATTGTGGCATTGGCAGACAATTGCGGTGATTCTAGTTTTGAACGAAAGGCAAACTATTGGCTGGCGAATGATTATTACACTAAAGCAATAGCCAATGGCGAAGATGTAAGCAGTTCAATTTTTTCTTCTCTGTGGCCTACGCAACAACAGTGTTTTGAAGAAAACATAGTCAAAGGTACAAATTACCGATTAACGTGTTGGGGCGAAACTACGGTTGTTCGTTGAGTTTACCTTTAAACGAAAAACCTAAGTTGTCAATGGCGTTTTGGATGGTTTTTTCATCAGCATCACCTTCCACACTAACACGGTTTTGGTTTGGGTCGGCTACTACGTTTTTAATGCCTTTAATTTTTTGCAAATTTGTTTCAACAGAGCTTTTGCAGTGGTTACAGGTCATTCCTTCTACAGTGTAAGTTACATTCATTTTGGTTGTATTAATTAATGGTTTAATTGGAATTAGTTTTTTGATTTCGGCAAAAATTAAGAGCAGGATAAGCAGTATGGCAGAAATAATGGCGAACCAACCGTGTTCGTGTAAATGATCTGCGCTCATGCCCGGTAAAGTAAATAGGGTAGTAGGTAGCACATAGTCAATAAGAATACCAAAAAGCATTGCCCCTAAAATAATAGTGCTGAGATAAATTAACGTCGTTTTTCTTCCGAGTGATTTCCAAAGAACGGTGAGCGTTGCAGCATTGGTTGCTGGCCCGGCCATTAAAAAAACAAGCACGGCCCCCGGACTTACGCCTGCAATTAACAGTGCCGCACCAATGGGTACAGAGCCTGTTGCGCAAACATAAAGCGGAATAGAAACCACCAGGGCAATGAGCATGTTTAAAATAGGGTAATTCAAATAATTGGTAAACACAGTAGTTGGAATAAACGCAGTAATGAGTACAGCAATTAAAATGCCCACCAGCAATTGGCGTGAAATATCGCCTAAAAAATCAACAAACGCATAACTAAAAATGCGTTTTACTTTTTTCACAATTGTTTCATCTTTTGTGTTCGTCTCTACCTCAGTGGTTGCAGTGGTTTGAACCACAAAGCGGTCGGTTATTCCGCCTCCAATAACACCCGTTACAAATGCAACAATTGGTCTAAAAATAGCCCAGTAAATATTCATCATTGAATACGTAATCAAAATAGAGTCTACCCCGGTTTGAGGCGTGGAAATTAAAAAAGAAGTTGTTGCCCCTTTTGAAGCGCCATTTTTATGAAAAGACACGCCCGTGGGAATGACCCCGCAAGAACAAAGAGGCAATGGTACACCCAATAACGCCGCTTTAACACTTGACCATAAACCACGTTTGCCCATATACCGAACAATTCGGCTTTTTTTTATGACCACATTCAATATACCCGCAATTAAAAAACCAAGGAGCAAATAGGGAGCCATTTCCAAAAAAATATCCCAGGCAGCACTAAAAAACTTTCGGATAATAGACATGGTACAAAGGTAACGAAAACTATACGATTATTCGATCGAATACTTCAGTTTAAATCCTTTTGTATTCAGCAAAATAAACTACCTTTGCCGTTGAAAGAATGAAGGTTTTAATTCCCATATTGTTTTTAGGAGTTGGTGTTGCGACGGGCTATTTTATTGGTGTTAATACAACCAAAAAAAAAGAACAGGTTGCTACCACTAATTCTCCCAAATTAGTAACGGAAGTTATTTATGATACAATTGTGGAAAAAGAACGTGTTGAGGTGCCGGTGTATATTCCAAATCCAGACTCAACTGTAAGTAATTATGATTCGACGGCCTTAGCTATTACTACCGATTCAACTGAGGTAGAGGTGGAACAAACGGATACGTTGCCGGAAAGTGATGGGTTAGTGATTAAACGAGAGCGTTTAATAGAGGCAAAAGAGTTGAAAATTAATTATTTAACTATAACGGAAGAAAAAGACACGTTGATTAAAGAATTATTGGGAATTAACGATACAAAAGCAAAAACAATTTCAGTAGAGTTTTGGGAATCTCCGTTGAATTTTTCGGGGTACAAATGCTCAAAAAATAAGCTGATCGTTTATGGACTATCGCCTCAATTTAGTTATTCGTTCCACAAAAAAGGTGAATTAATGTACCTAGCGCATGATGCGGTTTGTTATGAAATGAAAGAGACTGTAGAATTTTTAAAGTTAAAACAGGTAAATCCCTCTATTTTAGATGATTAATTTTGTAAAATACCAGGGTGCGGGGAATGATTTTATCTTAATTGATAATCGTGCCAAGCAATTCACTGGTGATAAGGTAGCATTTGCTAAAAAATACTGCTCACGTCGTTTTGGTGTAGGGTCAGACGGTGTAATTTTTATTGAGAAAAGCAAAACAGCAGACTTTTTAATGGACTTTTACAATCCGGATGGTAGCCAAAGTTTTTGCGGAAATGGATCGCGTTGTGCGGTAAATTTTGCCGTTGACCTAAATATGATTGAAAAAAAAGCTGTTTTTGAAGCGATAGATGGCATACATGAAGCTGAACGAATTGGTGAAAATGTAAAAATAGGAATGCATCAATATGGAGCGCTTAAACTGATGGGAAAAGATCATTTTATTGATACTGGCTCACCGCATTACATCTCATACTTAACACCAAATGACGATCGTGCAATTGTACCTTATGGAAAATCAATTCGTTATGCTGCTGATTTTAAAGAAAAAGGAACGAACGTAAATTTGATTGCCGAGAAAGGGGCAAACCATATTGCCGTGCAAACATACGAACGTGGGGTAGAGGATGAAACCCTGGCGTGTGGAACAGGGGCAACCGCTTGCGGATTAAGCTATGCTTTTACAAATGATATTGCAAATGGTGTTGTAAACGTAGATGTGAAAGGCGGCGAATTAAAAATACATTTTGAAGCCACAGAAACAGAGGGAGTTTACCAAAATATTTGGTTAGAAGGCCCTGCCGTTTTTGTGTTTAAAGGAGAGTTGGATGGCATTGCTTAAAGCGTTAACTTCATTTAAAAAATATTCTAGTCAGGGAACGTACATTGTTGTCACTTCTCCACATAAAATACCCCATATTGCGCTGGTAAGCGAGGGAAAGTATTATTCACTTACGCATAAAAAAAGTATTATTGGAGAAGCGTTTGCGCCTTATTTAACGGCAATGAAACGGGCTAAAAAACCCCTTATTTTTATTAAAATAAAACAACTTACATACGACCCGAAGAAGACTTTTAGTCAATTTTTAAAGGCAGCACCAAACGGTACAACTTGTCTGGTGCCCGTAAAAAACACGTTGTTTAACCAAAGTGAGGCAGAGTTTTTATATGCCTTAGTACCAGAACTGTATGAGGCAGATCAAATTTTGACTGTGTTTCATTTAAATATGGACGATTATTTAGATGAAAATGGAAATTTTGAATTAAATGAGTACTCTAAGCAGGATATTTACGATTATATTGAATCATTAAACCGAAAGTATGCTTAAAAATGATCGTATTTATTTACGCGCATTAGAAAATACAGATGCGGAAACAATTTTGACGTGGGAGAACGACCCTGAAAATTGGCGGGTTAGTGAAACACGCGTACCTTTTTCAAAAGAAATTATTCAAAAATATGTAGCAAACGCGCAAGATATTTTTGCAGTGCGCCAGGTGCGGTTAATGATTTGTGAAATAACCACAAATAATGCCATTGGTTCTGTAGATTTATTTGATTATGAGCCATTGCATCAGCACGCTGGGGTTGGTATTTTATTAACCCAGGCCAACAGAGGGCAAGGGTATGCCAGTGATGCATTAGCATTGTTAGAAAATTACGCCGTAAACGCAATAGGGATTCGCAACTTACATTGCACCATTTTATCCAATAATAAAGCCAGTCGTAACTTATTTACAAAAGCCGGATATATGGAGGTGGGGTGTAAAAAAAATTGGTTTAATAACCATGGTGAATGGTTAGATGAATATAGCTATCAAAAAATAGTAGTGAAATGAAAAAAAGAGTACTGATTAGTGGTGTATTACTTGTGCTAATAGCTGTTGGCGCAGTTATTGGTTTGCCTTATTATACACTGCATTTTTCTACCGTTGAGTTAAAAGGTGAAGAACAGACACTTTATGTACCAACCGGAAGTTCATTGGCAGATGTAGGCGTATTAATGGAGAACAATGGGGTATTGGATAAATCTACTTTTAACCGTTTTGCGGCCTCTTTTGAGTTAACAGACGACAAAATAGAGCCCGGAAAGTACAAGGTAATTAACGGGATGAAAATTAAACACCTCATTTACGGTTTAAAAAACGGAAATCAAGAGGTGAAAGATGTGCGCATTACGTTTAACAATTGCCAAAATGTGTACGACATGGCCGGTAAAGTGGCGCCTTATATTGAGACAGATTCTGTACAATTGGTAAGTTATATTATGGCGCCGCAAACATTAGAAAAGTATGGCTTTAGAGAAACCACGATTTCGTCACTCTTTTTACCCGATACTTATGAAGTAGGTGAGTGGGACATGACGGCAGAAGAGTTTGTGCAGCGCATGGCAGATGAATATAAAAACTTTTGGACTGCTGAGCGCAAAACCAAAGCTACTGCTTTAAACTTGAGCCAATCAGATGTGGCAACCGTGGCATCTATAATTGAGGCAGAACAAAGTATAAACACAGTAGAATGGAAAACCATAGCCGGTTTATATTTGAACCGTGTAAAACGTGGTATGTTGTTACAGTCTGACCCTACGGCGAAATTTTGTTGGGGAGATGAACTAGAGGGGACGCAGCGTCTACTTACCATCCACATGCAAAAAGATTGTCCGTACAATACCTATATTTATCCAGGTTTACCTCCTGTCCCATTCGTATGTCATCAAAAAAAGCTATGGACGCCGTTTTGAATGCAGAGCAACACAGGTATATTTTTATGTGTGCCAAACCCGGTACAAGTGGTTTACACAATTTTGCTGAAACCTTGGCTCAACACAATGCCAATGCGCGTGCATGGCAGCGGTATGCGCGTGAACAGCGCTTGTAATTAGGCTGCTAGTGTTTCTTTAATAATGGTTATACAATTCGTGTAATTTTTTTTAACACGCCCAATGAGTTGGTAAAAAAGAAACCAGAGTAACAGAATAGAACCCATAAAACCAAACAAGCCGTACAGTTTATCCTCCGCGTAAAGCAAGCCAGAAAATAACACAAGCGTTAATAAGCTTATAACAAATACAATTGTATTCGTAATCAAATGATGCCACACTAAACGGCAAGAGATGGATACACTTGACCGATTTTGCGTGAGCCCCTTAAAAAGACCCTCAATTTTTATAACAGAAGGTGCAAAAGTGGGCTTTAACTTAAACCTACCATCACCAATCCACCCTTTGAATAAATGAAAACGTGAGCGTTGTAAAAAACGGCGTTTGGTCAATGCATTTAAACGTTTTGCAGCATCTGCGGCAGAAATATCTAACAAAAGGGTATGCTGTTTAAAGGTGTACATAGTTCATTATTTCTAACGAAATAAATACATTCTTCAAACAAAAGTGCGACTCCTAATCAGAAGTCGCACCTTGAATTATTATTCGCGCCCAATGCGCAATTATTTTTTAATTAGTTCGCTAAAAAACCGTAGTTGTCTGAGTAATAAAGCATTTGTGCTTCAAAACTTTCGGGTTGCGAAATTTTCACATCTGTAATGTTTCCATCTGCATCACGCTCAGCCGTTAAAATAGGGTTTACAAAACCGCTGTAGGGTTGAATACCTAACTCTGCACTTCGTTCTAACACTTCTTCATGTAAATCAGTATCTACCTTAACACCATAATTCTCAACTAAGCTTTTCCCCGCTTCATAATCTCCTTCTGATTTTATACGTTGAATCTCACGCAATAAATCCCCGAAAATAACACGTAGTTTTTCATAGTCATTAATTTCAAAATACGTCTTACCGTCGCGCTCCACACGGGCAATTACATTGTCATCTTCTCCTTTTTCAAATGCCCAGGACGCAACTAATTGTCTGTTGCGCATGTGTGCTTCTTCAATATCGGCACCCGGCTCCAAACGGCGCATCTGCACCATCATACCGTTTCTAATGTAGTCGTCGTACTCTGCTTTTCCTACGTCAAGGCTTTCAATTAAACCTAAATCCACTAGTTTTTGATCCAATAAAAAGTAAAGTGCCACTAAATCTGCACGGGCTTCTTCTAACGTAGACGAATAATTCTTTAACGTTTCTTTAGGTGTGCCTACACCTTTATTTATTAAACCAGAAGCGTGTCCAATTACTTCGTGCATTGCCGTATGCATTTTGAACCAATTTTACCGTACTTAATTGTGCGGTTAATTTCTTCTTCGTCGTGGGCAAATTCTCTTAAAATACCTTCTCCACCGGCATTATCGTAAGCCTGTACAATATTTCCTAAACTAACAGATTTTGAACCATGTGTTGAACGAATCCAGTTAGAGTTAGGCAGGTTTACCCCAATTGGTGTAGAAGGCGAAGCATCTCCCGCTTCTCCGGCTACGTTTACCACCTTGTAAGAAACACCCACAACATTCTTCTTTTTATGTTCGTCCATAATGGATGAATTATCTTCAAAATACTGTGCGTTTTCTGCCAATACTTTCATGCGTTCAGATGCCTCAAAATCATTAATTTGAATAATCGACTCATACGATCCCCGCATCCCTTTTGGGTCACCATACACCTCTACAAATCCTTGAATGTAATCAATATCTCCTTCTGTTGCTTTGGCCCATGCAATGTTATATTCAGCCCATTTTTGCAAGTCACCGGTTTGGTAATATTCAATGAGTAAACCCAGTGCTTTACCTTGCGCCTCATTTTCGGCAACGCCCTGTGCTAATTTTAACCATTTTACAACCTCTTTAATGGCTTCACCATATTTGCCGTCTGCGCTGTAAACCTCTTCGCGTACTGTGCCGTCTTCATCCTTTACCAAGCGTGAATTTAAACCGAATTCTACGGGTTCATCACCTGCATTGCTCATGCGCTCAGCATAAAAATCATCTACATCTTTTTCGGTTACATTTTCGCCATAAAAATTCGTGGCTGAACTTAAAATTAAATCTGAATCAGAATTTAAACTTACGCGTTTCATATCCGCCGTATCGTCAAACATACGGTCAACAATCTTGGTGTCCAATTCTGCTCCGGTTTCAGCTAATAATTCATCAAAATAATCACGTGAAAATTGCGGTATAAACTTATCCATTGAGTAATGGTGGTGAATTCCGCTTGCAAACCACACGCGCTTTGTGTATACCATAAAATTGTTCCACTGCGTTGTTGTCTTGTCTCCCTCATAATTTTCAACAATGTGCTCCAGCGCATTTCTTATTTCTAAATTATGGCGATAATTTTGATCCCAGCTCATATCTCTACCAGATAGACCAGCTTCATATAAATAATAAACAAGCTTTTTTTGATCTAAACTTAATTTATCAAAACCCGGAATGTCGTATTGCAAAATAGCAATGTCCGCAAACTTATTGTCTTCGTTTTTTTGTGCTTCAAAACTAGCCGTTTTGGTCGAGTCTGAATTGTCGGTTGTTCCTTCTTCTCCAGAACCCCCGCAACTTACAAGTAATCCACCCAAAACAAGGGTTGATAAAAGATGATTTTTCATTTCGTATTTATTTGGTTTTATTGGAAGCCTAAAATAACAATACTTTCTGGTTTTTCCACTAAAATTGGGGTAAACGGTTAAATTTCAACTTAGACCAGTTAACAGCATAAAAACTACCTTTCGTTAACCAAATGGCATTTTAATACGTTATACCTATAAATATTTGTATCTTTAAACAGTTCGTAAATAACTAAAATATGCAGGCTAAATACCTTTTTTACAGTGTTATACTATTTTTTACCGTGGATGCAAACGCTCAGTTTGGTTTTAACCGCACTACAGATGTAAATGTAGTAAACGGAGCCATTACACAAAAATATCCGTGGGCCGGCGGTATGGATTTTTGCCAATTTTCTACTATTGATTTAGATTTTGACGGAACCAAAGACCTTTTTGTTTTTGACCGTACATGCAATAAAGTATTAACTTTTTTACAAAAGGGAGCACCCGGCGAGGTAGATTATGAGTACGCTCCGGAATATGAAGCCTTGTTTCCAGCTATGGTAGATTGGGTGCTTTTGGTGGATTATAATTGTGATGGATTAGAGGATATTTTCACCTCTCGTTTAGGAGGAATCCGCGTGTGGGAAAATACTGGAAACGCTGCAGACGGTCACCAGTTTGAGATTGAAAGTGCTATTTTGACAACGTTTATTTACGGCAGTACATCCTATCAATACGTAAACTCAGTGGATATTCCGGCAATTGTAGACGTGGATGGAGACGGCGATAAAGATATTTTGAGTTTTGGCGTGCCCGGCACCACGCTAGAGTACAGAAAAAACAGAAGTATGGAGCTTTACGGTACATGCGATTCGCTAGTGTTTGAAACTAAAAATATTTGTTGGGGACGATTTAAAGAAAACGGAGCAACCAATGAGGTTTCTTTATGGGATACACTAGTTGCTCCCTGCACCTCAGATGATTTGACGGATGAGTTCGTAGCACCACCAACAGGAGGCGGGGGAGACCGTCACGCAGGTTCGTCTGTTTTAGCGTTGGATATGACCAACTCTGGCGTAATGGATTTGATTATCGGGGATGTTTCTTACAATAACCTAACGTTATTATTAAATTCTGGTACAGAGGTTAATACAAATTCGGGCATGAATGTTCAAATCAGTGATTTTCCATCAGAAGATGTTGCCGTTGATATACCCGTTTTTCCAGCAGCGTTTCATGTGGACATCAACAATGATGCTATTCGTGATTTATTAGTCGCGCCAGCTTCGCGTGTAGGGTCTGAGAATAGAAGAGGAGTATGGTACTATGAAAATGAAGGCGCAGATACCGAACCCGATTTTATTTTTCAGGAAGACGCTTTTTTACAAGGTGAAATGATTGACGTCGGGACATCATCTCTACCCGTATTTTTCGATCACAATGGTGACGGGTTAAAAGATTTATTGGTAAGTCAGCAAAACCAATATGTTGAGGCAGATGGTAGCCAGGCTTCTAGAATAGCCTATTATGAAAACACAGGTACCGCAACAGAACCCGAATATACATTCATAACAGCAGATTATCAAAACTTTTCAGCCTTAGACATTGGAGCATCCCTAAATTTTTACCCGAGCTTTGGAGATTTAGATGGCGACGGTGACGAAGACATGATTTTAGGCGAATATTTAGGGTATTGTTATTATATGGAAAACACCGGAGGAGCAGGAAGCCCGGCTGTTTTTAATACCTTTGCGTTATTAAGTAATAGTGACGGCGATTTGATTTTTGACGGAACATTTACGTACCCTAATTTGGTAGATATTGACCGGGATGGTGACCAGGATTTGATTGTGGGGAAAAGAAACGGAAAATTAGCGTATTATAACAATACCGGAGTCGGGGACTATAATTTTGAATTCGTAACCGGAGAATTTGGCGGAGTAGACGTTTCTGGAGAGAGTATAGAAGGGTACGCAGTTACGCAGTTTGTAGATGTGGATGGAGAATACCAGCTGATAGTAGGCTCAAAAAAAGGTGATTTATATTATTATGATGATATTGAGGCCAACTTAGATGGCGCATTTCATTTGGTAGACGTAAGTTTAGACAATATTAACATTGGTACTTATTCCGCCCCAGCTGTGGCCAACATAACTGACGATAACCGCTTTGAATTAATTTTAGGCAATCGCCGTGGAGGATTAGGTTTCTATACGTCTGCGCCCACATCACTCATTGGAGTGTCCAACTTAGCGAAGCCTAACTTTATTAAAATCTATCCAAATCCTGCACAAGCAAATGTAACTGTAGATTTAGGCAAGTTAACTGCAAAAGAATTAAGTGGCACAATCGTCCAGCTGTTCGATCTTACAGGCAAGTTAGTTTTTATGCAACAACCAACCGCTAACAGCTTTACTTTAAATACCACAAACCTAGCAAAAGGCACGTATTTAGTAAAAATCAACGGCGAATCAATAGTATACAACGAAAAATTAATTGTCGAGTAGGGGTTAGAGGAAAGACGATAGACAAAAGAGCAAAGATTTTAGAGCCAAGATAAAAGACGATAGACAAAAGATAGTAGAGCAAAGATCTTAGATAGAACTCAGACGGATTAGTTAGTCTCAAGTTGTTAGTCTCAAGTCTCAAGTTGTAAGTCTTAAGTTGCAAGTTTAACAATCTAACATCTGGAATAAAGATAAAAGATTATAGAATAAAGACAGATAGGTTAGTTTCAAGTCTCAAGTCTAACAATCTAGCATCTTTAATCTAACAATCTAACATCTGGAATAAAGATGAAGGGAGTGTTGCGTTAAAAATTATGCGATATCTTTTTAAGTCTTAACTCTCACAATCTATAATCTTTAATCTAACAATCTAACATCTGGAATAAATATGAATGGAGTGTTGCGTTAAAAATGTGCGATATCTTTTTAAGTCTTAACTCTCACAATCTATAATCTAATAATCTATCATCTTTAATCTAACAATCTAAAATCTAAAAACTTGATACTTACAACTTGATACTTGTAAAAAAACTCACTCCATCAAAATATCAAACAACTCTTGTACCTCTGCTTCATATTGTGAAAAAGAAGTTTTGGTTAGTTCAGAGTCGCGTTCAAATTCAGAATCTTCAACCTCACGCTCAGTTAAGCCAACAGCTTCAATGTGCATCATTACACCATATCGCTCAGCATCATAAACAAGTGGAAAGCCCTTTGTACCGGCATAAGAAGTAAACCAATAAGCATTTTGTGGTGCCAGGTCAGAGGTGAACCAGGCAGGGGTGTGATTAATCGTATCCGGCGCATCTACTTTATAGGCACTTGCCAACATTCCGGCAATGCTATCAGTTTGGTTCATAGTCGCCAATTTATACACAGGCTGAGAGGCAATTAAATCGTCTACTTCATCTTTGTTTAAAACACTGTAAAACAGCTTGTCACCAAAATCCAAACGCATCTCTACTGATTTGTCAGCCTCATCTGATATAATTTCAGTCGTAAAAATTTTACCCCGCGCAATGTTGGTCTTCATTTTTGTCCCTTTAAACGTAATCGTCATTTTTTCGGGCAAAATGGCTTGCATAAAACCAGAAATTTGAGCATTCGGGTAAGTAATCAAATACTCAACTTCACCCTCCTGAATCTTGTCAGACCCACATGAAAATAAAAAAAGCGAAAGCGGTAAAGTGAATAGGAGTAATCTTTTCATGAGCAAGTACATTGAATAAATCAGTTAGACAAAGATATAATTTTCTTCCATAAACAGTTCACCTTCTTTCATATCTGTGTAAATACCCGCGGTTTCATATAATTTAAGTCAATTGTCTTATTCCTATTTCTTTACAAAAAGTTACATTTGCAACAAATAAATAACGCAGTTATGGCAGAAATCAAAATTGTAGAAAACGTATCAGAAATAGGAGCAGGAACAAGAGGTGCAAGCCTAGGAGTTGATGCGCTTAAAGTAGTAGCCCGTTCAAAGGGCGATTCTTTTTTTGGAGATTACGAACGCTTTTTAGTGAATGACTTAAACGACATGTTAGATGAGCCTGTTCGGTACAAGTTTGCGCGTCGTATTGATGGGCTTTCGCAAGTTTACAGCGATACAATAGATATTTTAGGACATATTTACGAAAATGGAGACTTTCCACTTGTTTTATCTGGCGACCATTCATGCGCGGCAGGTACAATAGCGGGAATAAAACGTGCGCACGCTGACAAAAGGTTAGGTGTTATTTGGATAGATGCCCATGCTGATTTGCACACACCTTACACAACACCTTCTGGCAATATTCACGGAATGCCACTCGCCATAGGCTTGGCTACAAATAATTTGGATTGCAAGATGAATGATCCGCAAGATAATGTAGTGGAGTTGTGGGACGAATGGAAAAATATGGGGGTTAAAGGCCCTAAGTTTATAACAGATGATTTGGTTTTTATTGGTGTAAGAGATACAGAAGGCCCCGAAGATGATTTTATGAAACGCCACAATATCAAAAACTTTACGGTAGATGAAATGCGCCAAATGGGGCAAGAAAAAGTAGCAGCAGCCATTCAAGATAAACTAAAGGAGTGCGATATAATTTATGTTTCGTTTGACGTAGATAGTATGGATCCGGAATTGGTTTCTAAAGGAACAGGAACACCAGTTCCTCATGGTTTAACACCAGATGAAGCCAATTTTTTCGTAAACGAATTTGCCAGTTGGAAAAAAACGTGTTGTGTAGAAATGGTAGAAATTAACCCATGTTTAGACGATAAGGTAAACAAAATGGCAGAAACTGCTTATGACATATTTACCAAAGTAGCCAAAACAATAGAAAATAAACTCTAATGAACATTGAAAGCGAACTAGGGGCAGTGGTAAAAACCATTGTGCAAAAAAAATACAGTTACCTTCCTTCTGAAAATGAAATTCAATTTCAAACAACAAAAAAAGAGTTTGAAGGCGACATAACATTGTTGGTGTTTCCGTTTGCAAAGGCAGCCCGAAAGGCTCCAGTACAAATAGCTGAAGAAATAGGAGAGGAGTTGAAGCACAACAACGATAGTATTTTGGATTATAACGTTGTACAAGGTTTTTTAAACTTAGTTATTTCACCTGTGTTTTGGCTACAGGCGTTGGCATCAATAACTAAAGATGAAGAATACGGTATACTGCCTCCAAAGGGAAGTAGATTAATGGTTGAGTATTCGTCTCCAAACACAAATAAACCATTACACCTTGGGCATTTGCGCAATAATTTTTTAGGACATTCCGTTTCACGTATTCTAGAGGCAAATGGGCACAATGTTGTAAAAACGCAAATCATTAACAATCGCGGTATTCATATTTGTAAAAGTATGTTGGCGTGGGAGCGTTTTGGCAACGGAGAAACACCAGAATCTAGCGGTTTAAAAGGAGATAAATTAGTCGGTAAATACTACGTTGAGTTTGATAAGGCGTTAAAAAAGCAAACTGCGGCGGTTTTGGAAGCTTGGCAAAACGGTGATTTTTCAACCGGAGCGGATGCGAAAGCTACTTATGAAAAATTAGCAAAAGCAAAAGCCGAAAAAAAAGATGAAAAAGCCCAACGCGCCATTCAAAGTAAAATAAAAAAACTTGCCAATAACGCTACACCCATCATGCAAGAGGTAAAAGAAATGTTGGTGAAATGGGAGGCGAAAGACCCCGAAGTATATGCACTTTGGAATAAAATGAACAATTGGGTATACAATGGTTTTGAAACAACGTATAATGCTATGCAAGTTTCATTTGACAAACTGTACTATGAATCTGACACTTTTTTAACCGGGAAAGAAATGGTGGAAGAAGGGCTAAAAATGGGCGTTTTCTTTAAAAAAGAAGACGGTTCCGTTTGGATTGACCTAACAGCCGAGGGGTTAGATGAAAAATTAGTCCTCCGCGGTGACGGCACAGCAGTTTATGTTACGCAAGATATTGGTACCGCACAGCAGCGAATGAAAGATTACCCCGACTTAAACGGAATTGTTTACACAGTGGGAAATGAGCAAGATTACCATTTTCAAGTGCTTTTTCTTATCCTAAAAAAATTGGGCTATTTATGGGCAGATAACTGTTTCCACCTTTCGTATGGAATGATTGATTTGCGTAATGACAAAGGAGAGGTCGGTCGGATGAAATCACGTGAAGGAACAGTTGTAGACGCGGATGATTTGGTAGCAGAAGTTGTTGCAAAAGCAAAAGAAACAGCAGAAGAGCGCGGGCATTTAGACGGAATGTCAGAAGCAGAAAAAAATGAATTGTATCGTACCATAGGCTTGGGCGGATTAAAGTATTATTTGTTGAAAGTAGACCCCGTTAAACGAATGACGTTTAACCCTGAAGAATCTGTTGAGTTAAACGGAAACACCGGGCCATTTATACAGTATGTTCATGCGCGCATTTCATCTATTTTGAGAAAAGCGGAAAATGAATTGAAACCGATTGATACAAGTATTACATTATTTCCAATAGAAGCGGAAATAATTCAAAAGTTAACGGCTTATCCGGAAATTGTTAAAGCGGCAGGTGCCGAATATTCACCTGCGGTTATTGCCAATTATGTTTACGATCTTTCAAAAAGTTATAATTCCTTTTTTCAAAGCATAAGTATTTTTAAAGAAGAGGATGAAGCCTTGCAAAATATGCGCTTACATTTAAGTAAAAATGTACGGCGTACCTTAAAGTCGGCCATGTATTTGCTTGGAATTGACGTGCCGGAACGTATGTAGCAAGATTTTATTGTAATTTATCAACAATTTATTTTTAGTGCTAAAAATAAATCCTTGTAAACGCGTGAAACCTAATGGTATTGTGACATGAACGTTTTACTTCATGTTGAAATTAATACGTATTTAGACCGAAATAGCATCAAAAATAGCCTTTCAAACGCCTATAATATTGGCTAAACTGATACCTAACGCTTAAAAAATCAATTATTTCTTTAAATTTGTGTGCAATAATTTTTAAAACTATGAAAATGAAAATTGGATTTTTAAGTCTAATGGCCGCCCTGCTATTGACAAGTTCAGCAATTGGACAAACAAGTGACCAAAAGATCGGTATTTCCGCTCATTTAGGTATTTCAGATTACTACGGTGATTTGAGTACGCAGTTCTTTGACGTTGGTAAAACATGGCGAAACCAAGGAGGCTTAACATTTAGTTATTATTTAACGCCTTTCTTTGATGTAGCTGCTAATACAACGTACGGTGGTATCGGTTACGATCAGGCAGTAGGACCAAGTTTTGGCGCAAACTTATACCAAGCGAATGCGCAATTGCGTTTTAAGTTTCACAACGGAATGATGTTGCCGGAGACGTCTAAAATCCAGCCTTTTATTTTTGGAGGTGTAGGTATTGCAGATTGGGCACAAGTTGGTTTAAATGGTGATGTTGCTTTAAATACCAATCCACAAACAGACCTTTTATGGACTGCAGGATTAGGAGCGACGTATATGTTTTTACCGAAATGGGGTGCTAACTATACGCTACTATACGGTTACACGAATGGTGATACAAAAGATGGTTTAGCAGGCGTTACTGGTGGACACGATCAATTCATGATTCACTCAGTAGGTGTGGTTTACTTATTAGGTAAGGTAGCAGATACAGATGGAGACGGTGTATCAGATAAAAAAGATGAGTGCCCTAAAACACCAGCAGGTGTAGCAGTGGATGACGTAGGTTGTGCATTGGATACAGACGGTGATGGCATTGCAGATTATTTGGATAAATGTCCAGAAGTACCGGGTGTTGAGGCGTTAGAAGGATGTCCGGATACAGATGGTGATGGAATTACAGATGCAGAGGATGAGTGTCCGGAAGTACCGGGTGTACTATCAGCACAAGGGTGTCCGGATGCAGATGGCGACGGTATTGTTGATGATGAGGATGATTGTCCAGAATTAGCAGGTATTGAAAAATACAACGGATGTCCAGATACGGATGGTGATGGTATTATTGATCCCGAAGATAATTGTCCGAAAGTGGCAGGTATCAAAGAATTAAAAGGATGTCCAGATACAGATGGTGATGGTGTTCCGGATGCAGATGATAAATGTCCTACGATTCCGGGTGTTGAATCAAATAAAGGATGTCCGGAAATTGCTGAAGAAACGAAAGAAGTATTCAAAAAAGCATTGAAAGGAATTCAATTTGAATCTGGAAGAGATGTAATTAAGCGTTCATCTTACGGCATTTTGAATAATGTTGCAGACATTATGAAAGATAATCCGGAGTATAAGCTAATCATTGACGGGCATACAGATAGCCAGGGTGATGATGCGAAGAACATGACACTTTCTGAAAAGCGCGCATTAGCCGTTAAAACATACCTTGTAAACAAAGGTGTAGCAGAAAATAGATTAAAATCAAGAGGCTTTGGAGAAACACAACCAAAAGCAACGAATGATACAAGTGCCGGACGTGCAGAGAACAGACGCGTTGAGTTTACGGTAGAATTCTAATAGTTTTATAAAATTGAGATACCCTCTCGCCATGAATATGGTTGAGAGGGTATTTTTTTTGTGATAATTAAAACATATTACTGATTTAACTGTTTTATTAAAAACGGTGCATTATATTTGCACTTTGGTAATAAAAACCAATAGAAAAAATTAAAAACAATTTTAGTTTCATAGCTAAAAGTTAGGTGGAGGCGTTTTGTCATTGTGACAAGGCGCTTCTTTTTTTGATACACCTTACGTTTGTTCTGATTTTTATTAGAAAAGAAAAAAGAGAATCAAGACAAAAAAGTAAGAAGAAGATGCTCAGATCGTATGTTTTAACTTAGCAGGATTTATCAACTTACTTATGAACTGCAGAATTTTTTAGCAGATAACCTACATTACTACACAAGGTTTAGGACTGGGCAGAAAAAGGTAGAGATAATCACCGTTTATGATAAACTTTCGCAAAAGCCAACGGATAAATAACTTCCTTTCAATAAAAAAGAACAAGAGGAAAAAATTACCGATTATAACAATCGTGTTAACCGTTCTATGATATTTTTATGTGCAGGAAATTCGGCTACTAAATCGGCACGTTGTGCTAATTCAAAATCTGCAAAATCAAACCCCGGTGCCACGGTACAACCCACCAAAGCAAAACTATTCTCTGATTCCACGCTAGAGGCAAACCAACACCCCGCAGGCACAACAAACTGCGGCTGAATGCCATCTGTCAGTAGGTTTCCAACCAAATTGGCAGAATAATTACCCTCGGCATCAATGACATGAACCGTTAGTGGAGATCCGGCATAAAAATGCCATACTTCATCTTGCTGAATGCGGTGAAAAGCAGAAAAATTAGCCGAAGTCAATAAAAAATAAATGCTCGTACAATAATTCCGATCTCCAGAAAAAGCAGCCCCTAAAGCCGCTTTCGGTAAAACACCAGAACTGCGATAAACTTCTTTATAAAAGCCACCTTCTGGGTGAGGTATCAGTTCCAATTGATCGACAATTTTTTCGATTTGTGCAGATGTATTCATTTAAGATAAAATAGAGCGTAAAACAATTAAGTTTCTTCATTAAAAAAATCGTCAGAAGCATCTAAAATATCCCATGTATGATCTGCCAATAATTTTATTTTGGCAATGTAGGTATATTCATTTTTACGCGAACGTCCCCATTCAGAAGGAGCAATAATGGATAAAATTTGTGTTTGATCCGTATCTTCATATAAATAATAAACATGATTAATAATTGGCTCAAACCGAAATGAAGCGCCATAAATGCGTTCAGAAATTACCTTTCGTTGATTTATTTTTTTGGCCTGCTCTGCCAACAATTGCATCTGTTCATATAGCTGCCCCAATTGCTGGTCGGTTTGATGTTCCATTGCCGTTAATGCGCGTCCTTTTTGTTTGCCAATATCTTCTGGCTTTATAAGTGCGCTACCCACATGGTGCGCATATTCCAACGCATGCGGGTTTTCCGTTATTTTATCCGGATCAATCGGGTTTTCAAATGCCTTTTTAGGGTTCGATTTATTTTTTTTAGCCATACAACAATAAAAACATCAGTTTTAAAAAGTGACAACAAAATTACTGAATAATGCGCCACTGCATATTTTAATAACATGGAATTTATAGATTTGTTTAAGCACGACGTATTTAATTCCAAAATATAGCGGTGCAGTGGGTGATATAGACTTCGTAAAAAATTTTTATATTGCCCCCTAAACTAAACCTATGTCATATTTTATTGGAGTTGGAATTGTAGCCGCAATTGGTGTTGTTTTGTGGATTTTCAAGCTTAAAAGTGCGCGTAAATCCGGCGCATTGCAACTGATGGATACATCTACCGTTGCAGAAATTCAAGAGAATTATGAATCAATAACCGCCTCAATGGGTAGTGGTAGTTTTACGTATCAAGCAGAATTAAAAGGTAAGGCACATGCGGATGTTCCGCTAAAAAGTGTTTTCACGCAAGAGGATGTTGTGTATTATTCAACCACCATCACGCATGAGTATGAAGAATTAAAAGAAGAACGCGGCAGTGACGGTAAAACAACCAAAAAATGGGTCAAAAAGTCAGAGCGGGTAAGCAATGACAAAAGATGGGCAGATGGTTTTGGTTTGAAAGATGCCACTGGTTTTATTGAAGTTAACGGCGGGCAAAGTAACGTACACGCGGAGAAATTATACTCAGACTTTGAAAAAGGAGACCCTGTGCAGCAAAACGGAGGTAACATGCACATTAGCATTAAAGGCGTTTCCATTGCGCTAAATAATCGAAGTACTATGAACGACCGAATGCGCACAATTGGGTACCGGTATAAAGAAGAGGGCATTCGCATAAACAAAGACTTGTATATTGTGGGCAATGCAAATGATAGAGACGGACGCTTACGCATTGGTGTTTTACCAAGCAGTAAAGATCCGTTTATTGTTTCTGCTAAATCGAAAGATGAGGTGGTTGGTTCGTATAATTCATCTGCTAAAATATTGGGAATTATTGCCATTATATTTTGGGTAATTGCAGCAATTATACTTGCAATGGCAATATTCAAATAGTAATTTTAGTACACTTCAATATTAATTCTATTTTTGTACAACGGTAAAACAAACATTATGGCCAACGGATTATTAAAAGGAAAAAAAGGAATTATTTTTGGTGCGCTTAACGAGCAGTCAATAGCTTGGAAAGTGGCAGAACGTGCGCATGAAGAAGGTGCAGAATTTGTGTTGACAAATGCGCCAATAGCAATGCGAATGGGTGAAATTAACGCCCTGGCTGAAAAAACTGGTTCTGAAATTATTTCGGCAGATGCAACAAGTATTGAGGATCTTGAGAACCTGGTAGACAAAGCCATGGAAATTTTGGGCGGAAAGGTTGACTTTATTCTGCATTCAATAGGAATGTCCGTAAACGTGCGTAAAGGACGGCATTATACCGACCAAAACTATGATTGGACTATGAAAGGTCTAGATGTTTCTGGCTTGTCATTTCACAAAGTAATGCAAACCGCAATGAAAAAAGACGCCATGAACGATTGGGGATCCATTTTAGGGTTAACCTATATTGCGGCGCAACGCGTTTTTCCAGATTATAATGACATGGCAGACAATAAGTCGTACTTAGAATCAGTGGCGCGCAGTTTTGGATACCACTACGGTAAAAAGAACCACGTTCGGGTAAATACCATTTCGCAGTCGCCAACGGTAACTACTGCTGGTAGTGGTGTTAAAGGATTTAATGAATTCATTAATTTTTCAGAAAAAATGTCGCCCTTGGGCAATGCCTCAGCGTTAGACTGTGCAAATTACTGTATTACCCTATTCTCTGATTTAACAAAATATGTAACCATGCAAAACCTTTTCCATGACGGTGGTTTCTCTAATACAGGGGTAACACAAGAGGTAATTGAAAAGTTTGGTGCTTAAAAAATAATATAAACTTATGAAAACCGTCTTTTTCTTATTTTAAACAAGAGAAAGGCGGTTTTTTCTTTTATTGACACACTATGCAACAATTAAAACTACTTTTTATTCTGCTATTTTGCTCTGCAGCTTATGGGCAGACAGAGTTCATTGCCTACCCAGCCACCGGAAAAGGCGTAGCCACCACTTTTGTAACCGATTACCATTGTTTAGGCATTAACCCGGCAAATTTGGGTTGGCAGGCGTATGATGGTAAATCCTTCACCACCGGGTCTTCCGAGTTTGGCGCTTCGGTTTATTCTGAATCACTTTCAAAATCAGACTTAAGAGAAGATATATGGGGTGCCATTCAAAACCAATCATTGGCTGATCTAACTCAAGAAGAAAAATTGGCGGCTGCGCAAGGTTTTGCTTCAAATTTCCGCTTTAATTATGACTACAACGCCTTTGGGTTTTCATATCAAAGTCCGCGTTTTGGCGGAATCGCAATTTCCATCCGTTCACGTGCTTCGTGGAATCTCTAAACTAAACGACCAGTTCTCTGATTTGATTTTTAGAGGAAAAACAGCTGCTTATTTTGATAGCCTCTCTTATTTTAATGGAATGGACACCGTTATGATTGCTAATTCGGGTACCATTAGTCGAGATTCGGCTGGTAATGTAATTAGTGGGCAAGCCTCAATTCCGCTCAAATTATCAGAACTTTTAAATGATTCTTACATTCAGTTAAGTTTAAACCGCGAGTACCATATCGGATACGGTCGCCGAATTCTTCATATTGATAGCGTATTTACATTAAGAGCAGGTGTAGGAGCCAGATACATTCAGGGAATTGCCGTAATGAACCTTTCAGCGACAGAAGAAGGCGGGTTGCAAATGTACTCTGCATTTAGCCCCGGTTTTGGGTTAGATTATGGTGCAGCAGCAGCTGGAAATCCATCCGCCCTGCCACAAACCGGCGCAGAATTTTTTAAAAGCCCTGTCGGCACAGGTTATGGTTTAGATTTTGGGGTGAACGCAACTTTTTTCAATAAGCTCCACGTTGGTGCGTCCGTTACAAATATAGGAGAGATGACCTACACAGGCAACTTATATACCGTTACGGATACGCTTTTGGTTTCTTACAGTCAAGATGGGTTAGATAATATTGATTTTTCGCAAGCACCGGCAGAATTGTTAGAAGAAGCAGGTTTATTAACCATAAGAGGTGAAACAGAACGAAAAGTTAAACTACCGGGGCAATTGAGGTTAGGTGCAAGTATTGAATTGGGTAAATTTATACACTTGGGGGGAGAGTTAATTGCGCCGTTTAATAACGTTCCTGGCAATATCGAAGAATTCGCTTACGGCATTGGCGGTGACCTTAAATTGTTTGGTGGACGCGTTATTCTTATGACAGGTATTAGTGGTGGCGGCAGTTACGATACCCAATTACCAATAGGTGTTAATTTTGTGCTAGGTAATGGTAGTTATGAATTTGGTATAGCCTCACGAGATGCCATTACATTCTTTACAGAAAACAGCCCAACATTGTCTACAGCATTTGGCTTTGCACGATTTAGGTTTTAGAGCAAAGGTTGTTAGATTTTTAGATAAAAGATGCTAGATTATCAGATTAAAGATTGTTTTAATTCTTGAAAATCAGCTGATTATCTATATTTTTTGCTCTCTAGTCATTATCCCAGCTGTTAGATTTTTAGATTAAAGAGCATAGCATTAAGACTTGAGACTTGCAACTTGAGACTTGAGACTTGCAACTTGAGACTTTAGACTAAAAAAGTAGCGCATATTTTTAACACTTGACTTTATCATATTTTAATCCAATAATCTTTACGCTATCGTCTTGTTATCTTTGTTCTACTGTCTATAATCTTTGCTCTCTAGTCATTATTCCAGCTGTTAGATTTTTAGATTAAAGAGCATAGAATTAAGACTTGAGACTTGAGACTTGCAACTTGAGACTAAAAAAAGTATCGCATATTTTTAACACTTGACTTTATCATATTTTAATCCAATAATCTTTACGCGATCGCCTCGTTATCTTTGTTCTACTGTCTATAATCTTTGCTCTCTAATATATCATCTTTTATCTTTGTTGGATGAACACGATTTATCAGTTTAGGTATTTAGTTTCACACGTTTTAGGTTTAATCGTGTTATTTTGTGTGTTGGGGAGTTGTACAGGAAAGTCTAAATCAAGTACAATATCAAGCCCAGTAATAGCTTGCAACGGTCATTCGTTTATTGTGGATGAGTGCAAGGTGTCAATATCGGTTGAGCAGAAAGACATTTATTTTGATTGCAGGCAATCGTTCAAGGATAGAGAAGCATCAGTTTTTTTCTTTTTAGATTATTCCACCAGGTATATTCTTCAATTTGACTTGTGCGCTATGGTTATTGACACTTTCCCTGAAAACCGTCAAAGTCTCGATCAAGTTTATATGTTAGAAAACCCTAAACGCTATTTTGTTCAAGTTGATGGTAATTCAGACGAAATTTGGGAGTTAGAAATTTTTGGAAATGATGACAGCTATGAAAATCGTTTATTTAGAGTGGACGTTGAAAAAACATCATTAAAAAAAGTAAATCATTTCTAATATTTATTTAAATGTAAAGAAGTATTTCGTTTACCACTAGCATGTTTAATCTAACAATCTTTGCTCTACTGTCTTTACTCTAATGATCTAACATCCAACAATCTTTGCTCTACCGTCTTTACTCTAATGATCTAACATCCAACAATCTTTGCTCTAGCGTCTTTACTCTAATGATCTAACATCCAACAATCTTTGCTCTAGCGTCTTTACTCTAATGATCTAACATCCAACAATCTTTACTCTTCCGTCTTTTCTCTATGCTCTATAATCTTTGGTCTTTCACCCCAAACGTTTCAAAATAAACTTAAACTCGTTTAACATAATTGCCGTAGCGCCCCAAACAATTTTATCTGCCAACGTAAAAACAGGGATATTTTTAATAATTTGTTGCTCATTAATCCGAATGTCTTTTTCAGACCTAAAGTTTTCATCCACTAAATCAGCAACACGTACTTTTAAAATTGCATTCACCTCTCGCGGATCGGGTTTTAATGGCGGTAATGTTTCTACAAACCCAACATACGGGTGAATTAAAAAATTACTAACCGGAATATAAACCTCTGTTAATCGCCCAAGAAGTTCAATTTTTTCGATAGAAATGCCAATTTCTTCATTCGTTTCTCGTAAAGCAGTGGCCTGGGTATTTTTGTCAAACGGTTCTGCTTTTCCGCCTGGAAAGCTAATTTGGCCAGAATGGCTTCCTGCATAAGTTTGCCGTTCCGTCAAAATAAACCAAAGTTCACCCGCTTCCTCAAACAGTAACAATAAAACGGCTGAAAGCCTAAAATCGGGTTTCTTTTTTAATACTTCAGAGGTGCGTTGTCTAAAAGGAAGCATATCAATATGCGCCTCTTCACCGGGTAGGTTTTTTAGTTCGTCAGCTAAATGAATAATAACGTTTGATGTAGGCATAGTTCCAAAATTAATCAATAACCGGATGCTTTTTTCAAATTAGGTTCAGAAACCTTTGCTTAAATTTGCTGTAGAAATTAAACTGTCAAATGTCGACCAACGAAAGCAAACAACAACTATTTGATACTAAGCAAAAATTTTTGCGCGAAATTCCGCATCCCACATTAATCATTAAACACTTAAAAGCAGCAGCTAAAAACGCAGATTTGCCGCCGGCTGTTTACCCTTCTTTTGCAATTAATGTTGAAGTGGATGCCTCTCCACTAAAAGTATATTTAGAAGTTACCATTCAAAACCAGCTAACACTAAAGCACAAAATTTCATTGGCACAATCCTTTGCAGATTTACATGCGGCACTGCTCGAATTATTAAAATTACAATTGCAGTTTTTTACAAAATTAGCCAGCTATATTACGCCTCCTATTCCAAATGATCTAAAATTCATTAAACTTTCAGAACCAACAGACCCTTACGAACTATTGAAAACACTGAACAGTCAAAAACTAGAGGAGAACGAAATAAACCACTATCTTTGCTCTGAAATGAAAACGGCTAATTTTCATCAAAATTTATTAGTTATTGGTTGTTTGAGAGCATTTAAAATTAAAGAGCATGGCTGATCAGTACGAAAAACTACTTGAATTATTGAAAGAGTCTAACTACCCATCTGTTTATTTGTACAAGTTTATTGTAAAAAAGGATGATGATAAAGTAGTAGAGATTAAAAGGTGTTTTAGTGAATCGGCGGAGTTTAAAACACAGCCCTCCAAAAAAGGAAATTATATATCTGTTAGCATAAAAGAAATGATGTTAAGCGCAGATGCAATTATAGAACGATACAAAGAAGTGGCAAAAATAGACAATGTGATAACTTTGTAAAATGGGCAAGCTAGAAACGGTTGATATAATTTTAGGTGTGCTATACGCCACCGGAGCAATTGCACTTTTGGTAGCCAGTTACCGGCTGTACTTAAAAAGGTTTAAGCGCAGTAAACTTGAGGCCATTAATGACGTAACGTTATCCACCTCCAGGTATGACCAATATCAAACCAAAACACAATTTTTGGTAGAATTAAACGTTGAGGCTAATGTTCGCCTTATGTTATTGGATAAAGATGAGAATGAAACAGCTGTTTTGTTAGATAAAAACCTTGCTGCCGGTGATCATCTGGTAGATTTTGACCCGCTAAACTATCAAAATGGTGATTATTATTTATCTTTAAAAACAGAGAATGTATCCATTCTCCGAAAAATTAGAATCATACACGAATAATACGCATCAGCATGAAAGTAATTCACATCAAACAAATTTCTTTAATTGTTTTTTTTCTTTCTAGTTTTAGTGTTTTCGGTCAGTCAGATGTATATTCACCAAAAGCGAGTTTTGGAATTGATTTAGGAGTGCCTACCCGTGCTAATAATAAAGAGTTTGGGCGGGTAATGGAAGGACTTTTTAATGGAGGTATTGACTTCCGTTACAACATTTACAAAGGGTTAACATTAGGAGCTGGTGCAAAATATTCATTTTTTACATTGCAAACATTTACACTAAATAATATTGATATTTCGGGTGGTTATCAAATTCCGGCTGCTTACCTGCGTGTAGGTTACGAAAAATTTACGAGCGATCGGGTATCAATTAATGGTAGCATTAGAGGCGGTTATGCAGCTATGATTTCGTTCAACGATTCATGCTCCATCAACAATGGTGGACCCATAATTTCAAATACATTTTTTGTGGAGCCACAGGTGGAGTTGGTTTTATTGACAGACCGCACATCATCTCACGGTTTTAGCGGCGTAATAGGCTACAGCTTTTACATGCATGAGTTTAAAGGAAGCGAACTTTGCTTTAGTGAAGTACCCAATTCAGTAGAAGAAAATTATGAAGGTATTACCCGCTTTTTAAGCATTGGTTTTGGATATCATTATTATTTAGGACGGGACAGGTGATGATGCAACAGAAAAAAAGGATGATGAGCAGAAGATTAGGTTTATTTTTACTAAGTACATTATTTATTGTAGTGGGGTGTGAAAAAACCGACATGTCAGACGACCCTACGTTACCAGATGGTGCCACACCATATTCGGCAGAAGAAGCCGCTTTTGTAAGTTATACAACAGGGGAATATGTCTTTAAAAAATCACCCGCTTTTTCAGATGAAATTAGTTTAACATATCACGAAAGAAGAGAGGAAAAACAAGTGTATGCGTGGAGCCAAACCTACTTAAAATTTAGTACCGATACGAGTTTAGAAGTAGAACTGCGCCTACGATACCTGGAAACTGAAGATAAAGCAGCACGAAAAACGCTGGCCATTTATATGCCTTACAGAGATTTTACAAGCGCTATTCAATACACTATTTTTGAAACACCCATTTATAAAGATGAGTTAGAGGCAGGCTTTTTTCAAGATAAGGTAACCTTTCATGACACCTTAGACTTAGGCGGCTCAGATTGGTACAATGTTTTTGAAATTTTGCCCCTTTCATCAACACCAGCGGAAATAGATGATGAAGAAAATTTCGAGAAAATTTATTACTCAAAAACAATTGGGTTAATAGAAATAGATCAGAAAAATGGAAACAAGTGGGTATTCCACCCATAAAGTAGAACGTTAAATGGCAAACAGCTTCAACCTTGTTTTTTTGGGTACCGGCACATCACAAGGGGTACCTGTTATTGGATGTGAATGCAGTGTGTGTAAATCATCAAACACAAAAGATAAACGCCTTAGGACAGCTGCAATGCTGCAAATTGATGGTAAAAACATTGTAATCGATACCGGTCCGGATTTTAGGCAACAAATGTTACGCGAAAATGTAAAAACCGTAGAGGCTGTTTTATTTACGCACGAGCATAAAGACCATGTTGCCGGGTTAGATGATATTCGATCATTCAACTTTCGTTCCGGAAAAGTCATGCAAATTTATGGTTCAACTTATGTAGAAACAGGTTTGAAGCGCGAATTTCATTATGCATTTGGAGAATCTCGTTATCCGGGAACGCCCCAATTTAACCTAAACATAATTGCTGATGAACCGTTTGAAGTGGCGGATGAAACAATTACCCCAATCAATGTTTTACATTATAAGTTGCCCGTTAAAGCATATCGGATTCGAAATTTTGCCTATGTAACAGACGCTAATTTCATTGCCCCGAAAGAAAAAGAAAAATTGAAAAATTTGGACTGTTTGGTGTTGAATGCGTTGCGGAAAGAAAAACACATCTCACACTTTAATTTAGACGAAGCATTGGAGTTAATTGCCGAACTAAAGCCAAAACAAGCCTATTTAACCCACCTTAGCCATTTAATGGGAAAACATGAAGATGTTTCTGCACTTTTACCACAAAATGTAGCATTGGCGTATGACGGTTTAGAAATTGATTTAAATGCCTTTTAAGCGATTTCTTTACGTACTTTTTGTTGTAACAATAATAGGTGGAATTACATTCATTTTATTAATGGAAACGTCAAATTTTTCAGTTCTTCACGGTGATTTTGGTGCGCGAATCCCTAAAAAATATCCAATTTTAGGAATTGATATTTCACATCATCAAGGTCAAATTAATTATACCGAAGCTGTTGATATGGTAGATAAAGCAGACAGTGTACAGTTTGTTTACATTAAAGTGACAGAAGGGGTAGATTTTATAGACCCTAACTATGAAATGAATGCTGAAGGCTTTGCCGGAGAAAACTTGAATTATGGTTTTTATCATTTTTATCAGCCTGGGCAATCGGCTAAAAAGCAAGCGCAGTTTTTTTGTGATGAGATATGGGAGTATAACTTTAAATTAATTCCTGTCCTAGACGTGGAACTAAACGAGCCTTTAAATAAAAAGCAATTGGTAGACTCAATTACTATTTTTTTAGATGAGGTGGACAAACAATTAAAAGTTCGACCAATGGTTTACACCTATTGGTATTTTTACCGCGATTTTTTAAAAACCACCACCTTAAAAAATGAACTGTATTGGATTGCATCTTATTCCGGTAATAATGATTTTATGAAGATGGACAATGTAGTGATTTGGCAATTTTCAGAGCGCGGCACCGTAAGCGGTATTCAAGAACGGGTAGATTTAAACGTGGCGAAAAAATCGTTCAACACATTAGTGCTAAGGCCGCGTTATCGATAAACTCTTTTGGAGATTAGCAACAACCAGCTACAAGAACTGAGGTAATTAAAAAAAGAAGTTGATAAAAAATAACTGGGTTAAAAACAAAGATAGGGATGCATTGCACGTAGAATTTTCATTAACCCAAAACTTATGAAAAAGTAATATCTACTAAGAACCAATGCACCCCCAGACTTTAAATATGTTGAAATAAAAAAAGAAGGAGTAAGTTACTTTTCGAAGAATTCTTCATTAACCCAAAACTTATGAAAAAGTAAAATATACATCTTCTACTCTGGTAACTTACTCCATGCTTTTAATAGTGTAAAATCAAACCGTTGTTTAATTGTTTAGGACAAAGTTAGACAAACATAAACGTTCAATCTTACTCTCTCTTAATGTTTTTTTAACCTTTTCGACAAACACCTGTTTTTGCCTCCCCAAATGTACAAATTATTTAGATATAAATTTCAGTATTAAAACTTAATTCTAAGTATTTACACTTAGTTTGTGTTTTTTTTTGCATCTTCCCCTAGTTTTGTTAACCTTCACGGGTTTCATTTTAGCGAATATGCAGGTTGAAACAGTCAATAAATCAAAAAGCGTCTATTAGTATAACAACTGAATAAGACATTAGTTCAACAGGTTCAATTCCTTGTTTATTCGACTTCAGTTTCGTCTGAATCTTCATCTGAATTAAAGTCCGGATCATCTTCTAACGGATACAGTTTTTCATCTGCTGCGTGCCCCGTTAATTTATCCAGGATTTCCTCTAACTGCGCAATGGATAATTGCTTGTATAAGATGTTTTTATCTTTATCTAAAATAAAAATTCTTGGGGTAGAGTAAATGTCCCATGTATCAGCATAATTTAAACTCTGCAAGGTTGTATGCTCTTTTAACAATTCATACGGGTTGTCCATTGCCTGGTCATAAATTTTTTGTGTTAAGCCCACGTTAATAAATGAAAGTTCATTTTTACGGATGTATTCCTTCCATTTCGGAAACTCATCTCCGGTAGCTTTTGCAACGGCAAACACTTCAATGTTTCGTTCTTTAAACTTCTCTTCATACAGCTTTTGTAATTTAGGCGTTGTTTTTTTACAGTGGCCGCAATTGGGGTCCCCAAAAATAAAGTACCATAAAATCAGCTTCTATCGCATAAGAATTAATCCATTTTTCCTCTGTTGTATCCGTTAAAATAATTGGAATTGAGGCTGAGCCAATAGAAGTGCGGCAAACTTTCTCTGCCCGTTCGCACACTTTTTGCGTATTTTCCTCTGTCATCCAATACGCCATATTGTTTGGTTCGCAATAATAATTTTGCGCCATAAAACAAAACACGCGATCCATCCCCATAATTTTAGATTGCTCATATTTATTGGTAACGTGGTGTACAATGTATTGAAACACTTTATTGTCTTGATCTACCTTATCCGTTTGGTCAATCAAACGTTTTGCGTAAAGTGAAATTGTATCTGGAATTTGCAATAAACCACCCTTTGAAAAGTATTTATCTAATTTATTATGAAAAATCGGTGCACGCACAATTCGCGGGTCTTTTAAATTAACATTGTCCCAATAATGGTTAATGTAATAGTGGTACACGTAATTAGAGTCTGTTATAGCACCGTTTTCATCCCTTGGATGATCGGGCAACTCTACCTCCATAGACATGCGCACAAGTTCAGCTACAAAACGGCCTTTATTCTTCGCAATTAAATCTGTTTGGTAATCGGCTACTTGTTTGTTAATCATCTTTACAGCTGCGTTGCGCTCTGTTTCATCCGTTATCTTCATTAGTTCGGCACCTTCTTTTTTCCGTTCCGTCATAAAACGGATGTACTTATAAAAAACCTGGTTATTCACCGATTTTTTAATTTGCATACTGCCTATAAAATCTTCTTTATTAGGAATATGCATACTAATTTCTTCGTTGTCTACAATAAATTCAAAATATTTACCACTCGGCATAATTATAGCATAAAGCCCACCTTCGTGTTTTGCACCGTCAAATGAAAATTTTCCATTTACAATATTCGCCGTATCCGCATAATACAGTTTCGGGCCAAAATAGCGCGCCATATATACAGTCGTATCTTTTACATTGTCTGCCGAAAATGAAATTTTTTGTGCATTTGCACCAACTGCGGTTAAAAAAAGTAGAAAGAGTAGAATCGTGCGTTTCATAGTTGTGAATATCATGTAGCTTAAATTTACTAGTCAGACGAAGATAATCCTTCCGACGTTATTTGTTTAACAAAAAATTAACGTTTTTGTGCTGCCATTTTTTAAAAACCGCCGGTTTTTACGTTGAACCCAGCTTGTTAACCGTGCTTTTAATGTTTAAGTAATTAGAGATAATAAATAACCCAAAACACAGTACAGCTACCACAATGGTAATGGTTAAACCAGAACCTTGAATATTAATGCCATTTTCTTCTAACCACGTGTTTACAAAAATAAGTTTTACGGCTAGCATTATTCCAATGGCTCCCGCAGTAATTAAACCAAATGTAATGCTAAGCTGGCGAATGAATGTGTTTACAATTTGTTTGATGGAATAGCCAATGCGTAAAAGCGTTTGTATTTCGTAAGCCGCTTTGCTAAGTACCAATTGCGAATACTGCACAAACCCCATTAATGATAGTAGCATAATAAGTACAGATGCTATTCCAAAAATACCAATTACCACCGCAATTATGGTTTTAATCTTCGCCACATCAATAGCTGATTTGTTGATGTCTAAATTCATATCTTCCATCAAATCATCCAACTCACCGTAACTATTGTCTTTAGTGGTTATAAAAATACGAGATGGATTTACGTTACCATTGTTACCATAAGCCGCATTGGCTTGCTTTAAAAATGATTCTGGTACTAAAATGGAGCTTATTTTATGTGAAAAACCAACCACACGGCCTATTTTTTTTGTGCTTTTTCCATTTCCGTCAATGTGAATGGTTAATCGGGCTGCCATCAATAATTCTTCTGAAATTTGATTCATACCCTGGCTTTGCGCAAAACCGTAGTTAATTATCATAATAAAATCACGTGGTAAAACAATTGGAATAAACTCACTATTCTCATCCCAATTCCAATCTACATCAATGTCCATAAACCGGTTTGGAATTGCCTGAAAAAACATATCGGCATAAAAGTGTGGTAAACCATCACCCTCTACCTCAGAAATTCCAACTTTAAAATCTGCCGATTGAAAAGGCGCAACATCTGTAATAAAATCTTTTTCCTCCAACGTTTTAATATCTTCTGGTGTAAAGGCAGTGGAATTCATACCCAATGATGTTAGTTTGGTTACTTTTTTCTGTATTACAACAGAGTTTGGTCCAAACAGTTCCTCCTCGTTAGAGTGGAACGATTGTACGTCCATAATTAACTGTAAACTTAAAAGCAATGCCGTTAAGCCAATTAATGCACCTGCAGTAGCAAATAGAAACTGAAAGTTGGTGCTGTTTTTAAATAAAATCTTGTTTAACATCCGGTTACAGTTTTAGTTCATTATCGTAATTAAAGCCATGGTAACTGCCAAGTGTGGTTAAAATAAAACCACCGCCATTTGCATCCGTTTGCTGGCTAATTAGTTCTAAGGCTATGGTTGAGTTTTGATCGTCCAAGTGGCTAAAAGGTTCATCCATTAATAGCAGTTCAAAAGGCTGCAGTAATGACCGGATAATGGCTACGCGTTGCTGCTGGCCAAGTGACAAAGTTTTGCAGAGCTGGTTTTTTTTATCGCCAATTCCAAGTAAACTAAGCATGCTTTCTATATCCGTCGGTGTTTTATGATCGGTCAAATTATTTTTGAGCATTAAATTTTCCCACACGGTTAATTCAGGAAACAACTGTAAATCTTGAAAAACAGCACTTAACTTAGTGCGGCGCAGCTCAATCCAATCATGGATACTTAAATCCGATATTGGCGCTTCATTTAATAAAATAATTCCACTGTAATCCTTCCGCAATCCATAAATGGTGTTTACAAAAGTAGATTTACCTTTACCGCTACTTGCATTTAAAACCACCTTTTGCGGAAATTGTAAATTAAAGCTATTGTTCCAAACACTTTCTTCGTCGTGCTTATAATCTTGAAGCGGAGCGGGCATTACATTTTTAAAAGTTAATAACATCTTGCTAATTTCTGGTTTAACAGTTATGGTTAAGCAAATTTGTTGCCAAATAAATTACAACCATTGATAAAGTAAAGTTAGTTGTTGGGCGTGTAAAGCATTTCACTATGCGGAATACCATCCTCTAAATAGTTTTTTCCGGTGGTTTTAAAACCGTGTTTTGCATAAAAGTTTACCAAATGCGTTTGAGCCGATAAACGGATAGGTGAATCACTAAAGTGAGTAGCAATATATTCTTTTGCAGAAGTCATTATTTTATGCCCCAACTTAGCGTTGCGCATTGCAGGGCTGCTTACCACGCGACCTATGGCAAATTCATTGTAAACTACGCCCGGTTTTAAAATGCGCGTTGTAGCTAAACACTTATCACCTTCATACGCTATCACATGGTAGGCATCCTTATCCAACCCATCCAAATCTAAATAAACACAATTTTGTTCTACCACAAAAACAGCCGAGCGCAATTGGAGTAAATCATACAATTCATTAATAGATAGCGCGGTAAAATGTTTGGTTTGTATTTCCATAGTTGTAATGCTTGCAAATATACATGCTATAAATTAGGATTAGCCTGTTTACAACAAGATATAGAACTAATAATAGGTGTAAATACTTAGGGTAAAATGAACTATAAAAAAATATATAAAGTATATTTAGCGTATGCGTATCTTTTTAAAAGCACTGTTTTTCATTGTGGCTTGTTCATTTAGCAGTATTGTTCATGCAACGTGCGATTCACTAAAAAATGTGGTAAAAACAGCAAAAGGAGAGTCATATATTGATGCACTAAACAGTTATGCGGATTGTTTTTTGTGGAGTGATATTCAAAAGTTTGATAGTTTGAGCACATTAGCGCTGAATGCTGCTAAAAAGTTAAACTATACAGAGGGAGTCGCTGCTGCTACAGAAAATAAAGGATTGGCTATTTCGTTATCATTAAACAATCCGAAAAAGGCAATGGGCTACTTTCAGTTGGCCATTCAGCTTTATGAAAATTTGGGAGACAGCATGGCCGTGGGTAAATTGTTAGGCGATTTAGCGAATTGTCAAGCACGTTTAGGTCAAAATGGAGCGGCATTAAAAAACCTTATTCGTGGGTCACGTATTTTTGAGGCAAACGATTTTACACGGGGAATTTCTGTTTATAGTAATAATATAGCCAATATACTTACCAATTCTAACGATTTGGCAGAAGCAACCGTTTATTACCATAAGGCACTCGGGTTAATTGATACGTTAACCGACCGTAAGAACTACTCGATTCAGCTTGGAAATTTATTAATGTCAGGCATTTTAATGCAAAATAAAGACTCTATAGACGTTTATTTACCCCGAACATTACGCATACAAAAAGAGTTGGGTTTAGACAAAGAAATTGCCGGCACTTACGGAAATATGCAGTCTTATTATCAAGATATTAAAAGAATTGAAAATCCGCTTTTTGCGGTGCGCTCAGCTTATTTAGATAGTGAATTGTACTATGCCGCACGTTCAAAAGATGAGTTGACATTGATGTTAGCCAATTTGCATAAAGGCCTGCTTTTAAATGATCGGGGAGCGGGGAAGCAAAGCTACGTTTATTTAAAGCGCGCCACAGAAATGGGTAAAGCTATGTTGGACGTAGGCGAAGAATTGATGGAAGGGTATTTGATTCGGAGCGAATTAAGTGCAAAAAGTGGCAGATACAATGATGCGTACACTGAATTATTACAAGCCTATGCCTGGCGTGACACTGTGTTTGCACGCCAGTTAGAATCAAGTTTACTAGAGGTAAAAACAAAATTTAAAGTAGATCAAACATTAAAAGAATTGGAACTTGTAAAAAAAGACAAAGCGTTGGCAGATGCTGAATTAAAACAAGCACAGGCAGAAAATGAAAAAAAGCAGGCCATTGCTGCGAATAAACAAGTGGTAATTTATGCTGTTTCCGTTGGGTTAGGGTTGGCACTTTTACTCGCTTTTATAGGATATAGGGCCTATTTAAATAAACGCAAAGCTAACGAAATAATAACGGCGCAAAAAGCTGAGGTAGAAGCACAGCAACACCAAATAGAAGTGCAGAAAATGAGTGTTGAGCAAAAAAATCAAGAAATGATAGATTCCATTAACTACGCGGGGCGCATTCAACAAGCAAATTTACCCTCACAGCAGTTATTAGATGACTATTTTACAAATGCTTTTGTGTTGTATAAGCCTAAAGATATTGTTTCAGGAGACTTTTATTGGATGCACAAAAGCAATGAAAAACGTTATTTCGCCGTGGCGGATTGTACAGGCTATGGTGTTCCCGGCGCTATTGTATCGGTAATTTGTGGCAATAGTTTAACTGCAGCTGCCGAACAATTGGAGGGTGAAAATCCCGCAGAAATTTTAGATGAAACACAAAAGCGAGTAGTGGCAGAGCTTTCTAAAAATGATGACGCATTGAAAGATGGAATGGACATAGGGCTTTGTGCCATTAATGGCTATGAACTTTCGTTTGCCGGCGCTAAAAGACCCTTATGGATTTGCCGGGAGCATGAAATAATAGAAGTATTTGGCGATCAACAATCCTTAGGTTTACAAAATAAGGTAACGCCATTTAACAACCACACGGTTGATTTAAAACCCGGAGATGTGGTCTACTTATTCTCTAACGGGTTCATTGACCAATTTGGCGGTGAAGATGGTAAAAAATTAAAAGTTGCTAATTTAAAGCGTTTGGTTATTGCCATGCACACTTTTGAATCGTTCAAACAAAAAAATATGATAAATAAAGCGTTTGAAGACTGGAAAGGAAATATGGAACAATTGGACGATATTTGTATGATGGGCGTAAAAATAGCTTAGTTTAATTATTGTTTACATAGTATTAATAAGGTTGTGCAGGATTACTGCACGTTCACCTATTTCAGTATGCATTAATTCTTCATGTTTTATCGGAGTTCCAATTTTTATAGTGATGTGACCACGCTTTAGCTTTAATGACTTTTTATTGGGCCAAACATTGCCCGCACCTTCAATTTTTATAGGTAAAATAGCTACTTTGGCTTGTTCTGCTAAGTGAAACCCGCCTTTTTTAAATGGTGCAATCATACCGTCTTTACTTTTTGTACCCTCCGGAAAAATAATAACATGTTTGCCATTTGCTACTAAATTAGCGGCATGTGAAATACTTGCCTGCGCTTTTTTTCGGTCAGATCGATCAATGAAAATCATGCCGTATGCTTTAATATACCACCCAAGCAGAGGGACTTTTCGCAGTTCTTTTTTAGCCACAAAGTAAGTGTAAAAAGGTAAGGTTTTAAACAGTACCGGAATGTCAATGAACGAACTATGATTCGCTACAATAAGGTAATTTTCAGTAGGGTCTATTCGCTCGATATTTTTAACCGATAGACGTGCCTGCAATAACCTTAACACCACTGGTGACCAGAAGTATTTAGCAATCCACGCCATACCAGATTTCCACCTAAAAACAAATAAAATAGCGCCTAAGACAATGGCAATAAATGACCAAATGCCAAAGAAAAAAAGCTTTATGATTGAAAAAAATGCGCGCAAATGTTTATAAGTTGGATGAGTAAAGATAAAATTTTTGAGTAATTATCATTGCGGATCCACGTCAATATCTACCCGAATGGAACGATAGTCGTGATCTGTTAAAAACGCCTCAATTTTTGAACGAATAATGCCTTTTACCTTTTGCGGAGAAGCTTCGCGTTCAAACTTTAGTCGAATATTTTTTAAATAATAATTGCGTACACGCCCAACAGGTGGAGTTTCGGGGCCTAAAACACGTTCTTTAAAAATAGCCTCCAATTCTCTCGCTAAAGAAATTGCACCCATTTCTAAATTATCTTTGTTTTTATGTTTTAAACGTAATACAATCATCCTAAAAAATGGAGGGTAATGAAAATTTCGCCGTTCAATCAATTCTTGCGTATACATGCCGATATAGTCATGCTGCATTACTTTTTGAATAATCCAATGATTGGGTTCAAATGCCTGAATCACTACTTTTCCACGTTTTTTACTCCGCCCCGCACGCCCCGCTACTTGCGACATAAGCTGATAGGAACGCTCAAAAGCCCTAAAATCTGGAAAATTCAGCAATTGATCTGCGCTTAAAATACCTACCAGGCCAACGTTGTCAAAATCCAACCCTTTGGTCACCATTTGTGTACCAATAAGCACGTCTATGTCTCTGTTTTCAAAGTCAGCAATAATACTTTGATACGCGTTTTTAGCACGGGTGGTGTCCAAATCCATCCGTTTTACAGTTATTTTTGGAAAATAAATAGCTAATTCATCCTCAATTTTTTCTGTACCAAAGCCTAACATCTTTAACTTTCTGCTTCCACACGCCCCGCAAGATGAAGGCGGAGAAACAAAGTAACCGCAATAGTGGCATTTTAGTGCATTGCTGGATTTATGATAGGTTAATGAAACATCACAATTTTTGCACTGTGGTGTCCACCCACACATCTCACATGACCAAACAGGGTTATAACCGCGCCTGTTTTGGAACAGAATAACTTGCTCACCTTGTTCAAAAGTGGCCTCCATTTCACACATTAAAAAGGATGAAAAGTGAGACTTCATGGTTTTTTGTTTAGTCTCTTTTTCAATATCCGCACATTGAATTTCGGGTGGTTGAACTCCGCCATAACGCTCGTTAAGCTCCACCAAGCCATAGCGCTCTTCTTTGGCGTTGTAATATGATTCAATAGAAGGTGTAGCAGAACCTAATAATACTTTTGCGCTATACAAATGCCCCATCATAATAGCGGTATCTCTGGCATTATAGCGTGGTGCGGGGTCATATTGTTTAAATGAATTTTCGTGCTCTTCATCCACCACAATTAGTCCCAACTTTTGAAACGGTAAAAAAACAGCGGATCTGGCTCCTAAAATAATTCGAAACTGGTTTGGGTCATTCGTAAGTACTTTGTTCCAAATCTCAATGCGCTCATTTTGGTTAAAGCGGCTGTGGTAAACCCCCACCAAATCACCAAAATACTTTTTAAGTCGTGAAATAAGTTGCGTAGTTAGTGCAATTTCAGGCAATAAAAAAAGTACCTGTTTACCCGCGTCTAGCTGTTCTTGTATAAGTTTTACATAAATTTCTGTCTTTCCAGATGAGGTAATACCGTGCAAAAGTGTCACTGCTTTTGACTCAAAACTTGTTTTAATTTCGCTGTAAGCCTTTTGTTGCGCGTCAGAAAGTGCTTTTATCTGGTTGGTGTCCTCATCATCCGCCGCTAATCGCGAAATTTCATCAGAAAAAATAACAATAATCTCTTTTTTGGCTAAGCTGTTTAAAGCAGAAACCGATACGCCTTCATTTATTAAATCTTTTTTTAATACCGCGGTTTGTTTGCCGTTTTTCCATTTAGAAAGTTCTATTAGTTTAAGCAATGCCGCAACCTGTTTCTCATTGCGTTTTTTGGTCTCAAGGTCATTCAGTACTTCGGTTAATTCTGCTTCATTCGTAAACAGTTCAGAAAGTGCAACAAACGAAGCAAATTTAGGACTGTATTTTGCATTGAGTTCTTCACTAACAATTACAACATGCTTTTCTATGAGTTTTTTAATTAAGGGTTGTACCGTTTTTAATCGGACAATTTCAGCCACTTCTTTAAGCGTTAACTCATCTTGTGCTTCAAGTGCTTCTACAATTAAAAATTCTTTATCATTCAGTTTATTTTCTGATCGGTCATATTCCGGATGAAGCGCTATTTTTGTTTCACTGGCCAATTTAAAGTTAGACGGAAGTGCAGCATTCATTACATCACCAATATCCGCCATATAATAACTTGAAATCCAGGCCCAAAGTTTAAAAAGATTAGGTGTTACAATGGGGGTGTCATCCAAAACACCTTCAATGTATTTTGCTGTATATTTTTGTGGAATTTCTTCATGTACACGGCTAATAATAGCCGTATAATACTTCGCCTTTCCAAATGGGACGATTACGCGTTTCCCCGGACTTGTTAAATCATTCATTTCATGTGGCACCCGATAAGTAAACGTATTAGGAATACTCAACGGTAAAATAACATCTACGAAATAAGTAACTCTTTCAGTCATTCAAAAAAATCTGATTATCAGTAAAGTGGGGGTGAGCTAGTTTTTATAAGGCCACTTGTTGTAACCGCCAATTAAATTGTACACAGCTACAAAACCTTTATCGTGCAACAGTGTTTTTGTTTTACCAGACCTTCCGCCAGATGCACAGTAGACGTATACGGGAACATCTTTATTTAAGGTGTCCAGCTGTTGCTCAAATGCTTCGTCATAAAAGTTAAGGTTAATAGCACCATTAAGTTGGCCTTTCTGAAATTCTTCCGGCGTGCGGACATCAATTAAATAAAAAGGAGCATTATTCTCCGTTAGTTGAGTTTGAAATGTCTTTGCGTCCAAATCTGCTTGTATTGGTTTTTCAGATTGTTGTACCGCATTGGGCGTAACAGCTAATTCAGCGTTTGTTGTGGTTTGTGGATTATTGGCGCAACCAACAGTTACAAAAAAAGCCAAAACCAACGTGTTATAATAGATCATACGGCAAAGATACGAGATAATGAAAGATGAGCGTTTAACAGTGTTCAAGTTTTTCTAAAATCCTTGTAATTCTTGAATGGTAGGAACTTCTCCTTTAAAAAAGCGATAAGACACACCAGCTGTTAAAAGTTCTGGAGACCAAATGGAAAGTTCCAGATTGAGCCCTACGCGATCAGTCAAATAATAATTAAAGCCTCCAATTGTTACTCCCGTAAAAATCCTTGCGCGCTCTGGTAAAATGCGTCTTTCCATTTCATTCAGCAGTTCTGGGTTATTGAAATAATAACTAATCCCAAGTTGTAACTTAATGTAATACTCAAACCGTTGATTGTAAAACAATGAAAGTTGCGGATTTAAACTCACAAAAACATAAGGCGAACCATAATATGTATTGTTATAAAAAATATTAAAGTATTGAAAGCCTGCTCTTCCAGAAACAGACAGTAATTCTCCAAAAATATATTCGTGTGAATACGCAAACACAGGGGACTGTGATACAAAATTGAATTTTAATGCGCTTGTATCATTAATGGTTTTAATCGCCTTTCGAATGTCTAATTGTTCTGAGCTAATACCGGCGTTAAACTTTACCATTCTATTATGCAATTGGGCAGAAACTGAGCAGGAAAGTACCAACAACAATGAGAATAAAACACCTTTCATAAAGTAAAGTTAAACAATTGTTGCGGGCTAATTACTTATAACCTGTATCTTTTAAAAAAAGGACTTTGAAATATTGAACCAAAATAATAATGGTTCTTTTATAAGAATAAATATATTTGCTAAGACAATTGGCACATTTATTGTCTTATCGAGACCAATTTAAACGAATTGTACACTAAAGCAAAATTATGAAAAAAGTATTTAATTTTCTAGCCGCAGCAATGATTATTGCGCTAGGATTCAGTTCAACAGCGACGGCACAAACCCAAACCGGGGAAGGTAATATTATTATCGATCCTTATTACGGGTTTCCAAATTTTGGTGTGATTTTAGCAAATACGGCTGACACTCAAAATGACATTTCAAACGAAGATATTACTATTGGAGGTATCGGACCAGCAGGTTTACGTGCCGAATACATGTTATCAGACAAGTTTGGTATTGGAGTAGACTTTATTTTTAATAGCGTGACATTGAACGGAACAGCTGATTCATTAGAGAGTGGGGAAGTAGTTGAAACGTATGACGTCAAGGGGTATATGAGAAGGTATAGGATACAACTGCGTGCGAATTATCATTTTGCCCAAACAGATGTTTTAGATGCTTATGTAGGTGTAGGAGCAGGAACTAATATTCGTTCGATAGGTGTTAAAACTGATTTTCCAAATTATGATAACTCAAATCTTAGTGGTGCATTAATACCTGTTTCAATGCGATTAGCCTTAGGGTTTAGATATTATTTTACTGATAATATTGGGTTGCAAGGAGAAATTGGAATCGGTGGTCCTTTAGTAGCAGCAGGGTTTTCGTTTAAATTTTAATCATTTTTGATTAAGATTGGGTTAAAAATTCGTCAATCTGAAATAAAATAGTATATTGGGGTATGATTTTAAGCCCAATGACAAATTATGTATCACTGAAAGAGCTTTCAGAGGACGACCAACCACGAGAAAAATTATTAAAAAACGGCAGCTTTTCGCTTTCAAGTGCAGAAATACTTGGTATTTTGATAGGTACTGGAACAACCGAAAAATCTGCAATTCAGCTTTGTCGCGAAATATTAGCTTCCGTTAGTAATGACTTAGATAAACTCGCCTTATTATCCATTCAGGATTTGACTAAATTCAAAGGTATAGGCCCTGCAAAAGCGGTAACGTTGGCAGCTGCTTTTGAGCTTGGTCGGCGTAGAAAGTACGCTAAAAAAATCAAGCATCCGATAATCAAAGTTTCAAAAGATATTTTTGAACTCATGAAACCTCGTTTTGAGGATGTATCGTTAGAAGAGTTTTATGTAATTTTATTAAACAGAGCCCATAAAGTACTTTCCGTAGAACTTGTTTCAAAAGGAGGTTTTAACAGCACTTCAGTAGATGGAAAAGTTATTTTTAAAAAAGCATTTCAGCACAATGCCAGTGCACTTATCTTGTGTCACAATCACCCCTCCGGAAACCCATTGCCAAGTAGGGCAGATATCGAAATTACCCGAAAGTTAAAAAGTTTTGGGCTTTTTATTGATTTACCAATTGTAGACCATGTAATCATAGCAGAGGATTCGTTCTTTAGCTTTTCAGATCAAAATTTATTTTAAACAAGCCACATATATACGTTGTAGGCGGCATTGTATGGCTAAAACATTATCTTTGCTATTCACTAAGTAACTATGAAAATTTTAACCATAATTGGCGCACGTCCGCAGATTATCAAAGCAGCTGCAATCAGCCGCGCCATTAGAGAATCCTATTCGGCTGACATTACAGAAATTATTGTTCATACAGGTCAGCATTACGACGAAAACATGTCTAATGTGTTTTTTGAAGAACTTAAAATACCACGACCAAATCATAATTTAAATGTGGGGTCAGGTGCACATGGCGCACAAACTGCAAAAATGCTTGAGGGATTAGAACGTATTATGCTACAAGAACAGCCTAACGCAATTGTAGTTTATGGCGATACAAACTCTACCGTAGCAGGTGGTTTGGCAGCCGCTAAATTGCATATTCCCCTTGTACACATTGAGGCTGGTTTGCGTTCATACAATAAAAAAATGCCAGAAGAGATCAACCGTATTTTATGTGATCATATGTCCACATTGTTATTTTCACCAACCAAACAAGGCATTGACAATTTGGTAAAAGAAGGTTTTTTATTAGAAGGTGCTAACACAATAAGTGCCGACAATCCCAAAATTTACCATTGTGGAGATATCATGTATGATAATTCGATTCATTTTTCAGCAATTTCGGACAAACAGTCAACGATTTTAGCTGATTTGAAATTAGAGAACAAACCATTCATCTTGTCAACAATTCATAGAAACAATAATACAGATGATGCGTTGAGGCTAGGGTTCATTTTTGGTGCGCTACTTGAAATTTCAGAAAAAAATGAAAAAGTAATCGTCTTGCCATTGCACCCGCGAACAAAAAAAATGATGGAAGTAAATTTGACGGCAGAAATGCAAGCTGCCATTGAAAAATCTCAATGGATACAAATTGTTCCCCCGGTTTCTTTCTTAGATGTAATAGCACTTGAAAAAAATGCCGATTTGATTATTACAGATAGCGGTGGATTGCAAAAAGAAGCCTTTTTCTTTAAAAAGCCATGTATAATTCTGCGACCAGAAACAGAGTGGGTAGAGATTGTTAAAAATGGCAATGCTATTTTATGTGATGCTGATCGAAATCGGATTGAGTATGCTTTTGAAACGCTTAACAATAATGAAAACCTCACTTATCCGGAACTATTTGGAGACGGAAAATCAGCCCATTTTATTTGTGGCGAAATTTTAAAACACCTCAGTTGATAAATATCTTTACTGAACATATAACAGAGCGCCTTAACTATGTGCTTGACTTTTGTTTTTCTAGTAAAGGAGAACACTACCAAGTTTTTACAGACACCGAAGAGTGGAATGCTTTACCCGATCAACACCTTGCCTACGGGGCACAGATTGTGCCTTGCACATTACAAATTCATGCACAAGGGTTGTTATTTGAAGAAAATCATTATCCGGGAAAACAAATAAGTTTACAGAAAAATCAATTGCTTTTAGACGGAGTAGCAGATGAACTGAGCCTTATTTTTTATTTTTTATCGCGTTACGAAGAACACCAATCTACAACATTGGACGAACACGAACGTTTTCAATCGGGCGCAAATAGTTTGGTGAGGCTGAACATGCACAAACAACCCGTGGTGGACTTAATGGTAAAACAAGTGTGGGAAAAATTAGGGTTAGACTATCAACCGGTCACAGAATTTTTTAGCGTATTGCCTACATTTGATATTGATGTAGCATGGGCGTATAAAAACAGGTCATTTGTTAGAAAGTTGGGAGGACTTTTAAAGCATGGTAAACCAATCGATCGATTACGCGTTTTTAGTGGTAATAAAAAAGATCCTTATGACACTTACGACCTTATAAAAGCCACGGGGACGGCAAGTCAAAAAAAAATAGAAAACTTTATTCTATTAGGCGATTGGGCTCCATACGATAAAAATATCCGTTGGGAAAATAAAAATTACCAAACTTTAATAAAGCAATTGGATGAGGTTGGCGGCGTAGGTATACATCCTTCATACGGGTCGCATCTAAAGCCTGCGCAACTCAATACAGAAGTTAACCGATTACAGCAAATTGTTAATAGGCCCATTACTAAATCGCGTCAGCACTTTTTAAGAATGAGAATTCCAGAAACGTATCATGCATTGATAACGGCGGGAATATCAGAAGATTATTCAATGGGTTTTGCTGACCAAATTGGTTTTAGAGCAGGTACGAGTTTTCCATTTTTTTATTTCGATTTGCAAAAAAATAAGTCAACACAGTTAGCCATTACACCGTTTTGCTATATGGACAGCGCGTTGAAAGATTACCTCAATTTATCCCCGAAAAAAGCAGAAGCTGAAATTGAAAAATTACATAGTCAAATAAAATTAGTTGGCGGTGTGTTTAGTTTTATTTGGCACAATAGTTCTTTACATAACACTGGAGAGTGGAAAGGATGGAAACCAGTATTTGATTTTACAACACAGCTAGAAACACTTCAACAATGAGGTTTATTCATTTAATTTTATTGATTAGCATTTGTTATTCCTGTATTCAGCATGGAAATAACGAAGCCGAAATTTCGGTTAACAACGCATTAAAAACTGAAAAGCAACTAACCGTAAAATATGCAAAAGGTTTTGAAATTCAATATGCTACGGATTACATTACAGTGATTACCAAATCGTTTGGGGCAAATGTGGCGTTTAGAGACAGTGTGGTTATTCCACTTAATTCACAAACTAAGTTTCCTTCAACAACTAAAATATTGAACCCTACCATTAATTCAGTTGCATGTCAATCGTCCACTCACCTGGCTTTTATCAATGAGTTGGATAAAATAGACTTGGTGCAAGGGGTATGCGGACTAAAGTATGTGCAAAATAAGCAGTTAACCAAAAAGCTAGAAGAAAATAAAGCCACCGAATTATGCATGGGTGAGGGGATCGTAGTTGAAACACTCCTAAACATTAACCCCGATTTATTATTGCTCTACCCATTTGGAAATGATTTTAACCAAGCTTATGAGAAGAGTGGAGTGACAACATTATTAATAGCGGAATATTTAGAAGAAAGTCAACTAGCGCGGGTAGAATGGATCAAGTTATTTGGGGTGTTGCTTGGCAAGGCTAAATTAGCAAACGATTATTTTGAAGCTGTTGAAAAACGTTATATCCAACTCAAAAATGACGTAATTCCATCCACAAAAACATTTATTATGAATGTACCTTTTGATGATAATTGGTATATGCCGTCTGCCAATTCTGTTGGTGTAAAACTAATAGAGGATGCAGGATTGCGATATTTTTATGAAACAGATAAGGGAACAGAAAACAATTTAAGAGCAAAAGAACAAGTGTGGGAACATGGCACAGAAGCAGATTATTGGATCATTGTGGCGAGCAGAAAACCAAACTTTACTTTATCAGATTTAGTGGCAGAAGCTGCAGTTTACGGCACGTTTAAAGCTGTAAAAGACCGGAATGTGATATTTTGTAATACTAGCACGGTTGATTATTTTGCGCAAGGTACAATAGAGCCGGATGTTATTTTAGAAGACCTTTTATTTGCAACAGGTAAAATCCAACACCACGAGCCGCGTTACTTTTTTCGTTTAGCAGATTAAGCAATAACACGTATTTTTAACCAAATGAAAAACAAAAGTGACATAGCGATAACGATACTGCTCATTGGGTTAATCGTTGTGTTGTTTTTTATAAATATTTCCACAGGTACATCCAGTATGAATACGGGTGATGTTTTGGCCATTTTAAAAGGCGAAACTCCTGTAAACCCTTCATGGACATACATAGTAGAAAGCCGCTTGAACCGTTCGTTAACTGCAATTGGAGCAGGAGGGGCATTGGCCATTTCTGGATTAATTTTACAAGTATTTTTCAGAAATCCATTGGCAGGACCTGGGGTTTTAGGGATTACGTCGGGAGCATCTTTAGGCATAGCTACAGTTATTTTAGGTGGATTTTCAACCGTTGGTTTGTTAAACCAGTTAGGCTTGATTACGGCTGGTGTTACCGGGGCATTGTCTGTGTTATTATTGCTGCTTTTAATTTCGCGCTATGTCAAAAATGCTGTAACACTACTCGTTGCAGGGCTAATGTTTGGTTATTTTACTTCGGCACTCATTAATGTGCTGTTTTTATGGGCAAATGAAACACAAACACGCGCTTATGTCATCTGGGGATTAGGCAGTTTTGAAGGGTTGAGCAATGGACAATTAAGTGTTTTACTCGGTGTTATTTTTGTGGTGACGCTTGGCGCATTTTTTTTAGTGCGGGCATTAAATGCTTATGTGCTGGGGAGCGAATATGCAGCTTCTATTGGAATTAATGTAAAAACAGTACGGGTTTTAATTATTTTGATTACAGGAGTGTTGGCAGCAGTTGTAACCGTTTTTTGTGGTCCAATTAGTTTTGTGGGTATTGCTGTTCCGCAATTGGTGAGGTTTTTAGTAAAGTCTAAAAATCATGCAATTATTTTACCCATTACATTTTTAGGGGGTAGCTTACTGGCGCTTACCGCCGATTTAGTAGTGCGCCAATCTGGCAATAGTTTACCCCTAAATACGGTAACTGCAATTATTGGTGCCCCTGTTATTGTGGCTGTAATTATTAATATGAATAAAAAAAATGCTCAGTTTTAAAGATGTCATATTAAAGGTTGATAAACGGGAGTTGGTTACGCTTCCTAATTTACAATTAAACCGCGGAGTAGTGGCGTTAATTGGTAGAAACGGTACAGGTAAATCAACCCTGCTTCGTACAATCGTGGGGTTGCACACTCATTTTTCTGGTCAAATAGAATTGAATGGCGAATCCATTACAAAATTATCACCAGTAAAACTGGCAAAAACCATAAGTTTTGTAAACACCAAGCCCCTTTTATTTGGAAGGCATACAGCTCGAGAAGTACTAATTTTAGGCCGTTTGCCCCACCAAAACTTTTTGGCTACACTCACAAAAAAAGACAATCAAATTGTAGATGAAATAATTGAGCTATTAGCATTAAATGAGTTAGCTAATCAATTATTTAGTACATTAAGTGATGGCGAAAAACAATTGGTAATGATTGGGCGGGCGTTGGTGCAAGAAACTCCCGTTTTATTGTTAGATGAGCCGGGTGCATTTTTAGATTTAGTGAACCGCAGAAGTTTAATGGAGTTAATTGCCAAAATAGCTGCGGAACAAAATAAACTTGTTTTTTTTTCTACCCACCAAATTGACTATTTACCAGAGTTTTGTGATGCAATTCTTTTGATCGATAAAAAGAACATAAAAAAAATAGACGACCCCACTGCATTTATTACAACCGTAGAAGAAGCTTTTCACCTAAAAAAACAATCCAAATGAAATGGCAAACTCCCGTTGAATTACCAAAACCGGTAGATTTTATTCGGCATACACACCAATTGGTGTCCGTCGGCTCATGCTTTTCAGAAAATATTGGAAATTACCTAAACCGAGATGGATTTGAAATTACCATTAACCCCTACGGTATCTTGTTTCATCCGCTTGCGATTGTAAAAGCAGTAGACGATACATTAAATGGAAAAATTTCTGAAGGTGGTTTTATTCAGCGAAATGACTATTGGCTGCATTTTAATTACCATTCCTCTATTGTTGCGCCAAGCAAAGCCGAATTGTATTCAAAAATTGAAACCATTCAAAAATCCGTAATAAATCGCTTAACAACGGCTAGCCATTTACTATTAACATTTGGCACTGCCTGGGGTTTTATCCACCAAGAAACTGAAGAGTTAGTGGCAAATTGCCATAAAGTTGACCAATCTGCCTTTAGAAAAACGTTGACCACACCGCAAATAATAGAAAAACGGTACAAGGATTTGTTTCAACAACTAAAGGCATTAAATCCAACGCTAGAAATAGTGCTGACGGTTAGCCCGGTTCGGCATTTGAAAAACGGTGCTCACGGCAATAATATCAGCAAGGCAACCTTGTTATTGGCGGTAAACAAATTGGTGGAAAAATTTAATTTTGTACGCTATTTTCCGTCGTATGAAATTATAATGGATGAGCTGCGCGATTATCGTTTTTTTAATACAGATATGATGCACCCAACAGAACAAGCTACCGACTATGTTTATGAAAAATTTGAATCGGTTTACTTTTCAAACCTCACAAAAGAAATTGCATTACGCTACCGCAAAATAAAAAAACTACGAGCGCATAAAAGTTTGCAAGCCACTAATCCAATTCTCCAGCAAAAAGTAGATGCGCTTCAAGCAGAAATTGAACGGTTAAAACTTAAACTTTAACTGCGGATTTTCATCCGTTTTCTTCGACTTTAAATGTTCTAAATTAGAAACTGAAATTCCTAATAAACGAACAGGTTGTCCAATCTCTTCCTGCAATAAAAGTTGTTCAATTACCGGAAAAATAGCCACAAAAGTATCCACATACGTATCAATTGTTTTACTACGGGTTTGAATCGTAAAATCTTCGTATTTGATTTTAAGCGTAAGGGTCTTTCCTTTCGTATTTGATTTTTTTAATCGTCTTTCACTCTCTTTTGCAATGTCTTTAAGTGCATCAAGTATTTCATTTTTTGCCTCAAAATTAGCACTAAAGGTACGTTCATTACCAACAGACTTGCGAATACGATTAGGTTTAACAACGCTGTATTGTATACCGCGTACAATATTGTAAAAATGAAGGCCAGACTTACCAAAATGTTGCGTTAAAAAGGGGAGGGTGTGTTGTTTTAATTGAGCACCGTTATAAATGCCCCAGCTATTCATTTTTTTGGCTGTGACTTTGCCCACACCAAAAAATTTATGAATGGGTAATTGCTCCAAAAATGGAATTACTTCGTGCGGTTTTATGGTTTTTTGACCATTCGGTTTATTGATATCGCTTGCAATTTTAGCCATAAACTTGTTGATGGAAATACCAGCAGACGCGGTTAAACCCGTTTCAGTAAAAATCCGATTTCTTATTTCCTCAGCAATTTCAGTAGCCGAATTATGATTGCGTAAATTTTCGGTTACATCTAAAAAAGCTTCGTCTAGTGAAAGTGGCTCCACCAAGTCGGTATATTCCAAAAATATGGCGCGTATTTGTTTAGACACCTCTTTATAACGCTCAAAATTGTGTTTGACAAAAATTAAATCGGGGCATTTGCGCTTTGCCAATGCACTAGACATGGCAGACTTTACACCAAATTTACGTGCTTCATAACTGGCTGCTGCAACCACACCGCGCCTTGCACTGCCACCAACAGCAATGGGCTTACCCCTTAATTCCGGATGGTCTAATTGTTCCACAGATGCAAAAAATGCATCCATGTCAATGTGAATTATTTTACGTTGCGGCAGGTCTATCACGTTGTAAAAACAATCAAATTAGTCAACCAGTTCGTTTTCAAATGAAATTTTATTCAATATTAGTCCAGAACCCGGCACAATATCGTGTAAAGGAGCAGTGTTTTTACCCGTCAAGCTCTCTGAAATTTCTTCTAATGTCGTTTCTCCGCGTCCTAATCGAATCAATTGAGCCATTATAAACCGAACTTGATAGCGCAAAAAGCCTTGCGAACGAATGCACAATACGTAAGACGTTTTAGGAAAAAAACTGGCGGTGTACTGCCTATTTCGCTCAATTGAACAATGCAAAATTTCACGATTAAAAATAGTATGCTCCGTTGGTTTAGAACAGTAACGCACAAAATTGTGGTTTCCCTCATAAATTTTAGCCCCTTGTTGCATGAGTTCAATGCCCAAATCACCATGAAAATACGTCATAATAGCAGTAGAAAAAGGGTGCGGTTTTTCGCCAAAAGAAAATAAATAGTGATACTCTTTCACTTTAGAGGCTTGAATAATATTAAATTGTTCGTTTACAGGCTCTATTTTCAAAAGGGAAATATCATTGGGTAAATTTTTGTCAAACGTTTTTTCAAACCAAGTTAAATCAATTGCCGTTTCAGTGAACAATTCAAACGCATAATGGTTGGCCGATACGCGCGCGTCTGTACGTCCGGAACCGTGTGTTTTATAGGGATGATTCTCCAGAATAAAATCAAGGGTTTTATCCACCATATAATGTACAGTTTTCAGTTTAGGCTGTTTTTGCCATCCGTGGAAACGAAAACCCAAAAATTGAATATGAACAAGGTAATAAAAGTTTTTTTTCATCCGAAACACCTAACGCCGTATAGCGCAAATTTACGGATTTATTCACGTTCTAACCCAACAAATATTTACCTTAAAATAAGTTTTGTTTGGTAGACTTCTGTTTGATTATCCAACGCTTTTACAACATAACTGCCCGGAGCCAGACCTTCTAGTGAAAATTGTGTAACGCCTGTGGTAGCATTCAATGGGGTAGATCTTACAATTGCACCTTGCACGTCAATTACATAAATCGTAACGCTTGTTTTTTCGCCGTGTTGGATGTTTACAATACCGCTTGAAGGGTTTGGGTAAATGGCAAAATCAACCGCCGCTGGTTCTTCTTCAATCACCTCTTCTTCTGCTGGTTTTTCACGAATAAAAACAATTGGCATTTTTCGTTCTGCATGGTCATGCTTTAACACCATTTGATAAAATCCTGTTTCCTGTGTAACTAACGTGGATGAGGATTTTAATGTTTGGTGACAAGCTCCACCTTCTATCAGGTAATTGAAATCATAGGCTGAATCGTTTAATAGTACACCATTTTTATACCATTTTACACTGTAATTTGAAGATCCATACATTAATTCATCTTTAATGTCCCATTCTAACCTAACATAATCGTCACTTTCAAGGTAGGTAATAGCAGAATCTGGAAGAAGAAGATACTCTAAGTCATAATACAGCAAATCTGTTGAATTTTGTGCGTATCCACTAGCCGCATTTGCGTTTGGTCCGTTGTAAATAGTAAAGTAATGACTTATCCCGCACCCTCTGTCATCTTGGGCAATAGAGGTGATCGAAAAAGAAAAGGCAAAAAAGAGTAGAGTAAATAGTCGCATGTGAATTAAAGGTTGGTTTAGAAAGTGTTAACGTAAATTCCAATAAAGTATTGTGCTGGATACCACGTTTAATTAATCCAAACTAAAATACCTCCAATTAAACTAACCAATACAATTGCAGAAAAGACAATGAATAAAAGCGTGGAGCGGTTTTTACGACGAATTAATGCTTTGCGAAAAATGCGCATTTCTTCATCCGTCATTTTTCCGGTAAATGCCAATGGTTCACCAATAGGTGTGCCTTTTTCAAAAGTTAACCGCCCTTTTTCGGGTTTGCGTTTTTGAAGTTTATTGTTCTTCAATGACGCAATCATTGCTGATATACTACCTTCTCCTCCCATAAAACAATAATAAGAAAAAAAAGGAATAAAAACTAATTTAATTAGTAAAAAGCTAATTTGAAAAGTTTTTCAGCAATCAACTTCGCTCTGCTAAATAAGTATGTACTTGGCTAACAGCCATAGACCCTTCGCCCACTGCAGACGCTACACGTTTTACAGAGCCGCTTCTTACATCTCCAACAGCAAAAAAGCCGGGCAACGAAGTTTCCAGCGATTGGGGCATTCTGTTTTGATAAATTTCTCGTTTTAAATGTTCAGTTGATATATTTAATCCAGTACAAATAAATCCATTTTTATCTTTTTCAATCAACTCTGCAGTCCACTCTGTGCAAGGGCGGGCACCAATAAAGGTAAAAACATTGGTTAAGTTCAATTCACGTTCTTCATCTTTTGTATTGAGTGTTACTTTTTCCAGGTGGTTTGTTCCGTGTAATTGGGTCACCTCTGTTTCTTCCAACACTTCTATTGTCTCAGCAGCTTCAATACGTTGCACCAAATAATCACTCATTTTAGCACCCAAATTGTTGCCACGAATTATCACGTAGACTTTTTTGGCGTGCTGGGCTAAAAAAAGTGCCGCTTGCCCCGCCGAGTTTCCGCCACCAACAACCCCCACCAACTCATCCTCGCAGGCCGAAATATTCATACCGGTTGCTGAATAGTAAATCCCGCTTCCTTCAAAATTTTTAATATTATCAACGGGCAATTGCCGGTAATTAGCCCCCGTGGCAGCAATTACGGCTTTCGCTCGAATCGTTTTTTGATTACTCGCCTCAACTTCAAAACATTCATCTGTGCAAACAATGGCAGTGGCTTTATGCGGTATAGAAATATTACACCCGAACTTTTGTGCCTGTACATACGCCCTGTTTGCCAAATCACCACCCGAAATACCTGTTGGAAACCCCAAATAATTTTCAATTTTTGAACTTTTACCCGCTTGCCCGCCGGGTGCGTTGCTGTCAATAGTCACAACGTCCAATCCTTCAGATGATGCATAAACGCTGGCTGCCAGGCCAGAGGACCCGCACCAATAATAAGTACATCAAAAATACGCTCGTCAAAATCAACCAATACACCAGTGTGCCTTGCCAGTTCTTCTAACGACGGATTCGTGCATAAATCGCCAATGGCATTAATCACAATGGGTAAGTTTTCTTTCGGAATGTTAAATTGTTCAATGAGTTGTTGCGCCTCTTCAGAGGTGTCCACATCCAAAAAATTATACCAAATGTGGTTCTTATCTAAAAAGTCGCGCATTTCGTATGTCTCGTGCGAATCTCCCGAGCCAACTAAGCGAATACCCCCTTGAAATTCGTTCAGTACAGTTTCTTGTCGCATTAAAAATGCATTCAGTAACGTGTCGCTAATGTCGCTGTATTTAGAGATGATTTTTTTTAAATCTTCGGGTGTTATCCGCAAGGTCGTACACACCTTCCCTGTAATGGCGTCAAATTGTGCTCCACGGTTTGACAACATACCACTGTCACCCGTAAATTCATGTTTTTGGTGGGTAGTTATTGCCAAATCATCCTGCGGATTAATAATTTCTACCGTTCCTTCTAAAATGACAAAAAAATCATACTTGTTTTGACCAATTTCAAAAAGTTTAGTTCCTTCTGCGTGGGTCTCGGTTATGCCGTATTCTTTTAAAATACGAATTTGTTTAAACGTTAGTTCGGGAAATCGTGGATCTTTCATTTTTCTTAATAATTGGTCAATAATTTATCTTTATAACAATACAACCAGCGTTCACCTGGCTCTGCAGAGCTAATAACGTTGTGGTTATGGGCAGCAGCATGTTTAGACGCATGTTGGTTGGGTGAACTGTCACAGCAAAGCGTTGTGCCACAATCCTGGCAAGTTCTTAAATGCACCCATTCGTCATTTGTTTTCAGACATTCTGCGCACGCATAAGTTGTTGCCTGTTGTGGTTGCTTAATAGCAATAAGGTGCGCACAGGTTTTAGTTTTAAAAGGCATTGGCTTTTTTTGTTAAATTTACCAATAATCTGATTCTCTGTATATGTATATCAAACGAAATATTTCCTAGAGCCTAATATTGAAGTACGCGTATAAAAATTTAATTTTTTTTACGATTTATTCATCACTTATTTTTTGCGCATTCCATTTTTTAGAATGGCGTTTTTTAAACGTTCCTTTTCAGCCACTCACTGTTATCGGTATTGCCGTAGCATTTTATGTGGGGTTTAAGAATAGTCAAAGTTATGACAGATTTTGGGAGGGGCGTAAGATTTGGGGTGGGATTGTTAACTACAGTCGTACTTTTACCATTCAGTTATTATCGTTTGTTCATTCAGATGACCCTGTTCAAGATACAGAAATAAAGCGCCGTATGGTTCACCGCCATATTGGTTGGTTAAATGCGCTGCGCTTTCAGTTGCGCCAACCCAAATCATGGTCCATTCGTGAGCATAGAGCGGTTGAAAGTATATTTGACAGACACGGCGAGCGAAATTTGGCGTGTGATGAAGCAAGTCAATTTGTAAGTGATGCGGAGTATAAAGATTTGCGAAAAAGAGTAAATGCGGCGACTCATTTAGTTAAAAATCAAGCAAAAGATGTTACTTTTTTAAGGCAACAAAATATCATAGATGGCTTTCAAGAAGATCAGTTACATTCCACTTTAGAAGAGTTTTATAACCTGCAGGGAAAATGTGAACGTATTAAAAATACACCCTTCCCACGGCAATATGCTTATTTTTCTAAAATCTTTACATGGATTTTTGTATTACTTGTGCCGTTTGGCGTGTTGGATGTTTTTGAGGATGACTCTATGGCTACGGTTGGTCAAATTAAACCGTGGTTTGTCTTTTTAATGATTCCGTTTTCCGTATTGATTTCATGGATATTCACCACAATGGAAATTGTTGGAGACAATAGTGAAGACCCTTTTGAAGGACGGATTAATGATGTGCCTATGACGGCATTGTGTCGTACAATAGAAATTGATTTACGCGACATGTTGGATGAGGAAAATTTACCAAAAGGGATAGAACCAAAGGACAATATCCTCTACTAAATCTTGTTTTAACGACAATAAAGCGGCATTCGTCTTATTTTTGAGTATTTCGAATATTTTAGCTTATTTTCTTCTTTACTTTACGGCCAAACCTTATCGATAAATTAACCAATTAGGCCATGAAACTAATCTTTACTTTTTCTTTACTGAGTTGTTTTTTTAGTGGATTCTCACAGCAAAATTATAAACAAATGATGGATGATAACTCCATTAATTTTTATGATGTATGTGCCGCTGCCGAAGCTTATTTTCTAACCATAGATAAAAATGAAAAAGGCTCGGGATGGAAAGGTTACCAGCGGTGGAAACATGCGAATGAAGCAAAGTACTATCCGTCTGGAGACCGATCGGGAGTTGATCCTTATTTAGTCAAAAAAGCGTATGTGCGTTTACAAGAAAACAGCAGTTCACTTGACAAAGCTATTTTTACGGCAGGGTGGGAGGAAGTAGGCCCCGTTTCTGTTGACAGCATTACCGGACATTATTCGCCCGGTTTGGGTCGAATTGAATCGTTTTATGTAAATCCTGAGGATGAGGACATTCTTTATTTTGGATCGCGCAGTGGTGGGTTTTGGAAATCTATAAACGGTGGTGACACGTGGAGTGGAGGTTCAACGGATTTTTTATTTGCTTCGGGTGTTAATACAATTGCAGTTTCTCCCACAAATGCAGACTCTGTTTTAATTAATGTTAGAAATGCCGGTAACAGTACTACGCATGGGGTTTACCGTTCGGTAGATGCCGGTGAAAACTGGACTGAAACAAATTTTAACCCTACAATTTTAGGACTTGGTGGTTTGGGTAGTAATTTCCGAATTAATCGGGTTATGTATCATCCGCGTGTGGCAAATTTGATTTTTATTTGCGCCTCAAATGGTTTATATCGCTCAAGCGACAATCTCGATACCTGGACGAAAGTAACAGATGGTAGTATTTCTGATATTGAATTTCATCCCACAAATAATGCTATAATTTACATTTATGACTATTACTATTGGGGAGACAACAAAAATAAAGTGTTGCGTTCTACAAACGGTGGTTTAACATTTACAACATCAGCCGAAATTGAAGGAAACGAAAATAACACTAGCGTTCAGTTAGATGTAAGTCCTATTTGTGCTAACTGTGTTTATTTTGCCTCTGGTAATGGTATTTGGAAATCGGAGGACAGTGGTTTAACATTTTCATTTATAAGCGCACCGCCAACCGGCAGCCAGGGTTTTGCGGTGAGCGATACTGATACTACAAAAATGACAACTGGTTATTTAGATTGTTTTGCCTCTGCCGACGGTGGAGCAACGTTTGACCAAACCACTTGGTGGAGTTTGGGCGGCGCAGATTTTGATGGAGATCAGTACATTCATGCCGATTTACGCGAAGCTGAATGCATTAACGGCGTTTTTTATGTCGCCACGGATGGTTATTTGTCTAAAAGTGAGAACAACGGCATTTCTTGGCAACGGCTGAATAATAATACTGGTATACGCGAAAATTATACCTTAGGTGCAAGCCAATCTGACCATTACACAACCATTGTAGGATCGCAAGACAATGGCACCAGTATAAAAAATGAAAACGGATGGATTGAATTTTGGGGTGCCGACGGTATGGAAGGAATCATTCACCCACTAAATCCTGACTGGATGATTGGGAGTAACCAATACGGCGGGCGCAGAAGAACGTTTGACGGAGGCTTATCGCAAGATGGCGCTTCGCCACCCGGACATAGTTCTGGTTGGGTGGCTCCTTTGGCATACGACCCGAATAATCAACAAACGGTTTATCATTTTGGAGAAAACGTGCATAAGTCTGAGAACTTTGGTAATTCGTGGGTGGTTACAGGTACGCCTAGCTTTTCTGGTACAATTCAAGAAGCGGCAATAGCAGAAAACAATACAGACATTATAATTGTCTCACGCGGCGAGTTTTTAGAACGATCGACTGATGGTGGTGTAACTTTCACGACAATTAACGAAGGTTTACCGAACTATAGCATTACAGATATTGCTTTTGACCCGATAGATGACAATACATTCGTGGTTACCTTCAGTCGTTTTCAAAATGACAATGCAAAAGTGTACATCACGCATGATATGGGGGCATCCTGGACAAACATAACGGCTAATTTAGAGGATATGCCAATACATGGTGCCGTAATCGATCATTCAGATGAAGCCAATATTTACTTAGCTGCTGAAATAGGCGTATATGTAAAAGCAATGGCGGGCACCACGTGGGAGCTTTACAATGCTGATTTGCCAAACTGTATGGTGAAAGAGTTGGAGATAGTAAATGGTTCTAACACCATTCGCGCAGCCACGTGGGGCAGGGGTGTTTGGGAATTTACGCTAAAAGATAGGGCAGATTATCCGGTAATTCTTAAAACAAGCATTACAGATCCGCCAACGTTTACAGCCCCTGAGGCAGAAAGTGAGCAGTTCGTAACTTCAGTGATAGATTATGAGGGTGAAATTACAAGTGCTAAGGTTGTATGGTCAATTGATGCACCTGTTTTTGACAATGAAATAGCTATGGTAAATACTGGTGGAATGACGTGGGAAACCGTAACCGGTATTCCCGGTTTTACCAATGGAACAAAGGTTTATTTTAAGGTGATCGTTCTTGGAGATGCAGATGACGAAACGGAGACCTATAAGTTTATGTACACTGTTCGTCCGTTTCAATATTGTGCTTCTTATGGAAATATGGCGTATGCCACAGCAGTAACTTTAGTTGACTTTGAAGGAATTTACAATGCTACAGAAAAAGAAGCACCTTATACAAGTTATGTAGATGTGGATACGGCTGTTATTTACCGAACATTAACTTACCCTTTAAGCATGAATATGAATTCTGATGGGCCATACACCGTTGCAGGAACGGTTTGGATTGACTGGAACAGAGACGGTGATTTTGATGATTTAGATGAATTTTACGATATGGGAACCGCCTTTGATGTTGTCGACGGGGCATCAGAACTATCGCCTATGAGCATTACAGTGCCAACAGATGCGCATTTAGGAAAAACAACTATGCGTGTTAGCGCGCGTTACCCTTCTGCAGCCGAACCGTGCGAAACAAATTTTGATGGGGAAACAGAGGATTATACACTCTTTATTAAACCATTAATTGCAATTGATTATACTGTAGAAAATACAACAATTTGCCAAGGTGAAAAAGTATATTTTAATTATACCGGTACACCGTTGGACGATATTACGTGGACGTTTACAAATGGGGTAGATGAATATACTTCTACTCATTTTTCTGATTCGCTTGTGTTTACTGCACCCGGAGAATATGACTTACTATTATTAGCAAATGAAGGCCCACTAACGGATGGCGGAACGTATACCAATACAGTTACTGTACACCCTACTTATAACGAATTTGAGGCAACCACCATTTGTCAGGGATCTACTTACACATTTAACGGAGAGGCATTGTCCACGGCAGGTGTATATGAGGGAGATTTTACAACCATTAACGGTTGCGATTCAACAGTAACGTTAACACTTAGTGTAGATGAGCTGGATGAAAGTGTTGTGCAGGATGCTCACATTTTAACAGCATTAGCGACTGGTGTAACCTATCAATGGTTGGACTGTGATGCTGATTGGACTCCAATTACAGGCGAAACAAACCAAACATTTGAGGCTGCCGTAAACGGAAATTATGCCGTTCAGCTCTCTAATGCCGTTTGCACCGATACTTCGGCCTGTTACTCCATTGACTTTTTAGCCATAAGTCAACAAAATTTAACGGATATTCGGGTTTACCCCAACCCCACGCAAGGTAATTTTACCGTTCAGCTTCCAACAGCGCATAAATATACCAATGTACAGGTATATGACGTTTCTGGCAGAGTAATTTACACAAAAGCAGTTATAGGTCAATCAATAGTTAAAATGAACCTAAATGTGGCAAAAGGTGTTTATTATCTAGTATTAAATGAATCGAACGATCAAGAAATAATGCTTAAACTTGTTGTTCAATAATTTTAAGATAATGAAGTACACTAATATTCTTTTTGTTTTATTCGCACTTGCGCTTGTAAGTTGTGGTGGAGGTAAAAAAGTTCAAATTGATAAAAATCCTTACTTAGAAATTTTTGAACCGTATTGGCAGGAAGTTTTTCCGGGGCAGCAAGAAGCGCCTAACTCGTTGGTATTGATACTCCCTTATGCAGTGGAATTAGAAAATTACGGGGTTGATAGCGTGTATTTTCAAGGTTATCATGATGCGTTGACTAAATCTGTTTTGGCAGAAATGACGGTTTATCGCGTTCGTATAATAAAAGATGAAAATGCCAATAAAGAAGCGCCACCTGTAGAACTAATGGAAAATGAGGCACTTGTAAGCTATATGAATAAAGCGAACGAGAAACATTATTTTAAAGTCACTGACATTAAAAAAGAGCAGCCTATTTACATGCCGTAGGTTTTTTTGGAATCAATTTTAACTTAATGAATAACGCACTAAAAAACCATTATTAACGGATTTTTAACTTAATGCGTGTAACTTTTCATTGGGGGTAATTGTTTTAGAGACATCAACCAATCCCAATGAAAGTAATTTTTTTCTCTCTTTTGTTTTTGACTGTAACGGCCTTTAGCCAGCAAGAACCTGTTTTTAATAGCGAAGGTCAACGTTCGTATTTTTTTAACCCAGCCAGCTTTGCTACATTAAACAAGTATACAGTGAATACCGTTACACGATTGAATTGGTCTCCTATTGGTGGCGGTTATACGTACAACATAAATGCAGGGTGGAAAATAATTGAAATAGGAACAAGTCCTACAAATAAGATGGGTAACGGTGCAATTGGAATGACCTTTTTACAAGATGTAATCGGCGATTTTAGGCAAACCGAATTTACGCTTCCCGTAAATGCTCAGTTTAATATTCGCAACACTATTTTAAGTATAGGCGTTTCACCGCAATTTAAGCGTGTTATTTTTGACGGTAATATTCTTCCTCCGGTAGATCCAAATGATCCAATAATAATAGCAGCAAAAGAAGGGCAAAACAGTTTTACAAGCGGGTTAGGTGTGCATTGGTTTAATAATCGTTTTTCGTTAGGAGGGGCGGTATCCAATCTAATCCGTAAAACGAACAAAAGCTTTTACACACATGCTCGTCATTATTATTTAAACGCCTCTCATGTGTTAAAGATAGGTCGTTCTTTTGCCACAAAAACCGTTCTTGTAGCAAGAGGAGTCAAGAAGGTTGAGTTAATTCAAATGCTGGTATGGCTTAGCCACGATAAATTTCCGGTGCGAATTGGTGTCGGCTTTAGAAACACAAGTACTCTACTTTTTGGTGCTTATGGCAGGTTTAAGCGGTTATATATTGGCTATTTTGGAGATTACACCAACAGCTTATTCGCTAACAACAACCTTTTTAGCCATGAAATTCGGCTAGGTGTTGAATTGTTTGACCAACGTTTAAACCAACCGTTAGACTTTAAAGGGGAGCAACGTTTTTAATCGTGGCGTTTAACGGCAAATAATTCTCCAATGGTTGCTTTTCCGTTGTCAGCTGTAAACGGTAAATAAAACAAAGGTAATTCGTCATTTTCTAGGTGTGTTATATCAATGGCAATGGCATCTGTTGTTGGTTCATCTTCGCTTAATTTTAGCTGAACTTCGTATGCCAAAGCATAACCATTCATTTTAGAGGCTTTCATTTCACCTTGGCAGTAAGTGGTTAATGTTTCCACTACTTTACCAATAGTAGGTACGTTTTTTTTGTCGATTTCCATTTCTAGCGGGTGCACATTGTCAATGCTATCCAAATAAGCACCAAACGGATAGGCTTCTCCGGTTTCAGTCAGCAATTCTGTTGCATATTCCACCGTATGGTCAAGTAATTTTTTTACTTCTTCGTTCATTTAAATGTTTTTAATTTTTCTTCAAGGATAAACATTTCATCCCTTAAGCGTGCAGCTTCAATAAAATCAAGTTCTTTGGCGGCTTTGCCCATGTCTGCTTTTGTTTTTTTCAATGAACGCTCCACTTGGTCTTTAGACATGTACTCAAAAACCGGGTCTGCTGCCATTGCCTGTTCAATTTCTAAATTGTACATGCGCTCTTTCCCATCTGCATCCGCAACTTTCGTCTGCTTCATAATGCTTTCGGTAGATTTTTTAATTTGCGTTGGCGTAATACCATGTTCCTTGTTGTACGCTTCCTGGATTAATCGTCTACGGTTGGTCTCATCAATTGTGCGCTGCATGGAGTCTGTAATTTTATCAGCATACATAATTACGTGGCCGTTTACATTTCGTGCCGCCCGCCCTACGGTTTGCACCAGTGAACGTTCGTTCCGTAAAAAACCTTCTTTGTCCGCGTCAAGAATTACTACAAGTGAAACCTCTGGTAAATCAAGTCCTTCACGCAATAAGTTTACACCAATTAATACGTCAAAATCGCCTAAACGCAGTTGCCGCAAAATTTCTACACGCTCCAGCGTATCCACATCTGAGTGAATGTAACGGCAAGGCACGCCTAATTTATCTAGGTATTTTTGCAATTCCTCCGCCATTCGTTTTGTTAGCGTTGTAACCAATACCCGCTCATCCCGATCTCTCCTAATTTGAATCTCCTCCATCAAATCATCAATCTGGTTTTCACTCGGGCGCACCTCAATTTCCGGGTCTAATAAACCAGTTGGGCGAATCACTTGTTCCACTACAACGCCTTCAGATTTCTCTAATTCATAATCTGCCGGAGTGGCGCTTACATAAAGGGTTTGGTTTGTAACGGCCTCAAATTCTTCAAACTTTAAGGGTCGGTTGTCCAATGCGGCGGGTAAACGGAAACCAAAATCAACCAAGTTTACTTTTCTAGAACGGTCACCGCCATACATTGCGCGAATTTGCGGAATGGTAACATGGCTTTCATCCACCATTAGTACAAAATCTTTCGGAAAATAATCCAATAAACAAAACGGTCGTGTGCCGGGTTCGCGCTTATCAAAATAACGCGAATAATTTTCAATTCCAGAACAATAACCCAACTCTCTAATCATCTCCAAATCATAATTTGCGCGTTCATCAATCCGTTGCGCCTCTACCAACTTGCCTTGTTTCTTAAAAAACTCAACGTGGTTACCTATGTCAATTTCAATTTGGCGAATGGCACTGTTAATGGTACTTTGGCTGGATACAAAAATGTTTGCCGGAAAAATATTAATGGAGTCAAAATTTTGAATTTTGCTGTTCTCTTCCGGGTCAAACGTATAAATTTCTTCAATTTCGTCGCCCCAAAAAATCAAACGAAGTGCGTGGTCAGCGTAGGCTAAAAAAATATCAACCGTATCGCCTTTTACACGAAAATTACCGCGCTTGGGTTCAATATCGTTTCTAGAATAAAGATTTTGCACCAGATTGAGCAAAAATTTATTCCGCGATACCAGCATTCCCTTTTTTACCTCAATAATGCTCTCTTCAAATTCAGCCGGGTTTCCAACACCGTAAATGCATGAAACAGAGGCAACAATAATCACATCTTTTCTACCCGACAAAAGCGAGGAAGTAGCCGATAGCCGCAGCTTTTCAATTTCATCATTGATGGACATGTCCTTTTCAATAAACGTTCCCGTGGTAGGCAAATAAGCCTCCGGTTGGTAGTAATCGTAATAAGAAACAAAATATTCTACCGAATTATTGGGGAAGAAATTTTTGAACTCACCATAAAGCTGTGCCGCCAATGTTTTATTGTGTGACAAAATAAGTGTAGGCCGATTAATTTTTTGAATAACATTGGCCATGGTAAACGTTTTACCGCTTCCTGTTACACCAAGTAAGGTTTGATACTGTACATCATTTGTTAACCCTTCCACCAATTGTTTGATGGCTTCTGGTTGGTCACCGGTAGGTTCAAAATCCGACTTTAAATCAAAGTTCATTTTTAAAAGTTTCTTTTAACTCGGTTAAGGCGCGTTCAATATCTAGCTCTGTTTCGGTGAGTGCTGCTAGCTTTTGTATAACGCGGTCTACAGTTGCATCCGGGCATGAAGCACCACTTGTTATAATCAATTTTAACGGACGTTTATTGGGTAAAAAGTTCGCCGTCGTTTCCATTTCTCCGTTATGCATATTAAAGTGGTGAATTTGATCTGTCGCATCAATTTCAGTTTCATCTTTAATGTAAAACGTGCGAAATTGGCGTTCTAGTAACTCCACCAAATGAGAGGTGTTAGAACTATTATAACCGCCTATAACAAAAGCAAGGTCTGCATCTTCTTCTAATAACCGCAGTGTTGCACTTTGGTTGTCGTTTGTGGCGTAGCAAAGCGTATCTCTCGTATTGGCAAAATGCCCTTCCTCAGCATCTTTTGGGTATAGCTTCAGCATAATTGTTGCCAAATAATCTGAAATTTCTTGGGTTTCAGATGCTAACATAGTGGTTTGGTTTACAACACCAATACGCTCAAAATCTGCCTTAAAATCAAATCCTTCTGAATACCTGTTTTTAAAAATACTGTAAAACTCACTTTCAGGCTTTAGGCCCATCAATAAATCGCCTAAAATACGTGCTTCTTCAATATCACGAATTACGACTGATTTAGCGTAAGCATTTGAGTGTGAAAAAGTAGCGCGTGTTTCCTCATGTTGATCTTTCCCATGAATAATAACGGTGTAATTATCATTCCCTAATTTTTCAGATTTTTTCCAAACCCGTTCCACAAAAGGGCAGGTTGTGTTGTACGTTTTTGTTTCTACACCTATTTTTTCCAGCTTTTTTTCAATTTCCAGCGTAGTACCAAATGCTGGAATAATCACAACATCTTCTTTTTTTACTTCGTCCCAGCTAATTAATTGGTTTCCTTTTGTGTCTTGCAAAAACCGAATGCCATGTTTTTCCAAATCTCCGTTTACACCGGGGTTATGAATCATTTGGCTTAATAAGTAAATGCGTTTACCCGGATTTTCAGAAATGGCTTTGTATGAAATTTCAATTGCATTTTCAACACCAAAACAAAAACCAAAATGCCGCGCCAAAATAATTTCAACGTTATTAAACGCCAATCGGGTGGGAGAGAAGTCTTTTTTACGCTTATCGTTTTCTGTCCGAATAGCTTTTACACGGCTTATAATAGGCGATCGATAATATACAGGAATGTCAAACGTTTTCAAATTTGTTAACTTTTATGTTTTATGCCATTTGTAGTGCTTTTGGCACCTGTGTAGTGTGGAATGGCGCAAAACGGTTACTACCGTAAAGTTAACGATTATCTCGCGCTTATTGTTCGAGATCGCTCAAATAATCTAGCGCGCTAAAGTTCATTTCATCACCTACCCAATGGTAGGCTGTTTCTCCGTTAGGCTTCATTAAATAGACCGTTGGAAACGAACCTTGCGAAGCACTCATAAACACAGGGATGTTGTCAATAATGTAATGATTAAATTGCTCGCCGTTATTTTCCTTTAAAAAAGTGTTTATTTTCTCCTCTGTTCCGGCAAAAAATAAGTGTACGGGCAATTTTTGTCCCGGCCTTTTACATTTTTAGCTAATTTTTTGCAAGCCAATTTGCAAAAGCGGCAGTCCGGCGTTAAAAAAAGCAACAAACGGTGTGTGTCATTGTTTATTTGATATTCATTTTCAGTAGCAATTTCTAACTGCCGCTCGTCTTTTAATACTGTTCCGTCAAAGGTAAGTCCATAATCAATTGCATAAATAGGTACTTCAATAAACGATAAAAAGAACCCCGGAACGATTCCAATCAACAGTAAAATCCAAAATTTAGTGCGCTTTTTCCGAATTAAAAAAACAACCTCACGAAGGGCAAATACAAAAAATAAGGCAATTAAAAACCGTAAAAATAGCGTACTGAACACCCAGCCTAAATGAAACGAAATGGCAAAAACATCTACAATTCCGTTAAAATAAAAAGTCATACCTAAGGCAGTTGCTAAAAAAGCCAAAGCTAAAATTAGGTTAATTGGTCGCATATAACGTTTGTTTTTGGTAAAAATACAAAACCAAATGAAGAAAAAAAGGTTTGTAGGGCACTGCGTTATTTTTTTTATAATAAAACCTGTGCCAATAAGGTTTGCACACCAATTTTTAGTGCTTCATGGTCAATGTCAAACTGTGGATGGTGAACAGGGTGCACAATTCCTTTTGCTTCATTACGCACACCAATTCGAATAAACGTTGCAGGTATTTTTTGAGAGTAATAGGCAAAGTCTTCTCCAGTTAAGCGAATGGGCAGTTCTTCTACATTCTCTTCCCCTAAAAGTGTGATGGCTTTTTGGCGTGCTTTTTCCGTTAAATCGGGGTCGTTTTCCAAATAAGGGTAACCCACTTTAATATCCACGTTAATGCTACCGCCCATGCTTTTTACAAGCAATTCGCTTTGTGTTTTAATGCGATCATGTGCCTTAGCGCGCCACTCTTCATCCATAGTTCTGAACGTGCCTTCTAGTTTCACTTCTGTGGGAATAACATTCGTAGCGCCTAGTCCTTCTATTCGTCCAAATGATAATACGCAGGGTGTTTGCGGCGGACAATTACGGCTTACCACTTGTTGTAAACTTACAATTAAATGTGAAGCGATTAAAATAGGATCAATGGTTTGGTGTGGCATTGCGCCGTGCCCTCCTTTACCGGTAATCGTCATCCGAATTTCATCACAAGACGCCATGTACATTCCGGGGCGTAAACCTATTTTACCGACTTCCATTTCTGGAAAAACGTGTAAAGCATAAATTTCATCTACAGTAGGGTTTTCTAATACGCCTGCTTTTATTAGTAAACTGGCTCCTCCGGGTAATTTTTCTTCACCGGGTTGAAAAATCAGTTTTACTGTTTTTTTTAATGCGGTTTTATGATCGTTCAAAATTTTTGCGGCTCCCAGTAGCATGGTGGTGTGTACGTCGTGTCCGCAAGCATGCATTATGCCATCATTTTTTGAGCGATACGGAGTGTCATTTTTTTCTACAATTGGTAAGGCATCTAAATCTGCTCGCAAAGCTATGCAGCCTTCAGCTTTATGCTTTGTGGGGTGGATAAGGCCAATAATGCCCGTGCCTGTAACGTTCCGTTCAAATGAAATGCCCCATTGTTCTAATTTTTCGCAAACATAATCGGCAGTTTTATACTCTTCAAACGAGAGTTCGGGGTTAGCGTGTAAATGCTGGCGAATTTTCACCAATTCATCAAAAATAGCCGTTGTTGCTGTTTTTATTTCGGTGGTTAACTCCATGCGTTTTGTTTACGATTTGATTTTTTTAATTTGAAGGGCGCGTTTTGTCGTCAGTTTCAGTCGTGTTTTCAACTGTATTCGCCGCAGATTTTTCAGTTCCTAGCTCACCATAGCCAGATAAAATCATTTTACCAGCAATGTAAAGCATTAAAACACCAAAACAAAGTTTAACCGTTGCCGGCGATAGTTTTAGGGCAATTTTAGAACCAAAATACCCGCCAATTACAAAAGCAAGTGCAATAACAATACCATAGGGTATATTAATTTCACCAGCTTTATAGTAATTCATCACTGCTAAAATACCAATAGGAGGCAGCATTAAAATTAAACTCGTGCCTTGCGCCTCATGCTGTGACAGCCCCATAATATAAATTAAAGCGGGAACCATAATTACGCCACCTCCAATGCCAATAAAACCGCTCATTGCGCCAGCAAGAAGTCCAATAAAAATTAGCGTAAAAATGGTTGTAGCTGTCATCAAAAATCTTTAGCGAGTGAGAGGTAAGGTTGCATTTTTTGAAACTCTAAATTTTCAATTCCCCATGCAAAATCAAGTCGAACAAAATAACCCCAAATTTTGGAGCGTACCCCAATTCCCATTCCTCCAATAATTGGTTCACGCAGGTTCTGCACATTAATGGTAACTGGTTTGTCATCTATAATTTGGGTGTTGAAATAATTGTCGGGGTGGAAGGGGTGTGGGCCTGTCCACGCTACACCAGCATCTGCAAAAGGTACAATTTGGAAATGACGCAAAAACTCGCTTTTAATTGGGTAAGGGGAGAAAAAAGTAAAAATTGGAAGCCTAAATTCTGAGTTGTACAATAAAAAACTATTGCCATTTCGCGCATTTTGAATAAAGCCGCGCACTGGAGTAGCAATGGTTTGAAAACCAAAATTTTGAGAAGGGTCAACATCTATGCTTTGGTCAAAATCAACACTTGGGCGCAACACCCAATTGTCTACTCCGCCCATGTAATACAACAATTTTCTACCACCAAGCGAGGTAGCACCTGCCAGTCGGTTTGCCCAAATAAAGTTGCGCTTAATCCGCAAATAATGGCGCATGTCAAAACCTAAATTAAAAGTAGGTGCAAAGTTGCCGCCTAATTCTTGCAAATACTCTGCAAACACTTTAAAGCGGGTACCTCTTCTTATGTTCAACTCCATTGGGATGGTATTGTCCAACACTAACTCCAGGTTTAATCCAGAATTGTAGGTTGCCACAGGCTCCCGTGTTAATGAATTATCATCTACGGGAATAATCACTTGATTATCTTTTCGCAAATTAACAGTGATTATAAAACTCCAAATTTCTGATATTGGAAAGTTCATGCGGTAACGAATGTCATGCGTTAACCATTTTGATGATTCACCCTGCCTGATATTTACCGTTTTCTGCCGGTAAAGTACTATGCGGTGGTCTATTCTGTTGCGTAGTAGTTGAATCATCATTAAAAATTCACCGCCAGAATTTAGCTGCGTAGGAATACGCACTCCTCCTAACAGCTTATAATCGTCAAATAAATCACTGGCGCCAATTTTTAATAAGGCACTTGTGCCAGGGTTAAAATAAACAGAGCCACGAACCATTGTAAGGCTGATAGTTAGGGAATAAAAAATTATTGTCAAATTGAGAAAGAATAAAGTCTTTCGCGAAATTTACTTTGTAAATTAAGTATTTGGGTGGCGAAAAGTCAACCGGTTTTTTAATGAGAGAATCTTCGTCGTTTTCATTTTCACTTGGCGGATCTTTTATGTCGCCACCAATGTACACCACTTCTTTTTGGTAATAATGGTTATCTAACTCTACAGTATCACTGTCCAAACTGTCACGCTCTTCTATTTTTTTTTGTTTTTTTTGTCGTTTTTCAATGTATGTCGTATTCCACAATACGTCAATAGAACTTGTGGTTACTTTTTCAGTAAAAAATTTGTATTTGCTATTTTGATAGGTGATGTAAACCATATCATTAGCTGCATTGATATTATGCTCGTTAATGCTGGTTACCAAATTGGTTTGCGGGGCAATAGAGACGACTTTACGGTAATGCGTTGTTGTATCTATAAAACTGATTACACTGTCTTGTCGGGCGATAAAACGGTTGTATAATCCGTTTTTATTGTTGAGGTAAACAATTTCTCCACCGGGTAAGCCATACGGTTGAATTTCGTTTTCGTCAGGTGTGTCTGTAATGCGCGTTAAAAATTTGTAGGTTCGGTTAATTTCACTCAAGTCATATACAAAAATGTCGTTATTACGCTCTGTAAACTTAATGGGTGGGGCTTTAAAAATCGTATCTGTATTTCGGTTAGATGAAAATACAACTTTTCGGTCGTTATCCATAAACCGCGGATTTAAGTCGTCATACAAGTCATCCGTTATTTGCTGCCGGGTGCTACCCAATACGTCATATAGGTATAAATCCGTTTGTCCTTTCACCACGCCAGACCATATCATTTTTTTTCCATCAGCTGAATAACTAAAGTCAATAACTTTATCTAAATTTTTAATAATTTTTTCTACCAACTCATCATTGGCAACGTCGTAAATTAATAGTTTTAATTCCCCTTTTGATTCCGTAAAAAATGCTAATCCAGCCCCATTGGGATGCCACGCTATAATCGGATAAGAATGATCTTGAATCCGTTCCATTTTTGGCTCGGCAGCGTAAATTTTTGTTGTTTTTTTTGTGATGGTATTGTAGATTTTTACCCGATAACGCCCCAATTGGTTTTCCACATAGACCACTTGCGTGCCATCAGGGCTAATGCGCGCAGAATAATAAACCGATTCTTTTTTAACTTTATACGCGACCAACTCGCCACTTGGTTCTTTTTGCGTTTCATACTCTTTTATATAGCGTGAGCGGTAAAACGCAATGTAATTACGAGTGAGTTTTGTAAAATCCATCCCCAAAAGTGAATAAAAACCACGCTCAACATTTTTTGAAATCCGCGTGACGTATAAAATATTCGGAATAACCGTCGCGCCATGTGTTTCTGCAATGTAGTTCCAAACGGCTTGCCCCGCGTAGTTTTTTTCCTCTTGCGTAAGGTTATTAAACTTGTTTATTTTTTTTGTGAGGACTAAATCCTTTACATGGCTTTCTGTTTCGGCGTCCCATTCATTAATAAAATACTGGATTAAACCAACCTCTAACCATTCCGGAATACCCGAATTAACGGTAGATTTTAGCTGATCTTTCCAATCGCCACCGAAAAAAAGTTGTTTTAGTAAAACTTCATAAACGGCACCTTTAATATTTTGATTAAATTTTTGGTGGTCGCCCTCGTAATAAATAAAAATTTTAGAACCCACAATACGGGTCGTTCCACCAACGTTAGATTGTTCATCATTATTGAGCCCTAAATTACTTTGCCGGTATTTTGATTGACTTTGATAAACAATTACCTCTAGCTTTTCTGGAATCGAATAATCTAATCGACTCTCCGCTTGCTCAAGGTAGTGCTGCAAGGTTTGGGCAGTGTAGGAGGCAATATCCTCATTAATGCCACTGTAATAAATTTTAAACCGAAGGTAATTATGATATTTCCATGAAAAGCCGTTGTATTGTACACGGTTTTTACCAAATTCTTGATAAGACCCTTGATAAAATTGAGCAGTTGCACCATTCCCTAATTGGAAAATTAGGAAAAACAGGAGTATGTAAGTCGACTTTTTGAGCATTCGTAAAGGATAAAGATACACTATTTCATTTATTTGCACGACCATATTGGTGAAGTAAATCCTATTTTTTTTAATGGGTTTGTGATGCCACTGGCTGATTTCGAAAAATGAAGTGATCGATCTGAAAAAAACGCCTTAACTTTGTACTAAAATACAACTGTACAATCATGATAAAAGTTGCCAAATTTACCTTTAATCCGTTTCAAGAAAATACGTATGTTTTATATGACGAAACGAAGGAATGTGTCATTATAGACCCTGGCTGTTATGATAGTAATGAGCGCAAGCGGCTAGCAAATTTTATTGCTGATAATGGGTTAAAACCCGTAAAATTGGTGAACACACATTGCCATATAGATCATGTTTTCGGCAATCATTTTGTAGCATCTACTTATGGTTTAGAACTAGGTATTCATAAAGCAGATGTGCCAACCCTGGCATTTGTACCACAAGCGTGTAAAATGTATGGTTTTGATGGGTATCAGCTTTCACCTGATCCGGGTTATTTTTTGGCTGAAGGAGATGAACTATCGTTTGGAAAATCTACCCTTTCTGTTGTGTTTGGCTCGGGGCATGCACCCGGACACATTGCTTTTTACTCCGCAGCGGATAAGTTTGTGATTAATGGGGATATTTTGTTTCAAGGCAGTTATGGTCGGTATGATTTGCCGGGCGGTAATTTTGCCACGCTTAAAAAAACAATTTTAGAAACCATGTTTAAGCTGCCAGATGATACGGTTGTTTATTGCGGCCACGGACCCGAAACCACCATTGGGGCAGAAAAGCAGCACAACATGATTTTAGAATCTTAGATTTTTTCTACAAAAGCCCGGTTTGGACGCAACGCATCACGCAAGGTTTTAACAGTTGCCTCATTTACGGTTAAATAGGCCAGGCAATGGTAATCTTCATTGGATTGAATACCGGTTGTGTAATAACTCAACGCCTCACGCAACATAAATTGTTTTAAGTGGACAACATGGTGTTTTGCTGTGCCTTCTGCATCTGCGCCATAAAAATCCCAAACTAATTTAATTTTTCGTTCCATTAACGCACAACAATTTTTTTAAACACGGTCGTGTTACCGACAAAAATCTGTGTAAAATACGTTCCCTTTGCTACGGTCGTCAAGTCTACCAGAATGGGTTGGTTTGCCTGCGAACTGGTATAATTTTGTGTATAGATTAGCTGACCGCTCGTGGTTGTTACACTTACCGCCGTAACTGGGATAGTGGTGGTAATGTAAACGTGTCCGTTGGTTGGGTTCGGATAAACAGCAAGGTCAACTTGAGTTTTTGTTACCGCTAAATTTCCCCATGTATCCGTAGCTGGTTCGCCTCCCCAAATGCGTGTAGCTAAGGCAGGGTTATCAATAAAAGGATTACGGTTTCCAGTTGCAGATTGTATAGCATTATTTCTGTTTTCTTCTAATTCGCTTACTTCATCCAATGCATTCCACTCCAGCAATAGGCTTACCATGTTGGGGTCAACTGCATTCGTACTACCCACTGCTACAGCTGCAGGCAAACAACGGTTGCCATAGCGTAAATACATGTACATTATAATACGGGCTGCGTCTCCAATCCATTCATCTCCGGGGTACCAATTCGGGCCAACTGTCCCAGCATTGCCAGCGCCTGTGGCGTATTTTCGGTTTGATCGATTACCGTTAAACTGTACATCTGAAGCACGCAGATTATGCGGGTCAGATCCTGGGCCAACGGTTCCCAAATCGGGCGAGCCTAATGATTTTGGAAAAACATGTTCGCGGTTCCATTCTCCTACACTACCGCCATTGGCGTTTTTATCGCGCGTGCGGTCGTTTATTATGTCCGCATCTGTATCATCATATCCATAAATTAACAGCACTACAGCCGCATTCGTCGGGTCTAAATCTCCTGTTTTTAACACGTCCCACACGTCTGAATATGAAATGGGAGATGTATTTGTTGAAATAATGAGGTCACTCAAATCTGCCTTTAACTCCAACCCCGACAATGTAAGGTCTACCGGGTCATAGTAAGCAGGAATTTGCCCAAAAAGTCCGTTAAAACAAATAAAAGTGAGTAGAAGAAGGAAGTGTTTTTTCATTTGATCGAATAATTCGTTTCAAAGATACCCAAAAAAAATGGGAGCTTCCGGCAACACGTTAAGCAATTCGACTAAAACGAATTAACCTGCGTTTTTCAAGACATTTTCGCGGTTTAGTCAAACGATTGGTTAGCATTTGTCGCCATTTCCAACATTCTTTCGTATTCCTCAGCTGTTAAGTCCGAATGGAAAAAGTGAATCGGATCGATTTTTTTACCATTTTTTTCAATTTCGTAATGCAAATGTGGCGCGGTAGATTTTCCTGTAGAACCAACGTTTCCAATAATTTGACCACGTACCACTTTGTCACCTTTTTTTACATTAAATGCGCTTAAATGTGCATAACGAGAGGTATAACCAAAGCCGTGGTCAATAATAATGCAATTGCCATAACCCCATTTTTTTTGTTCAATGTCTTTTACCACACCATTTCCGGTAGAATATACATTCGTTCCCATATCTGCCGTAAAATCTAAGCCCCAATGCATTTTTTGTGTTTTGTAAATGGGGTCAACACGCCAACCGTAACCCGAAGCAATTCGTGTAAGGTCAACGTTAGAAACAGGCTGTATGGCAGGAATACTCGCTAACATTTGTTCCTTCTCCATGGCTAATTTCATCACTTCATCAAATGAAATGGATTGTGCATAAATGCGTTTTTCCAACGCCTTAATACTTTTTGCATTTTCAATAACGCGGTCAGAGTTTTTAAACCCCTTTAAATCGGCATACTCATCCGTACCTCCTGTACCCAATTCGCGCAAGGCAGTTGGAAAAGGCTCAGCATTAAATACAACACGGTAAATTTCGTTGTCTCTTTTTTCAATATCCTGCAATACGTTAGTCATTAAAGCAACGTCCTTTTGCATTTCTTTTACTTGCTCGTTTAAAAACTTGTTTTCTCGCTGCAGGCGCACTTCTGCCCGCGACGGAAAAATAGATGCAAATAAAAAGTAAAAGCCCACACCAATTACCATAGCGGGTGCCATCACCAATAAACCTCTTAAAACGTGCTCTTTCCAAGACAGTTTTACTTTGTCATACGACAGGGTTTGGGGGTTATATCTAAATTTTTCTTTTTTCATAATGGTTTACTTATTTCAACCTGCTTTATCTGATTTATTGTAAAAAACCCAATCAGAAGGTGCAAATTTACGGATTTACAATAAATTTGCAATGCTGTTAACAATCATTAACATAGTTTAAGAGTTATAACAGTGTTGAAAATGAGTAAGTTTCGTGGATCAGCAGTGGGTGCTGGTTCGCGACAAATATAAATGACCAAAAGAGAGTAGACTGACATGAAAATTAACTTAATCCGTAAGACATTTTTGGATTTTTTTGAATCCAAAGGGCATAAAATTGTTCCTTCTGCACCTATGGTGGTGAAAAATGACCCGACGTTGATGTTTACAAATGCGGGGATGAACCAGTTTAAAGATTACTTTTTAGGGTATAATGAGGCGAAAGACAAACGGGTTACAAATTCGCAAAAATGTTTACGCGTTTCGGGTAAACAGAACGATTTGGAAGAAGTTGGGGTGGATACCTATCACCATACCATGTTTGAAATGCTGGGGAACTGGTCATTTGGCGATTATTTTAAATCAGAAGCGATTGCCTGGGCCTGGGAGTTATTAACAGATGTTTACAAGCTAGATACGGATAGACTTTACGTAACTGTTTTTGAGGGAGATGAAGCAGATGGCGTAAAAGTAGATCATGAATCCATTGCGATATGGGAAAAATTTATTGACCCTAACCGCATCATTCATGCCAATAAAAAAGATAATTTTTGGGAGATGGGAGACACCGGCCCATGCGGTCCTTGTTCTGAAATTCACGTGGATATACGAAGCGAAGCTGAACGGCAAAAAGTAGATGGTAAATCATTGGTGAATCAAGACCACCCGCAGGTGATTGAAATATGGAACCTGGTGTTTATGCAATATAACCGCAAGGCAGACGGGAAGTTAGAAAACTTACCTGCAGCCCATGTTGATACCGGAATGGGGTTAGAGCGTTTAGCTATGGTAATGCAGGCAAAACAATCCAATTACGATACGGATATTTTTCAAAAATTAATTGGTAAGATAGAGCAGTTGTCCAATAAAAAATATGGCAAAAAAGAGGAGACAGATATTGCTTTGCGCGTTGTGGTAGATCATGTTCGTGCCATTGCTTTTTCGATTGCAGATGGGCAGTTGCCGTCAAACACTGGTGCGGGGTACGTTATTCGTCGTATTTTAAGGCGTGCCATTCGCTACGGTTATCAAACATTGGCCATTAAAGAACCATTTATGCATGAACTTGCCACAGATTTGGCCAATGCAATGGGGGTGGCTTTTCCAGAATTAAATGCACAGTTAGAACTGATTCAAAAAGTAATAAAAGAAGAAGAAATTAGCTTTTTTAAAACATTAGAAACAGGGCTGCAAAAAATACAAGGGTTAATAGAAACTGCCAAACAAAACAAGGTGCAGCAATTAGAAGGGGCTGTTGTTTTTGAGTTGTATGATACGTTTGGCTTTCCGGTTGACCTTACAGCATTAATCGCCCGTGAAAATGGCTTGGAGATTGATGAAAGCGGTTTTCAAGTTGAGTTAAACAAACAAAAAGAACGTTCCAGAGCAGCTTCTGTTGTAGAGTCTGACGATTGGGTAGTTTTGGTAGAGGATGATGTTGAGGAATTTGTGGGGTACGATTTTACAGAGGCAGATGTAAGAATTACAAAATACAGAAAGGTAAAACAAAAAAACAAAGAATTTTACCAATTGGTGTTTAACATCACACCGTTTTATGCAGAAGGCGGTGGGCAGGTAGGAGATACAGGTGTAATTGAAAATGCTGATGAAAAAACAGCGATTTTTAATACAAAAAAAGAGAATAATTTAATTGTACACTTTGCAAAAGAATTGCCTAAAAACCTAACGGCAAAATTTAAAGCTAAAGTGAATACCCATAAGCGTAAATTAACTGAGGCAAATCATACCGCAACCCACTTGTTGCACCATGCTTTACGTGCTATTTTAGGCAACCATGTCGAACAAAAAGGCTCATTAGTTAATGACAAATACCTGCGGTTTGATTTTTCTCATTTCTCAAAGGTAACGTCAGAAGAGTTGAAAGAAATAGAAGACCGCGTAAACACAGCCATTCGCGAAAATATTGCGCTGAATGAGCGACGCGCCGTACCAATGGAAGTGGCAGATGAGTTAGGTGCAATGGCATTGTTCGGTGAAAAATATGGTGATTTAGTGCGTGTGATTCAATTCGGAAACTCGGTGGAACTTTGTGGCGGAACACATGTAAAAAACACCGCAGATATTCGGTTGTTTAAAATTACATCAGAGGGTTCTGTAGCTTCGGGTATTCGACGGATTGAAGCAATTTCTGCTGATGGCGCGCAAGATTATTTGAATGAGCGAATAGAGCAATACGAAGCGATTGCCACGTTATTAAAAAAACCAAAAGACACGGTACAATCTGTAGAGGAATTAATTGAAAAAAACAACCAGTTAACTAAGCAAATTGAACAATTAAAAAAGCAGCAAGTAAAGTCGTTAAAGGCTGGTTTACTACAAAGCGCAACCGCGGTAGGAGATGTACAGGTAATTACATCTATTTTAGATTTAGACGGCGGTTCAATTAAAGACTTGTGCTTTCAGCTAAAGGCAGAAGTGCCTAATTTATTTGGTGTAATTGGTGGAAAAGCAGATGGTAAAGCCACGTTAAGTATTGTTATTACAGATGAACTTGCGAAAGAACGGGGTTTACACGCCGGTAATTTGGTGCGCGAATCCGCTAAATTAATTAAAGGCGGCGGTGGCGGCCAACCGTTTTTTGCTACCGCAGGAGGTAAAGATGCAAGTGGTTTAAGTGCCGCAATCGATCATGTTTTAAAAACAACAGAACTTGTCTAAATGAAAAATATTACGAAAAATCAATGGTTAATGCTTGGAGCCGCTGTGGTGGTTATTGTATTGCTCGTCATTTTGCTAAAATTGTGGTTTTATATTCTTACTGGTGTTATTGGTTTGGGTATAGGTTTTTATTTGGGACGAAAATCAACACGAAACCCCGGAAAGCGACCGCGAATTATTGATGTAGAAGATTACGAACGTGACCGCAAAGGGTTTCTTTAAACACGAGTTAAAGTCGAATGCTTAGCCCAAGCCCAACTTGTGTTGAGGTGAATGTTTTGTCAAAATCATCTGATTTTAAAGCCGATCCGATAGTTGGTCTAAATTGTACCGTTCCGGTTAAGTAAATGGAGCGATAAACCCTATAATGAATGGCAGTTGCTACTGTTAAATCGGTATAGAATTTTTTGTAGATGGACTCGTCCGCAGTGCTGTAATTAATTATTTTATTGTCAGAATAATATGCGCCGGATGCATTGGTTAAAAAATTAAACCGGGCAGAAGCCATAATGTCAAACTGGAAACGCTTTAGCGGAAATTCGAACCCCACAAAAACAGGAATTGAAAAATAACGCAAGTGGTTTTTACCGGATTGGGCAGTAACTGTGTAGCTCGTATCATGCGTAGTTGTAGTGGAACTATCCGTTGGAAAATCAACAAAAAACGTGTTTGTATCCCCAGTAGGCATGGTGTCTAACACTATAAAATCTGTTAGATTAAATGGAGTAAAAACGGTTGTGGTGGTTGAAGATATATTTTGTGCCGTTGTCGAGAAACTATACCGCTCGCTGAATTGTTGCACACCAAAACCAGTGCCGAAGAACAACCCTTTTTTCAATCGGTAGGACACATTCATATTCCACTGATAACCCAGCTGGTCTTGAATTCCCGAATCAAACACTGATTGTTCGGCCGGGTTTTGTGTAATATAGGTGGACTTTGTTGAATTAATGCCCCCGGTGGCTGACAGCATCCACGGTCGATACGTTGGCAATGGTTCGGTATCAATAGGTGTTGTTGTCACGGTAGAATCTGTTTCATTTGGCGCAAGTTCCTCTGCTGTTTCGTCAATCGGCGGAATTGATTTTACTCCAAGACTGTCGTTATCTGAAATTACAGTTGTTGACGGTTCGTCTGCTGTGGTATTCGAAATTGTAGATGATTCCGAATCCAATGTGGATACTTCACCTTTGTTTTGCGTAGCATTTTGTTTAACAGTAGGCTCCGTCATTTTTTCGGTTCCGTTTTCTGCTAAATCATTGGTGTCTGCTGTTTCCGTTATTGATGCTTCGGTAGTGGTAACCGCAGCATTGGTATTAGTAGTAGTTGCTTTAGTGCCATTCGGGTCATTAGGTAGAGCAGTTTTTGGTGCTTTGGTCGTGTTTTTAACAGGGATAACAGTTAACGTTGATGTAGTTGCTACCGCTTTTTTATCGTTTGCAGGTTTATTTGTGGTTATTTCCGGCTCGTTTTGTAGCTGCGTTTGCTTCGTGGTGCGCTTTGATGCTTCAGCCGTTATAGAACCATTTTGTTCGGTTTTAAATATGGTTTTATTACTTGGCACTTTTCGATCAATCGGTTGGGGATTTGTGGTGATTCCATTTTTAGTGGAGTAGCCGTCAATTTCTGAACCTTGTTTTGCTTTGTTTGCTTGTAATGGTATTTGTTTCGAGTGATTATGATTCTTTTCTGCCGGAGCATTGTAAGCAAAATAACCTTGTTTAGGTGTAGCTGTAAGGTCAAACTCGCTTAAATCAATTAATGGCGCAGTGGGTTGAGTCACTTTAACACCTGTTGAATTATTAAACAGCACGATTGGAATAGCGATACCAACAACTAAAACCAGTGTGCCTAAAAATAACCACGTTCCAAATCCCTTTGTTTTAATGGAGCGATCAATCGTTGTTTTAACACGATCTGGCACGTTAACCGCCTCTTGTCCGCCCAATTCAGATTGGAACAACTCGTCTATATTTTTAAACTCCTTACCCATTCATTATTCTACTTCTGGTTACATTTCTTGCCGCTAACTTGGCTCTAATCATTCTTCTTGCTTTTGATAATTGTGTTTTGGACGTATTGACCGATACATTTAGGTATTCTGCTATTTCGGTATGTTTTAAATTGTCAAAAACATACATAGTAAATACACACCTGTAGCCGTCCGGTAATTCCTCCAACACTTCTCGCAATATTTTTTTTATATCTATTCCACTATCTTCGATATAAATTGTTTCATCCTCTTCTGTCTCAAAATAGTTTTCTTCTTCAACAAACAAAAACTTTTTGTTGACCCTGTATTGGTTAATGGCTTCATTAATTACAATGCGCTTAATCCATCCACCCAATTCATACGCAGGGTCAAACTGTTCTCGTTTTTCGTAAATTTTTATAAAAGCATCTTGTAAAATATCTGCAGCGGTGTCGCTATCGTTCGTATACCTTAGGCAAATTGAATACATTGCGGCTGAATAATCGTTGTAGATTGTATCAAACGCTTTTTTATTCCCTCGAATAAACTTTTGTTTTAGTTTATCAGTATTCAATTTTTAGTTACATGTTACCTGCACGGTTACACTTGTAGAATACACCGTTATAAATTCATTTTTTGCATTCTTTCCTTTAATACAGTGTTAAAAATAAAGGGTTGCCTAAAAAAAATAAAAAAAAGTGCCTTAGTCAATATTACTAATGCGCACATCATACACAATAGGGGTATTTTTGGGTACCAAGTCTACTAAACCCTGTGTGCCGTAAGCTAATTTTGCCGGTATTTCTATAAAAGCACTTTCGCCTTCGCGCAACACAGACATGCCTTGGTGTAAGCCGTCTACTACGTTATCATTTTCAAATTTAAACCGAAAAGGCTCTTGGTTTTGGTATGAATTATCATACAAATGGGCTTTTTTACCTTGTGTATAGGCAAAATAGTCAAACGTTATCAGTTGATTTTTTTTTGGTAACGGCTTTTGTGCGTTACTTTTCCACCGGTATACTTTTACACCTTCCTCCAGCACAATTGGTTTTACGCGCTCCACAATTTCTATTTCAATAATCAAATCAGCATCTGGCGGTACAATGGTTAAATACCCGTTTTCGCCATAACCCATTGCGGCTGGTATCATTATGCGTCCTTTATCACCAATATTCATTTTTAAAAGTCCTTTTTCCCATCCTTCAACCATCATTCCTATGTTGGTTTTTAGTGGTACGGGTTTACCCAATTCTTTGTTCGAGTCGTAATGCTCGCCTGCTGCAACACGGGCGTCATAATTTACCATTACTACATCATTTAGTTTAATGGGGTTTCCTTCGTTTTTTTCAGTCCATTCTACACGCAAGCCAGAAGGTTCTTGATACACCATGCTGTTTACTTCTCCTTCCAAACTGTCTGTTAGCAGGGCATAAGGTTTGTCTTCGGTTATTAAGGCATTGCCTAAGGTGTCTGAGTTTAATGTAGAGTCAACTGTTAATAAACCATTTTCGTTTAATTTATTCTCTCTGGGTTTTACGCCTCCAAAGTCACAGCTTACTAGCAGGGTAAATGAAAATAAGATGAGGATGCTAATTTTTTTCATGGCTGTTCTACTTTTAGCAATTTTATATCATAAATAACAGGGGAGAGGGGAGGTATTTTTTCTGTATCGCCAATTAAGCCATGTGCGGTGTGGCTTGGTAAAATAAATTTGGCGCGGTCGCCTACGGTCATGTATTTTACGCCCTCATGCAATCCACTTTCAATGTCTGATTTTTCTACAATAAATTGCTCTGGTTTTCCTTCTTCTGAAGTATAACAAACTTCACCATTTAACAATGAAATTTCAAAATCCACCGATACCTGCTCACCAATATGAACGGAATCTCCACCGACGGAATCCTCATAAATCATATACCGTAAGCCCGTTCCTGTTTCAGTCATTTTCCAATCGTTGTGGGTGCGTAAAAACAAGTCAATTTCTTCATTTTCTTCAGCAGAAAATGTAGCATTCATGTCAATGGATTCATCTTTTGTCCAATTCGGATCAGAAACCACCATGTTTGCTTCTTCATTTTTACAGGCAAAAAGTACAATTAAAACAAGGGGTAAGTATTTCATTTAAAACAACGTTTTATTTTCTTCAACGAAGTTAGGCAAAATGGTTACAAATTTGGCAATCGCATCTTCCATTTTTCCTACGTATTTTCCGCCTGAAGCGTTTAAGTGTCCGCCGCCGTTAAAATGATTACGCGCCATGTCATTTACTGGAATTTTACCCGTTGAGCGAAACGAGATTTTTATAATACCGTCTGATTCTTTAAAAAACAACGCCATTTTTATGCCCGCAACCGAAAGTGCCTGGTTAACCAACCCTTCGGTATCTCCTTTTTCGGCAGAAAAGCGCTCTTGCTCTTCTTTGGAAAGGCCAATGTAAGCAGCGCTGTACTCACGTAAAATGGTCAATTTTTCGAGTAAAGCATAGCTTGTTAAGCGAATGCGATTTTCTGTATTTGTATCAAAAATTTGTTCGTGAATTTCGGCATGGTTTAGTCCGAAATCGATTAATCGTGCAGCAATTTCATGCGTTTTTGGAGTTACGGAAGAAAACCTAAATGACCCCGTGTCTGTAATGATACCTGTGTAAATACATGTTGCCAGGTCAATGGTCATTTTATCCAAATCATTGCGCGCTTCCATTAATTGGTAAATTAATTGTGCTGTAGAGCATACGCTTGGGTCAGAAAAAGCAATGTCCACAAAGTTCTCTGCCGGGTCGCGGTGGTGATCTATCATTATTTTTGTGGCGGTTGATTGCGCCAGCGCATCATCCATTTTTCCAATTCGTCCCGGAGAGTTGTAGTCCAGGCAAAAAATGAGATCAGCTTCACTCATGCAGCTTTCCACTTTAGCGGGATGCTTATCGTGGGCGCAAATTTCGCTAAAGTCCGGCATCCATTGTAAAAAAAGAGGTGCCTTATCCGGGTGACATATCGTAATGTGGTGGTGCTCTTGTTTTAAATAATGAAAAAGGGCTAATGATGAACCAATGCTATCTCCGTCGGGAGATTTGTGTGCGGTGATGACAATTTTTTTTGCATTTTTTATTGCTGTATTAAGGGCGCTAATTTTTTCTGTGGTAAACATAGTTTGCAAAATAAAAAAAAACCGTCAGCCTAAGACTGACGGTTTAACATATTAGTTAAATAAAAATTAGAATCCGGTTTTTGCAACCCTTCTGTGTTCAATTAATGCGCCAACGCAAACTTGGTCTGTATTGCCAAGCTTTTTGTTTTCGCTACTACCTGTTGCAGGTACGTTTACAGAAAGGAAAAACTTTTTTGTTTTTTCTGTTTTAAAAATAACGTAAGGTGACATACCGTCATCTTCATTATCAAAAATAACTTCTCGTTGTTTTTTCATGTCTGTATTTCCGTTTCCGTCCTTCACTCGCACTACAATATCGCGCGATAATTCAAACTTAACGGCTGTTCCACTTTCAATATCGGTACACGTAGATACGCGGTATTCAAAACCTTCATAAGCAATAAAGCTCATTTCATATACTTTACCTTTATCAAATGTGGCACTTCTGGATTGGTTATTAATGTTCCAAAATTGCCCGCGCTCTTCTTTAGAGAATTGGCTTGTACACAAATAGTGCGTTCTGTTGCATTGCGCATAAGCTTGAAAAACGACTATTCCGAACAGCAGGGTGGTTGCGATTAAAATTTTTCTCATAGTTATTTTATAAATTGTTCTCTTAATTCTGTAGCTTTTTGTTTAATGGCTGTGTAAGCCGCTTCCGTCATTTCGTATGATCCCCCGCCAGAAAGTGTCAAAGCACCGTTTTCATCACTCGTCATAGATGATTCGCTATCTTCAAACACCATATTCTCTTCAAACACTGTACTCAATGCTTTCATATCAGTAATAATATTCATTACATCTTCGTCGTCATTGTAATTTGAAATAAAATCAATTAAGTTTTCAAGCACAATTTTTTGATCACCAATTTTTTTAATAATCGGATCGTTCTTATCATACTTCTCTACTAAATTGCAGATAATGTAAAGGCTTTCGACGTATCCGCCAGACATAATTAAGGCCAATTCTGTTCCTTTGTCATTTTCTTCCAAATAAAAATAGCTGTCGTAATAACTATCGTTTGAAATGGCAAAAAGCGAATCTGTATCTCCCTCGTTGTTTTGGATTCGATCCATCATGCCTTCATCAAACGCACCAGAAATACCCAAATCATCACCCAATTCTTCAATTTTTTTGAAGTATTTTAAAAAATCGGTACCAATTCCAAAACAGCTCAAATAAGCAATGTCGGCAGAATAAACACCAAAATTAATGGACTTTGAACGCTGGTCAACGTAATTATCAGCATTTTTTAACGGGTTAACAAGCCCCGTTTGCTGTTCACCACCTTGTAGTTTAATGATTTCAAACAACTCATTAGGAGTAGGAACGGAATACTCAACCGTTCGCATATTCATGTCTGCCGAATCGACAACTGCCGTTGAGTCCACAAGGTCAATGTTTTGAACTTCATTCTCTTCGGGGTTTCCACCACAGCTAGCAATTAGCAGGGTTGTAGTGCACAGTGCACCAACAATTATTTTTTTTCTTTTCATTCCAAACGATTAAAAGACTTGCGCCAAATATACTATTTTTTTATAACACATTGAGTCAATGGTTTATCAGATACTTACGTTAAACTGAAAGAAAGGTTATCCCTCAATTTGTTCGGTTAACGCTTTCAATATTTCTTGCCGTTCTTTGCTAACGTTAACCAATGGTAAACGCACGTATGTTTCCATAATGTTAAGGTGTGCCAGTACTTCTTTAATTCCAGCCGGATTACCTTCGGCAAACAGGTGGTGAATAATGGGGAGTACTTGATAATGCGCATTGCGCGCGGCTTGCATTTTATTGTTGGCAGCGGCTTGCACCATTGTTTTAAACTGTTTTGGAAAGCCATTACCCACTACAGAAATTACACCGTCTCCGCCACAGGCTAAAATTGGTAAGGTTAATGCGTCATCTCCTGAAATCACCAAAAAGTTATCCGGTTTGTTTTGAATAATTTCCATGATTTGCTCCATATTGCCTGAAGCTTCTTTTACACCAACAATATTGCCGCACTCATTGGCAAGTCGAATGGTTGTTTCGGGCAATACGTTAGATGCTGTACGGCCCGGCACATTGTATAAAATCAGGGGTAATTCTGTGGCATTTGCAATGGTTTTATAATGTTCAAAAATGCCGTTTTGGGTTGGTTTGTTATAATAAGGAGATGCCGATAAAATAGCGGAAACGCCCGTTAGGTTGTAAGCAGAAAATGTATCAATTACCTGTTGCGTATAATTACCGCCAATACCAAATACAATAGGTAATTGTCCGTTGTTTACTTCAATTACAGTATCTAAGGTCAATTGTTTTTCTACGGTTGACAAAGCCGGAGATTCACCCGTTGTGCCTTGTACCACCAAATAATCGGTACCACCGTCTATTAAAAACTGGGTTAATTTTTTAAGTGCTATTACGTCTACCGCTCCATTTTCGGTGAACGGGGTTACCATAGCTACTCCAAGTCCTTTTAGCTTATTTTGTATCATTTGTCGTTAATCGTTTTAATTGTTCTTCAACCGTTTTAATAAAAGCCAATTCATCACTGCTTTGGGCTACCATTAAATCATACATAAATGCATTTGCCGCATTCGTTTGACCGATAATAAACCCGCTATTCACTTGCTGCAGTAAGTAAGCCAATAACTCATTTTCAGTCGACAAATCTAGGATTAAATCAAAAGGTGTGCGCAGTAGGTGGGTCAATTTTTCATTTTTTGATTTTCCTGTTAAATTAAAATCAACAAGGTGTACGCTATATTTGCCTTTTTCGCTTTCATCTTCCTTGGTTGACCTTATGTAAAGGAAATCAATTTTAGCGGTTTTAAATACTTTATTTAGGGGCTGTAATAATTCGGACTTATTGTTCTCAGCAATCACCAGAAGACGCTTAAATTCACTTAATTTTCTCAGTTGCGGACGGCGTTTGGGGCGTGTTGCTTTGGTTTTCCGCCGGATGCTATTTTTCGTTATGAAATCAAATGCGCTCATAAGCCAATTAACTGTAAAAATTCATCTTCTGAAATAATGGTTACGCCCAAATCTGTCGCTTTGGCTAGTTTTGCGGGCCATATTTTCTCCAGCTACCAAATAATTGGTTTTTGAAGAAATAGACCCGGTATTTTTGCCGCCGTTGTCATCTATAAGCTGTTTTAATTCTTTTCTGCTCACTTTTTCAAATACACCCGAAATTACAAAGGTTTTACCCGCTAACTGGTCAGAAATTTCCTGCTGTTGTTCTAGTTTAAAGTTTAATCCGCTATTCCTTAATTTTTCAATAATCCCCTTGTTGTCATCATTCAAAAAGAAGTGTTGGATGCTCATGGCAATTTTTTCACCAATTTCATCCACCGCAATTAGTTCATCAAAACTAGCAGCCATCAGTGCATCTATTGTTTTAAAATGACGCGCTAATTTTTTAGCAACAGTTTCACCCACATGCCTTATTCCTAGGGCAAATAAAACGCTTTCAAACGGAATTTCTTTTGATTGTTCAATACTGCGAATGGCATTTTGGGCAGATTTATCAGCCATGCGCTCTAGTTCCACAATTTGGTCAAATGTTAGGGCGTATAAATCAGCATAATTTTTTATAAGTTGCTGGCGAAATAATAAATCAATCGTTTCCGGGCCAAGCCCATCAATATTCATGGCTTTGCGGCTAATAAAATGTTCTATTCGGCCTTTTATTTGCGGGGGACACCCCGTCTCGTTTAAGCAATAATGTTGGGCTTCGCCATCTCGTCGTACAAGTTCCGTGCTGCATTCCGGACAATGAGTAATAAACTCCACCACCGGAGATTCTGCCTTTCGCAACTCAAGGTTAACGCCCACAATTTTCGGAATAATTTCGCCTCCTTTTTCCACATAAACAAAGTCGTTTACGTGTAAATTTAGTTTTTCAATTTGGTCTGCATTGTGCAAAGAGGCACGCTTTACCGTAGTACCCGCCAGCAAAACAGGGGTAAGGTTAGCAACAGGCGTTATTGCTCCTGTTCGGCCCACCTGATACGTCACTTCGTTAAGCTGTGTTTGTACGCGCTCGGCTTTGTATTTATAGGCAATGGCCCAACGCGGACTTTTTGCTGTAAAACCAAGGTCATCCTGCAAGTTATAATTGTCCACTTTTATAACAATGCCATCAATCTCAAAGGGTAAATTATCGCGTTCTTTCTCCCAATAGTGAATAAAACCCATGATTTCATCAATAGAGGTACAGGTTTGAATCATTTTTTTTGACTGAACAGGTACTTTAAACCCCCAATTTCCGGCAGTGTTTACAGCTTCTGAGTGGCTTTCAAATGTCAAGTCATCTCCATAAACGCCATAGAGGTAACAATCTAACCCTCGGCTGGCCACCACGGCAGAGTTTTGTAATTTCAATGTACCAGAAGCCGTATTTCTAGGGTTGGCGTAAAGCTGTTCTCCAGCTGCCTCTTTCGCAGCATTTAGTGCCGTAAAACGGTCTAGTGGAAAAAAAATTTCGCCTCTTATTTCAAACTTTGCGGGTGTTTTAGTGGTTAATTTTAACGGGATGGTACGAATGGTTTTAACATTTGTAGTAACATCTTCACCTTTAGTGCCATCACCGCGCGTTACGGCGCGGGTTAGTTCACCGTTTTCATAACGTATGCCAATGGCTACACCATCATATTTTAATTCGCAAACATAAGTTGGCGGTACGTCTGCCTTTTTTTTAATTCTGTTTTCCCAATCTATAATTTCTTGTTCAGAATAGGTGTTAGAAAGCGAAAGCATAGGGTATTCATGCACAACGGTTTCAAAATTTTTGGTAATGTCTCCGCCCACCCGTTTTGTTGGGCTATTGGCAGAGGCAAATTGCGGGTATTGTTGCTCTAAATCTTCTAACTCCTTTAACAATTGATCAAACTCATAATCACCTATAGTAGGGTTGCTTTTTACGTAGTAATTGTAATTGTGTTTTTCAACAGCTTCGCTTAACTCAGCAATTTTTGTTGCTATTGTTGATTTATGCTTCATTTTCACTGATTTGGTTCGCTTTCTTTTTTTGCGCTTCAATTTGCTCTAACGAAATAATTTTTTTCTGGTATTTACCTTGAATAATGTCAACCACTACCAACACTACGATAATAAAATAAAAGGTTGTTTTACTCATAGGTACCACGGGGTTGCCAAATAATTGCAATTGGGCCAAATGTCCACCTTCTGTCAATAGCATAACACCTACAATCAATAAGACAAACAAGCCCAATACTTCATACATGCGGTTGCGTTGTAAAAAGTTAGCCACTTTATCTGCTAACACAATCATTAAAATACCACTGGCTACTATGGCAAGTGTCATTAAAACAATTTGCGTTGTTGAGTTAGGGATGTGGCTTGTAAGCGCCATTGCACTTAAAATAGAATCAAATGAAAAAACAAGATTCATAATTACAATCATGGTAATTACCTTTTTGGTTGATTTGTTCCGCTTGTCTGCAGCTTTATCTTCATCTAAATGCTCATGCGAAATCATGTGCCAAATTTCCTTAACTGCCGTGTAAATAATAAAGCCACCACCCAACAGCACAATTAAACTGTGAATGTTAAAGGAAGAGTCTATAATGGAATGTGCTATAACAGGGGTACCATGTCCGTCTACACTTTCTGTTAATTGGCCAATGTTAATACCAAAAATTGGGTTTTGGAAAAAACGAATTATGCTTGTCAATAAAAAGAGTAAACCAATCCGCAAAAAAATAGCTAACCCAATTCCGGTTTTACGCACAAATGATTGCTTTTCGGCGGGTGCTTTTTTTGATTCTAATGAAATGTACAATAAATTGTCAAACCCCAGCACGGCTTGTAGTAAAATAAGCATTACAAGGGTTAGTAGGTTGTCAATAGAAAAAATTTCAGCCATAATTGCAGGGTAATAATTGGTGTTTTTTTAAAACATTAAAAATAGTTAGTTTTTTAAGAATGATGCCCAATCAGTTGGTAATGATTTTTGTTCCGCGAGTCATCTCTCTTTTGCCAGGCGGTCCTGGCAGGCTTTTTACTGCAAAGCCTGCCGCTTTTAAGTTACGTTTAAATTGTCCTTGTGCGCAGTACGTAGTTAGCATACCGTTATGTTTTAATAAAGCATTCATTTTTTTTAAAACGGTAATCGTCCATAAGTCAGCTTGCACCCGTGGGCCAAAGGCATCAAAATAAATAAGGTCCACTGGGTTTATAGCAATAGAAACGGTGTGAATATCGCCCTTTAGTTTTTTTAGTTTAAACAAGGGGTGAATATCCACTGTCTCTTCCCATTTGCAGGTGTGCATTTGTTTAATAATGGAACTGTATTCGGTACGATTAAACAATGAGGCATAGTCCATTTGTTGACTTTCCTCCCATGAAAGTGGGTATTTCTCCAATGCAGTATAGTGGACTGTAATTTTGTGTTTCAGGCAATGCGCTAACGTAACCAATGCATTTAAACCTGTGCCAAAACCCATTTCAAAAATAGAGATGGGGGCATCCTGTTTTTTTAATTGCGCTAAACCTTCTTGAATAAAAACGTGTTGTGCTTCGTTTAAAGCACCGTTGGTGGAATGGTAGGTTTCATTTAAATCCGGAATTAACAAAGTTTTAGAATTGTCGCCTGTTACAATAACTTTCCTATTCATTAGTTTTATATATTTGAACAAAATTTACAAAGCTATGCGTAGAGTTCTGTTAGTTGCAGCTGTATCCACATTATTTATCAACACATCTTGTGAAAGATGTAAACGGTGTACATATTCGTATACAAAAACCGAGATTATTGAAACACCGAGTGGAGAAGAGGAGGTTGAAACCACAGTAACTAACCAAGTATTGGATGATGACGAAGGGATTCCATACGGTGAAGAGTGTTTAAAATACAGCGAGTATAAAGGAGATAAAGAGGGTGCTTTTGTAATTGATGATTTTTATGAAATTGAATCTCAACAAACCGACCTGGAAGATTTTGAATATACCTGCGTTGATCTATAATTTTTCGCCTACGTATTTTTACTGATTTATTTGTTCAATAATTCAGTCAATTTTTTGGTAAGAGAAGTGGGGGCACTTGTTGGTCGCATAGTTTCTTTTTTAACAAAAACTAAGTCAGTTTTAGCGGTAGTCAACAGTACATTGTCAGCATTAAATAATTCGTATTCAAATTTAATTTTTACCCTCGGAATTTCTCGAATAATGGTCTTAACTGTTACAAGGTCATCATACATTGCAGGTTTCAAATATGTGACAGAAAAATGGGCGACAGGTAGCATAATTCCAGCCTTTTCCATTTCCTTATAGCTCATCCCTAATGCCCGTAGCATTTCTACTCTGCCAATCTCAAAAAATTGTGCGTAATTTCCGTAATAAACATAACCCATTTGGTCTGTTTCGCCATATCTAACGCGGATTTCTGTTGAATGTTGATACATTTTTTGTATATTCGTTGAACGGTCTTGAAGCTGCGCGTAAATTAGTATAATATTCTAAACGCAAATACTAAAAAGCGATAAAAATTTCAAAAAAAAGTACAAGTAAAAAAAAGGGAAAAAACAATACAGTTTTCATTTTTTTTATAACTTTTTTATGTGAATATTTGTTGAACTGATAACAGTGAAGAAAAGAGAAATTTAGTTACAACATTTTAATATACCCCTATCTGAATGAAGAATAAAAAGAGCCATGAATTGATTTGGGAAGATTGCCTTAAAGTAATTAAAGACAATATTAGCTTACAAAGTTTTAAAACTTGGTTTGAACCTATCGTAGCAATTCGTTTTAAATCCAAGGTTCTTACATTGCAAGTTCCTTCTCACTTTTTTTATGAGTGGCTTGAGGAGCACTATATTGATTTGCTTAAAAAAGTAATCAAGAAAGAAATAGGGGCAGACGCTAAGTTAGAATATTCAATTATTATGGATAAGAGTGTAGACAAAAAAACGCCTTACACCGTAAAATTACCTACATCAAGCAAAAAAAACTTGTCTAATACACCGGTTTCTATGCCTTTAAACCTAGGCGATAATCAAATTAGAAATCCGTTTGTAATTCCAGGTTTAAAAAAGGTAAATGTAGACTCTAATTTAAACCCCACTTATTCGTTCGATAATTTTGTTGAGGGCGATTGTAATCGTCTAGCGCGTTCGGCAGCCTTTGCTGTGTCTAACAAACCAGGCGGTACTGCTTTTAACCCCTTACTCATTTACGGAGGCGTAGGGCTAGGAAAAACACACTTGGCACATGCCATTGGTATTGGCATTAAAAACCAGTTTCCAAACAAAACAGTGCTTTACACACAGGCAGAGACGTTTACGCGCCAATTCATAGATTCCATTAAAAACAACACTACCAACGATTTCATCAACTTTTATAAGCTAATGGATGTGTTGATTATTGATGATGTGCAGTTTTTTGCCGGAAAAGAGAAAACGCAAGACGCATTTTTCCATATTTTTAACCACTTACACCAAACAGGTAAACAGTTAGTTTTAACGGCAGACAAAGCACCTGTTGAAATGAAAGGCATTGAGCAACGCTTATTGTCTCGCTTTAAGTGGGGCTTATCGGCAGATGTGCAACCACCGGGGTTAGAAACCCGAATTGCTATTTTAGAAAAGAAAATTTACGGCAATGGAGTTGATTTACCGGCAGATGTACTTGAGTATTTAGCGTATAGCATTAATACCAATATTCGTGAAATGGAAGGGGCATTAACCTCTTTGATTGCACAAGGATCATTAAATAAAAAAGCCATTACCATTGAACTAGCGAAGAAAATGATTGACAAATTTGTCAAAAATACTGCGCGTGAAGTATCAATGGATTATATTCATAAAATTGTGTGTGATTACTTTAACTTACCAATTGAGTTACTGAAATCAAAAACACGAAAAAGAGAAGTGGTTCAAGCCCGCCAAATAGCTATGTATTTTGCTAAAAAAATGACAAAATGGTCATTGGCAAGCATTGGCGCACAATGTGGAGGTAAAGACCACGCAACGGTTCTGCACGCCTGCCGAACAGTAAATAATTTGGCTGAAACAGATAAACAGTTTAGAGGTTATTTAGAAGATCTCGAAAAAAAATTAAACGTAAATTAAATTCAAAAAGCCCTCATATCTCAAGAGGGCTTTTTTTTGTATTATTGTCAACATGAAAATACTAATGGTTTGTTTGGGGAACATCTGCAGATCACCCATTGCAGAAGGGATTTTGCGTGATAAGGCTGCGAAAAAAGGGCTTGATATTTCAACAGATTCAGCCGGAACTTCGGCGTATCATTTAGGAGAAGCACCAGATGCCCGTATGATTGTTACCGCAAAGAAAAACGGCATTGATATTTCAGACCTGAAAGCCCGCCAACTTGTAGCGGAAGATTTTCAGCAATTTGATTTGATTTTTGCAATGGATGAATCCAACTACGCTAACATTATAAGTTTGGCAAAAACAGATGCAGACCGTAATAAAGTACGCATGATGTTAAATGAAACCCACCCCGGAGAAAATAGAGAAGTGCCTGACCCATATTTTGGGGGCGACCAGGGGTTTCAGCATGTGATTGATTTATTAAATGTGGCCATTGATAATTTAATTGAACGCCTTGAAAAATAAAGGAAGATTATACCTTATTCCCATTCCAATAAGTGAGGGAACAGATACACAGGTTTTACCGGAATACAACGCCGCAATTGTAAACGAATTGCGCTTTTTTGTGGTAGAAAAAATCAAAACTGCACGGCAATTTTTACGCCGAATGGATCGCACTTTTCCAATTGATGACTCTGTTTTTTTTGAATTAGACAAACACAATGATTATCAGTTTAAATTGGATGCGTTGAAGGTGTTAGATCAAGGGAATGACGTGGGTTTAATGTCTGAGGCGGGGTATCCCGGTGTTGCCGATCCAGGGTCAGAAATTGTGGCGCTTGCTCATAAAAACGGAATTACAGTTGTGCCACTTATTGGGCCAAGTTCACTTTTGCTGGCGTTAGCCGCAAGCGGAATGAATGGACAAGGCTTTACGTTTAACGGATATTTACCAAAAAAAGACCCCGCACGAACGGCAAAAATAAAAGAACTAAATCAGCAGGTGATAAAAACAGGATATGCGCAGTTATTTATTGAAACGCCTTACCGTAATCAACAAATGATGGATGACTTGTGCGGAATTTGCCATGCGGAGATGGGGTTAACAGTAGCTTATGACCTAACCGGAGCGCATTCGTTTGTTCGAACGAAAACAATAGGTGAATGGCAAAAAACAGGATTTAAATTTGAAAAATTTCCGTGCGTTTTTATTCTCGGAAACTAACTAACGTAAATTAGAACTAAAAAACATGGAAGCAACACTAAAACTATTTAGAACATCACGTGAAAATATTATTCAACTAATTAGCGGATACACACTGGCACAAATCAACGAAATTCCACCGGGATTTAACAATAATTTGGCGTGGAATATGGGGCATTTAGTTGCAACACATAAAGGTTTAGTTTATTCATTAGCCGGGCTAGAAGGTGGGCTGGAAAAAGACTTTATTATGTGCTACAAAAAAGGGTCTAAACCAGAGCGTGATATAACAGCTGAGGAATTTGAGTTTATAACAACTGAACTATTAAATCAGGTGGATGAGTTAGAGGAAGATGTAAAAGCCGGTAAATTTAAAACCTACTCACCGTATAAAACATCCTTTAATTTTGAAATTACAAACACAGAAGAGTCCCTACAATTTAACAATATGCACCAGGCATTGCACATTAGCAGCATGCTAGCCATTCGTCGTCAACTAAACTAATCGTTCAACTTATTTATTTTGCATTTTAAATGAAATTTATTACCCTACTCACCGCGTTTAGCGTTACGTGCGCCGCATTTGCACAAACAGACCAAAATGAAGTGGTTTATGACCAAACGAAAGCGCTAATTTTACAGAAAGAGTATAAAGCTGCACTAGCTAAAATTGAAACCATTCCAGACGATAGTAAAGAACCAGCGTATTATCAACTAAAATCTATCTGTTATGGCTGGATGAAAGATTATGAAAATGAGATTTCTACTTTAAATTTTGGGTTAGACAAATACCCACACTCTTCTTTACTTTACGATACGCGCGGAGAATTTTTTAACAGGGTTCAAGACCATGAATTAGCCGTAAGAGATTTTGGTCAAGCCGTAAAGTTTGAAGAACGTGATTCGTTAAAAAAGAACTATTTGGAAAGATTAGCATGGGCACAGTATAATACCATGGACTATAATAAAGCCTATGAAAGTGCAATGATCTCTTACCAGATAGATAGTATGTATGTGCCTACGTTAAACACCATTGCCATGACGCTTGAAGTGTTAGATAGTTCTTTGGTCGCCATTGGATATTTGAAAAAGGCCTACGCCATTGATACTACATCCTTTGAATTGCTTGCTAACATTGGTTTTACCTATCAACGCATAGGTGAATATGAGTTATCGCTTGAATATTTTAACCAAGCCAACCAAAAAAAACCAAATGATGCCCTTGTTTTAAACAATCGTTCGTACACCTTAATGAAGTTAGGACGATTAAAAGATGCTTTGGCAGATGTTAATGCCTCCATAAAGTTATGGGAATACAATTCCTACGCCTACCGAAACCGCGCCCTAATTTACTTAGAAATGGGCAAAACCAGAAAAGCCTGTGCAGATATTCAGCAAGCACTACAATGTGGTTTTACAAAACAATATGGCGACGAAGTGCTGAAACTAGGCAGGCGTCACTGCAATTAAAAAAAATAGAAATGAGATATTTAGGTTTGATTATTGGATTGTTCATACTTGGCAACGTAACTGTTTATGGACAGGATGCGCAGACGTTTTATGACGACGCGGAAGCGTTATTTGATGCTGGCGAATACAAAAAAGCGGTAAAACAATGCCAAAAAGCAATTGATGCAGATGCTGAATTTCAACAAGCGTACGTTTTACAAGGGGAATGTTACTACCAAATGAAAGAATTTGACAATGAGTTTTCAACTTATAATGCTGGGCTTAGAGTACTGCAAAAATCTTCTACGTTATATCAGAGCAGGGGAATGAAATTCCAAAATGCGGGAATGTTTGAAGAAGCCCTACGCGATTATAATTTGGCTGTAAAGTTTGCTGAAAATGATTCAGCGAAATATAGTTTTATTAATTCAAGATCTACCGCAAAATTAAACATGCGAAACTTTCAAGGTGCTTATGAAGATTTGATGGCGTGTTACAAATTTGACAGTACAAACTTTGCCGTTTTATTAAATCTGGGTGCTATTTGTGATGAAGTAGGGAAAGATGATGAGGTTGTTTATTTTTTAGAAAAAGCAGATTTGGTAGATGAAACAGGTTTTGCGGCTAAAGCAAACTTAGCTTTTTTTTATCAACGGAAAGAGATGTACGACAAGTCTGCGGCAATTTTTGAAAAGATTTTAGCAGAAAAACCAGACGAAGCCTATACGCTAAATAACCAAAGTTATAATTACCTGAAAATGGGTAAATTAAAAGAAGCCTTGGCGTTGGTTGATAAATCTATAAAACTGATGCCTTATAATTCGTACGCTTACAAAAACCGGGCACTCATTTACATTGAAATGGATAAAACCAAAAAAGCATGTGAAGACCTGGCACGTGCGGTTGAGTTAGGTTTTACCGAGCAATACGGGTCAGAGGTTAACAAACTGCAAGCGAAGTATTGTAAATAAATATTAGAACTCATAATTGTATAGAAAAAAGCACAGCATAACAAAAGGGTAGCCGCTAAAGCTACCCTTCATTGATTTTAATAAGTGATTATAGTTTAATTATGCGTTTTGTAAGTTGTTGTTCACCATTTGTAAAAACAATTAAGTAAACGCCTTGTTCAAAACTGCTAGCATCTATCGTTCCTCGGTAATAGTTACCTTGAATTAATGCTGAAGTATAAACTGTTTGTCCAAGTGTGTTTTTAATTTCAAACTGACCATTTAATTCTTCGCCTTTTAATTCAACGTTAAAAATAGTTGCCGAAGGGTTAGGTGATACTGCGAAATCAAATTCAGAAGCATTTGCCGAGTTACCAGGTGCGCTAGTTGCTCTAGCTCCTTCACCACATCCTTGGCAAGGCTCGAATACTAACATAAATTGATCTCTGCAATAGGTGTCAGAGCAAGTAGAACCATCACTACCAATTGCATTTACTGTCACACAAACATTGTAGATACATGAAGCACTAGAAAATTGGTGGTTGGTAACAGTATTCGTCGTTGTAGTACTTGTACCATCTCCCCAATTCCAAACATAACTTGTAACTACTGTTCCAGGAGCTAAGTTAATATTAGCTTCAAAATCATACTGATAGCAGTCTGCGTAACTGTCAGTGAAGGAGTTAATTGTAACACCACAAGGCTCAAAGTTAAAACATCCCTCTTCTGTAAAGTGAAGCTCAAAATCTGGCATGAAAGAATCAAATACTTGATCTAAGCATGTAACTGGTGTAATTCCTACTTCCGACAATTCAACATTATCAATAAACTCAGAAAGCATTGGAATTTCTGTTTCACATTCTAATTCAGTTTGTCCGTTCGTTAATGTTCTAGTCAATTTGATGTTAAAGTCATTCGTTGCACCAGAGGCATAGCTAGGCGTTTCTAAACAAACATATCCAAAATCTTCATCCCAAGTTGCTAAACGTGCCCACTTTACATAGTGTGCGTTGTTTCCATGATAGTAAGAGCTTGGCCCGTTAACATCTAATACCCAAGCATTGTTAATAGCCAATGAACCTGCATCAATATTCACTATGATTGGTTCGTAATTGCGGTATGTTTCGCGCCATTCTTCGCCTATCATCAATAATAAAAGTTCATTTGTGGCCTCATTGTATTCTAAATCAACATGCTGAATTGCTCTATGGCTATCTGAATTATCATAATAAGAAACAGCTTGATTGAATGTTCCTGACGTTGAAGCATTTAATAATTCAATCATAAAGTTTTCAGAAAGTACAAATAATCGGTCAGTAGACGGATCGTACTCAGCATCTATCTGCGCGTCAGCATAATGTCCACCTAGTGGAGTTTGCCAAATGATGTTTCCTCCGTAGTCAATACCGAAAGAATTGTGTGCGCCTACATAAATACCAACACCATCAATTTCAGTTAAACAGCCTGTGTAATTGTCTATTTCTCTACTCCATACAACGTTGAATGAAGCGTCTAAAGAAATGAGGAAGCCATCATTATAAAAAGATGCGGCTCCGCTTTTTTGAGAATAGGCCGTTAAATAATAAGCATCTGCAGCTTCAGAATAGATGAGGTCATTTCCTATTTGATCCATGTACTCTTCTGTATTAGGCGGATTAATAATTCTATAATCCATTGTCATTCCGGTATTTTGGTCTACTGCTAAAATAAATATGCGTAAATCACCGGCAACTTCAACTGATCCGGTAACAACAGCAACGTCTTCATTTTTAAGTGTTAAAGCTAATGCCTCTTCTTTGTCTCCAAGGTCATAAAATTTATCCCAAATAATAGCTCCGGAGCCATCTACGCGTTGCATGTGGATATCTGAATTTGCAAAGTTTCCGGTTTCAAAAACCGTTCCGGACATAATCATGTCACCATTAATGGATTGTACGTCATAATGTGCATGTTCCAAGGAGCCATTTCCATAGCTAGTTGTAAAACTTTGTGCTTTAGCCGATACGGCTGAAAAAAGCAATAAAGCACTAGTGAGTGTGGTCGTAAATTTGTTCATAAGTTGTATTTTTAGTGTTTCTTTTAAGAAACGTGGTTAATACAAAGCAGAAAAACGGAAAAACGGCTACTATTCAATTTAAATTTGGGCGTTGTTCGTTATGTATATAGCCAATAGACGGCCGGTCTTAACAACTGAAAAAAAATCAATAATGCGTATGTTTTAGGTCTTAATTACTTCTGTACTAAATTTACAACATTATAAACGAGTGGAGCGTATCAATTCAAATTCGCAGGGTTTCAATTCAAATCCGTAAGGTTTCAATTCAAATCCGTAAATTTTTAACTCAAATTTGCTTCGCTTTAATTGAGACTTGAGCTTTTGGTAGTTAAATGAAAGTTTTAACTTTTAAAATTGGCTAAAAAATTCCCAAATTAGTTCACTTGTTTCTAAGCCATGCTTTCTTTTGTTGGGATAAGTATGTGTCAAGTTATCAACTGAATAATACCAAACTTGGCTACCATTTGTGCCGTCTGTATAATAGGTGGCTCGTTGCGTGTTCTGATGCCTCAAACTGCTCTACATTTGTACAATTATTACGCGCCGCCCAATAAGCTGCAACACTATCTGCCGCAGGCGCACCGCCCCAACCATTTTCAGTTGACATTGAACCATCTGCCGGAACAACATTGTCCTCTAAACCAGAAATTTGTAAAACCGGAACAGCAGCACTTGTAATGTTACGTTCATCCCAGGTTTTGCCGCTCATTGTACCAATAATGGATGCAACAGCAGCAAATTTATCGGGTGATTTGCAGGCTAACGTATAAGCCATAAAACCACCGTTAGAAATTCCAAAAGCAAACGTTCTGTCGGGGTTTAAATTATGAGCCGTTTGTAATTCATCTGCCAAACTTGTAATGAACGAAATGTCGTCTATATCGCTCAACTCCAAATCTGCATTCCAATGGGTTTCTTCACCCTCCGTATCGTCCTTTAACCCTTGCGGATAAACAACTGCAAAGCCATTATCGTTCGCTACTTTATTCATACGGGTATAAAATTTAATAAACCCGGCCTTGTTGGTATAACCATGCAAGGCAAATACGAGTGGTGCGTTATCCGGTAAATCTTTTGGTAAATGTAAAATGTATTTACGTGTAAACCCTTGATGGTCAAATTTCTCTTTACTACAGCCTGTAAAAAGGGTTGCAATAACGAGTAAGATGGTTAATTTTTTAATAGTGGATAACTTCACAGTTTTATTTTTCGTGTTAAAATCAATTTTAATAGTACAACCACTCCGCGGTCAAATTGTTCAAGCTAATTATTCCAACTCAAACCCCCAATATGCCAAAGCACCCACTTGTGATTTATCAACTTGAACACGATAAATTTTACCCGTTTTGCAGTCGCACCCCTCACAATAACTTCCCCGATTCCCTTCAATTTTTATTTTTAGCGGAATAATACCGTCTGATTTTAAGAAAGTTTCAAGTGTACTCCGCGTTTTTTTATCGCTTGATTCATTCACCCAAAAGGGATAACAAGCCGTTTCAGAATAAGTCATCCACTTTTCGTTTACCGTTTTAGCACAGCCGTAAAAGCATAAAGTCAATAAAATAGCACCCGTAAAAGCAAAAATGGTCTGTCGCATAGCGTTGTTTTTAGTGGATTATTAACAATTTTCGTTCCAAAATAGGTATATTTGCCCTGTCTCAAAAAGAGGAATAAAAATGGAAAAAGTCGAGCCGTATAAGCCAACCAATAAAGTAAGAATTGTAACCGCAGCCTCATTGTTTGATGGGCATGATGCAGCCATTAATATTATGCGTCGTATCATTCAGTCCACCGGCTGTGAGGTTATCCATTTAGGGCATGATAGAAGTGTAGAAGAAGTGGTGAACTGCGCTATTCAGGAAGATGTGCAAGCCATTGCAATGACGTCATACCAAGGTGGGCATACAGAGTATTTAAAGTACATGTATGATTTACTGAATGAAAAAGGAGCAGGGCAAATTCGCATTTTTGCCGGCGGTGGAGGCACCATTTTACCAGATGAGATTAAAGAATTAGAAGGCTATGGAATTGAGCGTATTTATCATCCGGATGACGGTCGTGCTATGGGTTTGCAGGGGATGATTAATGACCTTGTTAAAAGGTGTGATTTTCCGGTGGGTAACCAATTAAATGGTGAGGTAAACCATTTGGCAGAAAAAGAAGTTACGGCAATTGCACGTATGATTAGTGCTGCAGAAAACTTTCCGGAGGAGGCAGATGCTGAAATGCAAAAAGTACATGAATTAGCGAGTAAAGTTGATACACCCATATTAGGAATTACAGGAACGGGTGGTGCAGGTAAATCGTCGTTGGTAGATGAGTTGGTGCGTCGCTTTTTATTGGATTTTGAAGATAAAACGATTGCAATTGTTTCGGTAGACCCATCTAAACGGAAAACAGGCGGAGCATTATTAGGTGACCGGATTCGAATGAATGCCATTAAAAATGACCGTGTTTACATGCGTTCATTGGCAACACGCCAAAGTAATTTAGCCTTAAGCAAGCACGTTTCTGAAGCACTGTTGATTTTAAAAGCCGCTAAATTTGATCTGATTATTCTTGAAACCTCTGGAATTGGGCAGTCTGATACTGAGATTATGGATCACTCAGATGTTTCGCTTTATGTAATGACACCCGAATTTGGCGCAGCTACTCAACTCGAGAAAATAGACATGCTTGATTTTGCAGACATTGTCGCCATTAATAAATTTGACAAACGCGGTGCATTAGATGCCGTTAGGGATGTTAAAAAACAATATGTGCGCAATCATCAGTTGTGGGAGGTAGATCATGATGATTTACCCGTTTATGGTACCATTGCTTCGCAATTTAATGATCCCGGAATGAATACGCTTTATAAAGCAATCATGGATAATTTGGTGGAAAAAACCGCCGCCAAAAGTTTAGTGTCTAAAATGGAAATTACGGCAGAAATGTCAGAGAAAATTTTCATTATTCCACCAGCGCGATCGCGTTATTTGTCCGAAATAGCTGAAAATAACAGAGGTTATGATACAACCGCAGATGAACAAACAGAAGTAGCGCAAAAACTATACGGCATTTATAAAACGATAGAAACGGTTTCAAATCAAAAAATTACATTAACCACTGTTGGCATTGATGATACCGATTTGGATACCGAAAAGAATGAACTTTTAGGCTTATTGTTAAAAGAATTTGCCCGCTTAAAAATGGACTTAGACCCTTATAATTGGGAGCATATTTTAAATTGGAATGCGAAAGTAAAAAAATACAAAGACCCGGTTTATACCTTTAAAGTACGAGACAAAGAAATTAAAATAGATACACATACAGAATCACTTTCGCACAGTCAAATTCCAAAGGTATGTTTGCCTAAATATGCTGCTTGGGGTGATTTGTTAAAGTGGATTTTGCAAGAAAATGTTCCGGGAGAATTTCCGTATACGGCGGGACTTTATCCGTTTAAACGAACTGGAGAAGACCCTACGCGAATGTTTGCTGGTGAAGGTGGGCCAGAACGTACAAATAAGCGTTTCCATTATGTGAGTTTGGGTATGCCTGCAAAACGGCTTTCAACAGCATTTGATTCGGTTACGTTGTACGGAAATGACCCGGCAATTCGACCAGATATTTATGGAAAGGTTGGAAATTCGGGTGTGTCCATTTGTTGTTTGGATGATGCCAAGAAACTTTACTCTGGGTTTGATTTATCGCACCCATTGACGTCTGTTTCTATGACGATTAATGGCCCGGCACCAATGTTACTAGGCTTTTTTATGAATGCCGCAATTGACCAAAATTGTGAAAAGTACATTACAGAAAATGGACTGGAGCAAGAGGTTGAAGCAAAAATCAAAGCGATTTATAAGAACAAAGGAGTCAACCGTCCACACTATCAAGGCGATTTACCTGAAGGAAACAACGGTTTGGGTTTAATGTTATTGGGCGTAACCGGCGATCAAGTTTTGCCGGCAGATGTGTATGAAACGATTAAAACAGAGACGCTAAAGCAAGTGCGAGGAACCGTGCAAGCTGATATTTTAAAAGAAGATCAAGCACAAAACACTTGTATTTTCTCAACAGAATTTGCGTTGCGCTTAATGGGGGATGTTCAAGAATATTTTATTGATAACGCCGTGCGTAACTTTTATTCGGTTTCTATTTCTGGTTATCACATTGCAGAGGCGGGCGCAAACCCAATAACGCAGTTGGCATTAACATTGGCAAATGGCTTTACGTATGTAGAGTATTATTTGAGTAGAGGGATGGACATTAATAAATTTGGTCCAAACTTATCGTTCTTCTTTTCAAACGGAATAGATCCGGAATATGCAGTAATTGGTCGTGTGGCACGCCGAATTTGGTCAAAAGCACTAAAAAACAAGTACAAAGCCAACCCAAGAGCGCAAATGTTGAAATATCACATTCAAACTTCAGGCCGTTCATTACATGCGCAAGAAATTGACTTTAATGATATTCGTACAACATTGCAAGCACTATATGCAATTTATGACAACTGTAACTCATTGCATACAAATGCTTATGATGAGGCCATTACTACACCAACAGAAGAGTCTGTACGGCGTGCTATGGCTATTCAACTTATTATTAATAAAGAATTAGGTTTAGCTAAAAACGAAAATCCAATCCAGGGTGCTTTTATTATTGAAGAGTTAACTGATTTGGTGGAAGAGGCCGTATTAACTGAGTTTGATCGATTAACTGAGCGTGGAGGAGTACTTGGTGCAATGGAAACTATGTACCAGCGCAGTAAAATTCAAGAAGAAAGCCTTTATTATGAAACACTAAAACACAATGGTGAATTTCCAATTATTGGTGTAAACACATTCTTAAATAAAAAAGGGTCTCCAACGATTGTTCCTTCTGAAGTGATTCGTGCTACAGATGAAGAAAAGAAGTATCAGATTGAAATGCTTGAACGACTGCATAAGGGAAATGCTGCCGTAACAGATGCACAATTGAAAGAAATTCAAGAAAGTGCCGTACAAAATGGCAATATTTTTGAGCATCTAATGGAAGCTACTAAAACATGTTCGTTAGGTCAAATTACAACCGCGTTGTTTGAGGTTGGCGGGCAGTATCGCAGAAATATGTAAGATTTCAGTTCGGAGTTTAGCGTGTGAGTTTTGAGGGGAGTTGTTGAGGGAGTTTAATCTGGGGTTTAGCAAACAAATGTCAAAACAACCCCGTAAAAAAGTATGCTGAGCGTATTCTAAGTTAAAAACAAGTTATTTTCTATTTAATTTAAAAATTATTTAATTCGACGTAAGGAGTTCCTCTTTTTACTACCGCGAACACTCTATGCACGAGTTTATTTCTGGCAATATTAATAGTACTCATTTTACTTTTACCTTCTTGAACTCTTCTTGCATAGTAAGCTTTCATTTGTTTATCGTGATTAATAAATGATAATGCTGCAGTATTTAATAGACTTTTCATTTTTTTGTTGGCTAAATTATTGACTCTTTCTTTTCCATTGATAGATGTTCCAGATGAACGAGGGAAAGGTGCTATACCTGCATAACATGCAAACTGTCTGCTGTTTTCAAAGGCTGTAAAACATTTCGTATGAACAATTAAATTATACGCGACAATAGCACCTATTCCTTTAACTGATATAATTAAATCATAGACTTTTTTCATTTCTTGATCCATTGATATTAACGATTTAATTTTTAATTCAATGGCCTTAATTTTTTTAGTAAAATCAACAATAGTTTTTTTTATTGTAGCTAATGCAGTTGCGTAGTCTTTTGCTGATAACATAGCAGTGTATTCTTTAAGCATTGCTTTGTAACCAGCATTATCTCTGACCATTTTATCTCTGAGGGTTAATAAAGTTTTAACTTCTAGTAGTTTTTTTGAAGGTAATCTATATTGCTTGAGTTCTTCTTTTCTTAAATAGGCATAATGTGCGATTCGTTTAGCATCTACTTTATCCGACTTTCCCCTAACAATCCCCATTGAACGTTTGATCTGCAAAGCAGGGACAACGGTATAATTCATTTCTTTTTCTGATAGAAACTGACTAATTTTTAGAGAGTAAACTCCGGTGTGTTCCAAGCAAATGAAGAGCTTTTCGAACTTAACGTTAATATTCTTGCTTAACCAGTTAATAAAGTGTTTGAATCCTTGATCGGAGTTTTCAAATTCCTGGTGTTTGTTTTGTGTGTAAATAACAGCATCAAACGATAATTTTGACACGTCTACGCCCACAGTTTCACTAATTTTCATACATTTATTTTAAGTTATAAAATGTTGCTTTTAACTAAAACCTTTATAAGCTCTCAAAAGCTAAAATTCTAAATGGTTATTGGCAACTTATAAGAGGACAGGGACTAATACGCTCGATAGACCTAATTATATTTATTCTAGGAGCCGAGTAAGTTCACCCTGTTCTCTTTATTTAAGTTAAAACTTTCTATGAAAATCTAGATTTTCATATTCATTTATATATACCGAGATATATGCGAATACAAAACTAAAGGGAGCCGAAGTACACTTTTTAATTTGAATTTAGTAGTTAGCGCAAACAAATGTCAAAACAACCCCCGTAAAAAAGTATGCTGAGCGGAGCCGAAGTACACTTTTTGTTGAATGATACGAGGCGCATAACCAACAAAACCAACAAAGCCAAAAACAATAAAAAAGAAAGCCCTAAAGCCTATGAATAGGTGTTTTTACACCATCCACTAACGTATAGCAAGACAATTTATCCTTAAAAACAGACGCTTTAAAAACAGATCTGTTCATTAACATGCGCACACATTCTTGAACACCTTCTACAATAGAAGGGTGGGGGTGTACCAATTCTGCCAAGGCTTCAATACCCATATTCATTTTAATAAGTAAAGCAACCGCTTCAATTGCGCTAGATGCATGTTCACCTAAAACGCGCATGCCCAAAATTTTCATTTCATCATCATTCGTGACAATAATTTTGAAAAAGCCTTGTGTTTTACGCATGGCTATGGCCCGTGCCATTATGGAATAATCAAGCTTTACAACCTTACAGGGAATATTGTGCTCAATGCATTGTTTTTCATTCATACCAACAGAGGCAACCTCTGGTTCTAAAAACATTATGGTACAAACATTGTCGTATGAAATGGGTTCCACATTTTTTTCAAACATGCGTTCAACAGCATGCCGCCCTTCAATTTCACCCATGTTTACCAAAGATATACGCCCCGAAACATCACCTACTGCATAAATACTGGGAATATTGGTCTGGGTATCATTATCTCCAATGTGTCGTCCATTTGCACCTTTTTTAATGCCAACTTCTTCCAATCCAATATCATAATAGTTGGATACACGACCAACGGAGAGCAATGCTTTTTCTACGCGAATAATTTCTTTTACGCCGTCGCACGTTAATTCATATTCCACTTCACCGTCAATAATTTCCATGCGGTCAAGCTGTGCTTTGTGGTGTATGGTAACCCCGCGTTTTTCTAAATTTTTAGAAACCGTTTTGGAAATATCATCATCCTCAAAGGGTAAAATATGATCTGCTCGATCTATTAAATAAACCTTTGTTTTACCAAAGTTTGAAAAAATAGTGGCGTATTCACAACCAATTACCCCAGCTCCAACAATAACTAAACTTTTAGGGTAATCATCAATTAATTCAATTCCGTCGCTGGTGAAAATTGTTTTTTCATCTACCGGAATGTTGGGGAGTTTACGCGGGGAGCTTCCCGTTGCAATAACAATATTTTCTGTATCTAAAATTACATTTTCTTCCTGCCCTTTTCGTTCAATAGAAACTTGGTTTGGACCAATAATTCGGGCATGCCCACGTTTATAGTTAAATAAGCTTTCGCGCTGATTTTTAAGAAGTTTGATGTGGCACGAGTATTGAAACTTTCGTTCAAAAACAGCCTCATCCAACGTTTTTTTAACCTCTGCCCATGAAATTTCAAAGGGTTTTCTACCCAATGAAATAATCGTTTCATTCACGTTTTTAACACGTTGAGAAAGTTCCCACAAGGTTTTTGAACTAAGGGCACCGTGGTAAACGCCTGCGCCTCCAACTCTTCCTTTTTCAATTAAACAAACCCGCTTGTTGTAATCAATTGCGCGCATAGCAGCTGCATAACCTGCAGGCCGCCTCCAATCACTATTACATCATATTTTTGCTCACTCATTTATCAGCTTTACAGTAAAGGTTCAATATACTAATTATTCTAGAATTCGCTTAAAATTTACACCTTTGCAATGTGAAAACTGAACTCGAAAAAAAACTGTACGAAAGTAAAACGCATCAAAAAGAAAATGCTGCTTTTTTAAAACGGGCAAAAAAAATGAATAAACGCGTGTTAGATCAGCAGTTTCATAAAGAGCACGAAAAGGTTTTTCAAGAAATTGATTGTTTGGACTGCGCCAACTGCTGCAAAACAACCAGCCCTATTTTTACCGGACAGGATATTAAACGATTGGCCAAGCTATTTAAATTAAAAGAAGCCGCATTCATTGCTGAGTATTTAAGACTTGATGATGAAAATGATTACGTGTTAAAAACAGCACCGTGCCCATTTTTAAATGATGACAATACGTGTTTTGTTTATGACGTTAGGCCACAAGCATGTCGCGAATACCCACATACAAACCGTAAAAATATGTATCAAATTTTGAATTTGACTAAAACAAACGCGCTAATGTGTCCTGCCGTGGCTACTATTCTCAACAGATTGAGGTAATTTTTTTTCTTTTTATTACTTGATTGGAAAGCTAAACAACTGTAAAAGGTAATTTTTAGCCTAACAATTCGTTCGTTAATAAATAAATTTTTTATCTTTCCATCTTTAAAGAGGTACCGTTAGTTAAACATGCTACACAAAAATACGTTGGTAGAAAAATGTAATGCTAAATTTCAGCAGATTTTTGGCGACTATAACATCCAGGCTGATGGTAAAATCGTGGTATCTCATTTTGGTGAATTCTCTCAAGATTTAGTCGGCTCACTTTCCGCAGGTATTGAAAACTTAATGGTTGAATCGGGTGATAAGAAGGAGCCGTTAAACGCATGTTTAGTATTTTGGTAGAAGGTCTGCAAAACATTCGTATCCACGGCGAAAAAGATCAAGACGGTAATCAAGTATCATTTTTAATTGTGTTGCAAGATGAAGACTTTTACAAAGTAACATTTGGCAATTTGGTTAAAGAAACAGCTGCCAATAAACTCTTAGAGCGTATTGATGATTTAAATGAAATGAATGAACAGGACATTAAATCGTTGTATATGGATACGCTTTCTAATGGAATTATGTCCAACAAGGGTGGCGCAGGTTTAGGATTTATAACTATGGCGCTTAAATCTAAAAACCCTATTCATTGTGGAGTAGAGCAAGTCTCAGATGATTTAATGTTTTTTACACAAAATGTTATTATCGATCGTATCAAAAAATAGAATGACCTTTTTTTGTAGTTAACAACCAATTAATTTCCCTGTAATTTAAACGGTTTTATTGATTGCTTAAACTTTTACACCTTCAACCAATCTGCGATAAATGGCCTCATATTTTGGTAAAACCTCTTCCAAGTCAAACTTTAATGAATGTTCGCGGGCTTGTTTTTTATATTGGGCTAAAACAGCATCATCAGACAAAATTTTAAGGGCATTTGCAGCCATTTCGTCAACGTCTCCTACATTGCTTAAATAACCCGAATAACCGTGTTTATTTACTTCGGGTAAACCACCACTATTTGATGAAATAACGGGTACTCCAGAGGCTAAAGCTTCAAGCGCAGCAAGTCCAAAACTTTCAGTTTGCGAAGGTAAAATAAACAAATCACTAATACTGTAAATCTTTGATGCGGTCTGCACATTTCCCATCATTTCCACATCTGCACACACTTTGAGCTCTGAACATAATTGTTCTATTTTAAACCGTTCCGGGCCATCTCCAGCCAAAATTAACTTTGCAGGCATTTTATCACGTATTTTTTTAAAAATACGAATCACGTCATCAATGCGTTTTACCTTACGAAAGTTAGAAACATGGCTAATAATGCGTTCACCGTTTGGTGCAATTGCTTCGCGTCTTTTTAAATCATTTTTGCTTGGCTCATGCCGGTAATGCTCATGTTTTACAAAGTTTGGAATTACCTCAATTTCATTTTCAATCGCAAAATGCCTAAATGTATCTCTTTTCAAACTGTCAGAAACTACCGTTACAGCGTCAGAATTATTAATGCTAAACGTAATTACCGGTTCAAATGAAGGATGTTTCCCCACTAGTGTAATGTCCGTTCCGTGTAATGTTGTAATGAACGGAATGTTAATTTGATGGGTTTTTAAAATTTGCTGTGCAAAATAAGCGGCAGATGCATGCGGAATGGCATAATGCACGTGCAGTACATCTAAGTTCTCGTAACGCGTTACATCCACTAATTTACTGGTAAGCGCCAATTCGTATGGTTGATAATCAAATAAAGGGTAATGAAAAGGGCGCACCTCATGATAGCGAATATTGGGCAAAAAATGGTCTAACTTTACAGGATGATTATATGATATGAAATGAATTTCATGTCCTTTTTCTGCTAATGCTTTACCTAATTCGGTGGCTACAATTCCGCTTCCGCCAAACGTAGGGTAGAGTACAATGCCTATTTTCATTCCGTTAATCTGTATTTACTTGTGATGTGCTTGTTTATCTCACTAAAAGACGGATAATTACACGTTGACTTACAATCCCATGCAACAACTGCTTCTTTTGTTAGTCTATTTGCAACAAATTTACGAATCCAAAGGGAGATTTTACCGCTTTTTAACATTAAAATTTATGCCTTAAATGAACTTAGGTGAACCGTTCTAATTTCATTAAAAGTCAGCAGCTTGATAAATAACGTCTTGGATGTTTGTGCGAATATTTTCTTTCACAATTAGCCAATTTTCTGCATCCGGATAAACGCGGTTACTCAAAAACACGTAAACAATTCCTTTTTCAGGATCTGCCCAGGTAATTGTACCTGTAAACCCCGAATGTCCAAAACTACTTAACGATACCTTGTCGCATGTAGGGCCACCATCCAATGAGCGTACGGGTTTGTCAAACCCTGCGCCACGTCTGTTTTTAGGGCAAAATTGGCAACGTGTAAAATCGGCTATCGTTGCTGGGTCAAGCAGTTGTTCGCCTGCGTAACGCCCATCATTAATTAACATATACATCAATGTGCCTAAATCCAGCGCATTGGCAAATAACCCTGCATGGCCACCCACGCCGCCTTGCATGGCCGCGCCGGGGTCATGCACATTCCCCCACACTAATTGGTTTCTAAATAATTTATCGTCCTCTGTTGGTGTTATGCGCTTTTTATCCACTTTTTCTAACGGACGATACAGCATGTTTTTTAATCCCATTGGGGTGTAAAATGTCTGTTGAACGTAGTCGTTGAGTTCCATACCCGTTTCTTTTTCTATAATGGCCTTTAAAAAGTAGTAGCCCAAATCAGAATATTTATAACGCTTGCGAATCAAGGCTTTTTGCGTTATTTCTTTTAGCATGGTTGTGTCATAAAGTTGATTAATGTACATGTTCTCGGCTACTTTTGCCGTAAAATAATCGGTTGGTTTGGTACTGTAAATTGCTGGGTTAGGTTTACCATCTATCAGTGTTTTTGTGTAAAAGGGAATCCACGGAAATAAACCGGCCTGGTGCGCTAACATTTCGCGTATTACCATATTCTGGTAGGGGGTAGAGTCTACCATTGTTGGTAAATAGGTGGTTAATGGTTGGTCAATGTCTATTATTCCTTCAGCTTGTAAACGAATTAATGTAATGGTAGTGGCAGCAATTTTTGTAATGGATGCCAAATCGTACAGATCTGTGTTTTTAACCGCTCTTTTTTTGGTGTACGTGTGGTGTCCGAAGGATTTATTGTAAAATACGTTCCCATCTTTTATGGCTAATATTTGACACCCCGGATAAGCACCTTTCTTTATGCCAGCGTTAGCAATGGCATCAATTTCTGCCAATTTTGCCGAGTTTATGTTTATTTCTTCTGGAGATACAAACCCTAGCCGAATTTTTTCAGCATACGTTAAGCCTGTGCCAGCTGGGTATTCAATACTCGCGTTAACGGGTAATTTCCCTGTTGGATTGATACCTCCAAATAAGGTTTGGGCTGCCGCCGCTTGTGCATTGTCATCATCTTGATAGGTAACGAGTATGGCTTTTGTAGCAGAAGTATTTCCAAAACTTTCCAATACATAAGGGTTTCCAAATAGCACGGTAATTACTTCTTGTTGTTTGCTCAATGTTTGGTGGATAGCAACGGCTTGCATAGTAATTCCAAAGTTCCGTTTTGGATTGTTATTGGTGCGGTGAAAAGCCAAAATAACACGGTCATATTTTTTACACTCTGCTAAAAGTTCACGCTCTTTTTCGGCTGAAAGCGCCCGTGGAATCTGAATCATATCTATATCTGCGTAAAGCGACATAGTTTGTCTAAAAACGTTATCTGATGTTCCTCCAATGTTTAAATAAACCGTTTTTAGCGTATCAAACTGTTGGAAAGGTAAAACGCCATCATTTTTAATTAATGTCACTGCATTTTTAGCCAATTGTTTGTTTAAACCGTCATAGCGGAGTTGGTTTAAGTCGCCATATAAATTGTCGGTAGAGATTGGAGTAAATTGATCTAGCCCCACCCATTCTTTGGCTTTTAATAACTTTAAACAACGTGCATCAATTTCGGCTTGTGTAATTTCACCACGCGCAATGGCTGCCTTTATTTGGGCTATCCCTGTCGGCACATCTTCTGGAAAAAGCAATACATCATTTCCGGCTAATAGTGCTTTTACGTCTACCTCACCGGGTTTGTAATATTGTGATACACCTTTCATGTTTAAGGCATCTGTAAATACGAGTCCTTCAAATTTTAATGAATCTTTGAGCAAGCCATTTACAATTTTTGGAGACAAAGTAGACGCTTGGTTTTTAGTAGCATCCAATGTCGGAATGTATAAATGGGCAACCATCATACTGGCTAAACCGGCATGGATAAGTTGTTTAAAAGGATACAGTTCCAGTGAGTCTAACCGTTCATAATCAAACGGAATGGTAGGTAATGCTTTGTGCGAGTCCATATCTGTATCCCCATGACCGGGAAAATGTTTACCACATGCCATGATGTTTTGTTCTTGCATTCCTTTCATGTAAGCTGTGCCCAACAGTGCTACATTTTCTTTTACAGAACCAAACGCACGGTTGTTAATAACAGGGTTTGCAGCATTATTGTTAACATCAATTACAGGTGCAAAATTGACATGAATGCCCATTCGTTTACACTGCTCACCAATTTGTTGCCCCATTTCATAAATTAAGTCGGGGTTTTGGATTGCCCCCAATGTCATTTGCCGGGGATATTTTATGGTAGAATCTAAACGCATGGCAAGCCCCCATTCACCATCTATGGCAATCATTAGGGGTGTTTTAGCCTTTGCCTGGTAAAGGTTTGTCAGTTTTACTTGCTTTTCTGGACTACCTTTAAAAAAAATTAACCCACCAATTTTGTATTCATTCACTAATTTGTTTACAGCTTTAACATGGTCTAGCCCCTTGTCGGAATAAGCAGCAACCATAAAAAGTTGCGCTATACGTTCATCTGGGGTTAAGGTATTAAAAACAGAGTCTGCCCAGGCGCCATTTACATTTAAAAATGCGGGCGTATTTTTATTATCTGAAAAATTGTCAGTTGTATATGTTCCATTTTGCGCATTTACCACAATTGCGGTAAAAAACAGGAAAAGTACCGTAAATAGGGGAGTGTAGGTGTTTTTTTTAAAAGTCATGTTGCGTACATTCATATCAGATTAACGAAATTATAGATTTAGTAGATCATAAACCTTGCCATGGCATAACATTTGTCCACAACAAAGCGTGTATTAATTGTTAAATAAACGGTGTTAAAAAAGAGGGTTACAATTCTTTGTGATTGCCATTCTTCAAATCCGTATATTGAAGTTAATCTCATTATATTTGTATGACAACCGAATTTTATTATTCGTTTTAAAAATTAAGCTATGAATTGGAATCGATTTTCGCTCTTCAAACTGCCCAATCACCACAAACGGTTTGAGTATGTGCCGCGTTACTTTGACGCGGAAAAAGAGGCGCTACGAAAGAAGTTGAAGGCAGCTAATTTAGATGAAAGTACAGACGAAGAGTCTGTGCAACGCCGAAGAGAAATTACCTTTAAAACTAAAACGGCAAGCCGTTGGAATAATTCAGATTACAAATCACAAACCATGCGGTCTAACGTGCGGTTAATTGTTATTTTGGCTGGTGTGGTTATTTTGTTCTACTACATCTTTCAAGGATTAGACGGCATGGGGTTATTTATTGACGAAAAGTTGAACAAGTAGTGCATGTCTGATATTATTAAACTACTTCCTGATCACATTGCCAACCAAATTGCCGCCGGAGAGGTGGTACAACGGCCGGCTTCTGTGGTGAAAGAGTTAATTGAAAATGCCATTGATGCTGGTGCAAGCACGATTAACTTAATTGCAAAAGATGGTGGGCGCACGCTTGTTCAAGTGGTGGATAATGGCTGTGGAATGTCTCCAACAGATGCCCGTATGGCTTTTGAAAGGCACGCTACGAGTAAAATTGCCTGTGCTGATGATTTATTTTTATTGCATACCAAAGGCTTTAGGGGAGAGGCCTTAGCGTCTATTGCAGCAATAGCGCACGTATGTTTACGGTCTAAATTGCATGATGCTGAACTAGGTACTGAAATTGTGAACGAAGGCTCTAAGGTTATTTCTCAAGAACCTACCGTTATGCAAGACGGAACAAGCATTGCGGTTAAAAACTTGTTTTTTAATGTTCCGGCAAGGCGTAATTTTTTAGGAAAAAACGCAACCGAATACCGCAAAATTGTTGACGAATTTTTGCGGATTGCACTTGTGCATCCCGAAATTGAATTTACGTTTCACCATAACGAAGACGAAATATACAATTTGCCAAAACATGGTTTGCGCCAGCGTATTGTGCAAATTTATGGCAAAAAGTTTAACCAACGCTTGGTACCGGTAGATGAAGAAACAGATATTTTAAAAATTACAGGATTTGTTTTAAAACCAGAGTTTGCAAAGGCTTCTCGTGACCAGTCTTATTTTTTTGTAAATAACCGCTATTTTAAAGACCGTTATTTTAACCATGCCATATTAAATGCTTACGAAGGGCTAGTGCCAAGTGGTAAATATCCACCTTATTTTTTATATTTTGATGTCCCGACAAAATCAATAGATGTAAATGTACATCCCACAAAAACAGAAATAAAATTTGAAGAAAATCAAGCGATTTATGCCATTATTCGCAGTGCGGTAAAACAAGCATTGGGTAAGTTTAATGTAGCCCCCACGTTAGATTTTGAACAAGAACGAACCTTTGACGTGCCCGCATTAAAAAAAGGACAAGAAGTGCGCATGCCCGAAATAGCGGTAGACCCAAATTATAATCCGTTTAAATCAACTAAGCCGTCTGGTGCAGTGCCAAGTAGTGAGGGAGGAATGGCTAACGCAGGGTTCGGACAGCCCAGAACATCTCCAAAGGATTGGGAAAATTTTTATTCAGCTGTAAAATCAACAGAAACTAAAAACGATTCGCAAACCCCAACTGAAAATACGTTTGATGAACAGACAAAACAATTAACCACAACGGTTTCTTCTGCTATGAATAGTGAGGGGGAAATTTCAAGCAAAAAACCAACTCAACTGCACGAAAAGTATATTCTTACTTCTATTAAAAGTGGGTTTATATTAATTGACCAATACCGCGCGCATTGCCGCATTTTATTTGACCAGCTAATGGAGGATGAAGGGCAAGAGGTGCATCAATCGCAAAAATTATTGTTTCAAGAAGAGATTGAAGCGGATAAAACAGACCTTTATTTGTGGAAAGAGTTATTGCCCGAATTGAACCATACAGGCTTTGAGCTTACAATTGAGGGGAGTAAAATTACAATTGCTGCAGTGCCAGTTCTGCTTGAGGGTAAAAATCCGCAGCGAGCGTTAATCACTATTTTTGAAGGCTTTAAACAAAGCCAGCAAAATAAAGATTTAAGTTTAAAACAACAGGTTGCACTATCTATGGCTAGCGCAATGGCTACAAAAGCCGGAAATAAATTGTCAACAACGGAAATGGAGTATTTAATTGATACACTTTTTGCATCTTCAGCCCCGCAATTGTCACCACATGGCAAAAAAATTATAGAAACGTTTACCATGGACGAACTTACTAAACGATTTAATTAATGTTACAGAACATTTTTAGAAATATGCAACCGGTGGTTAAAAATCTTTTGATTATTAACCTATTGTTTTTTTTAGCAACTTTTGTTTTTGAACAACAGGGGATAAGCTTAATTCATTTGCTGGGGTTGTATTATTTTGATTCACCAAATTTTGAGCCTTACCAATTAGCCACACATTTTTTTATGCACGGTGGGTTAGGGCACATTTTCTTTAACATGTTTGCCCTTGTTGTTTTTGGTAATATGCTTGAGCGCGTATGGGGACCAAAACGTTTTTTGATTTTTTATTTTATTACTGCATTAGGCGCAGCTTTATTGCACCAGTTAGTACAAGGCTTTGAAATTTATAGTGCGTCAGGAACCTTTTTTCCTTTTATGGATGGTTCTTTTGAGTACTTATCGGATGGTAGTGTGATTAATGTTGGTGGGTTAAATGGCTTTCAGGCTTCTGTACGCAACATGGCAATACCAACTGTAGGTGCTTCTGGAGCCGTTTATGGGCTTTTAGCAGGTGTGGCGTTGTTGTTTCCAAACACCACGGTTTACCTTTATTTTGCTATTCCGGTTAAAATGAAATGGTTGGCACTTGGGCTGGCAGCTATAGCAGTATTCAGTGGTTTTCAAGATCGCCCCGGCGATTCAGTAGCCCATTTTGCACACTTAGGGGGCATGTTAGTTGGTTTTATTTTGATTAAAATTTGGCAACGCAACAAAACAAATTTTTACTAAAATGCAAAACGAAAACATCAGTCAATTTATTCGGCGTACCATAAAACAATTGGGTATTTTGGGTAAACTTATTGCCATTAACACGGCCGTTTTTCTGTTTTTTCTGATTTTATTTTTAGTTGAAAAATTAGGAGCGCAGCCCGGGTTAGAAAATGCGGTGAAGGACTATTTTATAGCCCCTGGTAACCCCGCCGAGCTGTTGTACAAGCCCTGGACGTTAATAACCCACATGTTTACACATCATGATTTTTTTCATTTTTTGTTCAACATGATTGTATTGTTCTTCTCGGGGCAAATTTTTGTACACTTTTTTAGTCAACGGCGTTTAGTGTTAACGTATATAATTGGCGGGCTATTCGCGTATGGCATTCACGTTTTGGCCTATGCTATTTTTCCGGCTTTTGCTAACCAGGCTACCCCAAATATTTTAGGGGCTTCTGCCTCAATTATGGCTGTTTTTGTGGCTGTTGCCGCTTACCAACCAGGGTTTACAATACGTTTATTTGGTGTATTTCCTGTGCCGCTATTTATTATTGCAGCACTCTACATAATCGCCGATTTAGCGGGGGTTGGTTCGCAAGACAAAGTAGCACATATTGCGCATTTAGGAGGTGCTTTATTTGGTGGTTTATCCATAATTAAGGCAAATGCTTCTGGAAACATTATGAATCGTATAGAACGGTTTATTTTAAAAATTAAATTACGTCAAAATCCGTTTAAACGAAAACAACGCAAACCAAAAATGAAGGTCTACCGTCAAAACCAAACCCAAAAAATGACGGATGATGAATACAATGCCTTGAAAAAAGAAAAACAAGACCGTATTGATGCCATCTTAGAAAAAATTTCAAAAAAAGGCTACGACGGGCTAACCAAAAAAGAAAAAGAAATTCTTTTTAATGAGAGCAAAAAAAAATAAAAAAAGGCTAAATTTTATTTTACGCTTATTGGTTGTGCTTAATGTGCTCAATTCATGCGCTTTACTTTTTGCTTATTTGGCAACACATGTTTCACCAAATTCATTTATTTATTTTTCATACTTTGGGCTTGCATATCCTGTGTGGCTACTAGTTGCATTATTATTTGTGCTTTTTTGGTTGTTTTTTCGTGCCAAATTTGCTTTAATTTCCATTATTACTCTGTTAATTGGCTTTAATCATTTCCGCCATTTTTTTACATTTAATTTTTCGAGTGATGCACCCCAACGAACGGTTAAACTAGTGTCATACAACGTGCGCATTTTTAGTTTATATGACAAAGCAAATCGCGTAAAAAACAGAGACGAAATATTTACTTTTTTACAACAGCAAAATGCTGGTATTTATTGTTTTCAAGAATATTATCACCAAGAAAATAATACAGATTTTGTGACTAAGGAGGCTATGATACCACTCCTAAAAACACCCCATTTTCACGAGCGTTACACACATGAGCTTTCAAACAACCGTTATTTTGGCGTGGCAACTTTTTCTAAATATCCAATTATAAACAAAGGTGATATTCCGTTTGAAAATGACCCAAATAACTACTGTATTTATTCAGATATTAAAGTAAATACAGATACATTTCGTGTGTTCAATGCGCACATTGGCTCTATTCGTTTTCAAGCCAATGATTATAAGTTTTTTAATCAGAAAGGGCAAAATGATAGTTATGTAAATGAGGCTGCTACGCAACGTATATTACAACGCTTGAAGGTGGGGTTTGAAAAACGAGCCGTGCAGGCCGAAAAAGTAGCGGCTTATGTAAAAGAGTCTCCGTATCCTGTAATTTTGTGTGGAGATTTGAATGATACACCGGTTTCTTATTGTTACAGACAATTTAATAGACTGTTAAATGACGCTTTTGTGCAATCTGGAAATGGTATTGGCACGACTTATATTGGTGAAGTACCATCTAACCGAATTGACTATATTTTTTATTCAGATCAATTAAAGTCGGCTAACTTTACCACGCATAACCTAAATTGTTCAGATCACCGTCCCATTTCGGCAGAAATTGGTTTTTAAGCAAAACAATGGATGCCCTAGTAGTCCTACAATCGATTTCGAAACACCATAGGGAACTTTAAAACCTTTTATGGTTTTAAAATTACTTTCGTCCAAAATCAGCAGGAATTTCCCCCCAAACCTTGGTTTCCCACTTTAAAATTGGATTGGTCCATTTGTTTTGTTTTAGCCAATGCTCCGCTCGGGCAATTAAGTTTTTAACTTCGGGTATCGGTTTTTTATTTGTTCTGCAAATGCCCAAACGCACCCACCCCATAGCAATGCGCGAGTCTGAATAAATGGGCATTTTTTTCATTTTTTCGTCTTTATGGCTGTTTAAATAAGCCAAGGCATGCACCAATGCCAAAAATTCACCAATGTTGTTTGATCCCTTTTTGTAAGGCCCTACTCTAAAGACTGTTTCTCTGCTAAATGTCCAAACACCTTGGTATTCAAAATCACCTTTCCCATTACAGGCTGCATCCACAGCTAAGCTCAGTTCAATCGGGTCTCCAATTTTTTCTAATTCTTCTGGAGATAAATCTTTGGTTTTTTTAAAGTCACCGTCCTTGTATTTATCCGGATGTTCTTGAAAGGCTTTTTCTGCCAATTCTTTACTTCCAAATGTTTTATAAATCGCACCGGAAAAACCTTGAATGTTTTTTAAGACATCATTCCAATTGGTGTAAATACCGGGTTGGTGACCATGCCATAATACATAATAGTATTGTTTTTTCTTTTTGCTAGAAGGTTTTACACTGGCGGGGTCTTTAAACGCTTTGCGGGCTTCCTCTAATGATGAAAAGCCTCTGAATTTGGCATTTGGATACCCTTTAATTTCACGCTGACAGTGCTCCCAAGAGCTATAAATACCGGGCGTGTTACCTTCCCAAACCACATAATATTTTTTCTGCTTCGCCATAATTCAAATTTAGAACTAATCTTCACTTACGTATGGTAAATTTACGATTTGACTGAAAAAAAAGTAGTGTTGATTGAAAACTATCGCGTCAAAGGAAACAAAAAACATACAAAACGTTTCCTTTAACGTTTTTAAATTATCTTTGCGCCATGGAAGAGAAGAAAATGGAAATTATCAAGTCGGGGCTTGAGGTTTACATGAAGTACGGGATAAAGAGTGTAACCATGGATGAAATGGCAAGGCAACTTGGTGTTTCAAAAAAAACACTATACCTACACGTTAAAGATAAAAATGAGTTGGTAGAACAATGCTTACTGTACGCTCATAGCTGTGATATGAATGGCATTGATGACATTAAAGAGCGTAATTTAAGTGCGATAGAAGAAATGCTTGAAGTAGGTAGGCATTTAATCAAAACATTAGGCGCCATTCATCCTTCAATCTTTTTTGATTTGAGCAGATACCACCCAAGTGCACTTAAATTAATGCATAAACATAAAAATGAAACGGTGCGCTCAACAATTGTAAACAACTTGAACAAAGGAATGAAAGAAGGGGTGTACCGCCCCAATTTAACACCCGAAATTATTTCTAGACTTCACATTGCCACAATGGACTTTGTCATGTCAGGTGAAGGTGTTTCTGTCGATAAATATAGAATTGACGAAGTATACTCAGAATATTTTAGGTACCACATACGCGGAATCGCGAGCTTGAAAGGATTAGAACATTTAAACGAACTAGTACGAAAAGATGAAAACTTATAAAAGAATAACGGCCTTAGCAATGGTTATGGCATTTGGTGTAACAGCCTTTGCACAAGACAATGCCTCATTTTCATTAACAGAGGCAGAGGAATATGGCGTGGCAAACAATGCCAAAATGAAAAACGCTATGTTAGATATTGAAGTAGCGCGCAAAAAAGTATGGGAGACCACAGCCATTGGTTTACCACAAATTAGTGCAGAAGGACAGTTCCAACAATTATTGGATATTCCGGTTCAAGTGGTGGATGCCAGCTTATTCAACCCCATGGCTCCGCCGGGAGAGGTACTTGAGTTCAGAGCGGGACAAGAGTTTTCTACATCTTTAACATTTAATGCTTCTCAGCTTATTTTTGATGGATCGTATATCGTAGGACTACAGTTCTCTAAATTCTTTCAAAAAATGTCTGCCACCGCGGCAGATAATACCAAGCAAGAAATTAAAGCCATGGTGCGAGAGGCGTATTACAATGTATTAGTGGCAGAAGAAAATGTAAGTTTAACAGATTCTGTATTGGCATCAACCAAAACACTATGGGAGAAAACACAGGCATACGCTAAAACCGGTTTTATTCCGCAAGAGGAGGCTGACCAGGTGGGCATTGCTTACAATCGTATTCAAGCATCAAAATCTACTGCATTGCGCCAGGCGGAGGTTGCAAAAAACTTACTAAAACTGCAAATGGGGTATGAAATGACGGATGATATCCAATTAACAGAAACATTGGATGGTGTTTTAGACCAAATCGAATCAAACAATCCGTTATTGACGGATAATAGTTTAAAGGAAAATGCAAACTATGTATTGTTAGACCAGCAACGACAGTTAGATGAGTACAGCTTAAAAAATGAAAAAGCGGCTTATTTACCATCAGTTGGTGCGTTTTTTACCCATTCACAAAATGCATTTAGAAATGAATTTGACTTTTTTGATGATAAGCCGTGGTATCCTACAACTATCTGGGGGGTATCCATGAAAATTCCAATAACTAGCAGTGGACAAAAAATCGTAAAAGTTCAGCAGGCTGAAATTAAAATTGAACAAGATAAAAATAGCCTTGAAAATTTAGAAAACAGCCTTAAGTTTCAAGAATTACAACTTAAAACGTCATTTGCATCTGCACAAGAAAATGTGGAGCTTGAAAAATCAAATGTTGGACTAGCCAAAAGAATTTACCAACGAGCCGTAGCACGCCAGGAAATTGGTGTTGTGTCAGCATTGGAAGTAACGCAACTGCAAAACCAACTGCTAACCGCTCAAGGTAACTATGTGCAGTCGGTAATGCAAATGTTAAGCATTAAGGTACAGCTCGATCAATTATACAATAAATAACGCGTTAAACGCAATTAACCAATCTCAACAGTGAGAATAAAGATTAAACCAAACAAAATGAAAAAGAATTTTATTTACCTCTTTGCGATTACAGCCACAATTGCATCATGCGCTCCGGCAGATGAGACAAACGCAGACTTGGCGCGTTTAAATACCAAACGCGATTCATTAAAGAATGAATTGGCAGAAGTTAATGCGCAAATTGAAGAATTAGACACGGCAACGGTAGAGTTTATTCCTATTGTAACGGCTAGCAAAGTAAAACAAGAGAATTTTGTACATAAGGTAGAAGTGCCTGGTACGGTAGAAACGGATCAAAATGCGCTAATTAATGCCGAATCCAGCGGTGTAATCAAAAAAGTGCATGTAAAAGAGGGGCAACGCGTATCTAAGGGACAAACCCTTATAAGTATTGATGCTGAACTATTAGCTGCAAATATGAAAGAGCTTGAAACGTCACTTGAATTGGCTGAGTACATGTTTGAAAAACAATCACAACTTAAAAAACAAGGTGTGGGGGTAGAAATCGAATACGAACAAGCTAAAAATCAAAAATTAGCGCTGGAGCAAAAATTACAAACGCTTCGTACACAAACTGGCAAAACAGTGGTGCGTGCGCCTTTTTCTGGGGTAATTGATGACATTATGGTAAATGAGGGTGAAATGGCTGCACCGCAAATACCATTGCTGCGAATTGTAAATAACAAACAAGTCACCATTAATGCAAGTTTGTCTGAAAATTTATTGTCTAAAGTTAATGTGGGTACAAAAGTAGAAATGAAGTTTCCTTCATTAAACGATACCATAATGGTTTCTACAATTTCAAATAAAGGAAATTATATTGATCCCACAAACCGCACATTTAGAATTCAAATAGACATTAAAAACAATGAAGTTTTGTTGCCAAATCAGTTTGGCGAAATTAGTGTAACTGACTTTACGCGCGACAATGCAATTGTCATTAATTCAGAATCTATTTTACAAGATACAGACAACAATAACTACGTCTACCGTATGACAATGAATGATGATAAAGAAACCTTTAGTTTAGAAAAAATATTCATTAAAGTAATCAAAAAGTTTGACGGAACGGCAGCAGTTGATGGCCCATTAAAAGATGGTGATTTACTTGTTGCCAAAGGAGCAAAAGGCGTTACTGAAACCGATCAGGTTAAAATTCAATAAGCACAAACCATGAGCAAGTCATTAGAAAATCAAAAAGAATTTGGGATTTCCTCCTGGGCAGTAAATAACCGTAAAACCGTTTATTTATTCATTGCCATGATTCTTATTGGCGGTTATGTTTCGTACAGAAGCATGCCTATAGAGAATTTTCCCGAATTACAAATTCCCGAAATTTATGTGGGAATTGCATATCCTGGTAACTCACCAGAATTAATTGCAGATAAAATTACAGATCCCATTGAAAAAGAGCTGAAAACCGTCAAAAATGTTGATGAAATTAACTCGACCTCAATAGATGGGTTTGCCTCTATTCAAGTAAAGTTTGATTTTAAAGTCACCCCTAAACAAGCCCTGCAAGATGTTAAAGATGCAGTGGATAAAGCGCGGGCAACAAAAGACTTTCCAACAGACTTACCGGTAGAGCCTAACATTTTTGAAATGGATGTTTCGCAAATGCCAATTATGAACGTCAACCTATCGGGAGACTATTCTATTGAGCAGTTAAACGAGTACGCCGAAGTGTTAGAGGATAAAATAGAAGAACTTGTTGAAATTTCTGAAGTAGATATTCGCGGAACGCAAGAGCGTGAAATGCAAATTATGGTAGATCCCTACAAAGCAGAAGTTGTAGATGTATCATTCCAGGACATTCAAGGCGCTATTTCCAATGAAAACCTAACTGTTTCGGGTGGTGAATATTTAGATGGAAGAACAAAACGAACCATCCAAATAGACGGGAAATTTAAATCGGCAGAAGAAATAGGAAACGTTATTGTAAAGCAAGAGGATTACAAACCAGTTTACCTTAAAAACATTGCTGAAATTAAATTCGCAGATGCCGACACCACCTCTTATGCGCGAGAAAGACGCCAGACGGTAGTGATGTTGGATGTAAAAAAACGAAGCGGACAAAACTTGCTAGATGCCTCTGAAAAAATTATGGCTTTGCTTGCAGATGTACACGAGAACGGAACCGTTCCAGAAGGGGTAGGTATTTCTGTAACGAACGATCAGTCTGGCAAAACGCAAGAAATGGTATCCAACCTTGAGAACTCAATTATTTTTGGAGTTTTACTAGTGGTGGGGGTATTGCTTTTCTTTTTAGGATTGCGCAACTCATTATTTGTTGGGGTGGCTATTCCACTTTCCATGTTCATGTCGTTTTTAATTCTCTCATCCATGGGGGTTACATTAAACACCATGGTATTGTTTTCACTGGTACTGGCATTGGGGATGTTGGTGGACAACGGAATTGTTGTTGTAGAAAATGTACAACGGTTAATGGAAGAAGGGGTAGACTCGTTTACGGCAGCTAAAAAAGGGGTAGGTGAGGTTGCCTGGCCCATTATTGCATCTACCGCTACTACATTAGGTGCATTCATACCATTGGCATTATGGCCAGGGATGATTGGAGAGTTTATGAAGTATATTCCAATAACATTAATTATCGTACTTGGCTCGTCTCTTTTTGTGGCCTTGGTAATTAACCCAGTGTTAACAGCTATTTACATGCGTGTTGGCGGAGATAAACCAAAGCGTAAAAGACCGACGATTATTGCCGGTATTTTAATGGTGTTCGGCTTTTTACTGTTAATGGTAAGCACGGCATGGGGTAACATTTTTATAATTGTTGGAGCGTTTATTATACTCAACGTATTCTTTTTATCGCCAGCAGCAAAATGGTTTCAAGAACGGTTTTTGCCTATTCTTGAAAGTGGATATGAGAAAATTTTGAAATTCTCGTTGTTTGAATCACGTCCGGTGTTCTTTTTCATCAGCATGTTCGTTCTTTTATTCTTATCCTTAGGTTTAGTTGGCGTGTTTACACCAAAAGTGTTGTTCTTTCCAGAAAGTCAACCCAATTATGTAAACATTTTTGTGGAACACCCTATTGGAACGGATATTCGAGTAACGAACCAAACTACGTTGGACATTGAACAAATTTTGTACGAAGAAATTTTAACAGAAGAAATTAGCGATACGGCAGACCAACCGTTTGAACATTGGATTATCCAATCCATTATTTCTCAAGTGGGCGAGGGCGCTTCTGATCCATCTCAAGGAGTGGCAATGGGAAACACCCCACACAAAGCGCGAATCACCATTAACTTTTCTGAGTTTAAACACAGGGGAGATTATGAAACGAGTGAAATTATGGAACGTATTTCTACCGGGTTGCGAAACCGTTTTCCAGCAGATATTCAAATTTCAGTAGATAAAGATAATCAAGGCCCACCAACTGCAGCTCCTATTAATATTGAGGTAAGTGGTGAAACGGAATACGATAAAGTGATTGCAGAGGCTGAAAAACTACGCTTTTATTTAGACCGGAAAAATGTAGCCGGGGTGGAACAATTAAAATTAGATGTAGAAACGGGTAAACCGGAACTAAAAATTGAGGTTGACCGTTCAAAAGCACGCTTATTTAATACGTCTACCGGACAAATTGGTAACGCCATTCGTACCGCATTGTTTGGCGCCGATATTTCTACGTTCAAACAAGGAGATGAAACGTACGACATTGTGGTGCGCTTTGATGAAAAAACAAGGAATGATATTGATGCCTTGATGAATCAAAAACTAATTTTTAGAAACAACAAAGGGCAAATGCTGCGGATTCCAATCCGTTCATTAATAAAAGAGCCAGAACCAACCAACACGTACAGTGCTGTAAAGCACAAAGACATGGTTCCTGTTGTTACCATAACATCCAATGTTTCTGAAGGTTACAACCCCAATGAGGTGGTAGAAGAATTAAAGTCACTCGCCTCAGATTATGTTGCAGATGGCGAACTTTCACAAACAGTAGATTATAAATTTACGGGAGAGCAAGAAGAACAGGCGAAAGAAACAGACTTTTTAGGTAAAGCGTTAATTATTGCTTTGTTCATTATTTTATTGGTAATTGTAGCGCAGTTTAATGCGTTTACCACACCTCTAATCATTTTGTTCTCTGTTGTATTTAGTTTAATTGGAGTATTCTTAGGAGAGGTTATTTTCCAAATGGACTTTGTTATTATTATGACAATGATTGGTATTATTTCACTCGCCGGAGTGGTGGTAAACAATGCAATTGTACTTATTGATTACACCAACTTATTGCGTAAACGTAAACGCGACGAATTAAAGTTAGGAGAATTTGAGCAATTACCGTTAGAAGATATTCGAAAAGCAATTGTAGAGGCAGGTAAAACACGTTTGCGTCCGGTATTGTTAACCGCAATTACCACAGTGCTTGGTTTATTACCATTGGCAATAGGGTTAAACATTGATTTTACAACCTTAATTACAGCGTATGACGCCAACTTTTATATTGGAGGTGACAACACCATGTTCTTTGGGCCAATGTCTTGGACAATTATTTTCGGACTAACCTTTGCAACATTTTTAACACTAATTATTGTTCCGGTTATGTACCTGTTATTGTACCGCATGAAGTTATGGTTGTATAAAATTACCAATACAGAAATGCGTTCTACGATTTAATATAGATTTACCTTTAGTGTAAATTATAAAAACCGTTCAGTCTCAAGATTGAACGGTTTTTTAGTGACTTACATTTCTGCCTTAAAAATGCGGTTTTATTCGTGCATTTCCTTTTTTTACAGTTTTTCGGGCTTCCCTTCTGAATTTGAAACGTTTAATAATTGTAAAATAGCAACACAACACAATGACAATTCACTATAAAACACCCAATACATCCGTAAAAAAAAGCCTGCTAAGGTGCCTATTATCGGCTGTATTTATCAGCATTATTCAGTTCACATCTTTTGGGCAAGCCTTTGTTAACGGAAGTTGCAATGAACCTACGGGTGCAGCATTAGCACCTACAAGCTGGGCTATGGTTGCAGGGTCTACTGATATGTTTACTATTCCAATGCCTATTTTTGGGTGGAGTTTTACAGAAACACCTACTTTTTCTGCAGATGGTGGAACATTTACCGGAGCTTATTCTGACATAGGGATGGGGTATACGGAACGTTTTGAACAAACGGTTACAGGTTTTACGATAGGTGAAACTTATACGATAACGTATCAAGAAGCAAACTTTGGAATTTGTGCAGGTGGCTTTTGCCCAACAAAAACGGCTTACTGGCGGGTTTTTGTAAGTGGTATTCCAGAAATGTCGTCTGGTAACGAATTACCTTTGGATGAAGGTTGGCAAGATGGATGTGTGGTATTCATTGCTACGTCTACCACCCACACAATCGGTTTTGAAATTGGAGAAATTGCCGGCCCCGGTATAAATGGTGCTTACGGTTTAATTGATAATATTCAATTGATAGCGGGTGAAATAGGGGTAGATGATGTCACAATTGACTATCCTAGTTTGGTTATGTGCCCTGCAGATGGGCCACAAGATCCTATTATTACAGGAGGTTTAGGTGGATCATTCTCTTTTTCACCAGCAATTGGTCTGGTTATTAATGCAGATGGACAAATTGACCCTGTACTTTCGTTAGACGGTACGTATGATATTACTTACACCGTTGGTTGCGCTGGTTCAGATGTTGTCACTATAGAAATTGTAAGTGAAGAATTAGCAGATTTTATTTATGATTTAGACTTGTATTGCGACGGCGCCGGAGACCCCGTTCCAAATTTTGATGCGGATGGAGATGGTTTTGATGAAGGTTCAGCAGGAACCTTTACAGCTGTGCCTGCTGGTTTAGTTATTAACAGTACTACTGGTGTAATTGATTTTGATGCATCTGATTACGGCACGTATACAGTCACCAATACAATTGAAGATATTGGTTGCGGTGGAGATGTAGAAACGTTTGAAATAACATTGGCTCCCGTGGCCATTGCAGACTTTGTGTATGACGCACCACTTTATTGTGTAGATGGTGTTGATCCTGCTCCTAACTTTGATATTGATGGTGATGCAGTTGATGACGGTACAAGCGGCACATTTACGTCGGTACCGGCTGGTTTAGCGCTTGATGCCGTTACAGGTGTTATTGATGTTGATATAAGCGACCCTGGGGTATATACCGTTACCAACACTGTAGAGTCTGAGTTTTGTGGAGATGATGTTGTAACGTTTGAGGTGACAATAGTAGATGTTTTTTATGCTGATTTTATTTATGATGCACCGTTGTATTGCTTTGATGCTGCTGATCCTTCACCGATTTATGATACGGATGGAGATGGAACGGATGACGGTATGGCCGGAACATTTACGGCAGGTGTAGGTTTAGTAATTGATGCCACCACCGGCACAATTGATTTAGATGCAAGTGACCCGGGAACATATACAGTTACCAATACGATTGCTTCTGCAGAATGTGGTGATCAGGTGCATACATTCGAATTGACAGTAGAACCAATTCCAGTAATGGATGCAACACCAGCTGTTTCTATTTGTAATGGCGCAGATGGCACAGTTGAGGCTTTCTCTTCTGTGGGCGGTGCTGGCACAACATATCAATGGGTAAATACTACGGGTGTTGATGTTGGTTTTGGTATTAGTGGAGTAGGCGATATTCCTGCTTTTACAGGCATAAACGCATCTGTAGACCCTATTATCGTGACGGTGGAAGTTATACCGACAACAGCCGCTGGCTGCGTTGGTACACCCGCTAGTTTTAGTGTAACAGTTCATCCTACACCAAGTGTTTCATTTACTAAAAATGCGCACGATCCTTGCGCGCCTGTAACGGTCAAATTCAACAATACTTCTGTACCGGGCGGTTCTTATTGCCAATGGAGTTTTGGAGATGGAGAAACAGCTACAGGGTGCACAACCGTTTCACATACTTATTTAGCCGGTGGCGAATTTGACGTAACGTTAAATGTAACCTCTGCAGAAGGGTGTAACGCCGTTTATGGAATCGCAGACTTTGTAACAGTTCGTGATGTTCCCATTGCAGATTTTGACGTTGACCCATCTTCTGGTACAGGTTTAGGAGATTACAGAGAAGTGAGTTTTATTAATCAATCGCAGTTTGCTACGTCATACGAGTGGGATTTTGGAGACGGTTCTCCCATTTCTACCAATGTGAATGAAACACATATTTTTCCAGAGGGAACAGGTATTTACAATGTAAAACTTACGGCTTATGATGATTTAATGATTTGTTCTGACATCAAACGACTAGATGTTAAAATTCAAGAACAAATTCTTTACTTTATCCCAAATACCTTTACACCAGATGGAGACACCTACAATGAAACGTTCAGCCCGGTGTTTACCAGTGGTGTAGATCCGTATAATTTTCACCTCACTATTTTTAACCAATGGGGAGAAGTTATTTTTGAAACATACAACAAAGAAATAGGGTGGGATGGTACCTACGGAAATGGGAAGTTAGTGCAAGATGGAACGTACATTTGGCAACTCGAGTTTAAAGAATTATCATCCGATAAAAGACACGTAGATAACGGACATATCACCATTTTAAAATAAAGCAAACCCAACCCTAAGCCAACTTTTTTCGTTTTTATTAATAGAGAAAAGAGATTGATATGGGAATGGATGATAGAATAAAAGCAGTAGCAGTATTACAACGATTTGTATTGTTGTCAAGAACTTTATTACCACGGTTTTCTGAACTGATGGAGAAAAAAGAACTCACGGCAGACGAAGCACGCAAAGCATCAAAAATTAGTGATGTTTATGAATCATTCCAGGCAAGTGCAGAAATTTCCGTTCGGCTAATTAATTCCAATATCATTCAGCTCATCAGGGAAACCTACACCAATGCTAAACAACGCGTGGGGCAAACACCACAAACATTTCATGTGTATAACGCATTTTTAAAAGAAAGCGATCGGTTAATCTCAATATGGAACAAACAACGAATGAATTAGCCGTCTCATCTCCCCAATATGATTTCTAAAGTCTCAAGTTCAAAGTGTTAAGTCTAGAGTATCAAGTCCCAAGTATCAAGTCCAAAGTATTAAGTGTAAAAAAATAATACCTAGCAACTTACTAAAGTAACTCACGACTAACAACATAACAAGTCTAAAAATCTTTAATCTATTGTCTAGCATCTAAAAACTAACAAGTCCCAAGTATTAAGTGTAAAAAAAACGAATATCTGAAAACTCACTACTCACGACTCAAGACTAACAACCAACAACATAACAAGTCTAAAAATCTTTAATCTATAGTCTAGCATCTAAAAACTAAAAAGTCCAAAGTATTAAGTGTAAAAAAAACGAATATCTAAAAACTTACTAAAGTAACTCACGACTAACAACTCACGACTAACAACTTAACAAGTCTAAAAATCTTTAATCTATTGTCTAAAGTCTAAGCCCTAAACAGCAGAAACCTCCGCATCTAACGAAACAGCTTCTAACGTATCGCCCTTTAAAACGGGGATTACAGGTGCTAAATTGGGTGTTAAGCAATATTTAATGTCTTCATTTAAGTTAAGGTTCTTTAACCTTCTTCGGTGAGACGACGCTTTTAAGTAGCCCAAAATATTATCCTTTGCACTTAAAAACAAATATTTTGCCGCGATTGAAGAGTCCTCTTCTGAACGAAATTTACCTGTATTTACCAAATAATCAGAAATAGCACCGGCACAAATTGTATCTTCCAAATTAAACTTATTTTGCCAGCCCGAGCACAAGCACAAAATATTTTGGTCTTGTTGTTCCAGCCATTTACACAACACATCTAGGTTAGAGAGTGACCCAATAACCACCTGGCCAGCCTCTTTAGCAATGTTAATGGATTTTGTACCATTTGTGGTGCTTAAAACAACCGTTTTCCCTTTTAAATCTGGATTTAAATAAGAGTAAGGCGAATTACCAAAGTCAAACCCTTCCACAATTTTACCTTGGCGTTCTGCACCAACCAAATAACCCTTTTGCTGATAAGCCTTTGCTTCTTCAATCGTAGAGACAGGAATCAATCCTTCTACACCGTTATGAAAAGCAGCACAAATAGCAGAAGTGGCGCGCAGTACATCAATTACAACAATAATATCAAACTCGCCTTTAAAAAGCGGAAACAAATAAGGTGAAAAACAAACTTCAATTTTTTTTCGGATGTCGGATTTTTCCATTGGCTGAAAATACAAAATAAATAATAACACTGAACGCAGTTGCAAGGTACAGCGTTAAATAAAACAGTTTTTATATAAAAGTTTACCGCTATTTTGGTCAGTATACCTTTTTTAGCATGAGTTGATTGTAAATTAAAGCGTAGTTAAAAAAAGAAAAGATTAAGCTACAATAAAGCTTAATCCAAATGCATAAAATCTTTTTTAGCCAATAATTGCTCTTCCGTCTCACGAATGTCTTCATCATCCACACAACAATCTACCGGACAAACAGCAGCACACTGCGGCTCGTCATGGAAACCTACACACTCCGTACATTTGTCCGGAGAGATAAAATAAACGTCCATATCAATCGGTTCCATATCAGCATCAGCATCTACTTCTTTACCCGTATTTGGTAGCTTTACCTTACCAGTTAAAGACGTTCCGTCTGCATAACGCCATTCTGCTCCTCCTTCATAAATTGCATTATTCGGACATTCCGGTTCGCATGCCCCACAATTTATACACTCATCTGTAATTATAATCGCCATTGTCTTTCGTTTACATTGGTTAACTTTGCAAATATAAACTGTCTGAACATGATATTGTTTCAAAAACTGAAAATTTTATCAAAACTAGGCGAAATTCTTCGCGCAATTGGCACGAAAAATGAATGGCCCGGTTTTGAAATAGGTATAAACAAAGATGAGTATGAAGCGCTTGTGGAGTTAACAGAGCGTGTAAAGGTTTACAACGGTTGGTTTACGCCAGACGCTGTAAGAAATGCATTTAAAGGAATTGGCAGCTGGTTAACTGAGGATGAGTTAAAAAATTGGGTAGATCACTACCCTGTTAATCAAAATGAGCCAAAGACGGTTGCGCTTATTATGGCAGGAAACATACCCTTAGTGGGATTTCATGATTTTTTAGCCGTTTTTTTAAGTGGACACAAAGCGCAAGTCAAATTGTCGTCAGACGATCAGCATTTATTCCCTGCGCTCATAAACATATTGCGTTTATTTGACCCCGAGATAGATGAGTATGTTACGGTTACCCAAACTAAGTTGGTGAATTTTGATGCTGTAATAGCAACAGGCAGCGATAATTCTGCCACCTATTTTCATTCTTATTTTGGTAAATATCCTCACATCATCAGAAAAAACAGAACGTCAGTTGCGGTGTTAACGGGTGATGAAACAAAAGAAGAACTTACCGAATTAGGAAAAGATATTTTTACCTATTTCGGCTTAGGATGCAGAAATGTATCTCATTTACTCATCCCAACGGATTTTGAATTGAATCGGTTATTTGAAGCTGTTTTTCCCTATAACGACATTGTAAACCATAATAAATACGCAAATAACTACGACTATAACAAAGCCGTTCATTTAATGAATTTAGAAAAACTGTTAGACAACGGTTTTGTGCTTTTAAAGGAGGATGAGGGACTAACATCTCCTCTTGGTATGATTTATTACACACGCTATTCCAATCAAAAAGGCGTAGAAGATTTTATTGTGAAGCATCAAAACCGTATACAAGCCATTGTCGGCAAAAATTACATTGAATTTGGTGCGGCACAGTCGCCTAAATTAACCGATTATGCAGATGGCGTAGATACGCTGAAATTTCTCACTGAATTATAGGACGAAAGTAAGGGCTATGCTTATATTTGCGAAAGCGAATATCAAATTAGTAAAATGACAAAAATAAAATTCGGAACAGACGGCTGGAGAGCAATTATAGCCAAAGAATATACCGTTGATAATGTGGCGCGTGTAAGTATTGCAACTGCAGAGTGGCTTTTAAAAAATTTTGATGAACCCAGCGTTGTAATTGGTCACGATTGCCGTTTTGGAGGAGCGTTGTTCGTGGAAACTGCGACCAAAATTTTTGTACATAAAGGCATTAAAGTTTACACAACAGATAAAGGTTTTGTGTCTACACCTATGATTTCTTTAGCAACGCGGGTGCTAGAAGCTTCACTTGGTGTTGTAATTACGGCAAGCCATAATCCGCCAAGCTATAATGGCTATAAGTTAAAAGGTCACTTTGGGGGGCCTTTAGCCCCTGAAGAGGTGAGCGAAATTGAAACCATTATTCCAACTGAAAATGAAATTAATTTGGATATGATTTCATTGGAAAAAGCAAAAGCAGACGGGCAAATTTTACTGCGTGATTTTGAGCAGATGTACATAGACCAGGTGAACCGCGTGTTTGATTTAGAGGCGATTAAAAATGCCAATTTTGGTTGGGCGTATGACGCCATGTACGGTGCAGGCCAAACGGTTATGCAACGTTTAATGCCTTCGATTAAATTTTTGCATTGCGAAGAAAATCCTTCATTTTACGGGCAGGCGCCCGAACCTATTGATAAAAATTTACGCGAATTTTCTGAACTAATTGCCAATGATGATACGGTGCATTGTGGGTTAGCTACTGATGGAGATGCTGACCGAATTGGGCTGTATAACTCAAAAGGTGTTTTTGTAGATTCGCACCACATTATATTATTAACCATTCACTATTTAGTTAAATACAAAGGCTTAACCGGAAAAGTAGTAACAGGGTTTAGCAGCACACCACGCATTAAAAAAATGTGTGCACATTATGGGCTAGAGCATGTAGAAGTGCCAATTGGTTTTAAATACATTTCTGGTTTAATGGCAGATGAAGAGCAGGATGTTTTACTAGGTGGCGAAGAATCTGGTGGAATTGCGTTAAAAACACACATTCCAGAACGTGATGGCATCTGGATGGGACTAACGGTGTGGGAGTTCATGGCAAAAACAGGCAAAAGTTTAGAAGAACTAATTAATGAGGTTTACGAAATTGTAGGGCCATTTGCGTTTGAAAGAAGCGATTTGCACATTAAAGATGAATTGAAAAGTCAGATTATAGAAAAATGTAAAAACCAAACGTTTAATATGTTTGGAAAATACCAGGTACAGTCTACAGAAAATATGGACGGTTACAAGTACTTCTTTGATGAAAACAGGTGGTTAATGATTCGCCCTTCTGGAACAGAGCCTGTTTTAAGAACCTATGCCGAAGCCCCTACACTAGATGAAGTACGCACAATTCTAGAATCATGTAAACTAACCATTGGTGCTTAACTAAAATAGTATAATGGCTGGAAATAGTTTTGGAACACGTTTTATCCTCTCCACATTTGGCGAATCTCACGGTACGTCCATTGGTGGAATGATTGATGGCTGTCCGGCTAATTTTCAGCTTGATTTAGCCGCTATTCAGCACGAACTTGACCGCAGAAAACCAGGGCAATCCGAAATTACGACCCAACGAAAAGAAACAGATGAGGTTCATTTTTTGTCAGGCATTTTGGATGGTAAAACGTTAGGTTCGCCTATTGGTTTTGAATTAAAAAATAGCGATCAACGCAGTAAAGATTACAGCAAAATAGGACAACTTTATCGCCCATCTCATGCCGATTTTACCTACCAGCAAAAATATGGCATTCGTGATGTGCGCGGTGGTGGACGCAGCAGTGCCAGAGAAACAGCATGCAGAGTAGTGGGAGGGGCAATTGCAAAGCAGTTGTTAGCCGCGCTTGGGGTTCAAGTTTACAGCTATGTTTCTCAAGTAGGTGAAGTAAAGTTAAACCAACATTACACAGCCATTAATGCCGATTTGATAGATAAAAATAAAGTGCGTTGTCCGGATGAAGAAACGGCAACGGAAATGGAAAATTACATTAAAACCATCCGAAAAGAGGGGGATACCGTAGGCGGAATGATTACCTGCGTTATAAAAAGCGTTCCAATTGGCTTAGGACAGCCCGTTTTTGATCGGTTAAATGCAGATTTAGCAAAAGCCATGTTTAGCATCAATGCCGTCAAAGGTTTTGAATTGGGAAGTGGTTTTAATGCCGTACACATGAAAGGGAGCCAGCACAATGATCCATTTGTCCAAAATGAAGGTAAAATAAGCACATTAAGCAATTTTTCTGGGGGGATTCAAGGAGGCATTTCAAATGGAGAAACCATTTATTTTAATGTGGCCTTTAAACCTGTAGCAACCATTATTAAAAAACAAGAAACCGTGAACCAGGCGGGAGGCGCGACAGCGTTTAAAGGCGAAGGACGACACGACCCTTGTGTTGTGCCACGGGCAGTGCCTATTGTAGATGCAATGGCAGCACTGGTGTTAATAGACCATGTATTGCGCGCCAAGGCAGATCAATTATAAATCCACCTCAACCCGCCTAATAACTGGCCATTTTTACCATTAAATTTTGAAAGTACTTTTTCATTTGCCCGTTAGAGCATGCGTGGTTATTGATTATCATGGCGTAGGCCAATTTTTTACCTGTTTTAGTATCAACATATCCCGCATAAGACTTCATCCTTGTCATGGTTCCACTTTTGCCATAAACCCTTCCTGAAGCTGCCGTTCCGCGCCCAACGCCAGACATGGTTCCTCGTTTACCAGCGAGCGCTAAGCTACTTTTAAAACCACTTGCCGATCGTGTTCCGTTCATATAGCTTAATAAGCCTACTAAAAACTTAGCCGAAACCGCATTGGAACGAGAAAGCCCACTGCCATCTGTCATAAAAAGTCCTTTTCCAACTTTCGAACTCCAATAGTCCATGCAGTATTGCGCGCCATTGTAGGTGCTTCCATATCCCGACTTTTTATATGAAATTTCACACAGCACATGCTCCGCAAAAAGGTTAACGCTATATTGGTTTACATAGTTCATGATAGATGCGAGCGTAGGTGATGAATGGGTTAAAATTTCAGTAAGTTCTGGTTTTTTAAACGGAATGTTTTTATCCAAGTCTCTGAACGTTTGTGGTGCCAGCGCTATGTAAATTCCACGCTCACTTATGGCTTGGTTTAGCTCCGCTGCAGCAACTTTTTCAGGATCGGGAATACTTGCTTTTACAATAAATTCTTCCTCATTTTTTGGCAATGTGCCTTGCACAAACCAATCTAACGAATAAGGTGCACCAAAAACATAAGCATTGTCCCCACTTGAGTTTGAAGCGACAACACTGTTCTGAATTTGTAATCCCGGAATATACGGTTCAATGCATTCAATTACAGTCGAGTCTCCAGAATTTGGCCCGGTAGAAAATGACAGTTTACACATGTTGTCAAAAATTGTAATACCAGAGGGACCTGCGCCATAATAGTTGCCCATGTCACCCCAAACCCAACCAGAAGGTACACCGTTATACTTGTATTTTGAGCCGTCCACCACAACGCGTCCGTTAATTTGGCGTATGCCAAAATTATAAATGCTATCTGCCCATGCTTTTAAAAAATCACGCTCTTCGCCTTCATCTGTGTAGTATTTTGAACCAAGTGTGGGGTCTCCACCGCCTATCAGATACAAGTCGCCATGTAAAACACCTGTTAGTGTATCTATTTCACCAGAATACATCAGCTTTGTTTCAAACCGATATCCCCTGCCCAAAAATTGCGTTGCAGTGGCTGTTGTAACCAATTTCATGGTAGATGCACTGGGTATGCTCATTTCACCGTTGTAATCTGCAATCACGGCTCCGCTTGTCATGTCTTTTACATAAAAACTAAATGCACTCTGCTCTAGAGAGGCATTCGTCATCATTTGGTCAGCATAAAGCTGTACAGCATTTCGTGGTTTTTGAGCAATACTTGCCTTTGCTTGTCCAAATGTGGTAAAGTGGAACACAAACAAAAGGCAAAGTGAAGTTAAAATTTTCATTATCAGCAGTTAATATAAGGACAGTTTCAGTTATTTAACGGATTAAAAGTAAAGCTAATCCGGCAATTGAAACCAGTTAGTTTTAGATAATTATAAACGTTTTAGCGTTAATTGTTGCAAAAGCTGTACCGTACGTATTTTGGTCAATTATTTTAAGAGTAAAAAACCGTCCCAGGGTAAGGGTTTGTTTGACAAATAGCTGATGAGTGATAAGCCGATTCCGGCAACTCCGGTAAGGAGTGAAAAGTCATTTTTCCATACGTTGGCAACACCGTCATATGTTTGGTAACCGCAAACGCCGCCATTGTTATTCCCAGCGGCTAATGTTGTTTGTAGTGCTTTTGCTGCGGCTTGCTCAAATAGTGGATGTTTTGTTTGGGTAGCATAATGCTGTAAAAGTAATGTAATTCCTGCTTTTCCATGGCAAAGCCCCGTATCCAATGCAACGTAGCTTTCATTGTCTATTTCTTTTAATACAGTCAGTCCAATTTGTTCGGCTTCTTTTTTATAAGCGGCATTATTCAGCACATCAGCTGCTTTTAGTAAGGCTAATCCCATTGTTAAGTTGCCACGGCACCAGCCTTTGTGTGTTTTATAGTCTTTAGTGCCATTTACAATGCGGTAAGGATATTTTTCATTACCGTTTTCTTTTACAGTTAAAAAATAGCGTACAGCGCTTTCCAATGCGCTTTTGGCAACTGTAAAGTAAGGGGCTAATTTTGCCAATACCATTATTTTCCCTGTTTGACCGTGAGAGGTGTGCAAATAAACAACATCTTTACCCGTTTCATCTTGGGTTAGTTGGTGCTGTGGTTCTTTCCAGTGTAATTTATTATTTTTAAAAGTGCCTAATTCAATTAACCTGTTCAATAGTTCTGCCGTTTTTTCCTTAACGCTTGGCTCTGTTACAATTCGTTCAGAAAAATAAAAAAGTTTACCCAATAAACCATGCATGTAATCATGGTTACCGGCCTCAGCATTGCGCGCGGCTGATTGGTAAACCGCTTCGTCTAGTGCGCACAATAGTTCATGGTCAATTGCCGCAAAATTTTCTGTATTTAAATGATTTAAAAACCAGGCAAAACCGGTTAAACCGTGCGCTAAAGAAGACGATTGGAAGTCACTTTGCAGTTCTTCTTCCAAAAAAGTAGCTAATTCATCTTCAAATCGCTTATCATTCAGTTGGCGGTGATTTAAATAATAAAATTGAAACAAATACCCACCTAAATCACCGCTAAATAAGGAGTGTGAAAAAGCTGCCGTTTCCGTTGTATTGCGTTTGGTAAAGGCATTGAATAGCGCCGCTATTTTTGTTTCGATTAATTTACTGTTTTCCATAAAAAAAGAATTGCCCGAGTATTAAAACCCGGGCAATTTTGAATTGTTATAAGCGTTAAAATTAGCAACCCTTAGTTTTGGTTTTTTCGTCGCAATGGCAAGTATATGTGTCCATTACCGTCATTTGTGAATCACAATGGCACGTATATGTATCTTGTACTGTCATGCGCGAATCTGTTTTCGTATCATGTCCTCCAACAACTGCACTTTTTTCAGCGTCGTTTAACTTTGATACCGTTTGCTTGTTTAAGCTTAATCTTCCTTTTAAATTAATCTTTTTCATAAGTTCTTTTTTTAATGAAATGCCATGTTTTTTTTGTGACGCCATAGCAGTTAGCGTCCAAATTATTGAGTATTATACGTGTTAGTTTTAGAATTTTTAATGGGTCGGTTAAGTTTTTCGGTTTAACCAAATATACATAAAAAATGTGTAGAATTTAGTTTTTCAGGTCAAAAGTGCTATACCTATTTTTACTTCTCATCAAAATAACCTAAACTGCGCAAAAATGAACTAAATAAAATTGACCAATTGACTTGTTGATACTTACAAATACTGGCAAAAGGTTATTTTCAACGATCTGGAATGCGGTTAGGCTTTAAAATAAGGTGATTCACAAGAATGTTTTGCTCATTAGCCGATTTTAAGCTGCATAGCATTAGCCACCACAAGATTACTTCTATATTTGTGCCTCAAAAAAAAATAGACTTTGTGCGGGATAGTTGGAATATGGACAAGTAGAAATACGCCGAACGATCAACAAAACAAGATCGGAGAGGCACTGAAGGCTATTCAGCACCGCGAGCCGAATAACCAGCAAGTGTTGCGCGTTAATCAGCTTTCGCTTGGGCATGCGCGGCTGTCTGTTATTGACACTTCCGCACAAGCCAACCAACCTTTTGTAAGCGAGGACGAAAATTATATGCTTGTTTTCAATGGCGAAATTTATAATTATAAAGCCCTGCGCAAAACGCTAAGAGAAGAAGGTATAAAGTTCAAAACCGAATCAGACACAGAGGTGCTACTACACTTGCTTATTTTAAAAGGTGAGCACGGGCTGAATGAATTAGACGGTTTTTTTGCCTTTGCTTTTTATGATAAAAAAGAAGATGAGTTGCTGTTAGCCCGCGATCGGATGGGGATTAAACCCCTTTACTACGCTGAAATAGCAGACCAATTCGCCTTTTCGTCAGAATTGTCAGGAGTAAAACCATTTTTAACACAGCCCCAAATAGGGGTCGAAGCCTTGAACCAGTTTATTGCACTTACCTACATTTATGGCGATAAAGCTATTTTTGAATCGGTTAAAAAACTAGAGCCGGGTTGCTACTTAAAGGCAGTTGGTGGACGTGTTACCGAAAATAAGCGATATTATACGCCAAAAAATCAGTCGTTTGAGGGTGGTTATGCTGCTGCACAAAAGATATTGCGTAAAACACTTACAACCAGCGTAACAAATAGAATGGTTGCAGATGTTCCGCTCGGTTGTTTTTTAAGCGGAGGGGTAGACTCATCTATTATAGCAGCACTCGCTATTAAACAGAACCCTGCATTGCAAACCTTTTCCATTAGTTTCGATCACCCGTATTTTAATGAAGCCACGTATGCGCAAGAGGTTGCCGAAAAAATTAAAAGTAACCATACAGTTTACACCTTAACTCAACGCGATTTTAAAGAAAACTTCTCTGCTTTTCTGGCTGCAATTGATGAGCCCTTTGCCGATTCATCTGCTTTTGCAGTGTATCTTTTGGCTAAAAAAGTACGGCAAAATGTAACAGTGGCCTTAAGCGGAGACGGAGCGGATGAATTATTTGGCGGTTACCGAAAACACAAGGCGGAGTTTGAAATTTTACGGATGAAAAACGTGAAAAAAATAGGTATTCGTCTTGCCGGAAAGGTGTTAAAGTCCTTTAAAAATAATCGCTCAGATAAATTTGGTGACTTTAACCGAAAATTACAAAAACTTACACTTGGGTTAAAATTACCACCGGCAGAAAGGTATTGGAATTGGTGCAAATTTGTTACAGACGAAAACCGAAAGGCACTGTTACACCGTACTTACTTTATGCCGTTGAAAAATCCCGTAGCGTTTGATGATTCAGCCACTATTAACGCCACCTTAAAGGCTGACCAACAATTGGTATTGCCCAATGATATGCTAAAAAAAGTGGATTTAATGTCTATGGCAAATGCATTAGAAGTGCGTACCCCGTTTTTAGACCATAAATTGGTTGAGTTTGCCAATTCATTACCCGCTCATTACAAAATTAGCACGGTAACCGGTAAACGCATTTTAAAAGATACATTCGCCGATTTATTGCCTGAATCCGTTATAAACCGATCAAAAAAAGGGTTTGAAATTCCAATTAAAGAGTGGCTCGGCACTGAAATAGAAAACGTGTTAAAAGGAAGTCTTTTTTCGGCCGACTTTATTAAAAAGCAAGGCATTTTTAATTTTTCATTTATTCAAACATTAATTAATGAATGGAACAAACCGACGTTTGGCGACCGCATTTACATTGTTTGGGAATTAATCGTTTTTCAACATTGGTATAACCGTAACATCAATTTAAAAATAAAAGGGTAGCATGATAAAAGTACTGCGGATAATCAATCGATTTAATTTAGGAGGCCCAACTTATAATGCTACTTTTTTGACCTGTTTTATGTCAGAAGAGTTTAAGACAGAACTTTATGGCGGTTTACATGAAGAGCACGAAGGAGACGCTTTGTTTATCCCGGAAAAATATGGCGTAACTCCAAAAATTTTAAATGAACTAGAACGTTCGGTAAATTGGTCAAATGATAAAGAAGCATTAAAAAAAATGCGTCAAATAATACATGAATTTAAGCCGGATATTGTACACACGCACGCTTCAAAAGCAGGCGCAATTGGGCGTTATGCGGCTTATAAAGAAAATGTTCCGGTAATTGTGCATACCTTTCACGGGCATGTTTTTCATTCGTATTTTGGTAAATTAAAAACGAGCATATACAAAACAATCGAACGTTATTTAGCCAAAAAATCAGATGCAATTATTGCTATTTCGCCCCTTCAAAAAAATGAACTGTGTACGCAACATAAAATTGCCTCACCAGATAAAGTAAAAGTAATTCCATTAGGGTTTGATTTAGATCGTTTTCAAGAACGGCTAGATGAAAAAAGAAAAACATTTCGCACGAATTATAATGTGGCGGATGACGAAGTAACGATTGGTTTAATTGGACGACTAACTGCGATTAAAAATCACAATGGTTTTTTAGACAAATTAAAAGCTGTTGCCAAGATGACCGATAAAAAAATGACAGCTTTTATTATTGGAGACGGGGAATTAAGAGCCGAAATTGAAATAAAAGCCAATCGCTTAATGGAAAAGCACGCCAATTTAAACATTGTTTTTACAAGTTGGATTAAAGAAATTGACCTGGCATTGCCCGGATTAGACATTGTTGCATTAACTTCGTTGAATGAAGGAACACCAGTTAGCCTGATAGAAGCCCAGGCAGCAGGCGTGCCGGTAATTTCTACCAACGTAGGCGGAGTGAAGGATGTTTTGATAGCTGGCGAAACGGGTGTAGTGGTGGATAGTTTGGCAACGAAAGACTATGAAAATGAACTGCTGGCGTTGGTTGAAAATAAAGAAAAACGCAAAAAAATGTCACAAAATGGGTGGAACTTCGTAAAAGAAAAATTCCACTATAAACGCCTTTGTGCAGATATGGAACAGTTATACAAAACACTGTTGGAAAAAAAGGAAAAATGAGAAAAAGTAATGCGCTTATATTTGGGCTGTTTTTAGCCGTAGTAGCTGGGCTGACGAGCTGTGGAATCAATAGTAATTTGATGTTGAAAACGCAAAAAGATTATGTTTTTGCTGAGATAGATAGCTTAAATCAAACAAAAGACGAATATCGTATAGATGTTAATGACATTTTACAATTTCGGTTTTTTACAAATGACGGTCAACGCATTTTGGACATTTCTGCTTCTTCTGAGCCCGGTCAAGCGCAAATTTTTAACCCCAATAACTCACTTAGTTATGTGGTACAAAAAGATTCGTCTGTAAACTTTCCTGCGGTGGGCGAAATAAATTTGGTGGGTATGACAATTCGCCAGGCAGAAGATTACTTAGCCTCCACTTATTCTGACCTTTACATTAATCCCTTTGTTCAAATTTCTGTAACCAACCGTCGGGTAATTGTTTTTCCTGGTAATGGGGGAGACGCTCAGGTTATTTATTTGGCAAACAACAACACAACGTTGTTAGAAGCAATTGCATTGGCCGGTGGTATTACCCAAAGGGGACGCGCCTCACGCATAAAACTTTTCCGTAAAAATGACGCGGGAAAAAGAGATGTTTATAAAATAGACCTTTCTACTATTGATGGTTTAGAATATACAGATATTCTGGTGCAAGCCAATGATTATATTTATGTAGAACCTGTACCGGAAATAGGCCGTGAAATTTTACAGGAAGTTGCACCAATTGTATCGTTAATTTCAAGCGCCGCTATTATCATTTCATTAGTCACCACACCTTAAGAAACAACCAACCGCTTTGTCGTTAAACAAACAAAATAAATTTACTGTAAACAAAGAGTTTGATCCGGACATCTTACGAGTTGTACTGCGCAGCAACTGGTTTGTTTTTCCATTGCTTATTTTTATTGGTTTGATGGCGGGTTTCGTTTATTTGCGTTATACAAAACCCGTGTATTCATCTACAGCTGTTATTCAGCGCAGCACAAAGGATGAGGGAAAACGTATTTTAGACATTGAAGGGTTTGAAAATGAAAATAACTTGTCTGAAGATGTTGAGTTATTGCGGTCTACCTTTTTGCTGGAAGCCCTGCGTAACCTTAGCTTAAATATTTCATATTACTCCGAAGGCGAAATCTTGACGGAAGAAAAGTACCTCATGTCGTCTTATCACATCACATTGCTTTCATTAAACGATTCTAGCATTGTTGGCAAACGTATTGACGTCGGTAAAACAGGAGACAATTATTCCCTTTCTTTTGAAAAATCGGGCAAAGCATTTAGTTATGACGTAGAACCGGGCGAAATAGTAGAAACCCCATTCTTCTCACTTATTTTTAAAATAAATGATGAGGAGCGGTTTGCGTCTAGCGTGGCAGAAAATGAACTGTACTTTGTGCCAAACAATTACGTGCAACTTACACAGCGCATGCACCCTAATTTAAATGTGTTTATTTTAAATGCAGAGGCAAAAACCATCAAAATAAAATTTGAAAGCAATAACCCGCGCTTAGCAAAAGACGTTGTTTCGTCCGTTATGCAAACGTTTTTTCAGTATGATTTGGATAAAAAGAGCCAAAGCTCTGCTAACATTCTTAACTTTATTAACAGCCAGTTAGACACCGCTTTTATTCAGTTAAAAGAGTCTGAAAATAAAATACAATCGTTTAAAGACAGCAACCGCGTAATGGATCCGGGCTCTTTTACTAAACGTATTTTAGAGCGTACCGGAGAACTGCAAAGTGAATTGCTGAAAATAGATTTAGATTACCAGCTTATTCAAGAGGTGGAGCGCATAGTAGCCTCTAGTGAACGGATGGAGATTTACCAATTAATAGGCACAGTAGCCGGGACAGATTTTCAAGATTTATTGGTGGGTGAGTTAACGGCATTGCATGAGCTTTTAGTCAGCAAAGAAGATATTTCATACAACGTAACAAGTGGTAACTCCATTTTGAAAAACTTAAACCGAAAAATCGACAATAAGGTAGAAAACATTACCCGTACTATTTCTTCGTTAAAAGATCAAATTAAATTTAAAAAAAGCACCTTGCAAGATCGTATTTATAACCTAGAGTCGCAGCTATATGGCATTCCAGAAAAAGAAATGGAGTTGTCCCGTTTGAACCGTATGTTTAACCTAAATGAAAAATACTATGGTCTGTTAATAGAAAAGAAAACACAGTATTCCATTTCCAAAGCTGGTTTTACAATGGATAACATGACGTTACAGGCACCAACGGCACCAGAGTTAGTTTCGCCCAACAGAAAATTGGTTTACGTTGGTTTATTTGTCATTAGTTTTTTAATTGGGCTTATTTACTTATTAATTCGATACTTGCGCTTTAATGAAATTCAAAGCCCCGACGAATTGAAAAAAATCATACCCGACAAGGCAGGCTTTTTGGGTATAATTCCAAAGGTTGATACGGATGAAGTAAACTCTACTATTTTAGTTCATCAGCAACCTAAATCGGCATTGGCTGAGAGTTGCCGGCACATACGGTCAAATATGCAATTCATTTTAAAAGATGAAAAATCAAGTGTAATAGCTGTTTCGTCATCCATCTCTGGAGAGGGTAAAACGTTTGTGGCGCTCAATTTGGCAGGTATTTTTGCCTTATCGGGCAAAAAAGTGTTAGTGATTGATTTAGATTTGCGTAAACCAAAGGTGCACCACGGTTTCAGTGTAGAAAACACCACCGGTATGAGTACCATTTTTGCAGGAAAAACAGATTGGAAAAAATGCGTGCATTCTAGCGAAATTAAAGGGCTGGACTTTATTACCGCTGGCACAATTCCACCTAATCCGTCAGAATTAATTTTAACCGGTGGCCTGGATGAATTGTTGGTTGAGTTTAAAGAAACGTACGACCTTATTTTTATTGATAACCCACCAGTTGGCGTAGTGTCAGATGGTGTGTTGATTATGAATAAAGCCGATTGCCCCATTTATGTGTTCCGCGCCAATTATTCTAAACGCATCTTCTCTGAACGCGTATCTGAATTATTTGATTCCAACATGATTTCAAAACTATCCGTTCTGCTAAACAGTGTAGACTTGAAACGAAAAGGATATGGCTACGGTTATGGCTATGGGTATGGCGAATATTATGAGGACGACCAACAGAACAAAAAAAAATCATTTTTTAGCAAATTAAGAAAAAAATAAATGGAAGTAAAACGTTTTGCTATTAACGGGTTATTGGCGTTTAAGCCACGCGTATTTACAGATGACAGAGGGTGTTTTTTCGAGTCATTTAATCAACAGGTTTTTGAAGAATTAATAGAAGACAAAATTAATTTTGTGCAGGATAATCAATCCCTATCAAAAAAACACGTGCTGCGGGGGTTACACTTTCAAAAACCACCCTTTGCACAAGGTAAGCTGGTGCGGGTTTTAAAAGGAACCGTCTTAGACGTAGCGGTAGATTTACGTAAGAGTTCTGCTACTTACGGACAGCATCAAAAAATAGAACTAACAGCAGAAAATGGATGGGTATTTTGGATTCCGGCTGGGTTTGCACACGGTTTTTTAGCAATGGAAGATGACACCATTTTTGCGTACAAATGCACAAATTTTTACAATAAAGAAAGTGAAGATACGCTGAATTGGAATGATGAAACCCTTGCGATAGATTGGGGAATAAACACATCCCCCTTGCTGTCAGAAAAAGATCAGGTCAATACCACTTTTAACAACTACACTAGTCCTTTTTAAGTTTTGGAAACACTTCATTCTATCGGAAACATAACGGGCTTTTTTGTGGGGGCATTTTTGCTGTCTATCGTCATCAATGCATTTTTTCTCCGTTTTTCGCGCAATTTAGGTATACGTAATAAAAACCACTTAGAAATTCGGTGGAGCAGTGTTTCAAAACCGTCATTAGGGGGCATTAGTTTTTACATTACCTACTTAATGGGGTTTATGTTTTATGCCATAATTTTTGGACAGTCAGATGTTTTCCAGAATAAAGAACTGCTTGGTTTTTTCTTTAGCATTTCATTGGCATTTTTACTTGGTTTGTCTGATGATGCGTATGACACACGACCGTTAATTAAACTTGGCGCACAAATTATGTGTGGGGTGCTGCTCATCATTACCGGAACAGAAATTGAACTGTTTCCCAACACAATCATCAACAAAACCTTTACCATTTTTTGGGTAGTTGCCATTATGAATTCCATTAATATGTTGGATAATATGGATGGTATATCTACAATCGCTTCTATTTTTATAATCCTTACAATGTTGGGCATTTCATTGCCGTTTGATTTATTAGATAACGTTGACTTTTTTATGCTAACCGCTATTTTAGGTTCATTGGTGGGCTTTTTATTTTACAATTGGAGTCCGTCTAAAATGTTTATGGGAGATACCGGTTCACAATTTTTAGGCATATTTTTAGCCTATTTTTCTATTAAATTGTTTTGGAACAATGGCATCACAGAAAATGATTATTCTATTTTCTCAAACTTAACGTTAGTATTGGCAGCATTTAGTGTACCACTTATAGACACTACTTTTGTAATGATTCGCCGAATCAGAAACGGGCAATCACCTATGATTGGTGGAAAAGACCATACCACCCATACATTGGTTTATAAAGGATTAAAAGAGCGCCAGGTGGCGTTTGTTTTTGTTCTTTTTGGTGCATTTTCAAGCTTTATAGCACTAAATGTGGCAAAGTTTATTCCGTATGATTCATTGGTATTGGTTTTAATTTGGATGTTTTTAGCGTTCATTCTTTTTGCTACGTTTAGACTAATTCCAAAAGACGATAAAAAAAATCCATAAACACCTACTTTTTCGGAACTAATTCCGGTTCATAATTGTTAATTTTATGAACTTACAGTAAGGCAGATGGCAGAAAGCAAATCACAAGAAGAATTTATTGAAATTTATGGTGCTAAGGTGCACAACCTTAAAAACTTAACGTTAAAAATTCCGCGAAATAAGCTCGTGGTTTTTACAGGGTTAAGTGGAAGCGGAAAATCTTCTTTAGCATTTGATACCATTTTTGCTGAAGGGCAACGCCGCTATTTAGAAACATTTTCTGCCTACGCCCGGCAGTTTTTAGGTGGGTTAGAACGCCCGGATGTAGATGAAATTTTAGGGCTGAGTCCTGTTATTTCTATCGAGCAAAAAACTGTAAACAGAAGCCCACGTTCAACTGTAGGGACAGTTACTGAGGTGTATGACTTTATGCGTTTGCTGTTTGCCCGGGTGGGAGAAGCCTATTCATACAACACAGGCGAAAAAATGGTAAAATATACCGACCAACAAATCATTGACTTGATTTTAGAGCGGTATACAGATAAAAAAATTGTGATTTTGGCCCCGCGTGTTCGTGGACGTAAAGGGCATTACAGAGAATTGTTTGAGCAAATAACCAAACTAGGCTTTGCCAAAGTGCGGATTGACGGTGAAATAAAAGACATTACACCCGGCATGCGGATAGACCGTTATAAAATTCACGACATTGAAATTGTGGTGGACAGAATAAAAGTAACGGACGAACACAGAAACAGAGTGTCAGAAGCCGTGCAAACAGCCCTTAAATATGGGCAAGATGTGATGTTCGTGCAAGACATGGATACGGATGAAGTAACACAATACAGTCGCTTTTTAATGTGTCCAACAACGGGTATTTCGTATGTAGAACCGGAGCCAAACTTATTTTCATTCAACTCGCCTTATGGAGCTTGCCCAAAATGCAATGGATTAGGTATTGTTTCAGAAATTGATCTAAAAAAGGTCATTCCAGATGAAAAAAAGTCCATAAAAAATGGAGGGATAGAACCCTTGGGCAAATTGAAAAAGAATTGGATTTCATCAAAGGTAGAAACCATTGTTTCAGCTTTTGGCTATTCCATTACTGAGCCTATCTCTAAAATTCCAGAGGAGGTTATTAATAAAATATTATACGGTTTTGAACAAGTTATTGAAATTGAAGGTTCTAACGTAAGTTTTGATTTTGAAGGAATTACAAATTTTTTAACCCGACATTATGAAGATGCACCCTCGCCAGGTGCACGCAGATGGTTAGAAAATTTTATGAATAAAATTACCTGCGACAAATGCAATGGTACACGGTTAAAAGAAGCCGCAGATTATTTTAAAATTAACGATAAAAACATAGGAGAATTAGCAAATTCAGATTTGTCATTCTTGCAAGAATGGTTTTTGAACCTAGATGAGCATTTGTCTGAAAAACAACGCTTAATCGGTCGTGAAATATTAAAAGAAATTAATAACCGCTTGCGCTTTTTGACAGATGTTGGCTTACATTATTTAACGTTAAACCGTTCTTCTAGCACACTTTCTGGTGGTGAAGCGCAACGCATACGTTTAGCCACGCAAATAGGCTCTGAGTTAGTTAATGTGCTGTATATTTTAGATGAGCCCAGCATTGGCTTGCACCAACGTGACAATTCACGCCTCATTAACTCATTAAAGCGCTTGCGAGACGGTGGAAACTCAGTTATTGTTGTTGAACACGACAAGGAAATGATGGAAGAAGCTGATTTTATTGTTGACATTGGGCCAAAAGCAGGTGTGCATGGCGGGCAAATTGTGCAAGCCTGTTCGTTAGATGAGCTAATTGGTGGCGATAGTACAACAGCCGGTTACCTAAAAGGAGAGTTAGAAATAGAAGTACCAAAAGAACGCCGCAAAGGCAATGGTAATTATTTGGAATTACGCGGAGCGACAGGGCATAATTTAAAAAACGTGAACTTAAAAATTCCGTTAGGTATGTTTGTATGCGTTACGGGGGTTTCTGGTAGTGGTAAGTCATCATTAATTAACCAAACCTTATACCCCATATTAAACGCGCACATTTATAACGGTGTAAAAAAACCATTGCCTTACAAAACCATAAAAGGGTTAGACCATGTAGATAAAGTAATTGACATTGACCAATCTCCCATTGGTCGAACGCCACGCTCTAACCCCGCTACATACACAGGGTTATTTACAGATGTACGCGCATTATTTGCCAACATTAATGAATCAAAAATACGCGGGTACAAACAAGGTCGGTTTAGTTTTAACGTAAAAGGGGGTAGGTGCGAAACATGCAGAGGCGCAGGCTTACGCGTAATAGAAATGAATTTTTTGCCAGATGTTTATGTGGAGTGTGAAGAATGCCAGGGAAAACGGTACAATAGAGAAACATTAGAAGTACGCTATAAGGGTAAAAACATTAATGATGTGCTGGAAATGACCATTGAGGATGCCGCACAATTTTTCGAAAACATACCCAAAGTAAAACGGCGCTTGGACACGTTAGTTTCAGTTGGTTTGGGCTATATTCGTTTAGGGCAACCATCCACCACCATTTCTGGAGGAGAGGCACAGCGTGTAAAATTAGCAACAGAACTTTCAAAAAAGAGCACCGGAAAAACCATTTATATTTTAGATGAACCCTCTACCGGTTTGCATTTTGAGGACATAAAAATGTTATTGAGCGTTTTACAGCGCCTTGCAGACGAAGGAAATACAGTGTTGGTAATTGAACATAATTTAGACATAGTTAAAGTTGCCGATCACATCATAGACGTAGGCCCGGACGGCGGTAAAAATGGCGGAGAAATAGTAGGCATAGGTACTCCCGAACAATTTGTAAAAAAATATAAAACAGAAACCTCACGTTACCTAAAAAAAGAACTGTAGAGTAGGTGAAAGATGGTAGACGAAAGATTATAGAGTAAAGATGAAAGACGATAGATGGAAGACTGTAGAGAAAAGATGGTCGATCAAAGATGAAAGACTGTAGATCAAAGGTGAAATGTAGAAGAGGATAGATTAAAGACGATAGACAAAAGATGGTCGATTAGAGATACAAGAAAAAAGACGAAAGAGCATAGACTAAAAGTGGTAGATTAGAGATACAAGAAAAAACAACCGCTAAAACTCCAAATTTTTTTGTTTAATACCTAAAATATCCTGTCTAAAACCCAGCAATAAAGTCATCTACGAGCGCAGCGATCTTAAGTCTTTAATCTAATACCTAAAAGCGCAGCGCTCTAAAATCTATAAACCAAGCGCAGCACTCTAAAAACTTGATACTCACGACTAAAAACTAGCAACTAAAAAAAATCCAACCCCTATAAGCGCAGCGTTCTAAAATCTATAAACCAAGCGCAGCACTCTAAAAACTTGATACTCACGACTAAAAACTAGCAACTAAAAAAAATCCAACCCCTATAAGCGCAGCGTTCTAAAATCTATGAGCGCAGCGATCTAATACCAATAAACCAAGCGCAGCACTCTAAAAACTTGATAATCAAGACTAAAAACTAGCAACTAAAAAAATCCAACCCCTATAAGCGCAGCGCTCTAAAATCTATAAACCAAGCGCAGCACTCTAAAAACTTAATACTCACGACTAAAAACTAGCAACTAAAAAAAATCTAACCTCTAAAAGCGAAGCGTTCTAAAATCTATAAGCGCAGCGCTCTAAAATCTATAAACCAAGCGCAGCACTCTAAAACTTGATACTCACGACTAAAAACTAGCAACTAAAAAAAATCCAACCCCTAAAAGCGCAGCGTTCTATAATCTATAAGCGCAGCGATCTAATATCTAACCTCTATAAGCGCAGCGCTCTAATGTCTATAATCTATAAGCAAAGCGATCTAATGTCTATAATCTACAAGCACAGCGCTCTAAAACCTACTTCCCCGTCCCCTTAAAAATAATAGCAATTGTATAAAACATAATTTTAACATCTAACCCAATAGACATATTACGAATATAAAGCAAGTCGTACTTCATGCGTTGCACCATTTGGTCAACATTTTCGGCATAGCCAAACTTTACTTGCCCCCAAGAGGTAATGCCCGGTCTTACTTTGTGTAGATACAAATACTGCGGATCGTGCTCCGCTATTTTATCAATGTAAAACTGACGTTCTGGTCGTGGACCAACAAGTGACATATCACCTTTTAACACATTCCAAAACTGAGGAAACTCATCTAAACGCGTTTTTCTTAAAAATTTTCCAATTTTCGTTATTCGGGTATCATTACTGCTGGACAATTGCGGACCATTTTTTTCAGCCCCCACATACATAGATTCTAAATTTGATGATTTTGAAAGGTTTTCTGTTCAGCCCCACGCGTTCTTGCCGAAAAAATACGGGGCCTTTAGAAGATAGCTTAACACTAACGGCTAAAACTAAATAAACCGGAAGCAAAACAATCATAGCAATAGAAGCGAAGAAAATATCAATCATCCGCTTGGTGGAAATTTGCCAATCGGGCATGGCAGTGGTGTTTGTGGTAAGCAATAGGGCTCCAAAAATACTGCTCATTTGTACTTGCCCCGATAAAATATCATAAGCATCTGGAATTAAACTAATGCGAATATTAAAACCAGATAAATGCGTAATAATTCCTTTTAACCGTTCATGGTCTGAACTTTCTATGGCAATGATTACCTCTTCAACCTCATTTTTAGTTAAAATTTGGTTTATGTTATCTACATGTCCCAATAACGGTAGGTGTTCTTTTAGCTCATAATCACTACCATTTATGTTCACAAACCCAATTAAGTCATGTCCGGATGCCGGCTTAATGCTGGTGAGTTCATTGTAAATATCCATGGCTCTGCTGCTGCCGCCAATTATTAACGTTTTAAATCCAAATTTGCGTGCGTGAATGCGCTTTACATGAATCGTTGTCATGATAAAGCGGGGGATGAGCGTTATAAAAAAATGCAGCCCAAACAATACAAAAAACAAAACGTAATATTGCTGGTATAAAAATAAGTGTGTAAAATCATTCAGCAAAACACTAAAAAAGACGATAATTACACCAATTAAACTACCCGATAAGGTTTGTTTAATGGTTTTTAGGCGATACTGCCTAAACGTATTTTGGTACGTACCTTGCAGCGTGTAAAGCAATACCCAAAAAATCGGAACAATTGCTAAACCACGAAAAAAACCAGCTTTGAAAATCAACTCAGTTTCTTCAATATACTTTATGCGAAAAACATAAAAAAGAAACCAGGCAAAAGCAGCAGTTAACACATCAAAAATGACGAGCAGTATGGTACGTTGCTTTTCGGTCATTGAAAATGAACTACCTTAATGTTATCAACGTAAACATTACCCGTAACATTGGCGGCATCTAGCACAGCAATAAAGAAAATTTCAAAACTCGATACGTTCACATCAACACTTACATCCTCTTTTAAATCAATGTAAATTTTTTTCCAAACTTCTTCTCCCGTTTCTTGCGGGTTCATCACAATATAAGGTGTACGCTCAAAGGTAGATCCATCTGGGTAACGCGCAATAGTGCCCATTGCCAATGAATTATTATTGCGGTAATCAATCTCCAAATAAACTTCGCTAACTTTCGGTAAAACTAAAGATTCGAGCGTGCTCCCCGTATAAATAGAATCAATATTATTTGTGAAAATACCACCACATTTTTCGCCATATTTTACAATATCCGGAAACTCTGTTTTAGTCACAAAAACCATATTCGTGTCAGAAGTTGGTCCTTTTGCAAAACTAATGCCTGCACCTTCAAAATCTTCAATGTAGGCAAAGGTTAAACTATTTTTATATTGCGTGGCGGGGTTTACCGCTAGCGTGTCATCTAATGTAAGGTTTATGATGGTTTCATAAGGTGTATAAAACGGGTAGCGCACACGTGTGTCAGAAATACCGTTGTTTTTTATACCTGGAAAAATAAGCAATTCGTGTTCGCCCTCTTCCAAAACAGGAACGTGACACGGTAATTCAAAAACGCCTATGGGTTTAGAGTCAATATAAATCCATGCATCCGTAATGTTATGCGAGTTTGAACCTTGCGTGGGTTCGTCTGTGGTTAGCGTAAATTGGTCTATCTTAATCCAAGAAGGCGTAATGTCATCTTGCTTACAACCAGCCAATAAAGTGCAGACGAAGGTAAGTGTGAGTAGTTTTTTTATCATTTAGTGCGATTGCATTTTTTTAAGAACGCAAAAAAAGGTCAAATATTTTCTTTTATCAAGTTTCCGTTTAACTTTAATTTTTCCATAATTTGATGCGCAACGTTTAAGGCATACTCGCCATCTTCAATAGAAACTATGGGAACAGTATCGTTTTCAATAGATTGAGCAAAGGCTTCCAGCTCCTCTTTTATCGCATTTGAAGGTTGAACGTCTGGTTTAAAAATTTCAATTTTTTTCTTTGACTTACCTTCACCTAAGTCAAAAACAATGTCAAACGGGTCTGGCTCTGTTTCTAACGTCGTCATTTTTACAATCTCTGCAGATTTTTCTAAGAAATCAATGGAAATGTAAGCCTCTTTTTGAAAAAAGCGTGACTTACGCATATTTTTGAGGGATATACGAGAAGCGGTTAAGTTAGCCACACAGCCGTTATCAAACTCTATACGCGCATTGGCAATGTCCGGCGTTTCGCTCACCACGGCAACACCAGAAGCACTAATTCTACGAACGGATGATTTTACCGTGCTTAAAATAATGTCTAAATCATGGATCATTAAATCCAACACCACCGGAACATCCGTACCACGTGGGTTGTACTGTGCCAGGCGGTGCGTTTCTATAAACATAGGTGTATTTATAAAAGGCAATGCGTATTTAAAAGCAGGGTTAAACCGCTCCACATGTCCCACCTGTACTTTTACCTCTGCCTCTTTAGAAAGGCGGCGTAATTTCTTCGCTTCCTCATTCGTTTGGGTCACCGGTTTTTCTATAAATACATGCTTAGAATGGCGGATGGCTAAGGCGGCAATTTCAAAATGAGAAAGTGTAGGGGTTACAATGTCAATGGCATCAACACTGTTAATTAGTGCGTCAATTTCTGTAAACCGTTTAATGCCTAAATCATTAATTCCGTAAGCGGCGTTTTCATCATTCGGATCGTAAAATCCAATAAATTCGTACATGTTGCTAAGCTCTTTGATAAGCCTTGCGTGAATTTTACCGAGATGACCCAAGCCAAACAACCCAATTTTAAGCATAATTACCTTTTTGGGTAAAGGTATTCAGAATTCTGCCCATTTATTTCATTTGGTGTGGCATGTTTTCAACAGCATGCCTTTAATTTAAAATCCAATCACTTGTCCAAACTAAAAATTGGCAGTATTTTTAATCTGCTGATGAAAAATAGAATTAAAATCCTTGTTTTGCTTCCATTTATGGCCACTTTTTTTAGCGGATACGGGCAAGAACGTGATACCATTCGTGTAATGGCTTATAATTTACTTCGGTTTCCGTCTGTTTCGCCAAGTCGTATTGATACATTAAAGTCCATTGTGGCGTATACAAAGCCAGATATTTTTATGGTATGTGAGCTAACCAATGAGGCAGGGGCATCTGCTATTTTATTTGATGCGTTAAATGAAGATGGTGTTTCTATTTATGACATGGCCGATTTTATTGATGGTCCGAATACGCAAAATGAACTGTATTATAACACAGAAAAATTAGTGTTGTATGAGCAAAACGTTATTCCAACTGTGCTGCGCGATATAAATGAATATGTTTTGTATTATAAGTCGGCAGATTTAGCCACAACGTTAGATACAACTTTTTTTTACGCTTATGTGTGCCATTTAAAAGCATCTTCGGGATTTGAGGCGCAACGAAACAATGAAATAACTGCACTTAAAACCTATTTAGCAACTCGGCCGCACAAAGAAAATATTTTAGTAGGTGGTGATTTTAATTTTTATGGAAGCGCCGCAGAACCTGCTTGGAATACGTTGCTGAACGAAGGTGATATTTTATTAAAAGACACAATTTTTACACCAGGTGATTGGCACGCTAACTCAAGTTACGCCTGGTTGCACACCCAAAGCACGCGCACAACCGATTTTGGCGGAGGCGCTTATGGTGGAATGGATGACCGCTTTGACTTTATTTTTATCAGTGATGATTTGCGTACTTACCAAAACGGTGCACGTTTTATAAATGGTTCATACCAAGCATTAGGGCAAGACGGTTTGCATTATAACAGCGCCTTGATAGATGCACCAGCAAACACAAGCGTACCACCAACTATTTTGTCAAACTTGTATTACATGTCAGATCATTTGCCGGTTGTTATGGATATTGAAGTGGTGACAGAAGGACTCTTCGTGCCAGAAGATGATTATAGCACAGTTAGCGTGCGTTATGATTTTAAACTGGAAACAATCCGGTTTAACCAACCAATAACAGGCGAAGTGCGTATTTACGCAACAACAGGTGCATTAGTAAATAGCGTAAAAATGGTAAATGGTGCTGATACATTGTCCGTTGCCAATCTTCCGTCTGGTATTTACATTTTGCAGTATAAAAATGTAGAATTTAAGTTTGTACGCAATTAATAATCCAGCAATTGTTTAATGCGGTAAAAGTACAATTCCGGTTGGCGACTAATGCCACCAAGGTGTGGCCCTTTAATTTCCCAAAAATCTTTGTGTTGGGTGGATACAGCACTGGCATAAATTTTACGCCCTTGTTCAATAGGGCAGGTGCGGTCTTCACTACTATGCACTACCATTAAAGGCTTATCCCAAACAGATATAAGCGAAGCCGCGTCTATACTGTTTTTAACCAACAACCGCGGTAAAAAACGAAACAGTTTAGGAAAACCCGAAGCTGCAATGTCTTTATGACTACTAAAAGCACCTTCTACAAATAACCCGTCAAAAACTAACGGATGATCCACCGCTACTTTTATAGCTAAATTACCACCTAAAGAAAAACCGCCAATTAGTTTTTTAGTAGAAGATACGGCTTTGTGCTTTTTAAAATAGTCCACCGCAGCATAGGTCGATTCAATAACATTGGCATGTGTTGCCGTGCCAGAAGAATTACCGAACCCTGGATAATCCAACATAAAAACAGTGTATCCTTTCTGATAAAAAAGTTCACCCACAGCATACCAACTGCTTAAGTTACCCGCATTACCATGTAAAAAAAATACAGAAGCAATCGGGTCTTCATGTTCGTACAAAATGGCGTGTATAGAATCTGATTTTGCGTAGGGGATGTAAATACTTTCTGTATCTGGTAATGGCTTAACGGATGCTGTATCGGGCTTATAAAAACGCTTGTTAAACGCACAATTGGTCATTAAAAAACCAACAGCAATAATGAAAGTGAAAGAAAGTATTCGCATAAAACCGTAAAGCTAACGGAAACTACAGTGATAAAAAGCTGAAAGCAACTTAAATAATGTTAATTAAAGCCGAACTGAAATATTGAAATAGGCACTTATACCGTCAGACGGAATAATACCAGGCCCCGGATAAGCTGTTGCGCGCCGTGTAAAATAGGCATTGTTAGTGGCATTGTTAACGCCTGCTTTAAAGGTTAAAAAAGATGAAACAGCAAATGTTGTATTCAAGTCTACCACGTAGTAAGAAGGGATGATACCTGCAATTGCGTTCGGGTCAGATTCTGCATTGGTGCCATCTGTAAAATGGCGGTGTACATAACTGCCCAAAACCGCATGGCTCCATTTGCCGTGCGTGAATTTTACGCCTACCTTGCCCGAAAGTGGTGGCACAAGTTCAATCCAATTTTGGCTAAGTGCAGATTCTTCGTACTCACCATAACGCGCATAAACTGCAGAAAAATTACCAAAAACAGTAAAATAATGGTTGGTAGAGTCTGATTGTTTAAAATTATGCTCCACAAAAAGCTCAACCCCCGTGCTGTATGCATGGCCTACATTGGTGCGTAGGCGAACAACTTCATACGCATTAATTTTTTGGTTGATTACTCCAATTTTATTGTCGTAGTACATAAAAAATGCGCTAAAATCAAACATTCCGTTTTTCCGTTGTCCACGAATCCCCAAATCCATATTAAACCCTTTTTCATCTTCAATATCTGGATCTACAGCTTGATTCGGATTTACAATTCGAATATCGGAAAAATTGATGCCACGGTAATTTTGTGCAATGTTTCCATAAATTTCGGTCCCTTTGTTTTTGCGGTAAGAAAAACCTACGCCACCTAACAAAATGCCTCTGTCACTTCCTTTTGACTCATAAAAGGTAGAATCAAACAATAAATCATTTGTAAGCGGGTGAAAAATTTGTTCGCGGTAATTTCCTGTAGCTTTTGTACTAATATATTCGTAACGTACACCGGCAGAGAGGGATAGTTTTTTATTCAGCCTTAAAATAGTTTCGGCAAAAGCAGACATGTTTTGTGAGGGAAACGAATAGTCAGATCCTTCTAAATTACCAGGGTTTAAAAAGGTGAAATTCGGGTCAGATCCTGCCGTTCCTAAGCCCTGTTGGCTAACAGTTGTGCCTTGGTAATACCGCGCACCAATAGCAGATATGCCCAGCATTTTTTTACCAATCGGATATTTTTTTAATAAACGCAACTCTGCACCAATGTTGTTAAAATCACCTTTTATAAACGTCCGCTCTTTCAAATCATCTGCGCGGCTAATTTTTTCTAAATTACCAAGTGAAAGGCGTTCCGCATCCACCTTAAAACCTTTAATATCTATAATTGTGTTACGCCCTAACTCCCAATTAAAATGCGCGGCAGATATGCGCCAATTTACTTTAAACCAATTTCTGTCTCTGATGGATTGTCGCGGGTTTTTGGCAAACATAGCGTCTGTTAATCCACCGGCTTGCTGTGCCAAGTAAGTCATGTACGTTTGTTCGGCGCTTAAAAAAATATGTTCGTTAAACCGGTACTTTAATTGCACAAAAGCAGTTTGCTGGTTAAATGCTGAATTTTCGCGCCATCCGTCGCCTTGTTTGTGTTGAAAAAAGGCGGTGTATGAAAAACGCTTTTTGAGTGTTCCGGAAACCATATTAAACGTATTAATTAAATTGTAAGAGCCATACGTTTGAGAACCCTGATAGCTAATTGGTTTTTTAGAAGGATCTTTAATTTTAAAATTAATCATACCACCAAATTGCGGTCCAAACTGTAAAGAAGCGGCTCCTCTAATGAGCTGGATTGATTCCAATGCCTCAGAAGGCGGCGTGTAATACGTTTCTGGGTAACCCAATGCATCTGCACTCATGTCGTACCCGTTTTGGCGTGTGTTAAAGTGTGCCGTTCGGCTAGGGCTTAGTCCGCGTGCGCCAATGCCAAGCTGCAATCCACCACCGTCAGACTCCCAAATGTTAAGTCCTGGCACTTTAGCGTATAACTCGCGCGCATTATTGGTGGCATGGTTAGCATCAATTTTAGCTACATCAATGTGTTGTGTTTTTTTGCTCCCGGTTAGGGTAACGCCTTCCACCATACGCATGGTGCGCGTTGCATAGGGCGAATCGTAGTAAATATCTACGGTGGATAATGTCCCCGTGTCTTTTAGGGTTAAGTTTAATTTGTTTACCCCTTTTTCAACCGTTACATCTTTTGTTTTAGTAACGTGGTTGATGCAGTATGCTGATAGCTGGTAGTTTCCCGGTGTGACGGCATCAAAGGTAAAGCGACCAAATTCATCTGACCGAACCTGGTACAGTTTATCTTCATTTGCCAATTCTACTTTAACAAACGGCAACGTTTCTTTCAAATCGTTATTTACTGTGCCGTGCACACTTGCCTGCGCAAATAAAATGGCAGAACTAACAAGGCAATATGTGGCGAAAATCCATTTCACGGCTGAGTAGGTATCGGTTTTTTTGCTGGCAAATATATAAATTCAAGGTTAATCGCCGTCTGTATCAGAATAAGTAACCAATACACCAAGTGCCGCAGTTACGTCTACTTTACAATAAGCTACTAATCGTTTTAATTCTTGAAACGCAGTGTTGAAGCCCTCAAAATTTGTAGGTACATCTTCGCTAAACGGATCATTTAATGCTTGAATAGCAAACCTGCATTTGTCAAATTGGGCTAAAATTTCTTCTACCGTTACCGGTAAATCTTGTGTTTTTCCCACAAACTCCATATAGTCATCATAGCCCAATTTACTACCACCGGTAAACAGTCTTTCCAATGATGCACAACTTTCAACCGCTAAATCTTTTGAATAGCCAGAATAGTAGGCTTCAACATAATCGGGTAGGGGCATGCCACCACTAAATTGCCCTGCAGGAATGCCAATTTTAGCATTTTTAAGTAATTCTAAGTCTTGCAATATTTCATTGAATAAAATACTGATAGACGAACCAACATCCGTACCTGTGTTGGCCACAAATTTGTCTCGGTAGCCATTTGTCCATGCATCCGTTACGGCACCAAATTCGGTTTTCATTTTTGCAATAACCTCTTTTAGGTAAACTTTGGCATTTTCACTATTCACATCAGTAGAAAAACGTTCAAGCACCGTTGCTTCTCCTCCGGCGAATAGTAAATAATCTATTGCCGGAAAACCAATTGCATCTACATTACCCGCTGCACCCAACGTATAAGTGCCAGAACTGATGTTCGCATCAATCTTTTCACTGTCCGTTGGGTAAGTATTAATGGCTGCTTTTAAGCTGTAATCCTCTGCGGGCCAAAGTTCATGGGTTTTATACTTTGCAGGTTGAAATATGCATTTTTAAACTTTTCTTGTAATTCGGCCAATGTTACCGAATTTACGTCCGCTATAAAACTGTCTGCACTTCCTTCTAAACCCGATACTATTCCAGTCATGGTGCCATAACGTGGTACAATAATATTGTCTGCCATATTTTTCAGCATGGCTTCTTCATCAAAGGGTGTTTCTGTATCTTTTTTACAGCTGGTTATACCAACTAAAGCAATCAAAAATAAGGGTGCAAACAATTTCATTTTCCGCTCTTTTATAATTAAAATAAATGATTAAAAGTTATACGTGTCGTTCAAGGTGTTAATTGCAGTATTCAAATCTACAATTGTTACTGCCCAAAAGTTATCGCCAATTACATCTTCTAATAAATTGTTAATGGTAGCAAAGTCTATTACGCGTGTTTCAAGCGGAGCGTATTTTAAGTTTAAGATAAACGCATACGCTTCTGATAATTCGTGTAAATATTTGGCATTATCTGTTCCAAAATTTGCTTTTGCACCTTCTAGGTAGGTAACCGCTTGCGAAGCTGAAACGCGCTCCCATTCTTTACGAATAATAGTAATTTGCTCATTACGGATAGATAAATCTGCTTTTTGATTAATGACAGCACGACCTTTTAAAAAGGCATTCATTAACTTAGCATTACAGCCTAAGTTAGCGTCTTGTGAATTGCAATATTTTGCCCAAAATCTTAGGCCTGTCGTGTTGGTTGGAAAATCCTCTGGTGCTCCAAAGTAACCAAAAGCTTCGTCCCAATGGTGTTCCATTTCTGTGTAATACTTTCCGTCAGCAGGTGCTACAGCAGTGCTGTTGTCTACATTCATTTTACCGTCTCCAAAATAGGTGTTCGTAGCTTGGTTTAAAAATACAGCACCCATTAGTCCTTTTTCAATTAACTGCGTGTATTCAATACCGTTACTGGCAAATAAATAAGTGCTGGATCCGCTAGAAAGTGTCCCGGCAACGCCGGCTTCCGCCTCAATACCGAAACTTACAGAAGCATCTGCCAATTCAGCCAAATACCCTTCAAATAATGGTACATCAATTGTCAAACACTTATTTTTAAGTTGTTTTGATGATGAAAATGAAAAATTTCCTCCTCCATTGTCACCCTCATTCGCAAACATGGCATTTAATACCGTTACATCTAATTCAGCCGCTGTACCAGATTTCATGTAAGTGGTCATTTCTCCCAATTGGTTCAAGCGGTCAGTTTGCCCACCGTAAGAAACGGTGTTGTTTCCATTCTCATCCGTAAATGAATAAGTATTGGGTACTTTTATATCTTCATCCGTGTCATACGTGCACGTTCCATCATCTTTTTTTGCAGATTCATTGTAATTATTCGCTTCTGCGTCTGTACATCCTTTTTTCTTACAAGCGGTTACTGTAAGTGCAGCAACTGCTAAAAATGGTAATAGGTTTCGTAGTTTCATTTTTTTTATTTAGATTGATTTTAAATAAACTTTTTTCCTGCGGCAAAGGTAGCACCCAAGTGTTGTTTTTCCAATACCACAAAAAGGGTATTCGTAAAATTTAGTGTTATTATTTTGTTACCCGAAGGTTAGCTTAACCTTTGTAAATTAAGGAAAGCGTTACCAATTAAGGGTTTCAGAAAGTAGAAGGTGAAAAGGAGATTAGTCAACAGTAATTTCATCTGCGAAAATCCATGTCGGGTTGCCTGCACCCAGGTGCCAATTAGGGCAAACGCCTTGGTTTACGGCAACTATGCGCAAATAACGTGTTTTGAATGATTTATTGAAACCAATTTCATTCACTAACGCTCCGTATTGGTCAATTGGTACTGTATTTTCTTCAGTATGGAGGTTAAACCAGTTTTTGCCGTCGTCTGAAATTAAAAAGCGTACTTCTGTCGGCATCCAAATCCATGATTTAATGTCTTGAATAAAATGAACGGAAACATGTTCAATTTTTTTTTGTTTTTTAAAATCAATTTCCACGTCAACATCCTTTCCGTAATAGCCTTGCCAACCGCCTGTTCTAAAGTCGTTGCCACCGTACAGTTGATCTACTAAAGCGCGTTCACCACCACCGGCATATTGATTCGCATACGGTGTATTTAGTTTAATGTCCCAATTTTTATTGGCCAAATAGTAATTGCTTTCCACAACCAAGCTCGCTTTTCCGTTTTTGAACGCACGCACCTTTATTGGGGTAGATTTTTTTATTTTAATGGGTTTTTTATACCGTTTGTCCGTCGCTGTGGGTGTACTTCCATCTGTTGTGTAACGCATAATAACATCTGCCTCACCGTTTGCGCTAATTACAATATTTTTCTTTTTTTGAAAGGCTGCTGCCGGGTTCATAAAAACAGGGGAAGGTACAATGCCATTTTCCGCAGCAATTTTTGATGTTGGAAAAGCCCAGTTTTTTTTTGCGGGTGTCGCTCCCATATTAAAAACAAGTTCGCCTCCGTTCATTATCTCACGGTGGTAAATATAATTTCGGTCTAATTCAACACCGTTCAGTTCTAAGCCTTGTACATAAGCATTACCTACAAGTGCATTTTCAGCCTTAATGGTAAACTGCTCGCCATTTTCAAGTCGTATGCTCGCTTCATCAAACAGGGGTTTTCCTAGCAAATAAACGTCAGAACCGGGCGCGTAAGAGTAAATGCCTAATGCACTTAATACGTACCAGGACGACATCTGACCGCAGTCCTCATTCCCACTTAAACCGTCTGGTGCATTACTGTAAAGCGTTCGCTGAATTTGATCCACGTATTTTTGGGTTTTCCAACTTGCATTCGTAAAATTATATAAATAAGCCATGTGGTGGCTTGGTTCGTTGCCATGTGCGTATTGGCCAATGAGTCCTGTAATGTCTGCCTGCTCTCTGCCAGAAGTTTCAGAAGAAGCTGTGAATAAGCGGTCAAGCCACGCTTCTAAACTGTCACGCCCACCCAATAGGTCGGTTAAACCAGCAACGTCTTGCGGTACGAAAAGTGAATATTGCCAGGCGTTGGCCTCTGTATAATCAAACGTCACTTCTTCGGGCTTAAAGGTCGTTTTCCATCCGCCATTGTAGCGGGGTTCCATAAATTTACTCTCTGCATTTAGCAGGTTTTTATAGTATTGCGCGCGGTTGTAATAAATAGTGGCAATAGAGTCATGCCCAAGTGAGTCTGCAAAAACAGCTATACACCAATCATCATAGGCATACTCCAATGTTTTAGATACGGATTCAGATTCACCTTCAGATGAAATATACCCCTTTTTTTGATAGGCTTCTAAGCCAAGGTGCATCTGTTCTGCACTGTGCAGCATTGCTTTTAAGGCTAATTCAGTATCAAAATTACGAATGCCCTTTACGTAAGCGTCTACAATAACGGGGATGGAGTGATAACCAATCATACAGCCTGTGTAATTGGCAGAAAGTTCCCAAATAGGTAAAATGCCGCCTTGCTTATATTGTTTTAAAAAGGTGTTTAAAAAATCAACGGTTCGTTTTTGTTGTGTAATGGTAAACAAGGGGTGTGTTGCACGAAAAGTGTCCCACAATGAAAAAACGGTGTATTGGTCAGCTGTTTGGTCGGTATGGATTTTCATATCCATGCCTCTGTACCTGCCATCAACATCAGAAAAAAGGTTGGGGTTTAAGTAAGCGTGATACAGTGCCGAATAAAAAATGGTAGTTTGCGCTTTATTTTTACTGCTAATTTCTATGTTGCCGAGTTCTTTATTCCAGGCAGCTTCATTCGCTTGTCGTACAGTATTAATGTCCCAACCTGGCAATTCTTTTTTTAGGTTTTTTTTGGCTCCGTCAATATCCACGGCAGACATGCCTACTTTTACGCTTAAAACGGGGTTTACATGTCCGAATTCTAATACTAACTTGGTGGGTTTTCCGGTTGCATCTTTCCGAAATTGGCTATTTACCGCCGCTTCAGAAAATTGAATCGTAAAATAAAAATGCTGCTCCGTAGCCCATGCTTTTGAAATGCGTTTGCCTATTAAAGTAGAATCGTTCAGCAATATTAAATCGGCATTTACCAGTTGGTCGCGGTGGGTGAGGTCAATAATTACTTTTTTCTTCTCCCATTTTGGGTAAGTGTACTGGTGTAAACCACACCGTTTGGTAGTTGTAAGGGCTACGTTAATCTCATCATCCTCCAAAAAAACAGTATAATAGCCGGCATTTGCTTTTTCGGTCAGGTGGTTAAATTTAGAACCATATCCGCGGATAGATTTATCATAATAACCGCTTTCCCAATTGGTTTCACCTGTAAAAGGCATAATCAATAAATCTCCATAATCAGAAACACCTGTGCCGCTTAAATGGGTATGACTAAACCCGTAAATAACAGAGTCCGAATAATGGTAACCACCACAACCGTCCCAACCGTCTAATCGGGTATCCGGTGAAAGCTGTAACATACCAAATGGCATGGAAACACCAGGGTAGGTATGCCCGTGACCACCTGTTCCAATAAACGGGTTAACCAATTTAGCATAGTCTTTTTGTTGGGCAAATCCGCTAAATACAGATAAACCTATTGCAATTAGTAACAGTAAGCGCATGATAATAAGTCTAATCGAGAATTAACTCTAATTTGGTGTGGATGGAGGCGACTGCTCCCAAAATTCCACTATTTTTTTCGTTTAGCGTAGATATTTTAATGCAAGCTTTGTCCCTTAAATTTGGCAAAACATAAGCCTTGAGGTGTTTTTCTGTTTTTCGGCGAAGCAAATTACCATTTTTTGCAATGCCCCCGGATAAAAACACGCATTCAACGTCTAAAATGTTAATGATGTTTGAGATCGCAAAAGCTAAATCCATAGTTACAGCGTCAACCACTTCTAATGATACAGGATCTTCTTTACGCGCTGCTTTAAAAACCTCTGCGGGCGAAAGCTGGCTGGGTGAAATGGAATTTAACAGTGAACCTCCACTGCCAAACTCTAGCTTTTCTTTCGCCGTTTTTATAATTCCATCTTTAGCAACGTACGTTTCTAAACAGCCAAAGTTACCGCAGTTACATTCGCGTCCGTCGCGGTGTATCGTAGTGTGGCCAAGCTCTCCGGCTAAACCGTTGGCACCAACAACAACTTTACCATCTATGTAAATACCCATTCCAATTCCTGTACCTAAGGTAATTACCACAAAGTTATCCATGTCTTTAGCCTCTCCGTAACGCTTTTCACCAATGGCAGAGGCATTCGCATCATTTACCGACTTTACATCTACTTTAAAAATAGTGTGAAAAATTTCAGATAACGGAATAACGTCTCCCCAATTTAGGTTTGGCGCATATTCAATGGACTGTGTTTTTTCATTAACGCTTGGTGCGCCAATGCCTATCCCCACAAAGCTGGGTTTCTTTTTAACGTCGTTATGAATGAATAAGGCTAGTTTTTCTGCTGTTTCAAAAGCACTTGTTTCCACAGAGTTTTCATATAAAAACTCACCCTCTGCGTTTACAATGCCATAACCAACGTTTGTTCCGCCAATATCTATACCAAGATAGTTGCTCATACTGTTTTCTTAATTTTACTGCCGTACAGGCCAAAATAGATGAGGTAAAGATACGAAATTATTGGAAAAAGATAGGCCGCTCTAAGGCTTCCCGTTATATCCGAAATCCAACCCATTACTAATGGCAATATGGCACCTCCTACAATCATAATAATCAGCAAAGAAGAACCTTGACTTGTGTACGCTTTTAATTCTGCAATAGCCAACGTAAAAATATTAGACCATAAAATAGAGTTAAATAATCCAATAGCCAAAATGCTCCATAATGCAACTTGCCCTCCGTAGATAAAAGCCACAACTAAACAAAGCGTAATGATTACTGAAAAGAGTGTGAGCAATTTCTTACTCGAGTTTTGGAAAAGTAACATCCCTAAATACTGAAAGGCGACAAACCAGAGCATGTATTGGGTTTCGGTAAACATTTCTGCAAAGGCGTTAAAACTTAGTGGTTGCCCTTGTTCCAATACTTTTGATTTTAGCGTTATAAAGAAAATTAGCGCCAAATAAATGAGTACTACAGTAAACAGTCCATAGATGGCTCTTTTAATTCCATTAAATTTTTCGCTTGAAATAACAGATATTGCCAAACGCCCCACCATGGCGCCACCCCAATAAAGACCAATGTACGTAGTTGCATCATTCTCGCTAAGGCCACCAATTTCGGGCAACTGAATGTATTCAATGAGTTTACCTCCAATAGTAACCTCTGCACCGACGTAAAAAAAAATGGCTAGCATACCCGATCGTAAATGAGAAAAATCAAAGGCACTTCCTTTTAAATCAACTTGCTCAACAGCTTTGTATTCGGGTAATTTTATGAAATGGAGAATAACAGCAATTGCAAAAAATAAAATACCATTAAAAAGATAGATGTTTTGAATAGCCGTGCTTTTAGTAAGGTAGTTTAGCAATAAAAACCCAACAACCAACGGCCTAATGTGGTTCCAAGCGAGTTAAACCCCTGTGATAAATTTAAACGTGAACTTGCAGATGATGACGGGCAATATAGCTATGTAAGGATTACACGAAATTTGCAGAAGTGTTAAACCTAAGCCAATTACAAAAAATGAAACTAAAATGGCATAATAATTATCAAGCGCAGTGACAGGATAAAGAGAGATACAACCAATACCCGAAACGATTAGCCCGAGTAGCATCCCTTTCTTATACCCAACTTTGTTTATTGGGTCGCCGTTTTTTTGCGAATAAAGGTAATACCCTAATGACCCCAAACCATAGGCACCAAAAAAAGCAAAAAGAATAAGCATTGATTTTAGTTCCGATAAACTGTGCTGCTCTTTATAAAACCCAACCAAAACGTCGTTTACAGAAGTAATTGCGCCCCATAAAAAAAATAAAATGGTAATGACAATAAATGCCGTTAAACGTGATTCACTTTTTGTTGTATTTACCAATTTAAAACGATTAAGGTTGTTAACAGGGAGTTAAAAGTAGTAAATTATTTTAATCTGCCCGTATGGTGGTATTGAATAAAACTATGTAATTTTAAACTTCTTTTTTGGATCGCCAAAAAAATGCATTGAACAGAATTTTAAGATCAACACCATAGACGAACTCCAGTTATGTGCGGAATAAACGGCATTTTCAACTTTACTCAGAATATACATCCCACCAGTGTCATTCAAAAAATGAACGGCGCGCTAGCACACCGCGGACCGGATGCAGAAGGTGTATTTTCAGATCATCATGTACACCTTGGGCATAGAAGACTTTCCATTATCGACCCGACAGATCAATCCGACCAACCGTTTTCATCTGCTGACGGCCGATATACAATTATTTTTAACGGTGAAATTTATAATTTTAAAGAAATTAAAGCCAGTTTAACTGATTATGCATTTAAAACGGATGGAGATACAGAAGTAGCATTAGCTGCTTACATTAAGTATGGTGAAAAAGCGCTGCGTTTGTTTAATGGCATGTTTGCATTTGCAATATGGGATAATCAATCTAAAAAACTGTTCATAGCCCGTGATCGTTTAGGCATAAAGCCACTTTATTACGTATTAGATAATAATGAGCTGATTTTTTCATCTTCACTCAAATCAATTTTAGCTACAAATTTAGTGGCGCGTAAACTTTCGGCGGACGGTGTAGTGGATTATTTGCGTTATCAAACAGTACATGCGCCTTATACATTAATAGAGGGTGTGTTTATGCTGCTACCGGGGCAAACACTTACAACAAATACAGAAAGTGCTCCGGTTTTTAACACGTATTGGAAACTAACTAAAGACTATGAAGTGGCGAGCAACTCCAAAACAGAGGTGCGGCAAGAGGTGCGGAATAAACTGAGCAAAAGTGTTGAGCGTAGATTAGTGGCAGATGTGCCTTTCGGTGCATTTTTATCGGGAGGAATAGATAGTTCCATTATTGTTGCATTAATGGCTGAACGCCACAAGCAAAAAATCGATACATTTTCTGTAACGTTTAAAGAAGAGGAATTTTCTGAAGCGGTTTATGCCAAGGAAATTGCCGACCGTTACAAAACCAATCACCATGAAATAGAGTTGAGCGTATCAGCTTTTAAAGACTTGATTCCAGAGGGGTTAAAATTTATGGATCATCCAAGTGGAGATGGTTTAAACACTTACGTAGTTTCAAAAAAAACGCGCGAGAGTGGTATTAAAATGGCACTATCAGGCTTGGGGGGTGATGAATTATTTGGTGGTTATAGTATTTTTAACCAAGTGCCAGAACTACAAGGTAAAAAATGGCTAAATAGTTTCCCGGTTTATTTGCGCAAACCATTGGGACAGCTGAACCATTTGCGAAAAGGCACTGTGGAGTCAGCAAAAATTAAAGAACTACTAAAACTACCTACGTTTGATTTAGAGTACGTTTATCAATATTACAGGCAAGTGTTTTTAGATGAGCATATTACCCAACTCGTTAACTTAAAAGCATTGCCCGAAAACCGGGTGTTACGCAGCGTTTATGAACAAGTGGGATTTAACAAAGAAGGTTGGGGCTTACCCGCATTAAGCCGTATTTCTGTTGCTGATATGAGCACCTATATGCAAAACACCCTATTGCGAGACGCAGATCAAATGAGCATGGCAAACGGGTTAGAAGTGCGCGTGCCTTTTTTAGACCATGAGTTAGTGAGCTACGTATTGGGAATAAGGGATGAAATTAAAAACCCTGAAACACCAAAAAAAATATTGGTAGAGTCATTCTCAGATATGATTCCCGAAAGCATTTACAACCGCAAAAAAATGGGGTTTGTTTTGCCTTATGAATTATGGATGAAAACCGAACTGCGGTCATTCTGTGAATCGCGTATAAACGAATTGAAAAAGATTCCTTACTTTCGGGATAACGCGTTAGACAAATTCTGGAAAGCATTCTTGAACGGTAACAAGCAAGTTACATGGTCACGTTTATGGCCGTTAGTTGTTTTAGGCGATTGGATAAAAGAAAATGGAATCGAAGGATAATCAAGATAATCATAAAGAAGAAAACCGAAAGCGAATCCTTGTTTGTATGGATTGGTATGAGCCTGGCTTTAAGGCTGGTGAACTATTCGTTCGGTTGCCAATATTGTAAGCGCTCTAAAAGGTGAATTTGAATTTTACGTTCTAACCAGTGCGTTTGATTTGGGAGAGACGGAACCTTATCCGGGTATTGAACTCGATCAATGGTTTGATAAAAATGGCGTAATGATTAAATATATGAGCCGGGAGAATATGAAGCCTTCTGCCATAAAAGGCAATATTTTAGAAATCAATCCACATATTTTATATTTAAACAGTCTATTTTCTAAGCTTTATACGCTTGTTCCGCTCACAATGATCAAAAAAATACCAGTTGTTATCGCACCAAGAGGAATGTTTGGCGCAGGTGCTTTGGAAATTAAAGCTAAGAAGAAAAAAATATTTCTACAACTGGCCAAGTTTATGCGGTTATATAAGCGTGTGGTTTGGCATGCCTCTACGATTGAAGAAGAAAAAGAGATTAAAAAAGTTTTTGGCAAAAATGCCGATATTGTTGTCGCTCAGAATATACCTACTGCGCAACAATTAGAAATGGAAGAGATCATTCAAAAAGAAAAACAGGGATTACGCGCTTCGTATTTATCAGCCGTATTGCACGAAAAAAAAATTTACACTTGGCTATTGAGGCTATGAAGCAGATAAAAACCGACCAGCAAGTTGAATTTAACATTTACGGCAATATTGAGGAAGAAGCGTATTATAAAGGATTCGAAAATGAAATAAAAACATACGGAAACGTCACTATTGCATATAAGGGTGTGTTGAGTCCTGCGCTAATTCCTACTACATTTTTATATGCAGATTATTTATTACTGCCAACCAGCCACGAAAATTATGGACATGCCATTGTAGAAGCATGGGCAAACGGTTGCCCGGTAGTGATTAGCCAAAACACCCCCTGGAGAGATTTAAAAGCAAAAAAAATAGGTTGGGATGTTGATATTTCTGACCCGGCTAATCTGGTAAACGCGATACAAGAAGGCGTGCACATAGAAGTGTCTGACTATTTAGAGATGGTAAACGCATCTTATAATTATTTTAAGAATGAAATTTCAGAGGAAGGTATAATAGAAGCCAACCGTAAATTATTTTACAATGCCTGTTGATTTAGCGTCCTTTTCAAATCCCGAATACAACCCAGGAAACCCAATTAAAAGAGGACTCTGGTATTTTTTCAACCTCCTTTTTTTAATGAACCCCTGGAACCCGTTTAGCGGTTTAAAAAAAGGCGTGTTGCGCTTATTTGGATGTAAAATTGGGAAAGGTGTTGTAATAAAACCGGGGGTGAATATTAAATACCCGTGGTTTTTAGAAATTGGAGACCATTCATGGATTGGTGAGCGGGTCTGGATTGATAATTTAGGCAAAGTGAAAATCGGATCCAATGTTTGTATTTCTCAAGGTGCTTTGCTGCTGTGTGGTAACCATAACTATAAAAAATCAACATTTGATTTAATGGTAGGTGACATTATAGTAGAAGATGGTGTTTGGATTGGTGCAAAAAGTACAGTCACAGGTGGAGTTACCTGCCATTCTCATGCTATTTTGGCAACGGGCTCTGTTACTTCAGTTTCATTAGAAAGCTATACGATTTATAGAGGAAACCCTGCCGAGATTGTACGAAAACGAGAAATGAACTAACTTCAGAATTAAAAAGCGTGACACGACCCTTAAAAATATCAATTATTACGGTTGCTTACAATGCCGCAAATACAATTAAAGACACCATAGAATCTGTACTTAGTCAATCTTATGCAGAAATAGAATACATTGTTGTTGACGGTAAATCAACAGACGAGACATTAGCAATTGTCGAACAGTATAAAAGCCAAATTGCAACGGTACTTTCTGAACCCGATAAGGGGATATATGATGCAATGAACAAAGGCATTGGCTTAGCAACCGGAGACATAGTTGGTATTTTAAATTCAGATGATTTTTATGCAGACAACACCGTTATTGAACAAATAGCAAAAATGTTTACAGAAGATGTAGACGGTGTTTATGCTGATTTGGTGTATGTGAACCAATCCAATACAGACAAAGTTGTTCGCAACTGGAAATCGGGTTATTACAGCCACGGAGCTTTCAAAAAAGGATGGATGCCACCGCACCCAACATTTTTCGTTCGTAAATCAATTTACGAAAAATTTGGGCGCTACACCTTACAACTTCGCTCCGCCGCAGATTATGAATTTATGCTTCGCGTTATTCATAAACAACGCATCAAAATTAAATACTTACCCCAAACCATTGTAAAAATGCGCGTAGGGGGAGAAAGCAATGCCTCTTTCGCTAATCGGTTAAAAGCCAATAAAGAAGATCGGCAGGCGTGGAAAATGAATGATTTAAAACCGGGCATTTTCACCTTTATTCGCAAACCACTTTCAAAAATTAACCAATACTTTAAAAAGTAAGAATACAATAATAAAAAAGGTTTGGTTGGGTTAACTCCATGAAATACATTAGCTTTAATCAACTAATTTAATACAATTTCATGAAAAAAATTTACACGCTATGCGCAGGGTTGGCGACTTGTGCATTAAGCTTCGGGCAAGTCGTTTACGAAGATTTTGACAGTTTTACCGCCGGTGATTATGCCGCAGTCGTTTCCTCCAATGTATCAACATGGAGTGGCGCAGCAGGTGGAGCAGAGGATGCTCTAATTACAGATGTTGAGGCATTTAGTGGTTCAAACTCCATTTATTTGTCAACTACTTCTCCAACAGGAGGTCCGCAAGATATTGTTGTCCCTTTTGGAGATAAATACACAACGGGTACAGCCCTTTTTAAAGCTAAGTTTTATGTTGAAGATAATAAAGGTGCCTATTTTAATTTTCAGGGCGAAGAAAGTGTAGGGTCTATTTGGTCTATGAATTGTCAAATGGTAGATGACGGACGATTGCTAATTGATGCGGGTGGCCCTGTATTACTAGAAACAACCTTCCCGGCAGAGACATGGTTTTCGCTAGGCATTTTTATTAACTTAAATACAAATGAATGGGAACTTTCTATTGATGGTGAAGTAATTGGCACATTCGCAGCAGAGAATAATGCAGTGGCAAGTGCAAATATTTACCCCGTAAATTCAGTTGGAAACAACCTTGCAGGGTATTATGTGGATGACATTCAGTTTGAACATACGCCTTATACACTTCCTGAGCGTAATGGTGGGGTAATCGCTATTTCAAATACCTCCGGCTTAGCAACAACAGGCATTAGCCCTTCTGCAACGGTTCGTAATTTAGGTACAAGTACTATTACATCTTTTGATATTGATTTAACCTATAACGGCGAGTCAATTTCAGAAACAGTTACAGGTGTTTCAATTCCTTCGTTAGGTGTTTATAACGTTGACTTTACAGGAGAAGTAACATTAATAGCAGGAGAAAACGATATGATGTCTACCATTTCTAATGTAAACGGAATGGCGGCGGATGATGATGCTGGTGATGACACGAAAGTATTAGCGTTAAACCCAATCGTACCTGCAGACGGCAAAATGGTGGTTGCAGAGGAAGCTACCGGCACGTGGTGCCCATGGTGTCCACGCGGAGCTGTTTATTTGGATCGTATGGTTGAAAGTTATCCAGATCATTTTATTGGAATTGCTGTACACAATGGCGATCCTATGACAGTTGATGAATATGACGGCCCGATTAGTGCTGCTGTTGGTGGATATCCAAGCGTATTGGTAGATCGTATTGCCGATATTGATCCGTCTGCAATTGAAACAGATTTATTGGAGCGTGTAGTACTTGCGCCAACGGCAACGTTTAGCTCTATTTCGTCCAATTATACAGATGGGGCTGAAACAATGGATGTACTATTTGAAGTAACGTTTAATGAAAGTGTTTCGGGTGATTACCGCGTGGCTTTTGTAATAACAGAAGATGGTGTTACCGGCACAGGGAGTGATTATGCACAAGCAAATGCGTATGCAGGTGGTGGAGCAGGAGAAATGGGTGGTTATGAAATGTTACCAAACCCCGTTCCCGCTGCAGACATGGTTTACGATCACGTAGCACGCGGCATTTATCCAAACTTTGCCGGATTGGCAGAAAGTTTTCCTGCAGACATGGAAGCCGGAATGACGTATGAAGTTACGTTTACAGTACCCATTGATGAAAACTGGAATATTGATGAAGTACATTTAGTAGGCTTATTAATTGACCCGAGTGGAGATATTGACAACGCAGGGAGTGCTGCTTTAAGTGAGGTGTCCGGTGTAAGCGAAGCTGAATTAAACCAATTAAACGTTTCAATGTATCCAAATCCGGCTAAAAACTTAGCTAACGTTTGGATGGGAGCGATTGAAAATGAGACTGTAACCATTACCTTGACAGATTTGAATGGCAGAGTAGTGGCTATGCGTAACTATGGTAACCTTAATGGTGAGTTAATTTTACCAATTGACTTAACAGGTGTTGCCAAAGGGTTATATACTGTTGTCATTACAAAAGGAGAACAAACGACCGTTAAAAAATTAATGGTGCAGTAAAAAAACATAAATAAATGAATAAAGGAGGCTGGCTGAAAAGTGAGCCTCTTTTTTTGGCTAAATTTTTGTTCAAAAAGGTTAACCAATTCACACTTTATCGTTGTTAAATAAAGATTGTGCAAAAGTCACAATTTAAAACAGAACGATAAAAAAACGTATTGTGTATTTTTGATAGACTATGGCAAAAACAAAAATGTTGGTGCTTGCTCAACACCTGTTAATTGTATTTTTTTTACTGATTAATAAAAGTGGTTGGGCGCAAAAAGACTTAACGAAACACCTTATTGAGGTATCATTGGCAGAAGAAGACTCTGTTGCCCTTAATTTCGTAAAAACCCCCGATTTATTTACAGAACGTTGGGATACATTGGCGCAGCCAAGTTTTTGGAAGTTTGTGATGCGCATGTCCCCGCAAACCAGTATCATAAACATTGCAGCTACGCGCCAGGTGTTGGAACTAACTACCCTGGCAGAATGGAATAAGCAAACAGATGATGAAAAAGAAAGTTACCGTGACACATTGCGTAAAAACTTTGGTTTAGCTACAGACGAGCGCATTTTTATGACAACCGGCAAAAGTGATTTTTATCAGTTTGATAAAGTTTTTCCCAGTATTTCAAGAGGTGTAGATGTTTTTGTGCAGAATGAAACAGATCCGTGGTATGCGCAAGCCATTTTATTAATCGAAAGTCCGGGTAAGTTGGCGTATTCAAATGTTGGAGCGTTAGGTCCGTTTCAGTTAATGAAATCTGTAGCGCGAAACCATGGTCTAAAAGTAGATAAATTTGTAGATGAGCGAAAAGATTTTGATAAATCCGCAAAAGCCTCAGCACATTTGATTCGAACGGCATGCATTCCTGAAGCTAAGCGTATCATGCGCAAATTTAATATTGAAGTAGGAGAGAAGGAAGAGTATTCATTGTGGTTTAGGTTATTGGTGATGCATTGTTACCACGCGGGAGCAGGAAATGTAGACCGTGTGCTGACCAACGTTGTGCAACCCACAAAAGGAGGGCAAGGGCTAATTACTACAATGTGGCACTCAGAGTATGGCGGATTCAAAAATGCATCTCAAAACTATTCGCAATTAGCACTAGCTGCACTCATTATTTTAGATGACTTAATAATGACCAGGTGCGCGAATATTTGTGAGTACTAACGTAAGTGCGTATCCATTAACTTAAAACTTGGAGTATTGTTTTAAATCGGGTGTGTTGTTTTAAAGTAGAGGAAAAAAAAGAAAAAAACCCACATAGCTTCCATTGATGGAATTCCTCTAATCAGCATGGTTAGCGCTACCAACTAAGGTCTGAGATCCCCTGTTACCATTTTAAAAAATGATTGAACTTGCGTTCAATTGAGGCCTATCATCAGTAAGTTGAGGTTGCACTAATATAAAAAATGTTAAGAACCAAAAACATACTACGTGGGCGTGCGCTAGGCGCACTTAAATCGCGAACCATCTTCGTGGCGGATTTATAATTTAAAGTTAAGGCAATTCAATGAAAATTAAAAAGAAAGTTTTCAACAATTTGATGACCGTGCTGTGATAAGATAGATTCGGGGTGAAACTGAACCCCTGCCAGTGGTTTTGTTTTATGCTCAAAACCCATAATTATATTTTTTTCAGATGTCGCTGTTTCAAGCAGGCAAGCAGGGAATGACGTTCGTTCGGCCGCCCAGGAGTGATACAACCCAATTTTAAAATGTGGGGCGGTTTCATTAAAAAGTTTTGAATTTAAATTGACTGTGCAGGTTTCACTTATACCATGTTTTACCGCTGTTTGATTATAAAGCGTTCCGCCAAAAAACTCCACTAGAGCCTGAAAACCTAAACAAACGCCTAAAATCGGAAGTTTATCCCAGTAGTCTTCCAATAGCTGAGGCATTTTACCTGCATTTTTAGGCAGCCCCGGACCGGGCGATAAGATAACCTTGTCATATTGACCAACGGTGGCTAAATCAACTTCATTGTTCAGGCAAACATCCACCTCAACATCAAACCCTTCTACATAATGGAGTAGGTTGTAGGTAAATGAATCGTAATTATCTAAAATGAGAACCTTCAACTGTTTTAACTAAAGCGTAAATTTAAAATCGAGTACAAATTTAATTGAAATGTTGGATGATTGATTCAACGAAAATATTTATGCCCGGTTACGTCCAGTTAACTGAAAAAAAACAACTAAAAAAACCATCATCCCCCAAATGGAAATGATGGTTTTTTATGGTTAGAGTAAGAGGCTTAATCCTTTTTAATAGTAGGGTTTGCCAATGTACGCCCTTCATAATTCAAACGGTAACGAATGAAAAACTCCATAGCGCCAACACCTTTACTGGCAACGTTAAGGCGCGATACGTTTAAGTCATAAGATGCGCCAAAAGCTAATGTGCTTAGTTCAAGCATTGTTTTTATAATAACTGCATCTCCAACTCTTAGGTAACCACCTAACGTCATGTGAGCATTGCTAAAATAAGCCGTGTGCAGTGATTCTCCTTTAAGTAAAAAATTAACGTCAGAACCAAATGTTAATGCTTTATTAGGTCCTTGGAAAAACCCAATAAACGCTGGCATAATTTTAACGTTTTTATTTGCCGTACCAATAATTGCTTGTCCATGAAAAGTTAATTTTCTAAACAATTGACTATCGCTATTTAATACGTTTACGCGTTGCTTAGTTAAATGGTGAGCGGCTACACCTAGGTTAAATTGTGTATATTGGCTTACCTTCTTCTCCCAATAAACACCTGCGCCGATATCAAATCGGCTAATGCTGAGGTTTTGCGTTAACAATTGCTCGTTATTATTTAACCCCTGGTCAAATGTTTTTCCAGCCCATTGACTATCCCATGTTAAATTTTCGGGAGAGATGGAACGTTGATAGTAGGCGGGTTGAATCCCAAAAGATAAATGATCTTCGGCACCTACTTGCAGTGCGTAACTAATAGGGAAAGAAATGACATTAACGGTGTATTTACTTACCCCAGATCGGTCATTGTAAAAGTTAACACCGGCACCTAAAAAATTACTCGCTTTATCTGCTAATGGATCCATCATGCGCCAATCAACACTTGCCGTAACCGTTCTGTAAGGCTGGTCTGAAACCGTAATCCACTGTGTTCTGAAGTTTGTAAATAATTGAAGTTGCTGTGGTGACATGCCTGCCGTTGCCGGGTTTAAAAATACCGGCGATTCATTAAACATGCTAAAATGTTTGTCTTGCTGTGCTAAACTAGCGGTTGTAAATCCTAAAACAACTGCCAATGTGATATAAATCTTTTTCATAGTCGTTGTTTTATCGGATTAATGTTGTATTTCCTTTTTGCATTCCCCGCTTTTCGTTAAAGAATGTGTATTGAAGCACCCAGGTAAATACACCGGGGTTTTCATCACGATTCATAAACGTTCCGTCCCATCCAATTTCTTGGTCGTCACTTTCAAATACAATTTCACCGTACCTGTTATACACAACTAGGTTAACGGATGCTAGTCCGGAACCTTTTACATATAAAATGTCATTAAAGCCGTCTCCATTTGGTGAAAATGCTGTAGGAACACCAACATCCTCAACAAAGTTAACCAAGACCATAACCTGGTCATCTGCCTGGCACCCGTTTTCATCTGTAAACGTAACGGTATACATGGTACTGTCATAAGGGCTTGCAGTTGTTACGCCACAAGTAGGACAGTCTACGTGCTCACTTGGCTCCCAAAGGTACTCACCCGTTGTGCTCGCTGTGGCATAAATATTAGCGTAATTACCAAGAACAATAATGGTGTCATACTCTGCCTCAACGGTTGGTATTGGATTTACTGAAATGGTTTTTGTTTCGGTAGAAACTTTACCGTAAAGACTTGTGATGGTTAATGAAACATCAAAAGTGCCTAAGGAATCAAAACAAATTGTAGGACTTTGCAAAGTAGAGGTGTTTGGCTCAACTGCTCCACCAAAATCCCACTCCCATGTTGTTAATGTAACACCAAGACTAGTGTCAGTAAGTGTCAAACATTCTCCTAAGCATAAATTATCGTCATATAAAAAACCGGCTTCTACAATTTCACAGTCAATCGTTGTAATGGTAATGCTGGCGTCAGCAGAACAACCTTCTACCGTTGTGCCTACTACATTGTAAACAGCACTACCTAAACCACCCGGTGTAAAAGGGATACCATTCACAATTCCACCATCCCAAACGTAAGAATCAGCACCACTACCAGTGAGCACAGTTGAAGAGCCTAGGCAAACTTCAGAATCAGAAGCATTAGCCGATACGTCCGGAATTTCGTGCACGGTTACATCAATTGTAGCTGTGTTTGTACAACCAAAATCAGTTGCTTCGCCAGTAACGGTATATGTAGTTGTGCCTAACGTGGTTGGTACAAACGGAACTCCATTTATTACCCCCATATCCCATGTGTAAACATCAGCTCCACCACCATTGAATGTAATCGTTTCACCATCACAAATTTCAATTTCAGTCACAGAAGCTGTAACCGTTGGTAATTCATGCATAGTTACCTCAATTGTAGCTGTGTTTGTACAACCCGATAATGTGTTTTCTCCTATTACTGTATAAGTTACTGGTCCAAAACCAGGAGGTGTAAAGGCAACGCCATCCGTTACCCCCATATCCCATACATACGTATCTGCTCCGCCTCCTGTTAACGTAAACGTTTCACCATCACAAATATTAGGTGCAGTTGTGTTTGCTGTTACTGTAGGGTTATTGTAAACAATTACATCAACCGCATCTGTATTGGTGCAGCCTGTTGTCGCATCAGTACCCGTAACTGTAATTGTTAATGGCCCTGCTGCTGCGGGAGTAAACGGTACACCATCCAGCACACCCATGTCCCATTCGTAAATATCTGCACCAGCACCCTCAAACGTAAATGACTCGCCTAAACAAATGGTTGGTACATCCACATTCGCAACTACGGTGGGGTTTTCATTTAACGTAACTACAACCGTATCGTTGTTTGTACAACCAGAAGCAACGTCTGTTCCTGTAACGATATATTCAATTGGTCCCAAATCAGTAGGGAAATATTCAATGCCGTCCTCGACAGTTTCAACATTAAATGCATAACTATCTGCACCACCTGCTGTAAACGTTACACCGTCACCCTCGCACAATTCATAATCATCCGCATCTAAAGTAACATCCGGTAAAGCTACTACCGTTACTTCCTGTGTATATGTGCAGGGGTCAATCGCTTCACAACCTGTATTGTACATGTATGTAAAAAGGTTCGCGCGCCAATTGGAAGCATGTGGATCCGGGTCATGCCAGTTTGTTGTGGTCATACCACCGAACATTACACGACCGGCGCTCCAGCATTTTTCAGCTAATACAACTTTACTCGCGTCTATGTTATCTACCATTAATGTTGTTAGTCCTGTACCTTCAATCAATGCATGTCCAAACCAGTTGCCGTCCAACACAAAGTCTGTCGGTAATTCTGGTCCTAAATAGGCAGGGTGCGTAAGGTCTACAATTTCTCCCATATCCACATAAGATGGTCCTGGGGTATAATCAAGTAATGTACCGTCAAAGCCAAACTCCATGTCTGTCCCCTCATTTGGTGCAGAGTTTAAGAGTAATCGACCGCCAGCTTCAACCCACTCTTCTATAATTACAAGGTTGGCAATTAAAAATGTATTTAATTCAGTAGCTTGTCCATCACTACCATCCATAAAAACAAATCCTGTAGTTGGTGCAAAAACAATCGCAGGGTCTGCGGTTTCAAATGCTTCTAACGTCCATCCTCCCGGGCCAAACGCTACGTCCATTTCAGCATTGTTGGTGGTAGATCCCCACGGGTTACCAATATTTGATTTCATATAATACGCATCACCGTCGCCTCCACCACCTGTGCCGGCAGTTTCATAGGTTATGGTGTGTGTGCCGGGTCCGGCTAATGCAGGGTCAAATGTTGTACCAGTCATTCCCGGTCCTGAGAACGTTTCACCACCGGGGTCTGCTTCTAGCGTAACGGGTTCGTCATTTGAACAATAAATAGAATCAAGCCCTGTGAAAGAGCATTGGGCATTTGCTGTTTGCCATGCGGTTAAGGCAAGCAAAAAACTAAAAGTTTGCTTCCAAAACGTAGAAATGTATTGCATAAGTTATTTGTTAACACTTCACCTATTCAATATGATTGATTAAACGAAAAGAGAGGTAATAGCTTTCCTTTAGTTTAATTTTTTCTAAATCCTAACACTTCTAACATTGTTTTGTTAAGAATATATCACATTCACAGGTTTAGCTGTTGGTTATGATAATAATACGAAAAAAAAAAGGGATGGTTGCTAAGTGGGTTTGAATTTATTGGGGTGGGTGAGGTGTTTAATTTTTGACATATTCATTCAATGAAATAAACAGTGAATAATGAACGAGCATAATTTTGAGCGGTGTTCTAATCAAGCACATTATTTTATGTTATGAAATGCTTATTTTTAGGATTGTTAAAAATTTAAAGTTATAGAATGAAAAAAACAATTAGCACAACAGATGCGCCAGCCGCAATTGGCCCATACAGTCAAGCGGTGCAATACGGAAATTTACTGTTTACAAGTGGTCAAATAGCAATAAACCCGAAAACCAACACCTTAATTGATGGAGATGTTACCGCAGAGACACATCAAGTTATGCAAAATTTAAAAGCTGTTTTAAAAGCGGCAAACACGAGTTTTAAACAGGTTATTAAAACTTCAATTTTTTTAAAGGATATGAATGATTTCAACGCAGTTAACACGGTGTATGCTTCTTATTTTGAAAGTGATTTTCCAGCACGCGAAACGGTTCAGGTTGCCCAACTACCCAAGGATGTGCGCGTGGAAATTTCTATGATTGTGGGACAGGTTTCTTCCGATAAAAAATAAGAAAACCCGCCGTGAAGTAGAGGGTGACTACAGTGACCAAACAATAGTCGAGTAAACCAATTTCATTTCTCATGTAGGCCGTACCCATTAATATTAGGGAGGCTAAAACACTGCCAATGTGCCCGAAAATGTAAATAAGTAAACCCACTTTTTTTTTGCGGTAAACTAAAATTAAGGCAATGAATATAGCGCCATAAATAACTATTTGCACGGCTGAGTGTAAAATTAGCTTATTAATCGTATCTGTGTAACCATAGGTGTTTCCAACGCTTACATAGTGCGAACGAATGTTCGGTGCATTGTCTAAATTTCCTAAAAGGATTAAGGACAATAACGTAAGAAGGTGCCATGAGAAGAGGTAAAGCCAAACAATAAACCCTACGATAACCGACATACGTGTTAAAAAATCGGGTTTTTCTTTCCCTAACAACGCACGTTTTAAACGTTGAAAAACGGTTGTTTTTTTGGTCAATGTATTAGATGCTTCCATGTACTACGCAATTTTTTCTTTTTTTGTTAAGGTGACGGTTTCCCAATCTGAACCAATCCATTTTTTAAAAATGCGCTTACTTAGTTTTGATGGAATTTCCATTTTTTGAATAGAGTAAACAGGAAAATGTTCGCGATTAGTGTTAGGGCACATAATTTTTAGCGTTCTTCCCATTCGCTCAACGGTTATAGTTAGCGAATAATCTTGTAATTTTTCAATAACCTCACTTAACGTTGTTTTAATTGGTTCATCATTTACTGCGGTTATTACATCTCCTAACATTACGCCACCCAATTCTGCACTACTACCCGGCCAAAGTTGTGTTACTTTTGTTGGGGTTTCTGTCCCTGTTTCTGTGCGAACACCCAAAATACGAGATTCAAAGGCAGGGTTTGGAGACATTTCCAACATAAAGCCGATATTCTCTAATGCCTCTACCAAAATTGATTCGTAAGAATAAACACCGTGTACATAGTGTTTAAAAAAGGCTGTCAAGTCTGTATCTGCATATTTTTCGCAAATGGCTTGGTAATCTTTTTCTGTATAGCCTTTATTTTTTAATGCAAAATTGAGGTACAGTTCTTTCATCACGTCATGTATTGAAGCTTTGTTTTTACTTGCTGTACGAATTTTTATATCCATTACAAAAGCCAATAAGGCACCTTCGTTGTAAATAGATACTTTGCGGTTAGGCGCACCAGGTACGTAACCATCCAGCCACGTGTCCCAACTAGAGGCGGCAACAGAATAGTTAAAGCGTCCAAAATTGTAAAAGTGGCGCATTAATAATTTTTCAATTTCTGTTACGTACCAATTAAAATCTTTAACGCCGGAAGCTGCTAATATCACGTCTCCTAAATAAGTGGTTACACCTTCTGCAACATAGCCTAAATGCGAAAAATTCTCTTTAGCATAGTTATAGGGATGCATTTCTGCCGGGCGAATACTTTTAATATTCCAAACGTGGTATAACTCATGCGAACTTACGCCTAACAGTTCATTATAAAAGCTGCCCATAATATCTGCCGAAGGCCCCAGGGCAATAACGGTGCTCGTTGTATGTTCTACTCCATGATAAGCTTTCATGGGTAAAATCTGAAATAAAAAATGATATTCATCCAACGGAAAACCAACATGTTTCATTGATCGACTGCTGAAACGTTCTATTTGATAACCTGTAAACTTTTCAAAATCGGCTTTTAGCTTATCCCAATTAAGCTCCACTGCACCTTGAAACCATAAGTGAAAAGTTTTACCATGCACTGTATAAGTGTCATGCTGCATAGATGCGCTAGCAATAAACGGGCTATCGACCAATTCATGAAAACTGTTGCATTTAATAACGTGATTTTCATGCGGAGCCCCACAAGCCAACTCAAAGTGACCAGGGATGATAAGTTTCAGCTCGCAAGGGTTATTTTGCTCATTCGGATCATAAATTAAGCAGTTTACAGGATTGACATAAAGTTGTATGTCATCCATAAAACTTGAACCAGCATTAAGCTCAGCAGCATAATAATGGTACGCAACTGTGATAGAAGAGGTGTTTTTGCAATTTACCTTCCAGGTATCTTTTCCTGTTTTTTTTGCTGTTAATTTTTTGTTGTTTTCATCAAACACGCCAAATGCACGTACATTTTTGGCAAAGTTACCAAGCTCGTAACGTCCTGGGCGCCATGCCGGAAATTGAAGCGTAATTGTACTTTTATTTTCAGTTTTAAAAACAGCTTCTATGGGAATGTATTGTAAATGTGGTTTTTGGTAATGTAATGTATACTTCATGTAGTTGATGTATTCGTGTTATTCGTAATCAAAATCTTCAATAATTATTTCAACGGGCTCACCTTGGTTACCCATTGTACCCGGTACACCGCCAATTCCTTTTTGCCCACCTTGTGCAGCGTTTTGCCCTGCGGCAGCGGCACCCGCTTTACCGGCGTCTCCGGCTTGCCCCAATTTACCGCCTTGCCCTCCGTGGTTTAAAACAGTAATTTTACGTTGAATTTCGTTGGCATTGGTGTGCAAAAAAACATATACCGTTCCGCCATTGCCACCAATGGCTCCGTTGCCACCGTTACCGCCATTTCCGCCATCACCGGGGCTTTTGTTTTTTCCATCTTTAATTGACCCTTCTTTGCCATTTCCGCCATCACCACCGTCGCCACCGTTGCCGCCATTGCCTCCGTTTACTAAAATACGTATGCCAAAGCCTTTATCTTTATAGCGGTAGTAGTAAACATTATTGTCCACCAAATCAACCACTTTAACGCCATACATATCAGTTTTAGCCATTTTCCAAATGTTTACGGTTAAATCATGGCCATTTTCACCAGCTGCCCCGTCTGTACCATGGTCACCGTCATTTCCGTTACGACCAATTAACGGAGTAGAACGGTTCCTGGCACTATTGCCTTCTGCACCAGCTTTTCCCGAAAAATCTATTTTTAATTCACCGTTGTAATTAAATGGAATGGTCTCTGAAACGGTGTGACTTTTTTCATCTTGCACGTAGGTGGCTTTTACTTCAATAACGTCTTTTTTTAATGAGTCGGGATACCCATCAATGTAAAGACGGCCGTTTTGATAAGTCGCACCGCTTGCCGTTACCGTTAGTTCCTTTTTTCCGGTTATCTTTTTTTCTTTTCCGTCGGTGTAAACCAAAATGGTATTTAACTTAAATGAATAGCCGTAATTGATGTTGGCCTCTGTACTGTACTCCATTTTTATTTTGTCGACCGTTCGGTTTCTATTAAACACAGCACAGCCGCTTAGTAAAATCAAAAATCCTAAAAAGATTATATGAAGGGTTTTCATTCTTATTGTTTAAGTGGAATCAAAAATAAAATAATCTTCAAGGCTTTCAAATATTATGGCATAATTACTTAAATTCGCATTTAGAAAATTTTTAAGATATGACATACGATATTATAGTTATTGGAAGTGGACCCGGAGGATATGTAGCAGCCATTCGAGCTTCACAACTTGGGTTAAAAACTGCAGTTGTTGAAAAAGCCGAATTAGGTGGTGTTTGCCTGAACTGGGGGTGTATTCCTACAAAAGCGCTATTAAAAAGTGCAAATGTTTTTGAATATATTAACCATTCAACTGACTATGGTATTACCGTTAAAAATGCAGAGGCTGACTTAGGGAATATCGTAAAAAGAAGTAGAGGAGTTGCTGAAAAAATGAGTGGAGGTGTTAAGTTCTTAATGAAAAAGAATAAAATTGACATTTTAGCTGGTACTGGTAAAGCAAAAGCCGGTAAAAAAGTAGTGGTGACAGATGAAAAAGGAGAAGAAAAAGAATATACAGCAAACAAAGCTGTGATTTTGGCAACGGGTGCACGCTCAAGACAATTGCCAAACTTGCCGCAAGATGGCAAAAAAATTATTGGTTACCGTGATGCCATGGTGCTGCCAAAACTACCCGAAAAAATGGTTGTTGTTGGTTCGGGTGCCATTGGTGTTGAGTTTGCTTACTTTTATAAAACAATGGGTGTAGAGGTTACGGTTGTTGAATTTATGCCAGCAATTGTACCGGTAGAGGATGAAGAGGTTTCAAAACAACTGGAGCGTTCATTTAAGAAGCAAGGGATGAAAATTATGACAAATTCATCTGTTGAATCTGTTGATACGAGCGGTAAAGGTTGTAAAGTAAAAGTAAAAACTAAAAAAGGAGAAGAAACCATAGAATGTGATATTGTACTTTCAGCTGTGGGGATAGAAACGAACTTAGCTGATATTGGGCTAGAAGATGTTGGCATTGCAACAGACAAAGGAAAAGTATTGGTGAATGATTATTACCAAACAAATATTCCGGGCTTTTATGCTATTGGAGACATTGTTTCTGGACCGGCATTGGCACACGTAGCTTCTGCAGAAGGAATTATTTGTGTTGAAAAAATTTCGGGAATGAACGTTGCGCCACTAGATTATGGAAACATACCCGGCTGTACGTATTGCTCTCCAGAAGTAGCTTCTGTTGGGATGACCGAGAAAGCTGCAAAAGAAGCAGGATATGAAGTGAAAGTTGGTAAATTCCCATTCTCAGCTTCCGGTAAAGCAAGTGCTGCCGGAGCAAATGAAGGATTCGTTAAACTAGTTTTTGATGCTAAATATGGTGAACTATTAGGCGGCCACATGATTGGAATGAATGTAACTGAAATGATTGCTGAAATTGTGGCCATTCGCAAGTTAGAAACTACAGGGCATGAAATTATTAAAACGGTGCATCCACACCCTACGTTAAGTGAGGCGATTATGGAAGCTGCCGCAGCGGCTTATGATGAAGTGATTCATTTATAAAGCAAAATAAAAGGTATAGAAAAGCATCAGCCAATTTGGTTGGTGCTTTTTTTGTTTTAAAAAAGGTATGATAAGGCAACGAAAGCTATTTCGTGCGCCTTTATCCGTAAGAAAAAAGCACACGTTTTTGTCAAAAAAAATTACTTAATTCAGTATTTATACTGTTTTTTAAAGTGTTACAACGTTTTAACTTTACATTATTCATTACGCCCAAAACGAGTGAAAGTATTTTACAAGTAAAAAACTGGCGGTGAATTGCGAATTGATAAGAATTATTTAGAGTAGGGTTTTTTCATGATAATTCAACCCGATTCGCAAGTTTAGCCCCAGTGTAAGTAGCAAATCAATATCCATCTTGGCAACGTTCAAGGTGGATATTGTGGTTTATTGGGTAAGATTTATAAAAAATGCGTAGAAATACGCTTTTTTTTTGTTGCTAGCTTATATAGATTTGCTTCAACATTAATACCCAAAGCAGTTGATGAGCTGATACTGTTAACGAACAGTATCAGTTTTTCAAAAATAACTAGTCCTGTGGCAACAACCTAACGGTTGGATTAAGAGTAGAGTTTTTCGTGGTAATTTGGTCATCTTGACAGATTGTCACAGGACTTAGTAAAGTAGCAAACGAATCCCTTTTACTTTTTAGTAGAAGGGATTTGTCTTTTTCTAAATAAACGCTTACCCGATAAACGAGTGGATTGCCAAATGTTTTTAAATGGCATGTATAGGTTTTTAGTAAAGCTGTCATAATTCACACGCTCTTTAGTTCCTAATCCAAACCGTAATTTTTCTCCTTTTTTTGAGGGTACTAACGTTCCGAATAGCCAATCCCATAAAGCAAATTTTGCTCCAATATTTTTATCGTAATGCTTGGGGTTATCACTGTGGTGAATTTGGTGTTGCCGTGGGCTGATGAAAATCCGCTCTAAAAAATTAAAATAGCCCAGCTTAACATGCGAGTGCCGTAAATTGGCGCCCCAAATCAAAAAAATACCGGTAAAAATGTTTGCGTTAAAAAATAAATATAACCCTACCTGGTTGGTTGAAAAATAATCGAAAACGCCCATTAATAAGGCAGAAACAAAAACATAAGCACAATTATTAATTAAAAGCTCAACCGGGTGCAGCCGATATTGTGTAACGGGGTTTAACGTAGTGGCTGAATGGTGAATTTTATGAAACTCCCACAAAAATGGAATTTTATGCATTGCCAAATGCACCAAATAAAATACCAAATCATACATTACCACCAAAGCAAGTGTATAATAGACAAGTGTTTCTGTTGGTGAAAATGAAAATTCAACCAACCAGGTAGGGTTATATTTATTTTTTAACGCAAACATTTTTACCGGTATTTTTTTGATTTGGGGCACCAATTTACGGCACTCGCATGTTAAGCTGGGCTATTTTAATTTTTTAGAGCGGATTTTCATCAGCCCACGGCAACACCAAATTCACCACAGTGATAACCCCAAGCATTCAGATAAAAATATTGGAGCAAAATTTGCTTTATGGGATTGGCTATTCGGAACGTTAGTACCCTCAAAAAAAAGGAGAAAAATTACGGTTTGGATTAGGAACTAAAGAGCGTGTGAATTATGACAGCTTTACTAAAAACCTATACATGCCATTTAAAAACATTTGGCAATCCACTCGTTTATCGGGTAAGCGTTTATTTAGAAAAAGACAAATCCCTTCTACTAAAAAGTAAAAGGGATTCGTTTGCTACTTTACTAAGTCCTGTGACAATCTGTCAAGATGACCAAATTACCACGAAAAACTCTACTCTTAATCCAACCGTTAGGTTGTTGCCACAGGACTAGTTATTTTTGAAAAACTGATACTGTTCGTTAACAGTATCAGCTCATCAACTGCTTTGGGTATTAATGTTGAAGCAAATCTATATAAGCTAGCAACAAAAAAAAAGCGTATTTCTACGCATTTTTTATAAATCTTACCCAATAAACCACAATATCCACCTTGAACGTTGCCAAGATGGATATTGATTTGCTACTTACACTGGGGCTAAACTTGCGAATCGGGTTGAATTATAATAAAAACCCTACTCTAAATAATTCTTATCAATTCGCAATTCACCGCCAGTTTTTTACTTGTAAAATACTTTCACTCGTTTTGGGCGTAATGAATAATGTAAAGTTAAAACGTTGTAACACTTTAAAAAACAGTATAAATACTCAATTAAGTAATTTTTTTTGACAAAAACGTGTGCTTTTTTCTTACCGATAAAGGCGCACGAAATAGCTTTCGTTGCCTTATCATACCTTTTTTAAAACAAAAAAAGCACCAACCAAATTGGCTGATGCTTCTCTATACCTTTTATTTTGCTTTATAAATGAATCACTTCATCATAAGCCGCTGCGGCAGCTTCCATAATCGCCTCACTTAACGTAGGGTGTCGATGCACCGTTTTAATAATTTCATGCCTGTCATTTTCTAACTTGCGAATGGCCCCAATTTAAGCAATCATTTCAGTTACATTCATTCCAATCATGTGGCCGCCTAATAGTTCACCATATTTAGCATCAAAAACTAGTTTAACGAATCCTTCATTTGCTCCGGCAGCACTTGCTTTACCGGAAGCTGAGAATGGGAATTTACCAACTTTCACTTCATATCCTGCTTCTTTTGCAGCTTTCTCGGTCATCCCAACGGAGCTACTTCTGGAGAGCAATACGTACAGCCGGGTATGTTTCCATAATCTAGTGGCGCAACGTTCATTCCCGAAATTTTTTCAACACAAATAATTCCTTCTGCAGAAGCTACGTGTGCCACTGCCTTCCAGAAACAATGTCTCCAATAGCATAAAAGCCCGGAATATTTGTTTGGTAATAATCATTCACCAATACTTTCCTTTGTCTGTTGCAATGCCAACATCTTCTAGCCCAATATCAGCTAAGTTCGTTTCTATCCCCACAGCTGAAAGTACAATATCACATTCTATAACTTTCTTCTCCTTTTTTAGTTTTTACTTTTACTTTACAACCTTTACCGCTCGTATCAACAGATTCAACAGATGAATTTGTCATAATTTTCATCCCTTGCTTCTTAAATGAACGCTCCAGTTGTTTTGAAACCTCTTCATCCTCTACCGGTACAATTGCTGGCATAAATTCAACAACCGTAACCTCTACACCCATTGTTTTATAAAAGTAAGCAAACTCAACACCAATGGCACCCGAACCAACAACAACCATTTTTTCGGGTAGTTTTGGCAGCACCATGGCATCACGGTAACCAATAATTTTTTTGCCATCTTGCGGCAAGTTTGGCAATTGTCTTGAGCGTGCACCCGTTGCCAAAATCACAGCTTTGTTTGCTGTATATTCTTTTTCTTCTCCTTTTTCATCTGTCACCACTACTTTTTTACCGGCTTTTGCTTTACCAGTACCAGCTAAAATGTCAATTTTATTCTTTTTCATTAAGAACTTAACACCTCCACTCATTTTTTCAGCAACTCCTCTACTTCTTTTTACGATATTCCCTAAGTCAGCCTCTGCATTTTTAACGGTAATACCATAGTCAGTTGAATGGTTAATATATTCAAAAACATTTGCACTTTTTAATAGCGCTTTTGTAGGAATACACCCGCAGTTTCAGGCAAACACCACCTAATTCGGCTTTTTCAACAACTGCAGTTTTTAACCCAAGTTGTGAAGCTCGAATGGCTGCTACATATCCTCCGGTCCACTTCCAATAACTATAATATCGTATGTCATATCTTAAAAATTTTCTAAATGCGAATTTAAGTAATTATGCCATAATATTTGAAAGCCTTGAAGATTATTTTATTTTTGATTCCACTTAAACAATAAGAATGAAAACCCTTCATATAATCTTTTTAGGATTTTTGATTTTACTAAGCGGCTGTGCTGTGTTTAATAGAAACCGAACGGTCGACAAAATAAAAATGGAGTACAGTACAAGAGGCCAACATCAATTACGGCTATTCATTTAAGTTAAATACCATTTTGGTTTACACCGACGGAAAAGAAAAAAAGATAACCGAAAAAAAGGAACTAACGGTAACGGCAAGCGGTGCGACTTATCGAAACGGCGGTCTTTTTATCATATGGGTATCCCGACTCATTAAAAAAAGACGTTATTGAAGTAAAAGCCACCTACGTGCAAGATGAAAAAAGTCACACCTTTTCAGAGACCATTCCATTTTTAATTACAACGGTGAATTAAAAATAAATTTTCGGGAAAAGCTGGTGCAGAAGGCAATAAGTGCCAGGAACCGTTCTACTCCGTTAATTGGTCTAACGGAAATGACGGTGACCATGGTGCAGACTGGGGCAGCTGGTGAAAATGCCATGATTAACCTATAAGTATTGGAAAATGGCTAAAACTCATACGTACGGCGTTAAAGTGGTTGATTTGGTGGACAATAATGTTTACTACTACCGCTATAAAGATAAAGGCTTTGGCATACGTATTTTAGTAAACGGAGGCAATGGCGGCAACGGTGACGAGGTGGTGATGGCGGAAAAGGCAAAGAAGGGTCATTAAAGATGGAAAAAACAAAAGCCCCGGTGATGGCGGAAATGGCGGTAACGGTGGCAACGAAGCCATTGGGGCAATGGCGGAACGGTACACGTTTTTTTGCACACCAATGCCAACGAAATTCAACGTAAAATTACTGTTTTTAAACCACGGAGGGCAAGGCGGTAAATTGGGGCAAGCCGGAGACGCCGGTAAAGCGGGTGCCGTTGCCGCAGGGCAAAACGTGCACAAGGTGGGCAAAAAGGAATTGGCGGTGTACCGGGTACAATGGGTAACCAAGGTGAGCCCGTTGAAATAATTATTGAAGATTTTGATTACGAATAACACGAATACATCAACTACATGAAGTATACATTACATTACCAAAACCACATTTACAATACATTCCCATAGAAGCTGTTTTTAAAACTGAAAAAAATGTACAATTACGCTTCAATTTCCGGCATGGCGCCCAAGATGTTACCAGCTTGGTAAATTTGCCAAAACTACGCGATTTGGCGTGTTTGATGAAAACAACAAAAAATTAACAGCAAAAAAAACAGGAAAAGATACCTGAAAGGTAAATTGCAAAAACCCCTCCTCTTTCACAGTCGCGTACGATTATTATGCTGCTAGCTTAATGCTGGTTCAAGTTTTATGGATGACATACAACTTTATGTCAATCCTGTAAACTGCTTAATTTATGATCCGAATGAGCAAAATAAACCTTGCGAGCTGAAACTTATCATCCCTGGTCACTTTGAGTTGGCTTGTGGGGCTCCGCATGAAAATCACGATTATACTAAACGCAACAGTTTTCATGAATCGATCCATAGCCCGTTTAGCGTGAGCGCATCTATGCAGCATGACACTTATACAGTGCATGGTAAAACTTTTCACTTATGGTTTCAAGGTGCAGTGGAGCTTAATTGGGATAAGCTAAAAGCCTATTTTCGAAAAGTTTACAGGTTATCAAATAGAACGTTTTCAGCAGTCGATCAATGAAACATGTTGGTTTTCCGTTGGATGAATATCATTTTTTATTTCAGATTTTACCCATGAAAGCTTATCATGGAGTAGAACATACAACGAGCACCGTTATTGCCCGCGGCTTTTCGCAGATATTATGGGCAGCTTTTATAATGAACTGTTAGGCGTAAGTTCGGAAAAGTTATACCACGTTTGGGAATATTAAAAGTATTCGCCGGTAACAATGTATCCCTGATAACTATGCTAAATAAAACTTTTCGCATCGGGCTACGTCACAAGGTGTAACCACTGATGAAGGAGACACGCTATATTAGCAGCTTCCGGCGTTAAAGATTTAATTGGTACGTAACAGAAAATCAAAAATTATTAATGCGCCACTTTTAGATTTTTGCATGTTTAAAAATTATTTGTTGCCGCCTCTAGTTGGGACACGTGGCTGGATGGTTACGTACCTGGTGCGCCTAACCGCAAAGTATCTATTACAACTAAGGTGCCTTATTGGCTTTTGTAATGGATATAAAACTTCCTACAGCAAGTAAAAACAAAGCTTCAATACATGACGTGATGAAACAATCGATCTCAAATTTGCATTAAAAAATAAAGGCTATACAGAAAAAGATTACCAAGCCATTTGCGAAAAATATGCACAGAAGACTCCACAGCCTTTTTTAAACACTATGTACACGGTGTTTATTCTTACGAATCAATTTTTGGTAGAGGCATTAGACAATATTGGCTTTATGTTGGAAATGTTCAAACCCTGCCTTTGAATCTCGGATTTTGGGTGTTCGCACAGAAACAGGAACAACCGACAAAAGTAACACAACTTTGGCCGGTAGTAGTGGACAATTGGGTGGCTCGGCAAATGTTAGGAGATGCATACCCCAAAGAACGATGAACCAATTAAAACAACGTTAAGTGAGGTTATTGAAAAATTACAAGATTATTCGCTAACTATAACCGTTCTAGCCAATGGGGAGAATGCTAAAAATTATGTGCCCTAACACTAATCACGTAAAATTTCCTGTTCACTCTATTCAAAAAATGGAAATTCCATCAAAACTAAGTAAGCGCATTTTTAAAAAATGGATTGGTTCAATATTGGGAACCGTCACCTTAACAAAAAAAGAAAAAATTGCGTAGTACATGGAAGCATCTAAGACATTGACCAAAAAAACAACCGTTTTTCAACGTTTAAAACGTGCGTTGTTAGGGAAAAAAAAACCCGATTTTTTAACACGTATGTCGGTTATCGTAGGGTTTATTGTTTGGCTTTACCTCTTCTCATGGCACCTTCTTACGTTATTGTCCTTAATCCTTTTAGCAAATTTACACAATGCACCGAACATTCGTTCGCACTATGTAAGCGTGTCCTAACACTGATGGTTACACAGATACGATTAATAGCTAATTTTCACACTCAGCCGTGCAAATAGTTATTATGGCGCTATATTCATTGCCTTAATTTTAGTTTACCGCAAAAAAAGTGGGTTTACTTATTTACATTTTCTCGCATTGGCAGGTGTTTTAGCCTCCCTAATATTAATGGTATGGCTAACATGAGAAATGAAATTGGTTCACTCGACTATTGGTTCTGTTACTGAAGTGACCCTCTACTTCACGGCGGGTTTTCTTATTTTTTATTGGAAGAAACCTGTCCCACAATCATAGAAATTTCACGTGCACATCCTCTGGTAGTTGGGCAACCTGAACCGTTTCGCGTGCTGGAAAATCACTTTCAAAATAAGAAGCATACACCGTGTTAACTGCGTCTAAATCATTCATATCCTTTAAAAAAATTGAAGTTTTAATAACCTGTTTAAAACTCGTGTTTGCCGCTTTTAAAACAGCTTTTAAATTTTGGATAACTTGATGTGTTCTTGCGGTAACATCTCCATCAATTAAGGTGTTGGTTTTCGGGCTTTATCGCGATATTCCACCACTTGTAAACAGTAAATTTCCGTATTGCACCGCTTGACTGTATGGGCCAATCGCGGCTGGCGCATCTGTTGTGCTAATTGTTTTTTTCATTCTATAACTTTAAATTTTTAACAATCCTAAAAATAAGCATTTCATAACATAAAATAATGTGCTTGATTAGAACACCGCTCAAAATTATGCTCGTTCATTATTCACTGTTTATTTATTTAATGTATATGTCAAAAATTAAACACCTCACCCACCCCAATAAATTCAAACCCACTTAGCAACCATCCCTTTTTTTTTTCGTATTATTATCATAACCAACAGCTAAACCTGTGAATGTGATATATTCTTAACAAAACAATGTTAGAAGTGTTAGGATTTAGAAAAAATTAAACTAAAGGAAAGCTATTACCTCTCTTTTCGTTTAATCAATCATATCAGAGGTGAAGTGTTAACAAATAACTTATGCAATACATTTCTACGTTTTGGAAACAAACTTTTAGTTTTTTGAAAGCCCTTAACCGCATGGCAAAAAGCAAATGCCCAATGCTCTTTCACAGGGCTTGATTCTATTTATTGGTTCAAGCGACCAACCCGTTAACGCTAGAAGCATACCCTGGTGGTGGAACATTGGCCACCCCGGGAATGACTGGTACAACATTTGACCCTGCATGAGCCCTAACCCGGCACACACACCATAACCTATGAAACTGCACAGGTGGTGGAGGCGACGGTGATGCGTATTATATGAAATCAAATATTGGTAACCTGTGGGTATCTACCACCAACAATGCTGAAATGGACGTAGGTGTTCCTGCCTTGTAGGATGGACGTTAGAAGCATTTAAAACCGGAACACCTTATTGTTTTTTGCACCAACTACAGGATTTGTTTTTATGGATGGTAGTGATGGACAAGCTACTGAATTAAATACATTTTTAATTGCCAACCTTGTAATTATAGAAGAGTGGGTTGAAGCTGGTGGTTGATTACTCTTAAACTCTGCACCAAATGAGGGGACAGACATGGAGTTTGGCTTTGACGGTACATTACTTGATTATACCCCAGGACCATTTATGTGGATATGGGAGAAATCCAGACCTTATGACCTGCCTGATTTGATGCAACTAGAATTACCCACAGACTTCGTGTTGGACGGCAACTGGTTTGGACATGCATTGATTGAAGGTACAGGACTAACAACATTAATGGTAATAAACATAGACGCGAGTAAAGTTGTATGAGCTGAAAAATGCTGCAGTGCGCTGGTCGCGTACGTTTGGTGGTATGACCACAACAAAATGGGGATGACCCGGATCGACATGCTTCCAATTGGCGCGCGAACCTTTTAACATACATGTACAATACAGGTTGTGGAAGCGATTCACCCGGGACATATACACAGGAGGTAACGGTAGAGCTTTACCGGATGTTACTTTAGATGCGGATGATTATGAATTGTGCGAGGTTAATGGTGTACGTTTACAGCAGGTGGTGCAGATAACTTACGCATTTAACGTCGAAACTTGTCGAGCACGTGCATTGTAACATCTTCCTACTGATTTGGGACCAATTGAATATATCGTTACAGGAACGGACGTTGCTTCTGGTTCGGCAACAAACAACGATACGGTTGTAGTTACGTTAAATGAAAACCCCACCGTAGTTGTGATGTGGACGTCAACCATTTGTTTAGGCGAGTCATTTACGTTTGAGGGTGCTGGTGCAGATATTTACGAATGGAACATGGGTGTGCTGGATGGTGTACCGTTTACTCCCGCAGCAGCAGGGCCATTAACAATTACAGTTACGGGTACTGATGCGACAACAGGCTGCACCAATACAGATGCGGTTGATGTAATTGTTTACAATAACCCTACAGTAACAGCACAACACCCGCACCAACATTCGTGATGGTCAAACGTTTACGTTAACAGGAGGCGGAGCAGATACGTATGTATGGGATATGGGGGTAACGGATGGCGTTGCCTTTACACCTCCTTTTCCGTCAGAACTTATACAGTAGAGGAGAAAACACATTATCGGGTACAGGAACACAGCTAGATTTAGGTAACGATGGATGAATTACCAACGGTTACAGCTTCTGTGACTGAAATTGAAAATTCGTGATGGTGAAACGATTACATTCAATGGTGGTGGAGCTGATGTTTACACATGGGATATGGGGGTAAGAATGGAGTTCCGTTTTAGACTCAAACCACGTTAGGCACAACTACATATACCGTTACTGGCGAAGCAACTGATTTTGGTTGTACAAACACAGCTACAATTGATGTAACTGTGGGCCCTAAATTCCGGACGTATCGGCTAATGCTTCTGATTCTGAAGTTTGCCTAGGCTCTTCAACTGTGCTCACTGGTAGTGGTGCTGATTCTTACGTTTGGGATGGTGGATCTGTGAATGGTATCCCTTTTACACCGGGTGGTTTAGGTAGTGCTGTTTACAATGTAGTAGGCACAACGGTAGAAGGTTGTTCTGCTGACGCCAGCATTACCATTACAACGATTCACTGTGAAATTGTAGAAGCCGGTTTTTTATATGACGATAATTTATGCTTAGGAGAATGTTTGACACTTACGAACACTAGTCTTGGTGTTACATTAACAACATGGGAGTGGGATTTGGTGGAGCAGTTCAGCCAAACACCTCTACTTTGCAAAGTCCTACAATTTGTTTTGATCTGGCACTTTTGATGTTTCATTAACCATCACAAAACTTTATGCAAAAGTTTGACCCGAAACAAAAACCATTTCAGTAATTCAATACCAACCGTTGAGGCAGAGTATGACACCATTATTGTTCTTGGTAATTACGCTAATATTTATGCCACAGCGAGCACAACGGGTGAGGCACCTTTTGGAGCGAAGTGAGCACGTACACTGTCCGACTCGTGGCGTAACAACTGCAAGCCCTTATGACAGTACCATGTATACCGTTACGTTTACAGATGAAAACGGGTGCCAGGGGATGACCAGGTTATGGTCTTGGTTAACTTTGTTGAGGATGTTGGTGTTCCTGACAGCATTTTCACGAAATGGAGATGGCTTTAATGACATTTTGAATATGTAAAAGGTTCGCACTAGCATCCGTTAACCTAGTTGTGTATAACAGGTACGGTGAAATTGTATTTGAAAGTGACCACCAAGAAATTGGATGGGGATGGAACGTTTATGAATCGTGATGAAAACCCGGTGTATTTACCTGGGTGCTTCAATACACATTCTTTAACGAAAAGCGGGGAATGCAAAAAGGAAGTACAACATTAATCCGATAAAACAATGATTATGAAAAAGATTTATATCACATTGGCAGTTGTTTTAGGATTTACAACCGCTAGTTCAGCACAGCAAGACAAACATTTTAGCATGTTTAATGTAATTGCTGGTATTTTTAAACCCGGCAACGGCAGGCATGTCACCACAGCAACTTCAATTATTTACAAACTTCAGAACACAGTGGATTACGGTTTGGCACCAGCCTTACAGAACGGTTATGCAAGTGTTGATTGGCGCATGATGGATTCATTAGCAGATAAAGCGAGTAATTTTTTAGGTGCCGGTGTTAACTTTTACAATGACCCATCTGGGTAAGTAAATACACCGTTAATGCTCATTCCTTCTGATTAGTTACGCATGGCAAGTAGGTGCCGAATATTATTTAACTCTTTGGGATTCAACCCGCCATGATTATGTTTTCATTTCTCCCTAAATTTAACATGGGATAGTCAATGGGTGGGAAAAACATTTCGACCAGGGGTTAAATAATAACGAGCAATTGTTAACGCAAAACCCGACCATTAGCCGATTTGATTGGCGCAGGTGTTTATTGGGACAAGAAGGTAAGCCAATATACACAATTTAACCTAGGTGTAGCTGTTAACGATTGAACTAAGCAACGCGTAAACGTATTAAATAGCGATAGTCAATTGTTTAAAAAATTAACTTTTCATGGACAAGCAATTATTGGTACGGCAAATAAAAACGTTAAAATTATGCCAGCGTTTATTGGGTTTTTCCAATGAAACTAATAAAGCATTAACATTTGGTTTTGACGTTAATTTTTTACTTAAAGGAGAATCATGACGGTCATTTTTAGCAATATGCTTACATGACGTTAGGCGGTTACCTAATAGTTTAGTATGCAGTTATTATAAAAACAATGCTTGAACTAATACATTAGCTTTTGGTGCATCTTATGACTTAAACGTATCGCGCCTTAACGTTGCCAGTAAAGGTGTTGGCGCTATGGAGTTTTTCATTGTTACCGTTTGAATTATGAAGGGGCGTACATTGGGAAATCCTTAACTATTAAAAAGGATTAAGCCTCTTACTCTAACCATAAAAAACCATCATTTCCATTTGGGGGATGATGGTTTTTTAGTCGTTTTTTTTCAGTTAACTGGGACGTACCTGGTATAATATTTTCGTTGAATCAATCATCCAACATTTCAATTAAATTTGTACTCGATTTTAAATTTACGCTTTAGTTAAAACAGTTGAAGGTTCTCATTTTAGATAATTACGATTCATTTACCTAACAACCTACTCCATTATATGTAGAAGGGTTTGATGTTGAGGCCATGTTTGCCTGAACAATGAAGTTGATTTAGCCACCGTTGGTCAATATGACAAGGTTATCTATCGCCCGTTGGGGCTGCCTGAAAATGTACAGGTAAAACGCCTCAGCTATTGGAAAGACTACTGGGATAAATCTTCCGATTTTAGGTTTTGTTTAGGTTTTAGGTTCTTAGTGGAGTTTTTTGGCGGAACGCTTTATAATCAAACAGCGGTAAAACATGGTATAAGTGAAACCTGCACAGTCAATTACTTTTAAAACTTTTTAATGAAACCGCCCCACATTTTAAAATTGGGTCGGATCACTCCTGGCGGCCGAATTAATGTCATTCCCGCTTGCCTGCTTGAAACAGCGACATCTGAAAAAAATATAATTATGGGTTTTGAGCATAAAACAAAACCACTGGCAGGGGTTCAGTTTCACCCCGAATGATGTCTATTACAGCACGGTCATCAAATTGTTGAAAACTTTCTTTTTAATTTTCATTGAATCGCCTTAACTTTAAATTATAAATCCGCCACGAAGATGGTTGATGATCAAAGTGCGCCGAGCGCATGCCACGTAGTAAATGTTTTTTCGGTCTCTAATATTTTGGAGATCAGTGTACTCTCAACTTACTGATGATAGGCCTCAATTCGAACGCAAGTTCAATCATTTTTTAAAATGGTAACAGGGGATCTCAGACCTTAGTCGGTAGCGCTAACCATGCTGATTAGAGGAATTCCATCAATGGAAGCTATGTGGGTTTTTTTTTCTTTTTCCTCTACTTTAAAACAACACACCCGATTTAAAACAATACTCCAAGTTTTAAGTTAATGGATACGCACTTACGTTAGTACTCACAAATATTCGCGCACCTGGTCATTATTAAGTCATCTAAAATAATGAGTGCAGCTAGTGCTAATTGCGAATAGTTTTGAGATGCATTTTTGAATCCGCCATACTCTGAGTGCCACATTGTAGTAATTAGCCCTTGCCCTCCTTTTGTGGGTTGCACAACGTTGGTCAGCACACGGTCTACATTTCCTGCTCCCGCGTGGTAACAATGCATCACCAATAACCTAAACCACAATGAATACTCTTCCTTCTCTCCTACTTCAATATTAAATTTGCGCATGATACGCTTAGCTTCAGGAATGCATGCCGTTCGAATCAAATGTGCTGAGGCTTTTGCGGATTTATCCAAAATGTTTTCACTCATCTACAAATTTATCTCTTGACACCATGGTTTCGCGCTACAGATTTCATTAACTGAAACGGACCTAACGCTCCAACATTTGAATACGCCAACTTACCCGGACTTTCGATTAATAAAATGGCTTGCGCATACCACGGATCTGTTTGATTCTGCACAAAAACATCTACACCTCTTGAAATACTGGGAAAAACTTTATCAAACTGATAAAAATCACTTTTGCCGGTTGTCATAAAAATGGCTCGTTGTGTTAGCTAAACCAAAGTTTTTACGCAATGTGTCACGGTAATTTTCTTTTTCATCATCTGTTTGCTTATTCCGACTCTGCCGGGGTAAATCGATTCCAACACCTGGCGCGTAGCTGCAATGTTTATGATACTGGTTTGCGGGGACATGCGCATCACAAACTTCCAAAAACTTGGCTGCGCCAATGTATCCCAACGTTCTGTAAATAAATCGGGGGTTTTTACGAAATTAAGGGCAACAGAGTCTTCTCTCTGCCAATGATACCTCAATAAGGTGTTTCGTTAAGTCTTTTTGCGCCCAACCACTTTTATTAATCAGTAAAAAAAATACCTAAACAGGTGTCAGCAAGCACCAACATTTTTGTTTTTGCCATAGTCTATCAAAAATACACAATACGTTTTTTTATCGTTCTGTTTTAAATTGTGACGTTTGCACAATCTTTATTTAACAACGATAAAGTGTGAATTGGTTAACCTTTTTGAACAAAAATTTAGCCAAAAAAAGAGGCTCACTTTTCAGCCAGCCTCCTTTATTCATTTATTTATGTTTTTTTACTGCACCATTAATTTTTTAACGGTCGTTTGTTCTCCTTTTGTAATGACAACAGTATATAACCCTTTGGCAACACCTGTTAAGTCAATTGGTAAAATTAACTCACCATTAAGGTTACCATAGTTACGCATAGCCACTACTCTGCCATTCAAATCTGTCAAGGTAATGGTTACAGTCTCATTTTCAATCGCTCCCATCCAAACGTTAGCTAGTTTTTAGCCGGATTTGGATACATTGAAACGTTTAATTGGTTTAATTCAGCTTCGCTTACACCGGACACCTCACTTAAAGCAGCACTCCCTGCGTTGTCAATATCTCCACTCGGGTCAATTAATAAGCCTACTAAATGTACTTCATCAATATTCCAGTTTTCATCAATGGGTACTGTAAACGTACCTTCATACGTCATTCCGGCTTCCATGTCTGCAGGAAAACTTTCTGCGAATCCGGCAAAGTTTGGATAAATGCCGCGTGCTACGTGATCGTAAACCATGTCTGCAGCGGGAACGGGGTTTGGTAACATTTCATAACCACCCCATTTCTCCTGCTCCACCACCTGCATACGCATTTGCTTGTGCATAATCACTCCCTGTGCCGGTAACACCATCTTCTGTTATTACAAAAGCCACGCGGTAATCACCCGAAACACTTTCATTAAACGTTACTGGAATAGTACATCCATTGTTTCAGCCCCATCTGTATAATTGGACGAAATAGAGCTAAACGTTGCCGTTGGCGCAAGTACTACACGCTCCAATAAATCTGTTTCAATTGCAGACGGATCAATATCGGCAATACGATCTACCAATACGCTTGGATATCCACCAACAGCAGCACTAATCGGGCCGTCATATTCATCAACTGTCATAGGATCGCCATTGTGTACAGCAATTCCAATAAAATGATCTGGATAACTTTCAACCATACGATCCAAATAAACAGCTCCGCGTGGACACCATGGGCACCACGTGCCGGTAGCTTCCTCTGCAACCACCATTTTGCCGTCTGCAGGTACGATTGGGTTTAACGCTAATACTTTCGTGTCATCACCAGCATCATCATCCGCCGCCATTCCGTTTACATTAGAAATGGTAGACATCATATCGTTTTCTCCTGCTATTAATGTTACTTCTCCTGTAAAGTCAACGTTATAAACACCTAACGAAGGAATTGAAACACCTGTAACTGTTTCTGAAATTGACTCGCCGTTATAGGTTAAATCAATATCAAAAGATGTAATAGTACTTGTACCTAAATTACGAACCGTTGCAGAAGGGCTAATGCCTGTTGTTGCTAAGCCGGAGGTATTTGAAATAGCGATTACCCCACCATTACGCTCAGGAAGTGTATAAGGCGTATGTTCAAACTGAATGTCATCCACATAATACCCTGCAAGGTTGTTTCCAACTGAATTTACGGGGTAAATATTTGCACTTGCCACTGCATTATTCTCTGCTGCGAATGTGCCAATTACTTCACCATCAATAGAAGTTTCCATTCATTTGTATTTAAGTTAATAAAAATGCCTAGCGAAAACCATGTCTCTGCCGGGAAGGTTGTTTCTAGTAATACAGGACCACCCGCATCAATTAGCAATCGTCCGTCATCTACCATTTGACAATTCATAGACCAAATAGACCCTACACTTTCTTCGCCCTGAAAATTAAAATAGGCACCTTTATTATCTTCAACATAAAACTTAGCTTTAAAAAGGGCTGTACCCGTTGTGTATTTATCTCCAAAAGGGACAACAATATCTTGCGGACCTCCTGTTGGAGAAGTAGTTGACAAATAAATGGAGTTTGAACCACTAAATGCCTCAACATCTGTAATTAGAGCATCCTCTGCTCCACCTGCTGCGCCACTCCATGTTGATACATTGGAGGAAACGACTGCGGCATAATCACCGGCGGTAAAACTGTCAAAATCTTCGTAAACGACTTGCCCGAAGCTTAATGCACAAGTCGCCAACCCGCGCATAGCGTGTAAATTTTTTTCATGAAATTGTATTAAATTAGTTGATTAAAGCTAATGTATTTCATGGAGTTAACCCAACCAAACCTTTTTTATTATTGTATTCTTACTTTTTAAAGTATTGGTTAATTTTTGAAAGTGGTTTGCGAATAAAGGTGAAAATGCCCGGTTTTAAATCATTCATTTTCCACGCCTGCCGATCTTCTTTATTGGCTTTTAACCGATTAGCGAAAGAGGCATTGCTTTCTCCCCCTACGCGCATTTTTACAATGGTTTGGGGTAAGTATTTAATTTTGATGCGTTGTTTATGAATAACGCGAAGCATAAATTCATAATCTGCGGCGGAGCGAAGTTGTAAGGTGTAGCGCCCAAATTTTTCGTAAATTGATTTACGAACGAAAAATGTTGGGTGCGGTGGCATCCATCCTTTTTTGAAAGCTCCGTGGCTGTAATAACCCGATTTCCAGTTGCGAACAACTTTGTCTGTATTGGATTGGTTCACATACACCAAATCAGCATAAACACCGTCTACATCTTCTGTAAACATTTTTGCTATTTGTTCAATAACGGTGTTGTCTGCATAAAAATCATCTGAATTTAAAATACCAACTATGTCTCCGGTTGCTAAGCCAATGCCTTTGTTCATTGCATCATATATCCCCTTATCGGGTTCAGCAATCGTTGCAATTTGGCTTTTATACTGTTCGACAATTGCTAATGTCTCGTCTGTTGATTTACCGTCAACAACAATGTATTCTATTTCTGCATAAGATTGACTAAGTACAGATTCTATGGTGTCTTTAATTGTATTTGCGGCATTGTAAGCAACCGTAATAATTGATATTTTTAAGGGTCGTGTCACGCTTTTTAATTCTGAAGTTAGTTCATTTCTCGTTTTCGTACAATCTCGGCAGGGTTTCCTCGATAAATCGTATAGCTTTCTAATGAAACTGAAGTAACAGAGCCCGTTGCCAAAATAGCATGAGAATGGCAGGTAACTCCACCTGTGACTGTACTTTTTGCACCAATCCAAACACCATCTTCTACTATAATGTCACCTACCATTAAATCAAATGTTGATTTTTTATAGTTATGGTTACCACACAGCAGCAAAGCACCTTGAGAAATACAAACATTGGATCCGATTTTCACTTTGCCTAAATTATCAATCCAGACCCGCTCACCAATCCATGAATGGTCTCCAATTTCTAAAAACCACGGGTATTTAATATTCACCCCCGGTTTTATTACAACACCTTTCCCAATTTTACATCCAAATAAGCGCAACACGCCTTTTTTTAAACCGCTAAACGAATTCCAGGGGTTCATTAAAAAAAGGAGGTTGAAAAAATACCAGAGTCCTCTTTTAATTGGGTTTCCTGGGTTGTATTCGGGATTTGAAAAGGACGCTAAATCAACAGGCATTGTAAAATAATTTACGGTTGGCTTCTATTATACCTTCCTCTGAAATTTCATTCTTAAAATAATTATAAGATGCGTTTACCATCTCTAAATAGTCAGACACTTCTATGTGCACGCCTTCTTGTATCGCGTTTACCAGATTAGCCGGGTCAGAAATATCAACATCCCAACCTATTTTTTTTGCTTTTAAATCTCTCCAGGGGGTGTTTTGGCTAATCACTACCGGGCAACCGTTTGCCCATGCTTCTACAATGGCATGTCCATAATTTTCGTGGCTGGTTGGCAGTAATAAATAATCTGCATATAAAAATGTAGTAGGAATTAGCGCAGGACTCAACACACCCTTATATGCAATAGTGACGTTTCCGTATGTTTTTATTTCATTTTCGAATCCTTTATAATACGCTTCTTCCTCAATATTGCCGTAAATGTTAAATTCAACTTGCTGGTCGGTTTTTATCTGCTTCATAGCCTCAATAGCCAAGTGTAAATTTTTTTTTCGTGCAATACGGCTGATAAATACGAAGCGCGTAATCCCTGTTTTTCTTTTTTGAATGATCTCTTCCATTTCTAATTGTTGCGCAGTAGGTATATTCTGAGCGACAACAATATCGGCATTTTTGCCAAAAACTTTTTTAATCTCTTTTTCTTCTTCAATCGTAGAGGCATGCCAAACCACACGCTTATATAACCGCATAAACTTGGCCAGTTGTAGAAATATTTTTTTCTTCTTAGCTTTAATTTCCAAAGCACCTGCGCCAAACATTCCTCTTGGTGCGATAACAACTGGTATTTTTTTGATCATTGTGAGCGGAACAAGCGTATAAAGCTTAGAAAATAGACTGTTTAAATATAAAATATGTGGATTGATTTCTAAAATATTGCCTTTTATGGCAGAAGGCTTCATATTCTCCCGGCTCATATATTTAATCATTACGCCATTTTTATCAAACCATTGATCGAGTTCAATACCCGGATAAGGTTCCGTCTCTCCCAAATCAAACGCACTGGTTAGAACGTAAAATTCAAATTCACCTTTTAGAGCGCTTACAATATTGGCAACCGAACGAATAGGTCCACCAGCCTTAAAGCCAGGCTCATACCAATCCATACAAACAAGGATTCGCTTTCGGTTTTCTTCTTTATGATTATCTTGATTATCCTTCGATTCCATTTTCTTTTATCCAATCGCCTAAAACAACTAACGGCCATAAACGTGACCATGTAACTTGCTTGTTACCGTTCAAGAATGCTTTCCAGAATTTGTCTAACGCGTTATCCCGAAAGTAAGGAATCTTTTTCAATTCGTTTATACGCGATTCACAGAATGACCGCAGTTCGGTTTTCATCCATAATTCATAAGGCAAAACAAACCCCATTTTTTTGCGGTTGTAAATGCTTTCGGGAATCATATCTGAGAATGACTCTACCAATATTTTTTTTGGTGTTTCAGGGTTTTTAATTTCATCCCTTATTCCCAATACGTAGCTCACTAACTCATGGTCTAAAAAAGGCACGCGCACTTCTAACCCGTTTGCCATGCTCATTTGATCTGCGTCTCGCAATAGGGTGTTTTGCATATAGGTGCTCATATCAGCAACAGAAATACGGCTTAATGCGGGTAAGCCCCAACCTTCTTTGTTAAATCCCACTTGTTCATAAACGCTGCGTAACACCCGGTTTTCGGGCAATGCTTTTAAGTTAACGAGTTGGGTAATATGCTCATCTAAAAACACTTGCCTGTAATATTGATAAACGTACTCTAAATCAAACGTAGGTAGTTTTAGTAGTTCTTTAATTTTTGCTGACTCCACAGTGCCTTTTCGCAAATGGTTCAGCTGTCCCAATGGTTTGCGCAAATAAACCGGGAAACTATTTAGCCATTTTTTACCTTGTAGTTCTGGCACTTGGTTAAAAATACTATAACCACCAAATAATTCATCACCCCCCAAGCCTGATAGTGCCATTTTAATACCACTCTCGCGCGTTTTTTTTGAAACTACGTAAGTGTTTAAACCATCTCCACTTGGATGATCCATAAATTTTAACCCCTCTGGAATCAAGTCTTTAAAAGCTGATACGCTCAACTCTATTTCATGGTGATTGGTTTTGTAACGGTCGGCAATTTCCTTGGCATAAACCGCTTCAGAAAATTCCTCTTCTTTAAACGTTACAGAAAATGTATCGATTTTTTGCTTGTGGCGTTCAGCCATTAATGCAACAATAATGGAACTATCTATTCCTCCCGATAAAAATGCACCGAAAGGCACATCTGCCACTAATCTACGCTCAACACTTTTGCTCAGTTTATTCCGCACCTCTTGCCGCACCTCTGTTTTGGAGTTGCTCGCCACTTCATAGTCTTTAGTTAGTTTCCAATACGTGTTAAAAACCGGAGCACTTTCTGTATTTGTTGTAAGTGTTTGCCCCGGTAGCAGCATAAACACACCCTCTATTAATGTATAAGGCGCATGTACTGTTTGATAACGCAAATAATCCACTACACCGTCCGCCGAAAGTTTACGCGCCACTAAATTTGTAGCTAAAATTGATTTGAGTGAAGATGAAAAAATCAGCTCATTATTATCTAATACGTAATAAAGTGGCTTTATGCCTAAACGATCACGGGCTATGAACAGTTTTTTAGATTGATTATCCCATATTGCAAATGCAAACATGCCATTAAACAAACGCAGCGCTTTTTCACCATACTTAATGTAAGCAGCTAATGCTACTTCTGTATCTCCATCCGTTTTAAATGCATAATCAGTTAAACTGGCTTTAATTTCTTTAAAATTATAAATTTCACCGTTAAAAATAATTGTATATCGGCCGTCAGCAGATGAAAACGGTTGGTCGGATTGATCTGTCGGGTCGATAATGGAAAGTCTTCTATGCCCAAGGTGTACATGATGATCTGAAAATACACCTTCTGCATCCGGTGCGCGGTGTGCTAGCGCGCCGTTCATTTTTTGAATGACACTGGTGGGATGTATATTCTGAGTAAAGTTGAAAATGCCGTTTATTCCGCACATAACTGGAGTTCGTCTATGGTGTTGATCTTAAAATTCTGTTCAATGCATTTTTTTGGCGATCCAAAAAAGAAGTTTAAAATTACATAGTTTTATTCAATACCACCATACGGGCAGATTAAAATAATTTACTACTTTTAACTCCCTGTTAACAACCTTAATCGTTTTAAATTGGTAAATACAACAAAAAGTGAATCACGTTTAACGGCATTTATTGTCATTACCATTTTATTTTTTTTATGGGGCGCAATTACTTCTGTAAACGACGTTTTGGTTGGGTTTTATAAAGAGCAGCACAGTTTATCGGAACTAAAATCAATGCTTATTCTTTTTGCTTTTTTTGGTGCCTATGGTTTGGGGTCATTAGGGTATTACCTTTATTCGCAAAAAAACGGCGACCCAATAAACAAAGTTGGGTATAAGAAAGGGATGCTACTCGGGCTAATCGTTTCGGGTATTGGTTGTATCTCTCTTTATCCTGTCACTGCGCTTGATAATTATTATGCCATTTTAGTTTCATTTTTTGTAATTGGCTTAGGTTTAACACTTCTGCAAATTTCGTGTAATCCTTACATAGCTATATTGCGTCATCATCTGCAAGTTCACGTTTAAATTTATCACAGGGGTTTAACTCGCTTGAACCACATTAGGGCCGTTGGTTGTTGGGTTTTTATTGCTAAACTACCTTACTAAAAGCACGGCTATTCAAAACATCTATCTTTTTAATGGTATTTTATTTTTTGCAATTGCTGTTATTCTCCATTTCATAAAATTACCCGAATACAAAGCTGTTGAGCAAGTTGATTTAAAAGGAAGTGCCTTTGATTTTTCTCATTTACGATCGGGTATGCTAGCCATTTTTTTTTACGTCGGTGCAGAGGTTACTATTGGAGGTAAACTCATTGAATACATTCAGTTGCCCGAAATTGGTGGCCTTAGCGAGAATGATGCAACTACGTACATTGGTCTTTATTGGGGTGGCGCCATGGTGGGGCGTTTGGCAATATCTGTTATTTCAAGCGAAAAATTTAATGGAATTAAAAGAGCCATCTATGGACTGTTTACTGTAGTACTCATTTATTTGGCGCTAATTTTCTTTATAACGCTAAAATCAAAAGTATTGGAACAAGGGCAACCACTAAGTTTTAACGCCTTTGCAGAAATGTTTACCGAAACCCAATACATGCTCTGGTTTGTCGCCTTTCAGTATTTAGGGATGTTACTTTTCCAAAACTCGAGTAAGAAATTGCTCACACTCTTTTCAGTAATCATTACGCTTTGTTTAGTTGTGGCTTTTATCTACGGACGGGCAAGTTGCATTATGGAGCATTTTGGCTATTGGATTATTTAACTCTATTTTATGGTCTAATATTTTTACGTTGGCTATTGCAGAATTAAAAGCGTACACAAGTCAAGGTTCTTCTTTGCTGATTATTATGATTGTAGGAGGTGCCATATTGCCATTAGTAATGGGTTGGATTTCGGATATAACGGGAAGCCTTAGAGCGGCCTATCTTTTTCCAATAATTTCGTATCTTTACCTCATCTATTTTGGCCTGTACGGCAGTAAAATTAAGAAAACAGTATGAGCAACTATCTTGGTATAGATATTGGCGGAACAAACGTTGGTTATGGCATTGTAAACGCAGAGGGTGAGTTTTTATATGAAAACTCTGTGGAAACAAGTGCTTTTGAAACAGCAGAAAAACTAGCCTTATTCATTCATAACGACGTTAAAAAGAAACCCAGCTTTGTGGGGATAGGCATTGGCGCACCAAGCGTTAATGAAAAAACACAGTCCATTGAATATGCGCCAAACCTAAATTGGGGAGACGTTATTCCGTTATCTGAAATTTTTCACACTATTTTTAAAGTAGATGTAAAGTCGGTAAATGACGCGAATGCCTCTGCCATTGGTGAAAAGCGTTACGGAGAGGCTAAAGACATGGATAACTTTGTGGTAATTACCTTAGGTACAGGAATTGGAATGGGTATTTACATAGATGGTAAAGTTGTTGTTGGTGCCAACGGTTTAGCCGGAGAGCTTGGCCACACTACGATACACCGCGACGGACGCGAATGTAACTGCGGTAACTTTGGCTGTTTAGAACGTACGTTGCTAAAGATGGAATTATAAAAACGGCGAAAGAAAAGCTAGAGTTTGGCAGTGGAGGTTCACTGTTAAATTCCATTTCACCCAGCCAGCTTTCGCCCGCAGAGGTTTTTAAAGCAGCGCGTAAAGAAGATCCTGTATCATTAGAAGTGGTTGACGCTGTAACTATGGATTTAGCTTTTGCGATCTCAAACATCATTAACATTTTAGACGTTGAATGCGTGTTTTTATCCGGGGGCATTGCAAAAAATGGTAATTTGCTTCGCCGAAAAACAGAAAAACACCTCAAGGCTTATGTTTTGCCAAATTTAAGGGACAAAGCTTGCATTAAAATATCTACGCTAAACGAAAAAAATAGTGGAATTTTGGGAGCAAACGCCTCATCAACACCAAATTAGAGTTAATTCTCGATTAGACTTATTATCATGCGCTTACTGTTACTAATTGCAATAGGTTTATCTGTATTTAGCGGATTTGCCCAACAAAAAGACTATGCTAAATTGGTTAACCCGTTTATTGGAACAGGTGGTCACGGGCATACCTACCCTGGTGTTTCCATGCCATTTGGTATGTTACAGCTTTCACCGGATACCCGATTAGACGGTTGGGACGGTTGTGGTGGTTACCATTATTCGGACTCTGTTATTTACGGGTTTAGTCATACCCATTTAAGCGGCACAGGTGTTTCTGATTATGGAGATTTATTGATTATGCCTTTTACAGGTGAAACCAATTGGGAAAGCGGTTATTATGATAAATCTATCCGCGGATATGGTTCTAAATTTAACCACCTGACCGAAAAAGCAAATGCCGGCTATTATACTGTTTTTTTGGAGGATGATGAGATTAACGTAGCCCTTACAACTACCAAACGGTGTGGTTTACACCAGTACACTTACCCAAAATGGGAGAAGAAAAAAGTAATTATTGACCTCACCCACCGCGACCAACTGGTAAATGCCGATTTAATATTGCTGAACGATTCTACTTTAATAGGCAAACGCATTTCAAAAGCATGGGCTACGGAGCAGCATTTTTATTTTACGATTCAATTTTCTGAAGCGGCGGTAAATAGCCAATTTCGGAAAGATGCAACCGGAAAACCCACCAAGTTAGTATTAGAATTCGGACATGTAAACCCCGTTTTAAGCGTAAAAGTAGGCATGTCTGCCGTGGATATTGACGGAGCCAAAAAAAACCTAAAAAAAGAATTGCCAGGTTGGGACATTAATACTGTACGACAAGCGAATGAAGCTGCCTGGAATAAAGAACTCGGCAACATAGAAATTAGCAGTAAAAATAAAGCGCAAACTACCATTTTTTATTCGGCACTGTATCACGCTTACTTAAACCCCAACCTTTTTTCTGATGTTGATGGCAGGTACAGAGGCATGGATATGAAAATCCATACCGACCAAACAGCTGACCAATACACCGTTTTTTCATTGTGGGACACTTTTCGTGCAACACACCCCTTGTTTACCATTACACAACAAAAACGAACCGTTGATTTTTTAAACACCTTTTTAAAACAATATAAGCAAGGCGGCATTTTACCTATTTGGGAACTTTCTGCCAATTACACAGGCTGTATGATTGGTTATCACTCCATCCCCGTTATTGTAGACGCTTACGTAAAGGGCATTCGTAATTTTGATACTGAATTAGCCTTAAAAGCAATGCTGCACAGTGCAGAGCGTATGCACCTTGGCTTAGAAGCCTATGAAGGGGTATATTTCATCGTAAGGTGAATCTGAATCCGTATCTAAAACATTGGAGTATGCCTATGATGATTGGTGTATAGCTGTTTTTGCAGACTCACTTGGGCATGACTCTATTGCCACTATTTATTACAACCGCGCGCAATACTATAAAAACCTGCTAAATGCAGAGAGTAAATTTATGGAACCCCGCTACAATGGCGGATGGAAAACGACCTTTAAGCCCGAAGAAGTGACGTTTGATTATACAGAGGCCAACGCCTGGCAATATTCACTTTTCGTACCGCAAGACGTTGCTGGTTTAACCGACCTATTGGGTGGGCGTGACAGTTTAGAAGCGTGGCTTGACCGCTTATTCACAGCTTCTTCTGAAACTTCTGGCAGAGAGCAGGCAGACATTACAGGACTCATTGGCCAATACGCACATGGCAACGAACCAAGCCACCACATGGCTTATTTATATAATTTTACGAATGCAAGTTGGAAAACCCAAAAATACGTGGATCAAAATCAGTGAACGCTTTACAGTAATGCACCAGACGGTTTAAGTGGGAATGAGGACTGCGGTCAGATGTCGTCCTGGTACGTATTAAGTGCATTAGGCATTTACTCTTACGCGCCCGGTTCTGACGTTTATTTGCTAGGAAAACCCCTGTTTGATGAAGCGAGCATACGACTTGAAAATGGCGAGCAGTTTACCATTAAGGCTGAAAATGCACTTGTAGGTAATGCTTATGTACAAGGCTTAGAACTGAACGGTGTTGAATTAGACCGAAATTATATTTACCACCGTGAGATAATGAACGGAGGCGAACTTGTTTTTAATATGGGAGCGACACCCGCAAAAACTGGGCTTTTCCAACATCAAAAATTGCTGCGGAAAATGGCATTGTACCTTCCCCTGTTTTTATGAACCCGGCAGCAGCCTTTCAAAAAAAGAAAAATATTGTAATTAGCGCAAACGGTGAGGCAGATGTTATTATGCGTTACACAACAGATGGAAGTACACCCACAGCGACGGACAAACGGTATAAAAAACCCATTAAAATAAAAAAATCTACCCCAATAAAGGTGCGTGCGTTCAAAAACGGAAAAGCGAGCTTGGTTGTGGAAAGCAATTACTATTCGGCCAATAAAAATTGGGACATTAAACTAAATACACCGTATGCGAATCAATATGCCGGTGGTGGTGAACGCGCTTTAGTAGATCAACTGTACGGTGGCAACGACTTTAGAACAGGCGGTTGGCAAGGCTATTACGGAAAGGATGTTGACGTGGAAATTGATTTTAAAAAACAAAAAAAAATTGAACATGTTTCCGTTCATTTTATTCAAGACATTAAATCATGGATTTGGATGCCGACAGAAGTACGCTTTTTAATTTCAGACGACGGCAAAAACTGGTTTAACCTCCATACTGAAGAAAATACAGTACCAATTGACCAATACGGAGCGTTAGTGAATGAAATTGGTTTCAATAAATCATTCAAAACACGTTATTTGCGCATAGTTGCCGTAAACCAAGGCGTTTGCCCTAATTGGCACCTGGGTGCAGGCAACCCGACATGGATTTTCGCAGATGAAATTACTGTTGACTAATCTCCTTTTCACCTTCTACTTTCTGAAACCCTTAATTGGTAACGCTTTCCTTAATTTACAAAGGTTAAGCTAACCTTCGGGTAACAAAATAATAACACTAAATTTTACGAATACCCTTTTTGTGGTATTGGAAAAACAACACTTGGGTGCTACCTTTGCCGCAGGAAAAAAGTTTATT
>CAVTPI010000012.1:0-695077 GCA_963736585.1 Crocinitomicaceae bacterium | reverse complement strand
GACCAAACGTCCAAAACCAACTATTAATTGTACCCGGTGCTGATATGGTTGTCAAGTTATCAAATGAAACTGGATTAGAAATACACGTACCGGTTAATCCATCTGCTGATGAATTTTCACCCACGCTAAATTCGAAAAGGGTAGTAGGTTCAGGGTATATTGACACAGTTTTGGTTATGGTGTCTGAACACTCATCAGTTACGCCAATGAGTGTAACAACATAATCGCCGGGTGAATCAAAACTATGCAAGGGGTTTTCAATGGCAGCAGTTAAGCCATCTCCAAAGTCCCATTCCCAACTGGCTGTTTCATCTGCCGGGAAGGTAGATGTATTTGTAAATTCCACAGGGTTACTGATACACGTATTTTCAAATTCAAAATCAGCAACTATTCCGTCTCCAAGGGTTACTGTACGATTAGCTGCAAGGCAAATATCCCCTACCGAATAGACAGCAGTAAAGGTGCCCGGTCCGTAAGGTGTGGCATTTAAAGTAGCGGCAGTTTCATCAGTCAGGGCGACACCATCCAGATACCAAAGCCAGGTTCCGCCAGACGTATCGGTTTCTGCTGTAAGAGTTAAGTCTCCGCCACAAAATGATCCAGTTTCTGAAACAGTGGCATAGCCTTCAGTATCAACCAATACAAGGTCATCAATATAGGTATAGCGCATGGACGGTTCACCGCCACATGGCCCACCAAATGCTATAGCATTATAGTCCACAGCGGGTGTAAATGTAATGGTTACTTCTTGCCAGGTACCGTCTGTGGGATAAGTAATAAAGGTACTGGATAATAACTCCCAACCGGTAATACCATCCGGGCAGCTTGCACCTGGCCAAGGCAAATCTCCACAAAAAGGTGTTGCAAAAATGCTAAACGTGTGCCCTGGTGGACCAAATCCCCATGCCGTGTGAAAGTTAAGTGTATATTCGACTCCTGCTAACAAAGGGCCGTCAAGGCAGGCACCAATATATTCAGACCATCCTGAGCTGCTCCAGTATCCTGTCCACGCAGAGCCATCCGGTATGTCAGATAAGTCGGCACTGGTAACTCCTTCACCTACAATGGCAACAAAATCACATAAATTGTAATAATCACTAGTTGCGAAAGATGCCTGGCTCCAGTCTGTTGCACATTCCAATTGGCTGTGATTATCAGGGCAGCAATCTGTTTCTTCAAAAGAAGGGTTTGGAATTAATGTGGTAGAACATTCACATTCGTCATCATTTAAATCAATGAGCCCGTCAGCGTCGTCATCTATCCCATTATCACAAATTTCTTGACCATAGGAAACAACTGCTATGAAGCAAATTAGAGAGAGTAGTACTTTTTTCATAGGTAATGTTGAAAATCGTTGCAAAGTCCAACGTTTTCAGCAATTTACAAAAAAAATTAGCGGATACTAATATTTTGAGGTATAAAATTCTAAATACGCAGCAATGTCTTTCTCAGAAAAAAGTGTTGCAAAGTTGGTGGGTGTAATCAAACACGCTTCATAATCTTTAGGTGTAGACCCTAAAATTTCTGCTGCGTTTGTACTATTATAGTTGGCTAAATACAAGCGTGCTTTTGTTAAACTAGCGAACGAGCGTACAATAACTAGCTGAGTATCGTCACCCAAAGGGGCGTCCGTTAACGACAGCCCGGCGTTGCGGTAATATTCTTTATTAAAGTTAGATAATTGAATTTTTGCAGCGTTGGCGTTTCCTTTTCCCTTTGGGATTATTATCATAAAAAAGTGCTTTGAATTTTCGTCAAATGTGTAGGGAGATTCAACAACTGGTGGTACGTCGTCGTCTGGCTTTGTAATATTGTCTCCTTTAATTAACTTATCAAGGTAAATTTTAGCTTGTTTTCCCTCTTCACTTTCAGGTGATTTTTCGTAAAGTTCTTGTAAAGGTGCAGAAATGGATTCAACATTCCCAGCGTTGATTTTACTCAACGCAAACGCTTTCAACAGGTAATATTTATTCAAAAACTTATTTTCTGAGTCGTTAAAAATAACCTCATTTGTTTTTGTTATTACCACACCGTAAAGCCGTTGGTTGTAAGTGCGTAAAATATTAGAGTATGCAAGCAATTCTTCGCGGTCTTTCGCATTTTTATTTTCTAAATAATTAGGGTCAATTAAAATTTGCGCAATTTCACTATCCGGATAACTATTAATAATGGTTGACTTAAAGCCCGCAGCTTGGCTGTCTCCTTTTTTATCATAAATTAAATACAATTGATAAAGTGCCGGAAGTACTTTGGGGTGCTCAATGTTTCGGTTAATCACTTGGCGGAAGTAAGAAATGGCTTCTTTTTCTTCCTTTAATTGCTCTTTGTAAATAATACCAAGTTTGTAAAGCGAATTCATTATGCGGTTATTTGACGAGTCAATCGCTTCGGGTGTTAGGGGTAAATTTTCTGCTAACATTTCGGGGGTTAAGCCATCAACCGCGGCAGAGTCTTCAATCTCCACACCATCTTCTACAAAGGCAGCTACGCTGGATTTGTTTGTTCTTCGCCAATTATCTTCTAACGGGCGTTGTCCCCAAAGCCCTCTAAAATCATTAAAGCCCGCGGCTACTTGTTTGCTATTGTAAAAATACCATTTAGAAGTATTGCCCGTGTTGGTGGTCTGATTATTCACCCGCTTTTGCTGTGCAATTAAACGGCGTTCTGCTTCTTCTTTCTGCCGGGCTTCTTCTGCTTTTATCTCTTTTACTGTATTTTCTAAAAATTTTTGGCGCTCCTTTTCAGACATTCCAGCTATGCGTTGCACACTGTCTTCAAACGTAACGGTTTCGTAATTAATTACTAAATCTGATAAGCCTTCTGCTTTGTTTTTTAAACTTTCGTAGCCTTCATAATCTTCGGGCAAGGCTTGCACAGAACTATCGTAATATTTTTGCGCTTTTAAATAGTCTTTTTCATTAAAATGAATGTCCGCTAAGCGCAAATAACTCGTCCCTTTTTGACGATCATTGTTGATTGACCAAAGCACAGAGTTTGTATAATTTTCTTTTGCTGCTTCTTTATCAGCTCTTTTCATGTCCAATTCAGCTAAGGCATAGTAAATTTGATCTTTGTATTCCAAATTTTTACCATCCTTCAGCATTTTTTCCAATTCCTTCACCAGTTCATCTCCGCCGCCGGTTGCAGTAAGCGTTTGGCGAATTTTTGCTTTAAAACGCATTTCATAAGGTGCGTTTGAACTTGTTACCTTATCATAATAATAAGAGGCTTGGCTGTTGTTGCCCTGTTCGGCATGCAATTGTGCCAATGCAAACATATAGCGGGCTTTTTCTTTTCGGTTTCGGCTTAACCGCACACCTTCTTCTAAATGGGTAATTGCTTTTTTGTAATCATCTTCTGCAATGTACATTTCTGCCATCACAATTTGATAATCTGTTTTTAGGCGTTGCGGAAATTTAGCTGGTTTTTTCTCTTTCTTTTTTCCAGCACGCCTGGCACGTTCACGTTCTAATTTTGACGGACGCTTTTTCTTTTCTTTTGGTTCTTCTGATTTTTCAATGGAATTTTTAACCAAAACTAACACACGTCTTGCTTCAGAATATTCACCCAATGCAATGTGCGTTTTAGCCAACCAAATGCGCGCCTCATAAACGGCTTCTTCTCCTTTATAATTGTCAGAAACGTATTTTAGTTTTTCTTTCGCTTCATCATATTCGCGTTTAATGTAGTAAGCCTGGCCAATTACAAGCCAGTTGTCATCTATCCAACGGCAGTTTTCTTCTTTTTTATTTTTTACCGCTTCGGGGTTGGGCATGCTGTGGCGCACAATTACTTTAGAGCACCGCTCAATAGCGTCATCCAGTGGTGGGTTTAGTGCTGCTGCCTCTTCCTCATTTGGGTAAAGGTCTAGCGGAATAATGGTTTCGTAGTTCTCCTGGTGTCCATTTCTAAACTCGTCCAGCGCGTCGTTAATAATTACTTGTGCGTTGTAATAACCGTTGTAACGGGCCGTCATGTTATGGTAAGCCCTGTTAATAAGTGCATCTTTTTCAGTAGAACATCCCACCGCGGTAAGCAGTAAAAATGCCAAGCCCAGCAAATGATTATATAATGTATGTATTTTTCTACTATTCATTAAAAGTTACCCCTAAAGACGTATTGTAAACTGAAAAAGAACAAAAATATTTTAATTTATTTAAAAACAATCATTTTCATCCAATTAATTAGGGTTTTTGGGGACTCCCAAATGCCCATGTGACCGCATGATTTTAATATAAATAGCGTGTAATTTTCATGGAGCGGTTCCAATGCATTTAGCAATTTTTTGGTAGGTATAACCGGGTCATCTTCACCTTGAATAATACAAACATGCTGCTGATGCAAAACTGCCGTATTGTCAAAACGGTCGCGCATGGCTTTTGTACAGGCAATAATTGAACGTTCATCCATTTTTTTTGCTGATTTTTTTAATTTTTCAATAACCAAATGCAGTGCTGCTCTGTTTTTGGACGCAAATAAATTGGGGATAGCCTCATCAATAAAGCGAGCCTTATTTTTTTCAACCACCGATATTACCCGGTTTCGATTTTTCTTTTTTTCAGCGTCATCCGCCCAAAAATTAGATTGAACAAGGGTAAGTTTAATATCCATAAGCTGAGCCAGCTCCAACCCAACATATCCGCCCATAGAATGCCCAAAAACGTGTGGATTTTCAATTTTATAATGGGTGCAAAAATTGGCAATTGTTTTAGCCATTTCTCGCATTGAACATTTCGTTTCATCCAACGGTGATCGTCCATGCCCGGGTAAATCAATTGCATAGCACGTTAAATTAGTTAAGGCCAATGCGTTCATTACGCCGTTCCACATAGTGGCATCTTCTAAAAAACCGTGTAAAAACAATACAGGATTTCCGTTGCCGGAAACCCTGTAAAAAAGTGATTCGTATTGCTGTTGTTTAATGGACACTAGTTGTTCATTAGCTCCTCAATTTCTTCTACCTCAATTGGAATAGAACCCATTAAGTTTTTTGGAGCACCTTCTAATTGTATCACCAAATCATCTTCTAATCGGATACCTAAGTTTTCATTTGGAATATAAATACCCGGTTCGCATGTAAACACCATTCCGGCAGCCAAAGGCTCCGTCCACAAACCAACATCATGCGTGTCTAGCCCAATGTAGTGAGAGGTACCGTGCATAAAGTATTTTTTATACGCTGGCCAGTTCGGGTCTTCATTTTTAACATCTGTTTTGTCTAGCAAGCCAAGGTCCAAAAGTTCACTCGTCATTAATTTACCTACCTCTTTATGGTAATCGCCTAAAAATGTGCCGGGCACTAATAATTGCTCAGACGCTTTTTTTACACGAAGCACCGCATTGTACACCTCTTTTTGGCGTGCCGTAAATTTACCATTCACGGGTATGCTGCGCGTAAGGTCAGAGGCGTAATTGGCATACTCAGCTCCAAAATCCATTAAAATAACATCACCGTCTTTACATTTCTGGTTGTTTTCTATATAATGCAAAACGCACGCGTTTTTTCCAGAAGCAATAATTGGCGTATAGGCAAAACCTCTTGAACGATTACGCAAAAATTCATGCATAATTTCAGCCTCAATTTCATATTCCATAACACCCGGCTTAACAAAGTCTAACATACGGCGCACCGCTTTTTCTGTTATGTTGCAAGCATTTTGCATCAAATCTAATTCAATGTCATGTTTTACTGCACGAATGCGGTGCATAATAGGCGCGCTTTTTCTGAATGAATGAGCTGGATAATCTTGCTTTAACTTTTTAATAAAGCGGTCCTCACGCGTTTCCACTGTTGTGTCAGCGCGTGTATGTTCATTTTTATTTACATACAATTTATCGGCTTGGGCGGTAATTATTTTCATTATTTTTTCAAACTCATCCAGCCAAAAAACGTTTTTGATACCAGCTGTTTCAAATGCGGCTTCTTTAGTTAGTTTTTCACCTTCCCAAACGGCAATGTGGTCATTGGTTTCTTTTAAAAAAAGCATTTCTTTATGCTCTTCATTAAAGGCATCTGGAAAAAGTACCAAAATACTTTCTTCTTGATCTACCCCAGAAAGGTAAAAAATATCGCGGTGTTGTTGAAACGGCATAGTGCTGTCCGCAGAAACAGGATAAATATCGTTTGAGTTAAAAAAAGCGATTGATTTGTGCTCCATAGAAGCTACAAACTTGGCGCGGTTGCTAATAAATAATTCACTGTTGATTTTGTCGTATTTCATCTGTCTTATAATATTCTTGAACCTTAAAATTAGTAAACATAAATGACAGCCTCAGTATCATTTGCCAATATTTCAGTAAAAACGCGGTGTGCTGCCATAAATAAAAGGATGTAGCCCGCGGGTTAAAAAAGTAGCAAAAAAGCTGATTATTCAAGATTTGTAATTAAATTTGCCCTTCCAAAAACGGAAATATGTCAGCAGGAGTTAAAATATTTTCAGGTCGCGCAACAAAACCGCTAGCAACAAGCATAGCAAAACACTATGGTGTGGAGCTTGGTAATGTGGTGGTAACAGAATTTAGTGATGGTGAATTTCAACCGTCGTTAGAAGAAACAGTGCGCGGACAGCATGTATTTTTAATTCAATCTACCATGCCACCAACTGAAAACTTGTTTGAGTTGTTGTTAATGATAGATGCTGCAAAACGCGCTTCTGCAAAATCTGTAGTAGCGGTTATTCCTTACTTTGGGTTTGCCCGGCAAGACAGAAAAGACAAGCCACGGGTGGCCATTGGGTCTAAAATGATAGCGGGGATGCTGGAGTCTGCTGGAGTAGACCGTATTATGACAATGGATTTACATGCTGACCAAATTCAAGGATTTTTTGAAAAGCCGGTAGACCACTTGTATGCATCAACTATATTTTTGCCCTACATTAATTCAATTGATACAGGTAACTTAATTATTGCAGCGCCAGATGCAGGTGGAGCAAAACGGGCTAATTCTTATTCTAAAAAATTAGATTTAGGCTTAGCCATTTGCCATAAGCAACGTAAAGTGGCTAATGAAATTGCAGAGATGACTGTAATTGGAGATGTAGAAGGGAAAGATGTTATTTTAGTAGATGACATGGTAGATACGGCAGGTACCTTAACCAAAGCGGCAGATTTGTTTTTAGAACAAGGAGCAAAATCTGTACGGGCTATTTGCACGCACGGTGTGCTTTCAGGTCCGGCGTATGAGCGGATAGAAAAATCTGGATTAACAGAATTAGTGGTAACTGATTCTATTCCGGTAAAGCGTAAATCAGACAAAATTAATGTGTTGTCAGTAGCTAAGTTGTATGCGGATGTGATGCATAGTTTAATAAAAGAAGAATCCATCAGTAAGCATTTTTAAAATTGGATATAAACCGTCCCCGACTAAAAGGGACATTAATTAAATAAGTAATGAAAGAAGTATCATTGAGCGGTTCGCCAAGAGCGAACGTAGGGAAAAAAGATACCAAAGCGGTAAGAAACAGTGGAGATGTTCCATGTGTAGTTTATGGTAGCGGTACGCAAACACATTTTAGTGTTAAGCACACAGACATGGAAAAGTTAATTTATACACCAGATGTATACATTATTAACTTAGACATTGATGGAAAATCAGTAAAAACAATCATTCAAGATATCCAGTACCACCCGGTAACAGATAATATCCAACATGTGGATTTCTTAGAGTTACAAGACGATAAAAAAGTAAAAGTAAACGTACCAGTATATTTACACGGACGTGCACCGGGTGTATTAAACGGGGGTAAATTACAGCAAATTTTCAGAAAAGTGAAAGTTTACGCATTACCAGCAAATTTGCCAGATTCAATTCAGGTTGACATCAGCAAATTAAAAATTGGAATGGCTGTACGTATTAAAGATATTGCATCTGACTCATTAGAAATTTTGAACGCACCAAATGCCGTTGTTTGTTCAGTTAAAATGTCAAGAGGCGCAGTTGCAGAGGATGAAGATGAGGAAGAAGAAGAAGGTGGAGATCCGTCTGAAGTTGAAGCTACAGAAGAAGCTTAAGCAACTTCAGTTAAAATCAATAAATAGAAAGAGGCTGTCCAACTTAGTGGGGCAGCCTTTTCTTTTTTATCTTTAATTGTATAATACCAAATTTGTATGAAGTATTTAGTAGTGGGGCTCGGAAATCCGGGAGAAAAATATGATGAAACAAGGCACAACATTGGTTTTAAAGTAGTCGACACGTTTGCCAAAGAGCAAGAAGTGCCATTTACTACAGACCGCTTAGGCGACATAGCCAAAACAAAATTTAAGGGACGCACACTTATTTTGCTAAAACCATCCACCTTTATGAACCTTAGCGGCAAGGCATTAAACTACTGGATGCAGCAAGAAAAAATTGCACTTGAAAACGTATTGGTAATTACAGATGATTTAGCCTTGCCCTTTGGTAAGTTGCGTATGAAAGGAAAAGGAAGCGACGGTGGGCACAACGGGTTAAAAGACATTATTGCAACATTAAATACTAACCAATTTGCACGGTTGCGCTTTGGAGTAGGTAGTGGCTTTGCCAAAGGCGGCCAAGTAAATTATGTGTTGGGGCGGTGGAGCGAAGAGGAGTATGAAATTATGGATGATCGGATTAAAATTGCGCTTGAGTTCATAAAAGGGTTTGCCACAATAGGCATGCAGCGCACTATGAACATGTGGAACAATAAGTAAATAAATGCCAAAGCAACGGCTTATTCAAGAAATCGTAAACGATAACACGGCAGAAGTTGAGTCATTAAGCGGTGGAGATATGAACGCGGTTTATAAAGTTACTTGTAAAAACAGGACAGTTGTTGTTAAATTAAATGACAAAAACCGTTTTCCGTCAATGTTTAAAAAAGAGGCAAATGGACTAGCTGCATTGCGCAATACAGAAACGGTTACTATACCTTCAACCTATAAAGTAAGCGAAATAGAATCATACCAATACCTCGTGCTAGATTATATTGCAGCCGGGCAAACCTCACCGTTGTTTTGGCGCACTTTTGGCCAACAACTGGCAAAATTACACCAGCATTCGGCAACCCATTTTGGGTTTGATGAGGATAACTATATTGGTTCATTGCCGCAATCAAATACAAAGCACAATAATTGGACAGATTTTGTAATAACTGAACGGTTTATGCCTATGGTTGCCAAAGCGGTGGACGATACAACCATTTCAACCGCAGAGGCGAAGCAAATTGAAGCTATTTATATGCATTGCAACGAGTTATGGCCGAGCGAACCCGCCGCACTAATTCATGGTGACTTATGGAGCGGTAATTTTTTAGTAGATAGTACACATAACCCAGTTTTAATTGACCCTGCAACTTATTATGGTCACCGCGAAATGGACATAGGTATGATGCATTTATTTGGTGGCTTTGATGATGAACTGTTTGAGGCTTACCATGCTACTTTTCCGCTAGCTGCTGGGTGGAAAAAGCGATTGAAATACAATAAACTGTACCCTTTGCTCGTTCATTTAAACCTGTTTGGCAGAAGTTATTTAAGCTCTGTCTTAACCATTACCCGCCCATTTTAATTGCTACATATATTATGAAAAATGCTATCTGTCTTATTATCATTTGTCTTTTGTCTCAAGTAGCAATAGCTCAAAGTCCTGCTACTACGAATTGTTTAGACAGTTTAAAGGTGCCAAGTGCATTTACGCCAAATGGAGATGAGGTAAACGACACATTTGCGTTAAACATTACCTGTCCGTTGGCTGATTTTAAACTTCAGTTATACAACAATTGGGGCGAAACCGTTTTTGAAACCACAACGCCCGATTTTGTATGGAATGGAACGGATGCGGAAGGCGCACCATTGGATGCAGGTGTTTATTTTTGGATGATTACGGTTGACAGCACCACCAATAAAGCAACCAGAAAAGGTAATTTAACCCTTATCCGCTAAAAGTATTAACCAATTCGTCTAATATCTGCCCCTAAATTATTTAAGCGCACATCAATATTTTCGTACCCGCGGTCAATTTGCTCAATGTTATGAATGGTACTTTTTCCTTCAGCAGATAGCGCAGCAATTAATAACGATACTCCCGCTCGAATATCCGGAGAAGTCATACTAATGCCACGTAAACTATGCTCATGGTTCATCCCAATTACAGCTGCGCGGTGCGGGTCACATAAAATTATTTGTGCACCCATGTCAATTAATTTATCGGTAAAAAACAAGCGCGACTCAAACATTTTTTGGTGAATAAGCACAGAGCCTTTAGCTTGCGTAGCTACAACTAGCACAATGCTCAATAAATCGGGTGTAAAACCGGGCCAAGGCGCATCCGAAATGGTTAAAATAGATCCATCAATAAACGTATCTATTTTGTATGATTTTTGAGCAGGGATGTAAATATCATCTCCCTTTAACTCTAATTTAATTCCTAATTTTCTAAAAATAGTAGGCATAATTCCCAAATCGGGAAAACTCACATTTTTAATGGTAATCTCAGACTTCGTCATGGCGGCAAGACCTATGAATGAACCAATTTCAATCATATCTGGCAATACCCTGTGGTAACATCCTTTTAACGATTTTACCCCTTTAATTTTAAGCATGTTTGAGCCAATGCCAGTAATTTTTGCGCCCATGCTGTTTAGCATTTTGCATAATTGTTGCAAATAAGGTTCAGGCCGCGTTGTAAATTGTAGTTTCACCTTTTGCAAGGGTAGCCGCCATTACAATGTTTGCCGTTCCGGTTACAGAGGCTTCATCCATGTGGATGTATTTTCCAACCAATTTTTTGGCTTCAACTGTATAGAAATAAGTTTTCGGATCAAAATTAAACTTTGCCCCCAAATGCTCAAATCCTTCAAAGTGCGTGTCTAATCGGCGGCGCCCAATTTTATCACCGCCTGGTTTTGGCATGTAAGCCTTTCCAAAACGCGCCAATAACGGCCCAATAATCATAATAGACCCACGTAAACCAGATGCTCTTTTTGTAAAATCGTCAGATTTTAAGTATTCCAGGTCAACATCTGCCGCTTTAAAATTATAGGTGCCTTTTTCCACTTTTTCCACCTTTACACCCATGGCTTGCAATAGGTTAATGAGCTTGTTGACATCAATAATGTCTGGTAAGTTGCTAATGGTTACCTTTTCTCCGGTCATCAGCACAGCGCACAATACTTGCAACGCCTCATTTTTTGCCCCTTGTGGGGTTAACTCTCCTTTTAGTGGTTTTCCTCCGTGAATTTCAAATGCACCCATAGTTAATTAATAGCGTTTACGGTTTTTACTGTTTTTATGACGGCTCTTATTGTTTCGGTTTTTACTTTGTTTTTTGTTACTATTATTGTTGTTGTTCGTGGATAGGCCATGCGTTTTAAGCACGGATGATGTAGAGGGTAAAAACGATAAATCGTCCAATACAATTTTACCTTTTGATAGTTTACTCAAGTGGTCACCAATCATATCATCTTCGATAGATGTGGAATTAAACGTTAAGTAGAACTGTTTCATCATACAAGCAATTGTTTTAACCAATGCTTCACGCTCTTCTCCTTCTTCCATCTCCAGCGCGCAACCAATCATTTTTTCAACATTTTTACCGTAATGCCCTATTTTAATCGGTGACTGCGGATAGTCTACTTTTTCTGGTGGTTTTGATAGCGTTTCACGATTCGGTTGCTCGTAAGGTGAATCAACATCTAATTTCCAATCAGACATTATGAATAAGTGATTCCATAATTTTGGGGTATACTCTTCAACGTCTCTCAACTCTGGTTTTAGCTCGCCCATTACTTTAATAATGGCCTGTACTACTTTATTTCGCTCGTCACGATCTTCCAATGAAACGGCATGATCGATCATTTTTTGAACATTGCGCCCATACTCTGGAATAAGCATTTTTGGACGCGCCGTATTATATTCTAGTGAATCTATTTCTGACATATAAATCAAATGTACTATTTTTTGAAGGATTTTGTCCGTTCAAGGCTTATTTTGATGTTAAGAATTAAATGTTAAAATACCCGAATAATGACCCGCATATACCAAATAGCGTGGACAGGGTCAATTCATTTGCTGTAAGGCTTCTTTAACGGTTTGGGTAGGCATTTTGCACGCCCCTTCAATGCATACAAAAATGGTTGTTTCACCCATAAACTTACCTTCTAATAGCGCCAAGTCACTTGTTTTTTCAGCCCCCATTAGTAACTTATTGGGGATGTAGTAATTGTTAAGTTCTTGTTGTTTAGCCCGCCACTCATCACCGGTAATGGCAACTTCATAATAGGTGTTCGTTAAGTTGAGTGCTAAAATAGACCAATTGGAATAGGTGCTGCCGTAGTATGGAATATCGGCAAACACATTGGCAAGCATTTGCGTTGCTTTCTCTTTATAATCTGTGTTGTCTAACAAAATACCCAAATCATAAAGTGCGCGTGCCATAGATGAGTTTGATGAAGGGATGACATTGTCGTTAATTTCCATTTTCCGAGCCACTAGGCTCCCTTCTTTATCTGAAGAGAAAAAGAACATTCCGCTTTTTTCGTCAAAAAAGTGTGCAATGGCATATCCCATCATTTTGTCTGCATCTTTTAAGTAGTTCTCGTCAAAAGTAGCTTCGTAAAGCTGTATAAACGCTTGGATTGTTAAACTATAATCTGAAAGAAAGCCATTAATTTTACTTTCACCGTTTTTGTAAGTGTGTAATAAGCTGCCATCTTTTTGCAGTTGGTTTTTTGTTAACCACTTGGCATTGTACAAAGCCGCTTTTAAAAAGCGATTATCGTCAAATGCGCGGTACGCATCTAAAAAACCGGTAAGCATTAAAGCATTCCATGAGGTGAGCGATTTATCGTCCAATCCAGGTCTAATTCGCTCTGACCGTTTTTCCAATAGCTTTTTGTTTATTTCAGCTACTTTTTCTTCTAACGCCGGCACGGTCATGTTATTTTTTTTGGCGTACGCCGTATTATTCATATCGCGCAGCAAAATGTAATTCCCTTCCCACAGTCCTTTCATGTTTACATTATAATAATCTGCGGCAAAGTCGTAATCATCTCCTAGTGTTGTTTTTAGCTCATCTTTATTCCATACGTAAAACTTACCTTCTTCCCCTTCACTGTCAGCATCTAACGCCGAATAAAATGAACCTTCCGGGGTCATCATTTCGCGGTAAACCCATTCCAATGTTTGGTAAACAACATGTTTGTACAAGGGTGATTTTGTCCGCTGGTAGGCTAATGAATAAAGCGAAACCATTTGGGCATTATCGTAAAGCATTTTTTCAAAATGAGGCACTTTCCAATTTGGGTCAGTTGAGTAGCGCGCAAATCCACCGCCTACTTGGTCATAAATACCTCCAAAGGCCATTTTTTCTAACGAAAAATCTACGTGGTTCATCACTACACTATCTTGGTTATGATAGGCATATTGCATTAAAAAATCGTAATTATTTGGAATCGGAAATTTTATTTGCCGCGCATCAGTCGTTTTGTTCCCTCCTTTTTTAGTGTCAAAATTTGGTTTCCAACTTGCCATCATTTCATCCAATATAGCAGCTTCAAAAACCACCCCTTCTTTTTGAATCGTAATCAGTTCAGACTGTTGTACACCGTTTGTCAAGTTTTCAGCATATTGAATGGTTTTTTCAGGTGATTTTTCATATTGATACGCTAGGTTTTCCAGTAATTGCATCCACTCTCCTTTTCTGAAATAAGTACCACCATAAACAGGGCGCCCGTCGGGTAGGGTAAAACAATTCAGAGGCCATCCGCCACCGCCATTGGTCATTAACTGCACAGCATTCATATAAACTTGGTCAACATCTGGTCGCTCTTCTCGGTCTACCTTTATACAAACAAACTTTTCATTCATTAAATTTGCTACTTCCTCGTTTTCAAAACTTTCGTGTTCCATTACATGGCACCAATGGCAAGACGAATACCCAATGCTTACCAATACCAACTTATTTTCTGCTTCTGCCTTATCAAAAGCAGCATCACCCCATGGCATCCAGTTTACAGGGTTGTGGGCATGTTGCAATAAATACGGGCTCGTTTCATTAATCAAGTCATTCGTGTATTTATAGGCCTCGTTTTGAATGTCATGCTCATTTTTTTGCGTGTTACTATTACATGCAGCCAAAAACAGCACCAAAACAGAAAATAAAACAGAAAATTTGGTCATACAAAAATGAGATTTTAACCGAATCATTCATTCAGCGTAATTTTTAGTAAATATAGTTATCTTGCAGTTTATAAGTAGGTAGACCACCGTAAATAAAGGAAATAATTGTGATTTTTTAGGTTGAATCTGCCACGTTTTGAAAGCATTAAATAAAAAAAATGAAAAAAGCAGCATTTGCCATCCTCAGTTTAATTTCAGCGATTAGTTTTTCGCAAGATTATTTCCAACAAAAAGTAGACTACACCATTAAAGTAACCTTGGATGACGAAAACCATATATTAAGCGGGTTTGAGTCATTTGATTATTACAATAATTCGAAAGATGAACTGTCTTTTATTTACATCCATCTATGGCCAAATGCTTATAAAAATACCGAAACGGCGCTTGCAAAACAGTTAGAGCGAATGGGCAATAACGAGTTAGAAACGGCGAGTGCAGAAAACCGCGGATACATTGATTCATTAAATTTTAAAGTTAACGGGCAAAAAGCAACGTGGATGTATGACGAAGAACATATTGACATTTGTAAACTAATGCTAAACGAACCATTAAAACCAGGTGAAAAAATAACTGTTACAACGCCGTTTAAGGTTAAAATACCCTCTGGACGCATTTCGCGGTTAGGGCACATTGGTGAATCATACCAAATAACACAATGGTATCCAAAACCAGCCGTTTATGACGTTGAAGGCTGGCACCAAATGCCTTATTTAACACAAGGCGAATTTTATTCTGAGTTCGGAACATTTGACGTTTCAATTACATTACCGCAGAATTACGTGGTAGGCGCCACGGGAGATTTGCAAACCCAAAGTGAGTTGGATTTTTTGAATAAAAAAGCAAAAGAAACAGCTAAAAAGTATGAAGATGAGGTGTACACCGATAAAAAAAGTGGCAGTAGTAAGTTTCCCGAATCAGATGAAAAAATGAAAACTATACGGTACACCCAAAAAGACATTCATGATTTTGGATGGTTTGCCGACAAACGCTTTGACGTATTAAAAGGAGAGGTGGAGTTACCCGAAAATGGTGGAAAAGTAACCTCATGGGCCATGTTTGTTGGGCACCATAGTTACGCATGGGAAAACGCCATTGAGTATTTAAATGATGCTATTTTTTACTATTCAAAATGGAATGGTAATTACCCCTACAAACAAGTTACGGCGGTAGACGGTACAATAAGCGCCGGCGGAGGGATGGAATACCCAAATGTAACAGTAATTGGTAGTTCAAGTTCGCGCGAAGAGTTAGAAGTTGTAATTGTGCATGAAGTAGGGCACAACTGGTTTTATGGTTTACTTGGGTCAAATGAGAGAGACCATGCGTGGATGGATGAAGGGCTAAATACCTTGAATGAAATTCGGTACATGCAAACAAAATATCCGAATAACAAACGCCTTTCAGATATGGCAGGTGGTATAGCTGATCGTTTACATATAGAGGATTTAAGCCATCACGACATGTCAGATTTGACGTATGCGCTAGTGGCAAGTTATGGAATAGATCAGCCGATAGAACTGCATAGTGATGAATTTACATCACTTAACTATGGCGCAATTGTATACGCTAAAACAGGGCTTGTGTTTACCTATTTACGTGATTATTTAGGAGACGAAGCATTTGACGTAGCCATGCGTAAATATTATGACGAATGGCATTACCGTCATCCGCAGCCAGAAGATTTAAAGCGCGTATTAGAAAAAGAAACAGGGAAAGACCTAAGCTGGTTGTTTGATGATTTAATAAATACCACAAAGCAGATTGATTATAAAATTAAAAAAGTAAAAATTGGAGACACAGAAACCAATGTAACGGTAAAAAATGTGGGGCAAGTTAATGGTCCTATTCGTGTAGATGCTTATAGCCTTGGACAATACCGCGAAACAAAGTGGATAGATCCGGTGGAAAAAAAAGGGGAAGTAACATTTAAAGGAACAAGTTATGATGAATTTATAATTGATGCGAATAAGCAAATTCCAGAGGTTAACAGAAACAATAATTATTGGGCTAAAAAAGGGTTGTTTCACCGGATAGAGCCATTTAAAATGGAATTTTTAGGGGGCGATAATGAAGGGGATAAATGGAATAACTTTTGGGCACCGGCAGCAGGTATTAATGTATATGATAAGTTTATGCTGGGGGTAACATTTCACAACCAAACCATTCCCAAATACCCGTTTGAATATACCATTACACCGCTTTTTTCATTTGGGCGCAAAAACATTGCCGGCATGGCCGATTTTAATTACTCATGGGTACCCGCAAAAAACATTCGAATGATTACCGCAGGGGTAGAGGGTAAAACATTTGGCACGGGTTTAGGTGCAGTGCCAGATAGTGGAAACATTAGAAACACTTATTATGTAGCGCGGCCGTATCTTACGTTTAACATTGGCAAACCAAAAACCCGTAAAGCATACCGCCAAAAGTTAAAATTAATGGGGCATTATGTCATTGAATCTGGAGTTGTTTTTCAAAACACGCTTGCCGGAGGTAGTGTGGATTATGAATTTATCTATGCCAAAAAAATTCACCGTTTTGAAGCTAACGTGCGGTTAGATTATTTTAATTTGGTAAACGAGTTTGCACCTATTTCCCAATCATCTGACTTAATGAATGCCGGGGTGGAGTTAAAATACCGCATTCAGTACTGGAAAAAGAAGAATAAATCAATTGAGTTGCGCGCGTTTTTAGGGCAAAACTTGTTTTACAACGGCAATCAAAGTACGCGCTACGGTTTTTCACTCGGAGGGCAGTCCGGAACGCAAGACGTAACTTACGAAAATTATATGTTTGGCAGAAATGAGCTAGACGGCTTTTGGTCAAACCAACGGTTAGAAAATCAAGGCGGGTTCAAAACAACATCTTCCTTTGGCACATCCAACACCATGATTTTTGCCACCAATGTTTATGCACAGTTGCCTTACATTCCGTTAGTGGGTGTTTTTGCAGATTATGGAATGTTTGACAATAACGGAACGTTAGAAAATGTTACGAATATTGGACTGGGGTTGCGTTTGACAGATGCCTTTGCAATTTATTTTCCGTTGTATGAATCAACCAACCTGGCGAATAGCTACGCCGCAGGTACTAAATACGGCGAGAAAATACGTTTTTCATTAAACCTAAATGGGCTAATGTTAAGAAAACTAATTCCGCAAGCTATTAATCGTTAACGGCTGGTTTTAGCCAAACGAAGGCTTATATTTAAGGTAAGCGCGCAGCATGTTTTTTGTTGGTTTAAAATTAGGGTTGCAGAGAAATTGGTTTGATACTGCTTAAGTAGAGCTGCTTTTTCAATTTTCAAAAACCGTTCGCTCAAGCTCAGCGTTTGCATAAAATGCTTCGCCGTTAATTTCTGTATTGCCAGAAATACCACCTAAATAGCCTAAGGTATTGCATTTATTGTCGGTCACCTCGGTAGCTAAATCTGCACCGCAGCTACCAGGGTCGTACACATACACTAATTCATCTTGAAAAATATAAACCTTGACAGAAGCGCCGTTATCGCACGCCTCATTTTCTTTAAACGCATCAACTTTCTGGTCAACGCAGCGATCATCTTTTTTATTACAGCTTGCAGATAGATATAACGCACCAGCCAAAATGAGCATTACAGAAATTTTCATACGCTTTTGTTTAACTAGATGATGAAAAAACAGCGGAAAGGGTTGCAAAATTAAGAACTACCTCATTTTACCACGCTTGCCTTTACTCATTTGCGCCATGCGCATTTGGTTTTGAGAAGTTGCGCGACCCATTTGCTTTTTTAAGCTTTTAATATGCTCTGTTAGCATCCCTTTTGTATCTAACTTTTTAGCTTCGTTTAAAAGCATTTCACCTTCGCGGCGCCTGCCGGTTTGAATACAAATAGCACCAACGTTTAGCTTTGCCATAGCTTGGTCATGGTCTTTATTTAAACCAATGCTTAATGATTTTCTAAACAACGACTCTACTTGCCCCATAGAGGCAGATTGTGAACTGGCAATGCCTTGTAAATAGAAAAAATAAGCCCGTTGACCGCGCAATAAAAATTGAGGGTACTTAATGCGGTTCAAATATTTTTGTGCTTTTTCCATATTTTGCTGGCGCATTTGCAACGCAGCTAAAATCAAATTTTCGTTTCTGAATAAAAACAACCCGAAAAAGGCAGTAATGAATATGAAAAAAATACCCCATCCCCAATACCCATCATAAAATAAATAAATGGTAAAAAATAAGGAAGAAAGTGTAAGTAATGATTTTATAATTAATCCGATCATCTTTAAAAAAAATTAGTCAATTGTAGCAATACATTTTAATTCAATGGCAATAGGCGTTGGTAAACTGCTAATTTCAACCGTAGTGCGGCAAGGCTGGTTATCCTTAAAATACTCCGCGTAAACTTTGTTATACACGTGGAAATCGCGCTTCATGTGTACTAAAAAAACAGTCACATCCACTAACTTGTCCCATGAAGAGCCAGAAGCTTCTAAAATTAAGTTAACATTGTCAAAAACCGAGCGGCACTGCGCTTCAAAATCAAATGCTTTAAAATTACCATTGTGGTCAAGTTCAAGCCCCGGCACAAAAGAGTCATGCGCATCTGAACCCGCAACGCGTGGTCCCACACCCGATAAAAAAAGTAAATTACCAACTTTGCGTGCATGAGGGTATAATCCTACAGGTTTTGGCGCATTTGAAGCACTTATTTTTTCTGACATAGCTCAAATTTGCTACAAATATACCCATTTCATATAAGTTACCCTAAAACATAAGTGAGACTTTTAGCCTGAGTTCAACTAAGGTTTTTAGCTGTAAAAGTAAATGGCAGTTATACCATTTCATTTATTCGGCAGAAAAAACTAAAACAGATTGTTTATCTTTGAGGTATGAGGAACATAAACATTGTTGCCGCGTGTATTTCTTTTTTGCTTGTGCTTATTGCTGTTTTTTTTGGAGCAAGCATTCACAATGCAAATACAAATATGCACATCACCTATTTAAATGAAATGGATAACATTCATTATTTTGATGTAAATAGAGTACCTCAATTAACACGACAAGCAACCATTTTTACGTTGCCGCTTTTAATCGGTATTTTGGTGCTTGAATTAATCATTACCGTTAAGGGCACAGTACGGCAAGTTAAAAACATAGCCATTGGGTTAGCCATTGCTATGCTCATTGTAATTGTGTTTGACGTTTTAATTATGAGCAATGCTCAAGCGTATGATTTTAGCCGGTGGGGATACATTTGGATTACTATGGGTGTATTTTCATTAGCAGGCAATGCCCTTTGTGTGTTCATCACCGGAAATAAGCCGGTCGCAAAAAAGGTTTAATCGCTCACCCATCTTTAACAAAAAATTAACTTTTTAAATAGCGGTAATTAACTGATTTTAAAACTGTTATATTTTTGGCATAGCCATTGCAATATTCGTAATAAGTTTAATTAAAATAATAACTATTATGATCGCAAAAAAAAATCCGAAAGCAAACCTTGAGAAAAAAAGGTTTGCTTTCTTTCAAATCGGACTGCTGGTAGCAGGTTCATTATGCCTGTTGGCTTTTGAATATTCTACGGCAAAAGTTGAACACAAAAGGGTGGCAGCACTCGAGCAAGAAAAACCAGACTTTATTCTTGATGAGAAATTACCGGAGTTTTATGAACCACCAAAAAAGCAGAAGACACAAACTACTGTTACGAATTTTGACTCCCTAATTATCGTGGATAAACTTTCTAAAGAAGGTGACCCTTCACCAGTTTTTAAAGATGAAAAAGTGGTATTTAGTGATGATGGAGAAGGTGACTATTATGAAGGAGAATATAAACTTGTTCCGGAAGTAGATAGCACAATTCATCTTGGTGTTGATATTGAACCATCATTCCCCGGAGGTGAGCGCGCTATGCAAGTATTTATTCGCGATAACATTAACCTGCCCAATGAAATTTACGAACAGGGTACAATTTACGTACAGTTTGTCGTTAACCGAGATGGCTCAATAGAACAAGTAAATGTGCCACGGGGTTTGTCTTCAGATTTAAACCGCTCAGCCACAGATGTTGTAAAACGTATGCCAAAATGGACAGCAGGCGAACAGATGGGTAAAAAAGTAAGGGTTCGCTTTACATTACCAATCAAAATTTCTACTGGTTACTAAAAAAACGACGACTCAAAACCTATATAATTGTCGGAAAACACCTCTTGCAACTTAAAGCAAGAGGTGTTTTTATGTTTGTTAGGTAAAATTTTTCATTTTTTTTAAAGAACGTTTGATTTTAAACAGAAATAAACTAAAAGTTACTAAAAAGTGATGGTTTTTCCATTTTTGATAGTAGTTTAGGGTTAACCAATTGTACCGTAAGCCTTATTTTTGCTAAAAAAAATAGAACATCAGAAGTTTTTTTAATAGAAAAAAAGCGCATAAAGCAACTTTTTTTATGTCTTCGTAGTCTAGTCTTTAAGTATAATTTTGTTTAACATAAAAATTGATTGAATATTAATTGTTTATTAATCATTCAAGAACACATCAAAAATAGAACTATGAATAAGTTAAAAAAGCTACTCTTTGTTATCGCATTTACTTCGGGCACCATGTCATTTGCGCAAGAGTCGACACAAAACGCAGAATCTGCACAAATTACAAGTCCCAATTGTTTAACATTAAACGCAGAGGCCGAGTTAACCCAGCAATATGTTGCTGATGCAACACCATTAAATTGGGAATCCGCTGCGGCAGCTAAAAAATGGTGCGGATACAACTCAAATAACCTTGTAACGTATAGCGCCGATTACGCAAATAATAAACTTTTAATTACGATTCATACAGAGCGTACAGGCGAAAGTAAAGACCTTACGTGGTGGAACAATTATTTAACAAGCAGATGCAAATAAAAAATACATATACTATGTTTTTAATCAATAAATTAAAATCGAGTTTACTCGTTACGTTTGCCTTAGTGGCCTCTGTTTTTTCTTACGGTCAGGCAACAGGAGGAAACGCCTATTTAATAGGAGACGTTGTAGAGGTAGGCGTTGACGGTGAAAGAGGACGAGAAGGAACGGACGACATTCCTGGTTCGCACGCCCGTGGAGGTGCCGGCGGATCTTTTGGATTCGTTGCAAACCCAGCAGATGATGGATGGGTTGTTTATGACGGTGACTTTTTTACACCTGGTACACCCGAAAATGGGTGGGGAATTGAAATTGACGGTGTAAGTTATAGTAATAATCATAACATTTATGAAATTATTGCAGACCCTGCAAGACCAATTACTTATGACCTACAAGGAGACTGTATAACAGTAGAATGGAACGGCTCTGTAGACAACGTAGCTGTGAATTTGAAATACCATTTGTTTTTAACAGATTTGTTCTATACAACTGAGGTTACCTTGGTCAACAATGGTATTACAGATTTAACGGATGTTTACTACTACAGAAATGTGGATCCCGACAACAACCAACCAATTGGTGGAACATTCGTAACGCAAAATACAATTGTATCGCAACCTGGTGCAGATTGCCAACGGGCATTAGTATCGGCCGAGCAAGCTTCGCCGCACCCATCATATTTAGGATTTGGAGCATTGGGCGATAAATTTCGCGTATGTTATGGAGGTTTCGGTAACCGTGATGGTTCAGATCTTTGGAATGCCACTGGCTTTGAGGCTACGGTTGGTGCTACGGCATCTGGGGATCAAGCCATGTCTTTAGCGTATAAAGATGATTTAATTGTAGGAGATACAGTAAACTTTACGTTTGCCATTGTTTTAAGTGAAGACGCATTAGAAAGCGCGTTCGCAAGTCTATATTACATTGATTATGAATCAATCGGCGGAGACGGTGGTGGATTAATAAGCCAGTGTAACCCAACGATCGATACGGTTAAAAGTTGTGCAGGTAACCCAGTTACCTTAACAGTAGATGAGACCAAACGCAGGAGATTTTGAATGGGAATGGACTGCTGACCCAATTGATCCGGATTTAGTGACAGATGAGGTAACGGTAGTCGTTTCGCCAGACGTTACAACAACGTATACAGTAGTAGGTACACCTATTTCTGAATGTTTAACAAATACGGTGAGTAAGGTTATTGTGGTAGAATTTTCTGAAGGACCACAAATTGAATGGGAAGATCCGGGACCACAATGTGAAGAATTTGATTTGTCTACTTTAGTATTTACAGATTTAAACGGAACAATTGATCCGAATATTGTATTCTTATCAGAATTTCCAAGTAACTCTGGCCAAACTGAACCGGCAATTGGGCCAATTATTGGACCGGATGATGAAGTGTGGTTAATGATTGGAGACACAGCAGCAGGCTGTTATGATGCTGAGCAAATTATCTTAGAATGGGGTGGATTAAACGCCGCCGGAGATGACGGTTCAACTTCACTTTGCGGTGAAAGTGGTGTTATGTTAGATATGTATACCTTACTTTCTGAGGATGCGAACCTTGCAGGTACATTTAATGAAGAAACAGGTTCAGGACAGTTTAATGCTGGCACAGGTATGTTAGATGTAAGTGGTTTAAACGGTATTTATACCTTTACTTACACGGTAACAGGTTTAGCACCATGCCCAGACGATCAAGCGACATTTACAGTGGAAGTATTTCCGCAACCAACGGCTAATTTTGAATACAACGCCGGTGGACTTTCTTCTGACGACGACGGAATGACCAGTACGTGTATTGTTAATACAGTAAACATGGAAAACTTCTCTACCATACCAGGTGGAGGACCAATTGACAACTACAACTGGAATTTTGGTGACGGCACAGGCTCAACTGCTATTAACCCTTCACATACATACACGTCAACAGGTACATTTACGATTACATTAACTGTATCAACAGATGACGGATGTACAAGTACATTTACAAAAGACATCTTGATTTATTCAGAACCTGTATTGGATATTATTTTTAACAATCCATTATGTTTTGGTTTTTCTGATGGTTCAGTTACAGCATTCGTAGCAGGCGGAAGTGGCACGTTTGAAATTGAAATTTTAAATGCAGACGGCGACCAAGAAAACCCTCCTGGATCTAACACAGCAAATGCATTACCGGCAGGTGTTTATACAATTAATGTAACAGATGCATCTGGTTGTTCAGCAACTCAAACGGTAACATTGGTTAATCCACCTGAGTTAGAAGTTGTTTCATCACAAGTGGTAGACCCACTTTGTTTTGGAGGAACAGGGTATATTGTAATTGATTCGGTAGTGGGTGAGGACATCAACAATCCTATCCAGTATTATTGGACACCAAACCCGTATGTTCCACCAATGGAAGGGTTCGGAGTAGATTCAATAGATATGCTTGAACCAGGAACGTATACATTGACGATATTGGACAATAATGGATGTAGTAACATTACAACATTCACAATTGAAGAACCGGAGAAGCTTCGTTGGGTTGAAGGTGAACCAAGTGCTGAAGGTGCATTAGGTGAAGAAGGATTGGGGTATATACCCGCTTTATGTCGTACAGCAGGCTTCCAAAATGGAGGTGGTGTAGTATTTGCAAGTGCTGTCCCTGGCCCAACTAGCGTTGTATGGACAGAAACTGCTACAGGAAATACGTCAACGGACGGGACTTGGGGTGGACGTAATCCGGGAGAGTATACAGTTACTGCAACACAAACTGAAACTGGGTGTACATTAACCGGAACGATTATAGTTGATTCCTTAAACCCAATCGCATCTTTCACGGTTGAGTCAGATCAGTTAAATGCAGATTGTAAAGGTACAGCAGAAGTTGAGGCACAGTTTACCAATACTTCGCAAAACTACTTTAGCCCTGCGCTTTCAGATCCTCAATACAGATTTTACTGGGATTTATCCAGAGAAGATGTAAATGATTGGGATATCACAGACGATTACAATTACAGACCAGATACAACGTATTTAGCTGAAGGTAGCACGTATGAAGTTGAGGTATGTTTGGTTGCTCAAAACAGAAATGACTGTCGAGATACAGCCTGTAAAATAATTACAGTGTTTGAACCAATTAAATTAGTGAATGTAAACATCTTTACGCCGAATGGTGATGGTATAAACGACATCTTTACGTTTAGCCAATACCAGGCGTCTATTGCACAGTTTCAATGTGTGATTGTAAACAGATGGGGTGTTCAAGTTGGAGAAATCTCAGACATTAATGATGGATGGGATGGTACCGACAACAACGATACCCCTTGCCAGGACGGTGTTTACTTCTACACTTACGAAGCAACCAGTGACGACGGTACAAAATTAGTGGGACAAGGAACAGTGCAAATCCAAGGCTCAGAAGTAGAATAACTATTTATTAAATGTATAGTACAAAGCACCACTCAGCAATGGGTGGTGCTTTTTTTTGGTATAAATAGGTGCTATAGTCAAAAGTTTCTTTAAGAATCATGAAAAGTGCTTCTCGGCTCCGCTCGAAGTACTTTTTCTCCGTTCGAAGTACTTTTTCTTACCATTCAATGATTACGACGTATAAATCCACTAATCGTGCTTTTATTACTTGTATACGGGGAGGGTTTTAGCCAAGTGTACGCTAGGTATACTTTTCTTACCATTCAATGATTAACTGCGAATCAGTTATTACTCATTTGTTGCGCTTATTCTAAAGTTAATTGAATCTAGCGTAGCTTCATAAATGGCGTAAAGGCTGTCTGGATTGCTGGCGTAAAAGTTCATACTTTCTTTGAACTGGTTTTTGGTGACGCCATGTTCTTCAAAAATATAATAAGAGGAAGAATCTAATGATTTGTGGTACAAATCCACCCGCGCGTATTGACGCTGAAAGTGTGCCTCTAAAATTTCTAACTCTACCAGAATAGAAATGTATTCGGCCTTATCAATCAAGTCTGTGGGTTGAGATAAGGCATCTGTTTTTTTTTCTCCACAACTGCACAGGACAAGAATTAATATGTAAGCAACGTGTTTCATATTACTTTTTGGCAAACGTCATTCGCTTTCCAATATTGCCTTCTACAACCTTATCGTTTTCATAAACAATAGTACCGTTTACAAAAGTCATGTTTATTTTATGGCTAAAGGTTGTTCCCTCAAAAGGTGACCAGCCGCATTTGTACAGCAAATTTTCTTTTGTTACAGTAAGTTTATTATTCGGATCAACAACAACCAAATCAGCAAAATAACCTTCGCGAATATACCCCCGTTTTTCGATATTAAAACAAATTGCCGGGGCATGGCTCATTTTTTCAACGGCGCGTTCTAAAGAAATTTTACCTTCCTTACTTTTTTCTAAAATAGCTAAAACAGCATGCTGCACCAAAGGCCCTCCAGATGGAGCGTTAAAATAATTATTTTCTTTTTCTGCTATGGTGTGCGGCGCATGATCCGTGGCTAAAATGTCAATTTTATCATTATTTAACCCTTTCCAAATTGCATCCTGGTCGCTTTGCCATTTTACCGCGGGATTCCATTTAATATAGGTTCCTTTTTCGTCATAATCCTCAGCAGAAAACCATAAGTGGTGCACACATGCCTCTGCTGTAATGCGTTTTTCTGCCAACGGTTTATCATTGCTAAATAACTCCATTTCTTTAGCTGTAGAAAGGTGTAAAATATGCAAACGTGTGTCAAACTTTTTAGCCAAATTAGCCGCCATAGATGACGAAATATAGCAGGCCTCTACACTGCGTATTTCCGGGTGATACTTGATTGGCATATCATCTCCATACTTAGCTTGGTATGTAGCTAAATTTTTTCGCACGGTTTCTTCATCTTCGCAATGTGTGGCAATGAGCATATCACTTTTTGAAAAAATTCCGGTTAACGTTTCTTCATTATCCACTAACATATTTCCGGTAGAAGAACCCATGAAAACTTTTACCCCGCAAACCGTTAACGGATCGGTTTTTAACACCTCTTCAATATTATCATTCGTTGCCCCCATAAAAAACGAATAGTTCGCAATAGATGACTCCGCAGCAATGTCATATTTATCTGCTAAAAGTTCTTGCGTTACCGCATTTGGCTTAGTGTTGGGCATTTCCATAAAAGAGGTTATTCCCCCGGCAACTGCCGCACGCGACTCTGTATAAATGTTTCCTTTATGGGTTAAACCGGGCTCTCTAAAATGCACTTGGTCGTCAATCATTCCTGGAATTAGTAGTTTCCCTTTTAGGTCGATAACAGTTGCGGTATCGTCTGAGATAGAAGCCCCAATTTTTTCAATGTATTCATCTTTTATCAATACATCACCCTCCATTTGTTGACCTTCATTAACAATTCGTGCGTTTTTTAAGAGATATTTTGCCATAATACTAGAGTTTAGCTTCAAATTTAAAGCTATTATTTGTCCTTTATTGGTTCGGTGGAAGAATTTTTTTGAAACAGTAGAGATTTAAGAAAAAAGACCTGCAACGATTAGCATTTTTTTAACGGGATCCGGTTTATCCGTTTCTGAATCTGTACAGGCGTTAAAGCACACTCAATTAAGTACGAATAAAAACAAGCCAGAATGAGTTTAAAAAACCGTTAAAGTTTTAATCGACGCATTTTCCAAACGCCAAAAACAGCCTCTTTAAAAATACTGCCACTCATTTTAGATGTTCCAAATTCACGGTCAATAAACGTAATGGGTACCTCCACTACCTTAAAGCCATGTTTTATTGCGGCATATTTCATGCAAATTTGAAAAGCATACCCTTTAAAGGTAACGGCATCAAAATTAATTTTTTCCAAAACGCGGCGGTTGTAACACTTAAACCCTGCGGTGGTGTCTTTAATTTTAATCCATAAAATCATGCGTACGTACCAAGATGCAAAATAAGAAAGCAGCAGCCTTTTTCGGTCCCAGTTGGCAACTTTACCGCCTTTTACATACCGCGAGCCTATTGCTAAATCTGCGCCATTGCGGCAGGCATCTAATAAGCGTATCAAATCCTTGGGGTTGTGCGAAAAATCGGCATCCATTTCTATTAAATGCTCATACCCACGTTCCAGCCCCCATCTAAAACCATGCAAATAGGCCGTACCTAAGCCTAACTTGCCTGCCCGTTCTTGAATGTGCAGTTGGTTTGGATATTCAATTTGTAATTTTTTTACAATCGCACCCGTTCCGTCGGGCGATCCGTCGTCTACAATCAGAACGTCAAACGCCTCTTCCAACGCACAAACAGTGCGAATCATTTTCTCAATGTTTTCTTTCTCGTTGTAGGTTGGTATGATAACTAAATTCTTCACTGGCTTTACGTGGGTGCGCTAAGATAGTTTTTTTTTGTCGATTCTTTTTCAGTAAAAATTATCTCAGTATTCAATTTAACGAAATTTAACCGTAGAAATGTACATTTTTAAGCCAACTTGTCCGTTTACCTGCACCTTATTGCATATAAATGGGCTATTTTTGTAGTGATGCTTCAAAAAATCTGTTTGTTTTGTCTATTCTTATTTTGCTTTAACTGTTTCGGGCAAACGGTTAAAAACGTTACTTTATTATCTCATTGGACAGATACAACGATTGAAAAAGGCCTGGAAGATGCGATTTTTAATGATGTGTGGGGGTTTGAACAAGCGGGCGAATCGTACTGTGTTATTGGTTCATCTATTGGGACACATTTTTTTCATATTCAGAATGAAAAGTTAGTGTTTGTTGATTTTGTGGCAGGTAAATACCAAAACAGGTTGGTGGAACACCGCGACTTTAAAACCTATAAAAATTATTTATACGGCGTGTGTGATGAGGGCACTAGTAGTTTACAAATAATGGATTTACAATACCTTCCAGACTCTGTTTCTAAAGTTTATGACAGTGATGCTTTTTTTCAAATCTGTCACAATATCTATATCGATACAAACAAAGCAAAACTTTACGCTTGTGGCCCAAATAATTTAGGTATGGAGGTTTTTTCATTAGCAAACCCCGTTAATCCGGAACTAATTTACGACTTTAATGAATTGCCTTATGTGCACGATTGTTATGTGCGAAAAGATACCGCTTTTTTAAATGCCGGGTTTGACGGGCTTCATGTTTATGATTTTTCGGGCGACATTCCGCAATTAAAGGGGTTGATTGATTTTTACCCCAACCAAGGGTACAACCATAGTGGTTGGTTATCGCCAAACGGTAAACGATATGCTTTTATTGATGAAACTGAAGGAACAAAAATAAAACTGTGCGAATTGGATGAATTGGTGGACATTCAAATTGATGAAACATTCGCTACGCGAGATTATGAAGAATATGTACCGCATAACGTTATTTTAACAGATAATTTAGCATTCGTATCTTATTACAATGAAGGGTTGCGCATTTTTGATTTGTCGGACGCGCCGTATCGGCAAATTGGTGTTTATGACACCTTTTTAGAAGACACGAAGTATCGATTAAACGGGGCATGGGGCGTATTTGTTTTTGCAGCTAAAAATCAAATTTTAGTGTCCGATCGTCAAAACGGTTTATTTTTATTTTCATTTCCAATAAGGTTATTAGATCAAGGGCCTAAAAGCGGCTTGGTGGTAACCTCCACACCTTTTTTAGATGCTAATAGCTTTATCATTCCACGTGATTATTTTGCAGATGAAGAATTGTCGTTTACCATAGCCAATGTGGCGGGACAAGTCATTTTTGAACAGGCCAATCTCAACAATTACTTGCAAATACCATTAGATATTGCCGCCGGAATGTATGTTTTTGGTATTTATGATGAGGACAATGAATTGGTAGAATCTGGCAAATTTGTAAAGGCCAATTAGTCTAAAAATCAAAAAAGTGCTGTTCATAACTCCGCTAAATAGCCGAACTACCGTGCCTTTATTCTTTTGATATTTGTGAATTGAGAAAAGATTAAATTTTCCAATTAATAGTATTGAAGAAAAAGGAAATGAGACAAATTGTAAGTTTAGTGGTTATAGGTTTGATGGTGGCATGTGTACCCATTAAAAAATATAAAGACTTAGAGGCGAATTACAAGCGTTGTCAGGAAGAAGAGGCGAGCTACAAAACCAAAGCGATTGATTATGAGAACCAACTGAAAGAACTAAACGTTCAAGTAGGCTTGTTGCGTTCTGGCTTAGAAGAATTACAGGCAGATACGGCAAAAATAGGAGATGCGCACCGGCAACTATTGGTGGATTATGAAAAAACAAAACAATTAAACCAAACGCTTGAACAAAAGTATGCCGACTTACTAACTTCAGGTTCTGCCGACAATGCATCACTCATCCACGATTTGGAAAAAACCCGAATAGAATTACAGGAAAAAGAAGACCGACTGAATTTACTAAAACGGCAGTTAGATACGCGTGAGCTTATTTTAGATGAAAAGGAGGCGCGAATAAACGAGCTGGAAAGCATGCTCAAAAATAAAGATGAAGCCTCAAAATTATTGAAAAACAAAATAGCATCTGCCTTGCGGGGTTTCACAGATAAAGGGATTACAGTAGAGGAGCGCGACGGAAAAATTTATGTAAGTATGGAGGCCCAATTGCTTTTTGCTTCTGGCAAAACAACCGTAAATAAAGAGGGTGAGCGTGCAATAATTGATTTGGCAGCGGTATTACAATCACAAGAAGATATTGATATTTTGGTAGAAGGACATACAGATGTAGACCCGTTGCGAAGTAGTTCACACCCGAAAGACAATTGGGAATTAAGTGTTTTACGTGCAACGTCTGTTGTTAAAATTATGCTGGCAAATAGTGAAATGGACCCTGTTCATATTTCAGCAGCGGGTCGTTCAGAGTTTCACCCTGTAGACCCAGAGGTGAAAGCCAAAAACAGAAGAATTGAAATTATTATTACACCAGATTTAAGCGAATTGTTTGAGTTAATCTCCAATGAATAATAACCAACTATTGAATAAGGGCTTTAGTTGCGTTTTGTAGGAATTAGCCGAATAATAATCTACAACAAACCAAAAATAACCGTCTCACCTACCAAGGAGGCGGTTTTTTTTGCATCAGATATAGGCTGTGGTATTTTAAGTCGATCGCTAAGTTAGCCCTCTCCAAAACTAATAAAATTAACCGATCGAATTATAGCTATATTTCTGTCAACGAATCATCAAAAAAAGTACATTATCCCGAACTCACGTTACATTAAGCGAAGCCGAAACACACTTTTCGCATCTGGCAAAACCTACTGCATCTGATACTGATCTGACTGCTGTTTGCTCTCGCCATTATCAAACACCTTTGGGCATCCTGTTTTTGGACGAAGCCATGCCAGTTTCACCGTAAAAATTAACGGTAAATAACGGCTGTTAAACCAATTGTGAGAGGGGTTAAAGTCATTAAATTGCAACAACGTTAATACCGGAACCTGGAAAGTGGGAACAACAAAAAGACCATCTCTTAATTTAAACCCATAACCAATAGAATAGTGCAACTGCGCAACCAATTTTGACTGATTAACAGACGGTAAAGGCGATAAATAATCGCCAGAGGCTTGTTTATCTGCACCACCGTAAATGCGGTAATCCAAATTAAACCCAATTGACTGATCGATAAAATTGTATTTACTTAGTTGGATGACATTGTGAGCCGCTCCGCGTAAAAAAGCCGAGCCGAAGTTGAAGCTGCCCCGCGTTTTAAAATCGTTCAACTCATATTTTTCTTGTCCGCCAAAATGTTTTACACCAAGGCCCCAATCAAAATAATGAATAATTTTTCGGGGTTTTTTCATTAAGTGTTCCATACCACCCTCTAAGTAATATCCAGGCAAACCGGTTGGCGTTAGCTGATACTCCTCACGGTTATCATTTGCATTATTGCCCATCATATACGTAACGCCCAAATCTACATGCCAGCCGAGTGGTTTGTATTGGCTATTGCTATGGCTATAAATGGCGTCCCTGCGGTTAGCACCAAAGGGGCTTTCGCTATTTCTTTTTTTATTCCTTTTTTCAAAATCTGCTCCAATTTGAGCAAAAGAGGGCAACGCAATAAATCCGATAAAAAGAAAAATAAGGTACTTCATAACACAAGTATTAAAAACACGGGTAACAGCAGGTTACCTTTACAAATATAGGGATGAAGCAAGCTATTTTTCCAATAATTCCAAAATATTATCTTCAACCTCTTGTGAATCCCAAACGGTTTCAATATCCGGACGATCCATTACTTTTTTCATAATAGCATCTTGCTTCATACCCGTTTTCCAAGCATCCGAATAACGAATATTAGAAAATGAAACTTGGCTGTATAACGGCATCCACTTAGTTGGGTACAAATCGCTAAAGCGTTTTTCTATTTTTTTCTGCAATAAAAAGCGCGGGTCTGCCACATAATCACGCATTACATAATAGTTATGGACAGATAAATCTTGCAACGCATCACCATCTGGCTTGCGCACCACCTGATATTCCGCAAACACTTTTTCCCAATCTTCATTGTGTTTTTGCATTAAGCCCCACATCACGGTACAATCTTCAAATGCCCCGTTCATACCCTGACCATAAAAAGGAACGGTGGCATGCGCTGAATCGCCCATTAATGCAACTTTTCCAATCGTCCATGGGTAACACCGAACAATGGATAAAGAAGAAAGTGGGTTTTCATGCCAACTGTCTAATAAATTAGGGCATAAATCGTAAAAATCCGGAAAAGTTTCTTTGAAAAAGCGATCTACAGCTTCATCTGTTTTTAGTTCAGAAAATGCATTTTCACCCTCAAATGGCATAAAAAGCGTACAGGTAAAAGAGCCATCCTCATTGGGTAATGCAATAAGCATAAACCGACCACGCGGCCAAATATGGAGCGCATTTTTTTCAATTTTGTATGATCCGTCCGAATTGGCAGGTAATAAAAGTTCTTTGTACCCGTCGTCAATAAAATCCTGGCTATAATCAAACCGATCTGTCTTTTGCATAGCATTGTAACGCACAGCAGAAAATGCGCCGTCACAAGCAAAAACAACGTCTGCTTGTGCATCAAAGGTTTCTCCGGTTTCGGTATTTTTTAAATGGACGATTCCTTCTTTTAAATTAGCACCTGTACATTTGGTATTGTAATGAATGGTAGCATTGCCTTTTTGTTCAGCAATATCCATCATTCGGGCATTTAAACCACCTCTGGAAATAGAATAAATTGCTTCATCATCTTTTCCGTAAGCCTGGTAGGTTTCATTTCGGGCTAAATCATGCATAATACGTCCAGACATAGGAATAGCAATGTCTTTAACTTCATCTGCAACGCCTGCACCTTTTAATGCTGTCCACCCTCTAACAGATAAAGCTAAGTTAATGGACTTACCCGCAGAAATTTCAGCCTTACGAATGTCCGATCGACGCTCATAAATGGTAACCTTATACCCTGCTTTTGATAAATAAACCGCCCATAATGAACCCACTAATCCCGCACCTACAATAATTGCATTTTTTTCCATGCTCAAATTTTATTTTCTATTTCGCCACTGTTTTTGGTAGCCTGTTTCGCCAAACACACTTTTTCTTCGCGGTTGTTTTTTGCCGCTAAATGCGGTGCTTACACGCCACAGAAATATCCCCACAAACAATATAACAACAACCTGCCCCATAAGTTTTACCATAAGGAAAGACTCACTTGCTGCACCGTTTAAATAAGTGGCTATTAATTCCGGGTCATACGTCTCAACCATTGGTAATTGCTTTTTCTAAACACGCCACAAAACGGTAGGCATCTTCAAACGAATTGTACAATGGAACTGGCGCAATGCGAATAACGTTAGGCTCGCGCCAATCGGCAATAACACCCATTTTAGTAATGGCATCAAATAACGATTTACCTATGCCATGCGCCAAAATAGAAAGTTGTGCACCCCTGCGTTTCGGGTCTTTAGGAGTAATGATTTCGAACGAGCAGTGTTCACCTTTTCGCGCCGATAAATCATCAATTAGCTCTTCTAAATAATTGGTTAACGCAATTCGTTTTTCAATGAGTTTATCCATGCCCACTTCATCAAAAATATCTAACGAAGCCAAATGAGCGGCCATGCCTAAAACCGGCGCATTGCTTAACTGCCACCCTTCTGCCCCATGCATGGGGTTAAAACCGGGCTCCATTAAAAAACGCGTTTCTTTATCGTGTCCCCACCAGCCCGCAAATCGTGGAAGTGTTTTATCATCCGCATGGCGGTTATGCACAAATAAGCCCGAAACACCGCCGGGGCTAGAGTTTAAATATTTATAAGAACACCAGGCGGCAAAATCTACTCCCCAGTCGTGTAAATTTAATTTTACATTACCAGCCGCGTGTGCCAAATCAAACCCTACGGTTGCTCCAACGGCGTGCCCTGCTTTTGTAATACGTGGCATATCTAATAACTGCCCCGTATAGTAATTTACACCACCAATCATTACCATGGCAAGGCTATCACCCGCTTTTTCAATCGCGGCAATAATGTCTTCTTCTTCAATAATGTGCGCCTCTTCTCGCCTGCACTTCAATAATTGCATCAGAAGGTTCAAAACCATGAAATTTTGCTTGAGATTCAAGCGCATATTGATCGGAAGGAAAGGCTTTTTTTTCGCAAATTATTTTGTAACGGGTTTTTGTTGGCCGATAAAACGACACCATCAACAAATGCAAATTGGTGGTTAAACTATGGGTTACCACAACTTCATCCGACTGTCCGCCTACAATTTTTGCAATTTTTTCAGTTAAAAATTCGTGGTAAGCAAACCATGGTTTTTCTGCTTCAAAATGACCTTCAACACCCCATTTTTCCCACGCATCCAATTCTTTTTGAATATAAGTTTTAGTAGATTTGGGCTGTAAGCCGAGCGAGTTTCCAGTAAAGTAAATGGTTTCAATATTGTTAATTACAGGAATGTAAAACCGATCTCTGTAAGATTTCAACGGATCATTAAAATCTTTTTCTTTTGCATATTCCAACGAACTTTTGTCTGCTATCATTGTTTATTTTAATTTTGCACTTGAATTGAACCAAAGATACGAACATTGACAAAAAAGTTATGATATCACGCCACAAATCTGAACAACTCTTTGAAAAAGCAAAAACCTTGTTTCCGGGTGGTGTAAACTCACCAGTTCGCGCATTTAAATCTGTAGATGGAGCTCCGCTTTTTATAAAAAAAGGTGACGGATGCCACATTTGGGACGAAGATGACAACCAGTTTATTGACTTTTGTTGCAGTTGGGGGCCTTTAATTTTAGGGCACAACAACACTGCAGTTCGAGAATCCATTGAGGAAGCGTTGCAAAGCGGTACTTCATTTGGTGCGCCCACAGTTTTAGAAAATGAACTAGGGCAATTAATTATAGACAACAACCCCTACATTGATAAAATAAGGTTTGTAAGTTCTGGAACAGAGGCGGTAATGTCTGGTGTACGATTGGCACGCGGATACACAGGTAAAAATAAAATTGTAAAATTTGAGGGCTGCTACCACGGGCATGTAGACTCATTACTGGTTAAAGCAGGTTCTGGTTTGGTAACGTTGGGTACATCATCATCTGCCGGCGTGCCCGAAGCTTTTTCTAAAGAAACAATAGTATTGCCCTTAAATGACGAACAAGCTGTTTTAGATTGTATTGCTGAACACGGTGCGGACATTGCCTGCATTATTATTGAACCCATTCCAGCCAACAACGGACTGTTACTTCAAAAACGATCATACCTCCAGTTTTTAAGAGACGTGTGTACAAAAAATAATATTTTACTGTTTTTTGATGAAGTTATTTCTGGATTTAGAGTAGCATTTGCAGGAGCGGCAGAATATTATGGCATTACGCCGGATATTGTAACCTATGGAAAAATTATTGGAGGCGGGTTACCCGTTGGAGCGTACGGCGCATCAGACGAGTTGATGTCATGCATTTCTCCGTTAGGTGATGTTTACCAGGCAGGTACGCTGAGCGGGAACCCGGTTGCTATGTCTGCCGGAATAGCGCAAATTACCGCTTGTTTAGAAGATCGTTTTTATTGCAGCCAAGCTAACCGCACCCGTGATTTTGGCACAAAAATTAATAATTATGCTGCTGAAAAGGGCTATGCATTTGAAATTGTAATGATCGGATCAATTTTTTGGTTGACATTTGGAGAGCATGAAGCGATACGAAAGGCGGACAGCATTCACCCAAATTCTATGGTGAACTTTAAAACACTGTACAATCATTTGTTAAATAACGGTGTTTATGTTGGGCCTTCGGGTTATGAAGTTGGGTTTATATCAAAAGCGCACACCACAGAAGTTTTAGACGAAGCCGCAGCCCGTTTTTGCAAAGCGTTAGACGCTACTTTTCAATAGTACAAGTTTGGCATACACAAGTTGTTCAATAGCTAACAACGGGGTAAATAAAAAGCGGTTGAAGAATCAATAATCCATCAATTAAAAAAGAGAAATAAAGATCGTCTTTTTTTTTAGTGCTAAAACCTACTAAAGCAAGGGCAATAAGGGTGGGAATTAATAGCCCTACGGAGAATCTTCCGGTTAAATTGTGGATAATAAACAATTGGGGTAAAAGCAGAACGCATGCCAACACCAATGAGGTGCGCACCCCTAAAACCTGTGGCAAGGTCATTTTCATTTTGTCATCCAAATCAATGTCTCGAATATCAAACGGAATAGTAATTGCGAGCACGAATAAGAAGTCTGCAATAAAAAGTAAAATTAAAGACGCATCTATTGTTTTATTTAGTCCGTTTAAGTGGGGCAGTAGTGTTGCCGTTGCAGCCCAGGTAAATGCAATAACAAAAATTTTAAGGGTGGGTACATTTCTTAAACTGCGTAATCCGGGAATTTTAATAATGTAAAAAAACGAGCAGAACCCTAAAAACACAAGCAGTAAATAGGCGGGTCTGTTTAAATAAATGGCAGTCCAAACGGCGCCTGCACCGCTTGCCAATAAAATAAGGAGTACTAAAAAAGGGTTTTTATTCATCCAGTCAAAACGGTTACTTGAACCATAATTGGCATCACTCAATTTTACGTAGCGCTGAAAAGTGTATGTTAATACGGTAGATGAAAACACAAAGCCAATAACCCAATAGTTAACCGGTTTGGCCATTATCCAATAAAACTTCCATGTAAATGCTGCCGCTCCTAAACCAATCCATAGATTAGAATAGACCAAAAAACCCGCAATTTTTCGGAGAAAAGCCAAATCAGTTATTTAAAAATAGCGTACGTTAAAATTCCTGCTCCTACGCCTATTAATCCGCCGCGGAGGGCAGCTAACATGCGTTTTTGTTTGGCCACACGGTGGTAACCACGGTAGTAGCTTTCGTCATTTTTTAAGTGGAGTTGAATCATTTGTTTTTCGCGCAGTTTAAAACTAGGAATAGCCCATGTTGCTGTTAACACCAAAGGGACTAAAATAGGTGCTAAAGACGGGCGCGATTTAAAAAAACCCGGAGATGTTTCATCACCAATATATTCCGGATCGTTCAATGATTTTTTATCCAAATACGTGTCATAAAGTGAGGCGCCATAGCCCAGCGCCAGGCTTGACCAAAACACAACCCTTGGCTTAAAGGTTTGCCGTGCATCATAACTTCCCAACGTAGCATTGCGCGCTTCGTTTACGGTTAAAAAATTATCAGCCTCCGCATTTTCAGTGTATAAAACAGTTTCTTCTCCATTTTGTGTGTAAGAAAAAATGCGGTATCGCTCTAACGGCAGTTCTAATTTATCTCCCTTAATAAAACTTTCAACTGTCAAATAATCCTCATCAACCTTCACCACTTTTTCGCGGTATACTTTGCCATTTAACAGAATAATAGAATCTTTTTCTGCCTGAGCAAAAGTGGGAGATGTAGCAAGCAAAAAAACGACGCAGCAAAAAGGCAGAATTTGTCTCATGTTTATTTTTTTGATGGATTTTATGTTAAAGTTGATGATTTATTTTCAAGAATGGATTGAATCAATCGGATAATTATTCACCCCCGGTGGCTAATAAACTAAAAAAACACCACTTTTTTTCTTGAAAAACGCCTCATTTATGGGTTTTATAACAGAAAGATTGCATTAGGTGAATATCGTCATGCAAATAAAGCAAATTCAACATATAGTAATTATCTTTGTACACAAGAAACTATCCATGATAAATTAAATTTGAGCGAATGAAATTTCAAGACAGACACGTTGGCCCGGATGCAGCAGAGAGAGCAGAAATGTTAGCGGCAGTGGGAGTAAGTTCAATTAATGAATTAATTGATAAAACCGTACCAAGCCAAATCCGTTTGAAAAAACCATTGGATTTGCAACCCGCAATGACGGAATATGAATTTTTGAACTACATGAAAGAAATGGGGTCAAAAAACAAGGTATTTCAAAACTTCATTGGGCAGGGTTACTACGGAACGATTGTGCCAAGTGTTAACCTCAGAAATATTTTTGAAAATCCGGGATGGTATACGGCCTACACGCCTTACCAGGCAGAAATTGCACAAGGGCGTTTAGAAGCCTTATTAAATTTCCAAACCATGGTGGCCGATTTGGCAAAAATGGACCTGGCAAATGCATCTTTGTTAGATGAAGGGACTGCTGCCGCAGAAGCTATGATTATGTTTTACAGCTTGCGTTCACGCGATCAGAAAAAAGATGACGTGAACAAATTTTTTGTGGCAGAAACTTGTTTTGACCAAACCATAGACGTTGTTATGGGACGTGCAAAAAGCATGGGTGTTGAGGTGGTTTTGGGTAACCCCGAAACATTTGAACCATCCAACGAATTTTTTGGAGCGTTAATTCAATACCCGGATGCATTTGGTAAAGTAAATGAACTAAGCAATTTTATTGATAAAGCTCATGCACACGACTTAAAAGTGGGTGTAGCAGCAGATATTATGTCATTGGTAGTGCTTAAGGCACCCGGTGACTGTGGAGCAGATGCCGTTTTTGGAAACACACAACGTTTTGGTGTGCCAATGGGCTTTGGTGACGCACACGCGGCTTATTTTGCTACACGTGAGGATTATAAGCGCCAAATTCCGGGACGAATAATTGGAATTTCGCAAGACGCAGAAGGCAATCAGGCATTGCGTATGGCATTGCAAACACGCGAACAACACATTAAACGCGATAAAGCAACTTCTAACATTTGCACCGCGCAGGCATTATTGGCTATTATGGCCAGCATGTACGCGGTTTTTCATGGCCCCGAAGAGTTAAAGAAAATAGCCACTAATATGCACTTAAAAACAGTGCACGCGGCAAAAAAATTAGCAGAATTAGGTTTTAAAACTGTTAACACAAGTTATTTTGATACACTTCATGTTGAATTGCCGGCGGGTGTTTCAACCGCTAAGTTGAGAGACGTGGCAGAGGGTAAAGGAATTAACCTGCGCTATGTAAATGACGATAAGACTGTAACCATTTCTTTTGATGAATTAAGCAACGAAACAACAGTTTCAAATTTACTGAGTGCATTTGCAGAAGCTAACGGCAAAGCGGCTGTAAACTTTACGGCAGAATGGCAAAACGAAAAATGTCCGTTAGCAGCAGACGTATTGCGTACAGACACTATTTTGGATTACCCGGTGTTTAAAAAGCACCATTCAGAAACCAAAATGATGCGCTACATTAAAAGCCTGGAAAATAAAGATATTTCATTAGTACACTCTATGATTGCTTTAGGGTCTTGCACCATGAAGTTAAATGCGGCATCTGAATTAATGCCACTTTCTTGGCCAGAATTTGCAAATATTCATCCACATGCTCCAGCTGCACAAACAGGAGGCTATGATGAAATTTTAGCGGAATTAGCAAACGATTTGTGCGAAATTACGGGTTTTGCAGGCATGTCCATGCAACCAAACTCTGGTGCGCAAGGTGAATATGCCGGCTTAATGGTAATAGCCGCTTACCACAAAGCAAATGGAGATGACAACCGTAATATTTGTTTAATTCCATCATCCGCACACGGCACCAACCCTGCATCTGCTGTAATGGCAGGTATGCAAGTAGTTGTTACAAAATGTGACGAAAACGGAAACATTGATTTAGATGATTTACGCGCAAAAGCCGAACAACATAAAGATAATTTGAGTGCGTTGATGGTAACGTATCCATCAACACACGGTGTGTTTGAAGAATCCATCATAGAAATTACAAGCATTATACATGCAAACGGCGGGCAGGTTTACATGGATGGTGCCAATATGAACGCGCAAGTGGGGTTAACAAACCCCGGAAATATTGGCGCAGATGTTTGCCACCTGAATTTGCACAAAACATTTGCCATTCCGCATGGCGGTGGTGGCCCTGGAATGGGCCAATTGGTGTGGCAGAACATTTAGTACCGTTTTTACCGGGTAACCCCAATGCAAAACCAGAACATGCCGAAATGGCAATTCACAGCATTTCAGCTGCAAAATATGGTAGCGCACTTGTTTCATTAATCTCTTACGGATACATTAAAATGTTAGGCGCAAAAGGGGTAAAAGACTCAACTGAAATTGCCATTTTAAATGCAAATTATTTGCGTGTAAAACTAGCACAACATTATCCTATTCTGTATACCGGAGCCAACGGCACTTGTGCGCATGAAATGATACTTGATTGCCGTGAGTTTAAAAAAACAGCCGGAGTGGAGGTAGCAGATATTGCAAAACGACTAATTGATTACGGTTTTCATGCACCAACAGTATCGTTTCCGGTAGCGGGTACATTAATGTTAGAACCAACAGAAAGTGAAGATAAAGATGAACTAGACCGATTTATTACTGCTATGGTTTCAATTCGTAAAGAAATTGAGCACATTGCTACGCTAGGGCTAGATCAACAAAATAACTTACTGCACAATGCACCGCATACAGCGGCGTGCCTAATTGCTGATAAGTGGGATTATCCTTATTCGCGTCAAGAGGCAGCATATCCGGCGGCTTATTTAACGTCGTCTAAATATTTTGCACCGGTGCGAAGAGTGGACAATGCTTATGGAGACAGAAACTTAGTTTGTAGCTGTTTACCAATTGAGGCATACGCTGAAGCTAACGCTTAACAGATTAAATTTTAGTATAAAAGCCATTTGAAACATGATTTCGAATGGCTTTTTTTGTGCAATAGAATTAGATAAAAATGCAACTTTACTAGAATATAAAACTTAGGTTATAAGTGAAAAAAATGATTTTAACCCAAGTTTATGAAGTAAAAACCAGGGTAAAAAAAAGTGAGAGGCATAAACCCCTCACTTCATTTAATTATTCTATCCAAAATTACTTATAACCTCCGTTTATTTATGCTGAATGTTTAAAGTTGGTATGCTTGTAGTACGCTTTTGATATAAAAACGTACCGCATAACGCAACGTACAACAAATCAAGCTGAGGTGTACAATTAGTTGAACATAAATGCTGAAGCAGCACTACCGCCAGCAAGTGCTCCACCTACAGTTCCGACAGGTCCTGCAAGAGAACCAACTCCTGCACCAACAGCACCTCCACAAATATCAGCACCTACTTTTAATAAAACAGTTAACCAACGCGGTGGTCTTCTATCTTCAGAAAGTCTTGATATTACATCCCAAGAAGATGAAGTTCCTAACGCCGCTTCTGTTTCCCAATACAGCAAGCTAAATAATCCAATGTCAAATGATTGTTCTAAACGCAATGCTTCCGCTTCGCTTAATGCATCATCTAAACGAATAGCACTGATATAAGAATCAATTGTGGCCTTCGCTCCGTCATAATCTGTTGTGGCAAAAAATTCATCTCCAAAATCGGTATAATATGCTTTTTCAGCTGAACTCATTAAACCATCTGCGTACAAGTTAGCAGCCACATCACCAATTAATGTTGTCCCAACAACACTCATTGCATCTTCCATACTTAAGTAAGAATTTGGAATATAAGCAGATCGATAGTGATCAAAATCGGCATAACTAAAAACGTCATAACCTGGTTTGTACGTTTCTGTCAATGCTTTAATGTCAGCATAAATAGCTTCTTCATTATCTGCAGTAACGTCTCTATACGTAAAAATAATTTCATCCAAAATTTCATTGTGATAATAACCCACCGAAAGGTCTTCATCTCTTGAGCTTGTTATTTCTTTTTCATTTACTGTTTGAACTTCGGTATCTTTCTCACACGCGCTAAAAAATAGTGCAGATAAGGACAATACCATCCCATACATTAGTTTACTTTTCATTGTAATAAGTTTTATGTTGTGCCTACTCTATCACTGTTTTTCGGCGACCACAGTTCCTTTTCACCCACGAATTCAAAATTATATTTGGATAGAAGTTAAGGGTTAAGGTTAATAAAATGAAATGTAAGCAAAAATAGTTGATACACAATATTTTTTTTCAGACATTTTTGCATTAATTAGGTGGAGTTTGACTTTTTTTAATCAGTCCATTAGCCTCTAATTAGTACCAATAGACGTGTTTAAGAATGGCAGAGATGCACCAATTTTGACTTGCAAAAAACAAGGTAAATTTAGTATCTTAACGCCCGACATTAAATAAAAAACATGAAAAAACCACTACTATTTTTACTTGCAGTGTCTTGTGCAGGCGCTTCCATAGGGCAATTGTCCACTATGCAGCATTATTACGAATTTGCACCTTCGCAAAAACACGCAGAAGGCGCAATTACAACCTTACCGAATAGAACGGCAGAAACAGGCGGTGACAGAGCAGTATATTATTCACAAGATTTTGATGCTGGATTAGACGGATGGACAACTGAAATAATAGAAGGCCCGGTAGGGTTTGAATTAACCAATGTTGGCCATGAAAATGATCCTGAAAATACGTTTCAAATTCCGGTATTAGCCACTACAACTCCCACACAGTGGATTGTGCTGGATTCTGATGGAGATAATGACAGTTATGCCAATGCAGAAGAAGCTACATTAACCTCTCCGGAGTTAGACTTATCTGCCGCAGTAGGTGGATTTGTTGCGTTAAAATTTGAGCAATTTTTTGCAGAATGGCAGCCCGCCGAAACAGAAGACCATTGTTACATTGGTATTTCAACAAACGGTGTTGATTTTGAAGAGATAGAAATTAATGAAGGTGTAGGGCGCGAAGCACGGGCAAACCCAGAGTTGATTGCGTATGACATTACAGATATGATTGCAGGCGAAGAGGAGAATGTGTGGATTCGTTTCCGCTGGACGGGTGCTTGGAATTACGGTTGGCAAATTGATAATGTTCAAATTGAAGACATACAGGAGTCTGACTTGGAAATTGGAGCTGTGTACCGCACGTATGACGAAGGAATTGTGTATTCGCAAATTGCGATAGACCAGGCGGCTCCTATGATAATTGGTGCCATTATTAAAAATGTAGGCCATATTGACCAAACAAACATTGGGTTTGACTATGAAATTACCGGACCTGCTGGCACAGTTGTGTCAAGTGGCTCTGCTACTGAATTTATTGCCGGATTAGCAAATGGAGAGCAGGACACCTTATTGATTGAAACCGGATACACGCCGGATGCCTTAGGGAATTATGAAGTTAGCTGGACGGCGACGAGTGATGCAGCAGACGACGATATGTCAAACAACACCGCAACAGATGATTATTTGACGATAACCGAACACACCATGGCATTGGATTACGATAAAGGCCCCGTAGCAGAAATTGGAAACTGGCCATTAAAAATCGGACAAGCCTGGTTTGGTAACTTAATGCAATTCCAAACGGCAGATGTAGCCACGGCAATGGAAATAAAAATTACCGACTACACCCTTAACCAAGGTAACGTAATAAACGGTGCGGTTTGGGGAGTGCCAGAAGGTGGTGCCGATTGGATTTTACTTACTACTACTGATGATTATGAGATAAAACCAGGTGATTTGGGTAATTTTGTAACGTTAGACATGGAGGCATTTGAAGTTGACGCCACAACACTTTATTTATTTTGTGCGGCGCAATACGGTTCGTCTGAAGAACCCATGTTTGAACGCCAGGGAGACATTGGTTTTAACAATATTCAAGGAAGAGATGATGAATTGCTTAACAGAGGCTTTTTTGACCGTTTAGCCCCAATTGTTCGGGTGCGATTTAACGAGGGTGAAGTTAGTTTAGCAGAAAGCGAAACGGAAGTTCCTTTTGGAGTATTTCCAAACCCGGCTACAGATGAGTTAACGATTCGTACATTTTTTAATGATGCCCAGCCGGCTAAAATTACAATTACAGCAATTTCTGGAAACACCGTACAATCTATTGATTTAGGCACAGTAAGCGGTGGTTTAACCACTACGGTAGATCTTTCTGAACTGGCAGAGGGTGTTTATTTTGTAACACTGAGCCATGCCAATGATCAGCGTGTGAAACGTGTGGTGGTGCAATAATCGCATTAAAATAAAAAGATAAAACAACGTGTGCTGATAACCTGAGTTCGATTCTTCCAAATTTCCACAGAAGTATTGAAAATAGTGAGATTTTGACAGAAAAAATGTGCCACATTGAGCGTATTCTAAGTTAAAAACAAGTTATTTTCTATTTAATTTAAAAATTATTTAATTCGACGTAAGGAGTTCCTCTTTTTACTACCGCGAACACTCTATGCACGAGTTTATTTCTGGCAATATTAATAGTACTCATTTTACTTTTACCTTCTTGAACTCTTCTTGCATAGTAAGCTTTCATTTGTTTATCGTGATTAATAAATGATAATGCTGCAGTATTTAATAGACTTTTCATTTTTTTGTTGGCTAAATTATTGACTCTTTCTTTTCCATTGATAGATGTTCCAGATGAACGAGGGAAAGGTGCTATACCTGCATAACATGCAAACTGTCTGCTGTTTTCAAAGGCTGTAAAACATTTCGTATGAACAATTAAATTATACGCGACAATAGCACCTATTCCTTTAACTGATATAATTAAATCATAGACTTTTTTCATTTCTTGATCCATTGATATTAACGATTTAATTTTTAATTCAATGGCCTTAATTTTTTTAGTAAAATCAACAATAGTTTTTTTTATTGTAGCTAATGCAGTTGCGTAGTCTTTTGCTGATAACATAGCAGTGTATTCTTTAAGCATTGCTTTGTAACCAGCATTATCTCTGACCATTTTATCTCTGAGGGTTAATAAAGTTTTAACTTCTAGTAGTTTTTTTGAAGGTAATCTATATTGCTTGAGTTCTTCTTTTCTTAAATAGGCATAATGTGCGATTCGTTTAGCATCTACTTTATCCGACTTTCCCCTAACAATCCCCATTGAACGTTTGATCTGCAAAGCAGGGACAACGGTATAATTCATTTCTTTTTCTGATAGAAACTGACTAATTTTTAGAGAGTAAACTCCGGTGTGTTCCAAGCAAATGAAGAGCTCTTCGAACTTAACGTTAATATTCTTGCTTAACCAGTTAATAAAGTGTTTGAATCCTTGATCGGAGTTTTCAAATTCCTGGTGTTTGTTTTGTGTGTAAATAACAGCATCAAACGATAATTTTGACACGTCTACGCCCACAGTTTCACTAATTTTCATACATTTATTTTAAGTTATAAAATGTTGCTTTTAACTAAAACCTTTATAAGCTCTCAAAAGCTAAAATTCTAAATGGTTATTGGCAACTTATAAGAGGACAGGGACTAATACGCTCGATAGACCTAATTATATTTATTCTAGGAGCCGAGTAAGTTCACCCTGTTCTCTTTATTTAAGTTAAAACTTTCTATGAAAATCTAGATTTTCATATTCATTTATATATACCGAGATATATGCGAATACAAAACTAAAGGCAGTCGAAATGAAGTACTAACTGGTTAATTCAAGGCTTTTTCCGTTGAAAGATTGCTGTTTTCCATATTTTTCGAAGAATTGATTTCATATTTCTTTATACTTCGTTATAGTTTTTCGAAGTGAATACTCCTTCAAAACCATGCCTTGCCTAAAAAAACTGAAATCAACTGTGAGCGTTTGGAAGAATCGAACTCAGGCTGATAGTAAATTTGGCACACGTTGTTTGTTTTAAAATGGATGAGTAGCTGCAGTTAGCGTTGCCATGCGTTATTCGATTATAATCTCATTTTGATCATCTACATGCGTATTTATCGACGATAATGATTGGTTGGGCGAATAGTAGCGCTTAAGCTAAGCGTGTATCTACCAAAGTCTTATATTTGAGTATAATCGAAGCAATTTTTATCCTCTAGAAAAATAGACTTCACCTTTTTACAAAACTACAAACAGATAGAGGATTTATTTTTTTATTTGGTTATAAAAAGCGGATGTAGATAATCTCGCTTAATCGCATTTCATACAGGTCATTGCCAAAGTCGTCTTGCTTTTTTAAAGGAGTTTGGTTAATGATTAGCTTTTTTTTACCAATTTTTATTTTTCCGTTTCGAATGGTCGCTTTACCGATTTCAAACTCATTAAATTCGCCGGCCGCTTTTTGATATTCGCCTAGCCCATTGTTATTTAACTCTATCGAATAAAAAAATGAGCTATCCTGCCCTGTCCACGCACCAATGTAATTCGGATCCACATCAGCAACATCCTGCTTTTTACAGGCCAAAAACAAGAAGCCAAACACCGTTAGAAACAAAAAAATACGCATAATTCAATTCGTTAAAGGCAACGGTGAAATTACACATAAATTCATCAAATTGCCTGGCGTTAGCCGTTAAAATATAACCCTACCGCACATTTACCTTGCCAATTTTTTTCTGATGATTGATAAGGGTTGATGGATACAAAAAAAGGCTCCCCATTTTTGGAGAGCCTTCTCTGCTTTATTTCAATAAAAGCATGCGATATTAGTTAATAATAGTAGAGTAGCCACTTGTAGTCGGCGGCGTATAGTAGTTGTTTGTTTCATCAGATTCTGAAACGTCATTATTAAAGTCTACCCACAAAGACGCTAAATAAATTGGGGAACCAGACCCTGCTAAATACGACGGTACAACATAATTCACGTAAACTACACGTGTGTCTTCTACCGAAGAAAATCCTGTAACTGTTACGTCCAAATAATCAAAAATAAATGGCCCAACCTCCACTTGTAAACGTAAAACAAATGAAGCTGTACCGCATTCAACTGCATTTTTAATTGTTACCGGAAAACTAATGGTTTGCCCTGCGTTGGCAGTTGCCGGCCATGTGCCTACATTGTGAATATACAAGTCTGGTGTACACGGGTCTATTGGTGGAACGTGCGTACCTTGTGAAAAGCTTACTTGCGCCCCCACAGCGCAAATAAATAGTGTTAAAAGTAAATTTTTCATAATTGATGTATTAAAGTTTTGTTTTCCTACTCGATTCAATTGGGTTTTCGGAATATCCCCTTTGTTGTAATGATTAAAATTAAGATTGATTTTTTGTTTAGGGTGTCTGCAAAAGTAAGGCAAACAACCCTATATTTTGATCGTAATTCAAATTGGGCAGTTTTCAATTCAAATCCGTGGGGTTTCAGTTCAAATCCGTAATAATCGAAGGTTAGTAATTTATTTGCGCAATGCTTTTAAAATACGGTCTTCGTTAATTACAATGTCTCTGAATAAAACATGTGGAAATATGGTGTGATTGGACTCTTTAAAAGCTTCAAATATATTAAGTAATGTACCCGCCGTAACAAGTGATAAATTCATTTCTGTATCCATTTCGCAATCGGTGATGAAATCGTCACTAAACTCAGGGGCAACGAGTAAAATTTTTACAATGCGCAGGTTATTTTTTAGTGTAACATTTTGATACGATTTTAGTTGCCGAGAAACAGAGCTAAATTTATTGTACCCTCTTTCTTTGCTAGTTTTACACTCCACAATTATAACTTCATCATTCCCCAAATTCAACAAAATATCCATCATGTCTTTTTTGGTATTGAGTTGGTTTTTTAGTTGGTCATCAACATTAAAGCCTAAATCTGAAAAAATGTTTTTGGTCAACTCTTCAAACTTTAAGCCCAGCTCGCTTTCTTTTACGGTGATGCCGTTTTCCTTCAGAAAATTCAAGTTTCTGTAAGCGACATGCTCATAATTTTCCAAGTATAAATTTTCAACATCTTTGTAATGGTCTAAAATATTTAAGATATTATCTCCACGTTGTTTAATGTTATTTTCTTGAATAAATAAGGCAAGATCATCTTTCGTAATCAGGTCAAGAATATCCCGCGGTTTAATATTGTAATCCAGTAAAAAATCTGCTTTAAGCACAAATTCATCTTGCAGCTCAAAATGGGCTTTCATTTGCTTGTTCAATTCGGGTAGTGAGGCGTTAAGTTCAATTAATAATTTATCAAAACCATCAATAGAAATACCCACTTTTTCATCTTTTTCAACATGTTCAAAGTGCGTAATAAGGTTGGCAATTTTTTCTTCCATTATACTGCCTTTCAAATTATCTATGCTTAATCCTTTTTCGCAAATGGTGTTTAGCATTTTTTTACGCGCATTCAAATTTGTATCGGGTTTATGAATTTCGGCCAATAGTAACGCTGTAAATGAAACCCCTTCTTTTATTATTTCCTCAATTTTTTCAGTGTAGGTTAGTTTACGGTCTATATTATGGTTGCGGGCTATTTGGTTAATAACCGGCTCGCGCAATAGCTTTAATGTTCTTCTGTAAAATTTTTCTGCTACCTCTTTTTCTCTCATTTTGCGTAATATACGCACCATTTCATCTGCCACGTAAATGGTATTTTCTCTGTTGGCATAAAAAATTACCCCAATGCTTTTTAACCCTTTAATCACCTCCTGGATATCTAACTTTACAATGGGGAGGATAGCGTAGTTTATGAGTTTAATTTCCTCTTGAGACAAGCCCAATTGTTTAGAAAGCGTAAGCATGATGGATAGCTCGTCAGATGAAATTTTTGGATCACGATTATTTTCTGTGTCATTGTAATAAGCCGTATTTAGGCATGACTTGTAAATGGCATAATCGCGTTTGCGTTGTTCACTAAGGTCAGATTTGTCATCTTCAAACGTAGCGTTGAGGGTTTTAATTTTAGTTTTAATTTTTTTCAATTCAGCCTCATACAGTCGTGAAAACCAATCTTGTTTCATAATGCAATTCCCGTCTCTGATAATAATATCAATTAAGATATCAAGCTGAGAGGTAATTTCTTGAAATTCGCATTTAATGTGGGCAGTAAATTCAGTTACTGTCAATGCAAAAATGGTGGCAATGTTTTGATTGTCTACAGACTTTAGCCCTTTGTCTGCTGAGCTTAAAATTTTATCAATTTCACGCGCATTTTTAGGGTCTTTAGAAATTATTTGGTCGATTATTTTGATAAAAGCATTTTTTTCAATCGATCCAAGTTTGTCCAGTATTTTTTCTAGTTTCATTTTTCAGCTTTAATTGTCAACGGCTGATAAAATAATATACCCGTAAATACCAAAAAAATAAACTTGCCGAATGCGCAAATAAACAGTGCCATTTGCCAAAAATTAAGGATCAGTATCAAAAATCACGTTCAACCGGGTAATGATTTTTTTAAAACCTGAGTTCGGTTATTCCAAACGCTCACAGTTGATTTCATTTTTCTTAGACAAGGCATGAGTTTGAAGGAGTATTTATACTTCGAAAACTCATAACGCCGCATAAGGTAATTGAAATCAACCCTTACGACAAGCTCAGGGCGGCGCATTCAGAAAGTCGTGAAAACAGCAATTTTTTAACAAAAAAAGGCTTGAATTAACCCGTTAGTATTTCATTTCGACTGCGCTCAATGTGGTACGTTTTTTCTGTCAAAACCTCACTATTTTCAAGCCTTCTGTGGAAATGTGGAATAAACGAACTTAGGTTTAAATGTGCTTATCCCGAATTCACGTTAAATGACTAAAATTTGTACTTCATCCCCTACAGTTGGAAATCGATCCCAAAAATTAGACTCAAACTGGCTTTTATTCAAAAAAACTTCACTTTATCCCACAAAAAAAACCACCGTACCAAATTTGCTTTTGGCAGGTGTTACTTTTTTTGTTTAAAGTTCGTCGAACGAATTGAGTAGGCGTTTAACTTTTGCCTACAACATTAAAACCGGAATTGCCGTTTTTATGAATAAAGGGCTTTTTTACTTATGCTTCGGTATGCTGTAAACTTTAAGTAGTAAACGGCACTTAGATGCGAATAGCCGATTTGTTTAAGTTAATTTCTTGCATCAGTTTATCTGAAAAACCGTAGCTTCCTTTATGTGCAACAACCTTAAAATTACGATTTTTCATTTCGGCGAGTGTTTTAAGAAATTTCCACTTGGTTTTTAGTAAGCGTTTGTCTTGTGATTTTAAACCAATTTCAATGTACTGAACACGTCCTTTATTTTCGGCAACAATATCGGGTGTTACGTCAATGCCTCGGTTTTTCATTTTAAATGATTTTGGAGACTCGTAACCTTCAATATCTGCCTTGATATGTTCAAACCCCTTTGCTTCTAAATAGGTGATTGTTTTTTCAATTAATGCTTGATGTTCCTGTTTTTCTTTTAATACCATAACCATTAGTATACAAAAAATTAACCGAAATGTCAAATTTTATTCAATTTTAATGGAAAAATGACGTGTTTTTGATGATTTTAGTGATTTTTTTGCCACTTTTTTCGTTTTACAGCATACCGAATGCGAAAACCAATACCTATAATTACGAACAAGAAAACAAGCATTGCCACCACCCATTTACTCATAGAAAAAGCTGTTGCAAGTTGCGCATTTGTTGTAGAAAGTACCTGTTTGGTTAATGCATCATTTGCCAACTCAATTAGTCTAAAATTCTCTAACCAATCAAAAACAGTTTGCAAAAGTGGCAGCAGTATTAAAAACTTAACTTTGTGGGCATACGGTTTAAATAAAAACGCAAGCCAAAAGGTATACATTAGCCCGTATAACAAGGCAAAAATAGTATCCCACAGTAAGTTAAAATTTTGGAAACACATCAGCTCAAGAGTTGATCGTTTTGCAAAATAATCCACCAGAGTTTGGTAAGTAAATCCAAATGATGTACCGAGTGATTGTCCATCACCACCACTAATTTGAAAACACGTTGCTTCGGGTATCATTACAAAATAAAGGTAACCAAAGGTGAGCAGGGTAAAAATTAATGCAATACCCCATGTAGATTTACGATAAAAAAAAGCAGCAATTACAGACACAGGCGCGTGGATTGGTTTAACCGAAAAGTAGTTATAATTAATGAATAATGGCATCAAAAATTAATGCACGGTAAGCCCATACGCATGTAAAGGTCGCTTTTTTCTGCATCAGAATACAAAACAATTGAGAGCTACATTATTTTTCAAACGTACCTGCTTTTCTTAAGCAACACAATTGGTTAAACCCATTTAAGCGGCTTCATTTTCGGCTGTGTTATCCACTTTTGATGCAGGTGTTAATGTAGGCGTTTCTGCTACCGATTTTTGAGCAAATATACTTTTCAAATCGCCGCTTTTGGGTAGCAAATACAAAATAAGCGCTGCAGCAATTGAAAAAAAGAAGCTAACCAAACCGTGTAGTAGAATAATAAAAAAGTGGAACATAATGGCATACTTCAACAAGCGCGTTCGCCGTTTGCGTTGCATAAAAATTGCGCCAAAAAGTAAAAGCTCAAAAAAGATGACCATCCAGTTCATCCCCGACATAATAAACGGCGAATCTAAAACAGGGTTTAGCACCGTTAATAACCAATCTGGAGCACCAAATTGGTTGTTATTGAACCAATAATAAAGGGCAGTACCATTTAACCATTCATCTACTTTATAGGGTTTTTCTACCCCTGCCTGGAAGTAAATTAATGCCACTTGCAGTTCAATTACTACAAAGCAAATAAAGGCCATAAAATTAACGTAGATGGATCGTGCTTTGGCTTTATTCCAATGGTTTTTCCGGTTATCCAATAAGGTAAGCGGTATCAGCAATAAGCTAATAACGGTTGCAATTTGATCGCCCCCATCTAAAATAGAAGCGGCATTGTAAAAACTCATGCAAACCCACCAATGCAAAACACCAGTAATGCGTGGGTAGTAGCCCGAAATAACGGCCAGTAAAATAATAATCGCACCAATTTTTCCAATAATTAAATGCTCAAAACCAACCAAAAAGAATAGGTTAATTTTGTCTGGCAACATAGCGGTTTCGGCTATTTCAAACAAATGCTCGGCAAATAAATAATCAATATCGTTAAACACCAACGTTAATAATGTACAGAGGGCTAAAACGCTTCGGCCTAAGCCATAAACATTTGTTAAGTAATTTTTATTTGCCGCTGCGTAGCAGACTTCAAAAAAAGTGGTGTATCGATTTTTAATCTTACGCTTAGTCGCCGCATAAAATCCCAATAATCTCATAGTTAATGTGTTTTTTTGCCACCTTATCGCGCCATGACCATGGCACCATCTCGTATTTTAGCAAGGCATATTTACCTGTTGGTAACGTTGCTATTTCTTTGTTGTCAATTGGGTTAAATGTTTCTGGAAACATAATGTTTTCCATGCCCTTGTATTCATTCCACAGTGAATCGTGTTGAATTTTAGAGAGCATAATGGATATTTCCATTCCTATTTTTCTAGATTTTCTTGACAAGCCAAAAAAGTTAGCCGCTTGGTTGTTTTTAATATCCACGTGCTGCCATTCATCTCCATTTAGTTTATAGAGGTCAACCATTTCTTCCCGCGGGCTTCTTGTAAAAAATTCCCAACCCTCGGGTATTATTTTCATCATAAAAATACGGTTGTCACTTTTTGTTGTGTTAATGTTAAAGGGCAATGAATGGAAAAACAAATACCAAATTAAAGCTAAAACAGATGAGGTAACAGCTGTAAAAAATAATTTATCTTTCATTATAAAAAATACCACCACGGCAAAACGCCGCAGTGGTTTTTTATTAGTTTAGTAATTTTCAATAATTGAATTTACGATCTCCTCGTTTCTTAAACTAACCTCAGCTACATCTGGGTTAGCTACTGCACCCCAGAAGACAAATACAATTGCCACTGCTGCTGCTGCTACTGCTGCTGCTAATACAACAACTACAACAACTGCCACACAAACGGCAAGTTCAGCATCTGCCCCAGCTCCTTCAAATTCAGGATGCATTGCGGCCAACTCGTCTAACACGGCTGTTTTGTAAGCCTCTACACCATCAGGCGTAGTTAAATCATACGCATCAACCAAGCCGTCAGATATGGTTTGTACGTCTTCAGCATACATACCGTATTCTGGAATTGATTCTGAAACAGAAAGTACCACATCTGATGCGCTTCTTAACTCATTGGTTATCGCATACGGGTCTTTACTGTCAATTACACTCTTAAAGTGCGTAAAATAATCGGGATCAATTGCACCAATTTCATCTACAATTAAATCCGTGTACGTGGTTCTTTCTTCACGCACGTCATCCGGTAATGAAGCAATTAAGTCCGTATATTCTGCATATTGCGGAATTTTACCGGCGACATCATCCCCTTCCAAAAATAAAATTTCGCGGAACATCTGTTCTCCGGTCATACCGTCGGCGTCGGCGTCAGCAAAAGCCGCTCTTGTTTCCGCGTTTTCTGTTGTGTTAATGGTTTCTGTTACAATAGCTTGTTTTTCGCAACTGATAAAAAACATGAAACCAGATAGGCTGCAAGCGAACCATTTGTTTTTCATTAATTTTCTAACTTTCTTCATAAGTTATTTATTGATTTAAATTACGCCCTACTTCTTAATTATAAACGGAGTGTTCAGGTCAAATACTTCTCCACAAGCTAAAGTGTGCTCTGATAAACTAACACATCATTAAGGCTTAAAAATCAGTATTTAAACGTATTTTTTGAAGGAGCGATTACGCAGATGTTACTAGTTTAAAACACTGAAAATTAGCTAGTTAAAATTTTTTAAAAGCCCTGTAGTATCTATCATCACTAGAAGCGTGGTAATTCAAACAAACATATTTCATTGCTTTTCAATATGTTTTATTTCATGTAATATTGTTTTAAATCTAACACTTCTATCTGTTTTTAGGGGACTATTTTTTTCACAATTGCGGTTAACACTGAATCAAAGCAATTTTGTAATCACTACATTTAGCACCAGAAACAAACCTAAAAAGAACCTATTTAATTCATTTCTAACCCAATTGCAATGAGAAAACGCGTTATTTCCTTCTTTATTCTTGCCTTTTTATTCGTCCTAAACCCTTACGCTCAAGTAATCGGCAGCCGAGATAATTCTGCTTTAATTCCTTCAACAGTATCCCCGTCACAGCTAAGTGGTGGTGGCTTTTCTGGAGATGTGAATGTATTTAACGGAAGCTACAATGCCTCTTACCCGATAGGTGCAGTTGCCACGCCGGGTGGATTAAGCTTTGCCTTAAATTTAAGCTATTCCGCAAGCTATTCTGCCGGGACTTCACCTGCCGTGTGTTCGGGTATTCCGTATGGCGAAGGTTGGAATGTAAGTGTACCCATGATTACCGCTTCAAATGCGGCCTATTTTTCTTTCATGCAATCCTATGAGTGTTATGTGGCCGGAAAATTCACCAAAGACAGTACAAATTATTATAATGGGACGATAGAGGTGGATAGTATTATGCGAGACGCCTCTAAATTAAATGGAGATGTTTTTTGGTTTTCGCCAAAGGTGAGTATACCCGGTGTGGCAAGCGGGCGCGCCGTTTTTAAATACATTGATGATGATGATGCCAATTGTGCCGTGTTTACCTTAAATAAGTTTGAGCGTTATGTTGAACTGCGCTATTACGGTAGCAAATGGCAAGTAATTGCAGATAATGGTGATATGTATGAATTTAATGTTCCATTAGTTACTTATCGCTCGCCAAATAACCAACGGATATTAAATTATAATGGTTACAACGCGGTTATTGGAAATGAAGTTGCAGACATTATAATAGACAATGATTACGGTGGAACAACGGCAGAGGTGTTAAATTCCATTGAGCCTAAACAATCGTATACATCCTGGTATTGCTCCAACATCAGAAACCGTAATTTACCGGGGCAATATATTGTATTTCAATATGAAAAATTTGGCGGATTTAATTACTTTAAAGAATTTGAGCAAACGATTTTAGCCGATAAGATAGGCTTAAAACTAAGCAACATTACGTTGGGCGAGGATGGAACCGATTTTACGGCTTATCGTGATATTTTATTGACAAAAGTAACGTCCTACGTTTCCAATACACGGTTTGAAATAGTTGATTTAGGTTATGGGTTAATTGACCAAATAGGCACCCGCATGCTAGACCCTACAGATGCGGACGTTTTTATGAAAGATTCGCTTTATGCCTATAAAACGGTGTTTTCTGACGGCGTAGGTGCAGATGATTTTGAAGATTGGAAACGGTATTACCACGGTAAAAGTGACGGTGCTTACAATTTGGTTGGTCCTGAACCTGTTATTAGTAATCGTAACCCGTACATTACCTCCAACAATGGTACAGCCGGAGACGGGTATATAAGAGGTAATGTTGCAGATGATGATGATATTAGTTTTGACCATGCTTTTTTAGAATCTCCCCGCTTGTTGCGCGATCAAAGTTCGCTGGTTGCGGGTGATATTTATGAAATTAAAACAACAATTTCTGACAATAATGCAGAGCATGCAATGGGTAATGGAACGATTGACATTGCCGTAGTTACCGGAGACTTGGGGTTTGAAATGTCAAATTATCGTGGCGTGCCTGACACAATCGGGAATTGTAAAGACACTGCCTATACAGCATTGTCCTATGGAATTTCCTACAACTCCTTAAATGCAATTGGACCAGTTTTACCGGAGTATAATTACAGACTTACACGCAGTGAGCAAATATTTAGCACCCAAAACCAAGCCATTAAGTGGCAAATTCCAAGTGCGGCTACAAGCATATCTACCAGCAATTATTTTGTAATGCCAGATGTACCTGTTTCGTACGACGGATTAAACATTCAAATAGGCCCCGGAAATTCGGATACAGAATATAATGCACAAAACTTTGAGGGCGGCACAAACTCTATTAATGTGAATGAAGGAGGAGCTATTTACCCTTCTGCCTACAATGCATATTCGCATGCACTTTCAAGCAGCACAGCACTTGCTGCTTATGAACGAATACCCAATAGTTTTGGAATTGGCGTGCCTTGGTCTATGACTGTACCGCTATATATCGATCAAATGGGTGGTGTTAGTGGTACAAATGCGCAATACACAGACGCATATAAGTTTTGGTGGGATACTGAAGAAGACGACAACCCCTGGGAAAACAGACCTACCAAATTGAATGAAAGTGTAAAATTAAAAGAGGTTGAAGTCATTCGCTACTCAAAAGTGCCATATATGTTGAAAAAAGTGGAGATGTACCGGGTAAATGGTGAGGTTTCTCCACTACACGATACTAGTGGGTTGGTGTTAATTTCAAGCAACGTACTAGAATATTCCATGCACGCTGCCAAAACAATAGAAAATTATCCGTATGAGTATAAAGGTAATTTTAATGACTCAGCTTGTTATGTTCCAGATGCAGACACTTTAATTATTGCAAACCTTAAACCAACGTATGTTTACACCCTTGATAATGTTAAAACACTACCCGTTGCCGGGTGGGAGGATAACCCGACTGTAGCCGAAACTTACACCGATAGCACACTTTTACAAACCGATTTTGAATACGATTGGTATGGTTTTGATGAGGATGAAATTTATACTTTTCAAGACGGGCATCCCGGTAGAAAAACCCGTGTTTTAACCAAATACATTGATCAGTTGGGTGGAGAAACCCATATTGCGTACTATCCGCGCCAATCTCAGGCAACCTTGAAAGAAGGGCGTTATTATGCCATTCCAGGGTGTGCACAATACAATGTTCACCGAATAATGGGTCAAAGTTTTGCTTTTGACATTCACCCCGCGGTGCATTACTTAACTAAGTTAGATGAAAAAAATAATGTAACTGCCAATTTGCCTGGGCAACCACTTAAACGGTGGGAGTATGTGTATGATACCACCTCCATTATTCACCAAACCTTTGATTATGTGTTGCCCGGCAAATTTAGAGGCGGCTATACCAAATCATACAGTAAAGGTTTTGCCGAGACGACTGTTTATCAACCACGGTTAGATAGTGATGATCTTTCAAAAACAATTTATTACCACCATGGCAATGTTTACGCGCCAACTCCTTATGGCACGGACTCTATTGTACCCGACGCTTCTACTGAAACAGAATACTTGTATTTTGGAAAAATAAAACGAATAAAACAGTACAACTATGCCGGACAAATTGAGGAAGAATCAATTTTTGAATACGGCCACACCAAAGCGCATGAAAACGGATATGCCCGCAACAGAATGCTGCGCGATAATTTAATTAGCCCAACAGATTATGATGGTTTGACGAATTACGTACATGCCCGCAATTATGAATATGCCGATTATCGGAGAGATGAAGAAGAAATATATTCGGGATATGTTGGTCATTATCTCCGGTTAGGTGATGGTGATCCGGACACCGATTTGGTATACACCGTCTATGACTTTTTAACAGGTAAAGACACATTGATTAAAGAAAGTTTACATCAAAACCTGGCACTACTAGACCTTAATAAAATAGAAAAAATTAAGTTAATTGGCTACTCAGATGATGCAATTCCGGCTCATCACTTGAAGGATGTACCAGTTACTGGTCCGATAATAGGTGCAAAAGCCAAACCCATTGCTGCGCAACAAAGCTATGTGGGTGCCACTTGGGGTAATAATTATGAAAAAGCCCGGTTTTTAGAGACGTTTTTTTACAAAGACCTCCATGCCAGTAATCCAGACTATTATTTCCACAGTTATTTTATCAAAACCCAAAAAGAAACCAAAAAATCGTATGATGATTATGAACGAATAGAAATGGACGGTGAAGGTGGCGTTGTTGATATTCCAGAAGGCGAAGCAGTGCGTTATAGAGATTTGGGCGACCCCTATACCAACCCCATAGTAACCACGGTAAATGACAACAACTACATAGCTGCAATTAACAACAGTACAGACGGTACAAATATTCAAAACTATTTAGTTACCAACTCGCCATTAAGCGAAACCGTACTCGCCAATTTTGAATCTAAAATCGGACAGTTCCAATCTGTCGTTATTCGCAATGTATTGGTGGCTCAACCCGCCTTGTCTGACGCGCGGCTGCAAAGTGTTTTTAATGGATTAAACAGCCTTTCTCCGGGAGATGCGCATGCTATTTTTACAGATCAGCCTTATTTATCAGACGATTTTTTACTGAACGCCATTCCGGGTATGAGCCAACAGGCAGATGGGTTAATGATTCAACTTTTTTTACACAATGCCTACCTTTCAGATACAGTGATGATTGAAATGGCGCAGACCAGTGGTTTTTCACAAAATGTGTTAAAACAAGTATTGGGTAGTCAGCAACAAGGGCAACTTTCTGAACCAGTGCTGGGTGCTATTACGGCCCCTGCCAATGGAAATGCCGGTTTTGCTATGGAGTTTATTTTATTGATGCAGCCTATTTTGTCAGACAGCATTTTAAGAAACACTGTAAACAACACCAATGCCTCTGCCATTAATGTGATGAACGTTTACACCACAACACCCGTTTACCCATCAGACAATGCGTTGCTTGATTTGCTGAACCGTGATCCATCCGTAAATAAAAATGATTTGGTCGACTTATTGCTGGCAGGTGAACGTTATTTTGGTGATTCGCTTTTAAATGCAATCAACCTTGATGTATCCGAACTAGATGCCGAACGCATTGCAGATGCCCAAAACTCACTTTACCCCTATCGGCACTTTTGTGATAATGAAATCATCACTGTCGGGCGAAGTTATATTGCATCCATTACAGAATATGAATATTATGAAGCTAATTATGACGGAACAACACTATCAGAAGGGTATAAAAATTTGATGGGGCTAAATGACATACCCGGCAAATTTGTGCCTGGCACCATAAGTTCATTGGGGAAAGATATTACCCTAAATACAATTGAACTTAAGCACCAACCCTCGTGGCAATTGTTCCGCACTAAAACCTATTCGCCCGAATATCCAGGGGCATATCAAGAGCAAGAGTATTATTACTATTTTGATTTATTGAACCGAATGAGCCGCCATTTTGAATATTACGATTTGGAAAGTGGTAATTTTCATTTTGTAGAAGACAATGAATTAGACTATTATCCGGCAGACACAATTGTGTTTAACTACAATTGGCCGCATGACCACCAAGAGGCTTCAGAATCGTTTGGCGGGCATTTACCACTTACCGGAGCCACCAAAAATTCGCGCAGAAATAACTTAAGAAATGTTGTGTTTCAGTCAACAACGCGGACAAAAAATAACCAAAACGAACCGGCTATTGAACGGTCAGAATATTATGAATATGACAGCCAATGGAACCGTAACTTGCCACAACAAACAATTGTTGAAACGTATAATGGCCCAACGTGTGAGGAGGGAGAAGAAGAGCAAGGGTGTATTTTTATAAAACACGCCGGAGATATTGACGAAGTGATGGCGCAGGTGCCTTGGGGATATTGTGCCTATTATGCCAACGGAGGCGTATATGCTTGTCCAACCGATTTTCCAATCTATTCATCAGACTATACCGGTGTAGATTTAATTGACTGTAACCCCACCACGGTAGACCCGACAGACACACTTGTTAAAGCCATAGATGCTGGAACAATGACAGACCGCGCCATGTACTTGCGCAGTGTTGTGGTTCAAATTGATACACTCTCTATGTTTGAAGGTTTTTATGCTGATTTAAGAATGGACGAGAGTAATACCAATGTGTTGGATTTTTATTTAACAGATGTTGTAGACGAGTATTCACGGAGAGAATCGCGCCCACTGTACCCGTATGATACCTTAACCGTGCGTACCATTGATGAGCGAAATTGGTTTGCACAAGTACAGCTTGAACATAATCAATCAAGCATATACACCCGTTACGATTATAATAACAGCACACGGATATGGCACCGCAACACCAATAATGGCCCTGGTTGCTCTGGCTATGGAAATTACAGCACCTATTTAATAAAAGACCTGGGCTTGCCCACCGGAATTACCGTTGGTGTGGGCAGAGAGGATTCACTTTTTACGCGTTACCATTATTACCCTAATTTAAGTCTAGATTCTATTGTTAACCCGTGGAGGCATACAATGCATTATACTTATGACGATTATGACCGTTTGCACCAAACCTTTGACAATGGGCGCTTAATGAGCCAAAACAATTACTATTACTGGAAAAGAGATACCGCCCTTAATTTTTCCCAACGCACGGCTCAAAATTATGTAGAAACTTATGTACATAATAACGCCACAGCAGGCCCCTTATTTGAAGGAGAGCATATCCGCGCGTATATCGATCCATTGGGCCGAAACTTTAGCACCTCCACATCCATTGACGGTGACTCTACCCAAGTGCATTCCGGAACGGTATTGTATGACAATTGGGGGCGAACGTCCAGGGCGTATAAACCGTATAAGTTAACAAATCAATCGGTGTATTTACCAAGTACTGACACCACATTGGCCTATACCCATTCGCGCTATGAAAAATCGCAAAAATCGCGTACGTTGCGCACCGCCAAATATGGTATTACGGCTATTTTAGACACCCACACCATCAAACAAAACTATAAACTCATTAACGAAGTAATGCTGGCGTGCGAGTTGGATTTAGATGCCCCCGCAGCACGATTACTGATTCACCCCAATTTGTTTGCAAACCATGCCAAATACATGCGGGTGGAGACGGAAGATGAAGATGGGAAAAGAATGATCGTTTACACCAACAGTATTGGCCAACAGGTAGCCACCAAACAATTTGGAGAAAACACCGCAGATGAATTAATTACACTGTTTGTTTACGATAATTACGGTAACCTTACCACCGTTATTAATCCCGCCAAGCAAAAAAGCCATTATGCCTACAACCTATTGGGGCAACTGTACCAACAAACCACATTAGATGCTGGCACCACTAAATACATGTACAATAAGCAAGGCTTACTCTCTGTTGAGCAGGATGAATTGGGGAGGCAAGGCGCAATACCACCACTTGGGACAGATACAGTACGCTATTTCAGAAAATACACGTATGATGATTATGGCAAGCTGGCCAAGGTGAAACGCCACTTTTGGGGAGATCCAGCGGACTACGTGAACAATAACCCAGACATTGAACCTTTGTTTTACCGTGACACCGTAGCCGGATTTGATACCACTACCGGAACACCTACCTTTGGTACAGACCCCGAAACGTATTTCAGTTATGTGTTTTCAAACAACAGTACGTACGATTGGCGCGCGCAATTGCAATGTGTTGATTTAACAGATCTACCAGACGAAACGCATGAAATAGTCACCCATTTGGTAACAGATTTTATTTCTCCTTTAGGTTTTACAGAAAAAGCATACCATTATGGCGATACCGGTGATTATAGAGAATTAGGTAAACCAACGCTAATTATTTCTTATGACCAAACAGGGCATGATGTTGAACGGCGTGAATTCAACTACAATGAAGAGGAGCAACTGGCCGAGGAAAAAGTATCATTTAATCCACTGGGTGTGTCCAATCCAGAAAAAGATCCTAATCACTCTGTTACGGCTACTCTAAAATACCCCTCTTACAATTACCGTGGCAGTATTAACGAAATGCACGTAGATGTATACAATGACGGAATACTTGATTTTAAATACACGTATGAGTATGATGATTGGAACCGTTTAAGAAGTATTTACGTTAGTTATGATACTGCCCATACCGGAACCAAAGTAGTAAGCTATGCGTATGATGATGCCCTTGGTTTGTTAACAGAAACCAAACATTTGGTAAATTCCAATTGCGGAGAAGAAACCATTCAGACGATAAGTTATGCGTATGATTTGCGCGACCGTCTCACAGCTATTAATAGTGAATTGTTTAATTATCATTTATTTTATGATGACAACGCGCCATTGCATGCTGATTTTGGCGACACTGTAAATTTTGACAAGAATTGGAACGGTAATATTAATGGCGTAACGGCCGATTATGGAGCAAGCGCACTGCCTGTAAATAACGCCGCCGCATTGGATGATGTATTTTCAAAAGCCACTGTTTATGGCTATACGTACGATCAGGTAAACCGCCTGACGAATGCAGATGCGTGGGTAGGTGATTGTATAGACCCGGCTTATTACAGCACTTTTGCCATTGGAGACGCCACCTATAATTTTGATAAAATAGGCAACCTCACCAATTTGCAACGGGGCATTTATGTAGATGCAGCAACCCATGAATTGGTAAATGAAGAGTGGAACTACAACTACAATGAGCACACCAACCAATTGACAAAAGTAGAAGGTGTTGGCGTTACAGCAGACCGTAATTATACATACGACGCAAATGGAAACCTTTCAACAGACGATCACCGTAACCTCAGCAACATAAACTACGGCCGCAGAAATTATCCCTTCCACATCACCAAAGGAAGCTCAGAAATTTCGTATCTTTATTCAATAGACGATCAACGGATTTATAAAGAAAATGCCACAGCAACCGACACCACAAGAGAATATTACTTGAACAACGTAGGGATATTAGACATAACAGCAGACAATTGGATATGGTACGTACAAGGCGCCGACCGTGTGGCAAAAGTAGTGCCTACAACTAACCAACAACCCAAAAACATTGCCACAGCCACCGCATTACAATTGTCAGACACCTTGCAAACATCCTTTTACCTTTACGATCATTTGGGTAATACGCGTGTAGTTTATAATGCAGTAGGTACAGTTTGTGGTAGTGATATTGCCTATACAGTTGAATATGCAGGAGATTATTTTCCTTATGGCAAGACGTTGAGGGAGTATTCTTTTGGTGAAGTAGAGAAATTTTTGACTACGCAGCATGAAAGAGATCAAGAGACAGGGTTGGATTACAGAGGGGCTCGGTTTTATGATTCGGATGTGGCTCGGTTTTTGAGTTTGGATCCGTTGGCGGCGGATTATCCGAGTTTAAGTGATTATAGTTATGTGGCGGGGAATCCTATTTCGTTTATTGACCCTACAGGTATGGCAGTAGATGATTGGGTCCAAAATTCAAATGGAAATATATATTGGGATAAGAATGCTAATGATCAAGAATCAACGAAAGAAGGAGATTCATATCTAGGCAAGACATTGACTTTTGTTTTCAATAGTTATATTGATGCAGACCTTTGGGATGGACCAGGAGGCGATATGCCAGCTGGAGATAAACTTACCTCTACAATCACTATAACTGGCAATGAGAACAGTGACGGCGAATTAATTGGAATAGGAGCAACCAAATCTGTGAAAATTGGTATAACTCCAGTTGGTACAGCACGAGACTATTTTCCAGGATTAGGGGACGATCAGAATAAATTTTCCTATTCAGGTAGCCTGAACGAAGATGGAACTTTAAGTTCTGGAATTTTAAATTTTGAGCAACACGCGAGTGTTCCATTCATTGAACTGATGGGGTTGAGCGTATTAGGTCATGATGTTGTTAATGTTGCTCAGAATTTGACATTATCGTTTTCCAACAACAACTTAAGTCTAACAGCAGAAACAGATATATTTCCGTCTGCTACTTTAACCCTCAACGGAGTTACTTTATTTAAATACAACCAACCATCATTTGTAGAGACTCATTCTATTAGGTATGAGACAACTTTTGGTGATGATGGAAGAGGTGGGAGCTCAACTCAAAGACGTGTTTCTAGTAGACCATCCCCCAATTTTTATTTGAGATATTCAAATCCATGAGACCAAATTTTCCTTCTATATTATTTTACTTTTTTATAAAGTATTTTGCTTTTTACCTTTTTTTAATGGTTAAAGACGATAATTATAGCCTATTGAATGTTGAGAGTATTACAACTGGCAGAGACTTGATTTACTATTTGTTTTTGATATTGTCTCTTCCAATAGCCTCTATTATTATATTTTTGGTTCCGACATATTTTGTGTTTAAAATTAGAAATCGATTCTTTTTCACAATAACTGTTTTTACCCTATTTACTTTGGAATACTTTTTATATACTTACTTTGCTTCTCAAGCCAATTATTATAACGGATTGTTTAGTGCTTTAATTAGCTTAATTTTATTCGTTTTATTATTTCATAAAAGTATGCCTTTTTCTAAGTTGAAGTGAATGAAGCAAATTTTAATAATAGCCACCTGTCTTTTGGGTATTGTCACAAGAGCCCAACATGATAGTAGTATTGATACTTCTAAAATCGTTTTTAAAGCTAAACTCCTTACGTTAAATACTATTGGAGTTACAACCCCTGACAGCTTACTTGCGAATCTTGAACGGCAAGAAGTAACAATTTTAGAATCAAAAGGGTTTGAGGATATAATTTTTATGAAGCTGGAATTCTGTAATAAATATTATAAGAACCCTTATAATGAGAATAATTACACGACTTATTTTTTTCAAGGATTCTGTCATTATTACTTAGCCTTTGATTTAGCAAACTTTAAATACTATAAATTAGGTGGGTTTAATGTTAACGAAGTTGATCAATTTATTGAAGAGGTATACCAAAATAGATATGTCAATCCGCTTGACATTTATATTGAAGAAATTGACTTTTGGTGTTTGTTAGATTATACGAAAAAGCGAAAAATGAAAAAGAAACAGCCCTGCTTTCCTGTATGCTCAGAAAAGATAAAAACAACAATAGTGATTCATTAATTTTGAACAACGTAGGGATATTAGACATAGCAGCAGACAATTGGACATGGTACATACAAGGCGCCGACCGTGTGGCAAAAGTAGTGCCTACAACTAACCAACAACCCAAAAACATTGCCACCGCTACTACGTTGCAATTGTCAGACACATTACAAACACCCTTTTACCTTTACGATCATTTGGGTAATACGCGTGTAGTTTATAATGCAGTAGGCACCGTTTGTGGTAGTGATATTGGATATACAGTTGAGTATGCAGGAGATTATTTTCCTTATGGCAAGTCGTTGAGGGAGTACTCTTTTGGAGAAACCGAGAAATTTTTAACCACACAACATGAAAGGGATACAGAGACTGGTCTCGATTATCGTGGAGCGCGGTTTTATGATAGTGATATAGCGCGTTTCCTAAGTTTAGATCCGTTGGCTGCTGATTATCCTAGTTTGAGTGATTATAGTTATGTGGCTGGGAATCCGATCCATTTTATTGACCCAACGGGGATGAGTACGGAAAATGCCGGGGGTGGTGATGAACCCAAAGATAAAGGCACATTACCGACAGTAGAAGTGACTTATTATAAAGGTGCATCTGAATCTTTTAACGGCCTAGCAGAAAGTCAAAAGAACTTTTTGATGCTGAAATGGCGTAGTATGGAAGAAGGCAACGTTTATAAAGGGTTATTGCAACAAGCCATTTATCAAGGTTCAGAGAATTACAGTGGATGGTCGGATAATTCCGGATGGTGGGATCAATCCGCGCAACGCAATTGGGAGTCCGGTCACATAGGTTGGCGTAAAAATGGTGCTGGCTCATCTATGATGCGCATTGCAAATTACGGCGTAGGTGGAACATTATTAGCCGTTGGAGGTGGAAGTATTTTAGGTTCTATGATTCCGGCTTCTTCTACAACCATTTCAATAAGCGGTATTACTACATTTGTCAGTGAGGTAAGTACTTACGGTTATATTGTGGGTGAGGGTGCTGTAAGTTCTACTGTTACTGCTATGTCGCGCTATTGGTTGGGGAGGATGGCTATTTATGGTGGGTCTCTTTATACCGGGACCAATCTCTTTAACCTGAGAACTGGTAACTATACCCCTAACATTGGTTTTACTTCAGCTGCTCAACAGAAAGCTATTATTAAATCACCCATTTTATCAACTGGAAATAATAGGTTCATTGATGGTTTTTACTACGGTAATTTTAGATTTCAAATGCATTCTCATAGAATCAACAACAGTGCAAACTATTTACCTCACATTAATTTCGGTACTGGAGGGAAATATCATTTAATGCTTTCTAGAAGTGGTATTTCTAAGCTTGGTTTAATTCACAAAAAATGATTAAAATGGAGAAAGAAGATATCTCAGAACTTCCGGCGAAGGTAGAAAGTTTAATTAAACAGTTTAAATTTTTTAGAGAACGAGTAGGTGACGACATCTATTACAGTTTGGATAAGAATGGAAAATTCTTTTTTTCTGTGGAAATCACTCCAGAGTATTCTGAGTTCTATGGTGCTTTGGGTCACTCTCTGATAGCAGTACACGAGCAAAACTATGCTGAAAGAGTGCTACAAAGAGTTCAAATTCTCTGCGAAAAACTTGAATCTGATTGTGCATAAACTAGCAGCTATAAACTGTGTTTCACTAAATCAAATATGTTTAGTAACAGATGGAGAACAGCAGATGCCGGACACTTTCATCTATGGAAAAATCAGAAGTTACGCCTAACAATGAAATTTCGTATCTTTATTCAATAGACGATCAACGGATTTATAAAGAAAATGCCACAGCAACCGACACCACAAGAGAATATTACTTGAACAACGTAGGGATATTAGACATAACAACAGACAATTGGACATGGTACGTACAAGGCGCCGACCGTGTGGCAAAAGTAGTGCCTACAACTAACCAACAACCCAAAAACATTGCCACCGCCACCGCATTGCAATTGTCCGCCACCTTGCAAACATCTTTTTACCTTTACGATCATTTGGGTAATACCCGAATAGTATACAATGCAGTGGGCACCGTTTGTGGTAGTGATATTGCCTATACAGTTGAATATGCGGGAGATTATTTCCCTTATGGGAAGATACTTAGACAGTACACTAACGGCCCAGTTGAGAGGTTCTTAACCACACAACACGAAAGAGATATTGAGACCGGTCTCGATTATCGTGGAGCTCGGTTTTATGATTCGGATGTAGCTCGTTTCCTAAGTTTGGATCCGCATGCAGGAGAATATGTAGATTTTTCACCATACTGTTATGTGGCAGGTAGTCCCTTACTTTTTGTTGATGCGAATGGGAAAGACCCCGTGCAACCTCCATTGATGTCCGAAATTATTGAATGGACGGTTGCTGCTATATATCCGCCGTCTACAGTCATGAAAATTAATGAAATTTCCTTAGGTGGTGGGGACACTTGGGGAGGAAGATTTTTTGCCAGATTAAATCAACATACTACTGGATTAGCTTCCATTGAAGGAGTCAAAAATGCGACGACTTATTATATGGAAAATCCGGATATGTTAATGGCAGATATTGCTACTTTCGGATTAGCAAGCTCTAATATGGGAGCTGAAGATTTCTACACAAAACTTGCACAAGGAAATCCAGAAATGATTGCGGATATAGTTGTGATGGTTGTAGGAATGAGAGCGGCAAGTAATCCAAAGAATAATTTAATCAATGAATTAGAAAAAAATGGAGTGAAAGTAACATCCGGGGAAGTTTTAAAGATAGGGAAGGATTCTAACGGTAAAATAATTTTCTTAGAGAATGGAAATGGCAAAGCTGGATTAGAACATATAATGAATCACGCTGATGACTTTATGAAAAAAGGAATATCTCCATCTGAAATTCCCGACTTCGTATTCAATGCAGTTAAAAACGGTAAAATTGTTGGATACCAAGGAAAGGGTACTGGCCGTCCCATCTACGAGTTTGAATATAATGGAAGCACTCATAAAGTGGCAGTTACGGTAGGAGATAATGGTTTTATTGTTGGGGCGAACCCAGTATCAAATTAACTATATGGAAATAAAAATACAACCAGAATACGAATGTTATAGTATTTGGACAAAAGATAGAAATGGTATCTTTAAAAATGTAAGCCCTAAATCAATTAGTATATCTGATAAACTTTCTGCAATGATTGATAAATGGGAGGAAAAATATGAAGCCACATATGATAAGGAAAACCCTATAAACTCTGGTTTTAAGGATAATGATCTAGCTCAACAATTTGAAAATGAAGGTCTAAGAATTTGGAGTATGCTCAGAAAGGAATTTCCAAAAGATTTGGTTACATATTATAGTGTAATTAAAAATCAATTTATTGACTCAGTTAAACCGTATTGATAATAAAATGACTAAAAAACTTATAATAGAATACTTAGCATTTTTTAATTTGATAATTGGAAATAATGATCATGAAAGATTAAATGTAAAAGCTGGTCATTTTTTGAAATATGCTACACTCGTTTTTGAAGGAGTTAATTCCATAACTTGTGACTATGATGCGAGTAGAAATATGAATCCAAATAAGTGAGGGTGCTATGGTAGAATTTATTACAAAGACAATATAGATCATGAATTTTGGATTGAATATGAAAAAGGTACTGCTATTTTGCCTCATGATTTTGAAACAGCAAAAGACTCTTGGTTTCGTGAAAATCAAATTTTAGAATTTAGTTAACTCCTAGTGAAATGATATTGCCAATTCAACCGATTTTAAGGGACTCTTTAGATTCTTATAATAAGCACATTTTTATTTACCGAAACCACCTAATCATTCCGTACATTAATCTACAGATAATCGAGCCAAACACAATAGCTGATTTCAAAGAATATGATTTTCTTGATTTTAGTTTTATAATATTAAAAGACGTAAGCTACTTTACTTGTGATTCTCTAAGTTTTGGAATGAATCAATTATTTTTTGGTGATAAAAAAGAGAATTCAAGAATTGATTACTTTACAGCTAACAAACTCAATAAAAAAATTGGAAGTTCAGAAATCAAAGTGGAATTTGTAGAAGAGTATTTATATTTTGACAGAGATGTTAAGATAGGTAACAAAATGCAAAATATGTGGATTCCTATTGAAACTCCTAACTTTAAACAGAATATTGAAACTGAAATTGTAAATGATTTTTTTGATAAAAAAAACATTCCAACGGAAGTTTTAGCTCTAGTTGGTGCAAAGGATTATTCTGAAATAAAAGCATATATGGGTAACGAACAAAGTAAATCAAATAGTGAAAGAATTAGCTAAATTAGATTTCCGAAAAAAACAAAGTTGATATGTTTAAAAACTTAACCTTTGAAAAAATAAAAGGCTTCGAACCTGAGGCAATAGCTGATTTAGCAATTTTGATCGTGGTAATAGTTGCAATAATATATTTTGTGAGAAATAAAAAAAAGAAGAAAAAAGACCAATAGGATTGACTGATTACCACAGCAACCGACACCACAAGAGAATATTACTTGAACAACGTAGGGATATTAGACATAACAACAGACAATTGGATATGGTACATACAAGGCGCCGACCGTGTGGCAAAAGTAGTGCCTACACCCGCTCAACAACCCAAAAATATTGCCACCGCCACCGCATTGCAATTGTCCGACACCTTGCAAACATCTTTTTACCTTTACGATCATTTGGGCAATACGCGCATAGTTTACAATACAGTGGGCACCGTTTGTGGTAGTGATATTGCCTATACAGTTGAATATGCAGGAGTTGGTTCGAAAGCTATAATGTTGGTAAAACAGGGAGGTCAAGTGTCTCCTACTTTTTCAAACTTGACGAAAATTTTACACGTTAAATAAGGTTCATGAAAGATAGATACAACCATGTTTGGTTTAAGGAAACATTTAAAGACCTTTTAAAACATTATACTCTAAGAGAAAAAAAATTTGGAAAAGGCGATTTCGGTAATTTGCACCGTATTGAATTTATATCTAACGCTATTATGGGACAAGTAGATTTTTGTGATACCGGAGTTATTGATCTTGATGTGTGGGATGATGTAAATGAAAAAGTATTATTAAATCTACTTGTGTTTCCAGAGGATGATAAAAAAATAGTTTTTGAAAAGTTAAAAAAAGTACTGACCAAATTAGAAAACGTTAACTAAGCTGATATTTTCTTAATTAATCTTATCTTCGAATCATAATCTTAAAATAAAGTAAATGAGGTTTATTGTCATCTTGTTAATCGTTTCACAATCAGTTTACTCCTAGCCCGTTCTGACATTTGAGAACAGTGCTTACAAATCAGGAGAGACTGTAACTTACAGTTTATTTGATTGGAATGGAATAGCACCAGAGGAAGGTGCTTATATTACCTGGGACTATAGTGATATAGATTTTAATTCAGATGAAATAATAATTTATTCAGAAACATCTGATTGTGCTGATGGTGTGGAGTATAATTTGGTTTACAATGATTTTTATGCCAATCAAGAAATATTTTTAATGGATTCGAATCAAATCGAAGCTTTGGGATATTGTATACCTGATGGTCTCTTGGAATACTCTGATCCGGAAATAATTAGATATTTTCCTTTTACTTATGGAGATACAAGTGATGTAGACGAATTTTATTCAGTTTATGAATCAGGTGGTTTGGTAATTACTCGTGAAGGAGAAACATCTATTAAAGCAACCGCTTTCGGAAAACTTATATTACCTAACACTGAAATAAATAATGTGTTACTTCTAAAGATGGATAGGAATTATTCTAACTCAAAAAGCGACGGATCGGTGTCAAATTTTGACGTAACTTACTTCATTTTTTATAGCTCTGGAATTCATCACGAAATCCTAGTTTTGACATATTTGCTTGTTAATGATAGCCCCACGCCAGTATATCGAGGACACATGAATCAGTCTTCAATTTTATCTGTAGACCAAAACATTATAAATCAATCATCAATTTACCCCAACCCTTCTAACGATATAATTAAAATAGACAAGGGGAAATACTCTGCTATTGATTTAATTCGAATTTATGATATTACGGGTGCTTTAATTCTTGAAAGTAATTTAGCAGATGGCGCGATTGACATTTCATTCTTGAAATTAGGTATGTATTATATTGAGTTGAATAATGGTAATGATACTGAAGTTTTAAAATTTATTAAAAATTAGTAGTGTTATCTAAGTGTGGTGTAAGACAAAAAACCACAAAAACCTACTCCTCACCAGTCGTTTCGTTTTTTTTCACAGCGAGGGTTTGCATGTCTGCTATTTTATCGGTTTCATCAATAATTTCATACCCTAAAATTGTTTCAAGAACATCCTCAAGGGTTACCACCCCTGTAATGCTGTCGTATTTATCTACCACAATGAACATGTGTGCCTTTTTATCGTAATTGCGTTTAAAAAAATCAACCAAAAGGGTATCCTCTTTCACTTTAGAGAGTGGTCTGATGATTTCATTCATTGTTACAGTATTTTTTTGCTGCACTAGTTTCCAAAGTATTTCACTTTTTAAAACCATTCCTAAAATTTTCTCTTTATTATCGGCAAAAACAGGAATTCTGGAAAATTGATGAAAACGTTCCGAATTGCTAACCTCTTCTGCGGTTTCATTTTCTAAAACCGAATACATTACAGAACGCGGCGTCATAATATCATAAATGGTGGTGTTTGGTAAGTTCAGCACGTTTTGGATAACATTGGTTTCTGAATTGCTCAGTGCGCCATCTTTTTTCGTAGCTAAGGTTAGTGCCATTAAGTCGGCGCGGCTTAAAACACTTTTATTTTTATCATTTTTAAGTTTTTTGGTAATTAATTGACTTAACCATACCAACGGCATCAAAACCTTCATTAAAACTTTTAGTAGTTTTACTGTTATGGGTGTTAATTTTTTCCAATAATTAGCGCCCAACGTTTTGGGTATAATTTCGCTTAAAATTAAAATCGCCAGCGTCATAACCGTTGCAACGATTGATTCAGCAGCTATGGAAATAGAAAAAATTTCAATTGCCGTACTTCCAAAAACTACCGCCGCTTGAGCCCCAACCCCTATTGCACCAACCGTGTGCGCAATTGTATTTAGTGTAAGAATAGCAGAAAGAGGTTTGTCAATGTCTGCTTTAAACGTGTTAAGGTCTTTATACAAATGCGGATTTTTATCTTGTTGTTTTCGAATGAATGATGGAGTGATACTCAAAATTACAGCTTCCAGAATAGAACATAAAAAAGAGAACCCAATGCTTAGTGCCAGAAATAAAAATAAGAGTGTCATGTGCGGTAAAGTTGGTTTGATTTGTATATACCCGAAAGGTAGATATAATCTTGCATTTAAGCCTTATTTTAGCATGGGTTTACTGACATATTCGCTACAAATCATAGTGTTTTTGAACGGTTGTATATTATTCAATTCCCTTACCACACAACCCTACTCCTCCCTAATTTGCAATGCCAACGTCTGTTTTAACTGCTCTTTTTCAGCAGCTAAGCGACCAACCACTTGTTGCTTTTTTTGTTTTAAGGCGTCGTACTTAAAATACAAATTGGCCATTTTTTGGTGTTTTTTGGCAATTGTTGCTAATTTTTCCAGGTTTTCAGCTTGGTTATTCACTAATTTTTCACCCAATTCATGCAATTTTTTACTTTCCGGAACCTCTTGGGGTAAATTTTGTTTCAATTTGGCCAGTAACGCTTTTCGGGGTTCAAAACAGTTGTTATAATGCCGATTAAAAAAACTAATCATCATCATCCACGCCATTTCGTCGCCTTCTTTTTTTACGTTATCTATATGGTTTTTTATTGCTTTCATTCGTTAACTGGTTTTAGTTCAACATTTATTATTTGTGGCTTCTTTTTGGGTTTTGCCTTAAACAATTCGGCTTGGTGACGGTGCAGTTTGCTTACCGCACGATAGTTTTGCAGTGCATGGGCATCTGCATAAATTTTAGCTACGTCATAAAAGTAGTCCACTGCTTCTTTCACATAGGTGTTTTTGCCGTTTTGGTATCCTTTTTCAGCATCAAAATCCGTTGTAATATCAGCTGCTTTTTGCTGAATATTGTGGATTATTTTGTCAACCGCCTGTTGCGCATCTGCAACGTGTTTGTCTTTTTGCCCGTTTAAGGCATGGTTATTTTGGGCAGTATATAAATCAAATTTGGCTGAGGTGTAAGCTGGCAGCTCTGTCTCCCAAATGGTTTTTAATTTATTTTCTAAAACGTGATGTTCATCTTCCAAATCGATAATTTCTTGTTCAATTTTTGCAATGGCATCCGTTAACCGTTTTTCTCCTTTTTCAATTACATCTTCTGCATGTTCTGCCGTAAAAGAAGCAATCGTTTCTATTATTTCAATCTCTGCATTATTTTCTTCTTCAGCGGCTTCCACCAGTTTTTTAAATCGTGCATTTGGTTTGCCAGATTTTAACAGCATTGGCTTTTGTGGTGTATAAATTGCATCATTCATCCAATTAATACGCGGTGCATCATGTTTTCCACCTTTAAATAGGTCAATCGCATCACAAATAAAATGGCCTATTGGTGGTACAAGTAGTTTACAAAGGTTAACAACCGAGTTTCTCCAAAAATTCTGCACTACCATTTCCACTACTTGCCCAAAATCTTTAGGTGCGTGCGGAATGTTAATGTCTGGTCCGTGGTATCGTCATGCCCAACACTTCATAGTTATAGTTAAAATGAAAATGGAATGCGCGTTCACTGCCGGTTTGTATATCCTGGTTTCCTTTAATAAATAAACCCACCTTTTGTTTGCCTGTAAATGGAAACTCTAAACTAAAGGGCAATGTCACATTTGGCCCTGCAGAAAAGCTACCTTTAGATTGTAAAATTTTAGGAGGCTTGATGGTGGCCGTATGTTTTAAATCATAAAGCGCCGGTACATGAACAACCACATCACATTCCATACCGTTATCATTCACCTCAATGTCTGCTTTAAATTTAATAACATCAAGTAGTTGAATATCAAAATCTGCCTTTAGGTAAGGGGCTTCGTACGTTGAAAAACGCAGTAAAGCGCCACCGCCTTTAATCATTACACGCTCTTGCGTTACAGCACCTTTTGCCAGCCGCTTTGTGTTGGAAACCGGAATCCATTCATTCCCATTTTTTACATGCATTCGTTTTAAATCGCGTGTGTTTCCGGTTACGCTAAGGCCTGGAACGTCAATCTTATCAAATTGTCCCAACGCAGAAAAGCCTTTGTTTTGTTTGGCTTCAAATGATAACCATGCATTCCAACTGTTGATGGTAAACAAACCGCTAAATGAAACCCCCGGCAATACGGTTGTGCCATTTGGCAAACCAATTTTTTGAGAAGCATATAAAAATGATAAGGCTTTGATTTCAGCCATTTTTTTTGGTAATAAGGATTTACCGTTAGTTCCGCTATTGGATAAATTATCCAAAATATCATTGAGCGAAATTTTGCTAATATCCACCGCTACGTATTGCGGAATTGGAATAGGTGAGGTAAAGCCTAGTTGTACGCCAAAATATTCTTTAATGGGCACCAGTTCGCCGGGTTTTAGCTCTTTTTTGCGGAAAGCCAGCTCGCCGGTTATGCCAATTTGAAACGAGGGTTGTGGCGCAAATCCAATGCCTATCATCAAACCGAGTGAATGCACCTCTACTTCTTTTATGCCAAAAAACGGAATTCCGCCATCTACCTCAGCATACCCTTTTAGCATAATTTCTTTTTGGTTTAATTCCAATGTGATTTTAGATTTAACCAGGTAATCTTCTAACTTAAAGTGTATTTCTCCACTGGCTTTAATGCCAAAGCTAGAGGGTGATAAGAAAATGGCAATGCCGCAATTTTTAACCACTAGTGCATCTTGCCCTTTGTTTTTATTTTTAAACGTAAGCTCACCTTTCCATTTAACAGCAATTGACAGCTCTTTTTTAGCAAAATCAATTTTTCCTAAAATGGCCAGATTTCCCGTTGCGGTGGGCAGGGCGTTGTTCAAATTTGCTACACCGCCTTTTGCGTTTTTCTGAATTTCCAATTCTCCCACCAGGGTTATTCCTTTGCCCATTTCCTCAAAAGGCAACGGCCATCCGGCACCAAACCCGGCAAAAGGCAATTGTTCGTAATCATCCGGAATCCAATTAAACAGTAGCCAGCCACCCACAAGGTGTACGTCATTTTTCATTTTATCTAACGCACTACCAACTGTTGGTATTTTAGCTGCATTGCGGTCGTAATGAATACCAAATACCACGGCAACGTTCTTTTTCTTCGTTCTAAAAACATTCAGTCGTACGCTTATTCCGGCTTGGTTTTCTGCTGAAAGTTCCACTGCATTGGCTTGGTGGTAATAGCTAAACGATAATTTTGTTAACGTAAGATGGCTTTGCACCTCTTTTGGAATTTTTGCGACGGTGCTTTCTTGTTTTTCATCAATTGTAGTGATGATATTCGTTAAATTTAAGCCCGCTGTTTCGCCCTTTTCCCAATCTATTTTTAACGACCAGTTTTTATGCCCAAAATCGGTATGAAATTGAAGCAATGATTGTTCAATAACGATCTTACCATCAACATTTATTTCTAACTGTTTATCCTTACTTTTTTTGTCAATTTTTAGGTGGAGATCAACTTCTATTGCATCAAATGGTCCAATTTTATCGTTGACAGCAGCACTTGCTTTTAGCTCAAACGTTTTGTTGAGTGTATTAAAGTCCACTAAAATTTCACTTAGCTCCATGGCGGGAATAGTGGTTGGAGCTTCTATCCCGAACATTTTGGCTAAATCCGTTAAAATGGGTTTTAGTTCTATTGGACGATCGTGCCCAATGACCGTTTTAAAATGCCACCCGGTCTTTTTTTCTTGCACTACACGTTCTGCAAGCAACCTAAAATCTACACCACCCAACCTAAGGCTTGCGCCTAATTTGCCCGCAATTGGTTCATTTTTTTGATAACTCAAATCCAATTGAAGCTGTTCAAACTGAACATTAATCGGACCTATTTCAGCTTCCCAAAGGTCTGAAATAGTAATGCCCACTTCTGCACTAAAAGGAGCGGTATGCAGTGCTATAAGCGCGCGACTTATGGTTAAATCTGTAGGCAAACCTGCTGTATCCGGGAAGGCTTTTGCAACCAATTCCTTTACTTTAATTGGTGTTTTAGAATTGAGCTGCGCATGTAATGCTATGGACGGAAAGCTCGCACTAAAATCTACTATATGCTCGGCAACCATAAGGCGACCTTGAATGGTACCCGATAGAATTTTTTTAGTTTTCAAATTTAAACTTAGCCGAAGCCGATCTATTTTAAGGGCATTGAGCAATGGCACTTGATCCAACGCAGTTTTTAAATTTTCTCCTTCTTGCGCCAGCCCTATCGCTTTTAATAAATCTGCCGTCCGGGCAAGCCTTCGCCATTTTTACCGGATATTTGAATTGATGCAGTATCAGAATCAGACAAGTCCATGCGCAATTCAACAGGCTTGCCCAATGTTAAATCGGCAAATACGGCACCGGCAATTGTTGGAAAATCCGTCGGGCGTTTCGAATGGTATACGTGCGTAACCGAAAGTGCAGGGTTTTTAAGACAAATTTCAGTGTTCGGAATGCAATATTCATCTGTTAATATATGAATAACAGACTTTTGAAACTGCATGCCCGAGCGCAATGGCTGAAACCAAATTTCACTGTGGTGCGTTTTGCCCAACGGTAACAAATCCACCCAGCGGGTTAAAAGTGAACTTTCATTAATGTCTGCACCACTGTTAAAGTCAGTATTAGTTAGGGTGGTTGACCGTAATAAAAGCGTGCCATTTTTGGCAAGCTCTCCTTCATAAGCCATTTTTCCGCCTGAAGCCGATAAACCGGCGCGGATATTCAACCTATTTTCTTGTGTAGCATCATGCGGTACGTCAATGCGCAAGTGCAACGCGTTAAAAGGATTGGCTAGCCCGGCAATTTGCCATGAATTAATGTCTTCTGAAAGGTATGTTTCCTTAAACCCTTCGGTAGTCGTTTCAGAAATTTGAAACCCTTGTGGGCGATCCCACTCTTTCGGTAGGGCATCTAAAAATTTCTGTATATGCGTTGTTATGATTATTGAATTTTTCATTGGGTTCTTTTTCTTTTATGGGTAATGTAACTTTCTACAAATTCATACTCCGGATCATAATCTGCAATGCTTCGTTTTCTTGATTGAAAATTTTGCTCGAGGTATGAAACCGCATAACTTGGTTTTTCTACTGTTGCCTCATTTTTGTTTACACTCACGCATATAGTTGCCGAATTTGCATGCTCATTTCCTGCTACAAAAAACTTGTTATTCACATCATAGGGATCGTCAGAAGCTGGAAGGTATTCGGGTATTTCATAGTCGGGATCCCACGGCAAACCGGTTAAATAAACGTTTTCAATAAATGGTGCCAACTGGAAACGTTTCAATGTTTCTGCATGGGGCAGTTTTACAGTATCGTTCCAATCTGTAGCGGTGGAGACAATAACTAGTTCGGGTTTTGTACTTTCTAAAAAACGAACAGAATTGGCATGCTTACTGCCGTGATGCGTCGCTTTTAGCACTGTCAACTTTCCAATAGCATCCGTAAGTCCATCCTCTTGTGCGGATACAATATCACCACCAAACCAACACGAAAAATTGTGAAATTTGAGCAAAAAGCCAAGCCCCAATTCATTTTCACTTTCATTGGTAGAAATTTGGGTAACACGGCTGCCCATTTCACGCCCTAATAACTTCTTCCATGCTTTAACTTCATTACTGTCCCCCGGTTGTATTACTTCACTTCCTTTAATGTCGTCAACGAGTTTTTTCTTTTGTCCGGGGTCTTCGTATTTGGCCTCATTTACTTTCCCTTTTCCGTTCGAAAGTATAGCAGTAATTGAAAAGTCCTCAATCGTATCGTCAAAACCATAATTGGCTACGTCAACACCAATTGGAAATTCTTCGCGCTTAAATAATACATTAAATCCAGCATTTCTTGAGGGTCTTCCATTACCGCCGGTTTTAAGTTGTTGTGCCGGATTAAAAATTAAATCATTTTGATTATTGTTAGCCATGCGTCGTGTGTAATATTTCGTTTCACGATTAAGGTCAATTACCCCTTGATCAATAAAATATTCCATATCTCCTTTGCGCGAAATGCTGCCAAATGCATTTTCCCCTCTTCTTAATGTGCTTGTGTAGTGTATTAACTGATTCGTGTCCTGTAATTTTCTTAACCGCTCATGATGCTTGGAATAATTGGTTTTCATCAGTAATGTTTGAGGCACACCTCTATCCCAAACTTTGGCACCGTGCATTTTTGTTTTACTGCCGTGGAATGCTACAATTTTTGTAATACCGTGAAAATGATCCTGATCGTAATGCGTATTCAGTATAACATCTAACGTTTTAAATTTTCGATCGGTTAATTTACGCATGGCCATTTTGTAAGCCTGCTTTTCTCCACAATCAATCAGTATTGATCGTTTAGGTTTTCCATCCTCGCCATAGTAGAGTATCACCGTACTATCACCTTGGCCTACATCCAAGTAGTGTATTTCAATTTTTTCCATAGTTTAGGTTAATGTTCCTTTATTTTTACCTAAAATAAAGGGTGTTTTTATCCAATAATGCTCGTTTTAAGAACATGACATTTCTTACTTTATGTATTCTATGCGGCGTTATTTGCGCCTGCTAATTGCGCTCAAAAACAATTTGCACCCGTCTGTTTTGGGCTTTGTTAGCTTCTGATGTGTTGGGTAATCGGGGTTGGCTTTCTCCTTTGTATTCAATGCGTATGCGGTTGGCATCCACTCCGCGTTTTATCAAGGCATCTCTAATGTCTTCTGCACGTTTGCGCGATAAGATTAAATTGTCTGCTGAATTACCAATATCACAGGTATGTCCTATTGTAATGGCGCTCAAATCAAGATTTTCTGTTAATAGCTCAGCCACCATTTCGGTTACTTTATCGCGGTTATTTGAGTTGATGTCCTCATCAGAATTTAGTTCGTAAACAATTAATCGATCTGCTGCGGCAAAGGCATTGTTTAGTGAGTCTAAATTAATGAGTTGTTTTTCTTTTACCGGCGTTACTTTTTCTTCGATTATTGGTTCTTCTTTAACTTCTGGCACTTCGTCTAGTTCGGGTGCGTCTTCCTCCACATTTTCTTCAATCGGCGGATTAACATCCAAAATCTCTGGTAGCGGTTCTTCTTCCTCTAATTCAATGGGCAATGGAGATGCATTTCTGCATAATTTAATACCCACCATAATTTCATGCGATCCATTTGACATTCCGGTTAAATTTCCTCCACCAAAACCATAACCATACGCCAACTTCAGTTTATCTTTTATGTTAAAATCAACCAACGCCATAACACCGTAAGACGTTCTGTAAAGCACACCAAAACCAAAAAAATTCTTCCATTGGGCGCGTGCCCCAACATCCACTTGATGACCTACGAACTGAGCATTTCGGTATAAAACAGAGGGCGAAACAAGCCAATTGTCCCGTTTTATTAAATCATAAGAAGCATTAAACACCATGTGTTGCACTAAGCGGTATTCGGTTTCAGAGGCACCAAACTGCGTAAATAAACCACGGGCAAATAGTTGCGGTACGGCAAGTCCTATTTTTAAGCGTGGGGTTGATAATAAAATACCGGCATCAGAATTAAAGCCAATTGCCGCTTGGTTACCCGCTTGCAATGCATTATCTGTAACATCACTTACAATCGCCTCCGAAAAAGCCAAACTTTGCTGTATCATTCCAATTGAAATGCCAAAACTTAGTCGTGCTTTTTCGGTGATTGTTAGGTGGTAGGCGTATGTAAATTTTGCTTGAAAATTTTGTAATAATCCGGCACTGTACATCCGTGTGTCTAGCCCTATGCCGTGGTTGCCCGCAATACGGCCGTCTAAAGTTAAGGCGTTTCTAACAGGGCTGTTATTAATGCCAACCCATTGGTTTCGGTGGTTTAAATAGGCAGAGAAGCAATCGTCTAAACCCGCAAAAGCAGGGTTAATAAGGTAGCCATTTGAATTGTATAATGAGCTTAAGCTGGTTTGTTGCGCACGCGTTTCAACAGACAGCAGCAAGCAGAAAATTAGCGTATATTTTTGAATCATTTTCATAACGTATCGTTTAACGAATTAGCGTAATACTTCCGGTTAATGCTTCATCTCCGTCGCACTGCACCACGTAATAAAAAACACCCGCGGGCAATGGTTCTCCATTTTTTGTTCCGTCCCAATCATTCGCATAACCCGTTTGGTCAAAAACAGGGTTGCCCCAACTGTCGTAAACGGCTATTCGGCAATTGTCAAGCAGGTAATTTCCTTTTATTTCCCATCTGTCATTTTTTCCATCCCCGTTAGGGCTCATAAAGTTGTTAATTTCAATTTCTTGATTGATTGCAACCTCTACATCTGCTGAACTTTCGCATCCGTCTGGTGTAGTAACTGTAAGTGTGTACAGCGTTGTTTGTTGTGGACTCGCCAACGGATTTTCTACAGAAGGGTCAGTTAATCCATCCACCGGAGACCATGAAAAATTACCGGGTACAGTACTGCTTCCGTTTAGTTGAACAGGTTTACCCGCGTTTGTTGTTACATCCGCACCGGCATCTACGTCTGGAACTTCAAAACGCATAACAGTAAATGAACATGCAGCTGAATTTCCACTGGCGTCAGTTACTTGGTAGGTGTTTGTGGTGGTGCCAATTTCAAAAATACTCCCGGCGGATAGACCTTCTGTAAGTGCAACCGTAGCGCCGTCGCAATTATCATTAATTAGCGGTTGGTCAAATGAAATGGTTGCTTGGCATGAAGTTACATTTGCGGGGCAACTAATGGTGGGTAGTTCAGTATCAACCACCGTAATTTCAACCGTACAGCTGGCTAAATTTCCATTCACATCCTCTACAGTATATGTATTCGTTGTAATTCCAATGGGAAAAAGACTACCGCTTTCAAGCCCACTCGTTAAAGCAGAAGAGGCTACGCTACAATTGTCTGCCGTTACGGGTGCTGCTACGGTTACAATTGCACTGCATACGCCTAAATCATTTTCGGCAGAAATGGCAGATGGACATGTAATGGTTGGTAACTCATTGTCAATTACAGTAATTTCAAATGTGCAAGCGTCTGCAAGTCCGACATCATCTGTTACCTCATACGCAGTAATAGTTGTGCCCACCGGAAAAAGTGAACCGCTTGGTAAACCTGCCGTTTGTACTGTGGTGGCAGCACAATTGTCTGTACCTACGGGGGTGGTGTAGGCTACAAGTGCGGCACAAATACCCTCATCCGTATTAACCGTAAAACTTGGGGGACATGTAATGCTCGGTGCAGTTGCATCTGCCGGAATAACATCAAATGTGCAAATGGCTGAATTGCCCGCAGTGTCTGTTGCGGTAAGTGTAATGGTTTGTGTGGTTGTAATCAATGTTCCAGCAATTGGCGATTGCGTAACAACAGGCGTTAAACAGTTGTCATCAGCCGTTGCCAATGCTGTATAGTCCAGCAAGGTATAGGCGCAATCATCATCAAAACTAACGTTTTGGTTAGGTGGGCACGCAATGGTGGGCGATAGATCATCAACCAGTAAAACGGTGAACGAACATTCACCAGTATTGCCGGAAATATCGGTAGCTTGTAGGGTAATTAACGCATCACTCGTAATAAGCGAACCAACAGCAGGTGTTTGTGTTAATGTTAGTGGTTCAGTACAATTGTCAGATGAAAAAATACTTGCGGCATATTCTGGCAATTCAAAATTACAACTTGCAGAAAGCGGTTCGATTACAGAAGCAGGGCAATCTGTAAAAATAGGTGATTCTGTATCTTCAATTAAAATTAAATCAGCTAATGTTAATGTTCTGCTGCATCCGTCAATATCTGACACTGTTAGTGCAACAGTAAAACTACCATAATCTGTATACGTATGTTCGGGGTTTTGAAAACTGCTTGTGCCGCCGTCACCAAACGTCCAATCCCATGCTACTATCGGTGCTCCAAAAATAGTGCTGTCTGTAAAGCTTACCAAGAGATCTGGACATTCTGCAAAGGTAGTGTCCCACCCAAAATTAACATCTGGCCCTATAACCTGTACGTAATTGGTGTTTATATCGGTACCTGTGCAGCCAAGGCTATTTGTAGCGGTGAGGGATACGGTATAAATGCCTGGTTCGTCATAAACATGCGTGGGCTCAAATTCAGTTGAACTGGTGCCGTCTCCAAAATCCCATAAATAGTCAGTTAACACGCCCGCTCCTGTGTTGGTCGATTCATTTTCAAATGTTACCGTAAGCGGACCACAACCAAACTCACCTATTGGGCCTCCAATTTGTGCATTAACGGTACTAATTTGAACCGTTCTAGATAGGGTATCTACACACCCAAAATTTGTATCGGTTACCGTTAATTTTATTTCATAATTACCTGCTGTGGTGTAGACGTGCACAGGGTTTTGTAATGTTGAGGTGCTACCGTCTCCAAAATTCCAAAACCAAGTGTCTGGGAAGCTTGATAAATCTGTAAAAAATAGTACCGACGGAACTGCGCAACTGATTGTTGGTGATACTGCAAAGTCTGCCACGGGTGGACGTACAACGTAGGTATCAGAATAAGAATCAGTTAATCCGTCACCGTCTGTTACGGTTAATATAATGGTAAATGTACCTGAAGCTGTGAATACATGAGTAGGTTCCATTTCAGCAGATGTAACACCGTCTCCAAAATCCCACAACCATTCTGTTATTGCACCGGTAGAAAGGTCTGTAAAACTCAGTTCATCATTTAGGCATCCAACCGGAGCAGACAAATCAAACTCCGAATGGGGTTGAGCAAACACGTTTCCAATAGCCAACCAAAAGAGCATGCAATTAAAAAATAACTTTTGTTTCATAGTTCAATTAGATTTCGCACGACAAACTTAGATTTTGTTATAAAAAACCGGCTGCACCATTGTTGCAAAGGCTTGTATTTATGTTGCATAAACAACGTAAGTTACTGTTTGTTAATAGATGAAGGATTTTTGTCAAATTCTTTTTTAAATTGCTTAGAAAAATGAGCTGGGTCAGCATAACCGTATTGGTAAGCAACTTCTGACACGGAAAGCTCTGTTGTTTTGATGGTAGTTAAGGCTTCGGTCAGCCTTATTTTTGTTTGCAATGCAGAGGTTGAAAGTCCGGTTAAGGCTTTCAGTTTTCGGTGTAATTGAGATCGACTCATGGCACACTTTTCAGCTAACTGATCTGCAGAAAGGTGGGCCGTATAATCAGCAGCAATAAGTGCTTCGATTTTTTGAATAAGGGGATGCAGGGGCGGCGCAGGTTGGTCTGTTGGTGTGTTGCCAAATTTTTCTCTTACCTTAGCTTGCCGCTTAATTTGGTTACTCACCCGAAACAATAATTCTTGTGTTTTAAATGGTTTAGAAAGGTAATCATCTGCACCGGCACCAAGCCCGTCTAGCATACTATCGTACGAAGCTTTGGCGGTTAATACAATAATGGGGATGTGGTCGGTCAATTCATCCTTTTTTAGCTTTTCCACTAGCTGAAAACCATCCATTTTTGGCATCATTATGTCCGATAAGATTAAATCTGGAATAATTTCGCGTGCCATTTCATATCCTTTTAACCCATCATTAGCAATATGTATTTCATAATTTTGAGGCGTTAAAACGGTCGACAGAAATACCACTAAATCCGGATTATCCTCTACAATGAGCACCTTCGGTTGATCGACATGGTTTTCTGTTTTTTCTTCTGTAAGAATTGTATTCTCCACGTCTGCAACTTCAGCAGGCTTTGCAGTTTGTTGGATACTTTTTTCAATTGGCAGGGTTACCGTAACTGTTGTTCCACTATTTTTTTTACTTACTAATTTTATGGTACCGCCCATTAAATCAACTAATTCTTTTACAAACGTTAGTCCTAAGCCTGTTCCTTCACCTTTGCGGGTAATGGTGGCATCTACTTGATAAAATTTCTCAAACACTCTCTTTTGATCTGCCTCTGAAATTCCAATGCCGTTATCTTTTACCACAAGTGTTAACCGGTTGTTTTCAATGGTCCAACCCAAGTCAACAGCACTGCCTTTTTCTGAATATTTTATGGCATTTGATACAAGGTTAGTGCTTATTTTTAGGAGTTTATCGGCATCTATCAACACATTTTTGTGTTCCGTTGGTTGGTTTAGGTCAAGTGTAATATTTTTACGGTTTGCCAGTGGGTAAAACCGGTTGACCAAATCAGTTAACAATAGGGTTAAGTCGGTAAATTCTGAGTTAACCTCAAGCCTGCCAGCCTTAATTTTAGCAAAATCAAGCACTTGATTAACAAGCTGTAGCATTTCCTCACTGTTGCGGTTAACAATTTGTAACAAGGCATTGGTTTCATCTTGCTTTAGCAACTCTTCTGTAGGCCCTTTAATTAAAGTAAGTGGTGTTCTAAACTCATGCACAAGATTGTGTAACAAATTATCCAGGTATTCTTTTTCGCGGTTAATTTCTTGATTTGCCTTGCGTTTTTGACTAAATGCCCAAAACAAAACTGCGGCTGTAAAAAACAGCAAAATAAACCCAGCTATCCAATAATATTTTTGACTTGCCTCTTGTTCAATTTTGGTTGTTGCATCTTTGATTAATGTATTTTTTTCGCTTGAAAAACCAGCGGTTAACTCCTCTTGTAAAACAGCTTTTTGAATGTCTATATTATTGATACTATCTTCTAATACCTGTTGCCGTTCAACATAAAACAAGGCACTGTCATACTGGTTATTTTCTTTAAAATTATTGTAAAGACAACCGCATATTTCAGTCTCTAAACTTGGATAGTTCAATGGTTTTACTAATTTGTATGCCTCTTGGCAAGTTTCTATCGCTTTGCTGTAATTTTTTAGGTCATACAATACATTGGCGTAATTAACCAAGGTGCCCGGCAGGGCAAACGTATAACCGTTGAAACGCAATAAATCAATCGATTTTTTAAAATAGGCTTGTGATTGTTCGTAGTTTTTAGACAGCATATACGATCGGCCTAGTTCATTGTAAACACCATTTAAAAAGCGAATGTGAAATTCAGTTTCAAAATAGGTTTCTGCACTTTTAAGTAAAATAATGGCAGAGTCAACTTTCTCCAAATCGTTAAAGGATGAAGCTAACCCCAATTCGCATTTGTGAATGGCATAAGGTTGCTCAGTTGAAAGTGCCAAATCATAGGCTTTTCGTTTGGCGTGGTAGGCTTTTTGAGTCTCACCCATCTCCACATGTACAATCGCCATATTTGAATACACCTGTGATAGGTTAAGGTTATTCTCAATCGTTTCAAAAATTTTGACACAAACAAGGTAATACTTAATGGCTTGTTTATGGTCGCCACGCTGGTTGGCAATAGTGGCAAAAGCATCATACGCCGCCGCGACGTTTGTTGTATCTCTTTTCTTTATGGCGTAGGCTTCAAAATCATTAAAAACAGTTAGGGCTGCGTCCCATTGACCAGCGTTTATGTAGGCTCGTCCAAGTTTGTATTGGGTTTTGTTTAAGGTGTCAGAATTTGCCGGGAGTAAGTGCGATTTTGCTGCCCAATGAACGGCTTCATTTTTAAAATCACCAATAGCTGCAAAGAAAAAAGCCGCATTTTGATGAAATTGACCCAATTCTGTTTTGTTAGCGTCGGTTAACGCCGCTTCCAACTCATTTACAAGTTCTATAGCTGCCGGCAAATTGCTTTGCATTAAACCATAGGCTTGCGAAAAAACGGTATCAATTTTTTCATTGGCAAAAAGCGAATGAATGCCAAGGCTACTAAGCAATAATAGTAAGAGCAGTTGTTTCATGATAATGGTTAGGTGAGCTAAAGATAATGATGTTGATGAAATACGGGTATGATTTTTTGGCAGTTAGCCATGAAACAAATTAGCCGTACAACCTGTTTGATAAATAAATTAAACAGAAGTTATGGTGAAAACAGAAAATTTTGAAAAGGTAACTGTTACATCAGAAAGTGAGTTGCGCAGATGGTTATCATCTAACCATACACAAGAACAAAGCATTTGGCTTGTAACGCATAAAAAAACGGAAGGGGATAAGTACGTTTCAGCACAAGTTGTATTGGATGCGTTAATTGCATTTGGTTGGATAGATGGGATTCGCCGGAAGCTGAATGCGACTCAAACCATGCAGCTTATTTCTCCACGCAAAACACAACATTGGGCAAAAACGTATAAAGATAGGGCAGCAAAACTAATTGAACAGGGCAAAATGACCCAAGCCGGACGAGATGCTATAGCGCGTTCAAAAGCTTTAGGGCAGTGGGATTTTATGGCAGATGTAGATGCTTTAATAAAACCGGATGACCTTATTACAGCATTAAAAACCCACAAAGGAGCAATGGATTTTTTTAATTCGCTTAGCCCTTCCAACCAACGATTTGTGCTAAGATGGATTAAATTAGCAAAAACAAGTAAAACCCGGGAAAAAAGAATAATTCGAACGGCTAAATTGGCGGCAAAAGGAGAAAAAATTCCCGGAATTTAAATAAAGATTAAAAATTATGAAAAATAAGATACAAATTGGACATTTAACTGTTATTGCTTTTGTAACTGCGGTTATGCTGACTTCTTGCCAAGAGCGGCAGAAGGCTGAAAATTCAGCGGTACACATTGTAAGTGCCATGAAAAATGTAATGTGGCAAGGCGAGCTTGAGGGGAAAGTTAAATTAGATACCATTTCGGAACGGGAAGGTTTGTATGGCTTGGGACCATTGGCTTTTTTAAAAGGTGAAATTTTGCTGCTGGATGGCGAAGCGTATGTTTCAAGGATAAATGCGAATGGCACACCCGTGGTTCAAATTGAAAAGGCGGCGCAGGCCCCTTTTTTGTTTATGGAAATGCTAACCATTGGACTATTTACGAATCACCTTCAGGTATACAAGATATAGCAAGTATAGAGGCGTTTGTAGCACAAAAAACAACCGGAAGAAATGCTCCATTTATCATCAAAGTAGAAGGTAGAGTGAATCGGGCAGTATATCACATTCAAAATTTAGCCGATAATAGCGTGGTTAGCAATCCGGATGAGGCACATGCCGGTCAAAAAAGTTTTACATTAACCAACGAGGAGGTAATTATAATTGGTTTCTACTCAAAAAACCATCAGGGTGTTTTTACGCACCACGATTCCAATTTGCACCTGCATATCATCACCAAAAATAAAACCCAAATGGGTCATTTGGACGAACTAGATTTAGCCCCGGGTAATGCGAAGTTTTTTATTGCCAAGTAGTTTTAAGTTTGTTTTTCGTAGTCAAAAGCCAGTATCCTATTCGCTATATCAAAACCTTCATTTTTATGATGGATTACTATATTCAGTACATTATTTTTGTACTCAGCTTTATAGAGGCTAGTGTCCTCTTTTTCTTTAGCCAATAGTTTCTTTTTACTAATCGCAAGTTGAATTGTCCAAAAGTCAGTCAATACATGATATTTTTCGCCATTTTTGAGATCTTTTAATGTACCCAAGTAGGTTCTAAAATGTTCTGTATTTTTACCTATCAACGTATCTTTAATTCCAATAAACGGTTCAGTTAATAAATTTGCATATTCTTCATAGTCGTCCATTTTACTTGAATAATAGTCTTCAACTCCCACATTAGTAGTGTCCATTCGACTCCAGCAATTTTGACCATCTGAATTAAAAAGCTCTATGCTGTTTTTTTGTTTTTTTAGACCGTTGCTGGGGTTGGTTTGGGGTGTAGGGTCTTTTACTTCTGATTTATCCGGTTGTCCTATACAGTTCAAAAACGTCAAAGCAGATAATAACAAGATTACGTTAGTTATTTTAAAATTCAAATTTCTCAAATGATGCTCCATTAAATTTATAAACGCCTGCATCAAAAGTTCCAAGCCAAAGAACGCCTTGGTTGTCTTTGTAGATTGTAAAAAGCAATACATCATTTTCACCGTCTTTAACAGGGTAATGAACAAGTTCTTTTCCGTTATAGTTCCAAACACCTTCGTCATAAGTTACCATCCATAGGTTGCCATCATTGTCCTCTGTTATCGATAGAAAAAACGGAAAATCTGTTTGATTTAGGTCATTAACATAACTGATTCCATGTTCTTTTTTATAGTTAATAGTGACACCACTATTAGGCATCATTTTATAACGAAAGCGTGTATTGTTTATCCAAAACATACCATCTTTATCTTCCAAAATAGCCCGACTTCCGAAATCACCGCCTCCTGGCGTAGTTTGTAGCTGATCCTCATAATGCCAACTTATCGTTTTACCGTCAAATCGGCAAAAACCAAGCCCTGCCGTTCCAAACCACATCCATCCATTACGGTCTTTGTAGCTTGTATAAAGCCCGTACGGCTTTAAACTTGTATTTGAGTTTTTCCTGTAATACTCATCCTCTTGGGGCGATTTTGGAAATTTGAGATAGTGCAAATATTCGCCGTCAAATCGATAGACTCCGTTTTTGTCAAAACCCGCTCTGAACCACAAATCATTCGGTTTTAATACCCATTGATTCGTTAAGGAATCACCACTTTTTATTTCCAATGTTTTAAATGATTGACCGTCAAATTTGCTTACGCCATTTTCTGTCTCAAAAAAGATGTTTCCAACTAAATCTTCCTGAATTCCTCGTATTTCATTGCCAACTAAACCATCTGCAGTAGTGATATGTTTTAAATGCCTGTTATTGTAAAAGTATAAGCCATTTTCTTTACTTCCGAACCAATAATTTGATTTTTGGTCTTGATAGATCGTCCAAATTGTTTTGTCCAGTGGTGAAACTGTTTTGCCAGGTTCTACCGAAATTTGAGAATTACTTTGTTCTTTACACGAAGAAAAGGGCAATAGAATTATAAGCAATGAAAGAACTATGAATTGTCCGTTTTTCATGTTTTTTTATAAAAGTAGCAAAAACTGGCAGCTTTTGCATTTGATCTGGCATAGCGGTCTGAATAAAATCAGGCATTTATGCTGAACTGTGTTCGTGGCGATTTTTTTATAAACCTTTTTAGTTATTGTAAAACAACAACAAGTTATTTCCTCGTTTAATTTTAAAATATACTTCTTTATCTGAGTATTTTTCAAATAAATGATTTTTTGATGATTTAAAATAGACAGTCATTTCTATTTCACAAGGAACTTTATTGTCAATAAAGTTTTTTATCAAAAAGTCATCCTCAGAAATTGGACTATAAGTATATGTTGGGATACTCCAATTAATAGCTGTCATATCATCAGTAAAAGTTTTAATGAAATTTGCGGCATTCTGGTTAATCGTAAAGTTCGTGTCTAGCCTCAGTTTAGTTCTAAAATACCTGTCGTAATATATTATAGGATATTTTTTTGTTCTTGTATTCCCCCATTCACTGTAGTTTTCATATCTAGCTTCAATTAGGTCTTCATTAAAAAGACTATCCTTATTATCCCAAAAAGATAACCTAGTCAAAGTATCGACCTCCAAAGGAGCTCCCATTTGCAAAAGCATATTTAGATTTACATCTCCAATTTTATCTGATTTACAGTTGGAATTTAGGCAATTCAAATAAGTATATTCCTCTCCTGACAAACTATAGAAATACATATCGTATCCACACCTGTGTTTTGAATGCCAGTCATTTTTATCATATTCAATAAACCACGATTCTTTGAGGTATTTAATAAAACTTGTGTCTTTGTAAATTCGGTGATTAAGTTTTTGTGCAAATTGCGATTGTGGCCTGTCTATGATTAGAATCAATGCAGTTGAATCGTTTACAGGTAAATCATTGTCAAAAAAGTATTCACGTACTAACTGACTTTCGCTAGTAAATGCGTTAAAAATAAAAAAAAAGATAAGTGTCGCTTTTTGCATTTTTTGTACTCACAATGTTACAACTGTAACCAGCGTATGCCTATGGTGGGTATCCCTGAAGGTATGCGCTATACACCAATTATAAGCCTTTATTAATACTCTTCATCTTTAATAGTTACCCCCAATTCGTACTCAGTTTTTCTGGTGAGTTCTCCATAAACGTTAAAGTACATCCATGTTCCATTTGGTTTTCCATTATAATAAGCTTTAATGCTTTTACTTCTGAAGTAATATTCGGTTATACATATATTTGTAACCTCTTCTAATGGATAGAATTCATATATAGTGCTATCACCAGAATTTGGTTTGACAATAGTTGTTTTTAATTCAAAGAACCGATCCCATGTAATAAAACTTTCATTCATGGTTGAAAATTCCGGATTCTCTAAATAAATAGTATCAATTCGCGTGTTATTCGGATCGCCATTGGAGGTAGACCTTTGCTCAATATTTATACGCTTAATATCTTTGTATACTTTTTCGCGGTATTCCTTCCATGCTATCCATTCTATTGTGTTTATCAAAGTGCTGTCTCGACAAGAGAGAATAATTATGTAGTCACTTTGTTCTAACTGGTGTTCTGATTTCTTTATTCCGAGTTTGCCTGCAAAATCGGGGTATAAGGTTTGAGTGTATTTCCAACCAATTCCATTAGCACTGTCAATACCATCATAAAATGTTTCAGTCTGAGCGTTACTTAATAATGGTAAAAAACCGATTATTGCTGTAGCTATAGTTGTTATTATTGTTTTAATTCTCATGGTTTATAACGGTTGAGTAAAATTAACCATTTATGCCGAACAGCTTGGCGGTAAATTTGGCTTTTTGTTAGCAGATGTTATTTTACTTTTTTTAAATAAATATATTCCTCAGAGCCCCAACTGCTATTACCAATATAAACCCTAGCCAATCTGAAAACTAAATATTTTTCATTTGAAAATACTGTCCATTTTCCATTGTACTTATCTTGATTATTTACAACGGATGGAAAGTAATTGAAGACGGTATCTTTGAAGTTTATTTTTGTCTTTTTAATTAGTTCAGCCCCACTATATGTTTTTGAGCAATGGTAATGCTTTTTTCTCGGAATACTGAACTGAACCAAGCCTACTTCATTACGCTTTTCTTTATCTTCAATAAGCGTATCTAATGGAAAGATTTGATCTAAACAATTAGGCCCACTGCACCAAGAATTTGATTCATAGAACAAGACTTGGTATTTAGCAGATCTATCAATTAGCATTTTTACATTTCCAGAGTCAAAGAATGCGTGATTTAAACTGTCAACATCATAATAGTTGAATGAACAGTCGTATGTCTGGTCTGCTTCAGCTTGAAGAGAGTCATAGAATCCTTGCCCATAGACTAAAGCTATTGTGACAGTAAAAAATGTCGTCAAAATAGTTCTATTAATCATACTTTAATAATTGTTAGGTTAAACTTCGTTTTAATGCAGTTTAGGTTTTGTTAGTAAACGTTTTATAATTCTATAAATTTCCTTATTTCATTTCTTTTAATACCAATTTTATTAGAAGGCACTAGAAATTGTATTGTTTTTCTTGTATAATTTGTGTTGAATCTGACCTGCCAATTCAATATAACACCGTTACTGAAATTTATCTCCAAAATCTTACTACCAAAATCAATTTTTTTTAATCCATTCGGAATGCTGCCTTTTTTCAATTCATTTATCTCAATTTCAATGGTATAGGATTCAGTTTTTATGTATTTACATTTTTGTGTGAAATAGAAATAAAATTGGTCGTCAAAACCAAAGGCGCTTAATCTTCCTTTGCTATCAAAGTAATATTTAACTTTTGTCTGATAATCCAAACTGTCTTTGGTAACGGGTAAATATTCAATAAGATTAAATTTGTTGTCCAGCGAATAATATTCTGTTACGGCATCATCATGAAAGTTTTGAACAAAATAAAACGATTCATGACTCAAAGATGGTGCCCCATAATTGTCAAAACCGTATGGTCTTCTCTTGTACCAGAAGGTTAAACCATTTCTCATTCCATTACGGATTGAAGCTTGTTCAACAGGCTTGCTGTCAATGACTATTTTATAAATTCCATCAGGTATAAAATCTACGAAAGTATAAGCAGGACTACATTTTAATACATTCATCATATATGAGCCATCAACAAACCAATTGATAGATAAATTCAAATAGTTTGAATCAGATGGATTCTCAAACTGGTAGCAATCAGTATAAGTATTATAGGTCATGCTACTTTGTAGAGAATCATATAACTCAACGGAATCTTTCACAGTTTTCAGTTTAATGATAATTAGTTCATGTGCAGAAGTAGTTGAAACTAGAAAAAGTGATATAATAAAGCTTAGAATATAGTTCATTTTGATTTTATGTTTGCTAACGTTTGGCTATGCGTAGTGCGGGATTGAAATGTGCACCTCATTGTACGTTTACAGATATGTTTGTTTATATTTAATTACTTTCAATTTGGCACCAAATTCCTCATTACTTATAACCTGAGTTCGATTCTTCCAAACGCTCACAGTTGATTTCAGTTTTTTTAGGCAAGGCATGGTTTTGAAGGAGTATTCACTTCGAAAAACCATAACGCAGTATAAGGAAATATGAAATCAATTCTTCGAAAAGTATGGAAAACAGCAATCTTTCAACGGAAAAAGCCTTGAATTAACCAGTTAGTACTACATTTCGACTGCGCTCAATGTGGCACATTTTTCTATCAAAATCTCACTATTTTCAATACTTCTGTGGAAATTTGGAAGAATCGAACTCAGGTTTATAGCTTTTGTTATGCTTTCGTGCTTTTTAAAACCACTTTCCAAATACAACCTTAATTCCAAAATGATTTCCCCAAGTGTTAGCTGAACTATCGTTAAGAAAATAAGTTCCGCCAATTTGTAGTCCCAAAGACAGAGCAAATTCATTTTCAAAGAGTATGTTGTACCCTGGTTCAATCCAGGTTCCAATGTTCGTGTGATTGGCTTCATTATTTCTAGTCAAACTTAATATTGGTGCAATGAAGAAGCCTTTTGATAATTCTAATCTATCTACTTTTTTCTTAAAGAAAATAGGTGTGCCGATTTCTCCACCAATATGACTTAATCTATCATTTCCGTTTCGTATTCCATAATTCAAGATACTTGTCAATCTCACGTCAAGTCGATTGGTAATACTTCTCTGATAAACTATGGGCAAAACATTTATGTCAAGCTCTCCTGAATTATAATAGGGTTCAACAGTAACACTTGGGTTAATCCCAAAAAAATTCAATCGTTTATTATCTTGCCCAAAGACAGCGTTAATTGTCAATACTGTTAGAAGTAGTAAAATGGGTTTCATTCTCTGTTTTTTTGTTAGTTAAGGCAAATAGTTTACATGAAGTATAACGCTTGAATAAAATTAGGGATTTATGGTGAACCCCGCAGGTGCGGGGTAAATTTTACTTTTTGTTGTGCACTGTTTTAATTGTTTTCAATTCTAAACTTATAAACATCAATACTAGTTTGTGCAGAAGTGAATATTCTAACACCTTCAATAGCTTTGGACTTCATTTTGAACTCACCCATTGCTTTGCCGTTAACCTGTAAATCAGCATTATAACCATTTACATCAACAGTTATATCCTGTACAGTTTTAGATAAGTCACCATTTAATGGTTTTGAAAGTATAATCAACTCTCTGTTCTCGACTAATATCTCCTCTGTCACAATAACTTCTGACTTATTCGATATAAAGACTCTGTAATCTACTGATGCACAGGTAAACATGATTCCAGCTCGCGAAAGAATAGAAGTGTCTCTATTTAGAAGGTCTAAATTGATGGTTATGCTGAAGCTTTCTTTTAAATCATACAAATATGTTTTGTTAAAAGGAGCGACGCTCGTTTGCTTAATGGAGTCTTTTGCCTCTATATGGTATTTTCCATCAGACAATTCAATGTTATGATATTTCGTACTTTCCTCAACCCAGCGCAAGTCGTTGAAATCAAAATCTTCATCAATTAGCACATTAGATTTGTCTTGTTCTTTTATGTTTTGATCCGAATTACATGAAAATAAAAAGACTAGCGAAAAAGAGATTAATATAGTTCTTAAAAATTTTGAAATCATAATTACTTCGAGTTAATAGTGTACAACATCCAAATAAAAGCACCTTCCATTTTTAAACACTTGTTTTCGGATTGAATTAGTACATTAAAAATAGAAAAAATTAGCGAACCTCTTTAAAAACCGTTAGGTATCAAGGTTTTTAGATTTAAATTTCAAGAATATCTTTTTCAGTATAAAAATGGCTAACCCAAAGAGGGAACAAAACATGTGGTATAATTGTCATTATCGACGCGACTTAAGTGGAAAAAAAAGGAAAGAAGGGGGACAGTTATCGAACCCTCTTTTTGAGTGTTTAAAGGTTTTGGGGGAGGTGAATGGCGAATTTTAGTAGCATTAGGTAGGGGAATAAGCTAAGTCGTTCGATTTATAAAAAAAGAAAATATGAATCCAATTCGAATTTATCTCAACTTCACATTATTACTTTTTCTAACAATCAATTTTTCGTGTAAAAAGGAAGAAGAAATTCCTTCGCCATCACCAACTCTATCTACAGATTGGACTCGCCAAGGAGATCCCATTTTTAGAGATTTAATTCCAGAAGAAAATTATGAATCCGCGAGTGATGGTCATGTATTTTTTGACGACGGAGAGCTAAAGATGGTATATTCCGGAGATGTAGGTGGTTTGAGTGGAATTAAACTAGCAAGCGGAACAAGTTGGACGAATTGGACAGCAACTACAACTCTGCTTGGTGAAACTGGTCCTTCGGGCACAGACATTTCAAAGGAAACTTCGTTTTATAGAAAATCTGCTGATGGGAAACACCAAATTTATTATATCGGATTTCCAGATGAAAGCACGGACAGTTATGAAGCTGAAATTTATTTAGCGGAAGCTAATGAACTAGAAGGGCCTTATACTCAAATGGATGCACCCATTGTTCCAAAAGGTTTGATCGCTGGTAAAAATGTGTATTGCATGACTTCTCCGAGTGTTGTTGAACATGATGGACTACTCTATTTAGCATTTATAGGATGGAATGCATCACCAGATGAAGTTTCAGAAGTTTGGGTTTTAGGTGCGACTTCAACAGATGAAGGGCGTACGTGGACCGATTTTCAGGAAATTGATTGCCCAGTAGGTATGGAAGGACAGATAACTAAAGGCATAGAGGGTAAATTTTACGCGGTACGTACGGGTGATTTTTCTGATAAAGAGGCTGTTTTTTATGCCGAGGCGGACCATCCATTCGGTCCATGGATTGTAAATGACATACCTATTTTGACTCAGGCAGGCGCACCTTATGAAAAGGACGCAATCATAGCCCCACAAATAACTTTCGATCCAGAGACTCAAAAGAAATATGTTTATTATACTGGTGCTGACTATAACAAAGGTTGGTGGATGATGGTAGCAACAGAACCGTAGTTTCATTTCAGTTATTTCCAGTGAAATTGGAGAAGAAGATAACTTTTTAGCTGGTCGTTAGTAACACGATCTAATTTTTTGGATAACAGAAATGTGGTTATTGATTTATTATAGGTTTTAGCCTTGACATAAATGTCAAGTTTTTCGAAGTCAAACATAATCTTGGGTCAGAATGAATTCAAAATTAGAAAATTTCAGTTTGAGTTGGAGTGTGAGTCTAGAGGGAAATCAGTTTTTTGAATGCAAGTTTCTCGCTCTTGCTCGAAACTCACACTCAAAACTGATTTGCGGAGAGAGGGGGACTGTTATCGAACCCACTTTTTGAGGATTTGAGGGCGTTGCAGGAGGTTTTTGCAGAGATAAAACTTGAGTAGAAAATAGAGGTAATTTTAACCTTAATCATATTAACCGTGGCAATATGACAAATTATCGGTTTGTGGTTGAGTTTTTCTTTGATGAGAATATCAACCCAAAATTTAAGCCTCCAGAATTAAGTAACTCTTTTGTTGGTAAATCACGATTTACTGGTGTTATTGCTTGCTGAAAAAGAATCGCTCCTCTTAATTTTATTCTTGGGCTAATTTTATACTCAGCTCCAATGCCTGAAGCCAGCATAAAAATAGTATGAGATAAATTGGGTGAATCTAAACTGGTAATTTCCCAATCACCATTTATATTGACATGGTTCCTTTCGAAATTGCGATAATTTAAAGAAGCAACTCCTCCCAACTCGGCAAAAACATGGACTCTTTCTTTTTGAAAAAAGGTATATTGAACATACAATGGAATTTCAATATATTGAAATTGTCTTGAACGAAAAGTTTCAGTAGCTGCTGAAATATTTGGGTCAACCCAATTTAAACTTTCTGTTCTAGTGCGATAAACCCGATTTGCGAAAAAAAGACCTGATTGCAAGTTAAATTTGGTCGAAATACCATACGCGATTGTTACCCCAGTTCTATATCCAAAATTTGCAATTTCTTCCTGATCTCTAATCTCCTTAACTAAATCTGTTGTTGCATTTGACTTTAATAATCGGTAATTGTAAGTCGGACTGAAATGAACTCCAATCGAAAAATTACTGCTTTGCTCTTCCTGAGCAATGGTAGTTGTAAAGCAACCTATCAATATCGAAATGATGACATATCTCACTACAACGAATTTATATATTCTTCGATTAATGCTATGCCCTTTTCATCTTTAATCGTTGTTCCAATTAAAGGCATTAATTTTTGGCTGAGTTGATTTAATATTTGCCCTTTATTTCGATCAATGTTTGTTTCTTCAAAGGTGGACTCATAGTCTAAATATAAATTTGCTTCTCCATCAGCAAAACCACCTTGTCGGTGACAATGTGCACAATTAGAATCAAAATAGGCACGAGCACGATCTTCCAATGAATTGGACAAATCAACAAAACTTGGTGCCTCTGAAATTGCAGTGTAATCGAAGTTTTCCATAATGTTAACATCTTGAAAATATTCAATTTGATTCATTGTTCCGTCAGGAGTTTCAACGGGAAAATTCAGATTCCTTAGCTTGGGCCAATTGGAACCATTTCATCATACTTAGAATGGCATGTCGCACATTCTCGATTATTAGGAACGTGATAGTTTAAAACCTCATAGCCTGCATTTTCATTAATGTAATTTACTGATGTATTAAAGCCATCTTCAATAAGTGCCGCATCAGTTTGTGATTCGTTCCAAAGGTAATCCGCGACATTCCAAGCACCTTTATCTTTTATGAGTAAACGCGTTTCTATAATGCGCTTGCCTAACGTTTCATCTCTCTTATCATGAAAATAATAGAACGTTTTTACGATTATTGTTCCATCCGGGAAGTCAGGTAAATCATCACTTAATTTTATCATTTTAGTCCCCGAAGGGAGTTTTATCAATCGTTGCTTTTCTGCATTGTCCGTAAATAATGTTGTTCCCAATGCATAGGAATAATATCCCTCCATTGGAGTCAAGTCACCAGTGTTACCTGAATAAATATGATAGCTGGATAGTTTTTCGTTAAAAGTATATGAGCTATTTGATAGATCACTTAATTCATCTTTAGTACAAGAGGAAATAACAACCCATATCAAGCATAATACAAAACCTATTTTATTCTTTACTACCACTTTATGAATTTAGCAATATTGTTTGATCACGTCAAGTAAAGATACTAAAAAATTACAAAAGCCTATCTGATTTTTCGAACTCCACTTGAAGTCAAATATAGTAAGGCTTTCAGATCAATTTCAATGATTATCCCCTACAAAACGAAAACCCGTTGAAACACAGTGGTTTCAACGGGTTGTGAGTCTTTGCGGAGAGACAGGGATTACCTTCGCTGATCCCATTTTAGTTATCCTTTCAAAGCATAGAAACCAACGCTTTCTTACAGAAATCATTTTGTTTTTTTCATTGTCTCCAATTCGAAGTAAACTTCGATTGCATCCAACAAAAAAACCAAGTGCAATGCACTTGGTTTCCTTTTTGCGGAGAGAGGGGGATTCGAACCCCCGTCACGTTACCGTGAACACGCTTTCCAAGCGTGCGCGTTCAGCCACTCTGCCACCTCTCCAATAAACTCGTGTTGTTGAAACACGGTGAAAATTGATTTGTTGTAGGTGATATCTGTGTATTATTCAATATCGTTTTCAATAAATCAAGGTGCAAATATAGCCATTTCAAGCGCAGAATTGACATTCTTTTGATGGTTTTGTATTTCACTTGTCGATAAGGGTTCGTGTCAATATGACGTTATTAGTTACGCATAAAAAAAGGAATCCGTTTGATGCAGCGTTTATAATGACAAGAATATAAATCTCAGGTTGGATTATTCCAAGCGCTCACAGTTTACTTCAGTTTTCTTATGCAAGGCATAAGTTAATTGAAATCAATCCCTACGACGTGCTCAGGGCTGCGCCTTCGGAAAGCCTTGAAAACAGTAATTTTTCAACAAAAAAAGAAACTTGAATAGGGGATGTGCCCACCAGGCTCGACTTAATGAAAATTGAAACACTATTAGATATGAAAACAAAGATGTTATTATTAATTACAATCGGCTTACTCGGATTTACCGCTTGCGATAAAGAAGATTCTTCTGACGTTAATCAAAATAAAATCTATTCTGATTACGAACTATTTTATAATCAAAATGAAGATAAAACACATGCTGTAGCGCGTTTTAGATTTGGAGGGCCGACTGGCACATTGTTAGAGTTGACAGATTCAACTGGTGCATTTGTTTCATTTAATGGAGATGTTTTAGCATACAATCCATGGTACGGTGGTCATCATAAAGAATATGCCGGACAGTTGGATAGTGGGGTATTTGTTTACTCAAATGTAGAGGGAACGACATATACGAACAGTGTTCCTATGGGAGAGCCGATTGCTTTTCCAGCGGAGTTTGACACCATTACTAAAAGTGTAGCGCAAACGGTGGTTTGGGATGGCTCAGCATTGAGCGCAAACCAACGCGTAGGTATTTTTGTAGGATCGTGGACGTGGGGAGAAGATGCATCATTTGTTAATGCGGCAGATGGAGCGACAGAAATTGTTATGGGTGTTACCCAATTGGCTGATTTGGCCTTGGGCACTTCAACCGTATATATGGGCCGGTCAACGGCGAAAGACATTGAAGAAGGAACACCCGAAGGTGGACGAATCCGATACAAGTATAGATGTACAAATGCTACTGTTCAAGTGATTGAATAACTAAGAAAGCGATCTTTTAGTTTACAAAAACCCTCTGTTTTGTGTTGCAAGGCAGGGGGTTTTTTCATTAATCATATTTTTCGTCAAAATAAAATATTCGTTACTATACACAATTTTTTATTTTAATTTTCCGTTAATAAGATATATTTATTTACCAAAACATATATTATGAAGAACAAAGTTTTAATAGTACTTAGCCTGCTCGCAATTTCACATCTTGGTTTGTCAATAGACATATATACCCGAAAGGTTGACAAAGCTAGAACGGGATATGCAAAAGTAGCCAGTGTCAGTTTTACGAATGTAACAGGGGGGACAACTACATCAATAGGGTGCGGAGATCCTGGGAGTTTGGCTTGCCCGACAATATATAACGACGGATCTGGAAATGATATGGAGGCTGCAGCTCAACAAATCGGTGTCGGTATCGCACATAGTCAAATTGGGTCTGGAATTTATACGGGTTCACAGGTATATAATTCCTCCGGAAAAAGATTTGAAGTAAGGTGGGTGTATGACTCCACAACTACTGGAGAACGTATAGAGATCGAAGAGCTCTAAAGCAAAATTAATGAGGGTTCATTTGTACATGTAGAATGTCAGATGGACTCTTTTTATTTTCCCAAACATGAAAATCCCAAAACATGAAAATAAAACTACCCTTTTTCTTACTACTTTTTGGTTTTAGTATAATCAGTCATAGTCAAAAAGCACGTATTCAAGACTATTGTATATTAGACACAACATTCAGTTTTAACGTGCCGAATAAATTTTTTCGGGACGATTTAGCAATAGAAATTTATAATGAAGATGTTTGGATATACATTCCTGGTAAACGAACCGACACGTTGGATTTCATTAGAATTAACTTGAGAACTTTTGAAAAAAAGAATTTTCATTGCCCGTTTCCCTCCATGTATTTTAAAGTTGATGGTCCTGTTTCTGTTGATTTATCGGTTTCAGATGACTTTATGTGTCTTAGTTTTGATGGAGCACACAAATTAATTGTTTTAAATAGAAATAAAAACAAGTTAAAATTAAAAGAAATCATTCCAATAAAGGAGCATGTAGAAAAACATTTTATTAAGGGAGATTATCTTTTTTTTGCGAAGAACTATAACTTTCATAAAAATGATAGCCCTACCAAAACGACTATTGGTAAATACAATTTAGTAACTGGGTTTTTAGAGGAAACTGTTCATCCGAAGTTTGAGGCGATAGAATTTTCACATTTTAGTCCCAATCAATGGATTGATTTTTCTACAGATTACACATTGTTTGCGCAAACGGTACGTCCTGAATTTGTGTTATATAATAATCAACTCAAAATGATAGATACACTGCGGTATTACAATCCCAACGCAGGCAACTCATTTTCTTCAGAAGAGTTTCAACGGCTTACGGCAAATGTAAATGGAGGCAAACCCATGATATATGCTTTAGAAGGGTTGGAGGATACGCTTTGTAGGGTAGAGGCAGTTTATTTTTTAAATAACAACACATTTATAGTTCAAAATAAAACAAACTCAGGGCAAAAGAAAAATCGCCAACGCAGCATTGACGTTTGGAAAAAAAACAAAAATGGACAATTTGAATTTGTAAAAGGAGGAATAATCGACACATCATTTGACTTAACAGCATTCATTTCCAAAAAGAATTATCCTGTACAACTAAACTATAACAATAATAAATTTGGTGGTGGCAAACTTGTGCAGTGGAAATTTGATGCACCGATAGACATGACGAACAAAACTGTGAAGCAAATACAGGCGGAGGCAGAAGATTATTATATGGAAAATGATGACACGTATGTACTTAAAATTTTTTCGTTAAATGGTTTGTAGATTTTTAGCGGCTGTTTTATTGTGGTGTAATTGGTCAGATAGCGTTGCACAAAATTTGGATTTTAGGGTCGTTACGCTACAAAAAGATACTGTTAATTTAATAGAAGATACAAACAAAGCTTACATTTTTATTTTTTCAAATAACAACGCCTGTCGGGATTGTTTTAGACCGCTAAATCGCCCGACAGATTACTTAAACCAAGTCTTAAACAACAAAAGCTACAACATTCGTTTTATTTGCAGAGTAGATCAAAACGCTGGTGAGCGTCGTAGGCACAACCTTATATTACAGCGGGATATGCCGGATATTGCTACACCGAATATAATCTTCTTTGATATTTATACGGATGAATATACGTACAACAAACAAGCCAGGGATGGGCTGTTTAGTGATTATCAAATTAACCAAACGCCTGCCATTGTTTTATATCGACCTGGCTTACCGCTAGCCGTTTTTCCGTACGAAATACTATATCCATATTTGAAAGAAGCAGATGAATTTTCTTTAAAAGAATTGATTGAATTTAAAGACCGTTTAACAACGGATTAGCAAGGTTGATAAAGCTTTTGGGTGGTACAATTAAAAGTAAGCCGAGCAAAGCCTGCTAAAACACACGCAAATCAAAGTCATAAAAAAACGCACAGAGCAAAACAGAACCAAAAAATACATGGAGCGAAGCCGAAGTGCACTTTTCACGGTGACCTTTAATAACGTGAATTCGGGATAAGCACATTTGATCAGAAAAAAGCGTTTATTTTTTACGCAGTCCTAATTCAATTAATCGCTCTGTTAAAAACTCTCCAGCCGTCATATCGTCATAACTTTTAGGGTTTTCAGCAGAAATACAGCTATCTAAACATGTTAAATCCATATCAGATCGTGGGTGCAAGAAAAAAGGAGTCGAATACCGCGGTTTTGTCCACGATTCTTCGTTGGGTGTAATTACTTGATGTTGGGTAGATCGTAAACGGTCATTTGTTAAACGCGCTAACATATCCCCAATATTAATTACAATCTCATCCGGCGCTGGGCTAACAGAAATCCACTCACCATCTAACGATTGTGCTTGCAGACCTTCTGCGCTTCCACCCATTAAAAGTGTAATTAAATTAATATCACCGTGGGCGGCGGCCCGCACCGCACCTTCTGGTATTTGCGATTTGTCTTTTACAGGATAGTAGTGCAATAAGCGCAAAATACTGTTGCCATTGTGAATTTTATCATCAAAATAACGTTCATCCAGACCAAGGTAAAGGGCAATGGCGCGTAGTAAGTTACGTCCCGTATTTTCAAACGTTTGATAAACCTCCTGACCTACAGCTTCAAATTCTGCAACTTCTTTTGGCCAAATATTATCCGGGTACTCTTTTTTTATCGGGTCACCATCTGTAACAGTTTGCCCTACATGATAAAACTCTTTTAAATCAGGGACGGACTTTCCTTTTGCACTTTCTTTATTTTTAGAAATGTAGCCGCGCTGACCGTGCAACGCTTCATTTTCATACTTGCTTTTAACCGCATCTGGTAGTTCAAAAAATGCCTTGGAAGCTGCGAACAATTTATTGCGCAATTCGGCTGTTACACCGTGGTTTTTGACAATGGCAAACCCCATGTTTGAAAATGAGTCGCCAAACGCTTGAATAAACGCTTTACGCGCCTCTTCTGAGCCTTGGCTGTAGTCCAAATAATCAACGTGTGCAATTTTGTTCTTATCCATAACGTTAGGCAATTTTTAATTTCGCCATTTTTGAACCTGCAAATTTTGACTGTGCGTAGTCCAAATCAACTCTAAATTCTTTCGTTCCTTTTTTAGAAGGAATTTCGAACATAGCATCATTTAAAATGGCTTCGCATATCGAGCGTAGTCCCCTTGCTCCTAATTTATATTCCAGCGCTTTTTCTACAATAAAATCAAGCACTTCAGCATCAAACTTTAATTTAACCTTATCTAAGCTAAACAAGTGAATGTATTGTTTTACCAATGCATTTTTAGGTTCGGTTAAAATTCGGCGCAATGCTTTAGCATCTAACGGATGTAAATAAGTTAACACCGGCATACGGCCAATTAGTTCTGGAATAAGCCCAAATTCTTTAATATCTGTAGGAATGATGTATTCTAACAGGTTTTCACCATCCGGCTTCGTTTCATCTTTAGAGGCAAAACCAATCATGTTGGTGTTTACCCGTCGTCCAATAATTTTTTCAACACCGTCAAACGCTCCACCTGCAATAAATAAAATGTTTTTGGTGTTTACTTTAATCATTTTTTGTTCGGGGTGCTTGCGTCCACCTTGTGGTGGTACATTTACTTCTGTACCTTCTAACAGCTTTAGCATGGCTTGTTGCACACCTTCACCAGAAACATCCCGTGTTATTGACGGATTGTCTGATTTACGGGCAATTTTATCAATTTCATCAATAAAAACAATCCCCTTCTCAGCAGACTCTACATTAAAATCTGCAGCTTGTAATAAGCGTGACAAAATGCTTTCAACATCCTCACCTACATAACCAGCCTCTGTTAACACTGTCGCATCTGCAATACAAAACGGTACATTTAACGTTTTGGCAATTGTTTTTGCCAATAACGTTTTACCCGTACCGGTTCGTCCAACTAAAATTACGTTGGATTTATCAATCTCCATTTCCTCTCCCTTAGTACCGATAGAAAGACGTTTGTAATGGTTATAAACCGCTACTGAAAGTACTTTTTTGGCCTCATCTTGTCCAATAATGTACTCATCCAAATGCGACTTAATTTGCTCCGGCTTTAATAATTTAAAATCCGTCGAAACATCTTTGTGCTCGTCATACTTTAACTGCTCATCAACAATTTGATGTGCCTGTTCAATGCAATTTTCGCAAATGTGCCCTGTAACGCCGGCAATTAGTATGCCTACTTCGCTTTTAGGTCGTCCGCAAAAAGAACAGTTAATCCCCTCGTTTTTAGCCATTAACTCTTTTTTTGGTTATTATAGGTTGTGCATTTCTGCTTTAATAGGGTCACCCAATACCTCATCTACCATTCCGTATTCTTTTGCCTCTTGCGCAATCATCCAATAATCACGGTCAGAATCTTTCCAAACCTCATCATACGTTTTGCCAGAATGTTTCGCAATAATATCGTACAACTCTTTCTTTAATTTTTGAATTTCACGGGCTGTAATTTCAATATCAGAGGCTTGACCCTGAGCGCCGCCCAGCGGTTGGTGAATCATAACACGTGAGTGAGGTAGCGCAGAGCGTTTGCCTGCTGCACCTGCACACAACAATACTGCGCCCATAGAGGCAGCCATACCTGTACAAATTGTGGCAACATCTGGTGAAATGTACTGCATAGTGTCATAAATACCTAAGCCGGCATACACACCACCACCTGGTGAGTTTAAATAAATTTGAATATCTTTTTTCGGGTCAACAGACTCTAAAAACAACAACTGAGCCGTAATAATATTGGCAATTTGGTCATCAATTCCAGTACCTAAAAAGATAATCCGATCCATCATCAAACGAGAAAAAACGTCCATTTGCGCTACATTCAGTTGGCGTTCTTCTATAATGTATGGTGTAAGTGATGAAGTAATATAACTATCTACCGTGGTGCCACTAATTCCGCGGTGTTTTGTGGCGTATTTTCTAAATTCGTCTTTATCAAACATGTCTTGTTTTTATGTGTGTTCTTGATCTTATTTACTTTACTAACAACTCAGCCCGAAAAACGTTTGGTGCAACTAATAATTAGTGTACACAAACCGTATAACAAGGCTATTTTATTTGTAAATAACTCAAGTATGGTTAAAAAAAATAATACCCATAAATATAGGTATTATTTTTATTTTGTAAATGGTAAGTAGACGGATTTTAGTTTTGCGCGTAGGCTACTTTTACAAAATCGTCATACGGCATTTCCTTTTCGTTTAGCTTTACTTTTTCTTTGAAAAATGTCAGCATTTTTGCACCGTATAAATTTTCGTAAATTTTATTCGCCTCTTCTTTATTTTGAAGTACAGATTGTGCTTGCGCTTCCAACTCTTTATCTTCTGGCGCAGGCATACCGTATTGTGCAAACTGGTTTACCAAAAGTCCTTTGGTGTAGTTAATCAACTCCGCGTTTTCTACTTTAATATCGTTCTCTTTCGCAATTTTGTTTTGAATCAATTGCCATTTTAAACTTTTTAAATATTGGTCAAATTCCGCGTCAATTTGCTCGTCCGTAATTTCTTGCTCGTTTGTCGCTTTAATCCAACGCTTCAAAAAGCCTTGAGGCAGCTCAACTGCTGTATTCTCAATTAGTTTTTCTGAAACCTCACGACTAAACAAACGGTCAGAATCATTTCCAAACATGCGTTGTAAATCATCCGTAATTTTTTTACGTAATTCCTCTTCAGAAGAAACAGCACCTTCACCAAAAATTTTGTCAAACAAAGCTTGGTCTACAGCGGCAGGCACCATTGTTTTAATTTCGGTAATTGTAAAATCAAAATCGCCTGTTGCGTTTGGTAGTTCCTCTTCTGAAATACCTAACATAGATGCCATATCTTTATCATCTTTAGATACTGCTCTTGGGTCAATTTCCATTTTGTCACCTACTTTTTTTCCAATAAATTGTTTTTTAACAGCTTCATCCGTTAAAAACTCTAATGAAATAGTAGATGTATTTTCAATATCACCTTCTTTTTGTTTGAATGATCCAATCACCATATCTTGCTCTCCAGCTTTATCAGCCGGTACAAGTGATCCGTAACGTTTTGCAAGGTTGTTCACCTCTTTGTCTAGCATTTCGGCGTTTATATCAACTTTTAAATAGTCAAAGCTGTTGCCTTTTGAAAGGTTCACATCAAAATCCGGAGCGATACCAATTTCATAAGCAAACTCAAATTCAGTAGGATTATTAAAATCGCCTTTTACTTCTTCGTCTTGCTTTGGAAGTGGGTTACCCAATACGTTTAATTTATTGGTTGTAATAAAGTTGTTTAATGATTCATTTACCACTTTATTCAACTCTTCAGCCAAAATAGCTTTTCCGTATTTTTTTTTGATTAAACTAACAGGAATCTTCCCCGGTCTAAATCCCGGAATGTTTGCTTGTTTCCGATAATCACTAATGGCTTTGTTCACACTAGGTTCGTAATCTTCTGGTGCAATTTGCACCCTAAGCACTGCGTTTAAATCGTCAATTTTTTCCTCAACTACATTCATGTTTTCAATTTTATTTTAAATTAAAAATGGTCTACCCGCCACAAGGCGGACAGACCATCTTAATCAGTGCGGGTGGAGGGACTCGAACCCACACGCCGTGAAGCACTAGATCCTAAGTCTAGCATGTCTACCAATTTCACCACACCCGCATTTTGTATTATCTGACACTTTTGCAGATAGCCTGTTGTTTGACAAGCGGGTGCAAAGATACGGAGATTTTTTATTTGAACAAAATTTTACCTAAAAATGATTCGTTTTTTGCCCACTTTTAAATTTTAGTGGGTTAAAAAAGCATTATCCTACCCTTTGTTGCGCAAAAATTCATTCTCAATATTTACATTTGTTTACTATGTCAAATAAAAAATGTATTGCCTTATTAGGGTCAACAGGTTCCATTGGTACACAAACGTTAGAAGTTGTAGCTGCTTATCCCGACAAGTTTGAAGTATCGGTACTTACAGCCAATCGCAATGCAGATTTATTAATTCAACAAGCGCTGCAGTTCAAACCCAATACTGTTGTAATTGTAGATGATACGCAATATCAAAAAGTAAATGATGCTTTAGCTGATGCGGATATAAAAGTGTTTGCAGGTAGCGGTGCGTTAGCTGATGTTGTACAAATGACTGAAATTGACATAGTATTAACAGCTTTGGTTGGTTTTTCAGGCCTTAAGCCTACAATTGCAGCAATTAATGCGGGTAAAAATATTGCATTAGCCAATAAAGAAACCCTTGTTGTGGCGGGAGAAATAGTCACTAAATTAGCACGCGAGAAAGGGGTGAATATTTATCCGGTTGACAGTGAGCATTCTGCAATTTTTCAATGCCTTACGGGCGAATTTCAAAACCCGATTGAAAAAATTTATTTAACGGCATCTGGTGGGCCTTTTAGAGGAAAAAAACGTGACCAACTTTTAGCAACCACTAAAGAGCAAGCCTTAAAACACCCCAATTGGGAAATGGGCGCCAAAATTACAATTGATTCGGCCTCTATGATGAATAAAGGGTTGGAAGTAATTGAGGCAAAATGGTTATTTGGATTAAAAAACGAGCAGATTGATGTGATTGTGCACCCACAATCTATTATTCACTCGATTGTTCAGTTTAAAGATGGTTCTATGAAAGCTCAAATGGGGTTGCCTGATATGAAACTACCTATCCAATACGCGTTAACTTATCCGGATCGGTTAACGACAGATTTTGAGCGATTTAATTTTATGAATTATCCAAAATTAACGTTTGAACAGCCCGATTTAGATACATTCTCTAATCTTAGATTGGCTTATGAGGCTATGGATAAAGGGGGTAATTTACCGTGTATATTAAATGCTGCGAATGAAGTAACGGTGGCCGCTTTTTTAAAGGATAAGATTAAATTTTTAGAAATTGCCGAAATCAACGAAAAAACCATGCAAAAAGTAGCTTTTATTAAACAAGCGTCGTTGGATGATTTATACAAAACCGACCAAACAGCTAGAACAGTTGCAGCCGCTTTTATTGGGAAATAAATCCATTGTTTTGATTTGAAAGGATTTAGCACTATATTTGGTAGCTATTATTTGATTTTGAAACTATGAAAAAGGCCTTACTTACCCCATTAGTACTGATTTTTTCCGGAATTTGCCTTGGGCAGACTACATGGAGTGAACATGCCGCAGAGGTGTTTTACAATAATTGTACAGAATGCCATAACCCCGACGGAATTGGCACATTTTCATTAATGAACTATGAAGAGGCGTACGATTATCGTGGAATCATCCAGTCGTATGTTGAGTATAACATAATGCCACCTTGGACAGCTGATTCATCTTTTCAGCATTATTTTGACGAACGTATTTTAACGGTCTATGAGCGCAACACAATTTTAAATTGGGCAAGTGAAGGCGGATTAGAGGGCGATCCTACATTGGCGCCACCACCACCTGTTTATTCGGGCGATCAAATTTTACCCGGCACACCAGATTTAACGATAGAAATGCCACTTTACATGAGTAAAGCAACCGAACTGCAGGATGATTACATTTGCATTTCATTACCAACAAGTATTACAGAAGAACGTATTGTCAAGGCAATTGAGGTAATTCCAGGAAACAGACAAATTGTACACCACTGCTTAGTATACATTGATTATGAAGGTGATTACGTCACAGATACAATCGGAGGCAATTGCGGAGGGCCGACAACTGATGTGTTAATGACAGGCTATACACCGGGTGCTACGCCCACTATTTTTCCTGCGTCAGATGATTTTTCGTCGGGTATGCGAATGCCCGTTGGGTCAAACATTGTATTTGCCATGCACTACCCACACGGCAGTTACGGGCAGTATGACCAAACGCGGGTAAATTTTTATTTTTATGACGAACCCGTAGCCGATTTTAGAGAGATTATTGCAGGTCCTTTTTTACAAAATTGGGATTTTGAATTACCAGCAAATGAATTTACATCTATCTCTGCTGAGGTGGAAAGCGTACCTTCTGATTTATCAGTTTTAAGTGCTTTTCCGCACATGCATTTGTTAGGAGATTACATTGATGCGTATGGTGTAACGCCAACTATGGATACCATTCCGTTTGTGCGCATACCGCATTGGGATTTTGATTGGCAAGATTTTTATTGGTTCAGATACATGCAAAAATTACCGGAAGGTAGCCAACTTAAAGGGACAGGTATTTACAATAATACACCGAGCAATGTCCATAACCCTGCCGACCCACCTGTTGACGTTTATCCGGGGTTGAATACAACGGATGAAATGTTTTTGGTGTATTTTCACATTATGGCCTACGAAGAAGGAGACGAATTTATAAATGTGGACAGTTTAAACACTATTTATTTAAGCCAGCAAGAAGCTGTTTTAGAACCGAATAATGGTATAGAAGTTTACCCAAATCCATCTACCGACTTAACAACAATAAGTTATACATTACCCAATGCTAGCTTTGTGAGCTTATTTATTTATGACATGCAAGGAAAAGTGGTGAAAAGGCTGTATCAAGGCAATCAGCCCAAAGGCACAAGCCAATTGGCTTGGAATGGTTTAACGGATGCTAATGCACCAGTAAGCCCTGGCTTGTACAACTATTCATTGCTTATTAACGGCAAACACTACAGTGGCAGAATTGCGCGCCAGTAGTGTGTTTACTGTTGTTATTGCGCCGTAACAATAAACGATCCGTCTGATTCATTGTACGCTTTAATTGTCGTTTCGCCAGATGTTTGGTCAATTGTAATTTCTGCCCAGCCAATAAATGATTCAATTTCTGTCAAAATTTTAAAACCGAAATAATAAGGTGAATTGTGCGTGGCGTTCACCGCCCAAAAAGATGACCACTCGCTACCGTTCCAGATTTTACTTACTATTCCGTAAGAAAAGTTAGTCCATACGCGGTTTGTATCTGCAGGGATAGATTTAATACTGTCCCCCGCAGTTAAAAAAAGGGTAGTTTGCCTTGTAGTATCATTCAACACGTTGTTACTACCCAAACCAAGAATCTCTAACGAAACGCTTGCCGCTGAAACGGGCACATCTGATGTGGCAATTTGCGTAAAGCTAAATTCAAAATCGGCTATGCCGTCCGCGTTAATGTCTACATTTTTAGGGGCCGGATAAGAAATATCCCCATAAGCTTTTTCTGTTCTTTTTTTACAGCTAGTGCATATAATTAAACCAGTTGCTACTATTAATAGGGTGTATCTCTTCATTGCGCGTTTTTTATTGAATTGATGCAAAATAACTAAAAAGGGTTGTACTAAAAAAGAAAAAATGCCTGATCTTGGGTTGGATCAGGCATTTTATTGAATCATTTTTTTTGAAATTTTTATGCGGTAGTTGTTTTTACAACTGTTCCGGTTTTTTCGGCGCCACAATTTTCTCTAACAGATTTATCGCAGCCTTTCCAAATACTTGTTCTTACACCTCCTTTGAGGGCATTTAATTGGTTACTGTTTAATTCAGTAACTACTTGTTTGTTTAGACTGAGTTTCTGGTTAAGTTTAATTTTTTTCATGTTTTTTGTTTTTCGGATTGCCTAATAGTTTACGTACTAAGCGGCAATCGTTGGTTATCTGGTAGTACAAAGGTCATGATAATATTAACGAAAAAAAAGCGTCTTTACACGTAATAAAGAGAATAAAACGTCGGTTTTAACACGCAATTTTGAGTTTAAGCCCTGCTCTGATTTTGCAATGATAAAAAGTTAAACCACTATGTTTACAATTCTGCCCGGAACAACAATTACTTTCTTTGGTGTTTTACCGTCTAAATATTTTGCTGATTGTTCGTTTTCCAATACGGCTTTCTCCACTTCGTCTTTCGGCATATTGGTAGGTAATGGCAGTAAAAAGCGCATTTTTCCGTTAAACGAAACAGGGTATTCAAACTCGGCTTCCACCAAAAAATCTGGGTTAAATGTTGGAAATTCAGCCGTGGTAATGCTTTCTGCTTCTTTTAACACGTTTTGCCATAGCTCTTCTGCAATATGCGGTGCATAAGGTGAAAGTAAAATTAACAACTCGCGCAAAACTGCTTTATTATTACATTTTTGCTCTGTTAACTCATTGGTGGCAATCATAAAATTAGAAACCGCGGTGTTAAATGAAAACCGGTCTAAATCGTCTTGAATTTTTTTAATGGTTTTATGTAGTGTTTTTAACGCTTTTTTATCGGGTTCACCTTCAGAAATTACAGGATTATTATCTGCATCATGAAATAAACGCCAAAACTTTCGTAAAAAATTGTGTACACCGTTAATGCCTTTTGTATCCCACGGCTTTGCTTGTTCCAGTGGACCTAAAAACATTTCATAACAACGCAATGTATCTGCCCCGAATTTTTCTACCAATTCATCAGGCGTTTGCACATTGTATTTTGATTTGGACATTTTTTCTACCTCGTGTCCACATAAATACGTTCCGTCATCTTCCAACACAAATTCGGCAGTTGCATACTCAGGCAGCCATTTTTTAAAGGCTTCAGTATCTAGTCGGTCGTTATCTACCAAATTAATGTCAGCATGCAGGCGCGCCGTTTTGTACGCTTTTCGCTTACCAAAAGTAACAAGTTTACCTGTTTCCTTATCGCGATAAACAAAATTGCTTCGCCCTAATATCATCCCCTGATTAATCATTTTTTTGAAAGGCTCTTCAAAAGAAATAAAGCCGCGATCATACAAAAATTTTGTCCAAAAACGCGAATAAAGCAAATGCCCCGTGGCATGCTCCGATCCGCCAATGTATAAGTCTACTTGATTCCAATAATCGGCTTTTTCTTTTGAAACAAACTCCTTTTCATTTTCTGGATCCATATACCGTAAAAAATACCATGAAGAACCTGCCCACCCGGGCATGGTGTTGTATTCCATGCGTTCATCCACATTTAAGTCAACACTTGTCCAATCATGATTTGTTGCTCTTGCCAGTGGTGGTTCACCATCTTCTGTCGGTAAATATTTGTCTACTTTTGGCAACGTAACAGGTAAGTCTTCATCAGCAATAAGGTAAGGAATGTTGTTTTTATAATAAACCGGAAAAGGTTCTCCCCAATACCGTTGTCTTGAAAAAACAGCATCTCGCAAACGGTAGTTTGTTTGCCCTTTACCAAAACCACGTTTTTCTAGTTCAAAAATCGCAGTTTTAATTGCTTTTTTAGCCGGTAAATCATTTAAAAAGTCAGATGCGGTAATTACGGCATCTTTTTCTGTATAAGCGGCTTCACTTATATCTATATGTTTAAAAATGTTTTTAATTTCTATTCCAAAATGGTTTGCAAAGTCATAGTCGCGTTGGTCACCACAAGGCACGGCCATTACAGCACCAGTGCCATAGCCGGCAAGAACATAGTCTGCAATCCAAATTTCAATTTTTTCTCCGGTAAAGGGGTGCAAGGCATACGCTCCTGTAAACGCCCCACTTATCGTTTTTACATCTGCCTGGCGGTCGCGTTCTGATTTTAAACTCGTTTCTTTTTGATAGTTTTCAATGGCTGCCTTGTACTTGTCCGTTGTGATTTTAGCAACCAGGTCATGCTCGGGCGCTAACACCATAAACGAAACCCCGTAAATCGTATCCGGACGGGTGGTAAATACCTCTATTGATTCGCCATTTTCTGTTTTAAAAGTAACCGAAGCCCCAACAGATTTTCCGATCCAATTTCGTTGCTGGTCTTTAATAGATTCTGTCCAATCTACAGTGTCCAAACCGGTTAACAAACGTTCTGCATAGGCAGTAATGCGCATGCTCCACTGGCGCATTAGCTTTTGAACTACAGGATGCCCACCGCGTTCAGACACACCGTCTTTTATTTCATCATTGGCTAAAACAGTACCTAAAGCAGGACACCAATTTACCCATGAATCGGCTAAATAAGTTAACCTATAATTCATTAAAATGGCCTGCTGCTCTTTTTCAGAAAAAGCAACCCACTCTGCGGCAGAAAATTGTTCAGTTTGGTCGGTACATGCATTTACAGTTGCATTGCCTTCGTTTTCAAAAATCACAATTAAATTGTCAATTGCTTCAGCCTTATCAGCACTGTTATTGTACCATGAATTGTACAGCTGCTTAAAAATCCATTGGGTCCATTTATAGTAAGAGGGGTCTGAAGTGCGTACTTCGCGATCCCAATCAAATGAAAATCCAATTTTATCCAACTGATGGCGGTACCGTTTTAAATTTTGCTCGGTGGTTATGCGCGGGTGTTGCCCCGTTTGTATGGCATATTGCTCTGCGGGTAATCCAAATGAATCATATCCCATTGGGTGTAATACATTATAACCGCGCAATTTTTTATAGCGGGCATAAATATCAGAAGCAATATAACCAAGTGGATGGCCAACATGCAACCCCGCTCCAGAAGGGTAAGGGAACATGGACAATCCATAATATTTTGGTTTATCCGAATTTTCCTCGGCTTTATAGGTCTTGTTTTTTAACCAATAAGCCTGCCAGCTCGCTTCAATTTCCCTAAAATTATAATCCATAAACCTTCCGTTATTTACAGCCGATAAAGTTAAGCATTACTTATGGTAAAACGAACATAAGGGCTTAGTTTATCTGAAAGTGTAGTGGTGAAGCCTGGGGTATTTTTTTCGTAATTTGAGCACAATAAGGCATAAAAAAACCCGAAGTGCAAATAAATGCGCTTCGGGTTTTAAGTTTATTCCGTCGGAACTAATTATTTATTAGCTGTGTAACGGTTTGCTACTTCATCCCAGTTAATCACGTTAAAAAACGCGTCAATATAATCCGGACGTTTATTCTGATACTTTAAATAGTAAGCGTGTTCCCAAACATCCAATCCTAAAATTGGTGTTCCTCCACAACCAACACCCGGCATTAGCGGGTTATCCTGGTTTGGTGTTGAACACACTTCTACTTTGCCGCCTTTGTGTACACATAGCCATGCCCAACCTGAGCCAAACTGTGTAGCAGCTGCGTTTGAAAATTTATCTTTAAATTCCTCAAAGCTTCCAAAAGCATCATTAATTGCGTTTGCTAAGTCACCAGAAGGGTTTCCGCCACCATTTGGCGACATTACCTCCCAAAAAAGAGAGTGGTTATAATACCCGCCTCCGTTGTTTCTTACAGCAGGTTTATCAGCCCCGTGAGCTAAAATATCTTCTATTGTTTTGCCCGCAAGGTCTGTCCCTTCAATTGCGTTGTTTAACTTGTTTGTATACCCTTGATGATGCTTACCATGGTGAATTTCCATGGTTTGCTTGTCAATATTTGGTTCTAATGCATCATGTGCATAAGGTAAATTTGGTAATTCAAATGCCATTATATTTAGGTTTAATTGTGAATAAAATATTTGTCTACCAAATTTAACAACTAAAGAACGATTAATGTTCGATTTGGCAAAAAAATCAGAAATTTCATATTTTTGAAAAAACAATTTAAACAACTAACAATGAAAAAATATGTAATAGGACTACTATTTGCGAGTTTAGCTATTGGCTTTACAAGCTGCGCAGGTGATGCAATGGTAGAGGAGAAACCAACCGAGTCAGAAAATAAAGAAGAAAAAAACACGCCAAACAATTTGATGAACAACCTTATTGAGCAAGGCATAAACGAAGCCATAGAAGAGGTGACCGATCAAATTGTGGACACATCAGCAGCACTAAACCAGTTGATGGACACCGTGAGAGACGTAATGAGAGATAACAAGGAGGTGATTGAAAAATCGGTTGAAGAAGGGTTAGACGCGTTAAATAAATCATTTAATTAGCCAAATAACCAAATTTTAAAAAACCTTCTCCGTCATTTTGGAGAAGGTTTTTTTTATGGAGGATACTAACGTACAGAGGTTGAAAAATTGGTAACATACCGCCTCATTCTGATTATAATTAAGCCTAAATTGGCACTGCGTTTTGCAGCGTAAAAAAATCAATTGGTAAAAAGACATGAAGAAGGTGTGGAATTTCTTGAAAAAGCTAGTGTTCTGGACATTCTTCATCAGCCTTTTTTTTGTAACAGTTATTACCGTTGTTTTACATGTTTATAAAGATGACATTGAGCAATTTGCCATAGCAGAGCTTAATGAGTATTTAACCACGAATGTAGAGGTGCGAAACATAGAGTTATCTATTTTTCATGATTTTCCAAATGCTTCTTTAAAATTTGAACATGTTTTTGCCGCGGACGCTTTTAAAGAAATGCAAAGCAACGATACATTGCTTTATGCCGACGAATTGTTTTTTCATTTTAATTTATTGGACATTTGGAGCGGCGACTACAAAGTAAAACGCGGAAGCATTCACCGCGGGCAAATCAACTTAAAAACAACTAAAACCGGAGACGTAAATTATGAAATTGCCAAACCGTCGGAAGACAGTTTGAAAGACAGTAATTTTTCCTTTTTATTTGAATTATTAAAGGTAGAGGATGTTGATTTTGCGTACATCAATCGCTTTACAAATCAATCTTATGAGTTAACGTTAAATGATGCCCTGTTACGCGGAGATTTCGCGGCGACTAAATATGATTTGGCGGCAGAGGGAGATTTGCACATTAAACGACTCAAAAGTGGTTCATTTACCTTAATTTCAAATAAAGATGCACAGCTAAATTTGCAAATGGACATTGATACAGATGCTAAGCGTTATGTATTTAAAACGGGGGATTTGGCCGTTGAAAAAATGAAATTTAATATGACTGGCGCAATAGATTCCAGCACGATTGACCTGAGCTTGGTTGGTAAAAAAATTCAAATTGCTGCCCTTGCCAATAGTTTAGCATCACGTAATAATGACCCAGACAACCCGTCTGGTAATGTATCCGGTAATCAATTGTACAATGGCGAAGGACTTTTTAACTTTACAGCAACCGTAAATGGGGGCTTGGGTAAAACCATTATGCCGGCTATTGACGCTAATTTTGAGGTCATGGATGGTTCAATCATAGAACCTGAGAATCAATTAAAAATTTATGCCATTAATATAGCAGGACGCTACCAAAACCAGCAAACCGACCGTGAAGAAGAGCTCGATTTTAAATCATTTAGCTTTAAAATGCTAAACAGTAATTTTACAGGCAGCGGTCAAATGCGAAACTTTTCACAACCGACATTTAGAACAAAAGCCAAAGGCAATTTAGACCTTGCAGCGTTTAACCAATTTTTTAAGTTTAAAAATGTAGACGAATTGAGCGGAAATGTGAAATTGGATTTATCGTGCGTAATTCAATTTTTTGATCCGGAGTACCGCAAAGATAAATTTCAATTTTCGGAATCTTATGGCAGTATTGATTTAAGTAAAGTGGTATTTAAATCTACCGAAAGCCATTTGCGCTTTGCAGACATTAGCGGCAATATTTTGGTAAATGGTAAAGATGCTGCTGCTAAAAATTTAACGATAAAAACCGCCAAGTCAGACTTAACGTTAAACGGCGCTATGAAAAACTTTATCCCTTATTTAGAAGGTAGAGGCAGTTTGGGCTTAATTGCGTCACTGGAGTCAACCCAAATAGATTTAAACGAATTTTTGGGCCCTTCTAATAGTGAGAAAAAAGGCGATTTGACCATGTTTGAATTGCCCAATGATTTGAATGTGAATTTAGAACTGGATTTAAAAAAGTTCAATTGGGAAAACCATGCATTTAAAAACATTACCGGGCAGTTTTTATTGGCCAATCGAAAGGCGACGGTAAACGGCTTTAAATTAAGTACCTTAAATGGTGTGGTGAGCGGCTTATTGTCCTTAACGAATAGGTTAGAACAGGGGAATGTGATTAACGGAAAAATGAATTTTAGCAATATTGACATAAAGGCGCTTTTTGCCGAATGGAAAAATTTCGATCAAAAATCAATCACTTCAGAACATATATCCGGTAAGGTAAATGGCGCGGTGGATTTGTTGCTGCTTTTTAACCCTTACTTTTCGTTAATAGAAGATAAAATTTACCTAAAAGCAGCAATAGAAATGAGCAACGGCGCCTTGGTTAACTTGGAAACAATGCAGGCCATTACCGATTATATGCGCTCTAATAAAGCATTAAAATTAATGTTGAATAAACACATAGACCAGTTTGAAGAAAAATTAATGAACCTCAAATTCTCTAAACTAAGCAACGAAATTGAAATTGAAAACAGGCGCATTAACATTCCTAAAATGACGATTAAAACCAACGCACTTGACGTTGACTTATTTGGCTGGCATGATTTTGATAACAATATTGAATACCACTTTAGTTTCCGGTTTAGGCAGCTAAAAACAAAGCCAGAATATACTGAATTTGGTAAGGTAGAGGATGATGGCTTAGGCATAATTATTTACATGACCATGAGCGGAACCATAGATGACCCCGTGTTTAGTTTAGATAAAGATGCTCGCAAAAATGATGTTAAAGCAAACATTGAAGCAGAAAAAACGAACATGAAATCAATACTTAAAACGGAGTTTGGCATGTTTAAAAAAGACTCTACCATACAAGAGCGAAGTGTGGACAATAAAAAAGAAGTAGAGTTTATTTATTACGATACAGATATTGAAGATACAGACACAACAAAAAACGAAAAGAAAAATAAAAAACGGGTGGGAAAATTCTTTGATAAGCTAAAAGAGGATGCAGAGAAAGATAAAAACGACGTGGATTTTGAGCGAGAACGGTAAACAATAACTAACTTGTTTGATCGTTAATTGGGCAAAGCAAAAAGAAGCATGAATTTATATCATAAGAAACAACGTTGGAAATTAGCCTTAATTGGTGTAGCGATTCTTATGGTAGCCGCCTCACTGTGGTTTTCATCTTACATTGTGGGTAAAGTGCAAGATAAAGAGGTGGACAGGGTTCAGCAATGGGCAGATGCTGTTAAACGAAAGTCTGAACTGGTAAACTTAACCAATAACGCTTTTTCAGAACTTTCAGCTACGTTAACTGAGCTGCGGGAGCGCGACCGTCAAAAAGTACAAATGTGGTCACTTGCTATTGAAGAGAGTAATAAGCCCTTAGATGACTATTCATTTGTATTAAGTGTTTTACAGGAAAACAGCCAAATCCCCGTTATTTTAACAGATGAGAATGAAAACATAGTATCTGGGCATAATTTGGGCGAGCTTGATCGTAAAATTAAATCCCAAATTGCAGCCGAACATAAAGACAAAACAGCAGCCGAAAGAGCTGCTGTTTTTGAAAAAGTTAAAGGCGATAGTTTAAAATCATTCATTGCGTTTTGGCGAAGCGCCCGCGAACCAATTGAAATTGATATCTATGAAGGGGTTAAACAAAAAATATTTTATTTTGACTCAACTTATTACCGTACACAAAAATTAGCCGAACTACAACGCAACCGCGACTCGTTAAGTCAGGCCTTTACAAATGAACTTGTTGAAAACGATCATTTAGTTCCGGTTATGTTTATTGAGCGCGAATCGCGGAATGTTATTGCAACTAATATTGATGATTACGACTCCACCAACGCCCACGAAATAATTCAGCGACTGTCCGTTCAAAACGATTCGATTCTTATTCAACTAGGGCCAAACAATCAAGGGATAATTTATTTTGAATATTCGCCCGAAGTTACACAAATGAAATATTTTCCCTTTGTGCAGTTTTTTATTATTGGCTTATTCGTTTTAATTGCCTACTTGGTGTTTAGCACGTTTAGAAAAGCCGAGCAAGACCAAGTTTGGGTTGGAATGGCGAAAGAAACGGCGCATCAATTAGGCACGCCCATATCTTCGTTAATGGCGTGGAACCAATTGTTAGAAGCCAATGGGGTAGATGAAAGCATTACAAAAGAAATAGATAAAGACATAGAGCGGTTGAGTACGGTCACCAATCGGTTTTCTAAAATTGGGTCCGAATCTGCTTTAATTGAAGAAAGTATTCCAGAAATAATCACCATTGCAGTAGATTATTTAAGAAAACGTATTTCGTCTAAAATTACTCTGGGGTTCGAAGCACCACCGCACGATATTCGCGCAATGGTAAACCGTTCGTTACTAGAATGGGTAATCGAAAACATTACCAAAAATGCTGTAGACGCCATGGAAGGCACCGGCCAAATTGTAATTAAGCTTGAACAGGTAGAAGATCAAGTGCGCATTGACATTACAGATAATGGTAAAGGAATTCCATCAAACAAGCTCAAAACTGTTTTTCAACCGGGGTATACTACAAAAAAACGCGGATGGGGGCTAGGGCTTTCACTGGTAAAACGAATTGTTGATGACTTCCATAAAGGGAAGGTATTCGTGCTAAAGTCTGAGCCAGGCGTAGGGACGACATTTAGAATTATGCTGAAGGTATAACCAAAAGTAGATTTTTACTTTAAAACCTCAGCTTATTAACACCAACAGTTAACTACACCACCTCTTGACAAAGCTCAATCAACACGCCATTGGTAGATTTTGGGTGCAAAAATGCAATGCGCTTATTGTCTGCACCTGCTTTTGGTGTTTGATGGATTAACTGAAAGCCTTCGCCTTGCAGCCGTTTAAGTTCAGCTTCAATATCAGTCACCTCAAATGCAATGTGGTGTATACCTTCGCCCTTTTTAGCAATAAATTTTGCAATCGGGCTATCTGGATTTGTAGCCTCAAGCAGTTCAATTTTTGACTCGCCTACTTGAAAAAAAGACGTGTTTACACCTTCAGACTCCACTGCTTCAATTTTATAATGCGGCGCATTAAACAGTTTAGCAAACAGTTCATTTGAATTTTCAAGACTTTTTACTGCAATTCCAATGTGTTCTAGTTTCATAATTAGCTAAAAAAAAACCGTCTCAACAAAAAGCCAAGACGGAGATTAAAAATTATAGTGAAAGAAATTTGTTAGGTCTTAATAAACTTCTCGTTCTTATTGTCGTAATTAATGTAATAAGCTCCTTTTTTCAAATTAGTACAATCTACCTCAGACCCTACGCCTTTTTTAACAATATTTCCGTAAGCATCATAAATTTCATACTTGGTTTCTATCGGTGCATTTCCAGAGGTAAAATTAATTGTTTTTTTCACCTTTTTTGGTGAAAGTTCTGGTTCTTGAATGGATGTATTCACAAACGTAACCGCCTGCGAAGGTCTCTTTTTACCTGTATGGTCTGTTTGTACTACACGCACTTTATTTTCTCCAGAGTGTGGTGAAACATTAAAGTTATATTCATTTGTAGTTACTTCTCCGGTGCCGTCAACCTCACCTATTACAACCCACTTGTTCCATCTGTATTGCTCAATAACATAAGGTAATTTACCCGATTCATTTACCGTGGTCCAAACCAAGTTACCAGAAGGTGTACAATTAATGGCTTCAATTTCAAACGTACTTTTAGGCAAAAGCACCTCGGGATTTAAAATTTTAGGCTTACAACCCAAACCATGCTCCAATACAATGAATACAGGATCGCCAATTTTAAGACCAAGGGCAGTAAAATCAATTTCAAATGCGCTAGATTGCAAACCGTCTGCGATTGGGTCGCCGTTAACAGTGGCCTTCGTTACACAAAAACCAAATCCATCTTCGTCTTCTGGATTTTGTATAAAAAGATTCTTCCCTTGATAGTGACCTTCTAATGATAAATCGGCGTAGGCCGTTACCGTTCCAAAAAGAAACAAGAAGAGAAATAATACGTTGTTTTTCAGTTGCATAGTTTTTACCAGGATTAATTGGTACGTAACAAATATGCAATAATAACGCTTACAACACTAATAAGCAAGACAAAGCGTCGATTTTTTTCGACCAGTTTGCTTTTAAAGTCAAAAAGCGTTTTTCCAACGGATAAATAGGGACTTATGAAAAAATCGGCTATATTTGAAACACAAAGTCTATCGAAAAGAGATTCATCAAATGAGGAAACCAGCCCGTTTAGTTACACTAGTCATTACCGTACTTTTAGCAAGTTGTGGAGGTTCTCCAGAAAGTGAGAAAACTACGGAAAAACCAATAGAACCGTCTCGCATGGGTGGGGTTTTTAAAATGCCTATCGAAAGTTATTTCAAATGCATTGAAATTAACGAAATTCAAAAACACGAAGAAACCCAAATTTACGGACAGATTTATGAGGGATTAGTAAAATATCATCCCAAAACGCTGGAAATACAACCTTGCCTGGCAAAGTCTTGGGAAGTGGGCGCAGACGGTATGACCTACACGTTTGAGTTAAGAGATGATGTTTACTTTCAAGACAACGCCTGTTTTGCAGAAGGCAAAGGGCGTAAAATGACGGCAGAAGACGTGGTATACTCACTTGGGCGTATTTTCGAGCCAAAAAATACCAATAGCGGTTACTCCATTTTTAAAAACACCGTTGTTGGCGGAGATGAATATTATCTCGGTAAAGTAGATTCAATCACAGGTATTTCAGCCGACGGAAATAATGTACGGATTGAACTAAAAAACCCGGGTTCATCATTCTTACAAAAGCTGGCAACTATTTTTGGATCTGTAATTCCGAAAGAAGCACTGGAGCAAAGTACACCAGAGCACATTGTGTTAGTAGGAACAGGTCCTTTTGGTTACGATCAAAAGAATTCGACTTCTGAAAATGTACGGTTGTTTAAAAATAACAACTACTATATGGTAGACGAAAGAGGTGATAAATTACCATACCTGGATAGCCTAAACTTTATTTATTACGAAAACATGGATGAGCAGATGGAGCTGTTCTGGAACGAAAATCTTGCGCACATCCCACAAGTACCAGTGAGCAAAATTTCAGAGGTGCTCGAAGAAAAAATTGGAGATTTTGAAAGCAAACCGCCTAAATACATTTTAACAAGTGAACCACAATTGACCGTAGGCTACCTTGAAATGAACATGCAAAACCCTGTTTTTAGAAAAAAGAAAGTGCGGCAAGCTTTAAGTATGGCGATTAACCGAAAAAAAATAGTTGAAAAGGTGTTAAAAAACCAGGCTTACGAAGCCGGTAAATTTGGAATTACACCACCACTTTCCAAGATTTTTGAAAATTATGATTTTGAAGGGATAGAAGATGTTTCCTATGCGTACAACCCAGAAAAAGCGAAACAATTATTGGCAGAAGCGGGTTATCCAGATGGTAAAAACTTTCCGGTATTGAAAATGCAATTTGTAACCGGCGGACAAATTATTTAATGATTTCTGAAGTACAAAACCAACTGAGGAGTGTATTAAATATTAATGTAGACATTGAGGCGGCAGAGTTTAACGAGTTGCTGGACTTACAAGCCACTGGTGAAGCAGACTTTTTTAGAACGGTTTGGGTAGCTGATTTTCCAAGTCCCGAAGCATTTTTGGCAAATGCCTATGGTAAATTGGTGCCAACAAAAAAAGGAGAACCATCTTACGTAAACACTTCACGATATAAAAATGACGCGTTTGACAAGGCATTTGAGAAAGGGGCAGCTGCCCTAGACAGTAAAGAAGCGCAAAAGTACTTTGCTGAGGCAGAAAAAATATTGATGGAAGATCCACCGTTTATTATATTGTGGTATGGCGAAGACATGGCGTTAGAGCTAGCCCGCATGCGAAATTTTGACACAAACGGTATCGGATACCTTGATTTGCGCCACGTTTTTTTTAGAACTCCTACGGCGGCAGAATACGACATGAAAGCCGAACAACCAAAATAGGTAACGGCAAAACTAAATGGCAGGTATTTACATTCACATCCCTTATTGCAAGGTAAAATGTCATTATTGTGACTTTCATTTTTCAACAAAACTAGATGGTAAAGCCAACTTATTAGATGCTTTGGTAAAAGAGTTGGAACTCAGAAAAACAAGCATAACAGAAACAGTTGAAACCATTTATTTTGGAGGCGGAACACCCAGCTTACTGCAGCAATCAGAAATTCATCAAATCCTTAAAAGTGTTTACAAACATTATACCGTTGCGGCAGATGCCGAATTGACTTTTGAGTGCAATCCAGATGATTTGACCCCAGAAAAATTGCGGCAATTAAAAGCAGAGGGAATAAACCGGCTGAGTATTGGAACACAATCATTTAACGACGAGTTTTTAACACTGATGAACCGCGCACACAATGCTAAAGAAGCATTCGGCTCCATTAGCCATGCGAAAGAATTAGGGTTTACAAACATCACAATAGACTTGATTTATGGCGTGCCAGGCTCAACCTTAAAAACATGGGCTTATGACTTACAGCAATTGGTGGATTTAGATATTCCGCACCTTTCAGCTTATTGTTTGACAATAGAAGAAAATACCGTTTTTGACCATTGGCGCAAGACAGGGAAACTTAAGCCTTATTCGGATGAAGGCAGCCTTGCGCAGTTTCAGTTTTTGTTAGATTTTACAAAACAACACGGTTTTGAGCAATATGAAATTTCAAATTTTGCTAAACCCGGTTTCATTTCTAAACACAACTCAGCATATTGGCTTGGTAAACCCTATTTAGGCATTGGCCCTTCGGCACATTCATATTCCATTAACAAACGGCAATGGAACATTGCAAACAACGCTAAATACATCAAGTTTGTAACAAGCGGCGATACGTTTTACGAATCAGAAAACTTAACCGTAAGCGACCGATTTAACGATTATATACTAACACGATTACGCACAAAATGGGGGATTAATAAAACTGACTTAGCTGCAATTTCCGCTAAAATGACGGACGAAATACAGCCAGCAGCCCAGCGGCATATAAAAATAGGGAACCTTTTACAACATGGAGAAACATTATTTTTAACCGAAAAAGGCAAATTTTTGACAGATGCCATTTCAGCTGATTTATTTCAATAGCTAAACAGGAATCGTTATTTTTGACTAAAATTTTTAAATGGCGGAAGATTTAGCAATAATAGAAGGTACGCGGCAACAGAAATATGAAATTTTGCTTCCGCAACTTGTTGCTTTAATGGAGGGCGAAACAGACATAGTAGCAAACTGCGCCAATGTAGCAGCAGCATTGCGGCAAACCTTTGGTTTTTTTTGGGTAGGTTTTTATTTTGTAAAAGAGGATGAATTGGTATTAGGCCCTTTTCAAGGTGATATTGCATGCACGCGCATACAAAAAGGACGCGGTGTTTGTGGCAGGGTTTGGGAAAATGCCGCGCCATTAATTGTGGCAGATGTGGAAAATTTTCCGGGACACATTGCCTGCAGTGCGGCCAGTAAATCTGAAATTGTTATCCCTATAATAAAAAACAATAAAGTACGTTCTGTCTTGGATGTTGATAGTGACGAGTTGGACGATTTTAATGCGATCGATCAAACGTATCTTGAAAAAGTTGCAAACCTCATTGCACCCCTATTTTAAAACGTGAAACCAATCGTAAAATACCTGATTTTAGTAGTGTTGGTGGCTTTTTTGGCTGGATGCGCCCAAATAGGTAGTTCCCTTACCGGTGAACCAAAGGATACATACGCCCCACAAATAGATTCCAGCGGGACGTACCCGTTAAGCGGGCAAACCAATTTTACAGGGAGTGAAATTCAAATTAAGTTTAAAGAATACATCAAATTAAATAATCCCAACGACAACATTATCATTACACCTCAATTAACCACCAAGCCAGAGGTAAAAGCAAAAAACAAAAAACTAACAATAATCTTTCAAGAAAAATTAGAAGAAAATACAACCTATACCGTTACATTTAACCATGCCATTGCAGACATAACCGAAAAAAACGATTCGGTATTTCAATACGTTTTTTCTACAGGCGATTATATAGACTCGTTAACATTAAGTGGTGATGTGAAAAACGCATTTACAAACAAAGCTGAGGAAGGTTTTTTAGTTGCGCTTTATGGGGTGGATACAGAATCTTCTTATGATTCCCTCCCTTATAATGAATCGCCTATTTACATTACACAAACCAAAAAAAACGGCACATTTGATTTTAACTACCTAAAAGGGGGTGAGTATTACATTTTTGCATTTCAGGATAAAAATAAAAACTTAAGGCTCGAACCGGGTGAGAAGTTGGCAATGGCAGAGCAAGAGACTGTTGTAATTGGCCTTGAAAATGAAGCCGTTTACCTTGCTGCATTTGAAATGAAAAACAGCGCGGTTGACCTTAAAAACACAAATTTTGAGTACCCTGGAAAAGTGACTTTTGTATTGTCTAATCCGCCCGACATATTTACCGTGAATACTGAATTGGAGTTGGTGAAAGAGGAATTGGAAAAAAAAGATTCCCTCATATTTTGGCTCGCCGAGCCGCCAATTGCAAAAATGCAATTTCGTGTACAGGTAAATGATGATTTTGATACCTTAAAGCCCCTTTATAAAGGCATACCAGAAAACGAAGATGTGCAGCAGCTAACGGTTACTAACAATGTAGCCAGTGGTAAATTGTTGCCAAATGAGCCTTTAAACTTTGTTTTCTCTTCGCCTATTGGTAAAGTTGATTCAGCAGGGGTTCATTTTTTTGATGCAGATTCAACCGTCGTAGTTGTGCCACCCGGCAGAATAGAAAATGTGCGCACACTTGTGTTTGAAACGCAAAACACCACTGCCAGCCGGGTTGTGATAGACTCTGGTGCTGTTACCTCATTTTACAACCATGTAAACCCCCAGATTGAAATTAAAACATTTACCAATCGCGCAGCAGATTATTATGGCACGTTAACAATAAACACCGATAGTGTTTTTCAAATTCCGGTTATTTTACAACTGTTAGATGAAAAACAAAACGTAGTTGCCGAGCAGCCGTATCAAAAGCAAGTTGTTTTTACAGAACTTGAACCCGGAAATTACCAACTGCGTTTAATATTAGATGAAAACAATGACGGAGAATGGACAACCGGCGCATTAATAAACAGGCGTCTGCCCGAAAAAATCATTTACAATACAGAACTTATCAACGTAAAATCCAAATGGGAGAAAGAAGTTGATTGGTTTTTAAAAATTAACCAAACCGATAGTTGAAATATGGGTGCATTAAAAGAATTTTTAAAAAGCAAATTGCTCATTTTTAAAGTGCGCAACCGTTTTTCAGCAGCTGTGCAAATAGGGCAACGGCAATTATATTTAAATTACCAACAGCAAAAAAAAACAGGTGACTTACCTGGTTTCAATGATACGGGTTTCCGCGTTTTTTCTCAGTTTGAAGAAGATGGTAAATTACTCTTCATCTTTTCCATCATAGGGATGCAACATAAAACCTTTTTAGAAATTGGCTCAAAAGACGGTGTAAACTCCAACAGTGCCAACCTTGCGTTTAATTTTGATTACCACGGCTTATTTATTGATTATGATTTAAAAAGCATTAAGCGTGGGCGTAAGTTTTACGCCAAATATCCGCATCCGTGGATGTACCAGCCCACGTTTGTACACAGCAAAGTAACGGCAGAAAATATTAATGAAACCGTTGAAAAAGCAGGTTTCAAAGGAGAAATAGATTTGCTTTCAATAGACATTGATGGAAACGACTATTGGATTTGGAATGCGTTAGAAGCAGTTTCGCCGCGGGTTGTAATCATTGAAACGCAAATAGCATTTGGGCTTAATAATATTGTAGTGCCGTATGATGCCAATTACGCGTATCCGGGAAAACACCCTACTTATCACGGCGCGTCACCCACGGCAATGGTAAATTTGGGTAAGAAAAAAGGCTACCGCTTAGTCGGGGCAAACCAATTGGGTTACAACCTAATTTTTGTAAAAAATGGGTATGGAGATGATGAACTCCCAGAAGTTTCCGCGCAGTCTATTTTACAACACCCGTATGCCAAATCAACATTAAAACAATTTGAACCCATTAAAGAGTGGGACTACATTACACCTTAAAACCTCAAAAAATTCATAACGTAGCAAAATTGAATTGAAATTGGCATCACAAACACTTTAGTGAGATGTATTGGTTTTGGATGATCGCCAGTTTAATTTTTTAGAAACCCCAATTGTGCCCATTAAGTAATGTGCAGAAACGTCAGCGGCATTAAAAAAGCGGTTTATGCTTAACCCGTATAGCATCTGAAATTCAAACAAAAGCCCGGGTGTAATGCGTAAATTAAAGCCAAGCTCTGGAATAGTGTAAAAGCGTACCGCACGATCCGAATAATTGTTGTCTCTAAAAGCAGAAAACGAACCAACAGATAAATTTACACCGGTAAAAAATACACCTAAATGGTAGCGTGCACCCAACATTCCGTTTAGCGTATTGTAATTTTTTTTAGGGAGACCATTAATGGTAGACTGCGAACTAGTGATTGTAGAAAACAAAAGCGTTGCGCCAATGCTAAATCTGGGTTTTAAAACATAGCGGTAGTGCAAACTATTAATCATATATGTAAAAGGCGCACCCTCGTCCGACGGCCAGTTAAATGCACCACCTGAAAAGCCATAACCAATAAAATGGGACTTAGGGTTCACAATTGTTGAGATGCTAACAGTAGTTTTATTCCCTTTTCTAAACCGATCATTAGTTCCTTTGATAATGTACTGCGCACCAAAAAAACTTTCAAAGGGGTTTTTACCCTCATGGGTTAAAAAACGGTTAAGGGCGATTGATTTCCTAAACGAAAAGTCAAGCGTTAATTGATTAAAAATAGGCAATGTAAAACCACCACCAAAGCTACCATACTGAATAAATGAAGGAACATAATCCAGCTGTTGTGTAAATTCTGCATAGTTGCCGTTGTGCAAGCCCAAATCAAGGTGTAGTTTTCGCCAATAATACAGCACTTCCAAATCCAGATTAAACATAAACTTACGATCAAATGCATTAAAGTCTGACTGTGTTTGGTACAACGTTACCCCCGGTTTAAATAAAAAATGAGAGCCAAAAAAATAGCCGTAGCTTAATTTTTCTTTTGTGATGCTAAAACTTGCCCCGGGAATAGTACTAATATTAGTCGCAAAAGAAGCACCTATAAGGTGCTGGGCAGAAGTAGTAATACGACTTGTGTCTTGTTCTTGTGTATACGCAGGGCTAAATGCACCCAGCATTAAAAAGAAAAATCCAGTCAATTGGATTTTTGATACAATTGACTGGATTCTTATATTATTTTGTGATTGACTCACCTGCGGTCTCTCTTAAAAAATGGAATCTGCGCGATTATTGAATCCAAATAGATTCGGAATACCGCCAGTGGGAACAGCAAAATACCAAAACTTAGCACCTCTATACCATGTTCTATCACATAATGCACCTATGTTGGGGAATGGGAATAGTATTGATTCTGCTTTGTTTTTGAAGCTAAATAATGTAGGGTAAGTTGTGAAAACAGGAACATAAGAACCACCGTAAGATGTGTTGTTGAACAAAATCGAGATTGTCAAACGATCACCTTCACCACCTTCAGCATCAATCAACTCTTGCGTGTAACGTTCTGTCGCTTCTTCGTCATCCATGTAACCGTTATCAATTGCAAACTCTTGCTGAGATTTGTAATAATCATAGCGCACAAGGAATTCTTCACGAGATTCATCTTCACTTGCCCAAGTTAAAAAGTGGTCATCTGAATCAAAGGCTAGGTTTTGTCCTTCATAATCAAACAAAAAGTGTGTTTCGTCCGTCCATTCAATCGCAGACATTTCCACTTCTTCGTCCGTTCCGTTTAATAGGAAAAACACTTCTACGTACTCATCACCATCTGCCTTATTATCAGCTACAGTTTGTGAAGTAGTTGTAGTAGGAACTACTTCCTCTTTTGCACAGCTAACAACCATTAGCGCGGCAGTCATTGCAAGAATACTTGCTTTCATTAACTTTTTCATAACGTATTTTTTAAATGTGGGTTAAATTTTAAATTGTGTTATTCGTTAAATACTAACTTTTATTTTAATTAGAAGATAGAGTCTGCACGGTTGTTAAATCCTAAGAAAGTTGGTAAACCACCTCCAGGAAAAGCAACGTACCAGAATTTAGCACCTCTCCACCACGTTTTGTCGCACAATGCACCTACATTAGGTACAAGCATTAACATAGATTCTGCTTTGTTTCTGAAACCGCCTAATGATGGGTAAGCCAATAAAACAGGAACTGCAGAACCGCCGTAAGATGTGTTATTAAACAAAATAGACAGTGTAATACGATCTCCTTCAGCACCTGCAGCGTCTATCAACTCTTGTGTGTATCGCTCTGTTGCTTCTTCGTCATCCCAGTAACCATTGTCTATTGCAAATTGTTGTTCTGATTTGTAATAATCATAGCGTACACGGAATTCCTCACGAGATCCATCTTCACTCACCCAGTTTAAGAAATGATCATCCGAATCAAACGCTAAGTTTTGTCCATCATAATCAAATAAAAAGTGCGTTTCGTCCGTCCACTCAATATCTGTCATCTTAATTTCTTCACCCGTTCCGTTTAGCATGAAGAAAACTTCTTCTTCATCACCATCCGCCTTATTGTCAGCTACGGTTTGTGAATCATTCATTGTAGGAACTACTTCCTCTTTTGCACAGCTAACAACCATTAGCCCAGCAGTCATTGCAAGAATACTTGCGTACATTAACTTTTTCATAAGAATAATTTTAATAGGGTTAAATTTTTAAGTTTTGTGTTGAATTAATTTTTAATTCGGTTAAAAGATAGAATCTGCACGGTTGTTGAATCCTAAGAAAGTTGGTAATCCACCTCCAGGAAAAGCAACGTACCAAAATTTAGCACCTCTAAACCATGTTTTGTCGCACAATGCACCAACGTTAGGTACAAGCATTAACATAGACTCTGCTTTGTTTTTGAAGCCGCCCAATGATGGGTAAGCCAATAAAACAGGAACCGCAGAACCACCGTAAGATGTATTGTTGAATAAAATAGACAACGTAATACGATCACCTTCACTACCTTCAGCATCAATCAACTCTTGTGTGTAACGGTCTGTTGCTTCTTCATCATCCCAATAACCATTGTCTATTGCAAATTGCTGTTCTGATTTGTAATAATCATAACGCTCTAAAAATTGGTGACGAGATGCATCTTCATGTACCCAATTTAAAAAATGGTCATCCGAATCAAACGCTAGGTGTTGTCCTTCATAATCATATAAAAAGTGTGTTTCATCTGTCCAATCCATTGTTCTAATATCAACTTCTTCTTCTGTTCCGTTTAAAAGGAAAAGCACATCTTCAAACTCGTCATCATCTGTCTTTGCACTTTCTGATGTAGATTGTGTTATTGCTGTTTGTGAATCAGCGTTTACCGGAACTATTTCCTCTTTTTTGCAGCTAACAACAATTAGTGCACCTGTCATTGCAAGAATACTTGCGTTCATTAACTTTTTCATATCGTTTTTTTTTAAGTTTTTGGGTCAATTTTTAAATGCGCATTTATCTTTTGACGGAGCAAGTGTAGATCTAAAAAACAGACAAAACAATAGGCGAAATCAAATTTTAATGTTTAAAATTTAACAAATAAGCTCTTGTACTTATTTTTCTACGTTTTAAAACGTATTTCCCTCTCTTTTTTGTATGTGATTTATCGTTAACTATTTGAAAATCAATACATAGATATAATTGACTGAAATTCAAAAATCTAGGTGAAAAGTAGGTCTTTTTTGTCGCTCAATTCACCATTTAAAAAGTAGTTTTTTTTAAAACTGAGCAAAATTGAGCACTTCAGAAAGTGTTATTTCGAAGAAAAAAAAAGTCAAAATTTTAGTGAAAAAATGTTAAAATTTTTGGTTCTCATTCAGAAGATTAAAATTTAGGTCAAAAAAGAGTTAAAAATGAGTCAAAATTTTGCTTTTAAATGTGCCAAAAACAGCTTTAATTTTAATTCGTAATCACTGAAAAAAAGTGAGAATTGTTGAAAAGATTATGCAGATTGAGCGGCTACATCCCTTAAATTTGCACAAAACCAAAAAAACGCATGAACGTATTAGTTTTAGGATCCGGAGGAAGAGAGCACGCAGTGGCTTGGAAAATAGCCCAAAGCTCGCAAATCGATAAACTTTTTATTGCACCCGGTAATGCCGGAACTGCTCAAGAAGGAACCAATGTAGATTTGGCAGTGGATGATTTTGACGGGATAAAAGAATTTTGCCTTAACGAAAAAATTGATTTTGTTTTTGTAGGTCCGGAACAACCGCTTGTTAAAGGAATTGCCGATTTTTTTGCGGCAGATGACAGCATAAAGCACGTTGCTATTATAGGACCGAATAAACAAGCCGCACAATTAGAGGGGAGTAAAGATTTTTCGAAGAAATTCATGAAAAAATACAATATTCCAACGGCGAAGTACCAAACATTTACAAAAGACACATTAACTGAGGGCTATGCTTTTCTTGAAAAACTAAAACCACCTTATGTTTTAAAGGCAGATGGTTTGGCCGCCGGTAAAGGCGTGTTGATTTTAGAAAATTTGAGTGAAGCAAAGGCAGAATTAAAAAGCATGTTGGCAGATGCTAAGTTTGGAGACGCCTCATCTCGCGTGGTAATAGAAGAATTCTTAAAAGGAGTAGAACTGTCTGTTTTTGTGGTGACGGATGGGCATTCGTACAAAAAATTACCCGAAGCAAAAGATTATAAGCGAATAGGCGAAGGAGATACAGGACTAAATACAGGCGGAATGGGAGCAGTATCACCCGTTCCTTTTGCCAACCAGGCCTTTATGGATAAAGTTGAAAATCAAATCATCATCCCCACCGTTAAAGGATTACGAAAAGAAGGGATTGATTACCGCGGGTTTATCTTTTTTGGATTGATTAATGTAAAAAATGATCCATTTGTAATTGAATACAACTGCCGCTTGGGAGATCCCGAAACAGAAGTGGTAATTCCGCGATTAAAATCAGATATTTTAGAGTTATTTGAAGGCGTAGCAACGCGCACGCTTTCTGAACGAGACGTGGAATTTGATGAACGCACCGCAACTACTGTAATGATGGTTTCTGGTGGCTACCCAAATGCGTACGAAAAAGAAAAAACCATTTCCGGATTAACCGGTATTCACGATTCGGTTATTTTTCATGCTGGAACCAAAAAAGATGGTCCCACAGTTTTAACAGCTGGTGGCCGTGTGTTGAGTGTAACCTCGTATGGTAAAAACCAAAAGAAGGCACTTCAAACAACTTATGATAACGTAAAGAAGATTAGTTTTGACAAAGCCTATTACCGAAACGATATTGGATTTGATATTCCCGAAGAAAAGAATTAGTTTCAATAAATTAATTACCTTCGTTAGTAATAGATCAAACAGTTAAATGGATCCTGAACCCCAATCGACCCTTTGGGTCGTAATAATTATAACATTACTTTGCTCTGCATTCTTTTCTGGAATGGAGATTGCTTTTGTGTCTGCAAACCGTTTAAAAATTGAATTAGACAAAAACAGAGGAATCACCGCCGGGCGTATTTTAGCTTTTTTTGTAAAAAACACCGGCAACTTTATTAGTGCAATGCTTTTAGGAAACAATGTTTCTTTAGTCGTGTACGGTTTGTTTATGGCAAAATTAATGGACCCACCGCTTGAAGCGTTATTAGGAGACTATACAGCCGTTATTTTATTGTGTCAAACCATACTTTCAACACTCATAGTATTAATTACGGCTGAATTTTTACCCAAAGCTATTTTTAGAATCAATCCAAACGGTATTTTAAATGTAGCTGCAATTCCATTGTTTTTAGTGTACCTGGTGTTTTACATTCCCACCATGCTCGTAATGCAACTTTCAAATTTGTTTTTAAAAATTATGAAAACAGACATTAAAGATTCGCAGCAAGTGTTTACTAAAGTAGATTTAGACCATTATGTGAGAGACTTAAGCGATAGGATTGAGGAAGATGCCCACATGGAGAATGAAATTCAAATACTGAATAATGCATTGGAGTTTTCAAAAGTAAAAGCCCGTGACTGCCTAATTCCGCGAACAGAAATTATTGCCTGTAATATAGAAGATGAAATTCAAATACTAAAAGAAAAATTTATTACGACCGGGTTGTCTAAAATATTGATATACCGCGATTCTATCGACAATATTATAGGCTATGTACACGCCTATGAGTTATTTAATAAGCCCGAAAAAATTAAAAATGTCATGTTGCCAATTGGTGTGGTACCACAATCCATTATGGCCAAGGAACTGTTAGAGCAATTTACCAAAAGCGGACGAAACATTGTGGTGGTGGTAGATGAATACGGAGGCACCTCTGGTATTATTACGGTAGAAGATATTATAGAAGAAATTTTTGGAGAGATAGAAGACGAACACGATCAAGATAATGAGGTAGAAAAACAATTAGACGAGAACACCTATATTTTTTCGGGCAGAACGGAAATTGATTACCTTATTCAGCATTACGATTTACCCTTAGAATCTAGTGACGAGTATGAAACCCTAGCGGGTTATATCATTTATAATTTGGAAGAAATTCCTGAAGAAAATGAAAAAATAGAAACCGATAAATTAACCCTAACCGTTATCGAGGTTTCCGAATCCAAAATTGTATTGGTAAAAATAGAGTTGCAAGACTAATAAGTGAGGCTTAAATTAACCGCCCAAATAGCCCTTTGACTGCATTTAGTTTTTTTGTATCTTTGCTAGCCACACAAAAAACCACAATTATGTTTAAAGGAGGAAATGGAAAAGCAGAGTCAACAAATTCACCAGACAAGCTCAACCGAATTGTTGAAGGAACAAACATTAAAGGCGAAATTCGTGCCGATTCAAATTTCAGAATAGATGGCGAACTCGTTGGTTCGCTAGATACATTGGGTAAATTAGTCGTTGGACCAAACGGAAGAATTGAAGGTGACATAAAATGCAATAACGCAGATATTGAGGGTGAAATTTTAGGTACTATTGTCGTAGACGGTTTACTTACCATAAAAGCATCTGCCAAAATTCAGGGCAACATTACCACAAATCAAATTGCAATCGAACAAGGGGCAACATTTAGTGGTGTTTGTAATTATTCAGAACCACAGGAACCTACCCTAATCGCAACGAAAGAAAAAATAGACAAAACAGATTCTGAGCTCGTTTACTAATTGTAACACAAGTAAAGTGTAAATTGCGGTATGAAAAACAATCCGTACTTGAAATTTTCATCCATGGCTATTCAAATGGCAGTTGCCATTGGCGGAGGCGCATGGGGCGGAAGTGCGTTAGATGACTATTTCCAGTCAGAAAAACCAATTTGGACAATTGTATTAGCCTTAGCGGGTGTTGGGGTTTCCCTTTACATTTTTATTAAGGAAGCAAAAAAAATGGGCAACAATGAAGAGTAGTTTTTTTTCAAAAGCACTCATTCGGTTTGTTTTGTTTACAGTTGTGCTGGCCACTCTGCACTATTTTTTACTTAAAAATGCACTAGCACCCGCGTATACTCGTGTACAACCGTGGAAAATTTACTTTTTCCTTGTCCCCATTCAGTTAGCCGCTATGGTATTTATTCATTGGCGTTATTCAAAATCTAAAACAGATGCCATGAATGCCTTTATGTTAGTTACGACAGTTAAAATAGTGGGGTCAATTCTTTTTTTAAGCCCGTGGTTGTTCTACAAAACTTCAGAAACATTGCCATTTATTTATCAGTTTTTCGCTTTATTTTTTCCGTTTTTAATGGCAGAAACTGTTTTTGCCGTTAAAATGCTTAATCGTGAAGATGAGCCCAACGAGCAAACGCAGCAATAAGCAAGGTTAAAAGGGCGCTAAATATATTAATTTGGCAAAAGCACCGTGTTATTTTTCAAACAGAAAAACAGCTTTCACACAAAAAGAGGGCACATTAATCCAAAAAAAGTGAAAAATCACCTTAAAATAGTACCGCAGTTTCTTTTTTATAAATACCTTTGTCGAAAATTTTTAAAGGACAGGTTCTGTTGAATCATTTTAGACATGAAAAACTACGCTAGAATTATCCTATTCGGTTTGTTTATCCTAACAACAGGTGTTGCGCAAGCTGAGGAGCATGAGATCGAAGAAAAGATTGAAGAAGAATTTAGTGCTGCTGAACATGCTGTTCATCACGCGTTAGATGCACACGAAATTCACATAACAGACGGCTTTGTAATTCCGCTTCCAATTATTTTATGGACAGACAATGGAATGGTAACGTTCATGTCATCTGAATTTCACCACGACGACGAAGGACAACATGTTGTAGAAAAAAAGGGGATGTCTTTTGTTAAGTTTCACGACAAAATTTACGAATTAGAGGCAGGTGAGACAGAAATGATACGAGATGCTGACAATCACCCAGCGAATGCACACCAGGTTTGGCTTGATTTTTCGATCACAAAAAACGTAATGGCACTATTTATTGTAGCCATTATTTTATTGGTAGTCTTTATCCGATCTGCACGAAAATACAAAGGTGGTAAGCCAGTTGCACCAACAGGTATTGCAAAATGGACAGAGCCGGGTGTTGTATTTGTACAAGACATAGCCAAAGAAAATATTGAAGATGATAAGTACAAAAAATTCGTGCCTTACTTATTAACGCTTTTCTTTTTCATCTTCTTTGGAAACTTATTGGGCTTAATTCCGTTCTTGTCAAACCCAAACATGACAGGTAGTATTTCAATTACATTATTATTAGCAGTTATTACATTCGTTATTCAAATGGCGAACTCAAAAGGCCCATACTGGCGTCATATTTTAGCACCTCCGGGAGTGCCTAAAGTATTGTACATTATTTTAGTACCAATTGAAATTGCAGGTATTTTTATTAAGCCGGCAGCATTGATGATTCGTTTATTTGCGAACATCACAGCAGGACACATTATTGTTGTGTCATTAATTTCAATCATCTTTGTGAACCAAAGCATGGCATGGGCAGGTTTGTCTGTACCTATGACATTGTTCATATCGGTGTTGGAATTGTTAGTTGCGTTCTTACAGGCATATATCTTTACAATGCTAGCTGCATTGTATATAGGTTCAGCCACAGAAAGTGCGCACCATTAATTTGTAAATGTTTAATTAAATATAGAGTAACATGGGAACAGGAATCGCAGCAATTGGAGCAGGGTTAGCCGTAATCGGAGCCGGAGTAGGAATCGGTAGAATCGGTGGATCAGCACTAGAAGCAATGGCACGTCAGCCAGAACTTGCTGGAAAAATTCAAACTGTAATGATTATTGCAGCGGCATTAGTAGAGGGTGCAGCCCTTTTTGGTATCGTTGTAGCATTCTTACAAGGTTAAGAAAAAAGCATTGGGAATTAGGGATTGCCTAATTCCCAATCTTTACGATTTAATTAAAATAAATAAAAGAAAATGGATTTAATTACACCAGCAGTCGGTCAACTATTTTGGGGAGGTTTAGTATTTATTCTTCTTTTAATACTGTTGAAAAAATTTGCTTGGAAACCAATGTTAACAGCGGTTAATGAGCGTGAAGAGAGCATTAAAAATTCAATAGAATTAGCTGAAAAAACAAAAGCCGAAATGGCTGCTATGAAAGCGCAAAACGAAGATTTGTTGAAAGAAGCAAGAAGCGAGCGCGATAAGATGATTAAAGAGGCGAGCGCAACAACAAAAAAAATGCTTGAGGAAGCACGTGAAGAAGGAAAAGCGCAGCAAAATAAAATTGTAGCTGACGCGCAAAAAATCATTAATGCAGAAAAAGCAGCAGCAATTTCAGAATTAAAAACGCAAGTTGCTTCATTATCACTAGAAATTGCAGAAAAAGTAATTAAAGGTGAATTAGCATCAGACGCTAAGCAAAAAGAATTAGCAGAACAAATTGCAAATGATATTAGCTTAAATTAATAAGATGACGATAAGCAAAGTAGCATACCGATACGCACAGTCGCTATTAGACCTTGGAAAAGAGCAAAACAAGCTTGAACAGGTGTATAGTGATATGACGTATTTAGCGGATGTCTGCAATGAGTCAAAAGATTTTATAAACCTATTAAACAGTCCAATTGTTGATTCAGCAAAAAAAATGGATGTGTTTAATGCACTTTTCGCCTCAAAAATGGACGAAACGTCAATTGGGTTTATGAAATTGATCGTTAAAAACGGTCGAGAGGCATTGTTGGCCGAAATCGCAGTCGGTTTCGTAAAGCTGTACAAAAAAGATAAAAATATTTTAGAAGTAACAGTTACCTCTGCAACAACATTGGATAACGGAACCCGAGATACGATTATCGCAAAAATTAAAGGTAAGTTTGACGGAACGATTGAAATGACAGAAGAGGTGGACCCAGAACTAATTGGAGGATTTGTAGTTCGAATTGACGATCAACAAATTGATGCATCTATTGCAAGCCAATTGGCAAACTTGAAAAACGTTTTATTAAACTAATAAATACAGTATAATTTATATAAATGATTGCCGATTTAACAATCATGTGCGATTAGCAAAGCGGCAAAAATCTAGAACAAAATGGCAGATGTAAAACCAGCAGAAGTTTCTGCAATCTTGAGAGAGCAACTTTCAGGATTCAAGTCAGAAGCAGAATTAGAAGAAGTTGGAACTGTTCTCCAGGTAGGGGATGGTATTGCGCGTATTTACGGATTATCAAGCGTTCAATACGGAGAGATGATTGAATTCAAATCCGGATTAAGAGCAATCGTTCTTAACTTGGAAGAGGATAACGTAGGAGCAGTACTTTTAGGTAAAGGAAATGACATTAAAGAAGGTGATACGGTAAAACGTCTTCGTTTAATTGCCTCTATCAAAGTTGGAGAAGGAATTGTAGGTCGTGTAGTTAACACACTTGGTGTTCCAATTGATGGAAAAGGAGCAATAGAAGGAGAAACATTCGAAATGCCGCTTGAAAGAAAAGCGCCGGGTGTAATTTTCCGTCAGCCTGTTACTGAACCACTTCAAACAGGTATTAAGGCAATTGATGCCATGATTCCAGTAGGAAGGGGACAGCGAGAGCTTGTAATTGGTGACAGACAAACAGGTAAAACAACGGTTTGTATTGATACCATTATCAACCAAAAAGAGTTTTACGATAAAGGTGAGCCGGTTTACTGTATTTATGTAGCAATCGGTCAAAAAGCATCTACCGTTGCAGGATTAGTTGCAAAACTAGAAGCAGCAGGGGCAATGGCTTATACTACAATTGTAGCGGCAAATGCATCTGATGCAGCACCAATGCAGTTTTATGCACCGTTTGCAGGAGCAGCAATTGGAGAATATTTTAGAGATACAGGTCGCCCGGCATTGATTGTTTTTGATGATTTATCAAAACAAGCAGTAGCATACCGTGAGGTTTCTTTGTTGTTAAGAAGACCACCGGGACGTGAGGCATATCCTGGAGATGTATTCTACTTGCACTCAAGATTATTGGAGCGTGCGGCAAAAGTGATTAACGACGATACAATTGCTTCACAAATGAACGACGTTCCAGATTCATTAAAAGGAAAAATCAAAGGTGGAGGATCATTAACTGCCCTGCCAATCATTGAAACACAAGCGGGTGATGTATCTGCGTATATTCCAACAAACGTAATTTCGATTACTGACGGACAAATTTTCTTAGAGTCTAACTTATTTAACTCGGGAGTACGTCCTGCAATTAACGTAGGTATTTCCGTATCGCGTGTAGGAGGTTCAGCTCAAATTAAGTCCATGAAGAAAGTATCGGGTACGTTGAAGTTAGATCAAGCGCAGTACAGAGAGCTTGAAGCTTTCGCGAAGTTTGGTTCTGACCTGGATGCGGCAACAAAATCTGTATTGGACAAGGGAGCAAGAAACGTTGAGATTTTGAAACAAAAAGAAGGTGACCCGTTCCGTGTAGAAAATCAAGTTGCGATTATTTATGCAGGTACAAAAGGGTTGTTAGGAAACGTTCCAATTGACAAAGTGAAAGAGTTTGAAAGTGAGTATATCAATTACTTAAATGCAAACCACAAAGACACAATGGACGTGCTGGCTTCTGGTAAATATACAGATGAAGCAACAAGTGTGTTAGAGAAAGTAGCATTGGAATTGGCTTCTAAATATTAAAAAAATAGAACAAAGATAATAGATCAACCCTTCATCTTTTTGCCTTATGGCTGACAGATGAAGGGTCTGAAAGGCAAGAGGCAAAAAAAAGTCTAATAGCTAACAGAGAGTCCGCCAAGCGGACGAACGGTCTTTTATCTAAAATCTACAAATAGCATGGCTAACTTAAAAGAAATTAGAAATAGGATTACTACCGTCTCATCTACCATGCAGATAACCTCTGCAATGAAGATGGTATCTGCAGCAAAGCTTAAAAGAGCCCAAGATGCAGTTGAACGAATGATGCCTTATTCTAACAAGTTAAAAGATATTTTAGGGAGTTTATCTTCGTCGTTAGATGCGGCAGAGAATCAATTTGCTTCCGATCGTGCGGTTGAAAATATTGTATTGGTGCCGGTAACCTCAAACAGGGGGTTGTGTGGAGGTTTTAACAACTACGTTATTAAAAAAACATTGCGTTTGGCAAAAGAAACCTATGCTGGTAAAAATGTATCTGTTGTAACCATTGGTAAAAAAGCGACAGATGCGTTCAAAAAAACACCAATGTATGCCAACAAAATGTATTTTGGCGAAGACCTTGATGAAATTTGGAACGATTTAAATTATGCAAATGCTGCACCAATTGCAGAAAAGCTAATGGAGTTGTATGCCAATGCAACGGTTGACAAAGTCGTATTGGTATTTAACCATTCTAAAAACGTGGCAACGCAAGTGGTAATGACAAGCCAGTTTTTACCAATTGTACAGGCAGATTTAGAAGCAAACGCGGCTGAATTAGACTATATTTTTGAGCCTTCAAAAGAAGAAATTGTTGAAGAGTTATTGCCAAAAACATTAAAAACACAGTTGTACAGTATTTTGTTAGAATCGTATGCAGGAGAACATGGCGCACGTATGACAGCAATGCACAAAGCGACGGACAACGCCTCAGAATTAAACAAAGCGTTGAAACTACAGTACAATAAAGCCCGTCAGGCAGCTATTACAAATGAAATTTTAGAAATTGTTGGTGGTGCAGAAGCACTAAACGGATAATTTAACAAATAAAACAAAAATTGAATCTCGTTAGCTTTTTAGTTAACGAGATTTTTTTTGTTTTGTCAGATGTGAAACATTATATATATAATTGCGTATCTTCAATGACACGAAAAATACTTAATCCTTCAAATATGACCACAACACTCGGAGAAAGAATCCAACAATTACGAAAAGAAAAGCGCCTAACGCAAGCAAATTTAGCATCTAACATAGGTGTTTCATTAGCGCAGTTAACCCGTTATGAAACACAAGGCGTACAACCAAATGCAGAAGCGTTAAAACGGCTTGCTATGACGTTTGGTATCTCCATTGATTTTTTAGTAAACGGTAACTCAGCCCAAAAAGCAGATGGAGCTCTTTCAGATGCAAAGTTGTTAAGCCTTTTTAAAGAAATTGAAGCATTAAATGAAGATGACCGCAAAGTAATTTACAAACTAATAGAGGCATTTTCCATAAAAAAACAATTGGAGCACATGCTCGTTTAAGAAACGGTTAACCCTTTAGCATTTTTTTTACATACTTTCCAATAATATCAAATTCCAAATTGACCTTGCTACCCACTTTAAGGGTATGAAAATTTGTATGCTCAATGGTGTAGGGAATAATATGAACGGAGAATAAGCGGTTTTCTGACTGAACAACCGTTAAGCTAACGCCATTTACCGTTATTGAACCTTTAGAAACAGTCACGTCGTCATAATCGTAGGTAAAAACATATTCAGTACTGCCATCCATTTCAATAATTTCAGTGCAGGTGCCTATTGTATCCACGTGTCCTTGTACAATGTGTCCATCTAACCGTGAGCCTACTTTTGTGCAGCGCTCCAGATTAACAACATCTCCAATTTCCAACAGCCCCAAATTGGTGCGCTTAAGGGTTTCTTCGATAGCAGTTAAGGTATACTTATCGCCGTCAATGGCAACAACCGTCAAGCAGCATCCATTGTGCGCAACGCTTTGATCAATTTTTAATTCATTTGTGAAATTGCATGAGAAAGTAAAGTGCACATTCGTACCTTCCTTTTCAATTTTTTTAACGTGGGCAAGGGTTTCAATAATTCCGGTAAACATAGCGTTGCATTTAGCCAGCAAAGATACGGACTTTCTTTCGTAGATACTAACAGCAGTATTCGACTTTTGTTTTAGAAAAAAGCTAGTTGCCGTTGATAAGTTGGATGTTACCATGGAAATTACGTGGAACCAATCCACTTAACCTAATCTCATAAACAACTATGGTGTAAAAGTAAACACCATCTGCGCACAGTTCTCCAGATACGCGGTGCGTGCCGTCCCAATTAATCATAGGGTCTTCTGTTGTAAAAACAGTTTCGCCCCATCTATTTTGTATTTTTAAATCAATACGTTCTACAAACTTATAGGGCAACAAAGGATGATACAAATCATTTAAACCGTCATTGTCCGGCGTAAAAATATTTGGTAATTCGTAAAAACCGTCACAGTTGTCAATACACGCTATGTTAGACGGTAAACTTTCATTATTGTACTGCACCGAGTCAATAGCAGTAACATAATAACACCCGGCAATGCTGCCCCTGTTGTTATGAATAAACGAAGTGTCCAGGTCACTATCAAATGTTGTTAACAACGTTAAGCTGTCGCCTTCAAAGGGTGCAAAATAAAGATTATAACGCGTTACGTCATCTGCACAACTTGTGTTTGGGTTTGTCCAGTTCAAATACGTTTCTTCCAAATCGCAATCGCCATCTATAGAAAGTACCGGTGGGCAAGGTGGTGTCAAATCAATCGGCGTGCCGCACACCTCTTGTGACCAATTTTCTATTGGGTTAACAATGCCATCAGCCGAATAAGCGCCAATACTTTTTATTTTATAGCAGTAAATTGCACCATTTACCAGCCCTGTATCTACGTAACCAATTGAATTTGTTATACCAATGAGATTAAAATCACCACTTTCGGGCGCAGTTTCGCGGTAAATTTCATACAATGTATTCGTCCAGGGCACATTCTCAACCCACGTCAACTCTAATTGGTTATCGTTTGGAATAAGGGTAACGTAAATAGATGAAGCAGTAATTGAACCCCCAACGAGTGTTCCGTCATTGTAAAGCTCTACACGGTATGTATAGGCCATTTCCTCTGTATTTAAACCAGTGTCATAAAAAACAGTATCCGGGTTTTCTATAGCTGCCTGCAATGGCGACGTATAAATTAATTCATCCGCTCCACCCAAATTAGGTTGCCGGTAAAGCCGATAATTATATGGTCCTGGATAAACCGCCGTGTTCAACTCTTTCGGGTAAGACCAATAAACAGTGTCTTTGCCCGTATCGGTGGCTGTTTCTGTAATGGTGACATTGGTTAAAACGGGTATTTCAAAATTAAGCTGATTGCAAATTTGATCAGAAATACAACTTTCCACACCAGTTGCGGTAACAGCCGTAACAATGTAGCAATACTCGTTTCCCACAATCAAATCACCAGTATCTGTATAATTTGTAGTGGTAGATGACCCAATTAATGTATAACCCAATGCGGCTGGCGCACCTTGCTCGCAACACTGGTCGTCATAAGGTGTGCTGAATAATGAGCGGTAAATATTGTAGCTAACGATATTGTCACAAACAGAGGCATCCCAATTTAAATTCATAGACGCGCCTATCGGTTCAACCGTTAAATTTTCAACTGGTGGAATATTGACTTTAATATGAAAAGAGCCTATATCCGTAAGCTGTACCGTCGGGTGGTTATCTTCTGCATGTAGTGTAATAATATAATCATCATTTCGTGCCTCATTACAAGTAGGTTCCCATAAAAAGCGCCCCGTTGCACTCAGTGGTGCAGTGCTATCAATAAAAACTGCAGGATTATCGGCTAAATTAAAAATAGCACCAGTTGCAAAAATAGTCACTTCATTTTCAGCATCAGTTGCAATTACAGGAATGTCTAAACTGCTACCTGCAAAAACACAGGTATCGGCTATTTCTTGTAAAACAGGTGCATCATGCGCGCATTGTTCAACATCAAACTGCATATCTTGTAACACAGCGCCAATGTAAAACCCATTGCGATATTCCGAAATTTTAATGGCAATATTATACACCCCTTGTAACGTCGGTGCATCCCAGCACATGGTTCCCGTTACTGGGTCAATAGAAAGGGTTCCACCCGCCACTTCATTCGGAAATTGATAAATTTCCGGAATACTCATTTCCAAGCAACTTTCTCCACGGCACGGTACCAGCGAATAACTCAAACTATCGCCATCCGGGTCATAAGCAGAAATATTGTAGCAATAAAGCTCATTCTGACACGCAAATTCCGGACACGGACAATCTTCTATAATTAATGAATTATTAGGCGCACCAATAAAAGGAGAAATAATTAATTCAGTTTGGATACAAAAAACTTTGTCTACCGAGTTTGTAATGTTTATCACACCAGCATTTCGGTTGGGGTCTTCCACACTAATAATGTAAGAGTCCGGCCCGGTAAAGGTATGGATACCTCTGTAAAAATTTTTCTGCACGTCGTACGTCGCATTAAATTCAATATCCTCACGCAGTAGTGTGTCAGATGTATTGTCACCCCAATCTATTTCCAACAAAGGTCGGTCAGCTTCGCTAGACGTTTTTGTGCAGGTGGTTACCGTAAATTCGTAGGTAGAACCGTACAGGTGAACATAGGTAATAGCACCACTGCGATTGTGAGTTGCCAATGCCGTAAGCGGAAGCAAAAAAAAGATTAAGATATGTAGTTGAAGTTGCTTCACTTAATTTTGGTCAAAAGCGTATCAAATATACGAAAAATGACCACCACTTGTTACTACATAACGCAAAAACAAAGGGTTTGGTTGAATGAACTTACTAAACTTGTCAAGATTTTAATTAATCGGTCAATACAGGGCGTTCAACTCGTCGCTTAAATGGGCAATGAATTAAAAAATGATAACTTTACAAAAAAAACGAAAGCATGTTTCTGCAAGTCCATAAAAGTCCTAAGAAAAAATCGGAAAACCGTATTTTCCTTATTGAAAAAACGCAAGCGTTAGATGCGCTGGATTTACCAAAACCGACACTAAATTATTTTAAAAAAGAAATTAAAGCAAATCAACCTGTTTTAATGAATGAAGCTGGAAAAATTACGGCGGTGTTATTATTTAAATCGTTAAAAGACGATAAAAATAAAGAGGCATTAAGAAAATGCGGCTTTTCAGTATATGAAAGTACAAAAACGGCATGCGAAACAATAGAGATTGTTAGCGATAACGAAAAAGCGATTGCATTGTTTGCAGAAGGGGTTTCCCTTTCGTCTTATGTGTTCGAAAAATACCTATCAGCAGAGCGTAAACCTAAAGTAACGCTAAAAACAGTTTTTACGGCAAATAAAAAGGCAGAATTAGAAGCAGTAAATCATATTGTAGAGGCCACTTGCTGGGCAAGAGATTTAGTAAACGAACCACTCTCTTACCTTACGGCCGAACAGTTTGCTGCGGACATTAAATCCAACTGTGAGCCACTTGGTGTGAAGGTAGAAATTTTTGAAAAACAAAAAATTGAAAGTTTGCGTATGGGTGGTTTATTAGCCGTTAACAGAGGGTCGTTTGATCCACCTACCTTTACTGTAATGGAGTGGAAACCTAAAAATGCAAAAAATAAAAAACCAATCGTGCTAGTTGGTAAAGGCATTGTTTACGACACAGGCGGATTAAGTATAAAACCCACCGCCAAGTCAATGGATTTTATGAAAAGCGATATGGGCGGCGCGGCAGCAATGGTAGGTACAACCATGGCCATTGCAAAGCTAAATGTTCCATTACATATTATTACACTAATTCCCGCAACGGACAACCGTCCGGGTAATAACGCTTATGCACCCGGAGACATCATTGAAATGTTCGACGGAACAACAGTAGAGGTGCTGAATACAGATGCAGAAGGACGTATGGTATTGGCAGATGCGTTGGCATACAGCAATAAACTGAAACCCGAATTGGTAATTGATGCAGCAACATTAACAGGTGCAGCAGCTCGCGCAATTGGAGGGTTTGCATGTATTTCTATGGGAAATGCCAAGCAAAAAGAGCTGGATGACCTAACAAAGGCAGGCTTTGCTACCTACGACCGTGTGGTGCAGTTCCCTTTTTGGGACGATTACAAAGAAGAGTTAAAATCGCCAATTGCAGATTTAAAAAACTTAGGTGGCCCTGCTGCAGGAATGATTACAGCAGGTAAATTTTTAGAGCATTTCACAAAATTTCCTTACATTCATTTAGACATTGCAGGCCCTGCATTTACACACAGTAAAGACAATTACAGAGGCTTAGGCGGAACAGGTGCCGGCGTGCGGTTACTAACACAATTTTTAGTGAATAAAGCAGCTACTAAATAGTACTGAACTAAAGAGAAACGACACGATCAACTCAAGACTAAAAACTATCAACTAAAAGCGAAGCGTTCTAAAATCAGAATTAGAACTGCATCAGAAAAAAGAATAAAACAATAAAAGAAAGTGCACTTCGACTACGCTCAACGTACTTTCAATAAAAAAAACTATCAACTAAAAGCGAAGCGTTCTAAAATCAGAATTAGAACTGCATTAGAAAAAAGAATAAAACAACAAAAGAAAGTGCATTTCGACTACGCTCAGCGTACTTTCAATAAAAAATACTAAAAACTATCAACTCAAGACTATCAACTAAAAGCGAAGCGTTCTAAAATCTAACAATCTAATATCTAAAAACTAAAAAAATGAACACAATAAAAGTAGGAATAACAATAGGAGATATTAACGGAGTTGGCTTAGAGGTCATTATAAAAGCCTTGTCTGACAGTAACGTATATGCCAACTCAATCCCCATCATTTATGGTTCATCAAAAGCCATATCATTTCATAAAAAAGCATTAGAAAATACAGACTTTAAATACTTGGTGATTAATGATGCGAAAGAAGCAAAAGCAAAAAAAGTAAACCTTATTAATTGCTGGGATGAAGAGGTAAAGATTGTATTGGGAGAAAAAAATGCAAACGGCGGCACTTACGCATTAAAATCATTAGAAGCTGCAACTGCAGATTTGAAAGAAAAAAAAATTGATGCCCTTGTAACTGCACCAATTAATAAAGACTGTGTTCGGGACGCCGGGTTTGAATTTCCCGGACATACAGAATATTTAGCAGATGCCGCAGGGGCGAAAGATGTGCTGATGTTTATGGTAGCAGATGGCTTGCGTGTTGGCGTTGTAACCGGGCATGTTCCGTTAAAGGATGTGGCAGCATTGGTAACGCCAGAAGCGGTTGAAAACAAGCTGCGCTTAATGCTAAAATCATTGAAAGAAGATTTTTTAATTGCGAAACCACGCATTGCCGTTTTGGGCCTAAATCCGCATGCCGGAGACCGCGGAACATTGGGGCAGGAAGAGCTAGACATTATTAACCCCGTTGTACAAAAATTAAGAGATGAAGGAGAGTTCGTTTACGGTTCTTATTCATCAGACGGCTTTTTTGGTTCATCAAATCTTAAAAATTTTGACGCCATTTTATCCATGTACCATGACCAAGGTTTAACAGGGTTCAAATCCATCTCGTTTGATGAAGGGGTGAACTTTACGGCTGGCTTGCCAATTGTGCGCACCTCACCAGACCACGGAACGGCGTACGATATTGCAGGTAAAAATAAAGCATCAGAACGGTCTTTCAGAAACGCCTACTATTTAGCGTGTGACGTTTTCCACAGACGCTTACAATACGCAGAATTAACTAAAAACCCCTTGCAAAAACAAACAACTAAAAAGTAACCGAACATCTTGGTGCAGAATGAGTAATGGATTAAATAGTTAGTTTCTACAGATGAAATTAAAATTGTTTTGTGGAAACAAATTATTATTCCTACCTTTGCGCCTCTATTTTTGTCGTGGGAAAGAAAAGTGAATATGAGATTGGTTTTACAAGTTTGCAAGATGGCAAGCATGATTACCATTATAAAATAGAAGATACGTTCTTTGAGCAGTTTGATTATTCGGATATTGAAGGAGCAAACCTAAATCTTGACGCGGTGCTTGAAAAATCACCAAACATGATTACAGTTGACTTCAAAACGAAAGGAACACTAAAAGTAATGTGCGATAGATGCACAGATAGTTTTGATTTACCGATAGCAGGTGAAGATGATGTTATTTACAAATTTAGCGATCAAGAGATAGATGATGAAAAGATTCTAACCATTGCGCCAAATGAAGTAAAAATAGACTTAACCGCACCGATTTATGAATTTATATCGCTTTTATTACCCTCTCGCAGAGTTCATCCGGAAGGCGAATGCAACGAAGAAATGTTGAAAGAAATTGATAATTATTTAATGGTAGAGTCTGACGACACTGCTGATAATCATCACATCAAACCAGATAGCGATCAGGGGAATGATGATGATGACGAAATTGACCCGAGATGGGCGCAATTAAAAAATTTAAAATAACACGTTTTAACTAAGTAAAAATGGCACATCCTAAGAGAAAAATATCTAAAACGCGAAGAGATAAGAGAAGAACGCACGTGAAAGCCGTAGCTGATAATATCTCAACTTGTCCAACAACAGGACAGCCGCACCTATTTCACCGTGCACACTGGCACGAAGGGAAACTTTACTACAAAGGAAAAGTAGTAATGGAAAAAGAAGTAGCAGTTTGATGAATTGACTGGCAAAGGCCAATCAAATTAATCCATTCGAAAATACGTAGGATAATAAGAGTTGTAAATGCAATTTTTATTATCCTTTTTTAGTTTGTAAGTGTGCGAATAAAATGCCCATTTACAGCTTTTTTGGTCGAAACACCGAAAAATTAAGCTGTTTTTTGAATAGAGTTATAAAAAAAGAAGCATTCTAAGCTTTTTTTGATAAATTTATTGCCCAATTTTAATCGAAATCATTCGTGTAATTTACGAACGATTTGATAACGAACCAAAAGTATGACCAAAATCACAGCAGCGATAACCTCCGTACACGGATACGTTCCGGAAAGAGTATTATCAAACGCAGATTTAGAAAAAATGGTAGACACCAATGATGAGTGGATTACTACCCGAACAGGAATCAAAGAAAGAAGAATAGCCGCAAAAGGCGAAGCACTTTCTGATTTTGGCGCAAAAATCATTAAAGGTATTTGTGAAAAACGCGGAATTGACCCTGCAGAAATTGACATGGTAATTGTTGGTTCCATTACTGGAGATTACCGCTTTCCAAGTGCGTCCAACGTAATGTGTGACAAAGCCGGATGCGTTAATGCCTGGGGTTTTGACTTAAGCGCAGCATGTTCAGGCTTTTTATATGCATTAGATGTTGGCCGTGTATATGTTGAAAATGGCACGTACAAAAAAGTAATAGTAGTTGGGGCTGATGTAATGTCGAGTATCATTAACTACCAAGACCGCGCGACATGTATTATTTTTGGCGACGGTGGCGGTGGCGTATTATTAGAGCCAAATGAAGAAGGTTTTGGTATTCAAGATACGATTTTAAAGGCAGATGGATCCGGCCGGCAATATTTGTTGCAATCCATTGGTGGGTCAAAAGAACCCATAACGGCAGAAAATGTAAACGATCCGGGAAGGTTTGTTTACCAGGAGGGGCAAACGGTGTTTAAACACGCCGTTCGCAACATGGCAGATGTCTCTGCCGATATTATGGAAAAGAACAATTTAACCGGTGCAGATGTTGATTGGTTAGTACCACATCAAGCAAATTTGCGTATCATTGATGCTACGGCAAACAGAATGGGCTTATCGAAAGATAAAGTAATGGTTAATATTAGAAAATACGGAAACACCACGGCAGGTACAATTCCATTGTGCTTGTGGGAGTGGGAAGATAAACTTAAAAAAGGCGACAACATTGTACTGGCATCCTTTGGGGGTGGCTTTACATGGGGAGCAACATATTTAAAATGGGCGTACTAAAACACCAGTCTAAAACTAAAATCTTATAGAATAAATTATGAGCATGGATAGTAAAGAAATTCAGAACTTAATCAAGTTTGTTTCAAAATCAGGAGTAAACGAGGTAAGCATAGAACAAGGTGATTTCAAAATCACAATTAAAACCGAATCTGGCGTACAGGAGCAACAGTACATTGTACAAGCACCACCCGTGCAGGCAATGCCGCAACAGCAAAATGCACCGCAGGCTGCGCCGCAGCAAGCACCTGCTGGAGGTACACCACCGGCAGAAGAAAAGGCGGCAGACAATGGTAATTTAATTGAAATTAAATCTCCAATGATCGGGACGTTCTACCGCAAACCTTCTCCAGATAAAGAGTCGTTTGTAAATGTAGGCGACACAATTAGTGTTGGAGATGTAATTTGCGTTGTAGAAGCAATGAAGTTGTTCAACGAAATTGAATCAGAAGTAGCAGGTAAAATTGTAAAAGTATTGGCAGATGATAATTCACCAATCGAATACGATCAACCGTTATTTCTTGTTGATCCGTCTTAAATTAAGCTAAGTTTCTTTTTGTAGAAAAACTTAGAATCGAATCGTTAATCTAGCACGTGCTACTTGACACTGTCAAGTTACGTGTGAATTAAACAATGCAAAAATGTTTGAAAAGATACTAATAGCAAATAGAGGAGAGATTGCACTGCGGGTTATTCGTACGTGTAAAGAGATGGGAATTAAGACAGTGGCTGTTTACTCAACCGCAGACCGCGAAAGTTTGCACGTAAGGTTTGCAGATGAAGCCGTGTGTATTGGTCCACCACCAAGTTCAGAATCGTATTTAGACATTGCCCGAATAATTGCGGCGTGTGAAATTACAAATGCAGATGCTGTACACCCTGGCTACGGATTTTTGTCAGAAAATGCAAGTTTTTCAAAAGTATGTGAGGAAAATGGAATTAAATTCATTGGGGCTTCTCCAGAAATGATTGAAGGAATGGGAGATAAGGCATCTGCCAAAGCAACCATGATTAAAGCTGGTGTACCTTGTATTCCTGGTTCTGCCGGGTTATTGAAAGATTTTGAAGACGCTAAAAAAACCGCAAAAGAAGTTGTTTATCCCATTATGCTTAAAGCAACAGCCGGCGGTGGTGGTAAAGGAATGCGCGTGGTTTGGAAAGAAGAAGAGTTAGAAGCAGCATGGAATTCAGCACGGACAGAATCAAAAGCGGCGTTTGGAAATGATGGGATGTACATGGAAAAGTTCATTGAAGAGCCCCGCCATATTGAAATTCAAATAGCTGGAGATAAATATGGAAATGCATGTCACATGTCTGAGCGAGATTGCTCAATTCAACGTAGACACCAAAAATTAGTAGAGGAAACACCTTCACCATTTATGACCACCCGTTTGCGTTCGCGCATGGGTAAAGCGGCAGTAAAAGCGGCTAAAGCGGTAAAATACGAAGGCGTGGGTACGGTTGAATTTTTAGTGGACAAAAATCGCGATTTTTATTTCATGGAAATGAATACGCGAATTCAAGTAGAGCACACCATTACAGAAGAGGTAATTAACTACGACTTAATAAAAGAGCAGATTAAACTTGCCGCAGGCGAAAAAATTACCGGAAAAGAATACATTCCCACAATGCACGCCATTCAGTGTCGTATAAATGCAGAAGACCCGTTGAATGGTTTCCGCCCAAGCCCGGGTAAAATTACGGATTATCATGAGCCAGGTGGACATGGAATTAGAATTGATACCCACGTTTATGCAGGGTACGTTATTCCTCCGTATTATGACTCTATGATTTCAAAATTAATTACCGTAGCTCAAACGCGTGAAGAAGCCATTACAAAAATGGAGCGCGCTTTAGAGGAGTACTTTATTGACGGTGTTAAAACAACAATACCTTTTCACATCCAGCTAATGAAAGATGAAAATTTCAGAAAAGGAAACTTTACCACAAAATTCATGGAAACCTTTGAAATACAAAAGTACTAGTACTAAAAAGGTGAACAACAATACATTGAAAAACCCGTTTTATACAATTTAAAACGGGTTTTTCGTTTATATACAGGGCATTGCTTGAATTCGCAGGCATAATTCCGTAACTTTAGTGTACCTTTTAAGTATAATCGATAAATTGAAGAAACGTTTACTATATTTTTTAATCCTTTTTGGTGCTGCACTTAATAGTGCCGGACAAGACATTCATTTTACCCAAATTACACGAACAGGATTTTTAGTAAACCCAGCTTTTACAGGAATGTTCAGTGGCAATATTCAAGCCACCACAAATTGGAAAGATCAATGGCAATCCGTAGATAATACGTTTAGAACATACGCCGCCTCTGCAGAAGTATCGTTTGGAAAAGGGCGTGCCCGAAAACCCACTTATTTTGGCGCGGGCTTATATGCCTCTAAAGATGTTTCTGGCACTGTGGAGTTAGGAACAACGACTATTGGAGCCTCTTTTGCCAGTTTAATTCGCATTTCGCGTAATCAACGCTTGTCCGTGGGTTTACAAGGGGGTAGCACAAGTATTGGTATCAACCCTGCCAACATGCAGTGGGGTTCGCAATATTCCGGTTTGTCTTATGACCCTTCATTATTTAACGGAGAAGGTGTAGATTATCTTCCGCTTCAATTTTGGGATTTTTCCGCCGGAGTGGGTTACTGGTATAGTAAAAATGATAAAAATGTAGTAGCCGCTGCACCGCAAGATGCGAAAGTAGGCATTGCCGTATACCACATCAACAGACCAAAAAATGGCTTTTCTGTTATTGGAACAGATCGTTTACCCATGAAATTAGTGTTGCACGGTTCTGCACTTTTTGGTACACCTATTGAAGATCTTTACTGGTATCCTAACATCACGGCAAGTTTTCAAGGGCCACAAAGTCAAGTATTATTTGGTGGCTTAGTTAAATATCAATTTACATCAAGTTCTAAAATGACAGGGTTTGGTAAAGACATTGCCTTAAGTGGAGGATTCAATTTTAGGGTAAACAATGTGTTTGATGCAGTAATTCCGCAGTTGTTTTTAGATATCAAAACATTCTCAATCGGAATGTCTTACGATATTAACGTTTCAGGGTTAAATCCAGCGTCATCTTACAGGGGTGGTTTTGAACTTTCATTGCGTTTCACAAATCCGGACGGTTACACGCATAAAAATCCTTACAGAAGGGCGGTTAACATCTAATTTCAGCCGTTTTCTCGTTAGATTTTATATATTTGTTTTACTATTAAACTATGTCATGAACCGTTTCAAACTATTTGCTTTACTGCTTTTCCCCACCGCACTATTTTATGCATGTAACGGAAATTCCGAACAAACAAATCAACCAATTGAAGACCCATCAGAATTAATAAAAGTAAACGGAGGAAAATTTAAAGGAGGCATTCTTCACATGAACTCTATTGAGGATTACACCAGCCTTTTTCCAGCCTCTATTAATGACGTGTATTCAACACACCTATCAAGCCAGGGTTACGAGGGGTTGTTGCGGTTAAACCAAAAAACATTAGAAGTAGAGCCGTGCATAGCCAAGAAGTTTGAAATTGATAATGCAAAAAAAAACTACACATTCATTTTGCGCCAAGGGGTAATGTTTATTGATGATGACTGTTTTGAAGACGGAGTGGGACGAGAAGTAAAAGCAACGGACTTTAAAAAATGTTTTGAATTTTTATGTTCAAATAATGAGTTCAATAAATGGTCGGCACTTTTTCGCGATAAAGTAGTAGGTGCAAAAGAATATGGAATGGGTAGCGCCAAAGAAGTAGCGGGCATACAAGTAGTGGACGATTACACATTAAAAATGGAGTTAATTAACCCTTATGCTGGATTTCCCTATTTACTTTCAGTGTTAGCTTCTGCTGTATACCCACAAGAGGCAATAGATGCTTACGGATACGACGGTATGCAAAATAAAATTGTAGGCACAGGTCCATTCATAGCCGATAAAATTGAAAACGGTTCTGAAATTACCTTTGTTAAAAACCAAAACTATTGGCGTAAAGATGAATTTGGAAACCAATTGCCGTTTTTAAGTCAGCTCCATTTTTCTTTTATTAAAGATAAAGAAGAAGAACTAGCCGCTTTTAGAAGTGATGAGTTGGACATGATTTGGGGACTACCTGTAGAAGAAATTCAAAACATTATGGGCACGCTCGAAGAGGCCAAAGATGGTAAAAACAAGGAGTTTGAAGTGCAATCGGTAAATAGCTTAAATGTGCAGTATTATGGTTTTTTATCTACAAGTGAAGTTTTTGGAGACGTAAGCGTACGCAAGGCATTTAATTATGCCATTGACCGTGATTCGCTAATTGATTTTGTGTTAGAAGGTGAAGGGAGCGCCGCGCATAATGGCTTTGTGCCTTACATGAAAGGATACCCTGCGCAAAATGTGAACGGGTACGATTTTAATCCAGAAAAGGCAAAAGAATTAATGGCGACTGCCGGATATCCAAATGGTAAAGATTTTCCAACGGTTACACTAAACCTTAACGCTAGCGGTGGCATCAACCAAAAAGTGGCAGAAGCCTTAACGGCTATGCTTAAAAAAAATATTGGGGTTAATATTACATTTAACGTCATTCCAATGTCAGAATTACACCCTATGGTAGAAAAAGGTCAGCTTGATTTTTGGCGCTTTGGTTGGATTGCGGATTACCCCGATCCATCTAACTTTTTGTATTTGTTTTACGGCAAAAACATCATAGAAGGGCAAGAGTCCTCCATCAATTATTTTCGGTATTCAAACCCAGCGTTTGACACATTGTACGAAGCTGCTTTATTAGAGATTGAAGATAAAAAGCGAATGGAACTTTATGCCAAGGCAGATCAAATTTTAATGAATGATGCTGTGGTAATGCCCCTTTATTTTAATAACAGTATTCGCCTCATCAACCCTGCTTTACGCGATTTTGACATTAACAATATGGAATACCGTGATTTGGCGGTAGTGTATTATAAAAAACGGAATAAAACAAACGTGCGAATTTATGACAACTTAGAGGCAGAAACGGAAGTTGAAGTTGTGGAAGAACAGCAACCACAGTAGTGGTTCGCTAACGCATTAACGAAACATCCCTAAGCGTAACAGCATACGTAATATTACAATCCGAAGGGAAAGTAGCTCCCTCTTTAATTTCATAGCTAAATTTTAACCGCATACCATCATTCTGAAAACGTTCTTCCAAATTTAGCGGAGCCAGACGTAACCGTTTGTCAGTGCTTGCCGCATCAATATAGATACCACAACTCTCCGTTACCTTTACCACACCAGCAAACCGGTAACTTGTACTAGTTGTATTAACAGGCTGTGTGATCGTTTCACGATTCGCCTCATTTTCACTAACCGTTTCTTTTTGGCTTCCACAGCTTACGGCTAGCGCAGCCGTCAACAAGAATGATAAAATCTTTTTCATACCATCAAAATTAAAAAAAGCCCTTTCAATTAAGAAAAGGCTTTGATTTATTTTTTTTAAATGCATTAACGAATTATAAGTTTAGATGTTTGAACCGTTGCCCCAAACGTTACAGACAACAGGTAAACGCCTTTTGAAAAATCAGCCGTTTCAATTAATTCTGTGCTATTATTCAATGCGTTATTTTGATAAACCACCTTGCCCGACAAATCCGTTATTTCAACACGACTAGGCACTTCCTGGTTTGTCCATTTCACCGTAACGGCCGTAGTTGCCGGGTTAGGGTAAACAGCTACCAACTGTGTTTCTTCTGTATTTACAGAAGCTGGCCCGTCACCAACAGTAATTACCGCTTGGTAAGGCTTATAATTTTGTTTAGTTACGGTTAACAATAAAGGCTCGTCTGACGTTAAGGGCGGAAAGGTAATAGTGGCAGCTCCACCGCTAACCTTAGCTGTTCCCAATAAAATTCCGTCTTGAACAATTGCAGCCGTGGCATCTTCTGTTAAGCAATCTGCCGTAATGCTGCTTATACCATTTTCTACATTCCACCAGTGGTTTACCTCTAGTGTCATGGTTTCTTTATTTCTGAAAAGGGTAGAGGGGTCTCCAAACATAACCCATGTCTGCATAACCTCATTGGCAGTGGTTGATCCGCCGTAGTCTTCGAGCATACTAATTTGTGCGTTGTAAAAAATACCACCCAATGTAGCTTTTCTATTTCCCTCATAAGCTTCTGAAATTATTTCAGCCATTTCATCTTGCGTTTGCATAGGCTCAGCCCACGCCATTAATATCGTTGAACCACATGCAGCAATTGCTCCAGTGGGCGACCCTCCGTATTGCGCGCTAAGCCATGTTTCAGAAATACAGGTTCCGGCCGTAAACGTTCCATTATTACATGCTACTGAAATAACGAATGGATATTTTCCGTTGTTTTCAGCACTATTAATGTGGGTAGATGAATAATTACCCGTTACACAAGTCGTTTCATCACCATGCCCGGTATAATTGAATAAACCAATACCTTCCTCTACTGCGGGGTTAATAATTGTAGGGCTGGGGTTTCCGTTCGCATCTGCACCGCCCTGGCTTCCGTCGTAAAACTCATACACTTTAGAATAACCGTAGTTTAATAACTTCGCACGATTGTTACGTGCATGTTGCCAATCGGCCTCACTATCATCTCCATAACCTGCCCCTTCGTTAGATGCTAATCCAATGGCACGGGTCATCCATTCTCCTGCTGCCGGGTTTTTCTCATATTCCAAAGTGCGCTCCACCATAGTCTGAATTTGATAGCTACTTCCAGAAAATCGTCCAACAAATAATTCGGGATATAAATCACCCGTCATTTGTCCGTAATAAGAATCACTCCAAAGTTCTTCCCAGCCCGAAGGCCCGTAAGTATGCGCTGGAATTTGCGCGTGATCGCCAACTAAAAGTACATGTACCAGGTTGGGGTTTTCGTCATAAAAGTCAGAAATGTAATTTTTAATAGCAACATCAGAAGCACCAATATCTTCTTTGGTGGCAATAGTTGTTTTAATACCCGCCTGTGTTTTCCATACTACCAATGGCATAATTTCATCTACAAACGAATTGGTGGTAATAATCAGTAAATCACCCTCTTCTTCTTGCGGAGTGTAGCGCGCATCTGTTTTTAAGGCAGATGGGTTAAGGTAAAACTGATCATAAATTTCCATAAACGTTGCAGATGTTTCTACCTGCGGCACCAATTCGTTTATACCTTCTACAGTTGGGTCAATAACTATTTTAGCAGAGATGTGATGGTAAACGCGCAATGTTTTTGTTACCGGGTTATATTGATACGGGTTTACAATTACAGTAACCCCGCGGCTATTTCTTAAATTAAACGGTGTAGTAATAGTGGCCAGTTCTCCCGGAAAAAAGGCATCAGTTTCATAGGCCTCTCCAAACGTGTAGGCGACAGCACTTGGCGATACATTTCGTTTTAAACTCCCTTTAGACGGAGCAATAAGTACATCTTCAAAATCGGTATAACCAGTGTGCGAAACTTCTAAATGCGCAGCACCATTGAAAGGAATAGCAACCGATTCTGTGTAAAAAGGAAGGCTCGGAGCGCCAACTTCCATAGACACAATTTCATGTGTAGTTGAATAGTTCACATAATCCAGTGCATCAATAGTAACTGTATTTTCTGTTCCTAACGGAAGTGCTTCTGCAGTTAGTTGATGTTCAATTCGAATAATTTCTTCTGTTGCGCTTTGCAATGAAAAGAGTTGGGCGGATGCGACACATGGAGCCAAAAGTGTCAAACCACCTAAAAATAGGATTGATTTTTTCATGGTGTTCTAGTTTTTGATAACCTTAATTTAACGATTATTTAAACCATTCACCCTTTTTTTTCGACGAAAAACAAATTTTTTGGGACAGATCCCTAAAAATAGAGTGTATTTACCCAATGTTAACCAAATGTAAACAGGAATTAAAATGCAAAAAATTAAACTAATTCATGCTGCATTAAATGGCGGGCAATTTGCACAGCATTTGTTGCGGCTCCCTTTCTTAAATTATCTGCTACAATCCATAAGTTCAACGTGTTCGGTTGGCTTTCATCTCGTCTAATACGGCCCACAAAAACGTCATCTTTACCCCTGGCATAAGCTGGCATAGGATAGGTGTTCGTTTCAACTTGATCTTTTAGCGTAATTCCAGTTGTATCATGCATTAAACGACGCACTTCAGAAATGTCAAAATCATGTTCAAACTGAATGTTAACAGCTTCAGAATGGCCACCCGAAACAGGCACGCGCACCGCAGTGGCAGTTACATTTATGGCAGGGTCCAAAATCTTCTTCGTCTCGTTTGTTAACTTCATCTCTTCCTTCGTGTAGCCATTTTCTAAAAAAACATCACAATGCGGAAGACAATTTTCATTAATTGGGTATGGATAAGCCATTTCGCCTTCAACCCCATTTTTTTCATTTTCCAATTGGCGTACAGCCTTAATGCCCGAACCAGAAATGGATTGATAGGTAGAAACAACCACACGTTTTACACCATATTTTTTATGCAAAGGGGCGAGTACCATTACCAACTGAATAGTAGAACAGTTGGGGTTAGCAATAATTTTATCACTTTTAGAAATTAAGTTTGCGTTAATTTCTGGCACAATTAAAGGATGGTCTTTTTCCATTCTAAATGCACTAGAATTGTCCACAACCGTTGTGCCCGCTTCTGCAAATTTTGGCGCCCAGGCCAAAGCCGTAGCTCCCCCGGCAGAAAAAATAGCTATGTCTGGTTTGGCTTGCACAGCTTGGGTTAAACCAATCACAGTATGCGTTTTACCTTGAAAGATTATTTCTTTTCCAACGGATTTTTCAGACGCAACAAAAAGATATTCATCCACTGGTAATTGCTGCTCATTAAGAACAGCTAAAATTTCTGTACCTACCATTCCGGTGGCGCCAACAACTGCTAGTTTCATTAAAAATTTTTTTTGACCCTCCAAAAGTAGTATATTTAGCAGTCGTTTACAGAGGCAGTATGAGATTTTATTTAACACCCATCTTTTTATTAGTTACGTTCGTAACATTCAGTCAATTTTCTGATGATTTTTCTGACGGTGACTTTACAACGGCTCCGACGTGGTTAGGTATGGAGGCTAATTTTGAGGTTAATGCCGAAAATCAATTGCATTTAGTAGCGCCAGCAGAAGAGGACACCTCTTACCTGTCAACAGCCAGTAGTATAATAGATGATGTAACGTGGGATTTTTGGGTGCGTATGGATTTCAACCCGTCATCTGGCAATAATGCGAGGGTGTATCTAATGGCCGATAACTCCAACTTAAAAGAAAGCCTAAATGGCTATTTTGTTTTGATAGGCAACACAACTGATGAAATAAGCCTTTACCGGCAAGATGGCCTTTCCATTACCAAAATTATTGATGGTGCAGATGACGCAGTAGATGTGGCAGATGTAACTGCGCGCGTTCGGGTAACCCGAGATGCTGCTGGAAATTGGGAATTATTGAGCGATCCCACCGGCGGTTTTGCATTTGCTTCTGAAGGGACAACGTTAGACAATACACACACCACAGCATCACACGTTGGAGTGTTTTGCAAGTACACCTCATCTCGTTCAGAATTGTTTTATTTTGATGATTTAGGCGTACCTTATGCAGATGGCACCGCACCCGAGCTGGTGAGTGTTACACCCATTTCAGCAACAGCCTTAGATGTTCAATTCTCTGAACCGGTAGATGCAATTACCGGGCAAACAACCGCAAATTATACGGTAAATGAAGGAATAGGGAATCCCGTTACGGCAATTTTAGATGGTGTTGACCCCGCTTTGGTGCATTTAACGTTTGCCACAGCATTTATTAACGGAACGACGTATGAAATTGATGTTGCTTTGGTAGAGGATTTAGATGGAAACACAATTGAGGCTCCGGCAACAGAAACGTTTCTTTATTTTGTACCAGAAGTTGCCGCGAATAACGACGTGATTTTTACCGAAGTATTGGCAGATCCTAACCCGGTTATTGGCTTGCCAGAGGTTGAGTTTTTTGAAATTTACAACCGATCAGCCAAAACGTTTAATTTAGCCGGCTGGATTGTGAAAGATAATACTACCACAGCCACATTAAATAGTTATGTATTAGCGCCCAACGCTTATGTCGTAATTTGTAGTCCTGGAGACGGATCACTTGTTGGAATTGCTAATTTTTTAGAAACAGATGGCCTACCTACGCTCACAAATTCAGAAGATGATTTAGTGTTGAAAGACGATACAGGACTTGAGATTGACTCCATTCGCTATAAAGTATCGTGGTACAAAGACACGGATAAAGATGATGGAGGCTGGACACTGGAGCGCAAACACCTAAATTCGCCGTGTAGTGATTTTAATAATTGGGGAGCCTCAGTAAACCCGTCAGGTGGCACGCCCGGTGTACAAAATTCTATATGGACAGATGAGGATGATGTAACCGCGCCAACCGTATCAAACCTTCAAATTATTAACGAAACAACGGTAGAGTTATCATTTAGTGAATCTATGGACACCACAGTTGGTTTAATAGTAACAACAGTACCTGGGTTAGATGCCCTTTCAAGTATTTTTACAGCATTAGATAAGGCAATATTAACTACAGAAACCTTGCAGCCAAGCGTTATTTATGAACTAACCGTAGGTGGCGGGGCAGACTGTTGGGGGAATACAATTAACCAAACCGTAAAATTTGGATTACCCGGAATAATTGAACCAGAAGATATCATTTTAAATGAAATTTTATTTAACCCACTTACCGGAGGATCAGATTATGTGGAGATTTACAATAAATCAAACAAAATTTTAGATGCGCATCAACTTTACTTAGCCAATTATGATGATGAGGACGGAATTAGCAATTTTGAGCAAGTAGGCACAGCGCAACAATTAATGCTACCGGGCGAATATTTAGTATTGACCGAAGACTCAACAGACATCATTGACGCTTTTTCAATTTATGCCGAAGGTACATTTTTAGAGACAGATTTACCAACTTATCCGAATGATTCGGGTACAGTATACCTCACATTAGCGGATTCATCTTTTGTAGATTATTTTCATTATGATGAAGATTTTCATTTTGCATTGCTCAGCACAGAAGATGGAAAAGCATTAGAACGGATAACCTCTGGCGGCGGAATGAATAACCCCGAAAATTGGCACACCGCGTCTGAAAATGTCGATTGGGGAACACCGGGTTATCAAAATTCACAATTCTTAATGCCAACCTCATTAGGCGAAGTGAGCGTAAGCCCTCAACTTTTCTCGCCAGACAATGACGGTTACAATGACGTAGTGACAATTAATTTTGATTTGATTGATACCGACAACATAACAGATGTTATTGTTTATGACAACCAAGGCAGAACCATTCGTATGTTGCAAGACAATTACTTTATTGGCCAGCGTGGCTTCGTAAAATGGGATGGCATTAACGACAATGGTGAAAAAGCAGCAATAGGAACGTATGTTATTTTAGTTTCCGTAAAAAACGCTGCGGGTAATGAATCATTATTTAAACTAGTAACCGTTTTGGGCGGGCAGTTATAAGTGAAATTGTCTGACAACCACAATAAGTAGCGCTAAAAGCATCATCCAAAAACGTGCACTTAGGCTACCCTCAGAATACTTTTTTTGGGATGAACACTCCCCACAATCAAGTTTCAATAATATCCAATAGCACAGCGCTATAAAATCTATAAGCGCAGCGTTCTAAAAATCTATAAACAATGCGATCTATGATCTAATAGCGTAGCGTTCTAAAAATCTATAAGCAACGCGATCTATGATCTAAGAGCACAGCCCTCTAAAATCTATGAGCAACGCGATCTATGATCTAATAGCGCAGCGTTCTAAAATCTAAAATCTATCAACTCACGACTCACGACTAAAAAGCTCAATCCCAGAACCTAAACATAACTCAACTTCACCATATTCGATTTTCCTTTCTCCTCAATTGGAACAGAAGCAATATTTATAACAATATCGCCGTCACGAATTAGCCCTTTCTTCTTCAAAATATATTTACTATCCGTAATGGTGTGGTCTGTACTTACCATTTTATCATAATAATAACCCTGCACACCCCATACAAGGCTTAGCTGCGTTAAAATTTGCTTATTTATAGTAAATACGAATGTATCTGATTTTGGACGTTGACTTGAAATTTTATAAGCCGTATAACCCGAAAAAGTCATAGTAATAATGCCCTTTGCCTCAACTCGCTGTGCTAATCGCGTAGCATTAAAACAAATAGAGTCAGAAATAAAACGCTCCTGGTTTTTTTCTGGGAGCTCCTCTTTGTGGTAAATTATATCGTTTTTTTCCACCTCATTCACAATTTTTGTCATGGCTTGGATAACCTGTACGGGATATTTACCAATAGATGTCTCACCCGAAAGCATTACAGCATCTGCACCATCTAAAACAGCATTGGCAACATCATTTACCTCTGCTCGTGTAGGTGTAAAATTGTTAATCATACTCTCCATCATTTGCGTGGCAACAATCGTAGGTTTTGCATATTTACGGCACTGTTTAATCATCATTTTTTGCAAATTAGGCACCCGCTCCATTGGCACTTCCACACCTAAGTCTCCTCGCGCTACCATTAAGGCATCAGTGGCTTTAATAATATCCTCAATATCGTCAATCGCTTCAGGTTTCTCAATTTTTGCAATTACTTTGGCGTGTGATTGACTATTGGCAATTATGTGCTTTAGTTCAATAATATCACGCGCAGACCGAACAAAAGAAAGCCCAACCCAATCTACCTTTTGTGCCAAGGCAAAATCTAAATCCTTTGCATCTTTTTCGGTAATGCAAGGCAACGAAATAGCCGTATTTGGCAAATTAACCCCTTTTTTTGAACTTAGCGTACCACCGTGAATCACCAGTGTTTCAACCTCATCTTTATGATTTGTTTTAACCACCTCTAATTGCAGTTTTCCGTCATCCATTAACACCTTGTCACCAATAGACACGTCTTTTGGAAACTGGCTGTAGGTTAAGTGAACCCTGTCTTTTGTACCTACACACTCTTTTGTCGTAATAAAAAGCGTTGCGCCATCCTTTAGCTCCACTCCGTTATCTTCAACCTCTCCAATTCTAATTTTAGGCCCTTGCAAATCTGCTAGTATAGAAATATGTAAGCCTTGCTCTGTATTTATTTCACGAATCATTTCGATTGTGCGCAAATGATCGGCATGCGTACCGTGCGAAAAATTTAACCGGCATACATTTACACCCTCCAAAATCATTCGCTCCAAAATTGCTTTTGAACCTGCCGAAGCCGGTCCCATAGTTGCAACAATCTTTGTTTTTTTCATAATGTTTATTTTTTCTCGAATTTGACCCTATTTCGCACCAAACTAAAAGATTAAATACTCTTTTGATTTTAAAGCATTCGGATCAAAAACAAACGCCGTCAATATACTATCTACCCGCTTGAGGTTTGTTAAAATAGTATTAATTTCTTGCGTAAAATTATTCTTAATAACCAAAAAGTAGTCGATTTGATCCTTTTCTGGAATCAATCGCTTGTAATTGTTGGACACATTTTTTATCAAATAATACTCAATATGTTCGGCTTCATCATAGTAGCTGTAAAAAGAGTATAAATGTTGACCGCCTTTTTTAAGCCGTACCTCAAAATCCTTGTCTTTAGACAACGTGATGTGTAACGCCTTATTAATGCCCCAACTTAACCGGTAATCTGCATTACTCGAACAAATTCCGATTAATTCGAAATCAAAATCATCTTCAAGAACAAGCTTATGTTTCATAACGGGTTATTCAATGGACAAAGATATTCAAATAAAATTGCCCGTTCATCCTGTTTTTAAGTCAAATTTTGCTCAAAACAGAATAGTTTATTTAATTTCACAATTACAAAGTTAAAAGAACATGAAATTACACATCAATGCAACCCAATATATTGATACAAATAATGGCATTGATGTATCCATACCCATTCGGCAAGGGGGAGACAATGTAAACGCGTGGTATTGCGATCCTGTAGAAATAAAACCAGTGATAACAGAAAATTTTATTGGAGACACAACGAAAGGAGGCCCGGTTAACTTTAAAGGGATCACAATTAATCCCCACGGAAATGGCACACATACCGAGTGTGTTGGGCACATTTCTACCGAGCCGTACACCATTAACCACTGCTTAACCGAGTTTCACTTTTTCGGACGAATCATTAGCGTTACACCAAAAGAAAGAATCAATAAAACAGACCAACAAACAGATACGGTGATTGATGCTGAAAGCCTACGAGAAAAAACTAAAAACTGGAATAATCAAAAAGCAGTATTGATTCGAACACTACCCAATGCAGCAGATAAAAAGACAAAAAAATACTCTGGAACAAACCCCGCTTACTTTACAAAAGACGCAATGGAATTAATGAATCAATTAGGGGTAGATCACTTTATGACCGACCTGCCATCTGTTGACAGAGAAGTAGATGGAGGCGAGTTAGCAGCGCATCATACATTTTGGAATTATCCGGCCGACCCGCAAACTCATAAAACAATTTCAGAACTAATTTACATTCCGAACACACTAGAAGACGGTGATTATTTAATTCAAATTCAAATAATGAGCGTAGAGAGTGATGCCTCTCCGAGTAAGATAATGGTACACGAAATTATAAATACATAACCATTTCTTACATAAAACTTAATTTGTGAAAACATTTGATAATTGTAAATAGTTCACTATATTTGCGGCGTTAAAGATATTAAAAGAACAACGAGGGGACAGCAGTCCCCTCTTTTTGTACTTCGAAATGATAGACAAAGAAACAATTACAAAACTGGCAGAAGAAAGGATTGCAGAACGTGACGAACAGCTTTACATTGTAAATTTGAATATTGGAAGCGGCAACCAAATTTTTTTAGAGTTAGACCGTGAAGAAGGGGCGGTGTCAATTGAGGATTGTATGGCGGTAAGCCGAAACATTGAGCATAATTTAGATCGGGAAACCGAAGATTTTTCGCTCGAAGTATCATCCGCCGGACTTGACCAACCGTTTAGAGTGCAAAAACAATATCAAAAAAACAAAGGCAGAGAGGTAAAAATACTCACCTTTGAGCACGGTCAGCGTTTTGAAGGACTACTGAAAGAAGTAGACGAAGAAGGAATTGTGCTTGAAGTAAAAGAGAAAAAAAGACTCGAAGGCCGCAAGAAAAAAGTTTGGATAACAGAGGAGATACCTTTAAAATACAGTGAAATAAAAGAAACAAAACTGATCATTTCGTTTTAATAAATAGAAGATATGAATGCGTTGGAACTTATAGAATCCTTTTCGGAGTTTAAGGAATTCAAAAATATTGACAGAGAAACAATGATGAACATCCTACAAGATGTTTTTAGATCAATGCTCAAGAAAAAATATGGTACAGACGACCATATTGATGTCATTATTAACCCCGATAAAGGGGATGTTGAAATCTGGATTAACAGAGAAATTGTACCGGATGGTGAGGTAGAGGATATAAATACTGAAATAGCTTTATCAAAAGCAATTGAAATTGAACCCGACTTTGAAGTAGGGGAAGAAGTAGCCGCTGAGGTAAAATTAGATGACTTTGGACGCAGAAACGTATTGTCATTAAGACAAAATTTGATTTCAAGAATCTTAGAGCTAGAAAAAGATCATATTTACAAAAAATACAAAGAGCGCATTGGCGAAATCATCACCGGAGAAGTTTACCAAGTGTGGAAACGTGAAATTTTGGTTTTGGATGATGAAGGAAATGAACTAATTTTACCAAAACAAGAACAAATACCTTCAGATTACTTTAAAAAGGGCGAATCTGTGCGTGCCGTAGTGGCACGGGTTGATTTAAGAAACAACAGCCCGATTATCGTATTATCAAGAACGGCAACAGAGTTTTTGGAGCGTTTGTTTGAGTTAGAAGTACCTGAAGTGTTTGATGGATTAATAACCATTAAGAAAATTGTTCGCGAACCGGGCGAAAGAGCCAAGGTAGCTGTAGAGTCTTACGACGATCGTATTGATCCGGTTGGGGCATGTGTTGGTATGAAAGGAGCACGTATTCACGGAATTGTACGTGAATTGAAAAATGAAAACATTGACGTAATTAACTATACAGCTAATGATAAGTTGTTCATTCAACGGGCACTATCTCCGGCAAAAATAACGTCAATAGAGCTTGATGAAGAAACAATGCGTGCAGACGTGTATTTGAAAACAGACCAGGTTTCATTGGCAATTGGTAAAGGGGGGCACAACATTAAATTGGCAGGCCGCTTAAGTGGATACGAAATTGATGTGTACCGTGAAGGTGCAGAAGATATAGAAGATGTGGATTTAGATGAGTTCACAGATGAAATTGAAGGATGGGTGATAAAAGAATTAAAATCCATAGGATTAGATTCTGCTAAATCCGTTCTTGAATTAGAAGTAGAGGAGTTAACCCGTAGAACAGACCTTGAGCTGGAAACAGTAGAGGATGTAATGCGTGTGTTGCGAGCAGAGTTTGAATAAAAAAGGCGCAGAAAGAAACAAAGAATAGAACAAGACGTAACTATTTTTAAACATAGGCAGAAAGTAAAAAGTTAGAATGGCAGAAAAGGCAAAAAGGTTAAACAAGGCAGCCAAAGAATACAACATTAGTATTGCAACTATTGTTGATTTTTTGAAAACCAAAGGGGTCGAAATTGACTCAAAACCGAATACCAAGATAGAGGCAGATATCTTGAGTATACTGGATGAGGAATTTGCGGACGATAAGGAAGCAAAACAAAACTCAGAGACCGTTGGGATTGGCAGAGAGAAACGAGAGTCTATTTCGTTGAGAGATGTCAAAAAAGAAGAAGGCAAAGAAGGTGCAGAAACAGATGAGGATGAAGATGATGAAGAGGACGAAGAAGAGCTGATAATTCCAAAACCCGTTGAAAAGAAGGTAGCACCTAAAGTGGTGGAAGAACCAGTGGTTGAAGAGAAAAAAGAGGAGAAGAAAGAAGAAGCTCCTGTAGCTGAAAAAGAAGAGGAAAAAACGGCAGAAGAACCAGAAACTGAAGAAGTAGAGGAAGCTAAAAGCGGCAACCCGCGTGTAGTTGGTAAAATTGACCTGGATTCAATTAACCAAAAAACACGTCCGGACCGTAAGAAAAAAGAACCAGTAGTAGAAAATAAACCTGAGCCTGCCAAGCCTAAGAAGGAAGAAGAAAAAGCTGCTGAACCTGCCAAAAAAGAAGAAGAACAAACGCCTGCCGCGACGACTAAACCGGAAATTACAACCATTAAAGCAACGTCAAAAAAATTGACAGGCCCTGTTGTAGTTGGTAAAATTAAATTGCCGGTTGAAAAAGAAAAGTCTAAAGGAGACAACTCCCGAAAGAAAAGAAAACGCATTAAAAAGGTTAGTGTTGACCAGCAAGCGTCACGCAACCAGGGCCAGGGCGGACAAGGCAGAGGTAAGCCTAGCAGACACAGTAAAGGAAAAGAAAAACCACAAGTTACTGATGCTGAAATACAAAAAGAAATTAAAGAAACGTTAGCCCGCCTTCAAGGAGGTGGTAAAAAGAAAAATTCAGTAAAATTCCGTCGTGAAAAACGACAAAGTGTTGCGGATAAACGAGCAGAAGAACTTGAACAAGAAGAGCTCGATAAGAACATTCTAAAAATTAACGAGTTTGTTAGTGTATCTGAATTGGCAACAATGATGAACGTTAGCCCTACTGAGGTTATTGCTGCTTGTATGAGCATGAATGTTTTTGCTTCAATCAACCAACGATTGAGCCGCGAAACAATTGAACTAGTGGCGGATGAATTTGGTTTTGAAACTGAATTTATTAGTGCTGAGGTGCAAGAGTCTATTTTAATCGAAGAGGATGATGAGAAAGACTTGGAACCACGCCCACCAATTGTTACCGTAATGGGACACGTAGACCACGGTAAAACATCCCTATTGGATTACATTCGACAAGCCAACGTAATTGATGGTGAAGCGGGTGGAATTACGCAGCACATTGGTGCATATTCGGTAGAAACAAAAGGAGGAAAGCGCGTAACATTTTTAGATACACCGGGTCACGAAGCCTTTACGGCAATGCGGGCGCGTGGTGCACAGGTTACAGATATTGCGATAATTATTGTAGCTGCGGATGATGATGTGATGCCACAAACAAAAGAGGCCATTTCTCACGCGCAAGCGGCAGGAGTACCAATTGTGTTTGCAATTAACAAAATTGATAAACCAGGTGCAAACCCTGATAAAATTAAAGAGCAACTTTCAGGGATGAATATCCTTGTTGAGGAATGGGGCGGTAAATACCAGTCACAAGAAATTTCTGCTAAAAAAGGACAAAACATTGAAGAGCTACTTGAAAAAGTATTACTAGAGTCTGAAATGTTGGAATTAAAAGCCAACCCGAATAAGCGTGCAAACGGAACGGTTGTTGAATCGTTGCTGGATAAAGGAAAAGGATATGTAACAACAGTATTGGTTTCTGCCGGTACGTTAAAAGTTGGAGATCCAATCATTGCAGGGCATAACTTTGGTAAGATTAAAGCCATGCATAATGACAAAGGCAAGCGCGTTAAAGAAGCGGGGCCGTCAATGCCAGTATCTATCTTAGGGTTTAACGGTGCGCCAAGTGCTGGCGACCAGTTTAATGTACTTGCAGATGAGCGAGAAGGAAAACAAATTGCATCTAAACGCGAGCAGTTAAATCGCGAGCAAGGTTTAAGAACGCAAAAGAAAGTAACATTGGACGATATTGTGGATCGTATAAAAATTGGAGACTTCCAAGAGTTAAACTTGATTATTAAAGGTGATGTGGATGGTTCAGTTGAGGCCGTTTCAGATTCACTTTTAAAATTATCGACAGAAAAAATTCAGGTAAATGTTATTCACAAAGGTGTTGGACAAATTTCAGAGGCAGATGTAACACTAGCTTCTGCTTCAGATGCCATTGTTATCGGTTTCCAGGTACGACCTTCAGCTATTGCGCGTAGAGCGGCAGAAACAGAGGGGATTGACATTCGCCTGTACTCTGTAATCTACAAAGCCATTGAAGAAATTGAAGAAGCAATGAAAGGAATGCTTGCACCAGAGTTTAAAGAAGAGGTGTTAGGTGTTGCAGAAATTCGCGAAACATTCAAAATTTCTAAAGTGGGTACAATTGCAGGTTGTTATGTAACCGAAGGAAAAATAACAAGAAATGCAGATGTACGCGTAATTAGAGATGGTGTGGTAGTTTACGACGGAAAACTTGGTTCATTAAAACGATTCAAAGACGACGTGAAGGAAGTGAAAAACAACTACGAATGTGGATTGAACATTGAAAAATTCAACGACATTAAAGTAGGCGACCAAATTGAGGCTTACCACGAAGTGGAAGTAGCTGCAAAGCTATAAGAACAAATTAAAATAAATAATACAACGGGGTTCTTGAAAAGGGACCCCGTTTTTTATATCTACCCATGTGTAATAACCGAAGGTTAATACAACGCATAGCTGAAAAAAGCGCCGCATTAACTGCGTATGGTAAGCTATTCATAGCTGTCCGGCTAAAAATTCGCTTACAAATTGAATAATGAATCGAAATAGTAATTAATATTTTTGTACGTTTAACTAACGAAAAACAAAGGTTCAATCAGAACTATACTATGCAAAATTTTGAAATTTAAAACAGGTTCAACTTGATAACGATATTCAAACCATTGCATGTACATAGTAAAGTAACACCGTAGGGTCAATTATGAAAAGTCATAAAATTATAGGTTCTGTATTAATTAGCACAAGCGTAGCAATAATGCTCCATAGCATTATTAGTATTTACATTCAGCAATGTTTACGCTCCACCGTTCCATTGCCGTCATTCTTTTCACAGGGTGTTTTGGATTTTTTTAGAATGGAAGAAACCATGTTAACACAAGGCATTCGAATACTATCTATTCTGTTACTCCCAGCCGTAGGGATAGATATATTCAGAGAGAAAAAAGAAAGGTTTTTATCGGGGTCACTTATTCTCCGTACGTCAGGCGTTCTTCTTGTAGTGGGCATTTTATTTTATATTCTTTTCTACCCTTTTTTTGAATGATGAGCAGAGTAAAAACAGAACAATACAAAGGGTTACAAAAATTAAGTAGCATATAAATGATAAATAAACAGTGTTAAAACGAACTAAAATAAGGTGTGATAATTGTCGCAAAAAAGTCAATTCAGATCACAAATTCTGTCCATCCTGCGGAGTTGATTTGATGTACTTAGATAGGGATGAAAAAATGAGCAAAGCGTTGTTTTCGCAACTGGGATTTCAAGAAAAAGAGGTGCGCTCGAATTTCAGGAGTATTCAGCTAATATGTAAAATTGCAGGGGCATTTTTACTATTAATGGACTTTGTACTTTTGGTTTGGTTTTGTTGGACAGGGTACATTGGAAACCTAGTTAAATTTGACAAGCCATTGCCAAAATATGTGTTTTCTATTGACAGTGAATTTTTTAATTTGGCAGGACCAAATAGCTATTTTCATATATTTCTGCTAATCGCCGTACTTTTTGGGTTGTTGAAGGTAGGTTTTTGGTTGCTCAGTATCAAAAGTCCGGCACCGCTAAAAAAGTGGTTTTATTCTAAACCAAAATCATAAAAAAATGAATAGCATAAGAAACTGAAATGCGTGGGATATTTTTTTATGTGTTAAAAGGCTAAAAAAGTACGACTTAAACACAGCGGGTAAGTCATTCTTTATTTTTCTAAAGGAGTCGCAACGGCAGGTAATTTAGGAAGCTGAATACGATCTTCAACCACAACCGCCGTTGGAAAATAGCTTAAAATTTCATCTTTCAGCGCTTCCGCTTCCAACCGTGTTCTAAAATTGCCCACACGCACGCGGTAATTCGGCGCCAAATAATCAACATACGCCTTATGCTCGCTGTAACGCGATAAGAATACAGCCTTTTGACCTTCCACCTCAGATTTGTCCTGGTCAAAGAAAATAACAATGCGGTACCCTTCAATTTTCACCCCTTCAATCGATTCTTCTCCGGTACGAACAAACTCCGCAATTTTATCTAAGCGCGCATCTTTATGCACAGTTACTTTACCCTTGTTTTGCGAATAGTCAAGTTTTACCCGATCCGCTTTGGCAGAATCAGTCGTGCTTGGCGGAAATCTAAGCCAATCATCTTGCCCAAACGTAAATGCGCTGCTAAGTAATGTAAATACAGTAAAAAAAATCGTTTTCATAATGAAGTGATTAGTAAAGACAACAAAGTTAAAAAAATCTCGTTCTAATTGTTTGGTCAATCTCATGTGTTTTCAGCTTTTTATTAATCAAAGCATTCAATATATTATTATTTAAAGGTTTGCGATTATCCGTTTATTTAGAATCATTTTAAATTAGGTCAACACGCATCAATATTTGGCTTAAACGCTAGGGATAAAGTCACTTTGTGCTAATTTTGTACCTGCTTGCGTGGATTGTATTGCCCGCAAAAAAGGAATAAAATTTTGCAAATGAAAATAAAAAGTTTGTTCATCCCTAACAAAATCAAGCATTTAGCTGTAACGGCGCTCGCTTTTTTAACATTCTCATACAATCTCCATGCCCAAGAAGAACCTGCGGGCGACCCTGCAATTGGTGAAGGTATATTTAACGCGAATTGTGCATCTTGCCACTTTCCGCACAAAGATATGACCGGGCCAGCACTGAAAGGTGCAAGAGAGCGGTGGATTGAAAATTCAACAGAAGAAAATTTTTATAAGTGGGTTAAAAATTCACAGGCAGTAGTTAAAGCTGGAGACCCTTATGCAAATGCATTGTATAACGAATGGGGGTCAGTAATGACAAGCCAGGCGCTGACGAATGAGCAAATCGATCATGCGTTTGCATATATTGAGGCTTTCACGCCTCCTGTAGATGGGGGTGGTCAAAGTGTTGCAGTTGCAACTGGTGTTGATGAAGAATCATCTTCTTTGTACTGGTGGTTTTTAGCTGGGCTTTTAGTTATTGTAATTGCAGTAGTTGGTGGAGTAAAAGGGAACTTATCCGCTATTTCAAGAGATCAGGATGGAGTTGCACAGCCCGAACAAGGTACAATTGGTGATGCAGCGCGTAGCTGGGCATGGAAAAACAGAGGATGGTTTGGTGTTACGGCGTTTATTTTTATTATCCTTTTATTGGCAATGGGTATGGTGAAATGGCTAGACCTTGGTGTGTATGAAGAGTATCAGCCAGAGCAGCCACTTGCTTATTCACACGAAATTCATGCAGGACAGCTGGAGATTGATTGTAAATATTGCCACAACGCAGTAACAAAATCAAAACATGCTACTATTCCTTCAGTAAATGTTTGTATGAACTGTCACAAAGTGGTGAATGAAGGAAAAGATGAAAGCGGAACTGCGGCAATTGCACAAATATATGATGCAGCTGGTTGGGATCCTGAAGCAAAAGCATATACAGGTGAAACTAAACCAATTGAATGGGTGAAAGTTCATAACCTGCCAGATCACGTTTACTTTAACCACTCACAGCACGTCGTTGCCGGAGGTGTAGATTGTAAGCAGTGTCACGGTAACATGAAAAAAATGACCGTAGCAAAAGTAATGTCTACAGAAGATTTAAATAATGTAGGTGTTACAGATGACGATTACGACGAAAATGACGTAAAATTCACGAAACCAACCTTAACAATGGGGTGGTGTATCGAGTGCCACAGAAAATCAAACATTGATATCGCAAATGCAGAAGAGGGATCATATTATAACATGATTCACCAACGCTTATTAAAAGATAAGAAAACGTATCAACGGTATTTAGAGGATGAAAGAATAAGTGTGGCAGATTTAGGTGGAATTGAATGTGCGAAGTGTCACTACTAATTAGGATTAAAGCGGCTTATATATAGATATGGGAACAAATAAAAAATATTGGAAAGGAATGGAAGAGTTGAACCAAACCGCTGAGTTTGTAGCTTCAACCAAAAGTGAATTTCCGGAAGAACTAAGTGTAGACCAATTTTTAGCTGAAGATAAGTTAAAAGAATCGTCTACAGGTAGAAGAGATTTCCTTAAATTTTTAGGTTTTAGTGTTGCAGCAGCAACCGTTGCAGCCTGTGAAGCACCTGTTGTAAAAGCAGTTCCTTATGCAGTAAAACCAGAAGATGTAACACCGGGTGTTGCCAATTGGTATGCTTCATCTTATTATGATGGAGACAGCTATGCAAGCATTTTGGTAAAAACACGCGAAGGTCGCCCAATCCAAATTAAAGGAAACCGCGATTTTGGTATTACAAAAGGTGGTACAAACCCGCGTATTATTGGCTCTGTACTTTCACTGTATGACGGTGAACGTGTGCAAAACCCAATGTTGGACGGAGCAGAAGTTTCTTGGGCAACTGCAGATGCCGATATCATGAAACGATTAAAAGCTACCGTTGCTAAAGGCAAAAAAGTAGTTTTACTTTCAAATACAATTATAAGCCCTTCTACAATTGAGATCATAACAGATTTCAAACGCAGCTTAGGTGCCGCGCCTGCAATGGCACAGCCAATAGCTGAAAATGGAGAAGGTGCAGAAATGACAGGTAATCTGGTCGCGCCTACGCAAAGCAATGGACAGGTTCAGCATATTCAGTATGACGCTATTTCCTATAACGGAATGCGTGAGGCTAACTTAGAGTCATTCGGAAAACGAATGATTCCTAACTATGATTTTTCTAAAGCTAAAACAGTTGTAAGTGTTGGAGCAGATTTTATGAACTCATGGTTATTGCCAACACAGTTTTTAGGTGATTTTGTAAAGACAAGAAATCCAGAAAACGAGTGGATGTCACGTCACTTCCAGTTTGAGACAACCATGTCAATGAGTGGTTCAAATGCAGATGTACGTTCAATGATTAAACCTTCTGAGCAAGGAAAAGTGTTGGCATTCATCTACAAAGAAATTACTGGGAAATCAATTAGTGGTGTAGACGTAAGTTCATTGAGCGAAGCGACGAAAGAAAACGCTAAAATGGCTGCGGCTGAACTAAAAGCCACCAAACGAGAATCAATTGTTGTGGCAGGGTCTAACCGCAAGTCTGTTCAAGTTATTGCAAATGCAATTAACAGTGCGCTAAACAACTATTCAAATACAATCAACGCGAACGATCCTATTAACTTGTACCAGTCTGAGGATGCTAAAATGGCAACACTCGTTAAAGATATGCAGGCAGGTAAAGTTGGTGCTGTTCTAATGTGGGAAACAAATCCTGCATACTCATTAGGAAATGCAGACCAATTTAAAGCTGCATTGGCAAAAGTAGATTTGCGTGTATCTATGTCTAAATATGTAGATGAATCAGCAGCATTATGTAACTACATTTGCCCGGATCATCATGCATTAGAGTCGTGGAATGATTTTAACCCGACAATGAGCCATTATTCAATTGCTCAACCAACCATTCGTCCTTTACACGATACACGTCCGGCAGCAGAATCATTGTTGGTGTGGGCAGGTAAAGCAACGCATGACGGAAAAGACAGTAAAAACTATTACAATTATATTCGAGGAATTTGGGAAAAGTGGGGCTTTAGTGCTCAAACCCAATTTTTAGATTTCCACTCTTATTGGTCAAACCTAGTACACAATAGCTGTGGACCGGTAGAAAACGTTCCTGCAAAGGCAATGGCTTTTAACGGAAACATCTCTGCTGCACTGCAGGCAGAAGCTAAAATTGCAACAGGAGAATGGGAAGCCGCCCTTTACCAAAAAGCGGGAATTGGTTCCGGAACACAAGCAAGTAACCCTTGGTTGCAAGAACTTCCAGACCCTATCTCTAAAGTAACATGGGGTAACTATGTAACCATGTCACCAACTGATATGGAAAAGAAGGGTTACAACATGGACTTAGGGCAAGAACAAGCGCAGAATGTTGTAAAAGTACAAACCGAACAAGGCGAAATTGAATTACCTGTATACCCACAACCGGGGCAAACACCAGGAACAATTGGTGTAGCTGTAGGTTATGGAAGAGGAGAAGGCGGAGAAAAAATTGGTAAAGCTGGGTATCAGCAAACCGGATCATACGGAGAAGCCTCTAAAGAATTAATTGGTGCAAGTGCCTTCAAAATTGTTCCTATGGGAGCAACAGAAGCATTTAACGTATCAATTTCTGACACTGAAGAAACATACATTTTAGCATGTACACAAACACATGCTACGGTTATGGCGCGTAACTCGATTATGAAAGAAACAACTTTCAAAATCTACAAAGAGCAAGACGCATCAACCTATAACCACAGACATACATTACACTCCGGGTGGAATCACGACGAGAAATTAACGGAAGAATTTGACCTTTGGGATGAGCATCCGGTAAAACACGTTGGCCACAGATGGGGAATGTCCATTGACCTTAACTTATGTGTTGGATGTGGATCATGCGTTGTAGCATGTGGAGCAGAAAATAACGTACCGGTTGTAGGACGAGACGAAGTAAGAAGAGGACGTGAAATGCACTGGTTGCGTATCGACCGTTACTATGCTTCTGACGTAGAGGCAACGGTAGGAACAAGAAACCCGAAAGAATTTGCAGAAGAAGGATTTGATGGATTAAAAAATCCGGCAGAAAACCCTAAAGTGGCGTATATGCCAATGATGTGTCAACACTGTAACCACGCACCGTGTGAAACGGTTTGTCCGGTTGCGGCAACAACACATTCAAATGAAGGGTTAAACCAAATGACATACAACAGATGTATTGGTACGCGTTACTGCGGTAACAACTGTCCTTACAAAGTACGTCGTTTTAACTGGTTCAACTACCCGTCTTACCGTAAGTTTACAGAAGTAAACCCTGCACAAGATGATTTAGGACGTATGGTATTAAACCCAGACGTAACTGTAAGAACAAGAGGGGTGATGGAAAAATGTTCATTCTGCGTTCAGAAAATTCAGACAGGTAAATTAACGGCAAAGAAAGAAAGCCGACCGGTTGTAGATGGAGACGTAACAACAGCTTGCGCTGACGTATGTCCTTCAAACGCAATTAGCTTTGGAGACTGGAATGATGAATCATCAACGATTAGAAAAAACACAGAAGATAAACGCGCTTACCAAGCCCTGGAAGAAATTGGTGTAAAACCAAATATATGGTACAAAGTAAGAGTGAGAAACGAAGAGAATGCAGAGTTGGCGGCAATCCAAACAGCTCATGATTCGCACGGTGGAGGACATGGAGAAGAACACGGCGGCGAGCATGGAGATGACCACGGAACACACGACGGACACGGAGAAGAGGCACATAATGAAGAAGCACATCATTAAGAATAATATTTTTTAGATCAAACTAAAACGAAACGAATGCACAAGGAATCTGCAATAAGAGAACCGTTAATTTTAGGTCACAAAACGTATCACGACATCACCGAGGACGTTTGCCGATCTATTGAAGGAAAGGCGCCAAGAACATGGTACATCCTTTTCGGAATTGCCCTTTTATTAGGCTTATACGGTATTGGATGTATCTTATATCTACTCGGTACAGGAATTGGAACTTGGGGACTAAATAAAACCGTGCAATGGGCATGGGATATTACCAACTTCGTTTGGTGGGTAGGTATTGGTCACGCCGGAACATTAATTTCAGCTGTGCTATTACTCTTCCGTCAAAAATGGAGAATGGCAATTAACCGTGCAGCAGAAGCCATGACAATTTTTGCCGTATTTATGGCAGGGTTGTTTCCGCTTATTCACATGGGGCGTCTTTGGGTTGGATATTGGGTAATGCCTATTCCAAACCAATTTGGGTCACTTTGGGTAAACTTTAACTCACCATTATTGTGGGATGTATTTGCAATTTCAACATATTTATCAGTTGGTTTCGTTTTCTGGTATATTGGTTTACTTCCTGATTTTGCAACCATTCGAGACCGTGCTAAAAACCCCGTTTCTAAAAAAATGTATTCGATTTTATCGTTTGGATGGTCGGGACGCGCTAAACACTGGAACAGATTTGAAATCGTATCACTTGTATTGGCCGGATTAGCAACACCACTTGTATTCTCAGTACACTCTATTGTATCATTTGACTTTGCCACGTCGGTTATCCCGGGTTGGCACACCACAATTTTCCCTCCGTATTTCGTAGCAGGTGCAGTATTCTCTGGTTTTGCCATGGTACAAACCATCATGTTAATTGTGCGTAAAGGGCTAAAATTGGAGGCTTACTTACACACAAAACACATAGAGTACATGAACATTGTAATTATGGTTACAGGTTCAATCGTAGGTGTAGCGTACTTAACAGAGTTATTTATCTCTTGGTATTCTGGTGTTGAGTATGAATCGTATGCATTTATCAACAGAGCAACAGGTCCGTATTGGTGGGCTTACGCATCTATGATGACGTGTAACGTAATTTCACCGCAATTAATGTGGTTTAAAAAATTAAGAAGAAGCTTGTTATTTACATTCTTTATTTCAATTGTGGTAAACATTGGGATGTGGTTTGAGCGTTTCGTTATTATCGTTACCTCACTACACCAGGATTATTTACCATCATCTTGGAGCATGTTCCACCCAACGTGGACAGATATAGGGATTTATATCGGAACAATCGGATTGTTCTTTGTATTCTATTTAGCATTTGCACGTTACTTCCCGGTATTGCCAATTGCAGAATTGAAAACCATCTTAAAAACATCTGGAGAATCATATAAAAACGGAACAGCAATGGTTTCATCTCCAACGCCAACGCCGCCGGTTGTTGACCGTGTAGAGGTAAAAGAAGAAGTGACAATAACAGAAACTGAAAACGCCGTAACCGTAGAGGTTGAAGAAACCGTCGAACCAAAAGTGAATGAGGTCTCTGTTATGACCGAAGAAGAGAAGCAAGAAAAAATTACAGCGTTAATGCAACGCTTAGGAGAAGGCGAACCAGACACAAAGGACGATTTAAAACTAATTAGTGGTGTAGGACCGAAGTTAGAAAGTGTATTAAATGAAATCGGAATTTACAGATTTGAGCAAGTCAGTAAAATGACTAAAGAAGAGTATGATTTGTTAGACTCTATTACAGGTAACTTTCCGGGTAGAGCAGAACGAGATAATTGGGCTGAGCAAGCTAAAACATTAATGAACAAATAATAATCGCATGGCTGACAGAGTAATATATGCAATGTATGATGATGATGACGTACTAAAAGAAAGCGCCAAAAAATTGGTAGCTGACGGTGTACACATCACGGACGTATTTTCGCCATTCCCAATTCATGGAATCGATCCCATTATTGGAGTAAAACACACCCGTCTTGGAATCGTGTCTTTCATGTTCGGTTTATTAGGGATGACCCTAGCGGTGATTGGCTTTAAATACTTTATGATAGATGATTGGCCAATGAACATTGGAGGTAAACCAAACTTTAGTTTATTAGAGAACTTCCCTTCGTTTGTACCAATTACATTTGAGTTTACAGTATTGTTTGCTGCACACGGAATGGCAATTACGTATTTGTTAAGAAACAAAACCTTACCCGGAATGCCGGCTGACAATCCTTACCCGCGTACAACAGATGATCGTTTCGTAATGGAAATTAGATTGTCCGACAACGGTAAATTCTCTGCAGGAGAGTTGCACAGTAAGATTAAGGAGACAAATATTATAGAAATAGAAGAAAAAGATTACGTTGTTGTAAAATAACAGCTAACAAATAGGTAACTGTTAGGCTAACACCAATAGCAGTTCCCATCTGAATGAATGAAATAATAGAGACAGATGAAATTAAAAGCGTTTAAAATTTTGACCATAGCAGCTTTCGCTACTTCCGGAACTTTAGTTTCTTGTGTGGCGGATGATAACTCTCCGGGGTTAGAGTATATGCCTGATATGTATCGTTCTCCAGCTGTAGAAGCGTATGTGGATTACGGTGAAGTACGTGGGATGTATGACGAGGAAGCGCAAGCAATGGTAGAGAAAAAATTCTCTTACAAACCACCTATGGGAACAGTAGCCTATACAGGAAGTACAGGTGAAAATTACCTTGCCCCGTACAACCACGCAGCACCAAACGGTGCAGATAGAACACATGGATTATACGGTGTGGCGCAAGACACCGCTGGACGAAATGCTGCTATCAATGACATTAACCCCGTTGCTTACACAAAAGAAAATGCTTCAGAAGGACAAGTATTGTATGAGCGTTTTTGTATGGTATGCCACGGTGCAGAAGGAGATGGACAAGGACCAGTTGTTACCAATAGTAATGGAAAATATCCAACGCCAGGCCCTTACAAAAAAGAGCTAACAGCAGGTGAAATTTTCTACACGATTACATACGGTAAAAATGCAATGGGGTCTTATGCATCTCAAGTAAACCCAATGGAAAGATGGAAAATTGTAAACCATGTAAGAGCCTTAGCTGGTAATGATATGGAAATAGTTGAAGAACTATTGTTCGATCCAATGAAAGATACAGATGGTGATGGTGTGATGGACAATAAGGATGAATGTCCTGCTGTAAAAGGGTCAATAAACAACAACGGTTGTCCAGATATGCCAATTGAAATTAAACAAGTGGTAGATGTTGCTGTACAAGGGTTGACATTTGAACTAGGTTCAGCTAAAATTGCAGCAAGTTCATACAACGGACTAAACAATCTGGCAGGTTTATTAGCAACGAATCCGGACTATAGTTTATTGGTGAATGGACATACAGACAATACTGGAAATGCATTCATTAATCGTTCATTGTCATTAAAACGTTCCATGGCTGTTCGATCTTATTTGATTGAAAAAGGCGTGGATAAAAGTAGAGTTGTTCCAGTTGGTTATGGGTCAAACAAACCAGTTGCAACAAACGAAACAGCAGACGGAAGACAAATGAACAGACGAGTTGAGTTCAGATTATTCTAATTAGAAACAAGGAATTAAAAGAGAAAAAATGGAATTTCAAATTTCAGCTAAAGCTAAAAAAACAATATTCGGAGTAATCGGTGTTGGTTTGATCGCATTTATAATTGGAATTGTGCAAAATACAGGCACAGATCAATTTGCAACGCGGTTACTATCAAACTTCTTAATCGACGGTTTCTTCTTCTTTGCCATTGCATTAGGTGCACTATTTTTCTTAGCGTTGCAATACGCTACAGAAACAGGTTGGTCTGTCGCAATTAAACGAGTAGTAGAAGGAGTAGCCTCTTACGTTATTGTAGGTATTGCCGTTCTTATTGTATTGTTTCTAATTTTAACATTTACAGATGGGGGCTATTTTGGAGCAGAAACCACACATGGTCATCACACAGGGCATATTTATTCATGGATGGATCCGGAAATTGTAAAGCATGATGACATGATTGCAAACAAAGCACCGTTTTTAACAAAGCCGTTCTTCTGGGTAGTTACAATTCTTTATTTTGCTGTTTACTTTTTATTCTACAGAGGATTCAGAAAAAGAAGTTTACAGGAAGATTTAGAAGGGGGTACAAAACTGCACTTTAAAAACTTTTCAAAAGCAGCTTTATTTTTAGTATTGTTCGGTTACTTTAGTTCAACATCATCTTGGCACTGGATTATGTCTATTGATGCACATTGGTTCTCAACATTATTTGGATGGTATGTATTTGGAGGAATGTGGTGCTCTGCCATGACAACAATAATGTTAGTCGTACTTTATTTAAAGAAAAAAGGATTATTACCGCAAGTAAATGATAGCCACATTCACGATATCGGGAAATGGATTTTCGCAACAAGCTTCTTGTGGTCGTATTTATTCTTCTCTCAGTTTATGCTTTATTGGTATGCTGATATTCCAGAAGAAGTAATTTACTTTACACAGCGAATTGAGAATTACAAATTAATCTATTGGGGAATGTTCATGGTGAACTTTATCATTCCAATGCTTATTTTAATGTCGGCAGACGCAAAGCGAAATGCAAATATTTTGATGTTCGTTTGTTTAGTCATCATTTTAGGCCACTGGACAGATGTTTTCATGCTCATTACACCCGGTACAATGGGAGAATATGGAGGAATTGGATTTATGGAAGTTGGGTTATTCTTAACATTTGCCGGTATTTTCACATTCTTTGTATTAAATACGCTGACAAAGGCACCACTTATGCCTAAAAATCACCCGTATTTAGAAGAAAGTAAACACCATGAGATTTAATTTATTATAGAGATCAAAAGAAAGTAAGAAATGGGAATGAAATTCGTTATTTTAATCGTTATCGTATTAGCTGTAATAGCCATTGCACAAATAATGCGAGTATATGAGCTCTCTTCAAAAATTAGAGGAAAAAGAGAAGAAGATGTTAATCTTAGAGTGAACAATATTAATGCGTCACTCATGATGATTTTCTTAATTGTATTTTTTGGATCATTCTTTTACATGTTGGCAAAATATGGAAGAGGAATGTTGCCAGATGCAGCGTCTGAAATAGGAGTACAAATTGACTGGTTGTTTAACGTTAACTGGTGGATTGTAATCTTCATGTTCATGTTTACCAATGCATTGTTATTTGGTTTTGCGTGGAAATACTCTTACCACCCAGACCGTAAAGCACACTGGTTTCCGCACGACAATAAATTAGAGCTAGCCTGGACAGTTGTTCCGGCAGCAATCTTAGCCGTAATTATCATTTTAGGATTAATTACATGGGTAGAGATTACTGGTAAACCATCAGATGACGCCAAAATCGTAGAGATTTATGGTAAGCAGTTTAACTGGACGGCACGTTACGCTGGAGATGACAATAAACTCGGTTTTTCTGATTATAAATTAGTAGGAACGTATGAAGAGTACTCTAATCCGTTGGGTGTAATTACAGCAAACCACATGGCGTGGAAAGTAGCTGATTTAAATGCTCAAATTTCAGACTTGTACGAAAGTTTAGAAAATGAAAATCTTGGAAATGTAGTTTATACAGAGGCTAACATTAACACCATGATTTCTAAGGTTGAAAAATTAGAGCGCATTCGTGAACGTGTTATCCGTATGGAAGAAATGTATGGCGATTCTGTAGACGCTTATGCAATGGACGATTACATGGCGACAGAATTATTTTTGGTGAAAGATCAGGAGTACCAATTCATCTTAAGATCACAAGATGTATTACACTCAGCTTATTTCCCGCACTTTAGAGCGCAAATGAACTGTGTACCGGGTCAACGAACTACGCTACGTGTTAAACCAATTTACACGACCGAAGAAATGCGTGCGATTACAGAAAACCCAACGTTCAACTACATTTTATTGTGTAATAAAATTTGTGGTGTGTCTCACTCACAAATGAAAATGGCAGTTACCGTAGGTACACAAGCCGAATTTGACGAGTGGATGGCAGATCCGAACAAAACAACAAAAATTGTGAACGATACATTGGTCGCGCCATCTGGAATAAACAGAGAGTTAAGACCAATGCCGAAACCAGCGCACCATGGTGGAGATCATGGAGACCACGGTGAAGGACATGGTGACGACCATAACGAGGGTAACCACGGAGGAAATCATGAAGGCAACCACGAAGGAAGTGGCGGTCATCATGGAGAAGGGGAAGATCATAATGGAAACGGTCACCACTAAGAGAATTAGAATAAACGAGTAAGAAAAAAATTATATAAAAGGATAAACTATGTCAGCAGCTCATACTGATCACGGACATCACCACAAAGAGAGTTTCATCACGAAATACCTCTTCACGCAAGATCACAAGATGATTGGAAAGCAATTCCTGGTAACTGCAATTTTCATGGCAATTGTGGCGGTAATTCTTTCCATTCTTTTTAGAATACAATTAGCCTGGCCAGGCGAAAGCAACAGTGTACTTTCTTTCTTTTTAGGAGACACTTGGGCGCCAGATGGTATATTAGACAGGGGAATGTACCTTGGGTTAGTAACCATTCACGGTACCATTATGGTATTCTTTGTATTAACGGGTGGATTATCAGGAACATTTAGTAACCTCTTAATTCCATTACAGGTAGGTGCACGTGATATGGCGTCAGGTCTACTTAACATGATTTCATATTGGCTATTTTTCCTGTCAAGTGCATTAATGTTGTACTCTTTGTTTTTAGAAACAGGACCAGCATCTGCCGGATGGACAATTTACCCGCCACTTTCTGTATATGAAGAGTCAATTCCAGGATCGGGTGCAGGGATGACACTTTGGCTAACGTCAATGACAATCTTTATCGCCTCTTCATTATTAGGAAGTTTGAACTATATCGTAACAGTATTAAACTTACGTACAAAAGGGATGAAGATGACACGTCTTCCACTTACCATTTGGGCGTTTTTCATTACAGCTGTAATTGGGGTATTATCGTTCCCTGTATTAGTTTCTGCAGTAGTGTTAATGTTGATGGACCGTACATTAGGAACAAGTTTTTATGTAAATGACACCATTATTGGAGGAGAAATTCTCGAACAATCAGGAGGTTCACCTATCTTATATGAGCACTTGTTCTGGTTCTTAGGTCACCCAGAGGTATATATTGTATTACTACCGGCACTCGGACTAACGTCAGAAATTGTTTCGACAAACTCACGTAAACCAATTTTTGGTTACCGTGCCATGATTGGGTCAATCTTAGCCATTGCATTTTTATCATTCATTGTATGGGGACACCACATGTTTATCTCAGGTATGAATCCGTTCTTGGGAGGTGTATTCGTATTTACAACATTGTTGATTGCGATCCCATCCGCCGTAAAAGTGTTTAACTACATTACAACACTATGGAAGGGTAATATTATATTTACGCCAGCCATGTTGTTTTCAATCGGGCTAGTTTCATCATTTATTACAGGAGGGGTTACCGGAATCATCCTCGCAGATTCTGCCTTGGATATTGCCGTGCACGATACGTATTTCGTAGTGGCACACTTTCACGTAGTAATGGGATTATCCGCAATTTTTGGAATGTATGCCGGTGTTTACCACTGGTTCCCAAAAATGTACGGAAAAATGATGAACGCCAAATTGGGTATGGTTCACTTCTGGTTAACATTAGTGTCAGCTTACGGCGTTTTCTTCCCAATGCACTTTGTTGGAATTGGTGGCGCGCCGCGTAGATATTATGATTATAGCTCTTTCGAAGCATTTGATACCAACCAATTCGAAATGATTATGGACTTAAACGTAATTATCTCAATTTTTGCAATAATCGGAGGGTTAGCACAAATCATCTTCTTGTTCAACTTCTTCTACAGCATTGGAAAAGGACAAAAAGCACCGCAAAACCCTTGGAAGTCTAACACATTAGAGTGGACAACACCGGTAGAACACATTCACGGAAACTGGCCTGGAGAATTGCCAGAGGTTCATAGATGGCCGTATGATTACTCTAAACCTGGCGCTCCGGACGATTATATTCCGCAAACGGTACCGTTAGGTCCAAATGAAGAAGATCATTAAGCGATTAAAGATTTAAAAAAAATTACATAAAACGCCTTTCCATTTATTGGAGAGGCGTTTTTTCTTGATATAACACGCATAATGCTGTTTATAATTCTGCACACATTCTGTAAATCAATCTTAAATTCATCTTATCTTTATAAAAAACAAAGCAGTTGGAATCATTTGATTATAGAGACGAAGAGCAATTTTCACAAGAAGAAGAGTTTGAAAATGTACTGAGGCCAAAAATGTTTAACGACTTTTCGGGTCAAAAAAAAGTAACAGACAACCTTGGTATTTTTGTGCAAGCCGCCAAGCTAAGAAATGAATCGTTAGATCACGTGTTATTGCACGGCCCACCAGGGTTAGGAAAAACAACATTGGCCAACATCATAGCAAATGAAATGGGCGTTGGCATAAAAATTACCAGCGGCCCTGTAATGGACAAACCGGGTGATTTGGCAGGCTTGCTTACCAATTTAGAAGAGGGTGACGTACTTTTTATAGACGAAATTCACCGGCTTAGTCCCGTAATTGAAGAGTATTTATACTCAGCTATGGAAGATTTTATGATTGATATCATGATTGATTCCGGCCCAAGTGCACGTACCGTTCAAATTTCATTAAACCCTTTTACCTTAATTGGTGCAACAACCCGATCGGGCTTACTAACCGCTCCACTGCGCGCTCGTTTTGGCATTAACTCAAGGTTGGAGTATTATGATGTTAAAATACTTTCAAAAATTATAACACGCGCTGCGGGTATTTTAAATGTAGAAATTCAACCCAATGCCGCAATGGAAATTTCACGACGCAGCAGAGGTACGCCACGAATAGCAAATGCATTGCTACGCAGAGTGCGTGATTTTGCACAAATTAAGGGAGATGGCACCATTACACTGGAAATTGCCAACATTGCCTTAGAAGCGTTAAATGTAGACCAAAATGGGCTAGATGAAATGGACAATAAAATACTATCCGTAATTGTCGATAAATTTAGCGGTGGCCCCGTGGGTGTGAGTACCATTGCAACAGCCGTGGGTGAAAATCCGGGAACAATAGAGGAAGTGTACGAGCCATTTTTGATAAAAGAAGGGTACTTGCTAAGGACACCGCGCGGCAGAAAAGCAACAGAAAAGTCTTACAAACACTTGGGACGCGACTTAGGGTACCATCAAAGTGGTTTATTTTAATGGATAAACAAAAACTAACACGGCTTATAAAGCAAAAAGCAGTAGAATTGGGTTTTTTGTCTGTTGGAATTTCAAAAGTTGAATTTTTAGAGGAGGAAGCGCCACGCCTAGAACAATGGTTGAAAAAGGGTTTTCATGGTAAAATGCAATACATGGAAAATCACTTTGATAAACGGCTAAACCCCGCTTTGTTAGTTGATGGAGCGAAAAGCGTAGTTTCTGTGTTGCTGAATTACTTTCCCGAAAAAGACCTGTTTAAAGATAAAGGGCTCAAAATATCCAAATATGCTTATGGTACAGATTATCACTACGTCATTCGGGATATGCTAAAAGAACTATTGGCGTTTATTGAAGCTGAAGTAGGCGCGGTCATAAGTGCGCGGTGTTTTACAGATTCTGCTCCGGTTATGGATAAAGCTTGGGCAGAAAAAGCTGGTTTAGGCTGGGTGGGTAAAAATGCAAACCTGTTGTCCAAACAAGTCGGCTCATTTTTTTTTATTGGTGAACTCGTACTGGATTTAAACCTTGAATATGATGCCCCTGTTGCAGATCATTGCGGTTCATGCACCAAATGTATTGATGCATGTCCGACAGATGCGATCGTAGCCGCAAATGTAATTGACGGTTCCAAATGCATTTCATACCTCACCATTGAATTAAAAGATCAAATTATTCCCACTAGTTTTCAAAATCAAATGGAAAATTGGGTGTTCGGGTGCGATATTTGCCAGGATGTATGCCCGTGGAACAGGTTTTCTTTATCACATGCGGTAGACGCCTTTAAACCGCATGAAAAACTAGAGAATTTAGAATTAGAAGAACTTACCAAAGAAGTATTCAATGAAGTGTTTAAACGATCAGCCATTAAACGCACAAAATATGATGGACTCATGCGAAATATAGATTTTGTAAAGCAGAAAAAATCACCTAAAAATTAAAGAGGACACTTTCGTATCCTCTTGGTTATAATTTACTTTTTGAATTCGAGTTGAAGCGCAGTGGCATGCGTTGCACCAAAGGTTTTAACACACCAGTTTTTAAATCCTTCAACTTCTTCTGACTTTATCCATCTGAGTGACTTTGCCAACTCTTTTTGGAATAAAACCTTGTCAAAACTTACTTTCGTCAGTATTTCTTTGCACAATTCTAACATAACATCAGTTGATTATAAGTTGTTTAAAGATAAGAAAAATGAAATTGTTAAGAGATTAATTAATAGTTAAGTTATTAACAATCCAAATTCAATACCCGTATACTAGTAGACGAAAAAAGCCGCGCTATATTGTGCGCGGCTTGTTAAAATAATTTAATTCGTTCGATTAGAATTTATGCTTAATGGCTTGTTCAATTTCGTAAGTATCTCTATTAAATACAACAACTATAAAATGAAGTTCTTCACGGGTGAGATCATCTGGTACTTTATAAGACAAATCAGATTGAATTTTTGTGCCCGCAGTAGCCGTTCCACTTGCAATTCTGCGTCCCCACGTTTCATTAAAAACATTACCAATGTGTACATTGTGGTGGTGGTAATCATATTCGGTATAGGACGGATATTTTTGAGGCGCTACAATATCTTCGTCAATCACATAAACCACCAAATTATAGTCGCCGTCTAATGTGGTTAAAAACTCCGTTTCAACATGCAAATAAACCCCTTTACTACCTTCAAAATAATTAGATTTTGCTTGAATGTTCACATTTAGGTCAGAGGCGAAAACTTCTTCGGCTTTTTCGGCCCAATCCGTATGTGGAAAAAAGAATGTTCCGTCATCTTCTGCAATGCGGTTAACTGTGCCACGCGGGTTACCTACAAAACCAATAGATGCCTGAAAAAATGTGCCGGCCATCTCTAACCCTTCCGGTGTTGTAAAATCTTTTGTATAGGTTGGTTCACTGGTCTCTTGAAAATTGGAAAAACCACTGTTGTCACCTCCTCCGTGAATCGTTACTACAAATGCCTTGTCTGGATTAGCATCTTCTATATTTTTAGCACTAATCGCAGCAGGGGGACAAAACGTACAGGTGTGTCCGGTATAATCTGCAATTACCGCATTGCGTTGTGTATTGGTGTTTTCTTCAAATGTCGGAAACTCATACTCCACAAAGTTACCATCTGTGTACAACGAAGTATCTAATGTGGTTTCAATAATTACGGGGTTAGTAACTTCATCACATGACACCAGTAAAAGACTAAAAACAGCCGATAAAAAGCATAATTTAATAGTAGTTTTCATAATAATTAATTTAAAATGAATGCGTAAAGCTAAACGTTAAACCATTGGTAGCGGGTACCGGTCGGCACACTCCTCCAACACATAAAATTCCTTCTCGTTGTTTACCATACGTAAATGTAAAACGCGACCGTTCATACGAATACCCAAATGAACCTAAAACGTAGTGCAGCCTTAAATTCGGATCGGGGTGGCTGTAGTTGTATTGGTCAATTATAGTAAAAAACCAATTGGGTGAAATGGTATATTCAATTAAAAATGCTGCCCAGTCACCACGGTCGTCTTTTGTAAACAGCCCTTGCACTTCAGCACGGATCGTGTTTTTTCGGTTAATCTTATACTGTACGTCAATTACACCCACGTTTGATTTAATGTAGCCAGTTGCTAAATCAGTCACCTTGTTTACATCATTATTATAGATGAATCGGTAGTAATGAGCGCTGGCTTTCCATTTTTTGTTAAACTTTCGTTTAATGTGAAAGTTAAAATCAAAATTAAACAAACTATCCGTTGCGCTAAACGGCGTAGTTTCGTATGAAATTAACCTGTTTTTATATAAAGTTTCGTCATAATCTTTTTTGTAATCTGTTGCAACAGAAACATTTAAATGAATATCTGTACCGTATTTTCCTCCCAATTTTGTGTCTTTTGGAATTTTGTATAACAAGTCAAACTGATAAGCTACTTCGCCAAATAAATTAGTGGCATAAGGGTATAAACTACCGGGTAAAATATAAGTGTGGTTATTACTTGTAGCAGGCAAATAATTTACAAAACCTTGATTACCTACAATAGTACGATCCGATCTGAAAGCCATATTGTCCAATGATTTGGCAGTTAACAAAATTCCTAATCCTTTTTGAGAATATCCAAAGTTAATAAGGGCTCCGTGCCCTCTATTGTAAACGTATTCATTCAGTGCGTTAGGATCATTTTCTTTAATCACATACTCACCATTCAAATAAAACCGTTTGTACCTTAGGTCTATTCGACCACCGTAAGAGCCTACATTTTCGGGAATAATAATGGTATCATTGTTTGACCCTTGGTAACGACTTACCAAACTTCCTCCAACCGCTATTTTAAAATCAGAATCTTTCATACTTGGGATAAGGTTGTTTAAGCTAATATTGCCATCTATTCCCCGAATCAGTCCTTCTGCATTAAATAATTCTCCTCCAAAAAAGTTAACCCGCTGTTTACCGATAAGTCCTTTAAAATTAACGCCGTTTACCGGAGAAAATTGTATGCTTGCCCCTTCAAATGCATTATCTAAACCTAATGCGCGCTCCTCGTAAGAGCGCAAAATCATGCCACTACCAAATTGCTCATAAAAATTACCAGCTGTTACAACCAAACGGTCACCAGCATACTGTGCATATTTGTAGCCAATACCCGTACCCGAATAAAAAGCAGGGTAGCCCGCAATTGCCGGCAAATAACTTTCAAATCGTGCTCCAGCTCTAAACTTACTTACTGAATAATTTACATTCATGTAAGAGTTCATTACAACTTTTTGGTTCGGCGCAACGGCTCCAATTAGCGTGTCTGAATTAAGGTATTGCACATTGGTTTCAACGTTACCACTTACATTTCCGCCTTGACCGAGATTTTGGGTTAAACCCGAAAATGCAAACGTAAAGGACAGACCAAGAAGTATTTTTTTCATGGATAATTTGAATTAGACAGTAATTAATAGGTTTAAGGCTAGGGGAATTTAATTATTTTTCGGCCAACTCGTAAAGAAAATCGTAAAGTGCTTGTTCATCACCAGGAACAAATCCAACATGAGAGTAAACAATTTTTCCTTCACCATTGATAACAAATGTTTGCGGCGGATAATTAACGCCCATAGCACGCTTTAAATCACTATTTGTATCCAACCAAACATCATATTCCCACCCAGAGGCATCTACCACAGGGCGTACTTTACTTTTGTTCCGCTCATCATCAATAGAAACAGCAATTAATTTAGTACCCGTCTCGTCTTGTAAATCTTGATAATCTTCAGCAATCGTATTTAACTCTTGTCTGCATGGCTTACACCATGTTGCCCAAAACGAAATAACAATTGGATTTCCATCATTACTAATTTCAGAAGAGTTAATGGTATTACCATTTAAATCCTGCAACATTACTGAGGGCATTTCTCCACCTTCTTCCTCATTGTTAGACTTCATAAATGAAAATGCTCCGACAACACCAATAACCGCTAATAGTAAACTTATTTTTTTCATAATCTCTTTTTAACCTTTCAGAATTCAAATATCAGACCAAAGTCCAATACCTAATCAAAAATACATATTTAATTTCCGCTAATCAATATTTTTATTGCGCTATTGTTGATTTCCTATAAAAAAAGAAGGACGACACACCGTGCCGTCCTTCTGACTATTTAATGAATAAACTGTTGCTTATTGAACAGATAATTTAACTGTTTTAACAGATGAATTAACCATAGTTCTTACTGTATAAACTCCAGAAGAAAGTGCATTAACATCAACTGTATAGTTGTATTTTCCTGCAGAAAGGTTTTGTGTTGAGTTAGAATAAACAATTTCTCCTAACATATTGTAAACCTCTACTGTTACGTCTGCAGCCTCAACTAGTCCAACTTGTACATAAGTAAACTCAGAAGCAGGGTTAGGGAATACATTCAACTCAAAGTTAGCTGTGTTCTCTTCAATTCCTACATCATCAATCGGTGCCGGACTTGTTTTTCCTGCATTTAAAATTTCACCTGTTGTACCATTTACTAATAATCCAACATAATGTAAATTCTGCGCATCCCACTCTGCTCCCATTGGGATAGTGTAGGTGTAAGATTCAGTTGTACCGGCTTCAATTGAAGCTGGAAGAGAACCAGGTTCTCCAAGAATCTCATTGTTTCCTAATGCGCGAGCTACGTGATTGTAAACCATGTCAGCAGCCGGTACCGGATCTGGAAGATCTTCATATCCACCCATTGCACCTGCTCCACCACCAGAGTAATAATTTACTTGGTTGTAACCACTTCCTGTACCTGTAACACCATCTTCAGTTACTACAACTGCAAGTCTGTAATCTCCAGATAAAGCAGCTACGAAATCAGCAGAAACTGTTACCTCAATGTTTGATCCTACTTCTTCAAAAGAAACATCTACAGATGCTGGAGCAATGTGCTCTAATCTGTTAACGTATTCTGTTGGGAATGCTGATGGATCTGCAGCAACAACGCGGTCAATTCCACCACCTGGGTAACCACCAGGAACGTAAGTATTGATTCCAGAATCGTAAGCAGTTACTACCATTGGATCTGAGTTATGCACCGCTATTCCGATAAAGTACTCTTCTTCATCCATAATGTTCATAAAAACATCTCCTCTTGGGCACCATCCGCACCATGTTCCTGTTTTTTCTTCTCCAACTACATATTTTTGTGGAATTTCACCAACTCCGTTAATTGTAGCATCTACACAGTTGTTAGCTGCATCTAAATCTTCAGCATAAGTTGCACAAACAGTCATGTCGTATGTAACACCTCCTGCAGCATCCAACTGTGTCGGGTGCGTAAAGTTATATGTTTCACCAGGGTTAATGGTAGCAGTAATAGTAGCATTGTGAGACGTTCCGTCGTTCCAATCTACATCAAATGAAGTAATCGTGTTTGCTCCGTTATTTTTAACTGTCCCTGTAATATCAACCATTCCTGGTTCAACAACTGGGTCAGTATTAACAGAAATCATTTCAATATCATCTGATAAAACAGTACGTACAACTACGTCGTCAATATTGATACGGAATTGATCAGAAACATCATGGTGTCTGAAAGCAACGTAAACTGCTGACTCTCCGTTTAGGTCTGCAATGTTTAATGTACGACTCATGTAGTCTGCACTTGTGCCGACAATCTCATTAAAGGTAATGTCTGACATCATTAAATCTGCAATAGCAGCAGAAGTACCAACGTATACCGTATAGTTTTCATCTGCCCATGCCTGATCTTGTGCATAAACCGACCAATCCAGTACAGTGTTCGGATCTGATGCAGCTGACAAATCAATTGCTGGAGAAATCATCCAGTTATCTGGGTTTAAAGGCGCTCCTGCCCATGATGCTGAAGTAGCAACATTGCCTTGTGGGCCTGCAGAGTCAAAAATTCCCCAATCGTTGCCATCTCCGTCGTCATCTGTCAACGTCCAAGCGGCAATGCCTCCTGAGAAATCATCTGAGAAATAAGTTTGTGCAAATACACCTGTTGAAAGTAATGCGCAAACCGGAAGTAATAATTTTTTCATAGTTTGTATATTATTATTTGAATATTGTGAAGTTAAGAAATGATTAAGTTATTTGACGAACAACGATTTTAGCTTTCTTGTATTCCTAAAATCGCCTTTTTTTGAGTTTTACTGCTGAACAGGCAACCATGGCATTATATATGCAGTATATTTCGTATATTTGATAGACAAACAAAAAACTATGAAGAAACTTTTTACATTAGTATGTGCCACGAGCTTAATGGTAAGCGCGTTTGGGCAAATAGAAATTTACTTGCCGGGAGGTGATGAAGATATTTCAGGTACGTTAGTTGAAAAGAGTAGCGCAGGAGCTGATCCACACCAGGATTTTGATGTGCGGAATGCAACCGGAGCAACAATTCCAGAAGTAGCAATTCAACGCGTACGTATTGAAGAACTAGAAGGAACCAGAGACTTTTTATGTTGGGGAGCAGATCCGGAAACAGGAGCATGTTACAGTGCATCTTACGTTTCGGCTAGTGATCCGTTCAACACCCCTGATAGAAGCAATTTAGCGCCCGGTGCGGATGGATGGTTATCTGTTCACCACGAAGGAAATGGTGTTGCGGGATGCGCAACATATCGTTATTATGTAATGGATGCAGACGATAATCCAATGGATTCAATTGACGTTAGATTCTGCGGTACGTTAAGTATTGAAGAGCAAGAAAATTTAGAAGTATCGATTTTCCCGAACCCGGCAAATAGCCAGGTAAATGTTACGGTAGCATTAAATAATAATAGTAATTATACATTTAAGTTATTTAGCGTTTTAGGAAATGAAGTATTAAACAAAACGTTGGTAGATGGAAATAACACTATGGATGTTAAAGCATTACCAAACGGCGTTTACTTTTATTCAATTTTAAAGGCAAATGACGTTATTGAGACAAAAAAACTAGTGATTCGTCACTAAGAATAAATCGTACACTATTGGAAAGGAGATTCATAACGAATCTCCTTTTTTTATTCCCTACATCAAATAGTTGGACAAACTACGTTGATAAAAACGATAAACTTTCGGTTAATAAACGCGCAAAACGCAATAGTTAAAGCAAGGCGAACCGAAAATACCAAAGCAACAGAATTTATCATCATGTTTAGGGCTTAGAAACTAATTGAATGATTAGTCAAATACGGCCTTTATCGACAAACCTGCTTATCCCGAATTCACGTTAATAGAAGAAGGTAATTTGAAAGACAATAAGGCTAGCCTTTTTCTAACAGCTGATTAACTAATTGCGGTAACTTTTCAGAAGCGGAACCTTGAAAATGAGTGAACGCTGTATTTTCAATTTCAATTGCGGTGGGGTCAACTAAAAATCGTTCCGTATGGTCAGAGCAGGCAAAAACAAGCCCTGCGGCGGGGTAAACATTTAATGAGGTGCCCACAACAATCAAATAATCACATTGGTTAACGTGTTGCGCGGCAATGTCCATCATAGGAACTGCCTCACCAAACCATACCACATGCGGGCGCATTTGATGGCCATCCGGTGCCAAATCACCCCATTTAATTTTGCCCGCAATCGGGTATAAAACAGCATCAGTTTTTACACTTCTGCCTTGAGTAATTTCGCCATGTAAATGCAACACAGAGGTCGATCCGGCGCGCTCGTGTAAATTGTCAATGTTTTGGGTGATGATTGTTACGTCAAATTTTTCTTCAAGTTGGGCAAGTGCTTTATGCCCTGCGTTGGGCTCCGCTTTATTCACTTGATCCCTTCGTGCGTCGTAAAAAGAAAGCACCAATTCAGGGTCATTCTGCCAAGCCTCTACTGTTGCCACCTTGCTGATGTCAAACTTTTCCCAAAGTCCACCACTGTCGCGGAAAGTACCTAATCCACTTTCAGCACTTATACCAGCTCCACTTAAAACAACAATCTTTTTTTTCATTTGAAAAGGACTCCCTTAAATTAACGCTAAGCTAAATGTAATCAAACTAATTAAATCAAGCTTGTGTCACTCTTTTTTTTTTATATTTACCGGCTTAATTAAACATCAAATTTTAATGGCCAAATTCAGAAAACAGGACGCTTTAGATTACCACGCGAACGGACGACCAGGAAAAATTGAAGTTGTTCCCACAAAACCTTACAGCTCGCAAAGAGACTTATCATTGGCATATTCGCCTGGCGTTGCAGAGCCTTGTTTGGCAATTGCAGATAATAAGGCCGACGTTTATAAATATACGGCCAAAGGTAATTTAGTGGCAGTAATTTCAAACGGTACAGCCGTATTAGGGCTAGGTGATATTGGGCCAGAGCCTCCAAGCCCGTTATGGAAGGAAAAGGCTTATTGTTTAAAATTTTTGCAGATATTGATGTGTTTGACATTGAAGTAGACGCAAGTGATACTGAATTGTTTATTTCTACTGTAAAGGCCATTGCGCCTACATTTGGCGGAATAAACCTTGAAGATATTAAAGCCCCGGAAGCATTTGAGATTGAAAGACGGTTGAAAGAAGAACTTTCAATCCCAATCATGCATGACGACCAGCACGGCACAGCCATTATTTCCAGTGCAGCATTAATCAATGCATTGGAATTAGCCGAAAAAAAAATTGAGGAAGTAAAAATTGTTGTAGTCGGTGCAGGTGCAGCTGCCTTTTCATGCGCAAAGCTTTATTTAGCGCTTGGTGCTAATCCTCAAAATATTTTAATGTATGACAGTAAAGGACTGTTGTGCAAAGAACGAGAAGGGTTAGATAAATACAAATCTGAATTTGCTATTCAAGAAAAGGACATTCCATTAAAAACAGCAATGAAAACGGCAGATGTGTTTTTAGGACTGTCCAAAGGTGGAATTGTTTCCAAAGAAATGATAAAAAGTATGCCGGCAAACCCAATTGTGTTTGCACTGGCTAACCCCGTGCCGGAAATTCCTTACGACGAAGCCACTTCTGTTAGAGAAGATATTATTATGGCAACAGGTCGTTCTGATAATCCAAACCAGGTAAACAATGTACTTGGTTTTCCATTTATTTTTAGAGGAGCGCTTGACGTACGGGCAACGTGTATTAATGAAGAAATGAAATTAGCGGCAGTACATGCCATTGCACAGTTAGCTAAAGAACCTGTACCTGAAGAGGTAAATGAGGCGTATGGCGAAAAGAATATTTCATTCGGACGAGAGCAAATTATTCCAAAACCTTTAGATTCACGGTTGATTACTTCCGTATCACCAGCAGTTGCCAAAGCAGCTATAGAATCTGGTGTAGCGCGCATTACAATTGATGATTGGGAAGCGTATGAGGCAGAATTGCGCCACCGATTAGGCCTGGACAATAAGTTAGTAAATGTATTGACGGAAAAAGCGAAAAAAAATCCTAAAAAAGTAGTTTTTGCTGAAGCCGATAATTATAAAATATTAAAAGCAGCATACTTAGCCGAAGAGGAAGGGTATGCAAAGCCAATTTTGCTTGGTAGAAAATCTAAAATTCTTGAACTGATAGAGGAAATTGGATTAGAATTTCAAGACGCCGTCATTATCGACCCAAAAGAGGAGGCTGAAATTCCAAAATGCGAAGAGTTTGGCAAAAAATTCTTTGAAAAACGAAAACGCAAAGGGTTTACCTTACCCGAATCATGCAAAATAATGCGTGAGCGAAATTACTTTGGTTCAATGATGGTGGAAACGGGTGAGGCAGATGCCTTGGTTTCTGGTATTACACGGAATTATAAAGATGTGATTCGCCCGGCTTTGCAAGCTGTTGGAAAACAAGAAGGAGTAGACAAAGTAGCTGGAATGTATATTTTGGCAACTAAACATGGGCCACTTTTTTTAGCGGATACTACAGTAAATTTTGACCCAACTGCAGAAGAGATAGCAGAAATAACCAACATGGTGGCAAAGCAAGTGCGCAAACTAAATGTGCATCCACGCATTGCATTACTCTCTTATTCAAACTTTGGTTCATCACGCGGAAAAGATTCATTGAAAATGAGCCGCGCTACAGAGATTATTCGCGAAAAATACCCGTCTCTAGTTGTAGATGGTGAAATTCAAGCCAATTTTGCACTAAACAATGAGTTGAGAAAAGAAAAATTTGATTTTTCGGCGTTGGGAGATAAAGATGTGAATACACTAATCTTCCCGAACCTTTCATCCGGAAACATTGCCTATAAATTATTGCAGGAAATGGGTGATGATGTTGAGGCCATTGGCCCAATTTTATTAGGAATCCGAAAATCAATACATGTATTGCAGCTTGGAAGTACCGTGCGCGAAATTATGAACATGGTAAAAGTTGCAGTAGTAGACGCCCAAGGCAAGTAGCACCTAGCAAAGACAGAGAGTAGATGATAGCACATTTGAATGGCAGATTGGTTGAAAAAGCACCGACAAACATCATTGTAGAATGCAGTGGAGTAGGATACTTTGTAAAAATTAGTTTAAACACGTACTCCACAATTGGAAACGACGAAAACATTAAAATTTTTACGCAATTACAAGTGCGCGAAGATTCACACACGCTATATGGTTTTTCTACCACGAAAGAACGTGAAATGTTTAATCATTTAATTTCGGTATCTGGCATAGGAGCTAACACAGCAATCTTAATGTTATCGGCATTAACTTCTGACGAAATAGCGGCAGCTATTTTAGGAGAGGACGTTGGCCTTATTAAAAGCATAAAAGGCATTGGAGCTAAAACAGCCCAGCGCCTCATTATCGACCTAAAAGATAAAGTGGCAAAATCAGACTTCTCCACAGAAAATATTTTTGTAACAAACAATACAAATCAAAATGATGCGTTAACTGCTTTGTTGTCTTTAGGTTTTGATAAAATCAGAGCCGAAAAAGCCATCAAAAAAGTAATGACAGACAACCTATCTGTCGAAGAACTAATAAAAGAAGCATTAAAGGTATTATAGCCGCGTGAAAAAAAGTCTATTCATAATCACCCTCTTCCTATCGTCTATTCAACTATTCGGTAAAGACCATCTCGGAAAAGAGCGTTTCCTTTACAATGTAGCGGAAGACTCGCCAAAAGTTGAGATGCCTTACCCAATAGAAGATTACAGAGATTACACCGACCGAAAGCGATCGCCAATTGATTTGGAAGATCCGTCAAATATCAATACCAATATTGAATACAACGCCGAAACCGGACAGTATGAGGTCGTTCAAAAAATCGGAAACCAATATTACCGTTATCCCACATCCATGACCCAGGAGGAATACATGGAGTATCAACGACAAAAAGCACTCAATGATTATTGGGGCGAAAAAGTAGAAGAAACCTCAGAGCAACAACGCCAATTAGTACCGCCATTAAAAGTAGGCGGTGAAGCCTTTGACTTAATTTTTGGAGGTGATGAGATTAATATTCGCCCGCAAGGTTCGGCAGAATTATCGTTTGGAGTAAATGTTTCCCGATACGATAACCCAGCCTTACCAGAAAGACAAAGACGCGTAGCAACGTTTGATTTTCAACAGCAAATTCAATTGAACATGGTTGGGCAAATTGGTGACAAACTAAAGTTGACCATTAGCCAAAATACAGAAGCAACATTTAACTTTCAAAATCAGGTAAAAATAGAATACACAGGTTATGAGGATGAAATTATTCAGAAAATTGAGGCAGGTAACGTAAGTTTACCGCTTAACACTACGTTAATTCAAGGTTCACAAAGTTTATTCGGGATTAGAACAGATTTAAAATTTGGTCGCTTAACTGCTCAAACAATTGTTTCGCAACAAAAAGGACAACGACAAGAAATTAATGTAGCAGGTGGTGCTCAAGTGCAAGATTATGAAGTACGCGTAGACAACTATGAGGCGAACAAACACTATTTTTTGAACTATTACCACCGCGAGCATTATGATTCTGCAATGGCTACAATGCCCATTGTAAGTTCACAAGTTAACATTACTAAAATAGAGGTATGGGTAACCAACCGAATTAACCGTGTAGAAAACACCCGTAACTTTATTGCCTTTACAGATTTAGGTGAAGCTAGCCCAGAGAATTTTCAAGGTGGACCCATTCCACTTGGCGGAAGTGATTTACCACGAAACGGCGCCAACAACTTGTACGAAACGCTAACCGGAATTACACAAGTACGAGAGTTTTCAAATTCAGTAAATGCACTTTCTACGTTCTCTGGTTCACCAGGGCCTTTTGCACAATCCGTGGAATATGAAAAAGTAGAAAATTCACGCCAATTAAGCGAACAAGAATTTACCTACAATGCACAGTTGGGGTTCATCTCCTTAAAATCACCACTTAACCAGGACGAAGTATTAGGGGTTGCGTACCAGTATACGTATAACGGAAGAACCTTTCAGGTTGGTGAATTCTCTACGGACGTTCCGGTAGAAGAGGGGTCAAAAACAGCATTAATTCTAAAATTATTAAAGCCAACCATCATTAACCCTAAAAATAAAACATGGGATTTAATGATGAAAAACGTATACTCAATTGGTGCGTATCAGGTGAGCCCAAATGATTTTACGTTCGATATTTGGTACAATAACCCGCAAACAAGTGTTAATATTAATTATTTACCGTATGACGGTGTAAATGACATCTTATTGATGCAATTGCTAGAGCTGGCCGCTTAAACTTAAACCAACAGCAATTCGCCGACGGTAGGTTTGATTACGTACCGATACAGTATGAAGGCAATATGGCCATAAATGGGGGGACAATTGACCCAGGACGGGAAGGGTGTATTTCACAACCGTAGAACCATTCGGTCAAACACTCCGCGATAAATTAGAGCAAAGTTCACTGGCGCCGATACAAGTGGATGGGATAGCATTTAATGAATTGTATGATTCAACAAATATTGCCGCTCAGCAAATACCAAGCAAAAACCGTTTCAGCATTCGCGGTAGATACAAATCATCTGTAAGTTCAGAAATTTCACTGAATACGCTAAACGTGCCAGAAGGAAGTGTGACCGTAACTGCGGGTGGTGCAAAACTGGTAGAAGGAATTGATTATACAGTGGATTATAACTTAGGCCGCGTAAAAATTCTAAACCAGGGTATTTTAGAATCGCAAACGCCAATTAAGGTACAGTTAGAAAGTAATTCACTATTTGGTTTCCAACAAAAATCACTGGTTGGAGCACACCTAAATTATGAAATTAATAAAGACTTTAACATTGGTGCTACGGTAATGAACTTAACTGAAAAACCGCTGACACAAAAAGTAAATATTGGAGATGAGCCAATTAGTAACACAGTAATAGGGACGGACATTAGCTACCGAACAGATGCCCCATTTTTAACCAAACTGGTTGATTTTTTACCAATTATTAGCACAAAAGAAAAGTCAAATATTACAGCTTACGGCGAGTTCGCTTACCTTATTCCCGGAACACAACGTGCCATTAGTAAAGAGGGTATTTCTTACATTGATGGTTTTGAAGGTAGCCAAAGTGCTATTGACATTAAACAATTCCAAACGTGGCGTTTAGCATCTATTCCGCAAGGACAATCTGACTTATTTCCAGAAGCAGACATTAAAAACGGAACAGGCGCAGGCTTTAACCGAGCGCACTTGGCATGGTATCAAGTAGACCCAAGTACGTTTTATCAAAATACAAGTACAACCCCAGAACACATTCGCGGAAATGAAGCCATTTTAGAGGATTCACGCATGCGTCAATTGGAGCAAACCGAATTATTTCCGCAGCAGCAGCAACCGATTGGAACACTAAACAACATTCCAGTATTTGACCTTTCTTATTATCCGGCAGAAGAGCACCTTATAATTACGATACAACATCAGCTTTTGTCGAGGAAAACGGTGAGTTTAATAACCCCGAAGACCGTTGGGCAGGAATTATGAGGGCATTAACAACCACTAATTTTGAAACGGCAAACATTCAGTTTATTCAGTTTTGGATGCTGGGACCCATTTAATGAAGATGCAACAGAGGGTGGCACTACAAATACGGGTGGTGGTGATTTATACTTTAACTTAGGAAACGTATCAGAAGACGTTTTACCAGATTCAAGAAAAAGTTTTGAAAACGGTTTGCCAACGAGTAATACATTTGACCCGAAAGACTATGATACAACAGATTGGGCAGTAGTATCAAACGAGCAGGTTATTGTGAATGCATTTGATAATGACACAGAGTCACGACGCTTTCAAGATGTTGGTTTGGACGGATTTGGTGATGCGGCAGAAGCAAATTATTTTCAAAACTTTGTAAACTGGGTAAATAATAGTGGCCTATCGCCGCAGGCTAAAAATAAATTATTGAATGACCCTTCATCTGACAACTACAACTATTACAGAGATGATGATTCTGATGAGGCAGAGCATGACATTGTACGCCGCTATAAATATTACAACAACATGGAAGGAAACTCTGCTACACCAGAAATTTCTGACACCATTAACATAGAAGGCTACCCTACAAGAGGAACACAAACACCGGATATTGAAGATTTAAACGTAGATAACAATTTAAGTGAGTCTGAGAGTTATTTCCAATACCGTGTTAGCTTGCGCCCTTCTGATTTGGAAGTAGGACAAAACTATATTACCAATGAGCAGGAAATTGAAGTGGGTGATGAAGGAAAAATTGAAAAGTGGTACCAATTTAAAATTCCAATCGAAACGCCGGAATCGGTGATTAATGGAATCTCAGATTTTAGATCAATTCGTTTTATGCGAATGTTCATGCAGGGGTTTGACCATGAAGTGGTATTGCGTTTTGCACGATTAGAATTAATTAGAGGAGAGTGGAGAAAATACTTGGCAAACTTGAACGAACCGGGAGAAGTAATCCAGGATGATCCAAATTCAACCGAATTTAATTTAGTAGCTGTAAACTTAGAGGAGAATGAAGAGAAAGATCCGGTAGGGTATATTTTACCGCCAGGAATTTTACGAGAGCAGGATGGAGGGTCAATTAACTTACGCCAGTTAAACGAGCAGTCGCTTTCGTTGGAAGTATGTGGATTAAAAGACGGTGAAGCACGTGCGGCTTATAAAAATGTGCAATTTGATGTCAGGTTAGTACAGGAAACTCAAAATGTTTGTCCACGGTGAGCAGCAAAAGCGAACCGGCTATGTAGAAAGTGATTTGCAAGATGATGAATTAACAGTTTTTATTCGATTAGGGACAGATTTTGAAGAAAACTATTACGAGTTTGAGACACCGCTAAAAGTTACTGCTTGGGGTACCAAAGCTGTTGCATCTAATGACGAGCTAATATGGCCGCCTGCCAATGATATGGAAATTGTGTTTGACTCACTACTCAACCTAAAAATTGACAGGGATAGGAGTGGAGATATTCCTACCAACATTGAGTACATTCGAAATTTACCTGCAAATGACCTTGGAGTGGTGCGCCGAATAAAAGTAAAGGGGAACCCTAACTTGCAAGGGATGAAAACCATTATGATTGGTGTAAGGAACCCAAGTAAAGACTCAAACCACCCGTGGATAGCATCAGATGACGGGCTTGACAAATGTGCTGAGGTATGGGTGAATGAATTGCGTTTAACCGATTTTGACCAAACGGGTGGTTGGGCATCTACCGCACGTGTAAATATGCAGTTAGCCGATTTTGGTAGCGTTAACTTGTCTGGAAATTACTCTACACCAAACTGGGGAAGTATAGAAAAGAAAGTAAGTGAACGCCAGCGCGATACGCAAATGGGGTTTGACGCTTCTTCAAACCTAGAATTAGGACAATTTTTTGGACGAAAATTAAACTTGCAAATTCCATTTTATGTGGGGTATTCTGCCACGGTGATACAACCCGAATTTGATTTATTAGCTCCGGATGTTAGGTTAGAACGGTACGAGCCGGATAAAAGGCGGGAGCGTGCCCGACTTTCGCGAGACCTCACGGTCAGAAGATCGTACAACTTTACAAACGTAAGAAGGGAACGTGCGGCCGGGAAAGAAACAAAGTTATGGGACATTGAAAACTGGTCGGCAAGCTATTCATATAATGAGTTATTCAAAAGCGATATTAACACAGCCAGAGACATAACCAAGACTTATCGCGGTGGCTTAAACTACACGTATTCTACAAAACCAATACTTGTAGAGCCATTTAAACGGAGTAAATTCCTAAAAAAATCAAAATGGTTTGGTTTAGTGCGTGATTTTAACTTTTACATTGGTCCGCGTTCATTGGGCTTTAGAACAGAAGTTACGCGGATGTATAACGAACGCCAAAACAGAAATGCATTAGATACCAACTTTATCTTCCGCCCAACCTACTTAAAAAACTTCACGTGGACAAGAGGGTACGATATGAAATACGATATTTCTAAAAACATTAAATTTTCATTCACGGCAAACAACAACTCGATTATTTTAGAGCCAGAAGGGCAAATTGATTCAGATGCGGAAATAGGAACAGATGAGTATGACGATTATCAGGATTATCGCTCAAGCCTACGCGGTGCATTTGTGCCATTTACAGGTGATTCTACTTTTGGAGGATACACCCTAAATTATGGGCATAACTATGACTTTTCGTACAAAGTTCCGTTTGATAAACTACCGTTAACGGACTGGCTTAGCGCCAACGTTAAGTTGAGGAGTAGTTATGATTGGCAACGCGCTCCATTAGCTATTCCAGACATTGGAAACACCATTCAAAACTCACGAAACTTTACGGTAAACGGACAGGTGAATATGGTGAAACTGTACAATAACGTTGAGTTTTTGAAAAAAATTAACAATGATGGTAGAAGCACCCGCGGAGGACGACAAGTAGCGAACCGCAGAAATGGAAATGATGCCAATAAAAATGAAGGCAAAAAAGAAGGTGAAGAAGATGAGGACGACGATAAAAAGAAGAAAAAGAAAAAGCGAGAAGGCGTCCATCCAATTCTTAAAACCACCGGGCGTTTAATTATGTCGTTCCGAAATTTGAGTGTAACTTATTCTGAAACGGACGGGATGTTAGTGCCGGGCTTTGCGCAAGAAACAAGTTTGTTTGGTATGAATAACTTTGGTGCACCATCTTTTGGATTTGTTGCCGGGCAGCAAAACAGAGATTTGTTCGGTAGGCCAACAAATGCATGGGGAGAGTTTGATGCCTTTGCACCTTTTGCTGCAGATAATGGTTGGTTGGTACAAAATCCGCAGCTGAACATTCAGCATACCGTATCGCATACACAATCAATCAATAGCCGGGCAACTTTTGAACCGTTCAAAGATTTGCGTATAAATTTAACAGTAGATCGAAAATTCACAGAAAATGAAAATAGTTATTACCGTTATAATGATACACTAATAACACCAGATGGAATTGGAGATTGGGAGTATCAGAACTTAGTAAACGGAGGTTCAATTAGTTTTACAACCATTACCTGGCGTACGGCTTTCCAAAAATATGATGATGAAAATACATCTGCCATATTTGCCGAATTAAGAGAAAACCGAAGAGCAGTATCTAAACAACTGGGAGAAGAAAATGGAACAACGTTACAAGATGACGGTTATTACGAAGGCTACGGAGGCAACCAGCAAGATGTATTAATTGGCTCTTTCCTTGGGGCTTACACAGGGCGGGGAGTAGGAAACAGTTTCTTTGATGTGTTTAAAGCTATTCCATTACCAAATTGGGATGTACGTTATGACGGTTTGTCTAAAATGGAATTCATGAAAAAATACGTGAGAAACTTCTCCTTATCACATGCCTATCGTTCTAATATTTCAGTGTCTAACTTCAAAACCAACTTAGCAGCATTTGATAATAATGGCAATGTACAACGAGATGCATCTGGAAACTTTATCGCACCAACCCAAATCCAATCCGTAACAATAACCGAGCAGTTTGCGCCATTTATTGGAGCAGATGCAACATGGATAGTTGGTGAAAACGGACTAATTACAAAATTCGAATATAAGCGAGACCGTTCACTGTCATTAAATGTAACCAACTTGCAAATAACTGAAATGCGCGGACGCGAATATGTAATTGGTACAGGGTACAAATTTTCAAAAGTAAAACTGCCATTTAAGGTAATGGGTAAAACACCAGAAAGTGATCTAAATATTCGGTTTGACCTTTCTATCCGTCAAAACATTGCACTGAATAGAAATATTATTGAAGACAGCCAGCAGGTAACCTCTGGGCAAGATAGTTATTCAATTGATTCTCGTGTGGATTACAATATCGGGCCAAACCTAAATGTAGCGTTGTACTTTAAGCGCGTAGTGAACAAACCGCAGCTCTCAACAGCATTCGATACAGCTAATACAAGTGCAGGAGTTTCTCTCCGCTTTAACTTAGCACAATAAACGACTCCAATGCAAACGGATTCAGTAGTAGATATTCGCCCGGCAGTTGCAGCGGACATGGAGGCTGATTCTTGGCTTGATACATGAGCTTGCGGCTTACGAAAATGCACCGAAAGAGGTAACCAATACCGTTAGTAAACTCATTGCAGACGGATTTGGGACGAACCCTGTATTTACGTGTAATGTAGCTGTTGCAAACGGGCAAATTATCGGTTTCACCCTGTGTTATATCAGCTATTCAACATGGAAAGGACGGTGTTTGTATTTAGAAGATTTTATAGTGACCGAAAAATGGCGCCGTACCGGTGTTGGTAAACAATTGTTTGACCAGGTGTATAAAGAGGCCGAACAAATGGGGGCAGCGCGTTTAGAATGGCAAGTATTAAACTGGAATAAGCCTGCTATTGCCTTTTATAAAAAGCACAAGGCGTTGTTAGATGAAACGTGGGTTAACTGTAAGTTTGTTTTTAAAACGGCTTGATGAACCTAATAATCGAACTCAGGTTTATATCTTGATGAATGCTAATGCTCTCTGCCCAATAAAAATTCAGCCAATTGCTTTAAAGGCTGCTTTTTAGTTGATTCTATTTCAATATTTGCAAGGTTTTGCATAGCAACATCATAAAATACATTCATTTTTTTCGTTGCTTTTTCTTTAATTGATAATTCAGCATACAACGTTTTTACACCGTCAACCTTTAGTGCGTCATCTGGCTCATTAAAAAGCTGGTTAAAACGGGTTAATTGTGCACTGTCGGCATCTTCTAATGCTTTGAGCAATAAATAGGTTTTTTTATTGGCAATAATATCTCCACCAACTTGTTTACCAAATTTGCTTTGGTCAGCATATACGTCCAAAATATCGTCTTGCAACTGAAAAGCAATGCCTAAATTAACACCAAATGCATAAAGCTCGGCAGCATTTTTTTTAGCAGCATTTCCCACTATTGCTCCCATTTGTAAGCTACAGCCAAGTAACACAGCAGTTTTGTACTCTATCATCTTAAGGTAGTCTGCAATGCTGACATCTGCCTGCGCCTCAAAATCCATATCCCATTGTTGCCCTTCACATACTTCAGTAGCAGTTTTGTTGAAAATAGGGAGCAGTTGGGCTAATAATGCAGGTGGATAAGCCGCCAATTGCTTATAGGCTTCAATTAGCAAAGCATCACCACTTAAAATAGCAATATTTGTATTCCACTTTTTATGTACGGTGGTTTTACCCCTGCGCAGCGGTGCTGCATCCATAATATCATCATGAATTAAGCTAAAATTATGGAAAAGCTCAACAGCAACGGCTGCTTCTGTAGCCTTTTTAAAATCTGTATCAAACAGCTCGGCAGCCATAAGTGCCAAAATTGGTCGCATTCGTTTACCCCCTAATTGCAAAAAGTAGGTAATAGGCGCATAAAGGTTTTGAGGCGTTTCAGGTAATTGATAAGCTGAAATAGACTTTTCTATGTATTGCTGATAATGCGCAATAGAATCAAGCGTTGTACTCATGTTAGTCAGGTGTGCTTTTGGTGCTGTCGTCGGTCGTTTCAATCTCCAACTGATCCAATTCAATATCTTCTTCTTCGTTGTAAAGCTGAAATAGCGGTTCTGCTATCGCTTTATTTGATATTTTTCGCTCCATCCACAACAGTAAACTTGGTAAAATCATCAAATTGGCGAACATAGCCACCAACAACGTCATTGAAACTAAAATACCCAGGGCTTTTGTACCGCCAAACTGCGAAAAAGCAAACATCAAAAATCCAAAGAAAAGTACGATAGATGTATAAATCATGCTAGTTCCCGTCTCGCGTAAGGCAGAAAGAATACACTTTCTTAAATCGTGTTCGTTCGTTTTTAATTCTTGCCTGAATTTTGCTAAAAAGTGAATCGTGTCATCCACAGAAATACCAAATGCAATACTAAACACCAATAAGGTAGAGGGTTTAATAGGTATACCAGTAAAGCCCATAATACCCGCTGTAAATAACAACGGCACAAAGTTAGGTACAAGTGACACCAACACCATGCGCCATGAACGGAATAAGATAGACATTAAAATACCAATCATTACAATGGCTATCCCTAATGAAATAACAAGGTTAGTAACTAAATACTGCGTTCCGTTTGAGGCCACAACAGACGTACCCGTAAAAATAACATCCCATTCATTTAAAGCAATGGCGGCTGCTAAACTATCTGTAAAACCTGCTTTGCTGTGATAAGCATAAAATGCACTTTCATCCATCATAAACTCATCCATCAAGGTTGTGTTATCACCAGCATACATTTTTTTCAAATCAGAATAAACAGCAGGTGCTTTGCTGTACAATGCCATTAAACTCTCATCTCTTACATCACCTTCTTGTTTACTAATTTCCGTGTAAATACTATCTGTAAATGATTTTAGCGGATTAATGCGTTGTTCAAACCCCGGTCGAATACTATCAATTAGCTCTTGTATTTCATACGAACCTAAATCTTGTATTTGTGCGGTAATGCGTGTAATGGTCAAGCTAGAATCAATAAAACCGTTGGTACTTGTCGCATCATTCGCCGAATTTTCAATGTATTCGGCAATACGTTGAAGTTTATTGGTAGACGGAATTTCGTACTTTTCTGGGTTGCCGTTACTAAATGCCATGCTCGCTACCTTTATGGCGTCAGCTACTGAAAGTGATTTAGATAACTCGTCAAATTTCTCTAAATGCTCCTGCGCATTTTCAATTTCTTTAAAACGGTTAAAGAAAACATTTTTCTTTTTAGTGTGGATTAAAATATCAAAAGGAATAGCACCTCCAAAATTGTCCTGAATAAATAACAGGTCATTGGTAATAGGGTCTTTTTGCGGTAAATCGCCAGTAATATTGCCAGTGGCTTTAATGTTAAGCGCACCAATAAAGGTTAAAATAACCACACATGCAGATCCTATGAACACCCATTTACGCTTGTGCAAACTAAGTGCTTCTAAGCGGTTTACGGTATAATGTAGCCATTGTTTTTCCAAATGTTTAAGGTGCCTTGTTTTTGGAATTTTTGAATAGCTCAGTACAATTGGTAAAATGGTGATAGACAACACAAAAACAAACAAAATATTAATGGATGCAATTAACCCAAATTCTGAAAGCCGCTCTGAATTGGTGAAAATGAAGGTAGAGAACCCTAACGCAGTCGTTAAATTGGTTAAAAAGGTGGCGTTACCAATTTTTTGAATGACACGAGAAAGCGCTTTTGCCTTATTTCCGTGGTTTTTAATTTCTTGATGAAACTTGTTAATTAAGAAAATACAGTTGGGAATACTAATCACAATAATCAATGGTGGAATAAGTACCATCAAAATAGAAAGTTGATAGTCCAACGCACCAATACTACCCAATGACCATATTACCCCCGCAAAAACAACCGTGTTTGCAATTAATACAATTTTAAATGATTTAAAAAAGATAAACAACAATAAAGAAGTTACACCAATCGAAAGTCCAATAAATAAACCGAGCTCGCCTTTTAATTTTTTACCAACCGCTACCCGAATGTGTGGCATGCCCGAAACACGAATTTCATCTAATACTGGTTCATATTTTGCACGTACCGCCTCAACATCAAAAAGTACGTCGGCCTTTTTCATGTCCCGCATGATGGATTCATTAACAAAAACCATCATTAAAGAAGCGTTTGATTCTGGATTATACAAAATCCCTTCATAAATAGGGTTTGCGCGTATAACACCCTTCAGGCTATCAATTTCGGCTTGCGTTTCTGGTCGTGATTTTACAACTTTATCAAAAAAGAAGGTTTTAGCTTCACCATTCTTTGCAAGCTGATACAAATGGGCTTCAGAAAAAACCGAATCTATCGCGTCAAAAGCAGCCACCTCTTCGCCAAAATCATACCACGCCTGAAATTTTTCTTTAGAATATAAATTTTCCGTCTGTATGGCGAAGATTAAAAGTGATTCGCTTCCGCCAAATGAGCTTTTCAATAACTCATAGTCTTTTTTCGGTTGGGAATCCTTCGGAAGCATAGTTCCGTAAGTATTGTCAATTTTAATATTGGTCAAAGCAAAATAGCCCAAACCTACCGTTATCGTTAAAATAACAGCAAGAATTAAAATTCGATTTCGGAGGATAAATTGTGAAAGCTTAAACCACATTAAGTACTCAACATTTTTTTATAGGCAACAAATGTAGTGAAACCAAATGTAAAATGAGGGAATTAACACATAATTGTACTAAATCCTGTACATGCGGTATAAATTGAACAAAACGGATTAAAATGAGATGAATGCAGCAGGGTTTATTGCCACGCCTTTTTTCCAAAGTTCAAAATGCAAATGAGGCCCGCTTGAATTTTCACCCGTGTTTCCCACAATCGCAATTGGGTCGCCGGTTTGCACCTGTTCACCCACATTTTTTAATAGGTCAGAACAATGTTTGTAAACCGACACAAGTTCATCTTTGTGCTGTACAATTACTACTTTACCTTCCGCAGGGGTCCAACTTGTAAAAACAACAGTCCCCTCCAAACATGCTTTTATGGGTTCATCCTCTAAAGTTGCCACATCAATACCATAATGTTCATCTTCCGCATCAAACGAGCGTGAAACAATACCCTCCACAGGCGAAAAGAAAAAAGCGTATTGCTCACTGCTGCCAAACTGCATCTTGTCATTTAAATCGCTTTCCACCTTTTTTCGTAACACCGAATCAGACGCGTTTTTTGAAAAATCGGGTACAAAATTCTTTAACGTATCCACCAAAACAGGAGAAGTGTCAATCGGTTCATCATTCAAAATGCGCTGCAAGTTTTTCAAGTAAAGCTCATTTGCCTTAGTTGCGGTATAAAGAGAGTCAATTAAAGCCGTATTTTCATCAATTTTATTTTCATTTTCGTAAATGTTAGCTGTAACAAAAAGGGTTTTAAGCGGGGTGTATTTTACCAGTAATAGTAGCGCCACTACCACAATAAAAGTGTACAATGCTATGAGTGATAATAAATTCAACGCAGACACACGAACGCTCCATTTTTCCTTGTACGTCGTGTCATTCGTAAAACTCAACTTATGGCGCGTTCTCATCCTTGAAAAATAACCGGAAAGCCTTTCTTTAAAACTCATACAGCAAAAATAATCATAATCAAATTAACGAACATTTTAATGGCGATTGAATCACACAATCAATAATTGCTACATTTGGCTCGTTTCTTGCAGTAAACAAACAACTAAACAACAACTTACAACGTTCTTATAGTGTCTATATTTTTTGTATCTTTGGATAGGGTAAAAGACAAACCCAAACGTCAGTTGAAGGAATTAGCAAAGTAAATTTGAAATTAAATCTAAACATATTATTTTTTTGTAGCGCACTGCTTTTGGCAACTGCCGGGTTTTCGCAGTTAACAACTTCCACTGCTTTATCGCCAACAGCATTGGTAGAAGACGTGCTGGTAGGAGACGGTGTAGCCGTATCTGCCATTTCATATACAGGGCACCCTGATGCAATAGGCTCTTTTAACGGAGCAAGCACAAATGTGGGGCTTGATGCCGGTATTATTTTAACCACCGGTACAGTAAAAAACGAAACGGGTGGCATTGGTGGTGAGCAGCGCGGTCCTTTTCGGACCAAACAATACGGCATCTGCCGGTAAAGCAAATGGTGAGCCGGGTTACGGAGCCATTAACGTCGTTAGCAGGCACAGAAACACAAAACGCAGCCATTTTAGAGTTTGATTTTATACCGATAAGCGATTCTGTTAGTTTTAGATACGTTTTTGGATCAGATGAGTACCCCGAATTTGTAGGCGAAGGATTTAATGACGTATTCGCTTTCTTTATATCGGGGCCGGGTTTTGCTGGTAGTTATAACATGGCGCAAATTCCTGTTGTAGGCGGTGCCGTTTCTATCGATAATATTAACAACGGAAATGCAAATACAGGGCCTTGCCAAAACTGTGCTTATTACGTAAACAACGGTACGGGAACAACAGCACCAGAGGATGGCAGTGAGTTTTACATTCAGTATGATGGTTTTACAACGGTTATGGAAGCCGTTGCCGAAGTACAATGCGGCGAAACGTACCACCTGCGTATTGCAATAGCAGATGCAAGTGACCAGCAATACGATTCCGGAATATTTTTAGAAGCCAATAGTTTACAAAGTTTTGCCCCGTTAGAGACAGAAGTAGAATTGTCGTTAGACGGATTTGGTGACGGTGAAACAATGGCAGAAGGGTGCGAAGTAGCCACCGTAAAATTATCACGATCAAGTGCTGCATTGCCATTAGAAATTGGAATTTCAACGTTAGGTACCGCAACAGAAGGGGTAGATTATGAAAATATACCAAACACAATCACAATGGCCGTTGGGCAAACAAATGCCTCATTTAGCTTTGATATTTATGAAGATGGAGTAATAGAGGGGATCGAATCACTCATATTAGAATTCGATTTTACAGATCCGTGTGACGAAGAAAATTTAATTACAGAAGAATTATTTATACAAGACGTTAATCCGTTAGAAGCAAATATTCCGGACCAAAGTGTTTATTGTCCGGATGATGAAGCAACACTGAATGTAGAAGTGACTGGAGGGATAGAACCGTATTCTTATGTATGGAGTACCGGAGACACCGGACCTTCCATAAATGTTTCGCCCGCCGTTACCACCATATATAGCGTTACGGTTAACGATATTTGTATAGGCGTACCGCTAACGGTTGACGGAACAGTTACCGTTCCCGTTTATCCACCATTAACAGCCTTTACATCACCAGATACATCCGTTTTATGTCCTGCAACTCCGCTAGTGCTTGCAGCAGAAGCCGCCGGAGGTGAGGGAACTTATTCGTACCAATGGTTTTTGGACGGTGTACTTATTTCAAGCGAGCCATTTGCCAGTATCGCGCCAATGGTCACATCCACTTACACCTTGTTAATTACAGACGGGTGTGGTGAAGAGTTAACACGAGACATTACCATTACAGTATTGGGTACGGTGCTTGAATTACAAATGAGCCCTGACCGTTTAATTTGCCCGGGAGACACAACAAATATTTGGGTAATTGCCTCTGAAGGTTTTGGTGATTACAGATACTATTGGCCACATTCGGGTGATACAATGGCAAGTATTTATGTACACCCGGAAGAATCTACAACTTATAACGTATTTGTAGAAGATTCATGCCGCACCTATTTTATTCAAGGAACAACAAAAGTAGAGGTAATTAGCCCCATTGCTGATTTTAGTATCTTATCCAGTGACCCAACAGAAGGACTATTGGTTTCATTTAACAATACGTCCATTGATGGTTCAATATGGGATTGGGATTTGGGTAACGGCGAATATTCTACGTTGAACTCTCCTTCTACAGTTTACAGCCCAAGTGGCAACTACAGTGTAACATTAATTGCTTATAATGATATTGGTTGTTCTGACACCATTACAAAATCCATTTACATAGGACCAGAATACTACTTCTATGCGCCAAATGCATTTACGCCAGATGGTGGACGATTTAATAATACCTATGGAGTTAGCGTAATTGGAGCAACATATTTTGAGTTCCAAATTTTCAACAGATGGGGAGAAATGATCTTTGAAACCAACGACCCTTACTTTAAATGGGATGGAACGCATAACGGTAGGTTAGTTCCGGATGACGTAGTGGTGTATCGTGCTAGAACAATTGATAGTGAGCAGCAAGAGCACAATTATGAAGGAATGATTACAGTATTGAGGTAATATCTTACATTTGCGGTAAATCAACAGAAATGATTGCCAAACCAAAAACCCAATTTTACCTGCTGCTGTCATTGGCAATGTTTTTTTCATGCACGGGTAAACAACCGACAGACCAAAAAGCAGAAGAGCACATTCACAACGATATAGACGCTACAGATACATTGTTTGGTAACTTATCAGCAAAACAGCGGTACTTTCAGCATTTAGTTTTAGATATTCCCGAAACGTTTCAGTTAAATTTAGATAGCCTCATTAATTGGATTGTAGAAAATGAACCAGGGGCGCTTAAATTTTCTAATTGGGAGCAAGATAGTATGATTAAAGTCAAACGAACGTTAGACACGCTACCGTTAATTGAGCCGCTTTATTTTACAGATTTTTTTGATGACTTAAACCTGCCGCACTATCCTTTTTGGGACGCTAATGCAGAAAATCGATCACTAAAATGGATGCCCACTTTTCAAGTTCAGCATGTCAATATAGTCAATTTCCAAACCAACTTTTTATGGACAGAAAGTGCAAGGCAATGGTTAAATACATGGCACGATTCATCTGGAACACAGTTTATCACCCACCATTTTGATGACAAGAACGTAAAGGTAGATTTTGAGCGATTTAATCAGGCTGCTCAGCAACATAGCACCATCATTCATTTAAAGCTAGATGCGTATGACACTGTGCGCCTGGAGAATTTGAGAACCATAAATAGTTTTGATGGATTATTTCAAGTAAAAAGTAAAACCAATGCATGCAACCAACTCCTTGCCGGAGGAGCAGATTTAATCGAAATTTCATTAGCCAATAGCACCTTAAAATCAATACCGTATGAGAGTTGGCAGCTCACCTCAGAAAATCAAGCGGTTTATGAAGAAAGTACGCAACGCATTTTAAGTTTAAAACGAAAACGGCTGAACTTGCCGCTTGCAAAAAGTACAACAGAACACCAGGCCTACTTATCATCTAATTATCTAAAAAATGCCACTTCGGTAATAGCATTAAGCAAAAGCTTATTGCCATTAAAACCCAAAACAACCATTTATAGTACCAGCAAACTAAGCGTAAATGGGTTGGTTAGAAGTGAGAATGAACTAAGGCTGCGCCAATCGACGTTAGACAGTTCAGCACTTCAAAAAATAGCGTTAGAAAAAGGCACGAAAGTGCTTATTGTTCCCGATACACTCTCACAGGACTTAGTCAATCAAATCAGTAAATTTTCGGCTGAACAAAAAGTGATAATTTGCTTTTCGAATCCCGAATTTTATAATACATTTAAAAATGCACCAAACCTTATTTTTTATCAAAATCCCATTGCAGCATCCGTTACCCACACCACATTAATACAACAACTTTGCGGGCAACTTTCGGCGGATGGTAACTTAATAACTCAAAACACTACAATAAAAGGGCAAAAACACAATAAGCGTAAATTAGCGCGAATGCCACCCGAATTTTGCGGTATAAGTTCAGATTCACTTCGCCAAATTGATTATGCCGTTCAAAGCGCACTAAATGGTCGCGCATTTCCGGGTTGCCAGGTGATTGTAGCAAAAAACGGATGTATAATTTATGATAAATCATTCGGTTATCACACGTACAATCGCCAAACCTCAGTTACGCGTGATTCTAAATACGACTTAGCTTCGTTAACCAAAGTGGTTTCTACCACTTTAATGGGTATGAAACTTTACGAACTTGAGGCTTTTGGGTTAAACGATAGCCTTTCGGCATATTTGCCAGATAGTTTAAAGGATCATTTACAGTTTCCAAGCACCATTAGAAACACCACCTTTCAAGAGTTGTTCATTCATAAAAGTGGTTTGCCGGCTGGTTTTCCAATTATAAATTATTTGCGTTATACTTCTGATGAAATTGGTAGGTTTGACAAGTACTATTGTGATCTTCCAGACTCAGTTTATAACATAGAAGTAGCTGAGAATTTTTACCTGGAAAAAGCGTATGAAGATTCATTGTGGTTGCGTCTTAACCAAATTTGGTTAGACCCTGCTAAGCCTTATAAATACAGTGATGTAAACATGAATACACTTTATTTTATGTTTAAAAGTATCATCCATAAAAATCCTCAAAAGTTTAATTATGACCTTTCACAAAAACAGTTGAAAGAGCAGGCGCGCAACCTTTATGTAGACTATTTGTACGAAAATTTCTACAAGCCACTGGGCATGAAAAATACGTGCTATAAACCGCGTCAAAAATTTAATAAAAATGCAATTGTACCGACAGAAAATGAACGTTTTTGGCGCAAACAACTATTGCATGGAGATGTGCATGACCCAAATGCAGCACTTTACGGCGGAATTGCAGGAAACGCCGGCATTTTTTCCACCGCGAACGACTTAGCCATTTTGGGCGAAATGTTACTGCGTAAAGGAATGTATAATGGTGTGCGTTACTTAAATGCAGAAACTATAGACCAGTTCACCCGTGCTCAGCCAGACTCTCACCGCGGATTGGGGTGGAACAAACCTTCAATAAATACAGCAGCATTTGGTTGTGCAAGTAGCGCTTCACCCCTAACTTATGGTCATACGGGCTTTACAGGTACGTGCATTTGGATGGATCCTAAAGAACAACTAACGTATGTCTTTCTTTCCAACCGTGTTCACCCAACAGTAAACAATCGAATTTACCAACATGGAGTAAGAGGACGTGCCCACCAAGCCGTTTATGACGGTAGGTTATACTAAAAATCAAAAAGTTATTGCAGTTTAAAGCGACTTTGTTCTTCCGCCGTCTACCGGAACGTTAATGCCATTAATGTAACTCGCCGCCGGAGAAGCCAAAAAAGCTATGGCATTTGCAATTTCTTCGGGTTGTGCAATGCGCTTCATTGGTGAGGCATTTGACATATCAGTCAAAATTTCGTCGTACGGTTTGCCCGTTTTTTTCGCTTTATTTTCTATAATAGACTTTAGCCGGACGGTATTTGTAGCGCCAGGTAAAACATTATTTACCGTAATGTTGAATTCTCCTAACTCATTTGCCAACGTTTTGCTCCAATTTGCCACAGCACCTCTAATCGTATTAGAAACACCTAAATTGGGTAGTGGCTGTTTTACAGAAGTAGAAATTACGTTAATTATTCGCCCATAACCGGCCTTTTTCATTTTATCTTTAACAGCTTGCGCCAAAATATGGTTGCAAATTAAGTGTTGGTTAAAAGCCGCAGTAAATTCATCCGTCGCTGCCATGTTAACAGGGCCACCAGCAGGGCCACCTGTATTGTTTACGAGTATCTCCACTGGTTTATCAGTCAAAAAACTGCCCAACTTTTGCTTTAATTCATCCGGGTTAGAAAAATCAGCAACCAAATAAGTATGTTGCTGGTTTTTTGAGGTTGACAAAGTATCAACAGCAGCCTTTAGTTTTGCCTCATTACGGGCAATTAGAATTAAATTCGCTCCTAAGTTAGAGAGTTCTTTAGCTGTTGCCAAACCAATGCCTTGTGTACTTCCACAAACAATAGCAGTTTTACCAGTGATGTCTAAATTCATTGAAAAAATATTTCGTATAAAGTTAGTATATTTGTTAGTTCACAAAATGAAAAAAGGAAATAAAATGAAAAAGTTACTTATCGCGTTAGTTGCAGCATCAGTATTCTTTTCTTGTGGGGGAAATGGAGAAGGAGAGACAAATTCGGCAACAGATTCATCAGCCACAATAACAGAATCAATGGGTTTTGAAACCTTAACGGCAGAGGCCACTGGGATTGATTTTTACAATACCATTTCAGAGTCTGACGATTATAACTTTTACACCTATGAATACATTTATAATGGCGGAGGTGTTGCAGTGGGAGACATCAATAACGACGGCTTAACGGATATTTATTTTACAGGTAATCAGGTTTCAGATAAACTGTATTTGAACAAAGGCGATATGGTTTTTGAAGATATTACGGCTACCGCATTTGACGAAGCTGCCAACGAGGGTTGGCACACAGGTGTAAACATGGTGGATATTAATGCAGATGGATACTTAGACATTTACGTTTGCAGATCGGGCGATCCGGAAGATAAAGAGTTACTGCGCAATATGCTTTTTATCAATAATCAAAATAACACGTTTACTGAAAAATCAGCCGAATATGGTGTAGATGTTAAAGCGCGTACAACCCATTCAGCATTTTTTGATTTTGATAATGATGGTGATTTAGATTTATACGTATTAAACCACCCAACAAAACGGGCAGGAGATAAATTTGTTACCGTAGCAGAATTTAAAAGACTAAAAAAATACGGACTGGATGCAGATGTTTTTCTTGAAAATCAAGATGGAAAGTTTGTAGACATTTCCAAACAAGCGGGTATAGAAAATAACTGCTTTGGGTTAGGCATTGCCGTGAGTGATTTAGATGGAAATGGCTTTGCAGATGTATACGTTTCAAATGATTATCAAGACCCCGATTTTATGTACATGAACAACGGGGACGGGACGTTTAGTGAAGAAATTAAAGAACGTACCAACCACATTCCAAATTACTCTATGGGCAACGACATGGCAGACTTTAATAATGACGGTTTGATTGACATTATGACAGTAGACATGGCGGCAGAAGACCATGTACGTTCAAAGCGAAACATGGGAGGGATGAGTACCCAAAACTTTTGGGATTTAGTCTTTGTAGGCTTTCACTTTCAATACATGTTTAACGGGTTGCAAATGAATAACGGCAACGGTACATTTTCTGAAGTAGGGCAAGTGGCAGGTGTTTCAAAAACAGACTGGAGTTGGGCACCACTCTTTGCAGATTTTGATAACGACGGGCAAAAAGACTTATTTGTAACCAATGGATATAAACGAGAAGCACGTGACAATGACTACAGCCGGAAACATGCAAAAATGGAACAAAATGGAGAGATTGATAACTTTCAAGAAGGTTTGGAGCTAATGCCTACCACAAAAATTTTCAATTACATCTATCAGAATAAAGGCGGTATAGCATTTGAGAAAAAAACGGAAGATTGGAACTTTGATGCACCCGTAAATTCGAACGGTGCAGCATTTGCAGATTTTGATAATGATGGTGATTTGGATTTGGTTGTTAACAATATGGAGGAAACTTCATTTATTATGGAAAACACCCTTAGCAGTCAAAACAATTATGTGCGATTTAAGCTAAATGGTACAGATGGCAATACAGGGTCATTAGGTGCAAAAGTTAAAATTACAATCGGCGATCAAATTCAATATCATGAAGTGCAGGTTGCACGTGGTTATGAATCTACAGTAGAAAATATCGTGCATTTTGGTTTAGGCAAAAACAATAAAATAGACAAGGTTGAAATTTTATGGCCAAATGGTAAAATGATTACCAAAACAAATGTTGACGTGAATCAACTTTACACATTTAACAATGCAGATGGTACACCGGGCAATTTCAGTACTAAAACGGATAAAACCCTTTTTGCAGATGTATCCGACGAGTACTTTTCATTTGAGCACGTAGAGCGCATGGTAAATGATTTTGAAAGCGAAGTATTGTTGCCCAATAAGATGTCTCAACTGGGGCCGCTTTATTTCTTCGGGAGACGCAAACGGTGATGGGTTAGAAGATGTTTATGTGTCTGGTTCGTCAGAACACGAAGGGAAACTTTTTATCCAAAAACCCGGCAAAGGGTTTGTACTTAAACCTGGGCCATGGCAAAAAGAAACAGAGCGTGAGGAAATGGATTCTCAGTTTATAGACGTAGATGGAGACGGTGATTTAGATTTATACGTAGTTTCTGGTGGAAACGAATTTAATTTTAATGCAACAGCAAATTACGACCAATTGTACATAAATGACGGTAAGGGAAACTATACAAACGAGTCCATTACACGTTTACCAAAAATGGAAACTTCCGGGCAACGTTTAGCCGTGGCAGATTATGACAATGACGGCGATCAAGATATTTACGTAGGTGGACGACAAACTCCTGGTTATTATCCATTTGCACCGCGCAGCTTTCTGCTTCAGAATGATGGAAAAGGTAATTTTAAGGACGTGACACGGGAGTCAATTGGGCCTAACCAGGTAAAAGAAGAGGTAAGCATTATGGGGCCGGGGATGATTACAGATGTACTATTTGATGACATTGACCAAGACAATGATTTAGACTTGGTAGTGGTCGGCGAATGGATGCCAATTTGTTTCTTTGAAAACAATAACGGAGCATTTACCAACGTCACAAAAAAATACAACCCTGAAGCAGCAGTGGGTTGGTGGTACTCTATTGCTAAAGGAGATTTTAATGGTGATGGTAAAAACGATTATATAGCCGGTAACCTTGGTGAAAACAATAAATTTCATCCAACCAAAGAAAAACCGTTAGAAATTTATTGCCACGATTTTGACCAAAACGGCACGTATGATATTGTGTTGGCCAAATACCAAGAGAATATATGTTATCCGGTGCGCGGTCGTCAATGCTCTTCAGAGCAAATGCCGTTCATTCAGGAGAAATTTCCAACCTATTCTGAGTTCGCAACGGCAGATGTTAAATCGATTTATGGTGAAGAAGCATTGAAAAAAGCACTTCATTACTCAGCCACCGAATTTTCCTCAGTAGTTTTAATGAGTAACTCAAATGGGTTTGATATGAAACACCTACCTGTTTATGCGCAGTTAGGCCCGGTCAATAAATCCATTGTAATGGATGTTAATAAAGATGGAAATCTAGACGTTGTAACAGTGGGTAATAACTATGCCGCTGAGGTAGAAACAATTCGTTATGACGGAGGTCGGGGAGCAGTGCTGCTGGGAGATGGCAAAGGAAACTTCACTCAATTAACGCCAAATGAATCTGGCTTTTTTGACAACCAGGATTGCAAGGATATGGCGCTGGTAAATTACGGAGGTGACAAACTAATAATTACCGTTTCAAACTTTGGCCAATCAAAAAGCTTTCTACTGAACTGATAGTCTTTTATTTCGAGAAAATCAAAAATTGCATTTTATTTTTATTTAAAATTTTTGATAAATCAATGATGTTTGCTATTTTAGCCAAATTAAATCTAAATAATAATTTAAAAACTAGTTATGAAAAAAATTGACTTAATGCTTAAGGTTCTCTTCGTGATGGCCTTCGCTAATGTCTCCTTTTCACAGGTTGGTTTCTATCCAGGAGGGCCTACGTGTGAGGAGTCCGTGGATATTGCTCCCGGAACAGGATACATTACTAATGCGACGCCTGTTTCCGATTGGTATCGGTTCACCGCTCCTTGTGACGGTGACTTGAATGTTACAATCTGTCCATACGGCGATAACAAACAAAGACGAATTTGGTCTGGCGTTTGTGGATCTCTAGTGTTAGAATCTACTGCAACGTGGAACCAATGTGCTAACCCGCCTGTTCCAATGTTGGAAGATGAAGTAGTTTATATAGAAATGGACGATACATGGGATAGTGATGATGTTATCTTTGATATTGGTTTTGAAAACCCTGCTTGTCCTCAACCAACTAGTTTAGATGGTTTTGCTACATCTTATGATGAAGCATTAATTGGATGGTTTGCTGGAGGACCAGAAACAAACTGGACTGTAGTTTACGGACCAACTGGATTTGATCCTGAAGCCGGTGGAACAACAATTACTGTTTCTGGATCACCTGCTACTACATTAACTGGTTTAACTGAACTTACATGTTATGATTATTATGTTGAAGCCAATTGTGGTGGAGGGTTGTCGAGCTGCTTTATGAGTGGCCCTTACACATTCTGTACACCTGCAATTTGTCCAAAACCAGTTTCGCCTAACGAAACGGGTATCACAAATGTTGAAGCTACCGTAAACTGGACAGAAGATGGTTCAGCTGACGAATGGGAAGTTCAATGGGGTGACGAAGGATTTTTGCTTGGTGACGGAACAATGGATTTAGGTTTAACTTCTGAAACTGATTTACTAACAGGATTGACACCTGACGATTGCTACGATTGGTATGTACGTGCAGTTTGTGAGGTTGATTTAGGAGCAGGACTAGAAACAGTTTATTCTCTATGGGTTGGTCCACAAGAATTTTGCACCGACAAAAACTGTTTAGATCCATCAGATCTTGACGTGATTTCAGCACCTGGTATTACTGCCACAACAACGTGGACAGAAAATAACACACCAGCTGCTACAGAATGGAATATTCAATATGGAGATCCTGGATTCTCTCTAGGTACAGGTACTACAATTACAAACGTTCCAACAAACCCATACACAATTACAGGGCTAATGGCTGGAACTGAGTACTGCTATTATGTACAATCAGTTTGTGGTGTAGGTGATTCTACTTCTAACTGGGTTGGACCTTTCTGCTTCACTACTGGAATTTTCTGTAATGAGCCAATTGATTTGACTGTTTCTACGCCGTCTTCAACAGAAGCTGACCTAGAATGGGCTGCAGGAGGTACTGAAGATTCATGGACTGTGATTTGGGGTGAAGACGGATTTGATCCAACAACTGGAGGAACAACAGAAGTTGTTGATATTTTCCCTGCACTTGGATTATCTGGATTAACACCAGGACAAACATATTGCTATTACGTAGCTGCGAATTGTGGTGAAACAGCAGATTCAATGTCGTTCTTAGCTGGACCGGTTTGTTGGACACAACCACCACTTTGTACAGCGCCATTTGCTGGAGAGATCATTAACATTACTAACACAGCAGCTAACGTGACATTTACATCACCAGCAGCTGAAGAATGGGATTTGATTTGGGGATTACCTTGTTTTGATCCACTAGGTGGAGAAGAAGTAGGTTCAGTTGAAGGAACTGAGGATTACCCTTACTACATTACAGGATTAGAAGGTTCTACGCCTTATGAAGTTTATGTACGTGCAATTTGTGGTACAGATTCAATTTCAGCTTGGACTAAGCTTTCATTCGGAACGGATATTTCAAATGATAATCCTTGTACAGCAGAAACGTTAGTGTTGGATGCAGATCCATTATTTAGACACAACTATGAGGCAACTATTTTACCAGGAGAGGCTGCATTAGCGCCAGATCCAGCTGGATGTTTTGATACAGACGGATGGTGTTCAGGTGAAGGAGTTGACCGTACGGTATGGTTTAAGTTTGTTGCACCACCATCAGGACAAGTGAATGTAAGTACATTTAGCTCGGATACATGTAAAACAAATTCATACACTGAAATTGCAATGTATACAACCGGAGATTGTGGTTTAATTGAGAACTTCGATTTGGTTGCCGCAAATTCATTAGCTGCTGAAGCATTAGAACCACCATTTGGATCTTCTCTCACAGTTTGTACGTTAGATCCTGGGGTGACTTACTATGTAATGGTAAACCCAATCTCATTTATCGAAGCAGAGGTAACATTTGAAATTTCTTTAAATTCTGTTGAAGATTTATCAGAAGCATTAGGATTAAGCCCTACTATTTGTGCTGGTACTGAATATGACTTGTTCAATTCAATTGCAGGATTCACTGAGGGAGGTCAATGGTATAACCCTTCAGTTGCACCAGGAAACGAATTAGGAAACTTAGTTTCTTTCCCAGACGCTGCAGGATCATTTAACTTATTCTACGTTGCTACTAATGGATGTGATGCAGATACAGTAATGTCTGTTATAACAACAGAAGAAAATGTAGATGCTGGTGGAGATGGATTCTACACAGCTTGTAACACGTATGACATCATCTTAGGTGAGCACATTATGGGAGTATTTGAAGGTGGAGGAATCTGGGAGTACACAGGTGAAGATACAACTGTTGCATTAGCAGGTGGTTTATTTACACCACTAGGAATGACACCAGGAACTTACGAATTCATTTACACTGTATCAAACGAGTACTGTCCAACAGATACTTCAGTAGTTACAGTAACGCTAACAGACTGTTTAGGACTTGAGGACGAAGAGTTAACTTCATTAGAAGTTTACCCTAACCCAGTTTCTGACGTGTTAACGGTTCAAAACTTATCAATCGACGGTAACGCGACAATTGAAGTATTAGATATTGAAGGACGTGTAATCTACGCTGACCAAGTTTCAAACTTGATTGGTAACTACACAATCGATATGTCTGATGTTGAAAGAGGAGTTTACTTCGTAAGATTAACTGGACAAGACGCTGTACAAAAAGTCAGAGTTGTAAAACAGTAATCAGATAAAATAAATTAAAGAGAAGCGCCTCAGTTTACTGGGGCGTTTTTTTTGTGTCTAAACAATTAGGAATATCTAACTGCACACCGTCACTTTTAGATGCAAAATGCTTAACTTAGGTTTATAAACCTGAGTTCGGTTATTCCAAATTTCCACAGAAGGCGTGAAAATAGCAACTTTCTGAAGGATTGATTTCAATTACCTTATGCGGCGTTATGAATTTTCGAAGTATAAATACTCCTTCAAACTCATGCCTTGCCTAAGAAAAATGAAATCAACTGTGAGCGTTTGGAATAACCGAACCCAAGTAATAAGATAACAATACAATTAATAATTACGCTATGGCAATTGCAGCCCCTTTTAATTTGAAACAATGGATTGATAACAACCGCGACCTTTTAAAACCGCCTGTATCAAATAAAAACTTGTATACACAGTCAGGTGATTATATTGTAATGGTGGTTGGCGGTCCAAATGCCCGTAAAGATTATCATTATAACGAAACAGAAGAGTTATTTTACCAATTAGAAGGTGATATTACCGTAACCATTCAAGAGGACGGTAAAGCACGTGCGATACAAATTAAAGCAGGTGAAATGTTTTTGTTACCGGCAAACACTCCTCATAATCCGGTTCGTCCGGCTAATTCGGTCGGATTAGTGATAGAACGGGTGAGAAAAGGCAGCGACTTAAAAGATGGCCTAATATGGTTTTGTGATAATTGCAATACGAAATTGCACGAAACGTTTTTTGAGTTAAATAATGTAGAAAAGGATTTTCAACCGCGCTTTAAAGCGTTTTATAAATCAAAAGACTTAAGAACATGCAATAATTGCGGAGAAGTAATGGAAGTAGACCAGCGCTTTGCCGATTAACCTTGCTCCGAGTCAACAGTGCCTGCATTGAACCAAAAATATGTTAACGAATTAAGATATTGCTTAATTTTGATGTGCTCTTTCGTTTTTTAATCACGATTTCAATCAATCTGTTTACACTCATCATGAAAATGAATGGATGATAACACGTGGAAGCTTGTTTCAGAGCATTATACTACTTTGTCTATTAATTCAGTAAAACACTTCTGATTATTAAGGATTACGCCTTAAACGAACTTAAAATCGCATGAAGGAGTTAGATGATGCGTGCCCTTAAAGTTTGAAACCTGAACATGCCGGATTCTATTAGAATCGGTTTAATAAAAATCAAACTAAAGGTTATAAGGATACAAGAGAAAAACTGTTGATAATGTTGCTATTTCAATGTGCTAATAACCGAACTCAGGTTAATAAATGAATGCGAGTAACGAACTAGTGTTGCGGAATAGTTTATCGCAGTAAAGTGACGTGCCCTCTTAGTTGATGAGAAATTCCGTTTAAATCAATATAAACAATTTGCCATACGTAAACATCATCAGGTGCTAAACTACCTTGGTAAGTACCATCCCATGTATCATTAACATTTTCCATGGTATAAACAATTTCTCCCCACCGGTTAAAGATCAACATATTAAATGATGTAATGTTATGTGCAATTGCTTTGAATTGGTTATTAAAAATATCACCATCCGGAGTAAATGCATTTGGAACAAAAATTAGCGGGTCAAAATAGACAGGTACAATCCCAGTGTTTTTGCATCCATTAATATCAGTAACGGTGGCGGTATAGAAAGTTTCAACTTCAGGGTAAACAACAGTTGTTTCACAGGTCTCGCATGCAATATTGTAAGGAGGTGTCCATAGAATACTGCCTTCTGCCTCTGCCCAAATGGTAACAGTATCCCCAACAATAGGATAAACGGCCGGCGAAACAGTTATATTAGGTGTAGGAAATAGCGTAACAGTGGTGGATGCATCATCCGAACAACCATAGGCGTCTGTAACAGTAACAGTGTAAGTAATATCGTAAGCCGGCGTAGCTAAAGGGTTTGCAATAGACGGATTACTTAAAAAACTTACGGGATACCATTGATAAAATAAACCACCATCAGCCCATAACTGCGTTGTTTCTCCGGGACAAATAATGGTGTCCGGGTTGGCAATTGCTTCTACGGTGATAACATTTACCCGAACAGAATCATAAGACGAACCACATGCATTGGTAAAAATTACATTATAAATCGTGTCAACGTCGGGTGACAAATAGGGGTTGTATAATGTATCGTCACTCACGTTGTAATCGGGTACCCATAAATAATCGGTAGCGCCACTTGCGGTCACTCTTATGCTATCTCCTTTGCAAATATTTACTTCGTCAATTAGTGTTGGATACGGTAAATCTTGATCGACATGTACTTTAACACTGTCCTCAATTTCGCACCCTTCTTCTGTTGTAATGAGCACAGTAAAATAAGTGGTAATTGGTGGCGTTACAGTTGGGTTAGCGTCCGTAGGGTCATCTGTATATTCTGGAGGTGACCATTCATACTCAACACCACCTCCGGCGGACAGAAAAGCACTTTCGTCAACACATATAGCCGTGTCACCCGTAGCACCCGCATCTGTACCATGTACGTAAACAGTAACGTCTACCTCTGTTGTTCCGCAAATGCTTGAAATGGTTACTGTAAATGTTGTTTCTTCTGTAATTGTGGCAATGGGGTTGGCGTCATTCGGGTCGTCTAAAAATTCAGCAGGCCCCCACGAATAGCTCTCACCACCAATGGCGAACAACTCTACGGAAGTACCTGGACAAATCGTGTCAATTAACGTACCGGCTTCTCCTTCAAAAAGTGCGATCGTTACATCAATATACGCTGTGTCTGGTGTAAAACATCCGTTTACGTCAGAAACGATAAGCATGACGGTATAATCACCAGGCTCAGTATAAAAGTGGGTGGGTTCAAATGCCGTAGAGGGTGGAGAACCATCTCCAAAATCCCAATAGTACTCGTTGCCATTTTCGCTATCGTTTTCAAATATCACAGGATCTGGAATACAAATAACCGGCGCACCTGTGCTCAACACGGCTTGAATTTGGTTCAATTCAAACTGAAAAGCGGCCATGTTACAATTAGCGCTACCGTTTGCAGGAGAATAAACACCCGCAGTTGTTGGAAAGTCATTAGGACCACAGGCTGCACAAACGGCATGGTAAATTGTACCGTTTTTGTTAAAACGACTCGTACCACCATCTACATGGTCGCCGTTAGAGCTTGGATCACCCATAAATGTTCCATATTTTAAGGTTTCCATATCTGCATCAAAAACACCCAAATAAAAATTACTTCCACCAGTCGAATTTTGGTAGGCATCCGCAGTTGTCGGAAAACCAGTTGTTGTACTGCCACTTGCTGGAGAACTTGCACTATTATTAGTGGCTCCGCCCCAACCCGCAACGTAAATTTCATAACAATCGCTTACTAAAAATGCTGTTGGGCTAATTTCTGCATTTCCTGTACTTGCACCAAATACAGATGACCATTCAGTCGTATTTAAATCATTCGATATTTTGTGAATAAATTGACCGCTATTTGGGTTGATGTAATTCGAACCATCCGTTTGATAACTTCCGCTGGACTGCCCGTAAACGTATACATAATCATCTGCATCTAACTGCACAAAATAGGCTTGATCGTAGTCTGAGGTGCCTAAATATGTTCCTTCCGGTGACCCGTAACCCGGCGCGGGAAATTTCATAACGTAACCATCCACTGAACCACCTTTGTAAGATGGATGAATGTTACCTGAGGTGTTTGGCAAATCTGAACTGGTAGTTCCGCCTGCTACAAAAATATCCCCTGTAGATGAAAGCTGAACAGAATTACCAGACTCTAAACTGTTTCCTCCCAAATAAGAACTGAACAATAATGCAGACAAGTTTGGATTAAATTTAGCGACAATTGCGTCTTGCGCGCCGCCCAATGAACTGTCGAACCCACCAACGATTGGAATATTAGATGATCGGGTAGTGGAAGCTATGTATACATTTGAGGCATCATCAACAATCACTTCACCCCGCAATTGGTCACCATAGTTGTACGAAACACTTAATGCGCCGGCAGACACACCACCTTCTGATATACCATCAAAATTATTACCGCCAAAATAAGTACCACCTAAAACAGCGTTACCCGCCGCCGCTAGTTTAATAATGTAAATATCTGATCCGCTGGTAAATGAAATACCGTTTACTGTGCCACTGCCCCCACCGTTGTTTACACCTTGAAAAGGAGTTGCTCCAATTGGAAAATTATTGGACGAAGTAGCCCCCATTACATAAAGTTCGTTATCGTCATTCACCACCAAACTATGCGGTGTTTCACTGCCAGAACCGCCGATATAAGTAGAAAAGACAATACCTGTTCCGGCTGAGTTAAACTTGGTTAAACCAATATCCACTTGTCCGCCGTTGTAACTATTATCATAAGCACCAGCAGAAATTGGATAACCCGCTGTAAAAATAATACCGGCTCCAATCAATAACCCATTGGCATCCGGGCAAGCGGTCATTCCCCAATTGTCGGCAGAAGCACCAGTGAAAGTTGAAAAATTAAGTTCTGGATCAATAATCAAGGGCAAATCATGGTTATAACCTTCTGGAAAATTGAATCCTACGGTATTTCCATCCAAAACATACGTACATTCCACCCGTTGTTTTAAGCCGCCAATTGTTTGGTAGGCGTAAGGAGCCGACTCTGTAACTGTGCCTAAATTGGTCTCCATAACAAGGGCACCTTGCTCGTTTATCAGCAAATTACTTTGACCGTCGTACTTCACTTGAATATCCGTGGCATTGGCACCGGGCATAACCGTGTAGTCGTATTTTAAGGTGGCGTCTGATTGATAAAGATAAAGGTCAATTCCATCATATAAATTAACATACTTAACGCCGCTGTAGGCATGACTATTGGTGACCCATTTGGTGGAATCATTCCCTAAAAAATAATTTTCATAAAAAGGAGAGGGGTCTAGTTCTTCAAACGTAGGATAATCATTACTGCCCACAAAATGGGTTTTTACGACATGGTGATGAATGACTTCTGGTTCATCTTTTAAGCCATGTCCATGATCGTAGTGATCGCCAAGGCTTGCAAAAGAATAGGTAAACCCGTTGTTTTCTAAAAAAAGATGACCGCCCGGAACACCAATTTTATACGCAACATTGGGGTGCCATTGTCCTCTATTTGGTCGCATCCAAATCTCATCCTGCGCAAAACTTGCGCCGACAAAAAGCAATGCAAACCAAATAAAAATGGCTTTTTTCATAGTTGAATTAGTCTCAATAACTGTTTAAGGCTAACATATTACAGCAATTTTTATTCCAAAATGATGCAAGTAGCAAGCGATCTAATTATAAATATACTAAAAACCAACCACTTGCATAATTTTTCATTTTATGCTTTGGTTAATTCTTTCTTCTGTATCTAAATTAAACGTAAAAAAGAGGGGTATAGTTGCCCTAATCCCCGAAAAATAAAGGAGTTGAAATTAATACAAAGTACCTTATTGGTTATCGGCCGAGAAATTTTTTTCTTCTACAACATTTCCTGCTTCATCTTTAAACGTCCACCGTCCAATTTTTTCACCGTTTTTATATTCACCAATGTAGCGTACTTTGCCGTTTGGAAAAAACGTAACGGAATGTCCGTCCAACGTGCCTTCAGTGTAGTAAGATTCGCTCCATTTTATACCATTATCATAAAAAGAGGTGCAAATTCCAGAACGTTCCCCGTTCTGGTCATACATTCCTTTAATTTTTAGTTGTCCATTTTCGTGGTACTCTAAATACTCTTCTCCGGTGAATGATTCGGGATTATTTACAGGTACTTCTTGCGGCTGAACGGTTATTTGCGGTCCTTCGGGTTGAGGCGTTTCGGTTTTTTCAGCTTCATTATTACAGCTGATTAGAAGTGTTAGTATACTTAAAATTAAAGCTGTTTTTTTCATAATTATTTTTCTCTGTAAACGGTATATTCAACAAGTCCTATTAGTGCTGCTTTAGCTTCATTTTCTGGAATGTCCTCAATCAATGCAAGCGCTTCTTCTTTCAGTTTTATCATTTTGTCAAATGCATACTGCACACCCCCTTCTTGCACCACTAGTTGAATGGCCTCTTTAATGGCTTTTGGCTCTTCATTTTTATTTTTAATAATGTTGATGAGTTCTTTCCGTATGCTTTTATCGGCATTGTTTAAAGCATAAATAAGTGGTAATGTAATTTTTCGTTCGCGAATGTCATTTCCAGTAGGTTTTCCGATTTTTTTACTGTCTCCGTAATCAAAAATGTCATCTTTAATTTGAAAAGCCATGCCCACCAATTCGCCGAATCGTTTCATTTTTTCAATGACAGCTTCATCTGTTGTGATAGATGCTGCCCCTGCAGCACAGCAAGAAGCGATTAGCGAAGCGGTTTTTTGTCGAATGATTTCGTAATAAACGTCTTCTGTTATGTCTAATTTTCGGGCTTTTTCAATTTGCAGCAATTCTCCTTCCGACATTTCTCTTACTGCATCTGAAACAATTTGCAGCAGCTTGTATTGACTTGAATTTACTGAAAGTAGCAAGCCTTGCGCCAAAAGATAATCTCCCACTAAAACGGCAATTTTATTTTTCCAAAGCGCGTTGATTGAAAAAACACCCCGGCGCTCATTTGCATCATCCACAACATCATCATGCACTAAAGAGGCCGTATGCGAAAGCTCAATTAACGAAGCTGCCGTATAGCTAGATTCTTCTACATGACCATTTAAGGCTTTAGCGGTTAAAAAAACAAACATGGGGCGCATTTGTTTGCCTTTTCGCTTAATGATGTAATGCGTAATTTTATTTAGAAGCGCCACATCAGATTTCATTGAATCTTTGAACTTTTGTTCAAAGATTGCCATTTCTTCTGACACATTTGCCTTTATTTCTTTAACGCTAACCACGCGTTCAAAGATACGAATTATACTTTAGAAGAATCGATTGATTTGAACGATTTATCCATTATTATAGCCATCTGACTGTCGGATGATTTCAATCCATTCATCCACTGATTTTGCGTTGGATAATTTGTAGTCACCTATGGCCTCTCGGCGAAGTGCTGAAAGGTGCGCGCCGTTTGCTAATTTTGCGCCTAAGTCATGTGCAATACTGCGGATATACGTGCCTTTGGAGCACCGAATGTAAAAATCTACCGCGGGTATGTCCACTTTTGTTAACGTAAATTCGGCAATTTCAATACGTTTTGGCTTCAGCTCTACTTTTTCACCCGCGCGGGCTAAATCGTACGCTTTTTTGCCTTTTACCTTTTTTGCTGAAAATATTGGAGGATATTGATCGTATTCTCCAGTCATTTCTTTTGCCGCGTTTTCAATTGCCTGATCGGTTAAATCACCTATTGGAAAAGTTGTATCAATTTCTGTTTCTAAATCATAAGAAGGGGTGGTGCCGCCAAGGGTAATGGTGCCAGAGTAGCTTTTTTCTAACCCCATGAATGATTCAATTTCTTTGGTTTTTTTACCCGTGCAAAGAATAAGTAATCCGTCTGCAAGTGGGTCTAGCGTGCCGGCATGCCCAACTTTAATTTTTTTAATGCCCAACTGTTGTTTCATTTCATACCGCAGTTTATTTACTACGTCAAATGAAGTCCAATGCAAAGGTTTGTTCACCAGCAGTATTTCACCGGCTTTAAAATCGTACTGCTTTTCCATTATTTAATTATCAATACGTAAGAAATGGCAACTAAACCAACTGCAAAACAGTAAAACGCAAAATATTTTAATTTAGATTTTTTTACCAGAGCAATCATCCACTTACAGGCAATCAAGCCCGCGACAAATGCAAAAATAAACCCTAATACCATAGGCGTAAACTCAAGGGTTGCTTTTCCAAATTCATCACTCATAATATCCTTTGCCATTTTACCTAAAATTAACGGTACAACCATTAAAAATGAAAAACGAGCTGCTCTTTCACGATCAATTCCTAATAAAACAGAGGTGGAAATGGTAGCACCCGAACGGGAAATACCGGGTAAAATGGCAATAGCCTGTGAAATTCCTATAAGAATGGAGTTAGTGAAACTTACTTTTTTTTCTGTTCGTTTTGCCCGATCTGCCAAAAAAAGTAAACCGCCTGTAAGCAATAACATAAAGCCAACAAATAAAATTTGCCCACCAAAAAAAGAGGTGATTTCATCTTCTAGCAAAACACCAACAGCTGCTGCCGGAATCATAGAAAGAATAATTTTCAGCGAGAACTTTGTTTCTTCATTCCATTTAAACTGGAATAGCCCTTTAAAAATTTGGGCCAAATCTTTTCTAAAAATAAAAATAGTGCTGGCTGCCGTTGCAAAATGCAAAACGGTAGTCATTAAAATACTTTCGTCTGGATTAATAGAGGTATTGAGGAGTGCATTTGTAAGTTCTAAATGCCCACTGCTGCTTACGGGTAAAAATTCGGTTAATCCTTGAACAATACCAAGAATTATCGCTTCTAAACTATTCATTCAGGCAAATTGTTCCCTTTGCGGCGTTTCATAATTCCAAAAATAACTACACCATAACCCGCAATTACAAGAAAAGGAGCCAATGTAATGCGCACGGGGCTAAATAGTTCATCTCCATTAAAAACATTCGGGTCTTCAGAACCACCGCCAATCATTAAAAAGAAACCAATTAGGGTTAGGGCAAGGCCAACAATAATTAACCGGTAATTATCTTTTCCAAATACAAATTTTTCATTTTTCTCCATAATGCTGTGTTTTAACCTCTGTGAGATTGTCAAATTTAATTAATATAATCTGTCTAGGTTTAATCTTAAATACTTTCGCAGGGCAAAATACGTGGATGTAACAGTAATTAACACGCCAAATAAAATAATGCCTGCTAAAACAATAAAAAATAAGGTAATGTCCGTCATTTGTAAAAAAACAGAATTATACCGTTCTAACAAGTAAATTAAGCCAAGTACCAATCCGCCAGCAATTAAACCAGAAATAATGCCCTGGCCAATAGCGTTGTAAAAGAATGGTCGGCGAATAAAACGTGGCGTAGCGCCCACAAGTTGCATGGTTTTTATTAAAAAACGTTTAGAAAATAATGCCAAACGAATGGTATTATTAATCATACCGATTGCAATAAAAAGTAGCATTAGCGCAATTAGTAAAATAAAGTAAACCAGTTTTTGTAAACCCGTGTTGTAGTCTGCAAAAATGTCTTTTTGATATGAAACCTCCAACAAGCGCCCTTCATACTCAGCCATCAGTTCCTTTTCTATCCACCTCATGCTGTCCAAATGAAAATAATCTTTCTTAAGCGTCATAGCTACAGATTGATTAATAGGATTTTCATTGTCTAACACCGCTAAGGCAGAATCTCCACCGCCAATATCGTTTTTAATAATCTCCCAAGCCTCTAAAGATGAGCGGTATGTGGCTCCGCTTGTGTAGTCTTTTGCGGCAATGTCCTGCTCAATTAACCCCAATTCCAAATCATTTACTGAATTGTCGAAAAATAGATCAATTTCAAAACTTTCAACTTTATCATTTTTAAGATTGTTTAATCCTAAAACAAACCAAGATACAACGCCAAGCATAAATAATACCATGACAATACCCACAACCGTAGATACATAAGCTGTTTTCAGCCCTTTTTTGCCTTTTCGCATAGTCTTTGCCATTCTGACGATAAAATTAATATAATATTTTTAGTTGCGGAAAATTCCTGCTTTCATCCATTATATTTTAAGATTTATTTACATTTGCATGTCTAAACAAATAAATAAGAAATGAAAAAAACATTTTTAGTAGGAATAAGCGCAGTAGCATTGATGATGTCTGCTTGCGGTGGAGCTTCAGCAGAAGGTGAAGAAACCACATCAGATTCAACAGCAACAGAAAACGAAGTAGTTGAGCCAGTTGTAATGGAATTTACCATTGATACAGCTGAAACAATTATTAACTGGAACAACTTGGATGGTGATACGCCAGACCATAAAGGAACAGTTTCTGCTGCAAACGGAAAGTTACAAATTACTGCAACAGGTGATATGTACCAAATTACGGATGGTAATTTAGTAGTGGACATGAATTCAATTTCAGAAGGAAGCGAAAAATTAGAAGGCCATTTAATGTCGGAAGACTTTTTTGATGTAAACCAGTATGCAACAACTGAGTTTATGTTTGATCGTCATGAAGATGGTATGATTTACGGAACAGCAATGATTATTGGTAAAGAAACGCCAATTGCTGCACCGGTAGAGGTAATGGTTGATGGTGAAATGGCTATGATCGAAGTAGGTCAGTTTGAAGTAGATTTTGCTGCTTTGGGAATGCCATTTTTTACACGTGAGATGGAAGAAGCACCTGAAGAGGAGCGTCACAACTCTAACATTCAATTTTCAGCTAGCGTAAAAGCTATGAAATAAGCAGGTTTAATTTTATAAAAAAAGCCCGGATGCAATCGCGTCCGGGCTTTTTTTATGTGTTGTCAATACAACGGTTAATTTACAATGAGTACTTTTAAATCGTCAGCAACTTTTCTGAAAGAAATAGCATCTGAATTACATGTACCCGATTTTAATTTTGGAACCTCTAAGCGCATATTAAACGTCCCGGTTTCATTAAAGACAACATCAACGTAAGTTGCACAGTTGATGTCTTCTCCAGTAGTTAAAACTGTGTAATCTAACCCTCCGGTTATTCCAACAACGCTAGACAAAGGAACTTCATCAATATGCCAATCATAATAAACTGCATTTTCAGAACAGCTTGTCATTCTTACAGTGTCACCAACCAAAATTGAATCTGAATCTAATGTTAAACAAGCCTCTGGGTTTTTTGTACAGGAAAAACTGAGGAACAATAAAGTTCCTATAAAGAAGTAATTTTTCATAATTTTTTGTTTTTTATTAATTAAGATGTATTTCTAATGTAAAACGTGCTTTCAATTCAAGCCCTAAAGTGTACCTCTGTTGGCTTGCTCACGCTCTATTGCTTCAAACAATGCTTTGAAGTTTCCAACACCGAATGATTGTGCACCTTTCCGTTGAATCACTTCAAAAAACATTGTAGGGCGGTCAACAACTGGTTTTGTAAACAACTGTAACAAATACCCCTCTTCATCTCTATCAATCAAAATACCATGCTTTTTTAGCGTTTCAACATCTTCATCAATATCGCCAACACGTTCCAGTAAATCATCATAATAAGTATCTGGCACATATAAAAATTCCACACCGCGTTTGCGCATAGCATCCACCGTTGTTACAATATCATTCGTAGCAACAGCAATGTGTTGAACACCCGCGCCATTGTAAAAATCTAAATATTCTTCAATCTGAGATTTCTTTTTGCCCTCTGCCGGTTCGTTAATCGGGAATTTAATCCGCCCATTTCCGTTTGACATTACTTTACTCATCAATGCAGTGTAATCTGTAGAGATATCATCATCTGTAAATGAAATAATCTGAGCAAACCCCATTACTTTGGCATAAAACTCACACCACTTTTTCATTTCTCCCCAACCTACATTACCCACCATGTGGTCAATAAATCGTAGTCCCGTTGGTTCTGGATTATAGTGCGACTCCCATTTTTTAAAGCCTGGTAAAAATAAACCGTTGTAGTTTTTACGTTCTACAAAAACATGAACCGTTTCGCCGTACGTATAAATTCCAGAACGTACCACTTCGCCGTGTTCATCTTTTTCAGTTGTCGGCTTCATAAAAGATTTTGCCCCGCGTTTGGTTGTTTCCTCCCAGGCAGATTTTGCATCTTCTACCCACAACGCAACTATTTTAACGCCGTCGCCATGTTTGTTAATGTGTTCGTTAATTGGCCCATCCTCACCTAATGGTGTAGTCAATACCAACCGAATTTTATCTTGTTTTAAAACGTAAGAAACGCGGTCTTTTACTCCTGTTTCTAGTCCTGCAAATGCTTCTGACTGAAAGCCGAAAGCTGTTTTATAATAATGGGCAGACTGTTTTGCATTACCAACGTAAAGCTCTACATAATCTGTTCCTAAAAGCGGTAAAAAATCCTCCGCTTCGTCAAATAATTTTTCCAACCCGTAAGTTGTGTTCTGAATGTTTTTTAAGTCTTTTATTTCTGCTGCCATGTTCTTAATTTTTAATGATTAATGCAACCATGATTTATAATAATCTTTTAACTCTATTTGCAATGCTTGTTCAGTTAACTTTAGCGGCTTAAAGGTGTCTATCATTACGGCGAGTTCTTCCGTTCCTTTTTTACCGATACTTTTTTCGTATGTTCCAGGGTGCGGCCCATGGGGTATACCGCCCGGATGCAATGTAATCTGTCCGCGCTCCACGTTGTTTCGGCTCATAAAGTCACCATCCACATAATACAGCACTTCGTCAGAATCTATATTACTATGGTTGTATGGTGCCGGAATAGAATCGGGATGGTAATCGTATAGCCGTGGTACGAATGAGCAAATAACAAACGCATCTGTCTCAAACGTTTGGTGCACCGGTGGTGGCTGATGTATGCGACCAGTTATAGGCTCAAAATCATGGATAGAAAAAGCATACGGAAAATTGTAGCCGTCCCAGCCCACTACATCAAACGGATGATGTTCATACGTATAATCATATAAAATTCCCTGTTTTTTTATGCGCACCAAAAACGCTCCTTTTTCGTCATGCGTTTCCAGGTCGGCGGGTGCTCTAAAGTCACGTTCACAAAACGGAGAATGCTCAAGCAGTTGCCCAAAATAGTTACGGTAACGCTTAGGTGTGTATATAGGGCGAGTTGATTCAATAATCAGCAATCTATTTTTTTCATTATCAAAATGAATTTGGTAAATCATTCCGCGTGGAATCACAATGTAATCGCCATACGAAAAAGGAATGTTACCCAACTGCGTCTTTACAGTTCCGGTTCCTTCGTGAATAAATAATACCTCATCCGCATCTCCATTTTTGTAAAAATAATCGGTTAATGAACGAGATGTAGCCGCCAACGTAATGGTACAATCACTGTTGGTAAGTACCGGTACTCTGCTTTTAATGTAATCTTCGGTTGGAGTAACATCAAACCCTTTAAAGCTACGCATTTGTAAATCTTTCTCAGCAGCAATTTTCGGATTTAAGTCAACCCGCTTTCCGATTGATTTTACAACCGTTGGTGGGTTTAAATGATACAGTAATGAAGACATTCCATCAAACCCAATTGTGCCAAAAAGTTGTTCGTGGTGTAACGTACCGTCAGCTTTCCTAAATACGGTGTGTCGTTTATGTGGTATTTTTCCTAATTTTCTATAAAAAGGCATAGTTGTAATTAAATTTAAAATGAATGAATATTAACTAGAAAATACAACGTGTTTCACTCAGGATCACGTTTAATCAAATACTTAAGCAATAAAAGCAGTGCTTCAAATGTATTTTCAATTCGTATATGCATCATTTATTTGGCTTTCTAACAAAGATAAGGTTATAAATCTATTTTTTCAATGATATTTATTTGTGATAATAGAAATAAGGCTATTTTTGCTTGTCTTCCTGCTTACTATTTAAGAGAATTTAGCGGGACGTGTACAATTAAAACCACCAAAAATAACGCATGAAAAAAGTACTTGTAATTGGAGCTTCAGGACAGATAGGCACAGAGCTAGTAATCGAACTTAGAAAACAATTTGGTTCGCAAAACATTGTTGCCTCCGACGTAAAATCTGACCCGCCAAAAGCAGCCGGAGAAGGCCCTTATGAGCAACTTGATGTGTTAGACAATGAGCGTTTGAAAAGCGTTGTGGAAAAACACGGCATAACTGAAATTTACTTGTTGGCAGCTTTACTTTCAGCCACGGCAGAAAAAAATCCGGAATTTGCCTGGAAGCTAAACATGGAGGGACTTTTTAATGTACTAAACCTTGCCAAAAACAAGGTGATTAACAAAGTTTTTTGGCCTAGTTCAATTGCCGTTTTTGGCTCAAATACGCCAAAAGAAAACACACCGCAATACACCATCATGGAGCCCTCCACGGTTTATGGCATTAGTAAATTAGCGGGTGAAAGATGGTGCGAATATTACGCTAAGCAGTATGGGGTTGATGTAAGGAGCATTCGTTATCCGGGGCTAATTTCATACACGTCTTTACCCGGAGGAGGAACAACTGATTATGCCGTAGATATTTTCTATTCTGCCAAACGAAACGAAACGTACAGCTGTTTTTTAAAGGAAGATACGCCACTGCCAATGATGTATATGGAAGACGCGATTCGCGCAACAATCTCATTAATGGAGACTCCGGCAGAAAATGTTAAAATTCGTTCATCTTATAACTTAGCGGGTGTTTCATTTACTCCGGCAGAAATTACTCAAACCATTCAAGAATTTGAGCCCAATTTTAAAGTAGAATATGCTCCAGATTTTAGGCAAAAAATTGCAGACTCGTGGCCAGGCAGTATAAACGACGAACACGCCAAGGCAGATTGGGGATGGAACGAAAAATATGATCTCAAAGCTATTTGCAAGGTTATGTTAGCCAATGTAAAGGTTTAGAAGTGCCCAAAACAGCGGTAATCGACTAATGACAAACCTTTGTCTGAAACTTTAAGCGATTGATCGAAAAACACACCAAAGAATAAATAATTATTTGTAGATTGCTTACGATTACCAGAAGAACCAAAGAACCAAGATTATCACCCGCAACATGAACAACGTTTTATTCATATTACTGATGTTAAGCCCGTTATTCGGACTAAGCGCTGAAATTGATTTTAAAGTCCTACCGGTTACCATTACGCAAGAAGGTATTGACCCCGACGGTTATCCTAACAAGGAGGACGACAAAGGGCTGCGCCAAGGAATGTGGACGATTTGGGGACGTATGAAACCTGAAAAAGGCTACCCGGAGGACGGAAGAATAGAAGAAGGCGAGTATGTGGATAGTAGAAAAAATGGAGAGTGGGTTAAATTTCATAAGGACGGAAAAACACCACGTCTTAAAGGAGTTTACGTAGATAACCGGCCAAATGGTGCTTATACCAAATATTGGGAGAATGGTGTGGTAATGGAAGAAGGTAAGTTTACTTCCGGCAAGCAGGTAGAGGTATTTAGAAGATATTATGATACCGGTATTGTGTCTCAAGAAAAATTCTTTAACGAAGATGGTAAGGAAGATGGGGAGGTAACTTACTATTACCCCAACGGAGAAATTGAATTTCAATATACAAAAATAGACGGCGTAACCACAGGAGAAGCCAAACGCTATTACCCCAATGGTGACGTAAAAGAAATTATTACATATAAGTCAGATGGAACAGTAGGCGGAAGGGTAGAAAAAGACAGAGTAAACCCAGCTTACAATGAAGCGCCTGTTGCAACTGTGCCTTCATCAAACGCACCAGATGGTTCTAAAGGAACAACCAACGGTAAACGATTTAAAAAGAACGGATACAATAAAGTTTACAACAGTGACCAAGAACTGTGGATGGACGGCGAGTTCAAATCGTCAAAACTATGGGATGGTAAGCTATACAAATACGATAGCGACGGAATTCTATTAAAAATTGAAGTTTGGAAAGAAGGAAAGTATCATTCAGACGGTCAACTATAAATGATTTAATACTAAATTTGAACCCGGAACGGCAAAAGCTGTTTCGGGTTTTTCTATTTTAACTTAAAACGATAATGCAAAATAATTTATCCATCTACAATAGCCTCTCTGGTGAAAAAGAGACCTTTAAGCCAATTTTAGACCAACATGTTGGAATGTATGTCTGCGGTCCTACGGTATACAGTGACGTGCATTTGGGAAATTGCCGCACATTCATTTCGTTTGACATGATTTACCGCTACTTAATGCATTTAGGGTATGATGTGAGGTATGTGCGTAATATTACAGATGCAGGACATTTAGAAAATGATGAAGACGAAGGAGAAGATAAAATTGCAAAAAAAGCCCGGCTGGAAGCACTAGAACCAATGGAAATAGTACAGCGGTACACAGTTGGTTTTCGAACAATAATGAACGAGTTTAATGCATTGCCACCAAGCATAGAACCCACGGCGACAGGTCACATTATTGAGCAGATAGAAATTGTTAAAACGATTATAAATAAAGGATTGGCGTATGAGAGTAACGGGTCTATTTATTTTGACGTTGAAAAATACCACGAAACAGATGGTTATGGCATACTCTCAAAACGTAAAATAGAGGATTTGATTGCCGGTACGCGTGAGCTTGACGGGCAAAGCGAAAAACGAAACCCGCTAGATTTTGCTTTATGGAAAAAAGCATCTCCCTATCATATTATGCGCTGGCCATCACCGTGGAGCGAAGGTTTTCCTGGATGGCACTTGGAGTGTACCGCTATGTCTACGAAATATTTAGGAGACACGTTTGATATACACGGAGGAGGCATGGATTTGAAATTTCCGCATCATGAATGTGAAATAGCACAGGCAAAAGCATTTTCTGGCGCTAATCCGGTAAATTATTGGATGCACACAAACATGCTGACACTGAACGGTAAAAAAATGAGCAAATCAACCGGAAATACATTGCTGCCAGAAGAGTTGTTTTCGGGACAGACTGATTTATTGGAAAAAGGCTTCCACCCAATGGTGGCACGTTTTTTTATGATGCAGGCACATTACAGAAGCGTGTTAGATTTTTCTTCTGATGCACTGCTTGCTTCGGAAAAAGGGTTTAATAAATTAATGCAGGCGCTAAAAGACGTAAAAGAATTAAAAACGGCAGAAAAATCTACAGAAGATGTTAAAAGCTTAATTAATAGTTTTTACACGGCTATGAATGATGATTTTAATACACCCGTTTTAATAGCCCGTTTATTTGATGCCGTAACACTTATTAACCGTGTAAAAGATAATACTGCGGGCATCACAAAAAAAGACTTGAAGCAGCTGACGGAAGAATTAGAAGCCATGGTAAACAATGTGCTAGGGTTAAAACCAGTTGAAGCAGAAGGAGATGATAAATTGGATGCAGCCATGGAAATTATCATTGAGCTGCGCAAAAATGCACGAGAAAATAAAGATTGGGCAACTTCTGACTTGATTAGAGATAAATTAACCAAAGAAGGCATTAGCATTAAAGATGGAAAAGAAGGGACAACTTGGTCAGTAAACTAGACAAACAGGGAGTTCATTAAAAAAACACTATTTTTGTCCGCTAAAAACATTGAAATAAACAGAAATGAGCAATATAAAAGAATTAGTAAAACTATTTGAGCAAAAATTTGTAGCACACCCTTGGCATGGTGTAACGTTAGGAGAAAAAGCACCCGAACAGGTAAAAGCATACATTGAAATTAATCCGCGTGACCAAATAAAATATGAAATTGACAAAGAAAGTGGTCATATATTCATTGATCGTCCGCAAAAATATTCAAATATCGTTCCCGCACTTTACGGTTTTCTTCCGCAAACCTATTGCGATAAAAAAGTGGCTGATTTTTGCATGAACAAATGCGGAAGAACAGGTATTGTTGGCGACAAGGATCCATTGGATATTGTAGTTTTATCTGAGCGCGATATTGACCGTGGAAACATTTTAGTAAACTGTGTTCCAATTGGTGGATTTAGAATGATTGACGGCGGAGAGGCTGACGATAAAATTATTGCTGTGCTAAAAGATGACCAGGCATACGGGAATTTTAATGACATTACAGACGTACCACCAATGGTACTTGACCGTGTAAAACACTTCTTTTTAACCTACAAAGAAAACCCAAACAAAGACGGGTCAGATAAAAAAGTAGAGATTACACAAACGTATGGACGCGAAGAAGCGTTAGAGGTTATAAGGTTAAGTAATGAAGACTATCTGGATGTATACGGAGACGTAAACAACAGATTTGCAACAGCACTGGAAAAGTTTATTTAAAATTTTTTTCAAAAACTTAAAAGGTTGTTTGCAGGGTGCCAAACAGCCTTTTTTCTTAAATAAATTTCGCTACTCACGCAACGTCTTGCAAGAATAGCCGTATTTAAGATAGAAAATTTAATAAACTATTCAGTATATTTACAGGATATTGAAAGAAAATGAGAAACATGAAAAAACATTTGCTTTTATTAACAATGCTCTTGGTGATAGGCGGAAGCTCGAATTTATTCGGTCAGGTTGTTGTGTACAGCGAAGATTTTGACGGTGTTACCGGCTGGTCGATTAATACAGATTTAGGCGCAGAGGGAGCAAACCCGAACGAATGGTACATCTCTTGCGAGGAAGAAGGAGTAGGCGCAGGAAACTGTGGTGAGGCGTGTGGAGCAGGAAACCAAACCTTACATGTCGGTTCAACCGCTGCGGTTGGAGACCTCGGCGCAGCTTATGGCGAAACAGGAATGGGCTTTACAGATACTGACCGTAGAGCGGAGTCTGGAGATATTAATACCGTTGGGGATGTAGACCTTACCTTAAATTTTGATTACATAGGCGGAGGAAATGCAGATGATTTTACAGAATTATTTTACAGTACAGATGGCGGCGTTACATGGGTTTCAATTGTAACACCACTTACCTCCCTTTGTTGTGGTGGCGTACCGTGTGATGGTGCTACGCAAGGGCTTTGGGAAACTGCAACGTATGCACTTCCCGCAGCTTGTGAAGGAATTCCAAACCTTCGCATTAGTTTTGTATGGCAAAACTTAGATGACAACATTGCTACAGACCCATCAATAGCAATAGACAATATTCAAATTACAAAACCACCTGTTGTTGTTCCCGGCGGACCGACAGCCCTGTTTGATCCGGAAGACAATACAATTTGTCAAGGTGAAACCGTAACATACACAGATATGAGTATGTCTGGTGATGTAATTACAGACTGGAACTGGGTGTTTGATGGTGGAGTTCCTGCTTCAGCAGCAACCGCAGCGCATAACGTAACATACCCAACAGCGGGTGTTTACACAACAACATTAACCGTAACCGACGGAATAGGATCGCACGACACCTCATTTACAGTAACCGTATTAGATGCGTCTTATGCGGGAGAAAATGAAGCAGAAGATTTGTGCGAGGGTGCAACGCTTAACTTAAATACGGTTTTATCAGCTGGTGCAGATGGTGGCGGAACGTGGACAGAAACAACAATGCCTGCCAGTGGAGGCTTTACAGCCGCTACAGGTGTTTTAGATGCAACAGGTTTACCAATAGGAGCAGTTTATACATTTGAGTATGAAACGGCACCTGGCGCACCACCTTGTCCCGGTACAGATGTTTCTACGATTACAATAACAATTATTGATTGCCCAACTTTAGAAGCGGCATTTACGCCGTCGTCGCTAGTAATTTGTCAAGATGATTGTATTACATTTACAAACGAAAGTACTGGTCCAATTGTTGGTCAAGCCTGGACGTTTAGTGACCCTGCAATTGCAGGACCAATCACAACGGCAGATCCTGGTTCAGTTTGTTTCCCAACGGCTGGCGCAATTGACGTAACGTTAACCGTTACAGATGGTGTAACATCTGACGACGTGACTGTGACAATTACTGTAAATCCAAAACCAACAATTACAGCTACAGCATCTGAAACGACAGTTTGTGCTGGAGATGAAGTAACATTAACCGGTGGTGGAGGTACTGCTTACACGTGGTCTGGCGGTGTTACAAATGATGTTCCGTTTACAATAGATGAAACAACAACATACACGGTTGCAGGTACAAATGCTTTTGATTGTGCAAACACAGCAAGTGTAACAGTAAATGTTATTGAATGTGATCCATTATTAGCTGGTTTTGAATACGACGATATTGTTTGTTTAGGTCAATGCATGTATTTAACGGACACATCAAGCGGTGACCCTGTTTCATGGTTTTGGGATTTTGGAGGAGCGGCAGCTCCCTGGGCGTCTCCAGATCAAAACCCGTATGTATGTTTTATCTTCCCAGGTGTGTTTGATATTCAGTTAACGGTTACAAATGCATTAGGAGAAACATCATCTACCACTAATTCGGTTACAGTATTCCCTTCACCTACAGTTACGGCAGAAAGAGACACGATTATACCATTAGGCGGTAAGGCAGATTTATTTGCTGTAGGGAGTATTGCAGATGGTTCTTATTTATGGGAGCCTTCGGAATATGTAGAATGCTCAACGTGTCCAATTACTACTGCAAGTCCAATAGAAGTGACACAATATACCGTTACATTAAAAGATGTGAACGGTTGTACAGCACAGGATACAGTTACAGTTTATGTAAACTACAGAGAGATCATTGAAGTGCCACAAGCCTTTTCACCTAACAATGATGGGCGAAATGACGTACTTTACGTAAAGGGAATTGCCATAGATGAACTCTCGTTCAGAATCTACAATAAGTACGGAGAACAAGTATTTGAATCCTTTACACAGGATATTGGATGGGATGGTAAATTTATGGGACGTGAAGAAAACCCAGGAGTTTTTACCTACGTAATTGAGTACCAATTATCCAATGGAACAAGAGGTACTAAAAAAGGAAACGTGACTTTAATTAAGTAAGGAATGAAAAAACAATTAATAGTACTAACGCTAGGGTTAGGACTGTTTTCAACAGCACACGCACAGCAAGATCAGCACTTTAGCATGTTCGCTGAATCTCCTGTTTTCTTAAATCCTGCAGCAGCGGGACAAATTAAAGGAGATTTGCAGTTGTTTACAAACTACCGTTTGCAATGGACAACAGTTTCAGATAACCCCTACCGCACAATTACAGCCAGCACAGATTGGAAAATGTTTGATGATGGTGGTAGCTTTATGGGAGCAGGTTTGAATTTTTACAATGATGTAGCCGGAGACGGAGCCTACCAAACCAATAGCATTAATATTCCGGTAAATTACTCACTTCAAGTAGGAGAAGAGAATTATTTATCATTTGGTTTACAGCCTGGTTTTTACCAACGCGTATTAAAAAATCCAGATTTAACATGGGATAACCAATGGAATGGTAGTTCATTCGACCAATCCATCAACAGTGGAGAATTATTGTTAAACCAAAACTTTAACGTGACACGGTTTGATATTGGCGCAGGTGTTTACTGGAATGCACGGGTAAAAGAGAACGCCAAAATAATGTTGGGTATATCTGGTCACCATTTAACAAGACAACGCGTTAACTTTACTTCAGAAGATGTAAGGCTATATCGTAAGTTAACCTTTCACGGACAAGGATCGTTTAAAAGACCAAATTCTAACGTAACTATAATGCCGGCGTTTGCTGCATTTTTACAAGGACCTAATAAAGAGGTTGTGGTTGGTTCAAACTACAAGTTTTTATTAAAAAGTGCCTCGTTAACTACTAGTTATTTTGATGAAGTAAGTTTATCATTAGGAACCTATTTTAGAATTGGTGACGCCATTTTGCTAAACGCTATTCTAGATATGTCGGGCTTTAGCTTAGGTGCTGCTTATGACATTAATGTTTCTCGTTTAACAACTGCTTCAAAAGGTGTAGGAGGAATGGAATTTTTCTTGCGTTACAGAATTGAGTTTGGTAACCGTAACTTACGTTATAACCGCGTAAAAGAAGACTAATAAAAAACAGTGTATTGAAATGAGGGATGATTGTTAAATCATCCCTTTTTTTGTTTTACTTTTGTACCCTAAATGAGTGTAAAAATTAGAGACATAGAGTTAGGAGACTTCCCGTTGCTATTAGCACCTATGGAAGATGTGAGTGACCCTCCTTTTCGGGCATTGTGTAAAAAACATGGTGCAGACTTGATGTATACCGAGTTTATCTCTTCAGAAGGATTAATTAGGGATGCAGCAAAATCGGTGGAGAAGTTAGATATTTACGAGTATGAACGACCGATTGGTATCCAAATTTTTGGGCATGATATTGACTCAATGATTCGTACTACAGAAATTGTAGAACAAACTAAGCCGGACATTATAGACATTAATTATGGTTGTCCCGTTAAAAAAGTAGCGTGTAAGGGTGCAGGTGCAGGTATTTTACAGGACATTCCAAAAATGGTGGAGATGACACGGCGCATTGTAGAAACTACCCATTTACCTGTAACCGTAAAAACGCGGTTAGGGTGGGATGACAGTACCAAGTACATTGTTGAAGTGGCTGAACGCCTGCAAGATGTTGGAATTGAGGCCATTTCCATCCATGGCAGAACCCGAAAACAAATGTATAAAGGAGAGGCAGATTGGCGTTTAATCCATGAGGTTAAAAACAACCCGCGAATAAAAATTCCTGTATTTGGAAACGGTGATATTACCAGCCCGGAAAAAGCGGTGGAATATAAAGAACGCTATGGTGTAGATGGCGTAATGATTGGTCGCGCGGCAATTGGTTATCCGTGGATTTTTAATGAAATAAAACACTATATCAAAACGGGTGAACATTTAGCACCGCCTACCATAAAAGAACGGGTATCTGCTGCTAAAGATCATCTTGAAATGTCGTTAAAATGGAAGAACGAAATATTGGCTATTAATGAAATGAAACGGCACTACGCCAATTATTTTAAGGGCATTCCAAACTTTAAACCGTTCCGCACCAAATTAGTTACCACAATGGATTTAGAAGAAGTAAGAGCTACGTTGGATGAGGTAATAAATGAATTTGATGGTGTTTTTCAATAACGAACTTAGAGAAAGATTTTATTGAATTTATCCTAGAAATAAAAAGGTAAAAACTGAATACCCCCTTGCGAAATTTCTACTGCCGGAAAAGGCAATTTTACTTTATTTAAGCCCTTAAACACAAGCCGTAAAAACTTAGAGTCTGTTTCAATTGCTTGCCAATTCACATCAAGCGAAAAAAACAATTGCCGATAGGGCGAAAAAGTGGTTGTAGAGCCATCATCATTTACAAGTACGGCAACAGAGCCATCACCATAAAGCTGATTATTTGTGCTGTATCCTACCGAAAAATTAAGCCATTTTGGCACTAGCGGTTCAGTTGTAAACCATTCGAACGGGTTAAAACTCGCCCAATACGTTTGGCCGTTATAGTCCTTTAATAAGCGGCTGGGATAATCACTACCCAAAACATTGGGACGGTACTGCGCTAAACCCGACTGGTGCGACGAAAATTTGAAATGTACGTACCGTTGATCTAAAAAATAGTCTTGTACAAAAAATGTACCCACGCCCAGCGCATTAAACCCAATATCTGACCATGAGAAACCCCATTTAGCATTATAGGCATCTAACAGTTCAAAGGTTGTCATGTAACCAAAGCTGTAAGCAGAGCCAATAATTGCGGCATTTTTTTTTGAAACACCCGCCCACTGATAAGCTGAACTGATAAATGAAGCCGTGTGATGGCTAATGTACAAATGCCCAAATTTATCCATTTGGTTCCATTCGCGGCTATCGTCAAAAAAATGAAAAGGGGCTTTTTCAAAATCGTCATACCAAACAAAGCCAAGTGCGCTGATTGTACCTCCCCAGGCAATTGCTCCACCTGTGGTAATGCCAATTACCCGCTTTTTATTCAGCGTGTCTGGTTTTTCAAAGAAAGATTGCCCATGCACCAATTTAGCAGAGTAGACCAACGCGCAAAAAAGAAGTAGCCGAATTTTCACACCATAAAGGTACGCGAAAAGCTGTAATTTTATCATTTTAGCCAAGCGCTATGTTACATCAAACCCGGAAATATATTTTTTAGCTTGCTGAAGCTGCATTGTTTCATTTACAGAAAACCCATTCAGTTTAGCTACAATATCAACCGCACTTTCTTGTTTTAGCTGCTGTAAAAAGCCCCATTTAATGGGTAGTTCTGATATACGGTTTGCAGTTGTGTCCTCCCACATGAGTAATGAATAGTGCCCCGTTAGTGCCAATACGCCTTCTAGCAATTCTGCCACGTCTGCGGCATGTCCTTTTTTCCAAAAAAGTCCTTCTGTCGCTAAAAAACGGTGATTTTTAGGGTTGATTAAGCGGTTTAACAACGGAATGAATCGGGCAAATTTCACCATAAACGCACCCATTTTTCCTGGGAGTGCTTCAATTTCCCACGCACAGGGGTTAGCTTGAATACCCGTTACTATTTCGCCATTTTTACGCAACACGTAATAATTGGAATGTTTAAATAAATGAACTGTAGAAAAAAAGGCATAATCGTTATAAAAGGCATTGACCTGTTTTAAAATAGCAGGTTTATCAGTTTCATTTATCTGCTGAACTGATTTTTTCTTGGGAAAAAAACGCGAAAAAGCAATGGTTTTTAATTGCCCTATGTGGTGAAACCCAAATCGCTCGCGCATCTGTGCAGACCGTTTATTTTTTGGGTCGATATACGCCCAAAAGATGGATTTTTTATGTGCCGGTTGTGCTGGGTTTAAATTTGAGGTGTCAAACAATGCTTTAAAATAAAGCTGAAAAGCTGTTGTCCGGTGATGGTGTTTTGTATTTTGTTGAAAAACCGGAGCAAAAGCAAAGTAGCGTACATAAAAACCCAGTGTAGCTGAGCCATTAACCTGTATCAATCGTTTGCACAATGTAACCGTGCCCACTGCTTTTTGATGCCGTTCTATATAAATAAAACAGGGTTGGTGTAAGGTATCAATTTTTTGAGCGGTATTTTTTAATCGGTAGCGCGTACCGTTTGTACCAATAAAAGTATTCACCAATAGTTGGCGTACACTTGGCGGTGCAACTCGGTCAAACTTGACCAATTTGTGCGTCCGCTCTATCATCAAAAAGAAAATTTATTTATACGAAACCGCTTTAACAGCCGCCACAATGCGCTCAATATTAGGTAATGCTTCAGCCATTAAAGGTGGGCTAAATGGAAAAGGAGTATCAGACTGCATTACCCGCATTACCGGAGCGTCTAAGTAATCAAACGCGTAACGCTGCAAGTGATAAGCAATTTCAGATGCGATAGACGCCAACGGCCATGATTCCTCAACAACTACACAGCGGTTTGTCTTTTTTACAGATGCAACCACAGCAGGATAATCAATTGGACGAACAGAGCGCAAATCAATAATTTCGGCTGAAATACCATCCTTTTTTAACTCGTCTGCCGCTTTGTGCACTTCCTTAATAATTTTACCAAATGTAACAATGGTAACATCAGAACCCTCACGCTTAATATCAGCAACACCAATAGGAATCACATATTCGCCTTCAGGTACTTCGCCTTTATCGCCATACATTTTTTCAGACTCCATTACTAAAACAGGGTCATTATCGCGGATAGCGGCTTTTAATAAGCCTTTAGCATCATACGGGGTAGAAGGCGTTACAACCTTTAAACCCGGAAAATGGGCATACATAGATTCAAAACTTTGTGAGTGCGTAGCACCTAACTGACCAGCTTGCCCATTACCGCCTCTAAAAACAATAGGGCAACCCACTTGACCACCCGACATTTGAAGCATTTTTGCTGCACTATTGATGATTTGATCCGCCGCTAAAATGGCGAAATTCCACGTCATAAACTCAACAATTGGGCGTAAACCGTTCATGGCAGCACCTACCGCGATTCCGGTAAAACCTAACTCTGCGATTGGAGTGTCAATTACGCGTTTTTCTCCAAACTCATCTAACATACCTTGCGAAACTTTGTAAGCGCCATTATAATTCGCTACCTCTTCACCTAGCAAAAATACCGAAGCGTCTTTTCGCATTTCCTCTGACATAGCCTCACGGAGTGCTTCTCTGAATTGGAGTGTTTTCATTGTTGAACTGATTTAATAATCCTAAAAATTTGACCCAAATCTACGAAATAAAGAGGTGAAAAATCAAAATAAGATTAACTTTTTGACTGCGTTATTCTTAAACGTTAAAATTATTGTTCTGCGGCTTTCTTTTTTCAATGAATAGGACTATATTCGCAGATTCTTAAAACAAACAAAAAGACTGAAATGGCAGTAATTGGAAAAATTCAGAAAAACTCATTGCTTTTGCTTATCGTAATTGGATTGGCAATGTTAGCTTTCATCTTCACCGATTTCCTTAAAGGGGGCGGCGGAGAAGTTGAACGCTTAAATTCTGCAACGCTATACGGAGAGCCGATTAACGAGCAAGAATATGATGATTTGCGCGAGCGTTACATCAATCAGGCACAACAAAATGCGGCATATCAACAAAAAGAGTTTACAGATGCGGATAGACAAACTGCAGAAGACCAAGCTTTTAATGAGTTGATACGTACAACATTACTGGAAAAAGAATACGAAAAACTTGGATTAACAGTAACGTCAGAAGAGTTACAGGATATGATTCACGGTAATCACATTCACCCAAATGTAGCACAAGTACAAGGTTTTAATGGCCCAACCGGATTTTCGCGCGATTCTGTTCGCAACTTCATCAACCGATTAGAAGTAGAGCCAGATAATGAGCAAGCACGCCAGCAATGGTTACAGCAAAGAAAACAATGGAAAGAGTTTGAGACGTATTTAAAAGATTCGCGAAAAACAGAAAAATATGTAACGCTTATTCAAAAAGGAATTTTTGTAAACGCTATAGAAGCCGAAGATCAGCACAAAGCACAAAACGAAAAGAAAAAAGTGCGCTATGTAGTGCAACGCTTTGCCGATATTCCAAAAGATGAGTTTACCGTAACGGATGATGAAATTAGAGCATACTACGACGCGCACAAAGATGAAGCACGTTATGAGCAACAAGAGGCAAGAGATATTGAAATGATTGCATTTAATGTTTTTCCTACCGCTGAGGATATGGAAGAGATTAAAGGTAGAATGGAAGAACTGAGAGAGCCATTCAAAGCGAGCAAAAATAATTTAGGGTTCGTTTATCAAAACAGTGAGTCTGATTTCCTATCAGATTCAACGCGGTTTTTTTATGGTGGAGAACAAATGGTGTTAAATCCGCAAAGCGGAAGTTACCCAAGTACGGCTGATGACCAAATACAAGCGGCAGAAGTTGGGGATATTGTAGGGCCATTTGTTACTTCAAACAATGAACTAGCAATTGCTAAAGTATTGGAAACACCAACGGAAGAGTTGGCATGGGTGCGTCACATTTTAATTAGCAATAATACCCGTACAGATGAACGAGCAAAAGAAATATCAGACAGCTTAGTTTCAGTGATTAAAAAGGAAAACAACTTTGCACAACTTGTTCCAATAATGAGTGAAGATCCGGGATCTAAAGAAAACGGCGGGGAATACAAGTGGTTTAAGCAGGGGATGATGGTACCAACGTTTAATGATGCGTCATTTAACGGTGCCATTGGTGATATACAGTTGGTGAAAACAACGTATGGTTATCACATTGTAGAGGTATTGGGTAGAGGCGAGCGCAAAACACCTGTTTTAGCAGTTGTAACAAAAAAAGTAAAGCCGAGCGACAGAACGTTGGAAGAGATTGAAGCAAGCATTTACGATTTCATCTACAAAGTAAATGAGTCAAAAGATGATTCCTCATTTTACAAAACTGCAACGGACAGTGGAAAAACAGTTCAATCTGCACGTGTTTATTTAGCCAACGAGTTTGTTATTGGTATGGATGACCCAGAAGGTGTTATGCGTTTTGCATTTAACAAAAATGCGGCAGAGGGTGATATTTCTGATCCTATTTTAGATGGAGAGAAATACATTGTTGCGCGTGTTGCGAACATCATTGAAGAAGGGGCACCAGAATTTGCAGATGTAAAAGAACAAATGAGAGTACCTGCATTGAAAGAAAAACAAGCAGAAGCCTACATAGCTAAAATGCAAGGAAAAAATAGTTTGGAAGATGTAGCAGCTATTATTACGAATGGTGTTGTTCGCACAACGGACGTGACCTTTGCTGACGCACGTATTATTAATGGTGGTGTAAAAGAACCGGCGTTGGTGGGGATGTTATTTACAAAAATTCCAGAAGGCTCAATGACCAAACCGGTTAAAGGAGAAGAAGGAATTTACGTGTTTATTGTAGAAAGCGTAACACCAGCAACTGAAACAACAGATTATTCAGTTGCGGCAGACCCGTTATTAAATGCGCGCCAAGGGAAAGCAAGTACACGAACAATGAATGCATTGCGTGAAAAAGCAGACCTTTCTGACAACAGAAAAAAAATGAAATACCAATAAGTTCAATCACTTTATTGTTAAACCCTGTTCGATTAGTCGAGCAGGGTTTTTTGTTTTTATGAACCAAAGAATACGTACCTTCGTAAGACAAAATTAAGCGCATGAAAGATAAATTTCCGAGTGATTCATTGGCCATTACAACCAAAGTAGTTTTACCCAACGACACCAATACCCTTGGAAAGCTGTTTGGAGGCGCTTTGCTGGCCTGGATGGATGAAATTGGAGCAGTAGCTGCTCACCGCCATTCTGGGCGCGTAGCCGTAACAGCATCCATTAACAACGTATCGTTTACCTTGCCGGTAGATTTAGGTGCAATTGTTACGCTAGAGGCAAAAGTCTCGCGTGCATTTAATTCATCAATGGAGGTAATTATAGATGTGTTTATAGAAGATCGAATAACTGGGGAGAAAAAGTCTAGTAATCAAGCCATTTTGACATTTGTGGCGGTAGATCAAAATGGAAGAAGCATTGAAGTTCCGGGTATTATACCACAAACAGATGAGGAAAAAGTACGCTTTGCCGCAGCATTGCGCAGAAGAGAGTTGAGCCTAATTTTAGCTGGACGGATGAAAGCAGAGGACGCTACGGAACTAAAGGCGCTATTTAATCAAATTACTTAGCGGTTTATTTGGTGGGCAATGGCAGTAATATCTTGCTGCTGCATACAGTTAAAGTGTTTTTTTGGACAGTTGGCATGTCCTATTTTAGAACACGGGCGGCACTTTAATTGTACTTCATTCACCGTAAAAGATGCATTGCCTTGTGGCAAATAAGGATACATTCCAAAAGCTGGAACGGTATTTCCCCAAATGGAAATAATTTCTTTTTTTAACGCCGCCGCAATGTGCATTAACCCTGTGTCATGCGTTACTACCTTATGGGCAGCTTCTACCACCGCGGCAGATTCATCAAGCGACAATTGACCACATAAATTAACGACTTTTTTTTGCACGTTTGCCACTATTTCGGCAGCATTGGTTACGTCTGTTTTTCCGCCTAATAGCACCACAGGTAGTTCAATTTTTTCAATGAGTTTTACCAATTGCGCATTGGGCAATTTTTTAGTTGCAAATTGTGCCCCAATAGCTATGGCAATAAATGGTGATTTCAATTTCCAATCGGCCATTTTTTCAGAGACAGAAGGCGGGATAAAATAATCCAACCCTTTCCCGTCATTTACCACTCCAATTTTTTCTACAGCTTTAAAATAACGCTCCACAATGTGCACATCCGGTAAGCGGTTTATTTTTAATTGCGTCAGTAAAAATTTTTCTTTGTTCAGTTTTGGAAAACTGGCAGATCGGCGCTTTAATTTTTGCTTTAGACGGGCTGTGCGTAAATTTCGGTGTAAATCCACAATAAAATCGTAGCGTTCTAGCTTTAATTCTTGCACAACTTCTGTAATTTCTTTTTCTATAGCAATAACATTGTCAATGTATGGATTGTGGGTTAATAATCCTGCAAATGCTTTTTTGGTAATAAAATGGATGGTACAATCCGGCTGTTGTTTTTTAATGCAACGCACCACTGGGCTTGTTAACACAATATCACCAATAGAACTAAACCGTATAATGAGGTACTTTTTCAAATCAACTCAAAAATAAGCATTCATAAGAAAACCAACTGCTGTTAAACCAAAATGAATGAAAGCACGGTGGAAATAATGCGTTTAATTAAACGATTAAAATGCTGTGGAGTGTATTATTTTTTGGAATACGTTTATGAATTTACTATGTTTGCATAACAACTTAACCCGTAAACCACGCAAAATGAAAATACTAATTCCTTTAACAATTAGTGCGCTACTAATCGTATCGTGTAAAAAAGAAACAACAAACCAAGCAACGGCAAGTGCTGAATTGCTCGACAAAAACGAAATTAACCAAACCCTTTACCGTGAAATAGATAAACAGGGTGTTTACAATTGGGAAGCCGCTACTAATGAACTGTTGTGGAGTGCTGCTATGCAAAGTGATTCAATTTTTTCGATTGGTTACCAGCCCGCTGGATTTTCTTCGGTGAATGAAAGAATGTATGAAATTGATATTGAATCGGCTGAATGGATTGAAGCGAGCGAGACTTTACTAAAACTAATTTTGGAAGAAGAAAAAAAGGTAAACCCAAGTGTAACCATGGACGATTTATTGCCATTCGGTTATCCACAAGGAACACCTTCACTAGCTGTTTATTTTTCTAGTTTTACTGTAATTGAGCAATTGCGCAATCATAATATGGTTCGGTATTTTGAGCCAATGGGGTATGAATTGCCTCCGTTAAACGCACCACCTTCAAACAACCGAAGCTCTTCGGGTTGTGGTGGCTCAGCACCAGATTATGGCCTTCCATTAACTGATTATTCAACCATAAGCCCCGGAGCAAAAGAATCATGGCATTATACAACCTCCAATGTCTCATCTGCCTGGGAGACGACGTCGGGGAATGATGTAACGGTTGTAATTATTGATACAGGAATATCAGACGATCAAGAAAATTTAAATGAAAACTTTAACAGTGGCTATTCAACCGGTAGAACTGTAGAACAGATCAGCACGTTTCATACCGGCAGGTGGTGGTGGCGAAAGTTAGATGGCCCTCATGATGACTGTGGACACGGAACACAAATGGCAGGTTTTGCCGCAGCACCGCGCAATAGCAATGGCAATGCAGTGGGCGTTGCGTACAATGCAGACTTGATAGGTATTCGTGCTGTAGAAGATGTGTTTATTTCTTCTTCAAATGAAAAAGATGGTGTAAAAAATGCACTGATTATTGCCGGGAATCGGTCAGATGTAAAAGTGATAAGTATGTCTCTTGGAACTCCGTTTTATAGCGGAACAGTTGCTGATGGCATTTATTATGCTTATGGTGCCGGAAAGTCAATTTTTGCAGCTGCGGGTACTTCATTTACGTGGACGGCCGGTTTTGGCGTTATTTTCCCTGCTTCTATGGATGAGACTATTGCTGTAACAGGCATAAAAGATTTGAGCCCTGTTACGTGTGATGTTTGTCATGATGGCAGTGCTGTTGACTTTACTATGATAATGGAACGATCAGAAGATGGGAGTCGCCATGGAATAACCAATGCCGTTTATGGTACCGAACCCGAAAGTGTTGGTGGATCATCATGCGCTACGGCTACGGTGGCTGGTATTGCAGTACTTGTTTATGCCAATAATCCTGGAATTACACGTGATGAAGTGTATGAACGATTAAAAGAAAGTGGCTCCAATTATCCTGTCCGTGATGCTGACCACGGTTGGGGAACCATTGACGCAAGCGAAGCCATTACAGATTAGAAGCTGAGAATGCAATATGTTAGCGTTTACACCCTTGCCTTGCTGTCAATAATTAATGTTACAGGACCATCATTTACTAACGAAACCTGCATATTTGCACCAAAAATACCGGCTGCAACTGGCTTGCCTAATCGGTGAGCAAGGGTTGTTTTAAATGCCTCATACAATGGAATCGCAATTTCGGGCTGAGCGGCGTGAATGTAAGAAGGACGATTGCCTTTTTTAGTTTTAGCAAACAAGGTAAATTGGCTAATTACAAGCGCTTCACCTCCCACATCCTCTATGGATAAATTCATTTGTCCTTCATCATCATTAAAAATACGAAGTTGGGCTACTTTCTTCACTAACCAATCAATGTCATTTTGATCGTCATCAGCCGTAATTCCTACTAAAATTAATAGTCCTTTTTTAATGGCTCCAATGGTTTTTTTATCCACTTGCACGGCAGCCTCAGAAACCCGTTGCAGAACTAAACGCATAGGTTATTTATAAATGTCTTTCCGAAAGTTTTCCTCCTGGTCTTCTTCCATCATTTTAACATAATTCATGTACCGACTTTCGGCAATTTCATCCTCTACAAAGGCTTTTTTTACAGCACATTTCGGCTCATTTAAATGCTGACAATCATTGAACTTACACTGTGGCAACAAAGCACGCATTTCTGGAAAATAATGAGAGAGTTCACGTTTATCAAAATCTATCAACCCAAAAGCACGAATGCCCGGCGTGTCTATAATGTATCCGCCAGATGCTAACTCAAACATTTCTGCAAACGTGGTGGTGTGTAGTCCGGATGAATGACTTTGTGAAATTTCACCAGTTCGCAAATTTAATCGTTCATCTAACGTATTAACCAATGTTGACTTACCAACACCACTGTGCCCGCCAAACATTACCTTTTTGCCGTTAATTTCGTCTCTTAAAAATTGTACCGAAGCTGCTTGCCGGGCAGATATTGTTCGGCAGGGATAATCTGCCGCCTCATATACTGCTTGCAAGTGTTCCAACTCGTTCATTTCCTTTTCAGTGTACAAGTCAATTTTGTTAAACAGCAAGGTAACCGGAATGTGGTACGCCTCTGCCGTTACTAAAAACCGATCGATAAAACCGGTTTGCGTTTGCGGCGAAACCAGTGTAACAATTAAATAAACCCGGTCTATATTGGCGGCTAAAATGTGCGAACGCTTACTCAGATTAATTGATTTACGGACAATGTAATTTTTACGCGGAAGAATTTTTTTAATTACACCAATGTCAGCTTCCTCATTAGTTTCTATGTCAAATAAAATTTCGTCTCCGACAGCCACAGGATTGGTAGATTTAATATCCGCCATGCGCAGTTTCCCACGTATACGGCATTCCCATTCCTTTTTATCGGTATCAATTACCTTATACCAGCTTCCGGTAGATTTTATGACAGTTCCTTGATTCAGCTTCTCTTTTTGGGGTAAAATTAGGGAATTAATCCTTTTCTTTTGGTTCAATGTCACCTTTATTACAAATCAGTTATCTTTGACGGCATGCAAAAATTGTCAATCATCATTCCTGTATTTAACGAAGCTACGACCATAGCTGCCGTAATTACAATTGTAAATGATTTGGCACTTGTCCACAATATCCAAAAAGAAATTATTGTGGTAAACGATTGCTCAACCGACTTAACAGAAAATGAAATTCAGACAGCGTTAACGCAATTACCAAAAAACTCCATCAAGGTGTTAACCCATGCCATAAATAAGGGTAAGGGAGGCGCAATACACACGGGCATTAAAGAAGCTACGGGTGATTACACCATTATTCAAGATGCAGATTTAGAGCTGGAACCTGCAGAAATAAACAAATTGTTACAACCCGTGTTAGATGGTAAAGCAGATGTAGTTTATGGCTCGCGCTTTTTGGGTGGTGAAGTAAAGGGCGGATCAGTGCTTAGCAATTTGGCAAATGGTTTTCTTACGCGTTTGTCTAACACCATTTTTGGCATTAAAATTACAGACATGGAAACGTGCTACAAACTCGTGCCCACGCCCATTTTTAAATCACTGCATTTGGTAGAGAAACGATTTGGGTTTGAGCCCGAAATTACCGCGAAATTGGCCAAACATAAGCAGTTAAAATGGGTAGAAGTACCTATTTCGTACAATGCACGAACAGAGGAGCAGGGTAAAAAAATTGGCTGGAGAGACGGTTTCCGTGCAATTTGGTGTATTCTTAAATACGGCTTGAGCAAAAAAAAATAAACCCATTTCAGTTCAAATTACCCCTAAACAACGGCATCTGCCTAAATTATTAACGTTTTTTAGCAGTATCAACGTTTTACATTCTTAAATTTGTTCGTTAATAAATCTAAGTGAGTAAAAAACAACGTAAATACGACAAGGCTTACCTGCGCATGGCATGTGAGTGGGCAAAACTTTCGCACTGCAAACGAAAACAAGTCGGCGCGCTTATTGTTAAGAATAATACAATCATTTCTGACGGGTACAATGGCACACCATCAGGTTTTACAAACTCGTGTGAGGATGAAAATGGTGAAACCCATTGGTATGTATTACATGCAGAGGCAAATGCGATTTTAAAAGTGGCAAAATCCACACAAAATGCAGAAGGTGGAACACTGTACATTTCACTTTCGCCGTGCAGAGATTGTAGCAAGTTAATTATTCAGGCCGGAATAAGAAGAGTAGTTTATTTAAACGAATACAAAGACCGATCGGGAGTAGAATTTTTGAGAGCGTTTGGGATAGAGGTTGAGCACATTAAAGAAATAGGATGAATCAAAACGAAAATAATACAGCAAATGAAGGACGATCATACGTTTTTCTAATTCCTTTACTAATGGGAGTAACACTTGCATTGGGCATTTGGTTAGGGACACTTTTTATTCCCGCAGGGACACCTGCCTCACCAATTGTAGAAAACAGCAATAAGTTTAACACAATTTTAGAAATGATTGAAGACCGTTATGTTGACACGGTTGATAATAAATTGCTAATTGAAAGTTCAATCGAGGGGATGATTACAAAGTTAGACCCGCATAGCTCATACATTCCCGCTAAAGATTTAGACCGGGTAAATGAGCAGTTAGATGGACAGTTTGGTGGAGTTGGTATTCGTTTTTTAATTCATGACGATACACTTGTAGCCACGCATGTTTTAGATCAATCGCCCTCTTTAAAAGCAGGTATGCAACCTGGAGACCGTCTAATAGCGGTGGATGGCGAAGACATAACAGAGGGCGAAATAAATAACCAAAAAGTAATGAAGTTACTTAAAGGACGCGAAGGCTCTGAAGTAAAAGTAATGGTTTACCGAAAGGGCAAAAAGAAAGAATTATCCATCATACGCGGGTCTATACCGGTTAGCAGCATTGACGCAGCAATTATGTTAGATAATGAAACCGGTTTTATAAAGTTGAACAGCTTTACATTTAATTCGGCAAGAGAATTTAATGCAGCCGCACGCGACTTAAAGGAAAAAGGCATGAAAAGGCTTGTTTTCGATTTGCGTAATAACGGAGGTGGATACTTGTCTGCCGCTACGGATATTGCTGACGAATTTTTAGAAGCGGGCAAACTAATTGTTTACACCGAAGGGCGCAAAAGTAAAAAAGAAGAATATTACTCAACTTCAAAAGGCATTTTAGAAAATACAGAAGTGGTGATTTTAATCAATTCGTTATCAGCATCTGCAAGTGAAATTGTTGCGGGAGCGATTCAAGACAATGACCGCGGATACATTATGGGCAGACGCTCATTTGGTAAAGGCCTGGTGCAAGATCAGCAAGAGTTTAAAGATGGCAGCGCATTGCGCTTAACGATTTCACGTTATTACACACCAACCGGACGTAGCATACAAAAACCGTATGGAGAAGGTGTTGATTATGAAAATGATTACATAGAGCGTTACGAAAGTGGTGAATTAATGAATGAGGATAGCGTAAAAGTAGATGAATCATTGAAATTTATGACAGATGGTGGCCGTGTTGTTTATGGTGGCGGCGGAATTTATCCCGATACATTTGTTCCGAATGATACCGCAGGTGCATCTTATTATTTAACAGAACTGTATTACACTGGCGTGTTTAACCATTGGGCGATTCGTTATTTAGATAATAACCGCGCTAACCTAACCGATTTTAATGCATTTTCAAAGTCGTTTAGTGTAAGCAGTACCATGTTTGACCGGTTTGTTAGTTATGCCGAAACATTAGGGGTTAAAAAAAATACGTATGACATTCAAACGTCAAGAGATGTAATTAAAAACCGAATGAAAGCAGAAATAGCCCGCCATGTTTGGGATGAAAATGGCTATTATGCGGTTTATTTAGAAGATGATTTAGACGTAAAACGTGCGTTACAGCATTTTGAGCAAGGCGTAATTTAAGCAAGGAGATTATGGAGAAGTTACACGAAGAGGTAAAAGCCTATTACGGGAAAGAGTTGCAGCATTCGGCAGATTTAAAAACCAATGCGTGTTGTACCCTAACGGCTCCACCCAAACACATTTTAGCAGCCCTTAATAAAGTGCATGATGAGGTGCAAGCCAAATATTATGGTTGTGGGTTAACCATTCCGTCAGAAGTGAAAGGCCTGCATATTTTAGATTTAGGCTCGGGCAGTGGACGTGATTGCTATATTGCAAGTGATTTAGTAGGTGAAGAAGGACGTGTAGTTGGTGTAGATATGACGGATGAACAAATTGCTGTTGCCAATAAATACGTAGATTACCATACCGAAAAATTTGGATATGCGAAACCAAATGTTGTTTTTACAAAAGGAAACATTGAGCAGTTAGACAAACTTAACTTTGAACCAGAAAGTTTTGATTTGATTATTTCTAACTGTGTGATTAACCTTGCTGCGAACAAAGACAAAGTATTGAAAGATGCTTACGCCCTGTTGAAACCAGGTGGAGAGCTTTATTTTTCGGATGTTTACAGCGATAGACGCGTAAGTGAAGAATTGCAAAAAGACCCGGTTTTGTGGGGCGAATGTTTAAGCGGGGCACTGTATTGGAATGATTTTTTGACAATTGCTAAGCGGGCAGGATTTACCGACCCACGAGCGGTAGAAAACAAACCCATTACTGTAGATAATAAAGCACTGGAAGAAAAATTAGGAACGCTCCAATTTTATTCAGTGACTTATCGCCTATTCAAATTAGCCGCTTTAGAAAGCGATTGCGAAGATTATGGGCAAGCTGTTGCCTACAAAGGGTCGATTGCAGAAAATAATCACTTTTTTGATTTAGACGATCACCACAATTTTCCAGCCGGAAAAATTATGCCCGTGTGTGGCAATACCTACCGTATGCTAAATGAAACCCGCTTTAAAAAGCATTTTGACTTTTACGGCTCATTTGATACACACTACGGTATTTTTGAAGGGTGCGGTGGCGCAATGCCATTCGATCAGCAGAGCAGTACAAGCGCATCAGACAATGGAAGCTGCTGTTAACAAAAAACGAAGCCAATAGCCAGAAAATCGGGAGATTTTTTTTTCTTTAAAAGACTAAAGACTAAAGACTAAAGACTAAAGACTAAAGACTAAAGACTAAAGACTAAAGACGCTGGACTTGATACTATCTACTATAAACTCAAGACTAACTAACTATCACCTAAATCTTCCCTGTAATTGCTTCTGATACGTTGATAATATGATCGCCGACTTTCTCACAAGACGAGAAAAGATTATTGAAAATCATTCCGCTTTCCATATTAAAATCGGGTTGACCAATTGTGGCTAAATGCTCCGTTCGCATTTGATCACGTTTGTGATTAATCTCAGTTTCTGCCGCTGTAGCTTCAGCTAAGGTAACTTGGTTCCAATCGGCGCTTAGGTTGTCAATCATCACAACAAATGCCTTATCCACTAGCTCAAACATGTTGAGTAGACTATCGCGTTGTTCAGGCATAAACCAAATTTTTTCATCTTCCTTGCGCTCCAACGTCTTAGAAATTTGATAATAAACATCACCAATTCGCTCCAGGTCATTCACAATGCTATTCATAGCGCGTATACGTCGAGCCGTTTCTTCAGACATTTCACCTTCAGAAATTTTAGCCAGATATGAGGCAACTTCCACTTCCACACGATCGGTAATTTCTTCGTATTTAGAAATTTTTTCGTGTAATTTTTTCTTTTTCTTTTTGTTTTGTTCCGTCATTAAACGTCTTGCAAAGCCCGACATTCTACTGGTAATTTCACCAAATTTGGCAACCTCTTTCTTTGCCTCTAAAATCGATAAATCCGGCGTCCCCATCATACCCGAACCAATGTAGTCCAAATGGAACTCTTCATCTTCAGACCCTTTTGATTTAACCGTACGCTCAGCCATGCGCACCAGCCACGGTACAAAAGGCAATAAAATAATTACATTAAGTAAGTTAAACGACGTGTGGAAAATTGCCAAAGCTGTATTGGCCGCCGCGCCGTCTGTGTAAGGGTCACCTTTTATTAATAGTGCAATTCCCTGAAGGATGATTGGAAATAATAACAATGCCCACGTTACACCAATTAAGTTAAACAATGAATGAATACGCGCAGAACGCTTGGCGTGCACGTTACCAATTAATGAGGCAATTTCTGCCGTAATGGTCGTACCAATATTTTCACCTAAAATCATGGCAGATGCGACTTCAAACGGAATAACGCGTCCGGCAACTAACGTCATAGTTAGCGCCATTGCCGCAGAAGATGATTGAATAACAACCGTTACTAACGCACCCAGCCCAACAAACATCACCGGACCATACCACGCCGATTTAAACTCAACGAAAAACTGTACAATTGGAGATTCAGGCCCCAACGTTGGCACGGTATCTTTTAAGAAACCAAGTCCCATAAATAAAAGCGAAAAACCAATAATAACACTAGCCCAGGTTTTGGCTTTACCCTTGCTAAAAAATAGTAGCGGCGCTCCGAATGCTATAAAAATTAAGGCATAAGAACTTAAACTAACCTTAAACCCAAACAACAATATGAGCCAGGCTGTAATGGTTGTTCCAATATTAGCCCCCATCATTACCCCGGCAGATTGGCGAAGTGTAAGCAAACCGGCATTTACAAAACTCACCGTCATTACCGTAGTTACAGATGATGATTGTACAATTGACGTAATACCAAAACCGGTGGCCACACCTTTAAAACGGTTAGATGTAATAGAACCAAGCATATTCCGCAAGCGAGACCCTGCCGCTTTTTGTAAGCCTTCGCTCATTATCTTCATTCCAAAAATAAACATGCCTAACGCACCAATTAGCATTAACAATTTAAACAAACCCCAGGATCGTTCTGTTTTAAAACTTCCTTTTTCTGACCAGATGGTGCGTTCACCCAAATTTAAGCCTACTTTGTATACATAATCTGTACCGCCAATAAGGTCATCTTTTTTGTAATTTACTGTGCTAATGGCTACTTCTTCTATTTTAATCCATTGGCTTTTTGTTGGGTCAGAACTGTTTTGTTTTGCACCAATTTTAGTGTTGTACTTTAAGGTGTAATTAGCATTTGGGTAAATTTGAATTATTTGCTGAAGTTTGTCATAATTGATGGCCCAGTTAAACTCGCCACCTTCCTCAATTGATTTTACATGATTATTCGCAAAAATAAAAGGGCTAAAGGTGTTAAAATAATACACCTTTTGGGCGTAGTTAACGCTTTTTCCGCGTTGGCCGCTACCCAGCATCATTTCGTAAATTTTATTCTGCGGAATGGTGTCAACAACAAGTTCAGTTTTCTTTGTTACGTTTTTTTCCGTCCAGTTATTTTGGCCAACTTCTCTAAATTTAAGGGTAACTACATCTGCACCTTCTTCCAGCGCATTCCATGAAAGCACTAGCTTTCCCGTTTCATAAGGAATAAGCGTTAATGTATCAGAATGATTTTTAAAATCATACGAAAGCCCGCTCAGTGAGACAGTCGAAATAGGAGTGGCTACTTGTGGTGTCGAGTCTACCGCAGTTAAGTTAAGTTGCCCTTGTGTTATGTTTTGTTGCGGCACAACATTTGCCTTAATGTTGTTGCCTAGCAGACAAACGAGTACAATAGAAAGTAGAATCTTCATTCGGTAGCGGTGTTTGAAGTTGCAAAAATAACTTCCAAGTCCTTAAATAGCGTCAAATTGAATATTAAGGTTATGTTAAGACAGCAAAAATAAGAAAAGAATCATACACACCATTTTTTTTAAAACAGCAGGTGCTTTTAAAGGAAGTAGTGCCGTATAGTTAATGGGATATACAGCGGCAGGTCGTCTCGCTTTGGCTGATGTTATGATAATGTTATCTAATTAGAAATAGAAACGGGCAATTCATTTTATTGCTTAGTTTTGCCTTAAACTGATACAGTAAAGATGCGTAATTCGATATTAGTAATTGACGACGAACAAGATATTAGAGTACTGATTAAGTACAATTTAGAAAAAGAAGGCTTTATTGTTTCTGATGCCGATAATGGTGCTACAGGAATTGAAATAGCAAAGAAAAATATTCCGGATTTGATTCTACTTGATGTAATGATGCCTGGAATGGATGGAATAGAAACATGTGAAAAATTAAAAGATATTCCGGAGCTTTCTAATACCATGATTTGTTTTTTAACTGCACGTGGCGAAGATTATTCGCAAATTGCCGGTTTTGATGCCGGAGCAGACGATTACATCACAAAACCAATTAAACCAAAATTATTGGTTAGCCGGATTGCAGCAGTTTTACGCCGAAAAGGCAATAAAGAACAAAATGGTAATGGCGCAGCTGATGCAGACCGAAGCATAACAATTGACCGTGAACGTTATTTAGTAACAAAGGACGACAAAGAATTGTTGTTACCACGGAAAGAGTTTGAATTGCTTTCGCTTTTGATGTCAAAACCCGAAAAAGTTTTTCACCGCGATTCTATTATGAATTCCGTTTGGGGAAGTGACGTAATTGTTGGAGACCGAACAATTGATGTACACATCCGTAAATTACGCGAAAAAATTGGCGACACACACATTGTAACCGTAAAAGGTGTAGGGTACAAGTTTGAATACTAAAACCCTAGATTCGCTTTTACTGCAATAGGGTATAAACCCGTTGAATAGTCAGGTTTTTGTTCAAAAAATGCTGCCTAATGCCCCTAAATTATCATTGTTATTTTGAATGGTTAAACCTGCCAGATTCTATTCGGTGTGAATTTTTTTAAGCCAAAAATCACCCCATTCAAACTATTGCGGTAACGCTTAAAATTACTGTTTTAAATACCTTTCTAAGGTCGCATATTTTGAGGCTAAACCTGCTGATAAGTCATCACCAATTAGCATCAATTAACACTCTGTTAACCTTAATAATTAATTACATTAACTTAACATTAATTAGAATTTAATGGAAGTGGGCGGCTAAGTGCTTAATTTTGAAAAAAAATCAACCTGTGGCTCACAAAATTTTAATAGTAGACGACGAAAAAGATATATTGACGTTACTTTCTTATAACTTTAAGTTGGACAATATGGAGGTGCATACGGCAAGCAACGGGTTGGATGCTGTAGAAAAAGCACTGGATATTGTGCCAGATGTAATATTGTTAGATGTGATGTTGCCCGATATTGACGGGATAGAGGTGTGTGAACGCCTTCGCAAACAAGAAGAACTAAAACATACCCTCATTTTATTTTTATCGGCTAGGGGAGAGGACTATTCGCAAGTGGCAGGTTACCGGGCTGGTGGAGATGATTATATCTTAAAGCCCATCCGAATAAAAGTATTGCGCCATAAAGTGCTTGCTTTATTAACTAGAAATAAAGAACTAAACGAACAACGCAGTATTGCACCAAAGAAAAAAGGAATTGAGTTGGATGCAGACCGTTTTTTGATTGTAAAAGACGGAAGCGAGACCATTATTCCGAAGAAGGAGTTTGAGCTACTTTCGTTTTTGATGTCTACCCCCAATAAAGTATTCAGACGAGATGAAATTTTAAACTGCGTTTGGGGAAGCGAATCTATTGGAAACCGAACCATTGATGTACATGTACGCAAACTGAGAGAACGTTTCGGAGGGTCTATCATAAGAACGGTAAAAGGCGTGGGTTATCGTTATATGGGGTGATTAAAGCATTTTCTTTTAGGAGGTTAGAAATTAACACCAATTCCAAAAGTTAGGGATGTCATATTTCTTGGTGAACCCTTATCCCATTGGTAGTAAGGTTCTTTTTTGTAATAGAGATAGGGAAAAAAGGTGTGGGAAAATCTTGCTTTAATATGGAAGTGTTTGCCTAATAATCGGGTTGCTTCAATTCCTATGGGTAAACCAATATCAAATAAACCTCTAAACAATATTATTCCTTCCGAAAATCCACCTCCCTGCGCTTCAATATAATTAATGTGTGCAATTTCTTGACCTATTCTATAACTTAGTCCGACTGTTGCATCCACCGTTCCATTTGGTCTAATCAGAATAGTCCTGTGATAACTAGATTGGAATAAAAAAAAATAACGCGATAGAATATCACCTTGATTTACGGATTCTGGACGTGTTTGAGACACAAAATTATAAAAACAAAGTGAAGCAGACCAACCATGATTTTGATTTATTCTTCTAATATATCGCAAACCAAAAGAACTTGATGTAGACCGACGTTTATCAAGGTGTGGCAGTTGAGTAATTGGTGTTGAATCATACAGGTAATAGTAGGAGAATGTAGTTGTAATGAAGTTTCTACTTTCCTCAACTCCTTTCTCCTGCGAAAAAGTTGTTCTCGTAAGGCATAACCCCACGAGAACGATAATTATATGTTGACCTGTTATTTTCATTATTGTATAACGACTTTTTTTCTAAGGATTTTTGACCCACTTGATACTTCAACAATATAAACACCTTTGGCTATATGAGTTGGTTTTATGAGTTGTTTGTTGTTCACGTTCTCGTTCGTCATTATCAACTGACCCGATAAGCCGTAAATCTTTAAATCTAAATAATCAACTTCACTCCATGAAACAGAGAATTGATTCTCCAGGAGGGCCTCATAAATAGTGCTTTTTAGTATAATAAGCAATCTTATCTTTGGATTAAAAAAATAAATTTAGAGCGTGTAATAAAGCATGTTTTCTATTTCAATAAAAAAACAAAAAAGGCCGGTGAACGCCACCGACCTTTCTCAAATTAATGTATGAGTACAAACTATTGTGCTAAAATTGTAAATCGTTTGGTGACAGAATTTCCAGTAATTGTGGTGAGTTTTGTAGTATAAATTCCGGCGGCTAAATGCCCCACCTGAATGGGTTGAACTTGGCCGTTCACAGTTTTTGCATAAACCAATTGCCCTACTTCGTTGTAAACTTCCACCATTTTTAAATCGTTGGGCGCGTTTATGGCAATGTTTAAATAATTTGTTGCCGGGTTAGGATAAAGGGTAACATTCGCAGCAGAAAACTCTTCAATTCCAGAAGGATCAACGGCTCCTGCATCCGTATAAACGCTAAAATCATCAAAATAATAACCATCTCGTTGCACGTACAAGTCTGTTATTAACACAAACCGAAAAAGCACTTCACTTTCACCTATAAAATCAATCAAATCAATTTCCTCTAACACCCACTCACTTTGAACACCGTCGTAAACGGGTTCATCCTCTGCATCCCCTTGGTCACTTACTCCGGTATTGGTATATTTTCCGCACAATGGTTCCCATGTTGAGCCATCATCTGTAGAAGCCATAAATTGCACATAATCATAATCCGCCTCAATCTCCCATTTTGCTTGAAATGTAACCCGGGCATAAGAAGCGCCTTCAAACGAAATCGGTGCTGAAAGCTGAATGGATTTATTGACATTATTACCGTATGTACCGTCATAAGGGCTGTCGGTAATGCATTCTGTTGGTGAGTAGGATGTTTCATTTGTAACATCCCAATCGCCCGTCCAATTGCTTAAATCAGCAACTTCATCTGAAAAAACAACCGTACCTGTACCGTATGTTTTTCGAATCGTATCATGACGCGTCCATGTACCGTTGTTTGTGTGCAAAACATATTCTATAGGGTCGCCAAAGCCAATGCCTGAAACCAAATCATAACTAATCGAATCTTCTTTAATTTCCATCAATGTTAGGGTATGGATATTTTCTTCACCCAAACTTTCAATACCTGTTAGCGCGGTCATAGAAACAGTTAAGTCACCATCTTCTAACCCTAAACGCTCTAGCTGATAATTAAAATAACCTGTTTCACCATCTACCGTGCTTGCTTCTAAATCTGTCGATACACCGTAAACGTGTGACAAATGTGCCAATACAAGGTTTGGAAAAAGCATGTCTTTGCACGTTGGTACAATTGCAGCGGACGACGGCCAAAAAGCGGTACCGACCTCTGGTGTCATGGCAAAAATAGCATCATGGTCATCTAAATCACCGTCGTACATCCAGTCGTCAGAATCTCCAGCGGCGGGATACAATTCACTTGATTTTTGAGCGATATAGCCATTAAATATAGATTGATGATCAGAATAGGCCTGGTAATAATCATTATCGTCTGCAAAAGCACCAATTGCCCAACCAAAAGGAAAAAGCAATAACTGCCCGTGCGCATGTGCATTAAATGCGAATTTAAACGCGTGGTTCTCACAAAACCATTTTATCGCACTAGTTTCTGGTTCAGAAAAAGCCATTTCACCTGCGTACGTATCTCCATTTTCACTTGGGTCTGTACCTGCTTCGTTCCAATGGTAATCATAGTTTCGGTTTAAATCTACTCCTTTATTGGTTGTACCAATACTCGGGTTTCGGTTTTTTCGGTGAAAACCACCCCCGCCAGGGTTAGTGGTTTGGTTGTATTTGTAACCATCCGGATTAATCATAGGCACAAAATAAAACTCAGAATTATCTACCAAAAAAGCAACCTCTTCGCTGGTGTCATAATTTTCAAGCAAATACCACATGTAAAAAATCGTTTGCGATAAACTCATAGGTTCACGCGCGTGGTGAATGGCAGAATAAAGTACTTCATCCTCATCTTCATCTACCGTGGGGTTATCTGAAATACGTACCCAATGAATAGGGCGACCTTCCCATGTTTCAAAATCGCTTATTGGTGCTTTTGCTGTAATTAATTCGGGATAAGCGGCATGCATTTCATCTAATTCAGCTAAAAATTGCTCGTACGTATAATAGCCGCCCATATCTCCCAAATGAAAATTTTCTGGCGTTTCCGGATCAAAATCAGTTTCGCCCCCTGTGCCGGAACAATCTTCGCGGTCTGTTTTTTCTATCGGATCATACGCATGTTCGGCATAATAGCTGGCTGCATCTTCAATTAGCACTTCATACGGAATACTATTTGCCTCTAATATGTCAACCTCTAACTCAGAAAGTTCGGTAACAAAAAAGTAATTGTCCTTGTGCTTGCCATGATCTATCGTTACACCAAGCGTTCTAATTTCAGCAAGCTCGGCGTTCGTGGCATAAATTTTTACTCTTGAATAATTGAGTTGGGTAAAACCAACTATCGGCAGTAACAGGCCGCATAAAATGGGGATTAATTTTTTCATGAAATAAGCGTATTTGATGTTGAAAGATACGCAATTTTTGGCCAAAAACTAAACAAAATAAACCCTCAATCTCGTATTCCTTTAGTTGAATTGATGGTTTAGAATGCAATAGGGTTAATTAAAAACGTATAAACGTGAACAAGAAATTGAGGATATCGCTATGCTGATAGAGGGATTCTTTTTATATTTACAAAAAAAATTAAACAGATGTCATCACAAAAATCAGATCACAATTATTTTGATGAATCAACGTCGATTTTGGTTCCCATTTATGTTATTATATGTTTGGGAATTATTTTTGGAACTGTATTCTTCGGATAATTAAGAGCAGCAATATTAGTTTAAAACTCATTTGCTTTAGCGGATGAGTTTTTTTTATACACGAATAAATCGTTGAACCAATGCCATTCAACTCACTTTTTTCCTGGTTAATTAAAAAACGAATTCATCAGATTGATTTATTCAAAAAATATCCGTTTGATGTTCAGAAAGAGACATTAATGGAATTAGTGCACCGCAGCGTTGATACCGACTGGGGAAAAAAACACAATTACGCCGAAATTGAGTCCTATGATGATTTTAATAAAAATGCACCCCTAACAGATTATGAGGTGATGAAACCTTATGTGGAGCGGATGTTGAAGAATGAGCAAAATTTAATGTGGAATACAGACATTAAATGGTTTGCAAAATCATCTGGAACAACAAGTGCCAGAAGTAAGTTTATTCCAGTTTCCAAAGAATCGTTAGAGGATTGCCATTACAAAGCCGGGAAGGATTTATTGAGTATTTATTACAATGCTTTTCCAGATTCTAAAGTATACAAAGGCAAAAACCTGGTGTTGGGTGGCAGTGCAGAGATTAACTACCTTAACTCTAATTCTTATTTCGGTGATTTGTCCGCGATTATACTTGAAAACTTGCCTTGGTGGGCAGAAATTAAACGGACACCTGCCAAAGAAATAGCATTGATGAGCAAGTGGGAAGAAAAAATTGAAAAACTGGCCAATTCAACCGTAAAGCAAGACATTACATTACTCGTTGGTGTGCCGAGCTGGACGCTTGTGTTGTGTAACCGCGTATTGGAAATTACCGGAAAAAGCAACTTAAGAGAAGTGTGGCCAAACCTAGAATTATTTATGCATGGCGGGGTTAATTTTGAGCCTTATCGGGCGCAGTTTAAAAAGCTAATACCGTTTGATGACATGCATTATGTTGAAACGTACAATGCATCTGAAGGTTTTTTTGGTATTCAAGATGATTTGAGTAAAAAAGAATTGTTGCTGATGCTTGACTACGGCATTTTCTTTGAATTTATTCCAATGGATGCATTTGACGGCATTCATTCCAAACAAGTAATTCGGTTGCAAGATGTAGAAATTGGCGTAAACTACGCGTTGGTAATTTCAACAAACGGAGGCTTGTGGCGCTATATCATTGGCGATACTATACGGTTTACATCAAGCGATCCGTTTCGGTTTAAAATTACAGGACGCACCAAAAGTTTTATTAATGCATTTGGCGAAGAGTTGGTGGTGGAAAATGCTGAACAGGGTATTCGCAAAGCGTGTGAAGCGACTGGGGCGCAGATAAGTGACTATTCTGCCGCGCCACTTTACATGGAAGATAAAAAGGGCGGCGGACATGAATGGTTAATTGAGTTTAACCAGCAGCCAGATGATTTAGAGCATTTTATTACTGTTTTGGATGACGAGTTAAAAGCAGCCAACTCTGATTATGAAGCGAAGCGAACAGGCAATTTATCATTGCAACGACCAGTTGTAAGAGTCGCACAAAAAGGATTGTTTGAAAGTTGGTTAAAAGCGAATGAAAAATTGGGTGGACAGCATAAAATTCCGCGACTTTCAAACAACCGCAAATTAATGGATGACTTTTTAACGTTTTTGACCGAACCTAACCTTGGAACTAACGATTAACGTAACACCGGCGCTAATCACAAAAAACGGAAGAACGGCTACAACTCCATTGTCCCACAAAAAAAGAACGGCAATTAACCCTGCTGCGAAAATTAGAAAACCAAGAACAAATACCAGGTATTTTGAAAAGTTGTTCGTTGGGTTTTTCTTGACGTAGTCCAGTTGCCCATTTGCAATAACCCGGGCAGAAATACGCACGTCTTCTTCTGAAAAGGAGTGAACTTCTCTAAGTTCTTTCTTGATTTGCATTAAGTCATATTTCCCTTTTATTAAAAGCGGTAAATAGTGTCTTTCTGCATCTACGGGCGTTTTTATTTCGTATGCACTAAACTCAAACTCACCTGTTTCATCCTGGTCTAAAATTGTACTCATTTTCGTATGTTAATAACATTAATCAAGTGCTTTATCACAAGTAAAACACCTCCAAAAAGAACAATCCAGGGCAATGTTTTGCCAAAAACGGTTTCGTTCTTAAGGCCTATAGCATAAATAGAAAAACCAATAACCACAATGGCAAATAAAATAAAAAATAGAGAGTAGTAAATACTAGTGGTAATTTTGGCTAAACCCGATTTTTTATGGTGCAGTTCCGTGAGTTCACGTTCTGACACTTCTTTGGCAAATGCTTTTATTTCATCCGCATCTAACCCGTGTTTAACCTTCAACTCTTCGCGAATTTCGCTTAAGTCCATTTCACCATTCAGCCTTTTTAGAAGGTAATATTCAATGATGTCGTCCACATTCATTTATTCAACAATATCAATGGTTTTCATTACGGCACCCAATTCGCGAATGTATTCACGTTTTTCAAATTTTGGAGCGTAAACATATCCGCAAACCGTTACCACCTCGTTACGCGCTTCATGCAAAAAAGTATATTGCACAAAAGGTCCGCCACCACCAGTAAACACCACGCCATCATGTTTCCAAAGTCCACGTATTTCAACACCCGTTACACCATCTACATTTACGTAGTTAGCTTCGGGCTTGTAATAAGGATCATACTCCGTAGCCATGTAAGTATCTTTAACCCGCCCGGCAACGTTTTTCTTTAAAACACTATCTCGGGTATGTAAAATATTTTCAGCACTTAACTGATCCTTAGCCGGGTCATACGGTACCGACCATATCATGAACCCCTGTTGTACCCAAAAAACGCCACCACGCGCTTTATTGGCATCATTCGGTAATAAATTTTTAGATCGGTCATGGCGCATCAATAAAAAGTTCTCTTTTTCAGCTTTAAACTCAGTATCTTTCGGAAAACTCACCGAAATACCAAAGTTTTTTTCAGCCCGTTCTTTCAATGCCTTATTCGGTTCTTTTGTGTATTGTCGTACCAATTGCTTCTCTTCAAAATCATTGAATAAATCAATAATATAGTCCATCCTATTCGTGGCATATTCAAGCAAACGGTTTGGGTCAGAATCTTTAACAATTACAAATAATTGATTTTTTGCATAATAATTATTTTTCTCAATTATAGCAGTTTCGGCGTAGGTAGAATCATTGTCCACCATTAGTTTCAACATGTTACGGTTAAGTTGGTTGAGGTGATTTAAATCATTGGGTTGTTTTCTAAAATAAGAGAACATAGGCTCTGGACGTAAGTAAGGTCCACGGGCGTGCTGTGTTAAACTTGTAATAACAGCTTCTCCTACAGCCCCCTCCCAAAGTTGATCGTCTAATAAAAGTAAAATTTCGCCATGTTGTCCATTTGCGTCAGGCAAGTAGGTGTCACTAGTGCCTGCATTCTCATCACTACAGGCAGCAAGCATAAGTAATGAGATAAGTGCTAAATACAATTTCATCTGTTTGGTTTTTTTGGTGATTACAACCGTTCAATTCTAATTTTGTCTCCAGGTTGCATTCGTTTCGGATCAATATCCGGATTCATGGCTTGAATGGTCGCAAACGGTATGCCAAATTTTTGGCTCACAGTCCATAGGCTTTCGCCCGATCGTAACGTATAATATTTATAGTTGCCCTTTACATTGGTTTTTGGTGTTTTTTTACTACCTCCGGTTGATGATTTCGAAGAAGACTTATTGGCGACTGAGCTTCCTCCACTACCTTCTAAATAGCGCCGCTCGGTTAGCATAATGGTTAGCCGTTGCCCAGGATATATTCGATTAGAGCGTAACCCGTTCCATCCACGAATGTCGTTTATCGTAATATCATATTCAGAAGCAATTTGCGCCAATGTTTGTTCTGGCTCTACAATGTGATATTTCTTTTTTTCTAATGCCACGAAGCTTCCGCCAACTGAATCCAAATAACGGTCATAACGGTATAAACTATCTTCAATCACTAAAAAAGTATCTATTTTTTCAATGGGTAGTGTAATGCATTGGTGCGGATTCGTTTCGGGAACAATATCTGTTTTGTACACGGGGTTCAAATAATTAAATTCCACAGCATCTAAACCAATCAACGTATCTAAATGTGAAATGCGAAAGCTTTTCGGTACGCAAACAGTATCTGTTGCATGTAAATAAACCTTAGCTGGTTTTGGTATAATGTTGTGCTCGCCATAATAATTCATCATATAAATCATGGCAATAAAATTAGGCACGTACATGCGTGTTTCTTTCGGTAAATAAGGCCTTAATTTCCAATAATTCATTTGTCCACCCGAACGCCGAATGGCTTTATTTACGTTGCCTGGCCCAGCGTTATAAGCAGCTAGCGCAATGCTCCAGTCGCCATATAAACTGTGTAAATATTTTAAGTAACGGCATGCCGCATCTGTCGCCATTTCTGGATTCATACGCTCATCTACATACGAATCGTTATCAAGCCCAAACATACGTCCGGTGCGGTACATAAACTGCCAAAGCCCCGCAGCACCCACGCGCGACTTTACTGTTGGACGCAGCCCACTTTCAATAACAGATAAATATTTAAGTTCAAGCGGAATGTTGTATTGATCTAAATACTGCTCGTACATTGGAAAAAAAAGTTTAGACCGACCAATGCAAACGGCTGTAAACCTCCGGCGATTTCGTACAAAATAGTTGACCGTTTTAAGTAAATCGTCATTTATTTCAATGTCAATTAGGGTACTTTTATTCAGCGTTTGCAAACGCGCAATATAAACCGAATCAGAAAAAACAGGTCGGTCTCCGTCCTCATAGTCTAATGAGTCAATTACGGCATACGCGCGTTCTTTCCCCCAGGTTTCCTTATAATATTCAAAAAGTGAATTTTCAACAACATCTAAAAAACGTTGGTAGGTTAGTGAATCACCAGATGCCATAGCCGCTTCCACCGCTATTGGTGCTAGTGTAGTACTATCCTGTCCTTTTGTTGAAAGTTGTGCAATACATAACAAGAGGAGCAGACAGTTAATTTTCATGCAATAAAGATTTTTTTAGTGGCAAGCATTCATCAAATAATTTGAGAAGGCTAAAAGGTTGGTTTCTTCAAAATGGTTTGCCATTACCTGCAAGCCAAATGGCAGCCCGTTGCTGTGTTGCCCAAGTGGTAATGAAATTGCGGGGTTACCAGAAAGGTTTGCTTGGACGGTAAAAATGTCTTGCAAATACATGGTAATCGGGTCATCTACGTTACTTCCAATTTCAAAAGCCGTTGTGGGGCAGGTAGGTAAAATAACAAAATCATAGTCGGCAAAAATTTCTGCCGTTTTGTTTTGAATTACACGACGCACTTTTTGACCTTTCGTATAATACGCATCATAATAACCGTGCGAAAGCACAAACGTCCCCAGCATAATTCGGCGCTTTACTTCTTCGCCAAATCCTTCTGAGCGTGATTTTTTATAGGTGTTTTCTACACCCACCGCATCTTTAGATTGGTATCCAAAATGCACACCGTCATAGCGCGACAAGTTAGATGAAGCCTCTGCTGTGGTTAGCACATAATAAGTTGGCACCATTTGATCTAAATACGGAAAAGAAACAGGCTCAACTGTATGCCCCAATTCAGTTAATTGATCGCGGATGGACTCTGTTTTTGCTTTAATTTCGGGGTCAATACCCTCGCGCATCAAACAATCTGTTATGTACGCTATTTTTAATTTTTTTGTTGGAGAAAAGTTCAAATCCAATTCGATTGGCCCTTCTTGCTGAAGTGTACTGTCAAACTCATCTTTTCCACTCATAACGGTGGTTAGCAATGCAGCATCTTCAACAGTGGTAGTAAACGGTCCAATTTGGTCAAATGAAGAGGCGTAAGCTAATAAACCATAACGCGAAATGCGCCCATAAGTAGGTTTAAAACCAACCGTACCAGTAAATGAAGCCGGCTGACGAATGGATCCGCCCGTATCACTACCTAAACTTGCTGTGCATAAACCAGCAGCTACTGCAGCTGCAGACCCGCCAGAAGAACCTCCAGGCACCATTTTTTCATTTACCGGATTTAAAACAGGGCCAAAAGCCGAGTTTTCATTGGAGCTACCCATTGCAAATTCATCACAATTGGTACGCCCAATTATAATGGCATCTTCAGCAATTAATCGTTCTACAGCCGTAGCTGTGTACAACGATTCAAAACCTTCTAAAATTTTTGACGCACTTGAAACCGGATGATCTTTGTATGCCAAATTATCTTTAATGGCAATTACCATTCCTGCTAATCGCCCGGCAGTGTTTGATTTTATTTTTTCGTCTACCGCTTTTGCTTGCGCCAAAGCACTTTCAGTAAAAACCGACAAAAAAGCATTGAGGTGCTTTTTTTCAGTAATCCTGTCCAAATAGGTTTGGGTAATTGCCGTAACGGTAGTCCCTTTTTTTAAGGCTTCCTTAATTTCCGCGAACGATTTATACATCATTATTTCGCCTTATCTTCTACCTTTTCTTTTCGCTCGTCTGCGGCAGTTCCGTCCATCTCATCTTTGAATCCCTTCACGCCTTTTCCAAAGCCTTTCATCAATTCAGGTAATTTTCTTCCACCAAATAACAATAGAATTACAACCGCTATCAAAATCACTTGCGGCATTCCAATCATACCTGCGTAAACTACGTTTTCCATTTTTTCTTAATTAAGAGTAGATGCAAAGATACGAATTTCAGTACAGAAAAGGTATAATATCAATCAATAATTAGTGCTTTGGGGGTTTGCGTCTAATGATCTAACAAATCATTATTGTCATTCAGTTCAATTCGTTTTTGACGACCTGCTGCGTAATAAATAATGAGACCAATCATTCCCACCAAAATTACAATGAGTAACCACGTTGTGCGGCTATCACCCTCGTATGTTGAATTTGCAATTTCAACAATTGTTTTAATCCAAATAACCTATAAAAAATAATAGAATGAGTAAAAGTTGCGACATTCCAATCATGCCGGCGTACTGTATATTTTCCATATCAATTGGTTTAAGCCTCAATCTAAAATTACATTTTTTTCGGGTTTAAGTGGTACTACGTAAAAACAACTTTTTCAGAATGCTTATTTTTGTGGTAGTTAATTAACACAGAGGCGCACAGATGATTGAATTAAAAAATTATATTGACGGAAAATTAATTGCTCCAATAGGGGGGGCATATATTGATAATATTGACCCCTCAAGAGGTAAGGTATACGCCGCAATACCTAATTCAAAAAAAGAGGACATTGATTTGGCGGTGCAGGCGGCAGAAGCTGCTTTTCCAGCCTGGGCAGCTACACCAAAAGAGGAACGCTCCGCCATTATGATAAAAATTGCAGATTTAATTGAGGCAAAATTAGATGCCTTTGCCGCTGCAGAATCTTTAGATAATGGTAAACCTGTGTCACTTGCAACACATGTTGACATTCCGCGAGCGGTAAGTAATTTTAAGTTTTTTGCAACGGCTATTTTACACTTCTCATCCGAATCTCACCACATGGAAAATGTGGGGATTAACTATACAACACGCAAACCAATTGGGGTTGTGGGGTGTATTTCACCCTGGAATTTACCCTTGTATTTATTCACATGGAAAATTGCACCAGCATTGGCTGCAGGTAATTGCGTTATTGCAAAACCTTCAGAAATAACCCCAATGACGGCCTATTTATTGGCAGAGGTATGCGTAGAAGCCGGTTTGCCGGCAGGCGTCTTAAACATTGTGCACGGCTTGGGTCAGCATGTGGGAGACGCCATTACGCGCGACCCAAAAATTAAGGCTGTGTCATTTACAGGTGGTACAAAAACGGGTGAGACAATTGCTAAAATTGCTGCCCCAATGTTTAAAAAACTTTCATTGGAACTGGGAGGTAAAAACCCCAATATTATTTTTGCAGATTGCGACTTTAAAAAGGCATTGTCTACTACGTTGCGGTCGTCTTTTGCAAACCAGGGGCAAATTTGCTTATGCGGTTCGCGTATTTTCATAGAACGACCAATTTATGAAAAATTTAAAACGGCTTTTGTAGAACGTGTTTCTACCACAAAAGTATCTTTTCCGACAGACCCCGAAGCAAAAATGGGGGCATTGGTTTCAAAACCGCATTTAGAGAAAGTATTATCGTATGTAGAATTGGCAAAGCAAGAAGGTGGAACCGTTTTAACGGGTGGTGAAAAAGTACAATTGGCGGGTGAGTATGCTGAAGGCTTTTACATGCGCCCAACAGTAATAGAAGGTTTAGCGTATGATTGCCGCACCAATCAAGAAGAAATTTTTGGACCGGTGGTGACCATTACACCATTTGATACAGAAGAAGAGGCGTTAATGATGGCAAACTCGACAGAGTATGGTCTTTCAGCAACAGTGTGGACAGAGAATTTAACACGAGCCCACCGCGTGGCAGATGCACTACAAAGTGGCATAGTATGGATAAATGCTTGGTTGGTACGCGATTTGCGAACACCGTTTGGAGGTGTTAAAAATTCTGGGGTGGGAAGAGAAGGTGGATTAGAAGCCTTGCGCTTTTTTACCGAGCCTAAAAACATTTTTATTAAACTATAAGCCATTTATTGTGCAGATTAAACATAAAAACTGGTTGCTCGTTCTTTGCCTTATGGTAGGGTTTAACGGATGGACACAACAAACAAACGTTGGAGAACAATCCTACTACATTAAAAACTTGATTGACCGTTACCACTACAATGCAATTGCTTTTGACGAGTCACTTTCCGTAGCGGTTTTTAATAAATTTGTTGAAGAGGTTGACCCGAATGCGACTTATTTTTATGCGGCTGATTTAACCGAATTAGAAGAAAAGTACAGCCGTCAAATCCATACCGATATTATTGGAAAAAAAGCTACTTTTTTTAATGCGTTTCAAGCTATTTTGTATACACGCTTGGAACGCCTGAACGGATTGATAGACGAAGTAGCCAAAGAAGATTATGACTTTTCAAAACAAGAGGTGATAGACTTTAAAACATTAGATTATGCTGAATTTCCAAAAAACGAAACGGAGCAAAAAGAGAAATGGCGCAAATTACTTAAGTGGGATTTGTTGGAAGCCCTTTTTTCAGAAGAGTACCACCCCGCACCTTTTGAAACCACAATAGATTCAGTTTTGCTTTATAAAGATGAAGCATTAAAAGATGTGGTACGCGCAACACATTATGAGATTAATACTTTTTTAAACGCACCGGGCGGGTACAAAAATTACGTGGCAGGATTTTATTTAAATGCTATTGCCAGTACTGTTGACCCGCATACCAACTACTTTTCGCCAAATGAGCATGACGATTTTGTTGAAGATTTATCGCGCGATAACTTTGCATTTGGTTTTTCACTAGATGAAAATGAAAAAGGAGAGGTTATTATTTTTTCTCTACTGCCAGGCAGTGCTGCATGGATGTCTAATCAACTCAATAAAGGCGACGTGATTTTACGCTTAAAACTAGGTAAAGATGCACTGGATTTGGCAACGGCTAATTTAGATGATGTGAACCTGTTGTTTGCCGGATCAAAGGCTAAAGAATTGACCCTTTACGTAAAAAAAGCAAGCGGGCAAGAAAAGCAAGTGGTGCTGGAAAAGGCACCCGTTTATACAGATGAAGATGTTATTAAAAGCGTAATTTTAGATGGCGACAAAAAAATTGGATACATTACCTTACCCGATTTTTATACCGATTGGACTGACGAAACAACTTTGGGTTGTGCCAATGATGTGGCAAAAATTATTCTAAAATTAGAAAAAGAAAACATTGACGGATTAATTTTAGATTTAAGAAACAACGGCGGAGGTTCAATGAAAGAAGCCATTGATTTGGCAGGTATTTTCATTAACTATGGTCCTATTGGAATTGTACAGCAAAAAGACCGTAAACCATTTTCAATAAAAGATTTTAATAAAGGAGTAATTTATGCCGGTCCGTTAGCCATAATGGTAAACGGGTTAAGTGCTTCAGCATCTGAAGTGTTGGCTGGCGCTATGCAAGATCATAACCGCGCCATAATAGTGGGCAGCCGCACGTATGGTAAATCTACCGGGCAAGTTGTTTTGCCGTTAGACCCGCGTTATACCGTTAGTTTTAACGATATGAACAAGGCAGATGAATCATTCGGATACATGAAGGTGACTTCATCTAAACTCTACCGTATTACAAAAACAACACACCAGTTAGAGGGCATTATTCCAGATGTTGTTTTGCCAGATGTTTATGACATTTACGATTACCGCGAATCTAAATACCCTAATGCAATAGGAAATGATAGCGTGGATAAAAAAGTGTATTACACGCCGTATGAAGGGCCAGACAAACAACAACTTAGTGGCAATAGCCGGGCACGCTTAGTAAATTACCCTTACGGCACAAGGTTACAACAAAAGGTAGATTCGTTGAGAGATGCAATTGAGGCTCAAGACATTTACCCGTTAGAAATTGAAGCCTATAAAAAAGAGGAAATTGCATTTCAGAAAGCAGTGAGCCAGCTATTTGAGTTAATTGAAAATGAATCAACTTCTTTTGAGGTCATTAACAATAAATACGATTTAGAAATTATGCAAATGAATAAATACCGTTCACGCATCAACGAAGTTTACCTGAAGCGACTAAAAAATGATATTTACATAGATGAAACGTATCAGGTTTTACGGGACTACATCAATGCGACCAACTAATTAAAATAAAAACAACTGAAATACAATTTAAAATGAACTATTTAAAAAAAATCACATCCGTTGCGGCGGTTGCACTGTTTTCATTACAGGTAAGTGCACAAACAGCGGTAGAATACATGGAAAAAATTTCTGCTGAATCGCGTAAAATCCAGTCCGACATGTGGGATTATACCAACGCAGTTTCGCATGGCAAAAGTGCCCGAAAAGTAGAAAAAAAACGTGCTGAGGTTATTCAAACATCTCAACAGGCATTAAACCGCGTAAAAAACATGAAACCGTTTGAGGATAGCACAACGTACCGTGATTCAGTGACATCCTTCTTACAAATTAACTTACTCGTCTTGAAAGAAGATTATGCCAAAATTGTTGATATGGAAGAAATTGCCGAAAAATCATACGACAATATGGAGGCTTACTTAATGGCACAACAAGGCGCAAATGACAAAATGGAATCGTCTGGCGAAATGGTGCAAAAGCAACAAGCTGTTTTTGCGGCCAAGCATGACATTACATTACTAGAGGCAGACAACGATAGGTTGAGCGAAAACATGAAAATTGCGGGCGAAGTATACGAGTATTACAACAAAGTATATTTGATTTTTTTTAAGAGTTATGTGCAAGAAACGTATTTAATGGCTGCACTTAACGCGCAAGATGTAAACGGGATTCAGCAAAATAAAAATGCATTGGCAGCCACTGCAAAAGAGGGATTAGCCCCACTAAATGACATTAAAGCATTTAAAGGAACGGATAATTCAATTGTATTGGCATGCCGCGAAATGCTGGAGTTTTATGCAGATGAGGCGGAGAAAATGGAAATTGTAACGGATTATTTTCTAAAGACAGAAAACTTTAACACCGTTAAAGCCTCTTTTGAGCAAATAAAGGCAAAAAACAGAAAACAAGAAGACATTGACCGTTACAACAATGCCGTAAACGAAATGAATGAAGCAGTGGAGGCGTACAATGCAAACAATGAAGTGATGAATGATAGAAGAGAAGATAAATTAGATGCGTGGAACAAGTCAGTAGCTAAATTTACTTCTAAACACGTGCCGAAGCGATAACTCGTTAAGTCAATAGATCTAGAATGCGACGCGCATTTGCTGTACCGTCAAAAATTACAGCAAATGACGCGTCGCGTTTTTTTTTGTCCGCTTCAGTAAACGGTGTAACCATTAAGGTTTCAATTTTTTTAGCAATTTCTTCTGCCGTATTTGCAATATGGCAAAATGGGCTAAACACATCCGCGTCGTTCATTTTGCTATTTATAATCACATGCCGACCCATTTTTAGCGCGTGAAAAAGTTTAAGTTTTACGCCCGTTTGTTGGTGTGTAAATAACAAACTCACCTGCGATTGCTGAATTAATTCATCCATTTCCAACACGGATGGTGAGGCAATTACCGATCCATTTTTTACTTGGTTTGCAGCGGTTAATAACCGTTGCGAAGGTGATTTGCCTGCAATTACTACTGCAAATGGAATAAGTGGTGCAACCTTAGTTAAAATAAATAGGGCGGCGGCTTCATTTTCAGGAACACTCAAATTACCGTGAAATACAACTTGATGTACCCATTCATCCGTAAAAAAATCGGGGTTAAAACCACCATCAAAAAACGGTGGAATATGAATTGTTGGAGCGTATTGGCTAAAGTGATCCACATCCATCTTAGCGATAGATAGTATACCTGTTGCACCCTTTAGCTGATGTTCAAATCGTTGTAAGCGCTTAGCTTCACGGTTCAAATAAGCGCGCTTAAGGCCATTCTTTTCAATTTTTACTAACTCTGCATAATAGTGGTGTTCCACATTGTGCGCACGTACTAACCGTTTACGTTTTTTAAGCTCCGGATGGTTTAAAAAATAGCACGTATGCAGCCCCTCAAATAAAATGGGGTAATCATCTTTCAACAAATTATCCAACAGCTTTTTGTTTGATCGGCTAGAGACAATGTAAGGTAGTTTACCTAAAAAGGATTGTGCAATTTTACGCTTTCGCGGATAATAATACACCTTTTCGCAATAGGCATCCAAATTAGCTGTGGGTGGGTTGTGCCCCTTGTAATAAAAGCAATGGAAAATAAGCTTAATCCCTGCTTTTTGTAAATACTTAAGTTTATAAAAAACGTCAATAATACCACCATAATTGGGCGGGTAAGGTACATCAAACGATACGATATGTAAATGCGTTGTGGTCAAAATAGCGAAGCTAAAACAGTGCATTCATTTTGCCAATTCAGTTCGGCTGCGGCTTTTTTTGTATTGACTCTGAACTGGCGCGTCAAGTCCTTATCAAATAAAATTTTACGCAGGCAGTTTGCCACCTCTGCAGGTTCGTGCGAAGGGCAAACAAGCCCCACATCATAATGGTTTACAATAGCGGCTACCTCTTTTAAATCAGAAACCAATACCGGAATACCAGCATGGATATAGTCAAAAATTTTATTGGGTAACGAGTACCGGTAATTTATGTTGGTATCCTTGTCCATAGAAATGCCTACGTCCGCATGCAGTGTAAAGTTCATTAGTTCATCATACGGTCGGCGTCCGAAAAATAGTACTTTTTGGGTTAAATTTTCGGCTTTGCTTTTGGTTTTTAGCAGCGGTAACACATCTCCGTTCCCAACAAAAATTAGTACGGTGTCATCTAGCATTTTTACAGCATCCATTACCTCTTCTGCTCCTCTGTCTATATTTATGCCCGCACCTTGAATAATAATAATTTTTTTATCAAGCGGTAAACCCAATTCTTTTTTGGACTTTACATCCTCAATCCCATTAAAATCAGAAATATTACGCACCACTTTTACGTTGCGGTTGTATTTTTTACGGTATAAATTTGCAATGGATTCATTAACGGTGTACATGGCGTCCACTTTTGGGACGGTGCGTTGTTCAATTTTTTCCCAAATGCGTTGTACTTTTGGTCGGGCTATTAGTTCTGGCACTCCTGTGTAGTATTCGTGCGAATCGTACACCAAGCGACAGTTTTGTTTGAATTTTTTTGCCCAATGGTTGGCGTATAATGTGTCCAAATCATTCGCCAATAAAACATCTGCCCTGATAAATAATAAGTAAAAAAACAAGCGCAAATTGTAATTGGCATAAAATAAGGCACCTTTGGTAAATAGCAATTTAAAACGGCGTGTTTTATATGCTGTCGGCGGCATTTTTTTGCTTGACTTTAAGCGGCGCCCCACAAGAGTAACGTCATATTCTTGTGTTATCAAAAATTCGCAAACTTTCCGCACACGCTGGTCTGTATACAGATCATTCGTAACTGAAACTATTATGCGTTTTTGAGCAGTCATTTAAAGCAAAATTAACAAAACGTTTCACATCCTAAAAAAGTATATGATGGAACGCACCGTTAACCGTCCGTTTAAACTTAAAACCTCAGTCCGCTTATTCTAAACGCTCACAGTTGATTTCATTTTTCTTAGGCAAGGCATGAGTTTGAAGGAGTATTCACTTCGAAAATTCATAACGACGCATAAGGTAATTGAAATCAATCCTTACTACAGGTTCAGGGCGGCGCCTAAGGAAAGTGATGAAAACAGCAATTTTTTAACAAAAAAAGCCTTGAATTAACCCGTTAGTACTGCATTTCGACTGCGCTCAATATGGCCCATTTTTCCTGTCAAAATCTCACTATTTTCAATACTTCTGTGGAAATTTGGAATAAGCGGACTGAGGTTTAAAAACCACCAAATTCTAAAAAAGATGAACACTTCCCCGTTTTCCTGGTTATTTTTGAATAAAACTTAGACAAATGAATATGACTTTTTGGAAAACATTTTGGGCGAGCTTGTTAGCAAGTTTCATCTCAGGAGTAATTATCGTAGGAATTTTTCTTTTAATTCTTTCAGCTTTTGTGGCAAGTATTGGTGCTACGTTTGAAGCAAAACAGCTGACAATTTATGAAAATACGGTATTGCGTATGGAATTAAATGGCCCAATTGGTGATTTTTCGTATGCTGAGTTTGATCCCAATAGCCTTGGCTTTAACAAACAGTTTGGGTTAAGTGAATTTTTAGAAGGATTAGAAATAGCAAAAAAAGACGATAATATAAAGGGCATCTTCTTAAACTGCGACAACGTTTCTGCCGGAATGGCAACCATAAAAGAAATGCGTGATGCCTTGGCAGACTTTCAGGAATCGGGTAAATTTTTGGTGGCGTACCATGAAAATTACGATAAGAAAGCATATTACCTCTCTTCTGTAGCAGAAGAACTTTATGTTTTTCCAAGTGGAATGTTAGAGTTTTTAGGATTAGGCACAGAAATTATGTTCTTAAAAGGCGCGTTGGAGAAGTTAGACGTTGAAATGCAAATTATTCGCGGTTCAAATAACAAGTTTAAAAGCGCTGTAGAGCCATTGATTTACGAGCAAATGAGTGAGGCGAATCGGCTTCAAACAAAAAAGTATATTAACGCGTTGTGGAATGAAATGTTAAGTGCCGTTGGTACCTCTCGCGGTTTATCAGCTGATCGATTAAACGAAATTGCAGATAGTGCATTTATTCGAAAATCAGGAGATGCGGTGACGTATAAAATGGCAGATGGTGTTAAGTACTATGACGAAATTTTATCCCTTTTGCGCGCAAAAGTCGATATAAATTCAGATGAAGATTTAAACCTGGTGTCGTTTGAAAAGTATGCCATGAAAAAAACACGTGAAGAACGTATTTTAGCGCGGCGCGATACAAAAAACATTGCGGTAATTTTTGCGGAGGGCGAAATTATCGACGGAGAAGGAAACATGATGAACGTAGGCGGTACACGATTAGCCCGTTTGATTCGTGAAGCGAGAGAAGATGAGGACATAAAAGGCGTGGTATTGCGGGTGAACTCTCCAGGTGGTAGTGCGTTGGCGAGTGACATAATGTGGCGAGAAGTGGTGCTTACAAAGGCGGTAAAACCCATTGTTGTTTCTATGGGTGACGTGGCAGCATCTGGTGGCTATTACATAGCGTGTGCGGCAGATAAAATTTATGCGCAACCGAACACCATAACTGGCTCTATTGGGGTGTTTGGCATTATTCCGTATTTAGGAGATATGTTTAAAAATAAACTCGGCGTAACGTTTGATCGCGTACAAACTAATGATCACGCCATTCTTTCATTAACGCGCAAGTTAGATGAAGAAGAATTGCAACTGATTCAAGAAGGGGTAGATGATATTTATGATGATTTTATTTCAAAAGTAGCAACGGGTAGAGGCATGACTAAGGCGCAAGTAGACAGCATTGGACAAGGACGCGTTTGGCTGGATCAGATGCGATAGAAATTGGGTTGATTGATGCCTTTGGTGGAATGGATGATGCCATTAATGATGTTGCCGAACGAGCAAATATTGGTGCAGATTCAGTAAAAGTGAAATACTACCCAGAAGTTAAAAAGGATGAATTACTGCAGTTTTTAGAAGCGTTTGAAGAAGGAAGCGCAAGTGTAACTGCGCAGTCTGCGTTAGAGGCACAACTCATGGATATTTACAGCTACCTTAAAACAATTGACAATAAAAAATCAATTCAGGCACGGTTGCCGTATCTGTTTTGGGTGCGGTAGGTTGTAGCGCGTTCAAAAGTATAATTTGAGACGTTCTTCTTTTACGTATTGTCATCAATACGGTGCTTTTTATCGTATAATTTTTTAGGACGTTTAGGGTGTGGAATCGTTCTGCATGCTCATTTTAACCACGTTCCCTCCATTGTTATAAATATAAATACTGTCTAAGCCCATACTATTATAGGTTTGCTGCTGTAAAAGACTACTATCCTCACTAAAAATAGCTAGTTTGATTAAGCCGTTTTGGTCGTTGTATGTTCTTTTTTCCAATAAACCCGTGCTCTCGTTAGCAACCCATTCAGTTTGGTTTTTTTCTTTATCCGGAGCTTCATCAGCCTTAGAAGCGGGGTGCTCAGAACATGCTATTAAAAACAGAAGAGTTATGGTACTTAGGGCGATTTTACTTTTCATTTGAATAAACACGTATAATTTCAAATTGGTCTATGCCTTAATTTGTAAGGCAATGTTATGGTGGGCATTAACGTATACGAATTTTCAATAATAAAATTGTTCTTACCCTTGATTATAAAATAAGAATAGACATTTTCAAAGATACCGTTAAGCAGATTGAATCCCCTATCTTCGTTTATTCTTCCAATAAGAAGTGAAAACAGCAGAATAATTCATTCAACATCTCAAAACAAACGTCGTAAAAGTAGCTGTAATTTAGTAACTTATTTTGATTTAAAATAATCGGGATCTTTCTTTTTAATCTCCGCCAAATAACCCTTTATGCGTTGTTCCTGGTCTTTTTTTACAACCATTAAAATGTCATGTGCTTCCACAACAATATAATCGTTTAAACCTTGCAAAACGGCCATTTTTCCCTTCGGAATGTTTACAATACAGTTTGCACTTTCAAACAAGTGCACTTTGTCACCAATTACACCGTTACCTTCTACGTCTGTATCTAAATGCGTGTGCAATGAACCCCATGTACCAAGGTCTGACCAACCAAAATTAGCCAGTACGACATGTACATTTTTTGCATTTTCTAAAATGGCAAAATCAATGGAAATATCTTCACACGCATAAAAAGCCGAGTTAATAAACTCCTGCTCTTTTTCGGTGTTATAATCAGCACCTTTGGTTGTGAACAAATTATTTAACTGTGGCTTAAATTTTTGCAGCGATTGAATAATAGTGCGTGCTTTCCAAATAAAAATACCGGAGTTCCAGTAATAATCTCCACTTTTTAAAAAAATTTCCGCTAATTCGCGGTTTGGCTTTTCAGTAAATTGCCTCACCTTGCGCACTTCGCCCATTAAAATATCGCGTCCATTTTCAAATTGAATGTAACCATAACCTGTGTCTGGGCGAGAGGGCTTAATCCCCAGGGTGATTAAATTATCCCCTTCATCCGCTTTTGCAAGAGCAATGTTTACAATATCCACAAAGCGTTCTTCTTTCATTATTAAATGGTCAGAAGGAGCAACAATTAAATTTGCTTCGGGGTTTAGCGCATAAATTTTATGAGAGGCATAAGCAATGCAGGCGGTGGTGTTTTTACGCATGGTTTCGTCAAAATTTGTGCTGACGGTAAGCCAATTTGGTCGATAACCAATTGGGCATATTTCTCGTTCGTAACAACATAAATTTGGTCGTCTGGCACAAGTTTGCGTAAGCGGTCATACGTCATTTGGATTAACGTTTTTCCAATCCCCAATACATCCAAAAATTGTTTTGGAAAAGATTCTTGACTCATAGGCCAAAAACGGCTTCCAATACCCCCCGCCATGATAACAGCAAAATTATTACTCATTATATACTTCTTATAATTAATAGCCTTTTCAACAGGCATTCGTGTTCAACTCTAATTGTCCACCTCTGCAAGCCCCAACACCCGATACATTTTTTGCGAAGATACTTCTCTGCATTCAAATCGCGTGCGTAATTTCCTTCCTTTAACGAAAATTTTACCATTTAGTTTAAATTCTGCGCCAAAATTTAATTCTTCTACCCGAACGCCGCGGTTTTTATCATACCTTTTTAGTACGCGGTATAATCTGTCGTCTGAGCAAGAAGAGGCTTTCGCATTTTTCAAATAATTATGCACAGCTAAGGTAACATCTTCGGGTAATTCACCCGATTGTATAAGTGGTTGAAACAGTTTTTTGAAAACCATTTTCCATTCTTTACCATGTGGTTTTATTGTGTTCCCGTATTGCTCAAAAGCAGCCAGATGCGCCATTTCATGGATGGTGGTGACTAAAAAAGCATACGCATTTAAATTGCCATTTACAGAAATACGGTGTGGCTTACCCTGAAAAGGTTGCCGATAATCACCCAACTTGGTTTTGCGTTTTTTACTCACCGTAAAATGAACCACGTGTTCAATTAAAAATGCCGCAACATAGGTTGTTGCAAAAGCGGGCATAAAAGGGGCAAGCATCTTGCTAAATTCTGTTATTTTAGTTTGGTTGGCTGGCACTTTTGTTAGTTGAATACAAAGGTAACCTCAAAAAAAAGAAAAGGCAAACAATGTTCACCTTTTCTCAACCAAATAATAGTAACAAAAACTACTACTACTTTGCTTAACCCTGCTTTTTAATAAAACGTTTTGGAACGGTTGTTTCCCCAGTAGTTGGGTTAACCAACTGAATCATGTACATCCCTTCCGTTAATTCAGATACATCTAGTGTTAATTGACTTCCTCCTACGATACGCTGTTTTTGAAGCACGGCTTGGCCCATGGTGTTGTAAATGATAATTAATGCATTTGTATTGGCATTTTGAAACGTAACGTTGACATGATTTACGGCAGGGTTAGGATAAATCATAAACGCATTGGCTTCCTCAAATGAAATAGATGCAATAGCCGAATCTAAATCGGTAGAGTCGATATAAACGTAGGTGCAAAGTGTGTCAATACATCCAGTAGAATCATCCCACACTAATAAGCAAGCCTCTTCTGAATAATCAAATCCAGTGGTGCTGAAAGATGGATTTTCATCCCAACTTGACAACCCGTTGATTGTCCAGTAATAGTTTGTGGAAGGTGTTGTTCCGGTAGAAAGGTTTGTGAAATTAATCATCCCGGCACTTTGGGTGTAAGTAAAGTTAGCAGCAAGCGCGCAAGAATCTGCAACGTCAAAATAAATCAGTGTACACAATGTGTCACTACATCCTGTAGAATCATCCCAAACCAATAAACAAACAGCCTCTGAAGCCTCAAAACCAGCTGTGCTGAAAGATGGACTTTCGTCTGAACTATATAGTCCATCAATAATCCATCCATAATTAGTATAGGGTGAAGTACCTGCAGAAAGGTTTGTAAAATCAATTACACCGCCACTTATGGTATAGCTAAAATTCGCAGCAAGTGCGCAAGAATCTGCAACGTCAAAGTAAATGAGGGTACAAAGCGTATCAATGCATCCTGTAGAATCATCCCAAACCAATAAACAAACCGCCTCTGAAGCCTCAAAACCAGCGGTGCTGAAAGATGGGTTTTCATCTGAACTATATAATCCATCAATCGTCCATTCATAATGAGTAGAAGGTGAAGTACCTGTAGAAAGATTGGTGAAATCAATTACGCCACCACTTACGGTATAGCTGAAATTAGCGGTAAGCGTACAAGAATCTGCAACGTCAAAGTAAATGAGGGTACAAAGCGTATCAATGCATCCTGTAGAATCATCCCAAACCAATAAACAAACAGCCTCTGAAGCCTCAAAACCAGCGGTGCTGAAAGATGGGTTTTCGTCTGAACTATATAATCCATCAATCGTCCATTCATAATGAGTAGAAGGTGAAGTACCTGTAGAAAGATTGGTGAAATCAATTACGCCACCACTTACGGTATAGCTGAAATTAGCGGTAAGCGTACAAGAATCCGCAACATCAAAGTAAATCAGCGTACACAGTGTGTCAATGCATCCTGTAGAATCATCCCAAACCAATAAACAAACAGTTTCTGACGCCTCAAAACCAGCGGTGCTGAAAGATGGGTTTTCATCTGAACTATATAATCCATCAATCGTCCATTCATAATGAGTGGAAGGTGAAGTACCTGTAGAAAGATTGGTGAAATCAATTACGCCACCACTTACGGTATAGCTGAAATTAGCGGTAAGCGTGCAAGAATCTGCAACGTCAAAATAAATCAGCGTACACAGTGTGTCAATGCATCCTGTAGAATCATCCCAAACCAATAAACAAACCGCCTCTGAAGCCTCAAAACCAGCGGTGCTGAAAGATGGGTTTTCATCTGAACTATATAGTCCATCAATCGTCCACTCATAGTTAGTATGTGGTTCGGTACCCGTAGAAAGGTTTGTAAAATCAATTACGCCACCGCTTACGGTATAGCTAAAATTCGCAGCAAGCGTACAAGAATCGGTTATTCCTATTGTAATAACTGTGCATAATGAGTCACTGCAATCACCGAGTGAATCGGTAACACTAAAACAAACAATCTCGGTATCATCCATACCCGCGGTGGAGAATGATGGATTTTCTGCCGCAGATGTTAGGCCGTTTATGTGCCATGAATAAGTGGAGCCGGCTTCAACACCGGTAGATGTATTTGTGAAATTTATCGTTCCCCCATCCACAGTATAACTAAAATTTATGTAAAGTGAACAGTCTAAACTGTCTTGAGCAAAAGTGCCTACTGCTAAAAAGCTAGCAAACACGAAGAGTAATTTTTTTAACATTGAGTGTAAATTTTGAGATATGAAAATATGTTTCTTGTGGTTAATACATTTCGTAAAAACAAAAGGTTGTCTGAAAATTCAAAATAAAATGAAGCATGTATTAATCCAAGCCACCTCCTGCCTATTTTTCGCTATTTTTGTAGAACTGATTAAGTATGATACCAAAGGAAACCATAGACGAAATTTTCCAAACCGCTCGTGTAGAGGAGGTGATAGGTGATTTTGTGCAATTAAAAAAAGCGGGATCAAACTACAAGGGTAAAAGCCCTTTTGTAGATGAACGAACTCCTTCTTTTATGGTTTCTCCGACCAAACAAATTTGGAAATGTTTTAGTACAAGCAAAGGCGGCAACGTTGTTTCATTTTTAATGGAAGCTGAACATTTTACGTATGTGGAAGCCTTAAAATGGTTAGCCAATAAGTATAACATTGAAATTAAAGAAGACCGGCAGCGCACACCAGAAGAAATTGCGGCTTCATCCATCCGCGAAAATTTAAGCATAGTAAATGAGTTTGCCCGAGATGTGTTTAAAGACAATATGCTAAACCACCCTAGTGGAAAGGCAGTGGGGCTTTCTTATTTTTTAGAGCGTGGATTTAGAGAGGATATAATTGAAAAATTTCAGTTGGGTTACTGTTTAGAGGAGTCCGATAGTTTTACCCAAAAAGCATTAGCTAAAAACTACAAGTTGGAATACCTGCAAAAAGCCGGGTTAACCAAAACGAAAGACGGCAGATCGTTCGATTTTTTCAGAGGGCGTGTAATGTTTCCTATTCACAGCATTGCGGGCAAGGTGCTGGGCTTTGGCGGACGTACGTTAAAAACGGATAAAAAAATAGCCAAGTACTTCAATTCACCAGAAAGTGAATTGTACAACAAGAGCAGAATTTTATACGGACTATTTTTTGCCAAAAGTGCCATTATTAAATACGATAATTGTTATTTGGTAGAAGGATATACAGATGTTATTTCCCTTTTTCAGTCCGGTGTAGAAAATGTAGTGGCTTCTTCCGGCACGTCATTAACGACAGACCAAATAAAACTGATAAAACGCTATTCAGAAAACATTACCATTTTGTATGATGGTGATGCGGCGGGTATTAAAGCCTCTTTTAGAGGGATAGATATGATACTTTCTGAGGGGATGAATGTAAAGGTAGTGCTGTTTCCAGATGGTGAGGATCCCGATTCATACGCCAAAAAATCATCAACCGAAGAGCTAAAAACGTATGTGAATGAAAACGCAAAAGATTTTATCGTTTTCAAATCAGATATTTTATTAAAAGATGCCGGAAACGACCCCTTAAAAAAAGCGCAACTCATTAATGATATTGTCGGTTCCATTGCGGTGATTGATAATGCCATAAAACGCCAGGTTTATAGTAAAGAGTGTGCAACGATTTTTGACATTGATGAACAAACCATTTTACAAGAGGTAAATAAAGCACGCCAACGCAAAATTGCCGAAAAAAATAAAGTTGCTCAACGCCAAAACCGGATAGAAGAGCGGAAGACCGAACGGCAAAGTACGCCTCCAGCTAACACCACCACCGCGGCGACTAGTACAATAGATGGTGCGGATTATGAAATGCCACTAGAGGCAATGATACCGCCTGAATTTGCAGAAGAAGTGGGGGCTGCAACCAAAGTACCAGAAAATGCGCTATACCCGTATGAGTTTGATTTAATTCGGATTTTGCTTAATTATGGATTACTTTCTGTACGCACCCAAAATGTGGAGTATGACGAAGAAGATAAAGAACATATAACAGATGTTGAGGTAAGCGTAATCGAACTCATTATCTATGAACTGCAAAAAGATGATATTGAATTTACTGACCCTACCTTTAATGCTATTTTAAAGGAATATGCGGCTGGTTTAGAAGATGGGATTTTTTATAAAACAGACCATTTTACACGGCATGAAGATAATAACGTGAGCAATTGCGCCGTTAACATTATTGCGTCAAAATATGAAGTAAGTGCAAACTGGTCAACCCAAAAAGTGCGTATTACCACAGAGGTAGACAAACTTGAAAGTGCCGTAATGCAGTCCATCTACTCGTGTAAAACAGCAAGTGTAATTAAGGAAATTAAAGAAATTCAATTAAAAATTCGCCAATTGAGCGAAATGAATACAGAAGAGAGCGTAGCAGAGATAATGACACTTTTATCGCGTCACCGCGAGCTAGACAAAGTAAAATTAGTATTTTCAGAAAAATTAGGAAGAACAATCATCTAAACACTATGAATGACGCTAATTCAGGCTTGCTAAGTTGGCCTATTTTTGAGCTAGACGGATTTACGTTTAGACCGTTGCACATCATACTAATGGTGTTTATTTTCTTACTCGCAAAACTTTTTATCAAATACATCAAGCGGTATTTTAAAGCCTTGCATTTAGATGAGAAACAACTAAAAATTGAAGGACGCGAAATTGCAGTGTGGAGCCTTGTAAAACAGCTCATTTACTTGCTTACGTTTTACCTGTGTTTTTTAAGTTTAAAAATTAAAAACCCCGAACTCAACATCACCAGCATATTGTCGTATGAGTTTATTCGGATAGACCGTTTTCACGTAGCAGTTTATCACCTTTTTTTAACGGCAGCCATTATTTTCTTTGCGCGCATTAGTCTTAATTTTTTAAAGGTGTTGCTAGGCCGGTCTGTTTTAAATGATGACCGAGTAGACCCGGGTACGCGCTACATTTATTTGCAGTTGGTTAAATACTTAATTTACGGTATAACCATTATTATTTTACTGCGCAGTTTTGGGGTAGATCTTGACTTGTTTTTAACCGCCACCACCTTTTTATTAGTAGGAGTAGGGCTAGGGTTACAAAACATTTTTCGCGATTATTTTTCTGGTATTCTGCTCCTTTTTGAGGGGTCTATCAAAGTAGGAGACATTATTGAGATTGAAACGCTCAGTAACCACGATAATTTTGTGGCAAAAGTAATTCAAATTAACCTGCGTACATCTAAAGTAGAAACCCGAAACGAGAAAATTTTGGTCATTCCAAATTCAGAGTTAACGCACAAAAGCGTCATCAATTGGAGTGTAGGCACCCACATTACACGGTTTTCTATCCCCATTACCTTTCATTATGGCGTAGATACCAATTTAGTTCGCGCTATTCTGATAAAAGCGGCGCAGAAACACCCAAAGGTGCTAAAGTCTAAAAAACCCATAGTGCGCTTGCTTAATTTTGGTGATTATGGGCTTGAAATGGATTTAATTTTTTGGGCAGATCAAAACCTGTTAATTGAAATTTTAAAAAGTGAAATTAGATTTGAGATCAACGACCAATTAACTGCCAATGGAATTACCGTTCCTTACCCACAGCAAGATTTACATTTGGTAGGAGCAGATCGGTTAGCCAAAACAAGAGACGATCAAGAAATCAAATCGTAAAAAGGCAAGTCGTTCAAAAAATCTGCCTATTTTTAAAGTGAAAATAAATCACACATGGTTCGTACAATTTTTTTTATCGCTTCAATTGTTGTTACCGCAGCGATTGTAGCACTTGGTTATTCTATTAGCCCCAACTATTATTACCTTTTCATCTTATTTGGTCCCTTAATTTTAATTGGCGTACGAGATGCATTACAGAACAAACACGCCATCCGAAAAAACTTTCCGCTAATTGGTAATTTAAGGTACATTCTAGAATCCATTTCGCCAGAAATTCAGCAATATTTTGTAGAACGCCGAACAGATGGGCGACCAATAAGCAAAAATAAGCGGGCGGTTATTTATCAACGGGCAAAAAATCTGGGGTCTACCCACCCTTTTGGAACAGAAGAGGATATTTATAGTGAAGGATACGAATTCATTACACAGTCACTTTATCCAGCAGTCATTCCGCATGAAGAGCCCCGCGTAACGATTGGCGGAAAAGATTGTGCGCAGCCTTATTCAGCTTCGCTTTACAATATTTCTGCTATGAGTTTTGGTTCCCTTTCAAAAAACGCAGTAATTGCACTAAACAGAGGTGCCAAAATGGGTAATTTTTATCACAACACGGGCGAGGGAGGCATAGCACCTTACCATTTAGAAGGAGGCGACCTAACGTGGCAAATAGGAACCGGTTATTTTGGTTGCAGAGCAGAAGATGGTACATTTTCGCGTGAAAAATATAAAGAAAACGCTTCGCGACCAACTGTTAAAATGATTGAATTAAAACTTTCACAAGGTGCAAAACCAGGTCACGGAGGTGTGTTGCCCGGCAAAAAAAACACGCCAGAAATTGCTGAAATACGCGGTGTAAAAGCAGGTGAAACAATTCTTTCACCTCCCGGTCACAGTGCTTTTCAAGGTCCCTCAGGCATGGTGCAGTTCATTGCCGAGCTTCGTGAACTATCTGGCGGAAAACCGGTTGGTATTAAATTATGCATTGGTAAGGTAGATGAGTTTGAGGACATTTGCAAAGCCATGGTAGCGGCAGATACCTATCCTGATTTTATTTCAATAGACGGTGCAGAAGGTGGTACCGGAGCGGCACCGTTAGAGTTTGCCAATTACGTAGGCATGCCATTATACGTAGGTTTAGTTATTGCAGATAAACTATTAATTAAATACGGTATACGCGCCAAACTTAAAATTATCGCTTCGGGTAAAGTGTTTAACGGTTTTGGTATTTTAAAAGCCATTGCTATGGGAGCAGATTTAACACAATCTGCCAGAGCTATGATGCTGTCCATAGGATGTATTCATGCTCAGTTGTGCAATACCAATACGTGCCCTGTTGGCATAGCCACGCAGAAAAAAAGCCTGATGAAAGGCTTAGACCCTGCTGATAAAAGCGTACGCGCAGCCAATTACCATAAAAATACGGTACATGCCTTTTTAGAATTAATGGCAGCCACCGGTGCTACAACACCAGATGAATTATCAACCGAAAACTTAATGCGCATGTCAGAAGATGGGGACACACATACCATGACAGAGATAATAGAAGGGTGGCACTATTACAAGAAACACCTAGGGCATGCATTAGAACAAAAACCAATTTTAAACTAAATTGATTTTATCCATTCATTAACATTTCAAAAACATCCGTTAACATGACGCCTGTAATCGATAAAAAACTTTTTTTGCTTGATGCTTACGCCTTAATTTACCGTTCGTATTATGCATTTATTAAAAACCCGCGTGTAAATAGCCATGGGGTAAATACATCCGCTGCATTTGGGTTTACCAATGCAATGCTAGAGGTGATCCGAAAAGAAAAGCCAACACATATTGCAGTTGTTTTTGATTCGCCGGGTTTAACTAAAAGGGCAGAAGAGTTTAGCGATTACAAAGCCCACCGCGAAGCAATGCCAGAGGATATTGCAAACATGATAGAGCCCATCAAAGAAATTGTAAGGGCGTTTAACATTCCGGTTTTAATTAGTGCGGGTGACGAGGCAGATGACATTATTGGTACCATTGCAAAAAAGGCCGAAAAAGAAGGGTTTACCGTGTACATGATGACGCCAGACAAGGATTTTGCCCAGTTGGTTTCAAAAAATATTTTTATGTACCGCCCGGGTCGTTCTGGTAAGCCAGCAGAAGTTTGGGGGGTAGACGAAGTATTGGCAAAGTTTGAAGTTGAACGACCAACACAAGTTATTGACATTTTAGGTTTGTGGGGAGATGCCTCTGATAACATTCCGGGAATTCCTGGTATTGGTGAAAAAACAGCAAAAAAATTGATTAAACAATTTGATTCGGTAGAAGGATTAATTGAAAATACAGATAAACTAAAGGGCAAACAAAAAGAGAATGTAATCAACTTTGCGCAGCAAGGGTTAGACTCAAAAAAATTAGCGACGATCGACTTAGAGGTAGCCGTGGAATTTGAGGAAGATAAATTAGTAATGGAAAAGCCCGACCATGAAAAAATAAAAGAAATTTTTACGCAGTTAGAGTTTAGAACACTTGCAAAACGGGTATTGGGTGAAGAATTAATCATCCAAAACACACAACCGGCAGAAGGGCAGTTAGATTTGTTTGGGGGGCCTGCTATGGAGACAATTGCAAAAGAAAGTGCTATTGGATCTGATAGCCCAATTCAAACCATTGCAGACACGAAGCCGGATTACGAGATTGTTGTTTCAGCAGAAAAAAGAGCTCAGTTATTAGAAATTTTATTGAAGCAAAAATCTGTGTGTTTTGATACTGAAACTACCGGGGTGAATGCCTTAACGGCAGAGATTGTTGGAATGTCATTTACCTTTAAAAAAGGCACAGGTTACTATGTGGTTTGTTTGCCTGATGAACGTCAGAAAGTTGTGCAGGACTTCCGCGATTTTTTTGAAAATGAAAAAATTGAAAAAATTGCCCATAACATTAAGTATGACCTTAAAATAATTGAAAAATATGGCGTTGAGGTAAAAGGCCCCTTGTTTGATACCATGATTGCCCATTACCTAATTACACCAGAGGGAAAACACAGCATGGATGCCCTTTCAGAACTTTACCTTAATTACAAACCAATTTCCATTGAAACATTAATCGGAAAAAAAGGAAAAAACCAGGGCAGCATGGCAGATGTTGACCCCGAAAAAGTGGTGGACTATGCGTGTGAAGATTCGGATATTACATGGCAACTAAAAGAATTATTTGAACCAGAAATTAAAAAAGCGCATTTGAACGATTTGTTTTATGAAATAGAAATGCCACTTGCGCGTGTGTTAAAAGATATGGAAACAACCGGCATTCGGCTGGATGTGCCTGCGCTAACCATTTTTTCTGAAGAGCTCGGTACAGAGCTGAGCCGACTTGAAAAAGAAATTAAAACCTTAGCCGGTGGTGAAGATTTTAATGTTGATTCACCCAAGCAATTAGGAGAAGTATTATTTGAACGATTAGAAATAGACGCAAAAGCTAAAAAAACCAAAACAGGTCAGTACAAAACGTCAGAAGATGTGCTTACGAAGTTAGAGCATAAACACGAAATTATTCCATTAATTTTAAATTACCGTGCCTTACGTAAACTCAAAAGCACCTATGTAGATGCATTGCCAGCACTTGTGAATGAAAACACAGGGAGAATTCATACAAGTTATATGCAAACAGTGGCGGCCACAGGGCGTTTAAGTTCCAATAACCCGAATTTACAGAATATTCCGATCCGTACAGAAAAAGGAAGAGAAATCCGCAAAGCCTTTATTCCAAAAGATGATAACTATACTTTATTAGCGGCAGATTATTCTCAAATTGAATTACGCATTATTGCCGCGTTAAGTGAAGATCAAAACATGATTGAGGCGTTTCAAAAAAACCTGGACATTCACGCCGCAACAGCTGCCAAAGTTTTTCATGTAGACGGTATTGAAAATGTTACCCGTGAGCAAAGAAGCGCGGCAAAAGCGGTAAATTTTGGAATTATTTATGGGCAATCCGCATTTGGTTTATCACAAAACTTAGGCATTTCAAGACGTGAGGCGAAAGGAATGATCGACAGCTATTTTGAGCAGTACGACAAAATGAAAACCTATATGGCAAACCAAGTGGAATTTGCACGTAAACACGGCTATGTAGAAACCATTATGAAACGCCGCCGTTATTTGAAAGACATCAATTCGGCCAACGCAATTGTACGTGGCTTTGCAGAGCGTAATGCTGTTAACGCACCCATTCAAGGTTCGGCTGCAGATGTCATAAAAATTGCAATGATTAATATCTACAAAGCATTAAAAGATAATGGATTAAAGTCAAAAATGCTTTTACAAGTGCATGATGAATTGGTGTTTGACGTTTTAAATGGAGAAGAACAACAAATGGAAGACTTAGTGAAGCGAGAAATGGAAGCCGCCGTCAAGTTAGTTGTTCCGTTAGATATTGATTATAAGTTTGCAGAGAATTGGTTATTGGCGCATTAAGCTACACACCAATTAATGAAAGTTAAACCGTAATCCATAAAAAAAAGCCGCTCAACACTACGTCGAACGGCTTTTTTAATCTTCTTTAGCGGTAACTATTCACCAGCATCAGTCGCCAACTCTTCTTCCACCATTGACTCTTCATCAATGGTACCTGAAATTTCAAAATCGTTCGCATCCGCATAAACATATTGGAAATCAACCCAACGAGAATCCACATCAATGTAATCATTTTCGTAAGCATCAGCATAAGCGTCGTACAACGCATATTCCTCATCAGTCCATGTATCATCTGCACGAGACATTGGGACCCGCAAGGTCGTATAAATAATCGTTTATTAATGATTCAACAGATGAAAACCATTCCATAGTTAAGTTGTGCATTTCTTTGCGCTTTGGCCAATTTTCATCCTTGTAAATTGCCAATGCCTCACGTCCACCTTCAATCATGCTAATTGCAGTGTCCAACACTTTTTTAATGCGTTTTTCAGAAGCATCCATCTCATCCAATGATAAAACCTCTCTAAACTTTACATCAACCTCTACTACCTCTGCAAGTACGCCGTCAAAATATTCTCTACCGTCTGTAGCTCCACCTTCGGCAAAACTTTTTGCAGCTTTATCAATACTTTCTTTATCGGTAATGGGAGTGTTCAAACCATTGTCATCAGAACCTAAGCCACCATTTTCTCCACAAGAAAATAGAAACAAAGAAGCAGCAAATCCTGCCAAATAAATTTTTTTCATCTTAATAATATTAGTGTATAACCGCAAAGATGCATCCTTTTTTTTAAAAACTCGGCCCATTTTTGCAGAAATCTATAAAACCAATCGGTAATTTAAAGCATTAAAAAACAATTGTTTGAACACACTTTAACGCTTTTCAAAATTCAAAATTGGCACTTATATGAAATATCAGACCCACTTAATCGTCTTAAAAAGAACCATGTGCCAACTTAAGTGTTTTAACAGGCAACACACCTAATATTGTGTAACTTTGCATATATACAATGAGAAATTTTCTTTTTCCGCTAATTTTTGTGTTGCTCATAACCGCAATTGAGCTTTACAGCTACCGCGCCCTGCGCTCAAGGTGGAATACCTACGCCAAATGGTTAAAAAAAACCATAAAATATAGTCACATTACCTTTATGGTTTTGTCTATCATTGGTTTTGCCACGCTTTTTATATTTAGGGCGAGCATTGCCCCGTGGCTTACAAACTTCTTTTTTGCTTTTGTTATTTTTAACGTCATCATCAAATTCATACTTATTCCTTTTTTACTGTTAGATGATCTTGTCCGTTTGGGCACTTGGACAAGTAGAAAACTTAAGAACAAAACCAGCGCAGCAAATGACGAAGAACGCATTTCACGGTCAGACTTTATACTAAAATCTGGACTAGCAGTTGCAGCTGTGCCAGCCATTTCGTTACCCTTGGGTATGGTTGTGGGGCCTTACAAGTACACATTACACGCGCCAACCGTAAACCTGCCAAACTTACCAGCTTCGTTCAATGGGTTAAAAATTGTTCAAATTTCAGACATTCACTCTGGTAGCTTTTACAATAAAGAAGCTGTAAACCGCGGGGTTGATTTATTGTTAGCACAACAACCAGACGTTATTTTTTTTACAGGAGATTTGGTAAACAACACCGCCGACGAAATGGACAATTACACGGATGTTTTTGCCCGGTTAAAAGCCCCAATGGGTGTTTATTCTATTTTAGGCAACCACGACTATGGCGATTATCAGCAATGGGACAGTGAAGAAGCAAAAGCCCAAAACTTAGAAAAATTAAAACAAGTGCATAAAAATATGGGTTGGCGTTTGCTGTTAGATGAGCACATTTATTTAAAAAAGGGAGAAGAAAAAATTGGCTTAATTGGTGTAGAAAACTGGGGTGCAGGTTTTCATCAAATTGGTAATTTGTCCGCCGCATATAAAGGGTGCGAAGCTCCGGTAAAATTACTTCTTTCACATGACCCCACACATTGGGATGAGCAAGTGCGCAAATCATATACGGATATTGACATTACCTTTTCGGGGCATACACATGGCGCGCAAATGGGTATAGAAACTGCAGGGTTTAAATGGAGCCCCATTAGTTTGCGTTACAGCAAGTGGGCAGGGCTTTACAAAGAACAAAACCAATATTTATATGTCAACCGGGGTTATGGATTTTTGGGTTATCCGGGCAGAATTGGTATTTGGCCAGAAATTACCGTAATGACCCTCACCAATAATCAAGCGTAAGCCATGCACAGCAAATTTCAGTTATTACCATTAATTATTTGGGGCGTATTAGTAGCGCTTGCTACTTATTTTCATTTTGCCGTAGTCGCCATATCATCTAAAATAAGTGCTTTGGTGGGGCAAGGGGTGGGCAATGCTAATTGGGCTTTGTTTGCTGTTTCAACACTTTCATTAGTCGTAATTTTTGCAATGGGTAACCGCTTGTCAAAAGCATTGCGTAATTTTTTTTTCGCGTTTATATTTATTGACCTGTTCACGCTGGTCGTTGCAACTGTTTTTGTGCTGTTAGACGATATTCGGCGTTTACTCTTTTTAATTTTTCAGGCAGATGATCTCTCGCGTTGGCCGTGGCTTATATTAACAGGTGCTGTGCTTGCGGTAATACCGGCAATTTTATTCAGTTTAGGAATGATCGTTGGGCCGTATCGGTATCGGGTAATTAAAACAACTATTCCCGTTAAAAACTTGCCCAACGCATTTGATGGGCTTAAAATTGTTCAAATTTCAGACATCCACTCGGGTAGTTTTTACAACAAAAAAGCCGTTCAAAAAGGAGTAGATCTAATTCAGCAGCAAAATGCAGATGTTATTTTTTTTACCGGCGATTTAGTGAATGATGATGCAACTGAAATGGATGGCTATAAAGAAATTTTTAAGCAGATAAAAGCGCCAATGGGCGTTTATTCTATTTTAGGAAACCATGATTATGGCGACTACGTGCAATGGCCCTCAAAAGCGGCAAAAGCAACAAATTTAGAGGCATTAAAACAAGTTCACCGCGAAATGGGGTGGCGCTTATTGTTGGACGAGCACGTTTATCTAAAGCGTTCAGGTACTGAAATAGCAGTAATAGGTGTGCAAAACTGGGGCAAAGGGTTTCACCAAGTGGGCGATATGCGAAAAGCGTATGCCAATTGCAACGCTTCAGTAAAACTATTACTTTCACATGACCCCACACATTGGGATGAAGAAATAACCAAAAAATTTAAAGACGTTGCAGTTACATTTAGTGGGCATACGCATGGTGCACAAATGGGTATAGAAATAGGAAAAATAAAGTGGAGCCCCATTCAGTTACGCTACAAAAAATGGGCAGGCTTATACCAGCAAGGCAACCAGTTTTTATACATTAACAGAGGGTTTGGGTTTTTAGGTTACCCCGGTCGGTTAGGTATTTGGCCAGAAATTAGCCACATAACACTCCAACAGGTTTAAGTTGATAAGTAAATTGTATTTTTGCAAAAAAAAACAACGTATGCAGGTCACATCCCTTCCCGAGCAAATTGAAAATTTTTGGAATTGGTTCAATGAAACACGCCCATTGATAGAAGAAGTGATGGAAGCCCAAAGACACCCTGCGGCAGAAGACATCATTAAAGCATTTGACCAGCATATTTTAGGAATGGGTACGTTTAAGTGGGAAATAACCGTTCCAACACCCACTAATTATCAACTTATTCTATCGCCAAACAATAAAGCAGAGCTGCTGTCCATTGGTAAAAAAATAGTGGCAGAGGCACCAGCTCACGCCAATTGGAATTTTTTACCCGGAAAACCCGCAAGTGGCGCTACTGTAATTCAAGTTTACGACCGCGAAATGGACGTGCAAGAGGTAGATGCAACACATTGGCAATGCAGCCTTGCCTTGGCAGAAGATCAGAAATACGAACTCACCATTTTAGCAGAGAATACTACGCAGTTAGATGAGGACACCGAATTAATTGCGGCAGACCTTATTTTAACAGAGCTGCTTGGCGAAGAACTCAAAATAGAAACCCTTATTGGCTTTGACGTTTGCAACCAAATAGATGAACAGGAAAAAGCTACGTATTTTCCCCTAAAAAAATTATTAAACGCACTCACTTGAAAATGGTGCTTTTTTTCTTTTATAACATACGTAATATGTATCGTCCTAAAAGACAGTGTTTTGTATTCCAGGCTTAACATTAAGTTAACATTATTAGCGTTTTCTTCATCTACGTTTAAAACGGGTGTAACACACCTTGGATAAATCCGCCGCATCTTTGTACCAAAATTGAAAATAAACGAAAATGAAAAAGAATTTAACTTTAGTGATGCTAATTGCAGCAGGTTCATTAATGACCGTAGCAACATCATGCAAGAAAAAAGGGTGTATAGACGAAGCTGCAACGAACTACGACGCGGAAGCAAAAAAAGACGACGGCTCTTGTGTTTATGATACAACAGAAGAGGATAACGAAGTAAAAGTATCTTCAAATGTTACTTCAGACGAAACCTGGACAAAAGATAACGTGTACATATTAACAACACGTATCGCTGTAACTTCTGGTGCTACTTTAACAATCGAGCCAGGAACAATCATCAAAGGAGAAGCAGGTACAGGTGCTAATGCAACTGCACTTATTATTGCTAAAGATGCTAAAATCATGGCGCAGGGTACTGATACTGAACCAATCATCTTCACTTCTGTTGCTGATAAAATTCAACCAGGACAAATTGCTTCACCAAACTTATCTACAGATTTAGATGGTTTATGGGGAGGTTTAATCGTTCTTGGAAACGCAAAAATTTCTGCTGATGCTGAAGCAGTTCAGATTGAAGGTATTCCAGTATCTGACGCTAACGGACTATACGGTGGTGTAAATGATGCTGATAACTCAGGAGTTATTTCTTATGTTTCTATCCGCCACGGTGGTGCTAACATTGGAGAAGGTAACGAAATCAACGGTTTGACGTTAGGTGGTGTTGGTTCTGGAACTATAATTAATCACGTAGAGATCGTTGCAAATCAAGATGACGGAATCGAGTGGTTTGGTGGAACTGTAAGTGTATCTAACGCTTTAGTTTGGAACGCAGGAGATGACGCAATTGATACTGACCAATCTTGGGCTGGTACATTAGATAACTTTATTGTTGTTAACGCTGGAGATGAGTGTTTCGAATTAGATGGTCCTGAAGGAGTATACGAAGCTAAGCACACAATTACTAACGGTTCTGTATTTGCTGACGGTGCTGACGGATTAGTTGATTTAGATGACAACTCTTGGGTTGACATGAACAACATCTATTTCTTCGGATTATCTGCTGGACAAGATTTCGATCAAATCCCTACAGATTTTACATGTGTATTTGCAAACCTTCAAGCAACTATTCCTGATGGAGAAGCTGTAACGGATTATTTCTTAGACGGTTCAGCCGCTGCGGTTACTGTTACTGCTGCTGGTGCTAACACTGTTGGAGCTGACAAATCTGAATTTAACGTATGGTCTTGGGCTGCTGTTAGCGGATCTTTAGATGCATTCTAGTAAAAAGAATAAGTAAATAAAAAAGTGGACTCGTAGGTATATTACAGAATTATATACCTACGAGTTTTTTAGTGAATTGATTGATCCCCCTGAAAAAATTAATTTAAAAAAATAAAGTCATGTACTTTCAAAACCTTAAATCAACCTTACTGCTCGCCCTATCACTTTTTGCAGTAAGCGGATTCGCTCAACAAAACGGTTTCATTCGCGGAACAGTTTATGAGGAAGCGTCCAACCAAACAATGCCTTCAGTAAAAGTTTTTGTCCCCGATACTGAAGTAAGAGGTATTACTGATCTTGACGGTCAGTTTAGCCTATCTGTTCCTCCGGGAACGTACAGTTTAGAACTGCGTTTCATTATGTGTGAGACAATTATCATAAAAGATGTAGTAGTAACGGCTGATGACGCTACTGTTGTAGATGACATCTACATGAGAGAAGCAGATAACGAGTTGACAACCGTTGTAATTCTCAAAGAAAGAAACCGTTCAAGCGAAAACGCTGTACTGAACATGAAAAAAACAGCCGTTGGAATGATTGACGGTATTTCTTCTGCCAATTTTAGAAAAATTGGAGACTCTAACGCCGCAGGAGCAATGGCACGTGTGCCAGGTGTATCCATTGCAGGTGGTAAATATGTCTACGTTCGCGGATTAGGCGATAGATATAATAAAACATTATTAAACGGAATGGATGTTCCCGGATTGGATCCGGATCGCAACACCATCCAAATGGATATTTTTCCAACAAGTATTTTAGACAATATTATTGTAAACAAAACCTTCGTAGCTGAATTACCGGCAGATTTTACCGGAGGTGTAATTGATATAACGCTTAAAAGCTTTCCAGAAGAACAACAACGCAGTTTTTCAGTAAGCGGAGCATACAACCCATATTTTCACTTTCAAAATGATTACCTAACCTACAAAGGTGGAAGCACAGATTTTTTAGGATTTGATGACGGGACAAGAGAAATTCCTGCCACAACCAATATTCCTTTCTTTGCAGATGCCATTGGAGACGAGCAAAAAGCAGAACGTTACCAAGATATTTTAGGACGCTTTAACCCGACAATGTCCACTATGAAAACACGTAGTTTGATGGATGCAGGTGCTTCAGTATCGTTCGGAAATCAATTTAAAAAAGACAAATACACGATTGGTTATAATGTAATTGGATCTTACAAAAACTCAACAGAGTTTTACAGAGATGCAGAATTTGGACGATACGGATTAGCCGGAAATTCGGATTCAACTAAAATGCAAACACGTGAACGCCAAGTGGGTAATTATGGTGTAAACAATGTGTTGATTACAGGGATGGCTGGTTTTGCAATTAAAACCAACACTGCAAAATACACTATGAATTTGCTTCACTTGCAAAACGGTGAATCAAAAGCAGGTGTGTTTGATTATTATAACTCAGATCAGGGAGCAGTTTTTGAAGGATTTCAGCACAACCTGGAATACAGCCAACGTTCATTAACCAACTTATTAATAACAGGTAAACACAGCCCGTTGGATAGCCCTTGGGAAACAGAATGGCGCGTAGCACCAACACTCTCATTAATTAAAGATCCGGATATTCGTTTTACACGATATGAAAACAGAAATGATTCATTAATCATTGGAACAGAAGCTGGTTTTCCAGAGCGTATTTGGAGAGATTTAAATGAGAGAAACCTTTCAGGGAAAGTTGGCGCAACACGCAAGTTTAAAGCATGGGGCCGCGATTCTAAATTAAAATTTGGTGCAGCCTACACTTACAAAGTGCGTGATTTCGTTATCCGTAACTTCGCATTAAACGTGCGTAATGTAAACCTTACTGGTAACCCGGATGAGTTATTTGCAGATGAAAACATTTGGCCGGTAAATGGTGATGTAACAAAAGGAACAACATACGAAGTTTCATTTTTACCCGCTAACCCTAACCAATATAATTCAAATGTAAACAACGCCGCGGCATACCTTTCTACTGAGTTATCACCCTGGGAGCGTATTTCTACAACCTTTGGTGTACGTGTAGAAAATTATGTGCAACGTTATACCGGTCAAGACCAATTAGGAATTAACAAATTTGCCAATGACATTGTACTAAACAACTTAGGTATTTATCCATCATTTAACTTTACGTTTAAAGCAGACAAGCGTCAAAACTGGCGTTTCTCTTACGGTAAAACAGTGGCGCGTCCTTCATTTAAAGAATTATCGTATGCTGAAATTTATGACCCGGTAACTGGGCGTACATTCATTGGCGGATTATTTAGAGATGAAGATGCAACATCAGGACAGGTTTATTGGGATGGGCAACTTGAAAGTACAGATATTCATAACTTTGATGTACGTTATGAGTTTTTCCCACAACCAGGACAAACAGTATCCGTTACAGCATTTTACAAAAAATTCTATAACCCAATTGAAATTGTACAGTTCTCTGCACAAACAGGATCTTTCCAGCCGCGTAACGTTGGAGACGGTGAAGTAATTGGAGGTGAGTTTGAATTAAGACAAACGCTTAAAAAATTAGGCGAAAAATTTGAAAACTTTAGCTTTAACGTAAACGTAACGTATACAGCATCACGCATTCAGTATAGCGCTACAGAGAAAGAAAGTAGAGTTGCAAATGCACGTACGGGTCAAACCATTGGAGACTACCGCGACATGGCAGGACAAGCGCCTTACCTAATTAACGGAGGTTTTTCTTACAATGGCGGAACAGAAGGCTTTTGGAAAGGGTTTGAAGCAGGAATGTATTACAACGTACAAGGGCAAACACTGCAGTTTGTAGGTATTGTTGACCGTCCGGACATTTACACTGTACCATTCCACAGCTTAAACTTTAACTCAAACAAAACATTTGGTGAAAAAGACAAATTTTTAATTGGGCTGAAAGTAAACAACATTTTAAATGATAAAAAAGAATCAGTTTTTAGATCATTTCAGGCAGAAGATCAGTATTTCTCAAGACTAAGTCCAGGAACGACGGTTAGCCTTAAGTTTAGAATGAACTTTTAAAAACAAGTACCCACATTAGTTAAAGACCGGTTAGCAAATTGTTAGCCGGTCTTTCTTTTTGCCCTTTTATCATCAGATTCACGCATTTATCGATACAAAATGGTGCGGCAATCGTTAAAATCGTATTATTGTATTGACAACTTAGGTGAACAACTAAACGCTGCGCGTGTTCATGCGCTATAATCAATACATTAAAATGCATAAATTATTAATTCAAGTCTTCTTTTTTACAGCAATTCTATCCTTTGCAATACCTTCTTACGGGCAATGGTTTAAAAAGAAAAAGAAAGACGAGCAGGCAGAACAAACAGCTCCGCCTAAAAAGGGCGAACTACAACCGTATACAAAAGTTATTACCAAAGATGCCGTATCAGACGAAGGGTTGTTTACAGCACATAAAGTAGATGATAAGTACTACTTTGAAATACAAGACTCGCTTTTTGGGCGTGAAATGTTAATGGTAACGCGAATTGCTAAAACAGCAGCTGGCGTTGGTTTTGGAGGCGGCAAACAAAATGAGCAGGTACTGCGGTGGGAACGTAAAGATAAAAAAGTATTGCTCCGTGTCGTTTCGCATGAGGTGTATGCCGCAGATTCACTTCCGGTGCATGAAGCAGTAGTCAACTCTAATTTTGAGCCCATTTTATATGTGTTTACGATTGAGGCAAAAGGCAAAGATTCCGGTGCAGTTGTGATTGAAGTAACAGATTTATTTGAAGGGGACATTAAAGCACTTGGTTTTCCGGCCCGTTCAAGACGAGCCTATAAAGTAACCAACATGGATAAAAATCGCTCTTATATTGAGCGCATCAATAGTTATCCGTTAAATATAGAGGCGCGGCACGTTAAAACCTACAACGCTATGGCACCACCCTCTAACAGTAGCTTAGGTTCTATTTCGTTAGAAATTAGTAATTCTATGATTTTATTACCAAAAGTACCCATGCAACGCCGTTATTTCGACCAGCGCGTAGGGTGGTTCACATCCTCACAAACCGATTATGGTTCAGAAGCACAAAAAAGCGAAGGTGTTCGTTACTTAGACCGTTGGAGGCTAGAGGTAAAACCAGAGGATATAGAAAAATTTAAAAATGGTGAACTGGTAGAACCTGTAAAGCCTATTGTGTATTACATTGACCGGGCAACACCGGTAAAATGGCGAAAGTATTTAAAACAAGGCATTGAAGATTGGCAGGTAGCTTTTGAAGCCGCCGGCTTTAAAAATGCCATTATTGCTAAAGATGCACCTACACCAGAAGAAGACCCGGATTGGAGCCCCGAAGATGCGCGCTACTCTGTAATGCGTTATTTGGCTTCACCTATTCCAAACGCCAATGGCCCGCATGTGAGCGACCCACGTAGTGGAGAAATTATAGAATCTGACATTAACTGGTATCACAACGTAATGACCTTGCTGCGCAATTGGTTTTTTGTGCAAACTGCCGCCATTAATGAAGATGCCCGAAGTGTCGCTTTTAAAGAAGAAATTATGGGGCGTCTGATTCGTTTTGTATCTGCTCATGAAGTTGGTCATACACTTGGTTTACCCCACAACATGGGTAGCAGTGTTGCTTATCCGGTCGACTCATTGCGCTCACCCTTATTTACTAAAAAATACGGTACGGCACCTTCTATTATGGATTATGCACGGTTTAATTATGTTGCCCAACCAGAAGATGGGGATGTGGCGTTAATGCCAAATATAGGACCGTACGACAAATATTCAATTGAATGGGGCTACCGTCCAATTTTGGAGGCGGATAATGCAAAAGAAGAAAAAACAACATTAGATGAGTGGATTATGAAGCATGCTGGTGACCCCATGTACCGCTTCGGGCGTCAACAGTTTGGCGTAATCGACCCAAGTTCGCAAACAGAGGATTTAGGGGACGACGCCGTAAAAGCAAGTGAATATGGTATAATGAATTTAAAACGAATAGTGCCGAATTTAATCACCTGGACAGCAGAAGAAGGAAAAGATTATGAAGAACTAAACAATTTATACGACCAGGTGGCAGGGCAATTTAACCGCTACATGGGGCATGTTTCTGCCAATATTGGCGGGGTGTATGAAATGTTTAAAACGTACGATCAAGAAGGGGCGGTGTATACCCACGTACCAGCAGATCGTCAAAAAAGAAGCATGAAATTTATTAACGATCAGCTTTTTGAAACACCAATGTGGTTGATGGATCAGTCGATTTTTAATAAAATAGAGTTTGACGGAAGCGTTGAGCGGATGCGGAAATTACAGAAAAAAACGTTAGATAATATCCTTGATTTTGGCAGATTAGCACGGATGATTGAAAATGAAAGCATAAACGGTAGTGAAGCGTACAGCATAATTGAAATGATGAATGACCTGCGCGACGGCATTTGGACAGAATTAAAAGCGGGAAGTAAAATAACCGTTTACCGCAGAAATTTACAGCGTGCCCACATAGACCGTTTAGCCCATTTAATGACAGAAAAACAGGCCGAAATCCCAGCCGCTTTTAGACGATTTATAGAGCGAACGGACGTAAGTGCAAGTCAATCTGATATTAGAGCAGTGGTGCGAGCAGAGCTAAACGAACTGCGGAAAACAATTAATTCTGCCATAAACAGAACAAGCGATAAAATGTCAAAATACCATTTGGCAGATGCAGTAGAGCGGATTGAGTTGATTTTAGACCCGAAGTAAGGATGACGCTTACGGAAAAAATGAAAGAACTGGCACCCGAAATGAACGCGTGCCGAACGAATGATGTGCTTGATTTGCGCGAAGATATTTATTACCACTTTTCGCAATTAGATGATTTTGAGGTGTTGCGGGTAGAAAAAATGAACGATAAAAATTGCATGGTAAAAGCTGCAATTTTAACCACCATGAGCGACCCATTTTTTAAAATTGTGGTGGTGCATAAATGGCAAACTGATTTAGCTTACGACAACCAATGGCATGAATTTGATGTGACAGAAAAAGGCATTGTTTTCCGGTTTTTAACGTGGGATGAAAGTTACATTTCGGGTGAAATATGGTTTGAGCGTGTAACCAAAGATGAACCAAGCAACTAAAAAACCCACCATAGCATTAATAGGCGGCGGCGCGGCTAACCTTGCTGCTGCTTATCATTTGGGGCAACAGTTTAACATTCATTTATATGAACAAGGAAAAACCGTTGGGCGTAAATTTTTAGTGGCCGGAAATGGAGGGTTTAATCTAACAAATGGTGCTAAACTCCCCGAATTACTGAACGTTTATTCAGCAGATGCGCCATTGCAAACGGCATTAACCGACTTTGACACAACGGCAACGCGCAAATGGCTGGAAAGCATGGGAATTTCTACCTTTGTGGGGTCAAGTAATCGTGTTTTTCCAACCAAAGGAATTAAACCGGCAACCGTTTTGTCTAAACTAAAAAAAAAGCTAGTAGATGACGGCGTTATCATTCACACAAAAGCCAAGTTTGTTGGGTTTTCACCAACGCACCAACCATTAATTGAGACAACAGAAGGTATAAACGAAATTACTGCAGACCACACAATTTTTGCCCTTGGCGGCGGATCTTGGAAAAAAACCGGAAGTAATGACGAATGGATGCCCCACTTTAATCAATTAAACATTGAAACCTTACCGTTTGAACCATCAAACTGCGGGGTTCAGGTAAATTGGGAGGCTGGTTTTGCAGAAAAATTTGCTGGCACACCCTTAAAAAATTGTCAGTTTAAAGTGGGTGATTTTGTGCAAAACGGAGAGGCTGTAATAACCGAATACGGGTTAGAAGGGAATGCCGTTTATCCCATTTCCAGTAAAGTACGCGCGCATTTAAAAAAGGGTGAGCACGTAGACCTTTTAATTGATTTTAAGCCCAACAATACGGCAGAATCATTAGTTGCAAAAGTACATCCAGCTACACAAACCAAACAGTACAAATACCTGTTAAACCTTACCGCATTGCAACAGCAATTAGTAAAGCGCACCATGGCTAAAAAGGACTATTTAAATCCCGCAGCTTTTGCACAGCAATTAAAAAAAGTAAAAATAGCAGTGGTTGCCTTGCGCCCGGTAGATGAAGCAATTTCTACCGTTGGTGGCATAAGTATGGATGAAATTCAAACTGATTTTTCATTAAAAAAGGCGCCACACCTTTCCGTAATCGGAGAAATGTTAAATTGGGACGCACCCACTGGCGGTTTTTTGCTGCAAGGCTGTTTTGCTAGCGGAGTAAAAGCGGCAACAGCATTAAAAGAAAAATACAACCACCCAACCATATAAAATGAAAAAAGAAGTCTACCAGGAAGAATTTACAAAACACACCTTTACCAACGAAAATTGCCGCGCTATTTTTTACGAAGTGGTTGTGTTTAACGAATGCAGTTTTCAAGACGTAAACTTTATTGATGTGATTTTTGAAGAATGTACATTCATTAATTGTGATTTTACAGGAGCGCATTTAAATGAAACAGCTTTTAAAGATGTTACTTTTGAGGGGTGTAAACTTATGGGACTGAATTTTGAAAAATGCAATCCGTTTCAATTAAAAATGGCGTTTAACGATTGTAATTTAACGCTAGCCTCTTTTTACGCAACTAAAATACCGGGTACGTATTTTACCAGGTGTAAATTAAATGAAGCTGATTTCTCATTGGCTGATTTGACAAATGCCCAACTAGAAGGGGCGGAGCTTACAAATACTATTTTTAGGCAAACAAATTTGACCAATGCCGATTTTTCATTGGCACATAACTACACCATAAATCCATCCGAAAACCAATTAAAAGGAGCCGTTTTTAGCCGAGAAGGTGTATATGGCCTGTTAAAACATACAGGGATTAAACTGATTTAATAACCGAACTCAGGTTAATAGGCTGATGGTTAAATATTTAATTAATGGGGTGAAATTCTATGATTCGTCGAATTATTATGCGCGCATATCTAATTAGGCATAACTATTGCACAGATCTTAATTAAATTTGCAAAAAATTAAGTGCGTATGAGGATGATGAAATGTGGGGGTGGTGAAATTAGTTTGTTAAAAGAAAAAATACTTTTTGTTGATATTGAAAGCCAACAAGAAATTACGGTAGATGATGTACGCGAATTTCAAGCAGCAGCAATGGGATTGGCCGAGGGAGAAAAACTGTACAGTATTGTAAATTATGGTGCTTACACATTGCCTTCGAAAGAGGCACGTGAATATTGCTTAAATCAAGAAACGGACAAGTATTTATTGGGTCGGGCTATTGTGGTGAATGATATGGGACAAATGATTTTAGCACGACACACCTTAAAACGAACAACAAAAAAAATTCCGTTGGAAATTTTTACGAATATAGAAGATGCAAAAGAATGGATAAACCAATTGAAGATGGCAGATTGCGTGAAATAATGGCAAGCTGCTTAAGCTAAATCCATTAGAAATAACGCAATGTTAAATCTTTCAAAAAAGAATAATAATTTATTAACTAATAAATAGTATTTACGTAATTTTACTTAACGGTAATACATTTCCTTATGGAATTTTACTTAAAGACTACTACTGATGATCAAACACGAAAAGTTCAAAGTAAGCCTGGTTCAAAAAAATATAGTTTATGTTAAAATCAGAAAAGAAAAGAACATTGACTTTGATGATTATAAGAAGATAAAAAAGGTGGTGCTTAGCCTTGCTGCACGGCTTGATTTTTATCAAATCATCCACCTGGGCAAAAACACGTTGCTTGATCAGCAAATGCTTAAAAGTTACGTGGAGGAAACCAGCGTTGACAAGTTAAAGGCAGAGGCATTTGTAGTAAAAACGCTCGCCCAGCGCATGATTTTACGCCAAATTGTAAAAGACAAACGAAAGCGCATTCCAATCAAGGTGTTCAAAAACCCCGAGCAAGCCATGATTTGGTTAGAAAACATCAAAAATCAATCTTCTGCAATGACAGCGTAACGATCGTAAACCACGTAGCAATTTAAAATCTTTTGCCATTCGGCAGCGGTCGGGTTAACAACATAAGTTGACATGCCTTTTTGCTTAATTTTTTGATCTGCAACCTTGCGCGCATCATAAAATGGATGATTTAAATCCAATTCTTTTAATTCAATTGCCCCCGCATTAAACTGCACAACAAGCGTTGTATAGTAATTCTCGTTTTTCTCTTTTGTAAACACCACTAATTGTTGACTGTTTAGCCCTTCAAATAACTTAAAATCAGTATTATTTACAGCATATAAATAGGTTTTACTCGGAATTAAAAAGTAGTAGGCATCATCTTGAAAAGCCGTCATTACAGAGTCGCCTTCCACAACACCAAATAAATAACCATTTTTTACTGTATACGCCGAATTTTCACGCACCTCTGCCTTGGAAATAGAAAGCAACTTATTTTTTTCTAAGTAAACACCTGTTTCATCTACTTGTAATACATCACCAGCGGCACTGCGCAGCGCATTTTCTTCTGTAGTTTGTAAACCGTAGCTGCCGTAAAAAATGGGTTTAATAGTTGTCAATTCTTTATTTCCATCCACTAGTGGTACACTAAAATAAAGCGAATAAACTCCCTCATCATCTTGCGCAAAACTTACGCTTATCGCCATCATCAAAAAAACGCTCCAAAACTGTTTCATGTACTTTTTTAGCTAAAAATAGAGAAAAATGAAAATGAAACCAATGTGAAATTAACTTTTAACGTATATTTACCATTCGACCCCGGCAACCAACTCAAAAAATATGGAAAAAAAATGGGTCATTATTCCCGAGCCAAATCGCGACACCATTATTCGACTTATAGAGGACTTAGGCGTTTCACGTCCGTTGGCGAACTTATTGGCGCAACGAAAAATTGAAACATTTGACCAGGCCCGTACCTTTTTTCGTCCCTCGTTAGCAGATTTACATAACCCTTTTGAAATGAAAGGAATGAATGAAGCCGTTAACCGCATTCAAGAAGCAATTGCCAACCACGAAAACATTTTAATTTATGGGGATTATGATGTGGATGGAACCACGTCTGTAGCGCTAATGTACCAATACTTAACTCGTTTTTATGAGCAGGTGGGTTATTACATTCCAAATCGGTATGACGAAGGTTACGGCATTTCACTAAAAGGCGTCAACTTTGCAATAGACAATAGTTTTTCATTAGTAATCGCATTGGATTGTGGTACAAAAGCAATTGACCAAATTCATTATGCCAATGAAAATGGGGTTGACTTTATTGTGTGTGACCACCATTTGCCGGGAGAAGAATTACCCAACGCCATTTTGTTAAACCCCAAACAACCGGAATGCACGTATCCGTTTAAAGAACTTTCGGGTTGCGGAATAGGCTTTAAATTAGTGCAAGCGCATAATGAAGCGAACGGTGGGCATTTAGATGAAATTGAAGATTTATTAGACTTAGTGGTGGTGAGTATTGGTGCAGACTTGGTTTCAATGACAGGAGAAAACAGAATTTTGGCACATGTAGGGCTTACACGGCTAAGCAGCCAACCCCGAATTGGGTTAAAACGATTACTTAAATTGGCCAATAACGGGGCAAAAAATTTGACCATTTCAGATATTGTTTTTTCAATTGCACCGCGCATTAATGCTGCGGGCAGAATAGAGTCCGGTAACCAGGCGGTGGAATTATTGTTAGCCCAAACAGAAGATGAAGTGCTGGACATTAGCAAGCAGATACACGGCCACAACGAAACCCGAAAAGGAATTGATAAACAAACCACCAAAGAGGCACTGGCCGTTATTGAAAAAGACGATTGGTTATTAAATGCTACGACCACAGTTGTATACAATGAAAACTGGCACAAAGGTGTAATTGGTATTGTGGCTTCGCGGTTAATTGAAACCTATTACCGCCCAACAATCGTACTCACGCAATCTAAAGGTGTGGCAGTGGGTTCGTGCAGAAGCATTGACGGGTTTAATATTTATGATGCCCTGGTGGAATGTACAGATTTATTAACCCAGTTTGGCGGACATTATTTTGCAGCCGGTTTAAGTATGCCTGTTGAAAATATACCTGCGTTTAAATTACGGTTTAATGCACTTGCATCAAGTCAGTTAACAAAAAAGCAGCTCGTCCCAAAACTGGATATTGATGTAGAAATTGACTTTAGAGATATTTTTGAAAGCCAATTGGGCGGAATACCTAAGTTTTATCGTATTTTGAAACAATTGGCACCCTTTGGGCCAGACAATCCCTCGCCGGTTTTTGTAAGCCGATTCGTTGAAGATACAGGCTACTCTCGCGTGTTAAAAGATGAGCATGTAAAACTATCACTCAAACAAGAGTTGTATCCTGAAATTATCGTGGAAGCAATTGCATTTAACTTTGCCAATGTATTTAAACAAATTCAAAAAGAACCCTTTGATATTGTTTATACGATAGAAGAAAACCATTGGCAAGGACGCTCGTCACTCCAGTTAATGATAAAAGATATTCGCTTTATAGGTCAAACTTAACCCGCACAGGCAGCATAAATTCAAAGAAAGGGGTTGCAATAAAACTAGTGCTACTAACCGCCACAAAACGGTAAGAAGGCATGATTCCTAGCTGAATTTTTTTCGATAATTGATAAGAAACTCCTGTTCCAAACAAAAAACCAACTGTACTGAACTGTTCGCTAGCGGTTGTTGGAAACGCCACAACACCATTTGAATTGCCGTTAAAGGTAGTGGATAAATTACCTGAAATATTAAACTGAGAACTCAGCTTTAGTTTTTGCCGATTTAACCAATAAAATTCGCCACCCAAACTTAATTTAAATGTATTTATTTGATAGTTGAGTGAGGCATCTTCTACCAAAAAGCAATTGCACGAATTGGGGTCATCTAAATTTTCTAACGGAATGGGTTCATTTTGCAAATAAAGGTCAAAATAATCGGCTTGGCTTACCATTAGGTTAGCTTGAAATTGCGTTTGTTTTTGGTTGTAGTTCACCATTAATTGCGCCTCAAGCCTGGCAGATAGTTTTCGGTAAACACCTAGTCCAAATTCCACTCCACGAGAGGCTCCGGTATTTGCGGTGAGTTGACCCGCTTCAAAATAGGGCTTAAATACGACTATTTCATAAAGTGTAGGACCACCATAAGCTATAATTCCCATTTTAGCGGGCAATGCGTTTTCTGCAGGCTTCAAATCTGCCAATGCATTAAGGTACGGTTTAAATAAAAGTGGAGAGATGGGTTGCGGAATGCGCGCTAAGGTATCATTCGTTGGGTGTGAACCTTCAATGGGAGCATCTGTGTTGTTTGTAGTGGTTGTAACAGGTGCTACATTTGCGACAGTGTCCGTTTTGAGAACAGTATTATTTTCAGCTAATGGAACACCCTTTTTTTGCATTTGGTTTTCCGCATGCTCAGCGTTTTCAAAATTTTCAGTCGTCCGATTGATTTTTAGTGGTGCATTGTTATTAGAATCAGCCTGTGTTTTAGTTCCAATGACTGGTTGTAATGAAATGGCTATTTTATCCTCATCCTGCGAAACTTCCGTCAATTTATTTTTAATGCCTGCTTTTTGCTGTTGTAAGTCGTCTGGGTTAATCGCTGCGCCCTTTTTTTGTTCAACAGTTGGAAGTAGTTCAGTTGCGGATTCAAATTCATCTGTATTTTCAACAGCTTGCATTTGCTGAATGTAGGGGCTTAATGCCTTACCATTAGCACTGCTGTGTAACGTGTTTGAGCAGTTACAGTGGTTAAAATAATAACCCGCTAAAAAGCCTAAAATCAGTAAACCAACACCACCAATTAAAAACCACCAAATTAGCAACCGTTTTTTGCGTTTCTCATTGGTTAAAATGGTGCGCTCAATGTCCTCAAACACTCCACCCGGAACGGTCTCTCGGTCATCTTTTAGGTGTGTTTGTAACAACTCCTCTATGTCAAATTCTTCGCTCATTTACCTTGCAACATTAGTTTTTTAAGCGCAACTTTTGCTCTGTTTAATTGCGAACGAGATGTACCTTCACTTATATTGAGCATTTTGGAAATCTCTACATGAGAATACCCCTCAATAATATTTAGGTTAATAATCGTTCTGAAACCGTCCGGAAGTTTACCTAGTGCCTCTTTCAGGTTTTTTTTGAGTTGACGTTGTTTTTGTTCTGCGTCAAACTCTTTTTGTTCTTCAAACTCAGTATCATTTTCGGTTAAAGCAATTAAGTGTTTACGTTTTTTTAATTTATAAATGCAGTGGTGAACGGCAATGCGTTTGGCCCACCCTTCAAAACTTCCTTTTCCTTCGTACTTTTTAATTGTTTCATACAGCAACACAAAACTTTCTTGTAAAGCATCTTTCGCATCATCTTCATTTTTCATGTACCGCAAACAAATACCATAAATAGTTGGCGATAGCAAATCATACAATTGTCTAAAAGCTTCAGAATCATATTTTTTCTGAACCCTTTGGACAAGGTAGTTTAACATATCAGCAGCTGCACTCATAAGTGGGGGTAGCGGTTCTTAACTGTGTTTATTCTTCATAATAGGTGCATACACTGCGCAATTCACTATTGTTTAAATTCACCCCTAATCGCACGTTATCCATTCCTGTGCCTTTTATTACAATAGAGTCTACAACAATATTTTCTGACGTGGCTGTAGTTTCGTCCAACCAAAGTGTCCCTTCTGTTTGACTAAAAACCGTGGCTTCAAAATTATAAGGGGCTAGGCTGGTGCTTAAGTTTTCTGCAGATAAAACTAAAAATGGTGTACCCGGTAATTGCACGTTTAACAAACTTTCTGTTGAGGCGGGGTGGGCATGTACAAAACTAATGGCAGTTGGCGAATACGCTAAAAATTCATCAAAGCTAATTTGCATGGCTACACCTTGGTTGCCATAATAACCCGTAGGTGTTTTTGTGGTTGGAAAGTAGCCTGCGCTGGTACCGTCTGACAGAAAAAAGTCGGTAAAATAAATGCCCCTTAAGGTATCTATTGCCGGTGCTTCAGCTAGTGCTGTAGTTGTAACGCAAAGTTCTGTTACGCCTGATTCAAAGAGTTGATGTTCTACACTTTCTATTTCGCCGGTAAAGGTCAAGTATGCTTGTGTCCAGGCTCCCTCGGTTGTAATACTGTCAAATTCTACAAGCACATCATTTATGATGGTAGGAAATTCGTCTGTTAGACCGATTTGATCTGAACCATTAACACCAACCCTCATTTCACCAAATTGTGCATAAATGCCGTAAATTGCAAAACGCGCGATTTGTTCTTCTCCACTCATTTCAAACAAACAGTTACCCAAGCCATAAAAACCGGGATTATCTTCAGTTGTGTTGAGGTTTACAAAACCACCGCTTAAAATGGTTATAGGGTAGGTGATTTCTTGAGTAAAACCAACTATTTGCGGTCCTGCGAATGATGCCGTTGGCCAAAGGTCAATAGCGGTAAAATCATCACAACTAGTAGTTTCTACCTCGGTAACACCGGCAAAACCATAAAATACAGATGGACAAACCGCACAATCAATACTGGCAGTGTTAGCCTCTTTATTTACCGGTTCATCTGTTTTCTTTTTTTTGCAAGCAAACGATAACGCAACGGTTAAAAAAACAGTTAATAAAAGGTATTTCATATAAGTGATTTTGTCTTTGACGCAATTTGAGTGGATTAGTAGCTTTTTAAAATGCAAGTTGGACGCTAAATTGCTAAACCCAACTTGCAGCCTTGCACTTATTCTATAACCAATTTTTGTGTTGAGGTAGATCCGTCCTCAAATGAAAGTACAAGTACATATAAACCATGATTGATAAAAGAAAGGTCGATTTGTTGTTGTGTTGATTGTACGTTTTTATTCAAAATTAATTCACCCGATAATGCATAAATAGCCGCCGATTGAATAATATTTTCGCTTGAAATGAATAAATCAGATTGAACAGGATTTGGATAGCTTTCAAATGGATGGTTGATTTGCTCTGAAAGGCCGGTTGGCTCATTTTCTTCCACGCATAATTCTGTTATGCCCGATTCAAATGTAATAATGGTAATCTCATCAATCTCTCCGGTAAATGTTACGTGTGTATACGTCCAGTCATCCACAGTTCCAATAATTTCCAGGTCTATCGTTACGCCGCCAAGTGTCATAGGAAAAGTACCGTCCATAAAAGCATCTGCCGATCCGTTAACGTTAAAGCCCATTTGATCAAACTGCCCTTCAAATCCATAAATGGTAAATTGCGCAATTTGGTTGGTGCCATCAAATTCAAAATTAACTGAACCTACACCGTAAATTCCTTCTTCAAATCCATTTACCCAAGAAAAAGCATCTGCACCCATGATAATCGGAAAAGCACCATCTTGCAAATAACCAATCGTATCGCCAGAAGAATGGGTCATTTCTGGCCAATTGGCGACAATTGTAAAATCGTCACACCCTTCCGCTTCTACTGCAACAGGTTCTACACAAAGTTCTGTTACACCCGATTCAAATGTAATAATGGTAATCTCATCAATCTCTCCGGTAAATGTTATGTGTGTATACGTCCAGTCATCCACAGTTCCAATAATTTCCAGGTCTATCGTAACGCCGCCAAGTGTCATTGGAAAAGTATCGTCCATAAAAGCATCTGCCGATCCGTTTACGTTAAAGCCCATTTCTCCAAATTGCCCTTCAAAACCATAAATGGTGAATTGCGCAATTTGGTTAGTACCGTCAAATTCAAAATTAACTGAACCTACACCGTAAATTCCTTCTTCAAATCCATTTACCCAAGAAAAGGCTTCTGTTCCCATTATAATTGGAAAAGTACCTTCTTGCGAATAACCAACCGTATCGGTTTCAGAATAGGAGTTTTCGGGCCAGTTTTCGCTGTTTGTAAAATCGTCACAAACCAATTGAGCATTTCCCCAAAATAAGGTGAAAAGGCTCGTTGTTAAAAATAATAGTTTCGTTTTCATAGTGTCGTGTTTTTATATAAGAGAATGAAACTGTAAAAACGTTGCACAGAAAAATGCCTTTTTTTTGGAATCTAAGGATTTTGAGCTTTCAAACACACGTTTTTAGGCAATTAAGACGAATAAAGAGTGTGAAACGAAATATTATAACTACATTTGTAAGTGATTACTCACTTTTAATGACAGAACGCAAAAAAAAAATACTAACCACCGCCTTACAGCTTTTTGCTGAAGAGGGGTATATGAATACCTCTACCAATAAAATTGCAAAAGTTGCCGGTGTGTCTGAAGGACTAATTTTCAGGCATTTCACAAATAAACAAGGCTTGTTAAATGCCGTTTTAGACTTAGGGCAGCAAAAGGGATATGATTACGCAACGCAAATAGAGAAAATTAGTGATCCAAAAGCTACGATTCTTGCCATTCTAGAAATTCCTCAAAAAATGGAGGAAACAGAACTTAGTTTTTGGCGGTTACTATACGCATTAAAATGGCAACGGTTTAGTTATGACAGGCAATCAATTGAACGTTTATTGCAACGGGCAGAAAATGCATTTAAAGAACTGGGTTATGCCGACCCTAAGGCAGAGGCCGAATTAATAGAAATTTTGTTAGATGGCATTGCAACCTGCCTATTATTAAAAAACAACATGGAGTACGACCGTATTTTGGCAGTATTAAAAACAAAATACAATTTATAAACAGCAAAACAAATACAAGCAAAAATGACACAAATAGATAAAACAAAGCCTGTAATGGTAACTGGAGCTACCGGATACGTTGCGGGTAGATTAGTAGAAAAATTATTGGAAGAAGGCTTTACGGTTAACGCGCCGATTAGAAGTCCAGAAAACAAAGAAAAAACAAAAGCGCTAGATGCGTTGGCTGCAAAACTAAAAGGAACAATTAATTATTTTGAAGCCGATTTATTGAAAGATGGATCGTACGACGAAGCCGCAAAAGGATGTGAGTTGGTTTTTCATACTGCATCACCTTTTAAGCGAGATATTGATGACCCGCAGAAAGATTTGGTGAGCCCTGCACTTAAAGGAACGCGCAACGTGCTGAATGCGGCAACAAAAGCGGGTACAGTAAAGCGCGTGGTGTTAACCAGCAGTTGTGCTGCCATTTATGGTGACAATAAAGATGTGAAAGAAATGCCGAACCAAAAATTAACAGAAGAGGTTTGGAACACGACATCATCTTTAGAACATCAACCTTATTCTTACTCTAAAACATTGGCAGAAAAAGAAGCGTGGAAACTTTCAGAAGAGCAAGATAAATGGGATTTGGTGGTGATTAATCCATCATTGGTAGTTGGCCCTGGAATTAGCACTGATGCTACTTCAGAAACATTTAACATTATGAAAATGATGGGCAATGGCGATATGAAAATGGGCGCGCCTCATTTTGAAATTGGTGCAGTAGATGTGCGTGATTTGGCTGACGCCCATTACCGAGCCGGCACAAAACCAGATGCAAAAGGCCGACACATTATTTCTGCGCGCAATACCAGCTTTTTAGAGTTGGCATCAATGCTGCAGAAAGAATATCCGAATTACCCTCTACCAAGCCGAAAATTGCCAAAGTTTTTAGTATGGTTGGCAGGCACCGTCGCAAGGAATGCCAAGAAGCATGGTGGCTAAAAACATTGGCTACCCCTGGAAAGCAGACAATTCTAAAAGTATTCGTGAGTTAAATATGGAGTACCGCCCAATGGCAACTACCATTACTGAGTTTTTTGGACAGTTGATAGAGGCGGGAGAAATAAAAAAACCAAATTAAATAACAGATCAGTCTCAAGTGTTGAGGAGGAGCGGAAGAAAAAGAAACGACAAAAATTTAGACGAAGAGCCGCCATAGAACCATTTATTGGTCATCTAAAAACATCCGCCTTAGGCGGATTAGAATGGGATAAAATTATCTACACGGAACTGATTCTCCTCAAATCAATGCTTTTTTAGCTGCAACTGGATGGAATCTTAAAAAGATGATGTCTAAACTTAAAAATGATGCAGAGTCCATTGTCTATCATCATATATCTTTAATCTTGGAGAGAAATAAAAAACTTGTTTTTTAAGGAGCGACTAAATAACTTCAAATCAAAATCAAAAGAGCAATAAAAAGCCCCTGTTTACTTATTATTCGTAAACAGGGGCTTTTGCCGTTTCTGCTATTATCAATTTTTTTATTCTAGTAGGTTACAACATTTCTAAACACCATTTGTCCATTGCCTTGAACAGTGTATTCAACAACTTGACCGTTACTGCACGTTACTTTAATGGTATTTGTGCCTTGTTGCAAGGGTACACGCATATAGTGTATTTGGCTGGGTAACGATTGCCAATTGCGTGTATCGGCTTTTTCAGAAGCGGCATTTGCAATTCCTAACGCCAGCCCTGCATATTCGTTTTGTTTTGTTAACGCTAATTCAGATACTTTTTTGATGGTTAAGCGCACTAAATTTTTAGCCAAGTCTTTAAAATAATTGTCTTTTTGAATTTGAAAAGCCAATGCGCTCACGTCTTCAATAAGCTGAAACGAATGGCTTTGCCCATTTACAACAAGTTGCGCCGTTTTATTTTGAAACGGTCGTTGCACATATTTAGACCATGCCACGCGTAAAAGGCCAATATCATCTGGATTAAAATCCTCATCTTTTTCTTCAAAATTATAATTGGCGGGAATCACCAAATCTTCACTCACAAAAAAGAAACTACCATTTTTTTTATTCAATGTAAAAAATAAATTGCGCTCTTCCTTTACAGGTACTAGCCCGTTTTCCCAAAAAATAATGGCTTCGCCATGCGGCATATCCTGTACCGTTTGGTTTGTTGCATAATTGATGCCTGAGTACTTTGCCATTCGCGCAATATCCTGTTCTAACGTGACGGGCCTATTGCCACGGTAAATACCCGTTTCGTCCTTTTCGTATGCCTCTTTAGCATTCCGGTAGGCAATAAAAGCATTGTTAAAATCATTATCCGCCTCATAAATCATCCCCATCAAAATTAATCCAAAAGGATCTGTACCATATTTTTTCCACCTGCCAGAGGCGTCCGCGTCGTTTTGATTATCGGTTAAATTTATGCGCCGCGCTTCTACAACAGCATCTTCTAACAGGTTTAGTTGTAGGTAATTTAACGCCTTGTAATAATGCACCAAAATTTTCTCATGCCCTTCTGCCTGATACGACTGCAATGCCGGGTTAACTGTTGCACCTAGCGCCATGTCAAACACATTTCTGTAATTATCCATCATGTCGTCCGCAAGGTTTAAATGACGGTTGCTCTCTTCATACTTACCCTGCAAATGTTCCATTTTACCTAATTCCAAGTAATAAAGAAGGATATTGCGTTTTCGGCTTAAAAATTTATTTTTTAAAATAACTTTTTCGGCTTGGTCGTAATTGTGATTGAGCAATGCACGTTCTGCCGACTGCGTTTTATCGTAATACGTAGCACAGCTTTGCATGCCGAAAACAATCAGCAACCATAAGGCAATATGTCCAATCGCTTTTTTAAGCATGTGTGTGATTAATGCAGGGTTGTTTTAATGAGGCCAATTTAATTGGCATTTTTGGTTAAAAAAATGCGCATATCAAATTCGTTTTAAAATTCAATATGCGCCAGTTTACTGAAATGGTTGGTATTAATTTTTCACCATTTTCTTAATTTTCTTCTCACCAATCCAAACTACTTCATTTGTTTGAATATTTGTCAACTCTAGGTTAACTTGGTAATACACCACTTTTTTACGGTCTAAAGCATCTACAATAGAATTGATAGAACCTTGCATCATATAATCTGCACCTACTTCTAACCCCCATTTTTTCATTGTAGAAACAGAGGCATTATCTTGCTGGTCTGCACGTTCACCGCGAATCGCTTCACGCTTTTCGCCTCCTTGTACTAATCGCACTTTTTGTGAGGTGATGAATGAACGTTCTACATCTTTTATAAACGTTTCCGCATCAATATGTTCGTGGCTTTTATTTTTAACGAACCCTACGATAACAACAGGTTTTTCTTTCACGTCTCGCATGTGACTTTTAAGCCATATTTCACCTAAAACTTGTTCCACCATAGCCTCAGCCGTTAATTTAGAGTCTACATCATTCCACTTGCCACTAATGTCAATTTCTGTATCAGGGTCAACACGCGAAACAGATCTGAAACAGCTTTGCAATCCAACCATTAATAAGGCGGCTAATAAAAGGTTAATTTTTAATGTTTTCATGATATTATTTTTTTACGCCGTATTCAAAAAAACAGCGGGTTTTGTTCGATAAAATTAGTGTTTGATGTTAGTTAAAAATAGGGTAAAGTCCGTATCCAAGCCCAGCACCTAATAAAAGGCCACTGGCAGTGGGGCCACCTAAAAAGCCATTGTTCCAGCCATTATTATTGTTGTAGTATCCACCGTTGTTAAACCCGTTATTGTTCCAACCGTTATTATAATACCCATTGTTATTCCAACCATTGTTGTAATATCCACGGCGATTAAACCTACTGTTGCCATAGAAACAGTTATTACGCGACTGGATTCTCAATTTACGCAGCTCGTATCTGCGGTCTATTCGTTGTTGTTTTGCTTCTTCCTTCGCTTCTCTCCAATCGTACGCCTCATACGTGTCTTGTATGGTTTGTCCTTGGTTTGCTGTTAATTCGTCTGATTTTTCAGCATATTTTTCCGCACTGTTTTTATAGTTCGGATTTTGATCCGGTTCAAGCTCCTGTCCATTTGCAGTGAATGAAGCCGTTGCGATTAATACGCCAAAAATGTAAAGTGCCTTTTTCATAATTGTTGTTTTTATTGTCATTTAAGGTACTATCGTGTTCAAAACTGATTTCCCTTAATTATTTTAATTTTTATGTTCGCCTAAAATAATGCAAATCACATGCCAAAATTGCTTTATTCATAGTTTAAACGGTTTAGCGTCTAAAAGATTTAGGAAAGTTTTTTAACAATTCTATAACAGTTAAGCCTTCGTTGCAATCACTTGCCTACAAATTAAGTGATTTTTAGATATATAGGACTTGAAAAAGGGAAAAAATAATTTCCATCAGTTTTACTACCTTTGCGGGGTATGAAAAACAAAGTGCTTATTAAGAACATAAAGGGACTTGCGGGCATCCTTGAAGAAAATGAAACCCCCTTAAAAGGGGCAGCGTTAGCGCAATTAAAAACCATCACAAATGCGTATTTGGCGATTGATGAAGGCCGCATTGCAGACTATGGAAAAATGAGTGATTTGGCCGGTGTTACCGATTGGACAGATTTAGAAATTATTGATGCAGAAGGAAAATTTGTACTGCCTGCATTTTGTGACTCGCATACCCATACTGTTTTTGCAGCACCTCGTGAAACTGAATTTGTAGATCGCATTAAAGGGTTGTCGTATGAAGAAATTGGGAAAAAGGGGGGTGGAATTTTAAATTCGGCTAAAAAATTAGCAGACACATCTCACGAAAAATTGGTAGAAGATGCTTTGCAGCGATTGGCGTTAATGCAAACCTACGGCACGGGTGCTGTGGAAATTAAAAGTGGATATGGACTTAGTGTAGAAGCTGAGCTAAAAATGCTACGCGTTATCAAAACGTTGAAAGAAAAATCATCAATGACCATAAAGGCAACTTTCTTAGGAGCGCACGCTTTTCCGCAGGCATATAAAAATAAGCAAGATGATTATGTAAAACTGATCATTGAAGAAATGTTGCCCCAAATTGCCGCAGAAAATTTAGCCGATTATATGGATGTTTTTTGCGAACGAAACTATTTTTCTCCGGCGCAGCTAGATCAACTTTTAACGGCAGGAGCTGCCCATGGTTTAAAACCAAAAATTCATGTTAACCAGTTTTCTATTTTAGGTGGGGTGGGCATTGGTGTTAATCACAATGCTGTTTCGGTAGATCATTTAGAGGAATTAGATGATAAAGACATTGCGGCTTTGCAAAATGGTGCTACCATTGCCACAGCTTTGCCCAGTTGTTCGTTTTTCTTAAACATTCCGTATTCTCCGGTGCGCCGAATGTTAGATCACAATTTGGCAATTGCCCTGGCAACCGATTTTAACCCCGGGTCTACACCAAGTGGAAATATGCAACTGGTAAATGCCCTGGGGTGCATAAAAATGCGCCTAACACCAAGTGAGGTGTTAAATGCCTCTACCATAAATGGGGCGTATGCCATGGAAGTAGCAGATGATTTAGGCTCAATAACATTAGGAAAAAAAGCGAACCTGATTATTACTAAGCCTATTCCGTCATTGGCGTATATGCCCTATGCATTTGGTGAAAACTGCGTGGAACAAACGCTGGTTTTTAATTAATACGCGGTTATTTTACTAAATCCGATCATTAATAACGGGTAAACTAATATTTTTAATAACCACTATTGTTCTAATCACCATAATGGTGAGCCCTGAGACAATAAGGTTTACATTTTGGTCAACATCTAAACCGTAAAGTATGCAATATAAAATTGCACCAATTAAGCAAGCCACGGCATAAATTTCTTTACGGAAAATAAGTGGAATTTCAGTACACAGAATATCGCGTATTACGCCGCCAAATGTAGCGGTTACCACGCCGAAAATACAGGCTACAATCACAGGGGTTTCTAACGCAAGGGCTTTTTGTACACCCAAAATGGTAAATAGGGCAATACCAATCGTATCGAATAAAAAAATGGTTCTACGAATATTTTTTGAGGGTTTTTTAAAAATTAACGCAGCTACCGTTGCTAGCAAAACGGTGTAAATGTAATTGGTATTATCAATCCAGGCAATTTGCGTATCTAACAACAAGTCGCGCAGGGTTCCGCCGCCTAAGGCGGTAACAAAGCCTACAATTACACCACCAAAAACTGGCCCAGCTGTTTACCAGATGCGGTGATAATACCACTTACTGCAAACATAAATACCCCTACGTAATCTAGAATTGTTATAATCGTCATAACCGAATTTTTTGCAAAGCTAGTATAAATCAAATAGTTTGGAAAAAAAGACACTTTTTAAGTATGATTTAACAAGAAGGTTTGATTCATATTTTCACGGGAATCCACTGGTATAAGATATGAGCAAGCTTACCATTTTGCTGCACGGTTAAATTGATAATTGTTTTCGGAAGCGCTGTCCTCACTACATTTGGAAAATGCCAGCCGGGCATATACGATTTAATTCGCTTAAATTTAAGCTGAATTTGATTCGTAGATTTTCGAAGTCTATAAGTTCCTATGATGATTGAATTGGAACAACGATACTTTAAGGATGACGGTTCGGAATAATTTGTATAAACTTCAAATCGGCGGAATGATTTTAGTTCAAGGTACAGCCAATCTCCCAAACAGGCGCATATATCCTCTGGCTTGCAGGGTTCATTGGTTGCGTATTGAATTCCAAACACTGTAGAGTCTGCTGCGGTGATGGTTTCACTAATTTTAAAACGATAAGTTTGTTTTAGTGATTCCCCGTTAATGGATTGCCCATAAGTAATGCTGCCAATTAGGGAGCAAAAACAAATTACAACAAATTGCAGAAAAGAAAAAGGTTTATAAAAAAACATACAGTTGAGCGTTTTATTCATGGCTAATTGTCCAGTATATCGTCACCATAACCAGCTGGTTTATCTGGCTCATTATTTTTTCGGTTTCTATGAATAATTAAATCCGCACCAATGATGAATAGGAGTACGATTATGGGGCGGATAGTAATGGCTACCAGATAGTTTTCAGCGTAAAAATCTTGATGCATACTCGTAAGAATAATCACATATATTTCTATATGATTCAATAATGTACTGCACGTACCGATAAAAAGCAACCACCATTTGTTTTTACCAATTTTTGGAAAAAAAAGAAGTAAAGGTAAAAAATAGGCAAAGCAAGAAAGTGTTATCCAAAAATTTCTGTAATATACGGTTGACCGCTCTATTATTAACGTTAAACGTTCAAAGTTGTAGAATAGAAGTACCAAGTTTACCACCCAAATAGCCAACAACAAAAACCTAACGCAGCGATAAGTAAATTTAAATTGATGATTACTAACCAATTTATCTACCAGAATAATTAACAGCATAATTAGAAAAAATGTACGTGCAAAGTAGATGTCTAAAATATCTGAAATAGAGTGAAGGAAGTAGTTCATTTCTCCACCCCCAATTCAAAAATGGCTAACTCATCATTTGCCAAACCCCGGTAATTTGGATTGTTGCGGGAGAGCTCTACAAACCCTAACGTTTTAAACCCAGCAATTAATTTTTTATCCAGTCGTGTATGAAACACCACTTCAAAATGCGTAATTTCAGTGTTATCCTTCACCCATTGTGTCATGACTTCCCACATTGCATTTTGCATTTCAATGGTATAATATTTTTTTATTGCTTTTACAGTCACATGACCTATAACTTTTGAGTCATCCCAAAAATCAGCTGTAATCTGCACAGTAAAACGGCAAACTTCTCTTCCATTTTTTCTAAGGTTAAAATAAGGGTGTAATTGAGGATCATCCACCACACTATTTATAGGATAAAGTGGATCAATTGGTTTTTTTTCAACAGTTTCTACAATTGGCTCTTTTTTTAATGGTTCTGGATCTATTTCTGTAACTATTATTTTGCCACTTACAGCGTCCAAAATAACGTTCATGCATTTTTCTTTATCACCACGCCAAAGCGGATAAGGCAGTGGGAACAATTTAATTTTCCCCCGCTCAATCATTTTATAACGTTCTAACGAATAATAATCAACCATCTCACCCGGAAAACCAATTAAATCAATTCCGATAAACCGGTCATCACATTGTGTAAGCAAATCAATCCGCACGCCTGAAACTTCAAAATCTGTCCATACGGTGTGCCCTTTTTGTTTTAAAAAGTCGCCTACCTCCAAGCAAAATGAATCCTTTGTTGGGCGGCCCAAATCATCTGTTAAATCACGTTTGTAAAAGTTAAAAAAACGAGCTAACAAACTTTTAGCATTTAAACTGCCAGGCGTAAAAGAGTGGTAAATAAGCTGTGTAGTTTTAGCGCGGGTTACAGAAACATTAAATACATCTTTGCGGTTCAAATACGTGTAGCTGCCACTTGCGGCGGAATCATCTAACGCTAACGATAAAAGCATTACGTCACGCTCATTGCCTTGAAACGTAAACGCGGTGCCTACCGTAATGCGGTGGTTTTTAATTGTGTTAATGCTAAAATTAGCTGCAACAGCATCAAACAAAGCATCCACTTGTTTACGGAAAGGGCTCAAAATACCAATACTTGATTTTAAACCGGGCGGTAAATTTCCCTCTCGCTGAATAATCGCATTAATTTCATCCGTAATTGCATCAATTTCGGCTTGGTTTTTTCCACGCAAATAAGTACCACTTTTGCGAATAAACTGAACGTGGTGGGCAATAGAGATGGGGCGTTTGGTTAAAACAGAAAGCTCGTTTTTGTAAAATTGCTCATTGCTAAAGGCAATAATCGGAAATTCGCTTCTAAAATGCTCATTTAGCTGAGCAACCTGCATGGGGTCTACCTGTTCGGCTGCCAAATCCAGTACCGAGTAATTTCTGTGTCGGCACAAGTGCCGCTGTGCTGAATTTACAGCACGTTTGCTAATTGTTTCAAATGCTTTGCTCACAAAAGAAATATGACGAAGTTGTTTTGTATCACCAACAATTACTACTTTTTTGGCGCGTTGCATTAAGGGTAATACACTCGGAATGTCGCACTGTGAAGCTTCATCAATAATTAGTAAATCAAACATTTCAGTTTTTAGCGGCAACGCTTTTGCCACGTCATTGGCTTTAATTAACCACACCGGAAAAGCCATTAAAATGGATTGATAGTTGAGTTTTTCGCTAAATTTTTCTTTTCGTTCTACTGTATTGGCACGTAAAAATTTTAAATAGTTACGTAAATCCTTGCGGTGTTCTTTTATGCCTTTCTCCAGCATAAAGGTGTTTACCATTTGCAAGTTAGAGATGGCTTTCTCCCTAATTTTGTCAATACGTTGGTAATAATTAGATAGTGATTCCCACAAGGGCAATGTAGCTTTGCTGCGGCTTTCGTAAATGCGTTGTTTAAAAAGCGCAGATGTTGCTGAGGTTAGCCCTTTTTCCATTTTAGTGGCAACTTCTTTTTGATCTTTAAAAGCAAGCATAAGCTTTCGTTCTAGCGCCAGGTGCGTATCAAAAAGTGTTTGATAATTCTCAAAGGCCTTTTCAATATCTGTGAACGGGTAATTTTTCATTTTATATTGCCGGCCCAATACAAAATCCAAATACTCCTTCATCCATGCAAAATTCGGGTCTTTTCCCGGGCTTACGCATAAATTAGGAATACCTAGCTGCTCACTAATTTTTTCTTCAATAACATCAAGCGCCTCTTTATTTTTAGACGTTATTAAAATGGATTTTCCTTTACTTACTTTTTCTGCAGCCAAATTAGCTATGGTAAATGATTTGCCAGTTCCGGGCGGGCCAGAAATAACAGAAATTAAACTGCTGTTGCTATTGTCAATTGCTGCGAGTTGACTTTCATTTAATTCTTCGCATACGATTCCTTTTTTTTCATCTGTGGTGTTTTGCTTATCTCCAAAAAGTGCCTCTAGCGGTGCAGAGAAACTGTGAGATTTACTGATTGATGTTAATTCTTCACTTGTACTAAAACTGTTTTTTTCTTTTTCAATCAATGCTAATACACCTAGTGGAATGTATTTTTCACCTACTTTAAACGGCTTTTTTAATGCTGCACGAATCATTTTATTCGACCACAGTTTTGGAAAAAGAAGCAGTTCATCAACATCAGCATCTGGCTCGTGTTTTGCAATAATATCTGCTAATTGACTGGCTGAGTGAAAATCAAAATGAGGTGCAACTACTAGTTTTTTAAGTCGGTCATCATCCGAAATAGACCCTGGTACATTATTCTTTAAAAATGTTTTTGATTCCGGTTCAACACTTACGTAGTATTCGTCATTTTTCACGATAATTTGTGCGTCATACCTAAAAATTGGATAAATTTTAGCTGTTTCATGTTGTTGTAAAGCCAAAAATTTTGAAAGCCGCCCCATTGAAAAATACACGAACGAAATTTCATTACCGCGTAGTTCCAATGTTTTTAAAATCTCTTCTGCTTCCTCAAAACGTATGGGCAAGTAGGGGTGCTGTCCATTTGTAATTTCTTCTTCATTTCCTAAAAAATAACGGTTGGCAATACGCGCACTGTACAGGTGGGTTGATTTTCCATGATTTATTTCGTGGTTGTACACGTTTTTATAAAAATCAATAATGGAATTCATAGTGGAAACATAAAATAGACAGGTGTGAAAATTAACAAATTTGTTTTGATTTTTTTAAGATATTCCTGTAATTATTTGGGCTAAAAACCGTTATTTTCGTAGAAGGGATATTCCACAACAGATTAATACCACAATAGCGTGTCTATAGAAGTAAAAAATGCATTTAAGTATTACGGAGAGCAAGCCGCATTAAACGACGTTTCATTTAAAATTAATTCAGGAGAGATTATTGGTTTTCTTGGTCCAAACGGTGCTGGAAAGTCCACCATGATGAAGATTATTACCTGCTTTATACCTAAATCTGCGGGGTCGGTTAAAGTGTGTGGATTAGATGTGGATACGGAATCCATTCAAGTGCGCAAAAAAGTGGGCTATTTACCAGAACATAATCCGCTTTATTTGGATATGTACGTAAAGGAGTATCTTTCTTTTATTGGGGGGATTTATAAAATTCCCAATAAAAAGGCCCGTGTAAGTGAAATGGTTGATTTAGTTGGTCTTGGCCGCGAGCAAAATAAAAAAATTGGAGCATTGTCCAAAGGGTATCGTCAACGTGTGGGGCTTGCACAAGCCATTATTCACGATCCGGAGGTGTTAATTTTGGACGAGCCAACAAGTGGCTTAGATCCGAACCAGTTGGTGGACATTCGCGAGTTAATTTTAGACATTGGTAAAACAAAAACCGTAATGTTGTCTACCCACATTATGCAAGAGGTGGAGGCGATATGTGATCGGGTTATTATTATTAAAGATGGGTCAATTGTAGCGGATGATTCCGCAGCTGGAATTCAGCAAAAATCGGCGAAAAAACAAACTTTATTTGTGGAGTTTGATGCGGAAATTTCACGCGATCAGTTACGGCAAATACCGGGTGTAAAAAGTGTAAAACATTTAGAAGGTAACCAATGGTTATTTGGAGCAGAATCCGACATTCGATCAGCAGTAGCAAAATATGCACAGCAAAATGGTTTATTGATATTAACCATGACGGTGGAGTCAAAATCTATGGAAATGGTATTTAAAGAATTAACCGGAAAAAAATAATTCGACTAAAATTTATTCAAAACTAACTTGCGAAAAGGGGTCAAATTCATTCATTGGGTTCAGTTCCACCACAGTTTCATTTTCAACACGTACCGTACGTGATGGAAAGCGTTCCATTATCGACAAATCATGCGTAGCCATTAAAACCGACGTACCTTCTTTAGCAATTGCCAGCAACACCACCATAATTTCTTGAGAGGTTTCCGGGTCCAAATTTCCGGTAGGCTCATCCGCCAAAATAAATTCGGGTTTGTTAATTAATGCACGGGCAATGGCAACACGTTGCTGCTCGCCACCCGACAGTTCATTTGGCATTTTTGCACCTTTATGGTCGAGTCCCACTAAACTCAGTACCTCCTCGGCACGGGCTTTAATTTCTTTTTTATTTTTCCAACCCGTGGCGCGCATTACAAAACGTAAATTTTCATAAATAGACCGATCTGACAACAGTTGAAAATCTTGAAAAACAATGCCCAGTTTACGACGTAAAAAAGGAATTTGTTTTCGTTTTAAATCGCGTAAATCAAACTCAGCAATTTTTCCCGTTCCCTCACTTAAATCTAGCTCACCATAAATGGTTTTTAGTAAACTGCTTTTACCCGAACCTGTTTTACCAATTAAGTAGACAAATTCACCTTTTTCAAGGTGCAGGTTTACATTGCGCAACACCGTATCTCCTCCCTGCTTTATCTCACCATCCTTAATCCAAAAAATACTGTTTGCTGTCTCCATATTCTAGCTTCAAAAAATTAACTACGCACTAAAATCAAAAGTACTAAAAAGTCGGTTATTTCTGTTCTAAATACGAATGAATGTTTAATAGCTGAAGGTCCTTTAACAGCTTATCCAATTCCTTAAATTCCAACCTCAGGTATTGGTTTAAATTTCCAAAGAAGGCTTGAAAATAGTGGGATTTTGACAGGAAAAATGGGCCATATTGAGCGCAGTCGAAATGCAGTACTAAAGGGATTAATTCAAGGTTTTTTTGTTGAAAGATAGGTGTTTTCAAGCCTTTCCTAAGGCACCGCGCTGCGCATGTCGTCGGGATTGTTTGAGCAAATAATGGCTATAAACCTGTTTAAATTAATACAAAAACAGGTTTTTTATGTTTTAATTTTAACACACAACTGCATCCGTTAAAAAGCGGATTAACAGTTGCTTAATGCTCATTACAGTGCGCATTAAAGAAGCTAAGTGAAAAAGCGTAATTAGTTGATTTTAGGCTCAGTGGGCAATTTCGGAGTTCGTAGAATTATGCCTAAATTAAAAAAGAAACTAACTTAAAACATCAAAATTATGAAAAAAGTAATGAAGTCAATGAGTGTCTTTTTAAGCTTTGGGGTTTTACTCTTTACAGCTTGTAATAAAGACGAAGCAGTTAAATCCGCTGCAGAATTACAAAAAGAAACCAGAAGTGATGCTGATGAATACGCTGCTGATATTTTCAGTCCAAAAGATGAATCGTTTAAGGAGATTTTTCTTGAAAGTCGACGGGAAAATACTGAAGTATTTGAAGTAGAGGCCAGTGAACCGATTACAATTGTAACCGAAGGCGGCGTTATTTTAGAATTAGATGAATATGGGCTCGAAACGGCAGAAGGCGAAACTGTTGAAGGTCGTGTTGAGGTTTACTTTAACGGGATTACCGACAACGGACAAATGGTAATTCAAGATAGAGGAACTACTGGTATTAATGAAGATGGAAGTGGGGAATCTGCGCTTATATCAGGAGGCGAATTTTTCATTGAAATTAGACGAGGAGGCGAATTACTTGTATTAAATTCTCCATTAACTGTTAGCGTTCCTACGGATGATCCAGATCCGGAAATGCAACTGTTTGTTGAGGCTGAAGATACGGGAGATGATTTACTTTGGGAAGTAGCCCCAGATAGACCTTTAACCGTAGTTGACAGAGAACCTGTTGGAGAAGGTGATGGAGGAACTTTTTTTCAATTCAACATTTTTCCTGAATTAGGGAATCAATGGCGTGGAATAAATATTGATAAATTTAACGCTGACAGATGCGAGCCCGGAGATGCTACTGAAGTAACAGTAGAACTGCCTTTAGGTAACGATCCGTCTAATTCAAAAGTTTATATCATAGAATGTGGAGGAACCAATCGCGTTTTAACATTATGGAGATGGGATGCTGCATCAAATAGTTTCTTATCACCAGGTGCAGGAATTTGCCCAGATATATGTGTACACTTTATTCTTGTAACCAATGTAAGCGGAACACTTGAATATTCGATTCACCAGTCAGTGATCATTCCACCAGGATCACATACAGAGGTATTTACACCGCCATTTACTGCTGGAAGCGCAGCATCACTTGCTGCACTTATTAATGCACTACCGTAGTAGGGCTTACAGTATTGGTAAATTATTAATTTAATCTTAAATTAAATGGCTGTTTTAAACTTGAAAACAGCCATTTTTTATGTGTTCTTATTTGGCGATAGTCGGTGGGCAAATTGGTTTAAAATGCGCTTCTTTTTTTATTTAGGCGTGTTTAGATCGTTAAATGTTTCAAATATAGGAGATTAAGTGCCCAAAACTATCGAGCTATGCTGAGCGTAACTCAGTGTAAGTATTCTTTTTTTTAATCATCACAAATAAATATAAACCAAAATACAATAATCCTAACAGCACCACGTTTATAACTTTCAACTCCACAATGTATAAACCCCTCACAACAGTTTAATTTTACAAGTTTATTAAAGCCAATGTGCACAAATGTGCCGAAAAGCTAAAAAAGACAACGAAATTTATGTTGAGAGTAAGCGTCATACTATTTCTTTTTGCAAGTTGCCTTGTATTCGGTCAGTCGTCTGAAAAATACGAGTCAGATTACGCACTTTACTACCAGGGAGAAGACCTTTATCAGAAAGCGAAATTTAGCGCAGCAGAAGAGTCGTTTAAGCAATTCATGGCCGTTTTTAACGACCCGAATGATCCGTTTTACATTAAAGCAAGCTATTACAGCGCGCTCAGTGCCTTACAATTGTATCATGCAGATGCTGAAAAACGATTACTTAACTTTTTAAAAGAGTATCCCGAATCCATTTACAAACAGCAGGTTTATTTGGAGTTAGGACGTTATTACTACCGTAAAAAAAAGTATGAAGAAACCGTCAAATGGTTGGATGAAATTGATGTTTATGCATTAGAGGAAGACGAAAAGCAAGAGTATTACTTTAAATACGGTTACGCGAATTTTCGGCAAGACAAATTAAAAAAAGCACGAGATGCCTTTTATGAAGTGATAAATGTAGAAGGACAATACAAATCACCTGCATTGTACTACTATTCGCACATTGCATATACTGAAAAAAGCTACCAAACAGCCTTAGAGGGATTTTTAAAATTAAAAAGCGACCCGAATTTTGTAGAAGCTGTTCCCTATTACATTGCTCAAATCTATTACTTGCAGGGCAATTACGATAAACTACTTGAATATGCGCCGGGCGTTATGGATTCAACCAACGCTAAAAATTCTATTGGCATGTCGCACTTAATTGGAGACGCGTTTTACCGCGTTGGAAAGTATGACGAAGCCGTTCCTTTTTTAGAAGAGTACAACAAAAAAAGTGCAACAACACGAGATGAGGATTATCAACTGGGTTATGCTTACCATAAAAGCGGCGATTGCCAAAAAGCCATTCCATTATTTGATAAAGTAGCACGTGTGAAAGATGAATTAGGGCAAATATCATTATACCACATAGGCGAATGTTATTTAAAAACAGAAGATTATTTATACGCCAGAAATGCTTTTGAACAAGCCTCTGTATTACCGTTTGATGCCGCGATAGAAGAAGATGCCCTTTACAACTACGCAGTGCTTTCTTACAAGTTAGATTATAACCCGTTTGATGAAGCCGTAGAAGCCTTGAATTTGTATTTAGAGCGTTACCCAAACTCAAAACGCACGCAAGATGTTTACCAGTACTTAGTAAACGTTTACACCACCATGCGCAATTACGCTTCGGCAATCGAATCCATTGACCGAATAGAAAATAAAGATTTTAAAATGAAAAATGCCTATCAGATAATGGCCTACAATTATGGTGTAGAATTATTTGAAAACGGCGAAATGCAGCAAAGTATAGAAAAATTTAAACTGGTAAAACGTTACCCGATTGATCCTAAATTAAACGCCTTAAGTTTTTATTGGATGGGAGAGGCACACTATAAACAAGCCAATTATTCAGAAGCCATTACAACGTACAGAGCGTTTATAGATGAACCCGGTAGTTATGGTTTGTCCCAGCACAATGACGCTTATTACAATATTGCTTACTGCTATTTTAAAGATGAAGATTACCAAAGTGCAGAACAATCATTCAGAACATTTACACAAGCAATTGAAGAAACCAATAAAAATAAATTAACAGATGCCTACCTGCGCATTGGCGATTGCAATTTTGTAAAAAAACCAAAAGCGGATGATGATAAAGCCATTACGTTTTATACGAAAGCCATAGAGATGGGTGGCGGCCAAACCGATTATGCCAAATTTCAAATTGGGCTTTCTTACGGCTTTCAGCAAAAGTATTTAGATAAAGCTGCCACAATGCTTGACATTGTAAATAACCATGCGCGTTCGCCATTAGCCGTTCCGGCGTTATATGAAGTGGCAGAATCGTATCGGTTAATGCTAGATACAGACGATCCTACACACCGCGCCAAGGCCATGAAATATTACAACCAACTTATTACTGACCACCCGCGACACCCAAAGGTAGTTGATGCTATTTTTCAAATTGGGATGCTACACCTTATTGCGCAAGAATACCGTTTGGCAGAAAAACAGTTTTTACGCATTCTAAATGAGTATGACAATATAGAAAAAGACAAAGAAGCGTTGGAACGATTAGAAGACGTTTACACGTCACTAAACGAAACAGACAAATACCTGGCTTTGCTGCAACGAGAGGGTATTACATTTGAACGTAGTTATCAAGATTCATTGATGTATGAAGGTGCTTACCGTGCGTATGAAGATTCACTTTTCCCGTCTGCGGCAAAATCTTTCGAAACCTATTTAAAAGAATTTACCCCGCCAGAAAAAGAAACAGAGGCACTTTATTATTTGTCTGTAGCGTATAAAAGAACTAACCAACCCGAAAAAGAGTTGGATGCCCTTAAACGCTTATTGAAAAAACCAACCAATCGGTTTACAGAGTATGCTGCAGAAATTGCCGCAAAAGATGAGTACCAAAAGAAAAATTATGAGCGCGCCATTGAGTATTATTTACGACTCGAAAATACAGCTTCCTACCCAGAAAATAAATTAAAAGCGCAAATTGGGTTAATGCGCGGCTACACATTCCAAAACGAATTAGGCGTAGCTATGAATTATGCAAACAAGGTGTTAGCCGACCCGTTGGCATTGGACAACGTTAAAATTGAGGCGCATTATGTAATTGGAAAATCCGCGTTAGAATCAAATAATTACGAATTGGCACTAACCGAGTTTAAAGAGGTCGCCACAAAAACATCAAGTGTCATAGGGGCAGAGTCGCAGTATAGCATTGCATTAATTTATCATTTGCAAGAGGAGTACAAAAAGTCAGAAGCAGAAGTGCGCATCATGATGAAAGAAAAGACAGGTTATGATTACTGGGTGGCGAAAGCGCTAATTTTACAAGCCAAAAATTCCATTGGAGTAGATGATTATGTACAAGCAGAATACACCATTAACAGTGTGCTAAAAGGATACAAAGTGCCGGATGACGGCATATTAGATGAAGCAAATATTGTAATGGATGTAATTTTAAAACATAAAAATAAAGAGAAGGAAATTGACCCCGTATTGGATAACACAATAGAAATAGGAGATGGAAATGATTAAACAAAAACTAAAATACCTGTTGACGTTAGTGATTCTATTCACCACTGTAATTGGGTTTGCACAACGAGGGACAAATCCAGACGAAGGGTATGTGATTAACTCGGATGCCGAACGTCCGATATCACCCTCTTACAGAATTTCAGAAAAACCTGAAATTATTGATACTGTAGTGCCTATTCCTACCATCAATTATCCGTTGTTGTCGCGCAATATGCGTACTGAAATTTCAATTGAAAACATTGAGGCTTCAAAAATTCGAATTATTGATAAGTTAGATAAATTGTACCCCGGTTATGTACGTTTGGGCATTGGTAACTATGCCAGCCCCTTAGGTGAGTTGTATGTAAACTCTACCCGAAACAGAAGAACGAGTTATGGATTACACGCCAAGCACAATTCGTCTTTCGGAACAATTGATGGTTACGCACCAAGTTCATTTGACAATTCCACCGCTCACCTTTTTGGAGAATGGCATACAAGCCGGTTTAAAATAGAAAGTGAAGTAGATTACCTTAACCACGGTTATCATTTTTATGGAATTGAAGACACAACCGATTTTTACACCAAAGACTCATTGCGGAATCGGGTGCAGGGCATTGGCGGAAACGTAAAATTCTCAAACTTTACACGGAAAGACAGCGCAAAACTATTGTATACTGTCAAAACAGGATATATGTATTTCCACGAATTTAAACCAGAGGATGACCTGTACAACAGAAACGCGCGGAATACTAATTTTAATGTAGGAACAGAAATGGCCTATAAACTTAAAAAGAATGTATATGCGTTAGATTTTGAAGTGCGCTACAATAAATACAAGTTTGCAGAGATAGATACCACTATTTTTCCGGCCGACCGATTAAATGAGGATAATACACTTATTCATTTAAAACCGGTTATTTCATCTTACGGTGAAAATTGGAAAGTAATTTATGGGGTAGATTTGAATTTTGACATCCCGAGTGATAATGTATTTAAAGTGGTGCCAATTATTGAGGGTAAATACAGTTTGTTCAACAACATGTTTATTCCGTATGCAGGAATTGGCGGCGGTGTTAACCAAAACACCTTTCAAACCCTAAACTGCACCAACGAGTTTATTGCTTCGGGTATAAATTTAGAGGCAACCAGAGAATTTAAGGTATATGGTGGAATTAAAGGAACACTGTCCAAGAGTTTGGCTTTTAACCTTCAGTTTCACTCCAGCAATTTCACAAACATGCCCTTGTTTTTTAACGACACCACTACAGCTGAGCTAAACCGGTTCACAGTAATTTATGATGAGGTAAGTGCATTAGGGATAAACGCAAGTGTATCGTACCAGGCAAGTGAAAAATTAAAGGTAGATGCAGTATTGGCATACAACAATTACAATGCTGTAAACGAAGAATATGCATGGCACCTGCCCGCTTTGGATTTGACATTGCGTGGTAGCTATAATTTATATGATAAAATTTACATTAAATCAGACATTACCTTTTTGGGCGGTAGAAAAAGCCCCGAAGGAGCCATTAACCCACAAGACGCTGCCGACGCGTTTGATTTAGGCTTTGTGGCAGATGCTAACCTGCATGCAGAGTACCGTTACAACAGCAGAATATCCGCTTTTTTACAGTTTAACAATTTAGCTGCACAAAAATATTTCAGATGGAACCGTTACCGCGTTCAAGGCTTTCAGGTATTGGGCGGTGTAACTTTTGCATTTTAGTAAAATTCAAACTACATTCGGTTGCGCAATAAATCAAAGCGGGCAAACGTTTTGTCTAAAATAGTTTGGCACAAAAACTGCGCTTGAGCACTTACCATGGGTAAATACATTTTTCTTTTTTTAAGTATAAGCATCTCAGTGTTTCTCTATGGGCAAGAAAAAACATTTGTACCAACCGATACCATAAAAGGGCAGTTTGACCATTTTTCGGTTGACAATTTTGGACGTGTTTACCTGACAAAAAAAGACATCATCCAGCAGTTTTACCAATCTACAAAAAAACCGCTTTATGTGGCATCATTAAAAACATTAATGCCCACTTCTATTGAAAGTTCAAAATCGTTTCGGGTATTGGTGTTTGACCAGGAGCGAGCCGTTTTGCATTTTTTTGACAATACCCTTACCGATCTACGCGGAGAAATTGATTTATTAAGCGCAGGAGTACAGCAACCGTGGCTTGTGTGCGAATCATTTGGCGGAAATACCTTTTGGGTGTTAGATGGCGGCATGATGCGTTTGTTAAAACTAAACCGCGATTTAGAGATAGAGTCTCAGACAGATAACCTCTCGACCATTTTTGGATATGAAGATCAGCCCGCGCAGATGTTAGAACATAACGATTTTTTATATATCCTCATCCCCAATAAAGGAGTCGCTATTTTTGATATTTTTGGTACGTTTATTAAAATGTATCCCACCAATGCCTCAACCATTGGGGTGTTTAATAATTACCTATTATTGCGCACCAATAGCACAATAGAGGCTGTTTCAAACAAAGCGTTTTTAGATACCGATTTTACGTATAAAGTGCCCACCACCACTAAGGCATTTGCTTTTAGTAATGATAAAGTCTACTTTCTGACAGATGTTGGACTCGTATCGGGCATGTTTAAGTAAGCCAACTTAGCTGTATTATCCATCAAATAAAAGCAACCCAAAGTCGGTTAATAAACAATTGCGTCAAAAACAGGCAGTGCGCCACGGGTTTTATAGAGATTGGTTATATTTGCGGAGTTAACAGAAAGCACAAACCATGAAAAAATTTTTTCGTTTCTTTATCAGCAAACAGTTTTTGTTTAACCTGCTGGCTATTATTGTGGTTTGGGCCGTTGTTGTAATAGCGGAGGGCTATTATTTAAAAAATACCACCAGTTTTGGTGAGCGGATAGCGGTGCCAAGCTTTTATAAAATCCACATGGATGATTTGGAAGAGTTTACTGAAGGAAAAGGAATTAAATTCACCATTCAAGATTCTGTTTTTTTAGAAGATTGGCCAAAAGGAACGGTGTGCTGGCAATATCCAAAGCCAACAGATTCTTCTGGTATGTACGTAAAAAACGGACGAGAAATTTTACTTTCTGTCGTTCCTGTTAACCCTAAAATGATTAAAGTGCCAAATGTTGTAGACATGTCCAAACGAATGGCAGAGTCTAGTTTAGAAGCCATTGGTATTCGCACAAAAGTAAGTTACCAACCGGCGGTAGAAGGAAAAGGTTTTGTAATGAAACAGTTGTATGACGGGCAGCCTATTGCGGCGGGTACAGCTATTCCAAAAGGTAGCAGAATTGAATTAGTCGTAGCCCAGGGGCAAAGTGGCGAAACCTCCTCTTTGCCAAATTTAATTGGTTTAACAATAAGTGAGGCGAGAGAACGTTTAAGTAATTTAACAGTTTCGCTTTATCCGGATTGTGCAACCTGTGCTAACGAAGAAGAATTGGCAAACGCTGTAATTTCAGATCAAAACCCGCGGGGTGGAGAAGGAGTAAACGTTGCAGCAGGTTCTACAATTACGGTTTGGGCGGCAAAATAAAACAGCTATCACAAGGCTTTGATCAACATGAAACAATTAATAATATTCTTTTTTTTAGGCTTAACAACCAGTGTGTTTGCGCAAGAACGCATAGTACCATTGCAATATAACCCTGCACTATACAACGGTCAAGTGGCTACGGTAAAGGCGGGTAATGCTGAAATAGACAGTACTTTTATTTTTGTACTAGATACACTGGAATTGCCTTTTTTTGATGATTTTTCAACCAATAAGTTTGAGCAGTACACAGAAGATTTTGACGACCCCGGAGTGACGTCAGAATTGTTTTATGAATTAATGAACGAAACCAATACACTGCCACTAGCGGCAGACATTACCTTATGCGATTCTTCTCGCGCACGCCGCGACACGGTTGTTATAGCCGGAGGAGAAACTGAGGTTTTTTCATATTACACGTTTCCACAAGTTATGGTGTGGGAGAATAATTTAGATTTTTATCCGGTAGAGGGAGAGGCCAACACTCTTTTTGAAGAATGTTATGTAATTGTAGACTCATTAATTGATGGAGTGCTTGATGCTGACCAGGACACCATTTTTTATGAACCTAATTTTACACAAGACAGTGCCCGCGTATTTACCAAAACAATAGCTGATGACGGAACGGTTTGGGTAGACGCGTTCGCTTACCATAATTACTCATTTGCCATTGATCCCTGGTCATTAGGTGTAGCTACATTAGATGGTGTTGACGAAAATGGTTTTCCCTACGCGTTTGGAGATGAATCCGCTTATGGCGTAGCCGATTATTTAACGTCCAAACCCATAAATTTAGAAAGTCCAGAGGGGCTTGTTCGGTTAAGTTTTATTTACCAGGCCAAGGGTTACGGTAATTTGCCAGAAAACAACGATAGTTTATTGTTGGAAGTTTGGGATGTGGACAATGACGAGTGGGACAGAACCCCTTGGTTTGCCACCACAGCTACCGTCGCCCCAAATCAGTGGGATACTGCTGTTTATTTTATTGATGTCGATTATCAACGCGACGGATTCAAATTCAGAATTAAAAACTACGCGTCACTTTCGGGTGCGTTAGACCATTGGCATATTGATTATGTGAAAATTGAAGAAAATGCCATACCGGCACAGATGTAAACAACGATTTGGCAATTTCATACCCCATTAATACATTTTTACAAGATTATACCTCCGTTCCGTGGGATCATTACAAAACAACCTCTGGCGCCGAAAAAATGCTTGCAGAATCTGAATTGTATGTATACAATAGCCACAATACCGCTATTTTATTTTCTCCCGGGCAGTATCAATCGCGTTATGAAGGAGTTTTGCAGGGCGGCAGTCCGTTTGCTATTCCATCTACCGGAATTTTAGAACCGGGCTACCAGACAGGGCAGCAACTTAATTATTTTGATGTAGCAAGTCTGTACAGTTTTGACCAGTCCATAGCGGCAGATAAAGCCGAATTTGATGTCAAAGTAAACATTGCAGATAATACAGATGGTTCCAACATTTATCCTGAAAATGATACCACGTATTTTACCCAGCGTTTTTCAAATTACTATGCGTATGATGATGGAACGGCAGAGGCGGGTTACGGTATAGAAGGTTCGGGTTCGTTAATGGCTTATAAGTTTGATGCTTACCAAAGTGGAGCTTTAACCGGTATTTTAATGCGTTTTGTGCCGACCGTAACAAATTTTGAAGATGAAGTTTTTCTACTCACCGTTTGGGCAGATAACGGTGGTGAGCCTGGCGAAATTATTTATCAAGACGACTTTTTTGCCTCTCACACTCCAGATTATAATGGCGCGCGAGAAGGATTTAAATACTATACGTTTAACAATACCGCTTATTTGACAGAAGATGGATTTTTAAATGTAGATGAAACTTTTTACGTAGGGTGGCAAAACGTAAGCTCATTTAGCCTAAACATAGGGCTAGATTGGAACATTAACAACGGCGATAAAGTGTTTCGAAAAACCGGAGAATCGTGGTTAACCTCCTCTTTTGATATTTCATTACTTATTCGCCCGGTATTTTCAACTGCCTTAGACGGTACATTGGCGGCAGAAACAAGAGCAAGAAAAACCGCAGAAATTAACGTTTACCCGAATCCGGCAAACCAACAGTTTTCTATTAACGGTGTAACCGAAAGTGCAATTGTCCGTTTATTTGATATGAGTGGACGCATAGTGCTTGAAACACAAACACTGGCTCAAGTAGATGTTTCGTTCTTAGAACAAGGCGTTTATCTGGTAGATATCCGAAATAATAGTGGAGAAAAAATCCACGCTACACGATTAATAAAACACTAATGAATGCGTAAAAAAGAGGAAGCGGCGGCGAGTGCGAACGACGAAGATGAGCAAGAACAGCAGCAAGAAGACCTTTTTGAACACCACAATATCATAGCAGATGTAGGGCAGGAAGCCTTGCGTATTGATAAATTTTTGATGAAGCGGTTGCCGAATGTTTCGCGTAATCGCCTGCAAAGCATTGCCAAGGCAGGTACCCTTTTTGTTAACGGTAAGTCGGTTAAGTCCAATTATAAAGTACGCCCAAAAGATGAAATTTCGGTCGTGTTACCCTTCCCCGTTCGTGAAGTTAAGCTCATCCCCGAAAATATACCAATAGAAATTGTTTACGAAGACGACCAGATGGTAATGGTAAACAAACCGGCCAATATGGTGGTTCATCCGGGGTATGGTAATTATACAGGAACTTTGCTAAATGCAATTGTGTATCATTTTGATTCGCTACCACAACGAGAGGACTATTTTGGCAGACCTGGTTTAGTACACCGGATAGACAAACACACTACCGGAATTTTAGTAATTGCTAAAACAGAAACAGCGTTAACCAGCTTAGCGCAGCAGTTTCATGACCGAACAAGTGAGCGTGTTTATTACGCCCTGGTGTGGGGAGATTTGGCAGAAGATGAAGGCACAATACAAGGAAATATCGGTCGGTCCCGTAAAAACAGAAAAGTTTTTATCGTGTATGATGATGCCGAAGAATACGGAAAACATGCCGTAACACACTATAAAGTAGTGGAACGATTTCGGTATGTCACACTTGTAGAGTGTCGGCTAGAAACTGGGCGAACACATCAAATCAGAGTCCATTTTAAACACATTGGACACCCCCTTTTTCATGACCTGGAATATGGTGGAGACAAAATTTTAAAAGGAACTACGTTTACGAAGTATCAGCAATTTATTGACAACTGTTTCAAGTTGTTACCGGGGCAAGCCTTACACGCAAAAACATTAGGGGTAGACCATCCCTTAACAGGAGAACGGGTTTATGTGAACTCTGAATTGCCCGAAGGTTTTTTGAAACTATTAGATAAATGGAGAGTATACAGTAAAAATACGTAGTACAATAAGTGACGCGAAATTATAAGGTTAAAATGTAAATAAATCAAATAAAATCTTTATTTTCGCCTCTTGAGTATTAAGCTTATATCAGAAAAGTTAATTTATATGAGATCACTAAAGTCAATAATTTTCTTTGTTACCCTACTTACTTTTGGGAATGCTACTCTAGCACAAGAACAAGTAACAAGAAGTTATACCGGGGAGGCTGTTAAATTGTGGAAAGCTGGCGCTTATGCCGAAGCTGCGGAAGCATTTAAATTGGCATCAGAAAAAATAAGCCCAAAGAATGACAAAGCAAGACAAAAAAAGGGATACTTTGCTTACATGTCGGGTCGTTGTTATGACCTATTAGGTGAACATGCACCTGCGGAACAACAGTACGAAAAATCAATTTTATTACGTTACCAAGAGTTTGAGCCAATTGTATATTTCAAATTAGCTGAAATGGAAATGGCACAATGCAAACATGCAGAGGCCAAAGAAAATTATCAGAAATACTTAAAGTTAGATCCAACTAGTGAAGTTGCTAAAATCAGATTAGAGTCATGTGACTTTTACAAAGCAGCAATTGCCAGTCCGACAAAACACTTAGTAAATAACGTAACAAAGCTAAACACTAAATTCTTTGATTATGCAACCGTAATGGGTGGACGAGGAAAAGAAATGTATTTTACATCATCTCGTCCGGGATCTACCGGAGCAGAGTCTGACCCGATAACAGGTGAAAATTTTATGGACCTTTGGGTATCTAAAATTGATCGTAATGGAAATTGGGGTCAACCAGAGCCAATGGAAAAGCCGGTTAACTCGCCAGAAAACGAAGGGACTATGTGTTTTGACGGAAGAGGAAGAACAATGTGGTTTACAAGATGTCCAATGGAAGAAAACATGAAGTTGGGTTGTGATATTTACATGACAGAACAAAAAGGTAAATCATGGGATGAGCCTAAAAAATTAGAGTTGAAAGATCATGATTCAACAAATATTGGACACCCTGCAGTTACAGAAGATGGAAAAACATTGATTTTTGCATCAGATATGGCGGGTGGTTACGGTGGAACTGACCTTTGGATTACAACGTATGACAGACGTTCTGATTCTTGGAGTCTACCCGTAAACATGGGCGAAGAAATCAATACATCTTTAAACGATATGTTCCCAACTTTTGGTCCTGATGGCAAATTATACTTTGCAACAGACGGTCGCGTAGGAATGGGAGGTATGGATATTTTTGTTGCAGAGCGTGTAGGCGAAGAGAATAAATGGATTAATGCCACAAACTTAGGGGCTCCGTTAAATTCATGCCGCGACGATTACCACATGATTTTTACCGAAACAGGAAAAGTTGAAAGAGGGTATATCAGTTCAAACAGAAATGGTTCAAAAGGATCAAACTCACAAGATATTTGGGATTTCTACTTACCGCCGGTATTAATTGACGTAATGATTATTGTTTCAGATCAAGAAGAAGGATATCCGATTGAAGGAGCAAATGTGAAATTGGTTGGTTCTAATGGTGCCAGCTATGATTTAACAACAGATGCTCAAGGACAAATTAATCTTGGAGAAAAACCAGATGGCGATCGTTATTTAGATCCGGGAGCGACATGGACATTAGAAGTTTCTGGTATTGAAAAATTATACTTAGGCTCAAAAGATCAGTTTACGACAGAAGGAATTGAAACCAATACCCGAATTATTCGTGATTTGAAAGTGCTGAACATTGTAAAACCAATTCGTTTACCAGAGGTGCGTTACGCATTGGGTAAAGCAGAATTATTAGTAGACAGCACAATTAACTCGAAAGATTCATTGAACTACCTGTACGATTTGATGCAAGAAAATCCAAACATTATTGTGGAGCTTATTTCGCATACTGACTGTCGTGGATCAGACGCGGCGAACAAAGCACTTTCACAAAGACGTGCGGAATCATGCGTGGATTATTTGGTAAACGAAAAAGGTGTAAACCCTGCACGATTAATACCAAAAGGATTAGGTGAAACAACACCAGCTACCATTCAAGTTAAAGATGAAAATGGAGAGGAAGAGCCGTTATTGCTAGAGTGTGGTATGATTACCAAGCTGAAACGAAGCGATACAGAGAAATTTGAATACTATCACCAATTAAACAGACGTACGGAATGTGCGATACTGAGCTTTGACTTTGTACCAAGCGAAGAAACAGAGCCGGGACAATAGATTAGATTTAATTTTTTTAAAGGAAGCACTCATCCACGATAAATGGAAGAGTGCTTTTTTATTTTTGCAATAAAAAGAAGATGTCAATGGCAGACGAAAGATATAAATCAAGAGGTGTTTCAGCCTCAAAAGAAGATGTACACAACGCAATAAAAAACGTTGATAAGGGCTTGTTTCCGCGAGCATTTTGCAAAATAGTGCCCGATTACTTGACCGGAGATGAAAATTATTGTATTGTAATGCATGCAGATGGTGCCGGAACTAAAAGTTCATTAGCTTATATGTATTGGAAAGAAACCGGAGATGCATCTGTTTGGAAAGGAATAGCCCAAGACGCACTCATTATGAACATTGATGATTTATTGTGTGTAGGTGCAACTGAAAACATTTTGTTGTCCTCTACTATAGGACGAAATAAAAATAAAATTGACGGAACTGTACTTTCTGAAATTATAAATGGAACAGAAGAGTTGCTGGCTGATTTGCGAAAACACGGGGTTGATATTTATTCTACCGGTGGCGAAACAGCAGACGTAGGCGATTTGGTGCGAACCATTATTGTAGATTCTACCGTGGTGGCGCGAATGAAACGGTCTGATGTAATATCTAACCACACCATTCAAGATGGTGATGTGATTGTAGGCTTATCATCATCCGGCCAGGCTACTTACGAAAGCGAATATAACGGCGGGATGGGAAGCAATGGTTTAACAAGTGCAAGGCATGACGTATTTAACAGCTATTTGGCAGATAAATATCCTGAAAGTTTTGACCCCGAAGTACCACAAGATTTAGTGTACAGCGGATCTAAAAAACTAACAGATAAAGTAGCGGATACGCCATTAGATGCGGGTAAGCTCGTACTTTCGCCAACGCGTACTTACGCTCCTGTAATAAAAGCCGTTTTAGACGATTACCGGAACGATATACACGGAATGGTACACTGCAGTGGAGGTGCACAAACAAAGGTCTTACACTTTGTAAAAGACGTACATGTCATAAAAGACAACTTATTTGAAACACCGCCGCTTTTTAAGTTGATTCAGCATGAATCAAATACAGATTGGAAAGAGATGTACAAAGTATTTAACATGGGGCACCGCATGGAAATTTATGTAAGTAAAGAACACGCTGCGGGTATTATGAAAATAGCAGAAGGGTTTGGCATTGAGGCTAAAATAGTAGGACGGTGCGAAGCACATCAAGGCAATAAACTGACGATAAAATCTGCCCACGGAGAATTTGTTTACAACTAATTAACTGCGGTTACTGTTGTAGATAAGATGAATTAAGAAGAAACAAAGATGAGTGATATTTTACAAAAATTAGAGTCCATTTCAATACGATTTAATGAAGTAGGCCAGCAAATTACCGATCCGGACATTATTGCCGATATGGATCGATACGTAAAGTTGACGAAAGAGTATAAAGATTTAGAGACAATTGAACAAGCCTATAAAGCCTATAAAAACGTTGTAGACAATATTGCTACAGCCAAAGAGATGCTGGATGGTGAGCAAGACGCAGAGATGCGTGAAATGGCAAAAATGGAGCTGGACGAATTATTGCCAAGGCGGGAAGAGATGGAAGAGGACATCAAAATGATGCTGATACCAAAAGACCCGGAAGATGATAAAAACGTAATTGTGGAATTGCGCGCAGGTACAGGTGGTGATGAATCATGCATTTTTGTAGAGGATATTTACCGGATGTATACCATGTTTTTTAAATCAAGAGGGTGGAAAACAGAAGTGGTAAACTCTAACGAAGGCGGAACAAGTGGTTATCGCGAACTTTCATTTGAAGTGGAAGGTGACGGGGTTTATGGAACGCTAAAGTTTGAATCAGGTGTGCACCGTGTGCAACGTGTGCCCGAAACAGAATCACAAGGGCGTGTGCATACATCTGCCATAACCGTGGCCGTAATGCCAGAGGCAGAAGAGGTAGATGTGGAATTGAACATGGCAGACGTAAAAAAAGATACTTACAGAGCTTCCGGAGCAGGTGGACAGCACGTTAACAAAACAGAATCTGCAGTGCGCTTAACCCACATACCAACAAATACAGTTGTTGAATGTCAGGACGGAAGATCACAACATAAAAACTACGAAAAAGCCCTAACGGTTTTGCGTACACGGTTGTATCAGGCCGAGTTGGAAAAAAAAGAACTAGAACGTTCTGAGCACAGAAAATCACTGGTTTCTACTGGTGACAGATCTGCGAAAATTAGAACGTACAATTATCCGCAAGGACGTATAACAGACCACCGCATTAACAAAACAATGTACAATTTACCTACGTTTATGAATGGCGACATTCAAGAGTTAATTGATTCATTAAAAATTGCAGAGAATGCGGAAAAAATGAAAGACGGAACAGGAATTGTTTAACCAATGACGAAAGAAGAGTTAGTAAAAAATATAAAACGAAAAGGATCATTTCTATGCGTAGGGCTTGATGTGGATTTAGAAAAAATTCCCAAGTTTTTATTGGAATATGACGACCCCATTTTTGAATTCAATAAACGCATTATTGATGCGACAAAAGAGGTGTGTGTTGCGTATAAACCCAATGTGGCTTTTTACGAATGCCACGGCAGCAAAGGGTGGGATGCCCTTAAAAAAACGGTAGACTATATTCCAAAAGATATTTTTACCATTGCAGATGCCAAACGCGGAGACATTGGAAATACATCACACTATTATGCCAAAACCTTTTTTGAACAAATGAGTTTTGATGCAGTAACCGTAGCACCTTATATGGGTGTAGACAGTGTAACCCCTTTTTTTGAATACAAAGACAAGTGGGTAATTTTATTGGCACTAACCTCCAATAAAGGCGCGTTAGATTTTCAGTTTACAACAGATATGAACGGTGAAAAACTGTTTGAACGAGTAATCAAAAAATCTACCCAATGGGGAGACGACGAGAAGCTGATGTATGTAGTAGGGGCTACGCGTAGTGAAGCAATTGCAGACGTGCGTGCGCTGTGTCCAAAACATTTTTTTTTAGTGCCTGGGGTAGGTGCGCAGGGCGGATCATTAAAAGATGTGGCGAGTTACGGATGGAATGCCGATTGTGGCGTGCTTGTCAATTCATCTCGCGGAATAATTTTTGCCGGAAAAGGAGAAGATTTTGCAGCGAAAGCTGGAGCTGCTGCGCGCAATTTACAACAGCAAATGAAAGCCGTATTGCAAGAAAAAGGATTCATTTAAAAAGTACCTCTTTTTTGTTTTGATTAAAAATCAAATTTCCACAAGCCTTCGCCGTAAACGCGGGTAAAAAAAATACACTGCGTATAAATAAAATAAATGAATGATTTTTTTTAGCAGATGGACATGTTGGATATTACTAATTAAGAGTTTTACAGCTTTTTCGCACAATGGAGACGAGTTGGATTCATTGCTGGCGCAAAAAGTAATTGAATATGGAATACATACAATACGTGTAAACCATTTGACAGATACGACCCAACTGCACGAAATGAGCATTTATAACCGAAAAGGCGAACGTACAACATTACTGCTTCCGCGTGGGGGTAGCGCTCAGATAGATAAACGCGTGTTTCGGTATGATGACGAAGGGCGCAAAACGGCCTACTTGCGGTACGACTTAAAAGACACCTCTCGTGTGATTTTTGATCAAACTTATAAATTTACTGCAACTGAAGGCAAAGTAGAGTATAAGGTATACAGCATGCATGAATTGCGCTCCACAAAAACAATCATTCCACGAGAATCGACAGATACGCTTTGGATAACTGAATTAGAAGAAAGTGCACAGACAGGCAAAATAGAAAAAACAGTTACGCGGAGAATCAATTACGCAGATACACTTTACGTAACAGAATGCATTAATTATGATGCCAATGACCACGGGTTGATTACAGAAATAAAGGCACATTACACAAAAATTGAATTGAATGACGGCATAAAAACCGTCCGAAAAGGGGAGTGCCATTTAGGAGGACAAGCCGTGCACGAACTTTCTAATGATGAAGAGGCGATTCTTGAATTTTACGTGAATCCGAATAAATTTTTTAAAGCACAATTGGCCGGTAAATACGGCTACGAATTGGCAACGCAGTATTCAATGCAGCAATATGACAGTGACGGACGATTGATACGGAATGGGAGCGACCCTAGCTTGCCTACTACTAGTTATGTGTACAATGAAAAAAATCAACTTGAAAAAGCAATAAAAGAGGGGCGCGATTGGCAAAGTACATCCAAAGAGCGCGTGCAGCTTTCTACCGTTCATTTTGAATATGATGAACGCGGTTTGCCATTAAAAATGGAAGAAAGAGATAAAAAGGGTGAGATTAAATCGACCTATACCTTTGATTATTCGTTTTATTAAAGTTGAGCAATGACCATTTTTGAATTAGTTGGAGAATACACCCTTACCGGCACAAACCAAAATACCGAACGTACACCTTATGAAGGTATTTTAAAGTTGGAACTAAACAGCAATAATCGCATTGTTGCAGAGTGGAACATTAACAACGTGCAAGCACAATACGGCACCGGTTTTTTTAAAGATGATGTATTGGTCATTAACTTTTGGTACAACGGAGACGACGACAACGTTTATAACGGGGTAGTGGTATACAAATGCGGAGCAGATTATTCGTTAGACGGGTTTTGGTCAGAAAAACAAGGCGACCCAACGGTGTTAGGCAGTGAAAAATGCCAAAAAGTAAACCCGTATGGTAAGTTTAGTGAGAATTAAATAGACCTTTTGCCATAAACTTGAAATAGTCCAGTTCAAGTTTGCAGCCACTTCACTTTCCAATTTTATCCATTATTCTCGGATCGATTTTATATTGACTCAAGGCTTGAATTAAAATCTCCGGATCAAATAAATTTCCATTAACACTTGAAAGCACGCTAATATGGTGTGGGTCAATTTGACTGAACCAGCAAATGACTCCGAATTGTTCACTAATATACATGGTCTCATTTTGTTGCATGTGTCCATGTTCCCACTCGCAAGCTGGATTTGAACAGAGCCACCATGATGACCTAAACAACGTGATCGCCCCCTCATCAGTAACGATTAACTCTTTTTCATTACCCGAAGGCCGCTTAAAACCGACAAAAACTGAATCGAATTCCACAGGACGTAACGAAGAGAAAACAAGCGTATCGTTCGCTTTTAAAAATTTTGACCTTTTGTTCTTCGGAAAATACTCATAGTAAACGCTAGAATCAGTAACCCATTCAAAAAAGGCACTGTCATACAATTCTTCAACTGAATTGACCTTGTCCGACTCTATCCAATAACTAAGAAAATTAATGTTTCTGAAAACGTAAGATTTCGGAAAGGTGTCCAATTTGATGTTAGAGGTGGTATCCTGTTCAGGTTCCGATACAGATGATAGTTCATTTTTTTTCTCACTGGAATTACAGGAAAAAATGAAAATACTAACGATAAAAAGAAGGCTTAAATTATGTGGTGATTTCATATCAGTAAAATACATTTTTTAGTATAAAAATCGCGTTGGTTGCTTTTTACATGTTGTTTCAGCTTCTTGATCTGGAAAAAATTAATTCTTTCATTTCTTTTATTTCATTTTTATTAAATCGTCCATTACAGGCTACTTTGGAATCCTCACCGTCAATCACATAGGCTATTTCAAGAAATGATTTATAGTCAGGGAAATCTTGCGAAAATATGGATGTGAAAATCGCCAAAACAAACTTACCAAAAGTAGATTTAGTATAATTAATTGCCTTTATTTGACTCAATGGAATAGTGCGTTTATTAACTTTTCCAAGAATAGGTTTTTCTTCAATAATTAAATACGTTTGGCCAAAGATTAAAGCTGGGTTTTTTCCAAAACGCGTTGTGTTTTTATCTAAAATTTCGTCCATATCGCCATTGGTGTTAACTTTTTTAAAGTTAGGGATTTATAGCATATTGGGAGGTGTTAATTTTATTTTGTGCTACACGCAGTTATTACTCTAGCTTCAAACTCCATTCTGTGAGTATTGAAATAAATTTTTCTCTTGAAATTTCTTCGTAGAAACTGAAATCGTCCAGCAGTGCAGTTCCGCATAGGTAGTACCCTTCTTCTTCTGCTCGTTTAAACATTTCGTTTTCTTTTTGAATTTTTTGTTCTTTACCAAGAACAGTCAAGTTTGTATCTAGCTGATAAGTAAACTGGTTTTTCTTCTTGTCATAAAATGTATTTAAATCTATTTTGACTTCGGGAGATATTTTAATCTCATAATAATCTGATTCACCCAAGTATTCGTTTTTCCAAAGCCAAAAACTCTTGGAGTACCAGATATTTTTTCTAGTATGAAATGGTTCGCTTGAAATCTGATTACTCTTTAAACTCCAGCATTGAATGTTAAATTGTTCATTCGCTTGATAACTTGTATCTAAAAGATAATTTTCAGTCAGCTCTGGTAATCTATTGTGATTTCTTTGTTCGTTTAGCTTAGATGTATAGCTAGACTCCCAATAATCGGATAAAATGAGGGATAGTGCTATATAGGTTATTAAAATTAATGAACAGCATATAAGATATTGGTTAAACTTCTTTTTCACAATGCAGTATTACTTCCTAATAGTTGGTTAAGTTTTCGTTATTACTTAACACGCTTAATGTTGGTTTTATGTTCATCCGCACTCACCATATTCATCTCCTTTACTTCCAACAAGCCTTTTCCTCCAAACGGTTGTTATTTTATAATCTCATGTATTTTTTTTCCTAAAAATGGATTTATATCCGTTCTCTTCTCTTTAACTAACGTAACTACAGCTATTGAGGTATTGGTTTCTGGAGAATAGTTAACATCCGTTCCCCACCATCCGCCATGATAATAGAGGTTGAATCCAAAATTAAAGTGATAAATACCCAAACAATACTTAGATTCTTCTTCGGGTAGAACATACGTATACATTTGCGTTAACAAAGCATCATTTTGAATGATTTTTCCGTTAAAAAGGTATTGATAAAAAAGTGCAGCATCTTTAACCGTCGCGGCAATTCCTCCTCCTCCGTACAAATCCCAAGACGGGTTTATTTCATAAGAATCCCAACGAAAATTGTTTGCATATTGATGCGCAAATTTGGTTGTGTTTTTAGGTGATGGCTCTAAATTTTTAAACCATGTATTGGTTAATGCCAGCTCCTCGTATTTTAAAAGTTCCTTTATGGCGAGTGGGAAAGGTTTTTTTACCTGTTTTTCAATAATTTCTGTCAACAGCAAATAATTAATGTCTCCGTAATGGAATGCTGCGCCGGGTTCATTTAGCGGTTTTCCAATTTCAATTGTGCGTTTTATTTGTTCGTCTCTGCTCCACTTATGTTGCGGTTTATTAATTACAAACTGAAAATATTCGTCATTTACATAGTCATGAATGCCCGAGGTGTGAGAAAGTAAATGTTTAAGCGTAATTTTACCCAACTCGTATCCATCTTCTTCAAAAAGGTGCTTGGTTTTTTCACTCACTAAGTTTAGTATCGGTTGGTCTAGGTCAATTAGTTTTTTTTCGATTAACCGCAGTACAGCAGCAGATACATACGTTTTGGTATTGCTTGCAAGTAATACGGGTTGATTTGAAACAAGTGCTGCTGTTTTAGAACTGTCCGAAAATCCAATTGCTGGGGCTCACGAAACATTACGATCCGGAGATTCTACATGAATCAAAATACCTAACGCATCTTTGTTTGAATTATAAACAGAGTCCAGCAGGTTGTCAAACTGATTTTCTAACGACTGAGCAGTTAATAATAGCGGAATAAAAAATAATAATGTTGCTGTGCATTTCATATTCATCTTTTTAATGTCGCGTATGAATTTTTGTACTGCGCTCTTTGATTTTTAAGAGCGCTCGTTTCATTTCAAGGTCGTTTCCTTGGATTATGTCGTCAATCGTATATTCAACGCTAAAATCGGGAACAACTCCCTGCTTGTTCATCACGTTGCGATCAACCATTTCAAATTTCACCATCCCCATTCTCACCCTCAATTTTGAATTTGGTAGTTCAAACCACCCTAAAACTCCACCAGAATTACCCATATAACAACCACCTACTTCTTCACCAATGAAGGTGCCTATATTTTCACTACGCGCCAATGAGGCTAATTCTGATGTAGTTGACGAGCATCCACCATCAATAAGAAAGTAGATATTTCCTGAAAAATTAAATTCTGACGGCTGCCGCCAACCTAAAACGGAATGGTTTTTCCAAACGTATTGGCCATTTTCAACAACAACAGCTGTTGGAAAATTAGCAAAGGTTTGGGGTATATCATATTCAACACCCTTAATCAACTTATCGGTTGTAACGGTTTGCTTTTTGCAGTATTCAAATGAAGTGTCCGTCAGAAAAGAAAACAAAATGGCTGCGTACTCACTGTAGCCACCGGCATTACCCCTTACGTCAATAATCAAATTCTTTGATTTTGTCTGTTCTAACTGCTTAAAACAATTGGTAATAAAATCCTTAAAAACAATATTTTCTTTCTCCATTAAGTCATTTCTGAACGATTTTAGTGTTAAAATAGCTGTTGAGAGGCTATCTAAAATTTCAAACGACACAACAGGCGATTGATCTGATTGCAACTTATCTAAAGCGGACCTTTTTTCATCAAAAACAGCCTTTTTAATTCCTTCAACTATAATTTCAGCAGGCTTTCCCTGCGCATTTTCATAACGGATTTTGAAATTTTTACTGGTTGAATTAACATAATAAGAGTAGTAGCGATAAAACCCTCTTTTTAACGCATTATATTTACGTGTTTGATTATCCCCGTCAGAGGGGATGTATGGTAAAACCTGGTGTATAATTTCTGCGATTGCGACGTCATTAATTGAGATTAGTTTTGTCCCAACGGTCAATTCCTTATATCCTGTTAAATTTTGATGAATAATATAATCAGTGTTCACCTTCATAATGTTGATTGGAATCAGATAAACTGAGTCTTTCCAAAATTTGTTGTAGTTATGAGATGGTCGGATATCTGAGTGCGCACACTTTATTGTAGCGTTTAACTTTGCCACTTGATTCAAAAACTCAAGTTCGGTCATGCTTTGATTTAACGAATTTTCAATTTGATTAATGGCTTTTAAAAAATCGTTTTGCGAACTATACCAATAAAGTCCGGGATGTCCTTTAATTAGGCGTTTTTTTAAGTATGACAAATCTTCAACTAACTCAGAACGACTGTATTTTTTCAAGTTATTGTACTTGTTTTGCCCAAAAACAGAGAAAGAGAAGACCAATAAATAGATGGTTAATAGGTAAGGTTTAGTTCTCATTTTATTGTTGAATTTGGTGCGGTGATTCTTTTCTTTATTGCATTTGTTTTGCTCCTCATCCAACATCCGTTCATCATAACTTTCGATAATGAAGACACCGTTTTTTTTATGCAGTACTTTGTTGAGCAAGTTTATCATAGTGTAATACTAAAAAATAATTTTTGAATCTGGAAATTGAATTTAGCCGGTAAACGTTCTTTTTTTGTTGCCTTCCCCGTTTTTCAGAAAGCAGTTAACTATAATTAATTGGCTCTTATTTTCTATCCAATGATCTTACACAAGATTAGTTCATGTTGTTTAAGCAACTAATTTAGTGACTATAAACAACTTTAAGATTCATGACTATTAACGCAAGAAAATTTGCACCGGAAATTAATTTTATAAGGCCTTCATGCGTATCAATCAATCATTAAATTCGACTTTTCTCCATCTTCTAGCACTATGCATTGATTTTCTAAATTATAGGCTTTTAGTAATTTTCTGATGTAAGCTCTATTTTCGCTACACGGACTTACAGCTTCAAGGTGCGTAATCCAAATGTTAGATTCATTTGCGAAAGATGCGACATCTTTGATTTGATTAAATGGCATAGTAACCGGATCTCCGAAAGAAAATGTAGCAGCCCCTCCTGCAACAACAATGTGTTTTGGATGATGTTTATTAATGGTGTTTTTAACTTCTTCACACCAAATTGTGTCTCCTGCAATGTAAATAGTGCTGTCTAAGTATTTTAAAACAAAACCATATACTTTTCCCATTTTTTCGCCTATTTCGCCCTTGCCTTGTTTTCCATTGGTAAGGTATATTTGTACATTCCCGAAGGATAACCTATCGTCAACCTGCTTTACGTTGGAAAAACCAACTGATTTTAATTGCGGAGCAATTTCATTCGCGCAAATCAATGGGATTGTTTTGTTCAATAACTTAATAGCTGCTTCATCCCAATGGTCTGGATGAAGGTGTGAAACAATTACAGCATCAATATCCTCTAATTCCTGCACTAGCTCCTCTTCTGAGAACGGTAGGTTAACCAAGGGGTTCATTTTTCCATCTTCCGTCCACGGGAATAAGCCAAACGAACCTTTTTTACCCAGCATAGGGTCAATTAGAAAGTTAATTCCGTTTATTGTTAGTTTTAATGTAGCATTTCGCCAAAGTTGAATTCTCATTTTTTATAATTTTTTTGATAAATTTAAAGAAGAGATTCTTTCACTTAACGAGGGTTACTTTTAGGTAATCTTAATTTAATCGATCAACCATGAACCATAAAGATTTTCAAAATTGTGGACTTAAAAAAGCATTAGATATGATTTCAGGTAAATGGACACCGGCCATTTTATATTTTTTATTTAATCATCAAGATATTCGGTTTAATGCTCTTTGGAGGTCAATACCTAAAATATCAAAAAAAGTGCTGACTGAATGCCTTAAGCAATTAGAGTATGTTGATTTGATCTCAAAACGAGAAGTAGATTCATTTCCAATGGAAGTTCATTATAGTCTAACCGAAAAAGGAAAATCGTTGGGTAACATTCTTTCAGCGTTGGATGATTTTGGTTCGAAATAATACGGTTTTTATGCCACTGCTAACCGTTTAGTTTTTTTGGTTTAGTCATTTTTCACTTTTACAAATTCATCCGGCATCATTATTCCTGTTCTGTTGTTCATTTTTACAGTTGGGTTATTTGGGCTAAGACGAGACGAAAAGCAATGTAATTTAGGTTGTTTTATGGGGATTACCATATTTTTCAATAAGAATTTATAGTTAAATCTACAACTTATCTATGTAGCCTATTTTGAGTGAATTTTTAAATACCAGAAGGATTCTTTTTTCATCCAGTATGATTAAGTCTTGTGGTGTTTCAAGATATAAATTGGAAGTAGAGGGAATAGGCCAATTGAAAAGAGGAATGTATTTCCAGCTTATTCCAGCATTTCTAGATAGGCAAAGATGGTGTCTTCCCAGAATGATATCATAATCTGATTTTTGCGGGGTCAACGATCGAAACGAAAAATGATTATGGGTTCTAAACTGATAGCAGATTAAGTCATCATATTGCTGAAACCCTAATTCATAAGACCTGGGGTTAAGTATTTTTAACGTGTTTGCTGAAACATCAAAACGGCATGAGTCTTTTACGTCAACCCTTTTCCAGTTTAATCCACGGTCGGCTGAGCGGTACAAAATAGCATTGTTTACTTTCCCTCCATTTTGATAATAAAAACCGTATTTCAGTAGGTAAAGCCTATCCATGGCATCATAACCAATCAATCCAGAAAGTGTATCCGGTAGTTTTCCTTGATCTATCCAGCTCGTTGAGTGCGCTTTTTTTATGTAGATGTGTTTTTTTTGATAATTTTTTTCCACCAATGCAATTCCCGTCTCATCCTTTAAGAAAAATAAAGAATGAACTGCAAAACCTAAAGATCGAGGGTTCTTAGCAGCCAGTGTAGTGTCTTCTTTCCAGGACAAACCTGAATCAGTACTATAGATAACCTTCGTTTTCGTTTTAATTCCATATTCACCCAAAATATAAAAGACACTGTCATTTTGTACCACTAATTCTTTAAACTGTACCCGTTGCATCTTATTTTCCTTTGGAAAAACCAGTTTTGATAGTTGCCAGTTTTCACCGTTATCCTCACTACGGAATATGGAATGAAGCGTATCATAGTTTCCACATGCAACTCCTATTATCAGCTCATTGTTAACTCTCTGGAATTTCTTAAGCCTCAATTCTGGATACTCTTTGTCCACCATAGGTAATTGAGGTAACGCGGCCTCTTTAAAAATTGGATTTACCTTAAAATAGTCCCAATTTATGTTGGAAATAGTAAGGTCAGATAGGAGATACGGTTCAACTAGTGATGGTACCTTGTATGAGCCTTTTATAAAAGGAATGGTAAGCGATTTTATATTCGTCTCAACTTCCATTTTTTCATTTCCAGACAGAATACTAAAATTGACTGAAAGCGCGCCCAATCCTGTGGCGTAAGAAATGTAAATGATATTTTCTTCAACTTCTGCCGAAAAATCAGTTAAATCAGTCGAATTAAAGTGGACACTATTTCTGGTATCGTCATTAAAATTCATGGTATCACCCGCAGGAGTAAGGATAACATAAGAATGAACCGCTGTATGTTCGCCTGGTTGAGCATAAGAGAAACTTGATATGAACGTGGTTAACAAGGTTAGAGCTTTGATTAAGTAAAGCTTTTTTAGTACGTTGATAGCTGCAGGCATGTGTATTACAGAGTTTTTTTGAACAATTTTGTCCGGTTATTGCTTTGTCGACTTCACTTTACTGTACAACTAAAAATTGGTTTGGTTCATTTTGCGAGTGGTGTGGTAGGAGCGATAATGGTGATTTTTTATGTTTCTGGTTAATTAAACATAACGTTTATAGTATATCAAGCGTAGGGTCCCGTAAAGTGCTATGATTTCATACACTATTTTATACTTTTTAGATATTTTTCTAATTCCGTAATAACCCATTCAGGTTCTCCAAGATGGATATAATGACCACTATTAGTCGTGTTTACTATTTTTACATTGGGTTTATTTTTTTTCCAATCTAAAAATAGTTCTTTTTTAATTTTAACATTCTTTTTTGTTAGAAATGCACTCTCTTGGTTAGAAGCAAGAATGGTAATTGGAATAGTGGTGGGGAGAGGGTATTCTCTCATTATTTGATCAATTGCATAAGCTTCTTTCCATTCGTTATATACACCGATAGGGCCTTTTTTATAACTGTTGTCCCATGCTGTTTTCATTGAATCTGCAGATTCCGGAGACATTTGTTTGAAAACCTCATCATACAGGTATTCATTGGTCGGGTCGATTAAGAACAAACCTGCAACATTGGATGGAAATAACTGCTGATACTTTCTAGCAATATGACCTCCAAGAGAGTGCCCTACTAAAACGATTGGTCCATCAATTTCGTTTTGAGAGATCAACATATCCAAGTCGTTCACTAAATTTTCGATAGTCCTTGGATGATCTGTGGCCGGTGTTCCCCCAATTCCTTTTCTGTCATAAGAAATGGTTTTATAATTGGCGGAGATGTTTTCTTGAATAATTTCCCAATTATTCAGAGGGGTTCCTAATCCTGATTCAAAAATGACAGTAGGGCTTCCGGTTCCTTTTACAAGCGTGTTAAATTTTATTTTTTCTACCTTTTCTTTTTTGTCATCAGGGTTTAATAAATCATTCCTGACATTTTTATCATTTGTATTTGTGCAAGACAAAAACGGGATAATTAGTAGAAGACTTAATTTTGATATATTCATAATTGTGTATGGTGGTTAGTATATAGCATGTAGGGCAGTAGAAAGCGGTGAACTTTCAAGTTTGCTCTGAGCATTCTTAAAACACAGAACGCGCTATTTCCTCAATAACGTGTTGTAGCCAGTTTTTATTCATTATTCAGTCTCCAAATTTCTTCAATTTCTTTCAAGAGTTCAAGTAAATTTGACTCTTGTTTAGTGTCTATAAAGGTCCGGTAACGATTCAGCGAATCAATTGTGCTTCGCTGGTGATATTCAATTTTTACTTCACCTTTTTCAATTAAGCAGTCTACAACGAAATCAAATAATTCCTTGTCCTCAACTAAAACATAGAGCTTATTCCATTCTGACTGATAAGCTTTAATATGGTTAGAATTAAATATTAGATTATCAGATAGTGGTAAATCAGTAATTTCAATTCCAATGTCAAAAGGGCTTTTGTCCATGTATCCACAATCAGCGAAATCAAAAGGGTTCTCATCATATCCATGCAAAACATCATAAAACTTACTTGACATTACGCCCCAAACATGGTTGGGTAATTCTATCCAATGCTTTTTGTTTCGGTCTTCGGTTACATAATCAGATACTTTTAGAGTCAATGAATTTAGCTTTACTAAACTACCGTCTTTAAGCTCTTTCAGTTTTCTGAATTCTCTCAAAAAGTCGTACAAGTTATTCTTTGTTCCAACAAACCTTACTTTATCAGCATACCATTCAGTTTTTACACCATTAGGTATTTTTATTTGATCTTTGTATCTGCTGAAAAGTTTCATTGTCCTAATTGGCTACAACGTTTTTAATAAATATAAGCATTTATGTTGTCGGCGCTTAGCGCTGATATTTATTTTGCGTTGTAGGTAGTTTTGATTGATGATTTAAAGTAGTTATTTACTGTTTCGGTTCTACTATTAGATCTTTGACATGTTCTAGAGCATCTTTTACGATTTTTTTTCCTTCTCGAAGGTATAAATAGACATAAAGTATAGTTGAAAAAAGAGCTATGAAAAATGGCAAAAAAGCCGAAATAGGTGATTCCGAAATACAAATAATCATAGTGTAAATAAAACACTATATTGTGAGTAAGACGAAAGTATGAGCGAGGTAATTAGGTTTCAGTTTAATGGTCAGAATAGTTTTGTTTCCATATTCTTTTGCAACTGCCCGTCCAATTAAATCAGAAGGTGACGACTTTTTTGGGTCACTCGTTGAGTATGTTAACTTGTTATCATTTATCATATTCCATTCGGCAATTTCCTTAGTAGTTGGCCAGTTCTTCCTATTGTGCAGTGCACCAGGTTTTCTTACTTCGAATCTTGATTTAGTCAAACCTTCGATTAGGATATCCGAAGAACATTTAAACTCTATTTTGAATGTGTCAAGCATTTCAGTCAATTTATGATTCACTCAAAAAACTCTTGAACCTCACACCCAATTCCATCAGCAATTTGCGAGATAGATTCAAAGCTCGAGGGGGTCTTTTTGACTTACTAATGCGGTCGCCAAAAAAATCCAAGATATAGTAGCGTTTTTGTTCATAAATAAAATCTATAACATGTTGTGAAAATCTTCTCGACTTTGTTCAAATTGAATTACTTCGCTTTCGTTCAGGTTCAAAAGTTCTCCAGCGTATTTTTCGTAATTGGACTTCTCCTTGGTTTTTAGGAATTCGATTATGGATTCAAATGTTTGAGGATGATCTAAATCCTTAATATGAAATTTTGAGTATCGTTTTGCTGATTTAGGGTACTGTTTTTTGAACCTTGAATATTGTTCATAAAATTCAACCGCCAGTTTAGTGACAACTCCATTCAGAAGCTTTTTAGGAAATTCACTAGTCACTACTCGCTTGTAGTGTTCGTAAATTGTCTTTTCGAATTGTTCCTGTGAATCCAATTTCAGTTTTTTCTAATGAAGCCCAACATCCACCCAAAAACAATTACCTCTATTCCTCTTACCAGTTATTATCCAACTAATTTAACGAATCAAAGAGACTTTTCAAATTTTTAATATTCTGGATACTTTGTGCAAATAGATTCAGAAGAAGCGTAATACTTTCTTGTAGCCATTTTCCTTCTAAATTTATCAATGGCATTAAATTAATGTTTTACTGAATCCCGTATATTTGTGTCGAATTTTAGGCAGCTTTTAAAACTGCCAATACAGAAAGCAAAGTTGACGTTTTGATATTCGGCTATGCTTTAAACAAAAGTAAAAAATGGCAACACAAGAAGATAACCTTAAAGATATAATTGGGCACGCGAAAGAATACGGTTTTGTATTCCCGTCAAGTGAAATTTATGATGGACTTAGTGCAACGTATGACTACGGTCAGTTAGGTGCTGAGTTAAAAAACAACATCAAAAATTACTGGTGGAAGTCTATGGTGCAGATGAATGAAAACATTGTTGGGCTGGATGCTGCAATTTTTATGGCGCCTGAGACTTGGAAGGCTTCGGGACACGTGGACGCGTTCAACGACCCATTGATTGATAACAAAGATTCAAAAAAGCGTTACCGGGCAGATGTGTTGATTGAAGATCATATTGAAAAAATTCGCCAAAAAATAGATAAGGATGTAGCTAAAGGGCAAAAACGCTTTGGAGATGCTTTTGACGAAGCTGAGTTTAGAGCAACGAACCCAAATGTACTGCGCCGAGCAACTGAAATTAAGGACATTGAAGACAAAATGCGTGATGCATTGGAAAATGAAAAGTTAGACGACCTTAAAAAATTAATTGAAGATTTAGGAATTGCTTGCCCGTTAAGCGGATCTAAAAACTGGACAGATGTTAAGCAGTTTAACCTAATGTTTTCGACAGAATTGGGTTCAGTTTCTGGTGAATCGGCTAAAATTTATTTACGACCAGAAACGGCGCAAGGTATTTTTGTAAACTATTTAAATGTACAAAAATCCGGGCGCATGAAAATTCCGTTTGGTATTGCCCAAATTGGTAAAGCCTTTAGAAACGAGATTGTAGCACGTCAGTTCATTTTTAGAATGCGCGAATTTGAACAAATGGAAATGCAATTTTTTGTAAAACCGGGTGATGAAATGAAGTGGTATGAATACTGGAAAGATTACCGCATGAAATGGCATAAAGCGCTGGGTTTTGAAGACACCGCGTACCGTTTCCACGACCATATAAAACTGGCGCATTACGCCAACGCTGCGGCTGATATTGAATTTAACTTCCCAATGGGCTTTAAAGAGTTGGAAGGAATACACTCGCGAACAGATTTTGATTTAAAACAGCACGAAAAGCATTCGGGTAAAAAACTGCGGTATTTTGATAATGAAATAAATGAATCATACGTTCCGTATGTTGTTGAGACCTCAATTGGGTTGGATCGCATGTTTTTAGCTGTGCTCACACAGTCTTACAAAGACGAAACGTTAGAAGACGGTACGACACGAAAAGTGTTGTCGATTCCGCCGGCATTAGCGCCTTACAAAGTTGCGGTTTTACCACTTACTAAAAAAGATGGCCTACCAGAAGTGGCGCGTGAAATAATGGACGGATTGAAAATTGATTTCAATTGTCAGTACGACGAGAAAGACTCTATGGGGAAACGTTACAGAAGACTGGATGCGATTGGAACGCCTTATGCCGTAACGGTAGATCACCAAACGTTGGAAGATCAAACGGTAACTATTCGCGATAGAGACACTATGGAGCAAGAACGTGTTGCAATTGCTGATTTACCAAAAATTATTGATGCTAAGGTGAGTATGCGGAAGTTGTTTGCTGGAAGTGATTAGTTTTTAGATGTTAGATCGCTTTGCTTATAGACTTTAGAACGCTTCGCTTAAAGATTTTGTGGCGATTTGCTTTTAGTTTCTAGTCGCTAGTTTTTAGTCTTGAGTTTGTAGTTTCTTTAGAACGCTTTGCTTATAGATTTTAGAACTAGAACGCTTCGCTTTTCGATTATGGTTGTGGGGCGGTGCATTTTGGCTTTTCTCAATGTGATGGGTGACGATAAAAAGCGGAATGTTAACTACAAACTACAGGTTGATGCTACTAAAGAGCACAAAAAAAGCCCACTGCATTCAAAAAAAGAATAAGCAGTGGGCTTGTAAAATGTTAGTTATTTCTTATCTCCAAGTTGGGTAAAAGAATGATTCATTCGTAATTTTTCCGTCTTTTACTTCATACACGCAAATTTCACTAATTTTAGATCGTCCGCGCTCATCTTTGAACGTTATGTCCATGTCCATTGAGCAAGAGAAGTGTCCATCTGCAATTGCGGGCTCTGATATTTTAGAGCTGTGAATTTCTGCAACACTTTCCATAAACTCTTTCGTTTTTTGGTGCACTTTGTCTTTTCCTTTAATGCGCTGCCAATATTCGTCACCCTCTTGCTGTGGCTCGTGGCTTACTACATTTTCGGCATATAATTCGTTAATAGCTTCAACGTTTTTACCTTCTCTGCAATAGTTTACTAATTTATTAGCTACTTCTTTTGTCGTCATAATTTTCTTTTATTAATTAAAAATCGTTTTCATTACAGCACAGAAAAACCCTAAATTAGTTCAAAAACGTTAAGCTAATCGGCTTATTTTTTTGAATAATAAGGTTCAAAAAGGACCTCGCTTTTTCTAAGCTGTTGTAATTAAGTAACAGGCTGATTGGGCAAATTGTTCACTAAATATGAGTTAAAAGGATATGGGTTAAGATTAATGCTTTTCAGCTGCTTTTTTTGCCTTATAGTAAGCCTTGGTTGAAATAAAAATAACCTTTTCTAATTTCGCAAAAACAACCCCGGATTTATCCGTAATGTTTAGGTTTTTTACTAAATCCATTCGCTCGTTTTTTTCTACCGTTTGCCGCATGTTGTCGAGTTCTGCCGTAGTAAATTCGAACGTAGCATACGCCCTGCTTCTTGCTGGTTTTTTATAGTCAATACACGCCGACTTATCCCAAACAATGTAATCATTTCCTAAAATTTGGATGAGTTGAATCATGTAGATTGGATCGGTAGCAGCAAATAAACTACCGCCAAATATACTGCCGGCGTAATTAACGTTTTTATAATTTAACGGGATTTCAATTTTCACCGTCATCAAATCCCGCGAAACAAACTTAATTTTACCCACAGACCTGCGATACATGGGCGACCAATTAAAGCCATATTTAAAAATTTGGTCGGGTCTGAAAAAACGATTCAATAGCTTAAACAGCTTTTTGTACATAGTAGCAGTTTAGTTTAAACATTACCACACCGGAAAATCTAATTCTAAGTTTTTTATTCGTGAATTTGGTATTTGCCGACCATGAGAGAGTGCGGCCACTTTGTCTACTACATATTCCTGTAACTCCAATAGCATTATTTTTCCGTCTTCATTTAAGTCAGCCGTTCTGTTTTTTAAACCGTTTAGCATGCAGTAAGTAAACAGTCCGTTTTTCCATTTATCACTTTCCATGGCATATTCCACGCCTCCGGCAGATGAGATAACCGTTGCACCTGTGCCTTTGCGTAAATCGTTAAATAATTCACCGGCCAAACGAGAAGGTGTCGCTTTTGAATCATCTTCTTTAACAGCTGCACCTACTGCCCTAAAGGCTATGTCATCCTCGCTCTCATCATTTTCTTCATCCGCATCCGCCATAAAAACATCTTCTTTATCCACCTCACCACTGTGGCAGGTATCCATTATTAAAATCTTCTTATTGGCCTTTATGCCATCCATAATGTGTTCTAAACGGTCGTAAGCTAAGCCGTTTTCTGCGGGATTAGTAAAGTTAATATTATGCGTTCCGAAATAGTAGTCAAAATTAGCATCTAAAATTCCGTGTCCGGCTACAAACACAATGGCCACATCATTGGGTTTAGATTCTGCCAAAAAGCTGCGCAACGCAACTACATTTTCTACAGTTACCTCCTTGTCAAACAAACTTTTTGTTTTAACTGAGTTGTATAATTCGGACGTGTTTTTACGCATTAAGTCAATTAAATCTTTTGCATCTTTTACCGGGTAGGTTAAGTTGTACCGATCATCTTTATAGTTAGAGGTGCCAATGGTTACCAAATATAAATCTCGCTGTGGTTTGGGACCTTCTTGTTCTACATAAAACGTTTGTATTAAACTTTCATATCCGCCTTTGTTTTGGCATGCCACCTGAATTTTATTTAATCCATGAATTAACGGAATTGTTTCCGTTAAGGTTTTGGATGTTCCGCTAATTGTTTTGCCGCTTTTGCCGTGCATGGGCACGTTATTCACCCAAACATTATAACTTTTAAGTGCTGTATTGTCAGCTAATTTAAAGGTTACATTAACGTTTTTTTCTGCTGTAATGGCAGGAATGTCTCCGGCGTCCTTTAGCTGAGCGGTGGGAATATCTTTTAATGAAATAGCGGTTGTAGGTTTTAAACCAAGTTTTTTTATCCGTTTTTGGTAGGCTTTTTCGTATAAGCTAATCAACTCTTCATCTTCGCAACCCATTTTTTTAAGTACTAAATCAGGTCTGTTAAAAATAGCGTCAAACTGTTCAAAAGGATACGCCTTATTTCCAATTCTAAAGGTCACCAAATCGTAACCATCTTTTGACACTTTGTAAAAGTTGTCAGCAGTTTTAAAAATGTAATTGTCACCATCAGCAACTAATAATACTTCTTCTTCTCCGCTTTTAGGATCAAGCAAAATAAACTGCCCACTTTTAAATGTAACACCCGCCATTCCTTCTGGATTAATAGAGATATGCGTTACCTGATCGGGTGAAACGCGAATGCTTTTTTTAACGTCTCCTGTAAATAAATCTTCAAAATAAATGTAATTCTCTTTAATGGTGATGGCATAATCTTGCGGTTTGTCCATTGGGGCAGAGTAGCCGTCTATCTTTAATTTTTCTGATCCTAAAATATCAAAATTACTTGTGCGGTACTTTTTTACACCCGTCATGGATTTTACAATCATAAACTCTCCAGTCGAACTAAAATTCACAAACGGACTTTGTACATAGCCCAAATTGTCGGGCAATGCATTTTCAAATACGAGTTGCCAATTACTTGTAGTGTAAACAAAGGTTTTACCCGTGTTAAAGCAAACCGCCAGGTATTTTTCATCTGGTGAAAAGGCCAATGAATTAGCGTCGTACACCAATTTTAAACCCGATTCCGGTGCGGGTGTGCTTAGTTTTTTTAGAAATGTTTTAGATTCCAAATCAATAATAGAAACAGCAGAATCTCCACCACCTAAAACGGCCAGATAACGCTCGTTAGGAGAGGTTTGCAATTGGTTAATGGCGATTTGGTATGAAAACAACGGCTGTTTATAAATTGGTTCGTTTTCTTCCATTTTGTACAATCGTATTTCATCTTTTTCTAATTTGGTGATGAGGTATTTACCTTTTGCCGAAAATTTTACGATTGCCCGTTCTTTAAATGCTCGTTTTAATAATCCGGCACCAATGGTTTTGGTTACATCACTGTTGCCAATGCCCGATAAATCGCCATTTATTACACGGTCAAAAATGCCTTTTATTTTTTTTCCTTTTTCAATGCCTTTATCTAACCCATCTTTTCCATCCCCTTTATTACGTGAGGGGGCAATTTCACGTCTGGGTTTTTGCAGTTTTAATTCGCCGTATTTCTCCGCTAGGTTAAAGTTCCAAAACGTTAATATTTCTTCATCTCCTAAGGTTACAAGTTTATTTTCTGTGGGATGAAAATCGAATGTGTAAATTGGGTTTACAGTACCTTCTAGCGTTTTGTAAAGTGTGCCACGTTTTAAATCCCATATCCGCACCACATTATTATTGGTCATTTTATTACCCCGCGGCGACTTTTGAAAACCTGAACTCGCCATAGTAGAGCCGTCCGGGCTAATTTTAATGGCCTTCACCTGTTGTCCGTCGCCCTCATCATCTTTACTTTTAAATTCCTGTAATAACTCACCTTGTAAATTCCAAACTTTAATAATATTGTTAGATGATACCGTTATAAATTGGTTTTGTGACGTATTTATGTCAAAAGCATTTAGCCCTAAACGTGAGGCATTCAAACTTGTGCTATTTTCCAAATCTCCCAGCTTCCATAAGTTCACTTTTCCGCCGCCGCCAGCTGTAATTAACTCTTGTCCGTTGTTGAAAAACTGCAGTCCTTTAATCTCGCCAAAATGCACGTTCTCCTCGGCTAGTAATTGGTTTGCTTTACGGTCGAACACTTGAATTTTACCATTTGTTGTGCCCGATACAATGAGGTTTTCGTAAACATCCAATAAAGTAAGGGCTTTATCAACGGCATAAATTTTTGTAGGATTAGTTAGCGAGCCACCGTTCCATTCGTGCACCTCACCAGATTCTGACGCGGATAAAAAACTGTTCTTCTGCCCTTCAACAAGGCTAAAATCATTGATGTAAGTAGTAAACGTCATGGAATCCAATACCGTCCAATTCAATAAATCCCACAAAATAACTTTGTTGTCTTTTGCAGCACTAATTAAAGCGGTTCCATCAGCGTTAAAAGCAAGTGCCGTTGTTGCATCTTCGTGCCCTTCTAGTTTTCCAATTATTTTACCTGAGTTTATATCCCAAATTTTAATGGAATTTTCTTGTGCACTGCCAGATGCAATTAGATTACCATTGGGGCTGTAGGTTAATAACGTAATTATACCTTGAATTTTTTCTTGTGTCACTACTTCAATCGTTTGACCGAAAGCCGCAGCATTAAGGGCTAAAAGTAAAGCGAAGAGGGTTAGTTTTTTCTTAATCATGGCGCTAGTTTGAAGCGTTTTATACAAATTTAATACCTTTTTGCAAGATATACTGTTTCTTACAGGTCAATCGTCAGTTGGTTCAGTTATAGTTAGTGTGGGCAGGAGACGAATAGTAACCGTAGGATTGGTAAAAATTACTTTTTAAACACACCCATTAAAATATATCGCCATGGTTTGGGTGTAATCGGTGTTATCAACCGGTCAACCCCCGCTAAAGCCCGGCGTTGTCCTTCGTTTCTGCCAAATAAAGCCATAACACCTTTGTTTTGTGTGATATGTACGTCAAAATCTGCGCCCAGTGTTCCATTTCATTGCGGGTTATATAACGCCACCTGCTGCCCCAGCTTACAAATTTTTTACGCAAAAATGAATGAACTGCAGACCCCGAAAGGTTTTCTGCAAAAAGCAATACGCCTCCTTTTTTAAGCACGCGGTAAATTTCAGCCATGGCTTTTTTCTGATCTTCTTCATTCCCCAATGCACCAATAACAGATTTAAAAACCACCACATCTACTGACTCATCTGCCATGTCAATGGCTTTCATATCAATTTTAGCGTATGTTATATGCTCGCTTACACCGTAGGCCGCGTGCATTTTTTTTGTGGTTTCCGGCATGGGGTTATAGTCCGAGCAAATTACGTGATGGCCTTCCAACGCAAAATGTAAACTCATTCCACCTTCACGTTCGCCAAGTGCCAATACAGTTGATTTTTCCGTGAGAGGTGCGTGCTTTTGCCAAAACGTAAGGCATCCTGCCCAATTTTTTACATCCCATTGGATAATATCATCAAGTTGTTTTTTGGTGCGTCGGATACTCATATAACCTATTTGTGTTTTTTACGCGTTCGGCTGGGATAAAAATAATGTTTATTGTTGATACGGCTGTAAGTCGTATAAAATAAGGTCATTTGTATCTGCAATAGGGTAATTTAAAAAGCCGTGTATTGCGGTTGAATCATAATAATTAGGAACACGTTCATTAATGATGAGGTAAGCCGCACCCCGTTGTATGTATTCCGTTAAATTAGTATGGTACGTCATAGTTTGAAAGCCTGACCACCCTTTTCTGTTCATTAAACTCAGTGCAAAATTGGCCGACTTGTCTGAAAAAGCAATGACCAAATCATTTTTCTCTACACCATTTTTAGTTAAAAAATAGTCTGTGTTTTGGTAATTTTCAAAAAGGTATTTTGATGTGATGTGCGGTGCTTTTCGGCGTTGTTGGTTTACTTCCCAAATAGGGCTTAACGCAAAAACAAAAGCTATAAGTAACACGGGTGCGGCAATGGATAAAAGCAACGGTTTATCTACTGTTTTATGTATTTTATACAAAATACTGCCCAAGGTTAACGGTAGCATAAACAGTAACGGGTAGATGTAATAATCATGGTCTTGAAACATGTTAAAAAATAGTGCGATAAATGCCAATGAGCCCAAAAAGCTGAACACGTAATAAAAATTTAAAACTGTTGTTTTTTTTGTCCACCAGCACAAATTAATTAGAATTAACACCAAAAAGACAGAAAGTAAAGCGGGCAGCATATAGGTAGATAGGCGGTGGGTTTGAATAATGTTCCACGTTTGCGAAATTTCAGCTGCGGAGTAATTCCAAATTGGCCGTGGTTTGGACAAGAAGTAATTCGTGTTAATCGAACTGTTGTACCAATTGGTGTATATAAACCATAAACCAACCATAGCTAATGGTATTAAATAGCCCCATTTCCATTTTAGTTGAGCTTGTTTTAACCAACGTTTATTTACAATAACGACGACCAAAAAGGCTAAAAACGGAATAAAAAAGAAGGGTTTAATCATTCCACCAATTGAAAGCACGGTTAACGCAAAAATAAGGGTTGATTTTTTTTGATTGATCGTAGATTTTAAAAGCAGCCATAATCCTATAAAAACTAGATTTAACGCTATGGGATCGGGTAAATAATCAACCATGTAAAAAGTAAAAACAGGGCTCAGAAATAAAACCAATGCTATAAGTAAGGCAACTGCAAAATGGTTAAAAAAATGATGCGCAATTTTAAAAATGCAGAAAACACCTAAAAACAGCATGACGATCCAATTTATCTTCGCAATAAGAGGTGAATTACCAAAAAGTGTTTGTTGGAAGGCAATGAAATAATAAAACAATGGAAACTCCGCTACAGCTTTTCCACCCGTTTCTAATTGATTGTAATAAATAGAGTGGTCAAAAAAATGCAATCCGTTGTAATAGTAGTTGGCAATTTGTGCGTAAGTATCGCTCTTGCGCCAATAGTGCAAACCGGTTATCATATCTTTTAAATACCGATTAACCTGCAGATGCACAAAAATGAGCCAAACAGCGGCGGACACAAGTAAAAATTGAGCCCATGATTTGGATGCAATCCACTTTATTTGCTCAATCCATTTTTGCATAAAAAATGCTGTGGGTTAAATCGTCATTTCAGGCACTTCTGCCGGTACAACCAATTCTCCTGCAGTTGCTGCAACTATTTCTTCTACCGTAACGCCTGGTGCGCGTTCAATTAAATGAAACGTACCATTTTTAATTTCCAAAACCGCCAAGTTGGTAACCACACGCGTAACACAACCTACACCAGTTAATGGTAAAGTACATTTTTCCAATAACTTAGATTCACCGCGTTTATTCGTGTGCATCATTGCTACAATAATATTTTCAGCAGACGCTACCAAATCCATTGCGCCTCCCATGCCTTTTACCATTTTTCCGGGTATTTTCCAGTTGGCAATGTCACCGTTTTGTGCTACTTCCATAGCCCCCAAAACTGTAAGTTGCACGTGTTGTCCGCGAATCATTGCAAAAGATGTAGCGGAATCAAAAATAACACCACCGTTTTTAACCGTTACGGTTTGTTTTCCAGCGTTAATTAAATCAGCATCTTCTTCTCCTTCAAACGGAAAAGGCCCCATACCAAGCAACCCGTTTTCAGATTGAAACTCTACTTCAATATCATCCGGAACGTAGTTTGCCACCAATGTAGGAATACCAATTCCTAAATTAACGTACCAACCGTTTTGTAATTCTTGTGCAATTCGTTTTGCAATTCCAATTTTATCGAGTGCCATAATTATTTAATATTGATTCAGAAAATCGCTTTCTAGCTCATAAAGATAGTACTTTCCATCAGGAATAGAAAAAGATGTTTTATCAATGTTCCAAACGAAAAATTTCAATGTTTTTGCCTCCTTCGGAATGTGATGCAATAAGGTACCCTGTAGTACATTATTTGTGTTGCCGTTCCAGTTTTTACGGATCCAGTTCAAAGCAATGTGTTCTGAATACAATGACTGATCATTTTCATCATTAATTGTAACGGCTAACCATGATTTAAAGGGTTGCTCGGGTGAATCTAGTGTCATTTCTGCACCAATATATAATATTTTACCAACTAAATATTCAACGTCCATTACCAACAAGTTATGGTATTCTGCATAGGTCGTTCCTTGAGTGGGGACAATTTTGGCTGTTTCAATTATTTTTTTGGGCAGTTTGTTTTTTCGTTCAAAAAGGGTGAGCTTCGTTGTTGGATCGCTCAAAACTGGGGCGTAATAGTCAAACAATGTTGAATCAATAATTTTACCGTCCCTGACAATTTGAAAATCGGCGTCCAAAGCAATGTGGAAACTCGTGTGTAGTTTCCCCTCATTTCCACCATCTCTATTATTCATGTAATACCAACAGAGTTCCTGTGTTTGGTAACCTCCTACCAAATGAGGGAACTTAAATGTATTTTTTGACTCACGGATATAATTATAAATAGCATATGACGTACGTTCTTCTGTTGAGAAGATAGAACCAGTAGGTGAGAGGTGGTAAAGAAAAATCAACGGAAAATAAAACAACAAGCCTACAGCATATATGAGTCGTGGTTGTGATTCGCTCAGCCGGTCGAGCGTAAAAGCAAATGCAAATATAAAAAGTAGAAACAGATGCATGCCCGTCCGGTCTTCGGGAAAATTTACATTTAGCCCGTAGGACGTGATCAAAACACTTAATAATGTAAACACGCATAGAAATGAAAAGCTGGTGGCCGGTTGAAATAAAGCATTAATTGTTTTTTTTCGGATTACCTGTGCGGTTAGGTATACAATGAAGCCAATAAAAATGAGTGTCATAAAAGCCGCAATCGGAAGGTTATAAAAATGCGTAAAGACTTTCATAATAGACTGAACTGTAATTTCATAAAATCCCGAATCTCCTCCATAATATAAAGCTCCTCTTTTTTTAAGTTTAAACGAGAAAATAATCAGTGGCAAAAAGAAGATTGAACAGGTAATTAAAAAAACCAGATAAACCAACTTATCGGACCGCGTTCGCTGACTTAAAATAAAATGTAGACCTATTAAACCTATTATTAAAATCGCCGGAATAATCAAGGTTAAATTTGCCGCCACGGCCAAAAAAAGAAATAGCAGGGTATAACAAACAGCTTTTAGTGATAGTGAACGGTTAAACTGCAAGAGATGGTAAAGGGCCACGAGAAAAAAAGCCATGGACATGCCATATCCCCTGCACTCACCTAAGTATTCAAAGAGGTAGGGCGAGCAGGTAATTGCCAATAGAAGACCCCAACGACTGATGGGGTGATTTAATCGTCCTGAGAGCTGAAAGGTACTATAAAATAAAAAAATAAAGGAGAGCACATTAGGCAAACGTAAGGCGAGGGGAGCAGAGCCGAAGAAGCGATAGCTTACATGACTTAAAAATGAATTTAGAACATGGTTGTTGGCATCCCAATGTGCATTGGGAGGAAGGTAATTATCTGATTGGATGTAATAAAAAAAAGTAGCTAATTCATCATGTAAAACGGGGACATAGGCGGCTCTTACAAACAAATACGCCCAAAGTATAATGAATAAAGCTAGTGCTATTTGTCGTTCAACAAGTGAGTAATTGGAATGCTCAAAATAATGCCTATCAATCATTTAGTGCTAGATGCAATTAACTACGTGGTCGCGTGGTACGTTGTTCAATTCGTTTTTCAAATCGTTCTCCTTTAAATACACGTTGCACAAAAATACCCGGAGTATGAATAAAATTTGGGTCTAATTCGCCGGCAGGTACAATTTCTTCTACCTCGGCAATGGTAATTTTACCGGCCATAGCCATCATGGGGTTAAAATTACGTGCCGTTGCTTTGTAAATTAGGTTACCCGCTGTATCGGCCTTCCATGCTTTTACAATGGCAAAATCTGCTTCTAATGCATGTTCTAAAATATGCGGTTTTCCATTAAATACTTTAACGGGTTTTCCTTCGGCAACTTCTGTTCCGTAACCAGCTGGTGTATAAAAAGCAGGAATTCCCGCTCCGCCTGCACGGCATCTTTCGGCTAAAGATCCCTGCGGAATCAAATCAACCTCTAATTCGCCGCTTAGCATTTGACGTTCAAATTCATCATTCTCACCAACGTAAGAAGAAATCATTTTTTTGATTTGCTTTTTTTGCAATAAAAGCCCTAATCCAAAATCGTCCACCCCTGCGTTGTTAGAGATACAGGTCAAATTTTTTGTGCCCATTTTTACCAATTGGGCAATGCTGTTTTCTGGAATTCCGCACAACCCAAAACCACCTAACATAATGGTCATGTCGTTTGTAATTCCTTCCAATGCTTTTTCTACGTTATCGACTACTTTATTCATAGTTTTTATGCTTATAATTCGGGTTCGCTATCGCCTAATGTACATTTAAATAAACTGTTATCATAATTTGGCGGAGCTTCAAAATCTCCTTTTGAAATTTCAATGGAATTGTCTTTGTAAACACGTTGCATATAGTATCCGTAAATAGGCAATGCCATGCGCGCACCTTGTCCCCATGGGTAACTGCGAAAGTGAATGTCTTTATCATCTGCACCTACCCAAACGCCGGTTACCAATTCGGGCGTTAAGCCCATAAACCAACCGTCAGATGCTCCGTTGGTGGTGCCTGTTTTACCTGCTGTTGGGTATTTTAATCCACCCCAAGGGCGACTGCTTCGTAAACTACTACTCGTAGCGTACACCTGTCCGTTTTGATGAACGTTACTAGCCCCAGTTACGGCACCTTTCATCATATTAATCATGGTAAAGGCTAAATCCTCACTCATGGCTTCGCGCATGTCATATTCTAAGTCTATAATAACATTCCCGTTGCGGTCTTCCACACGCATAATGTAAATAGGGCGAATGTAAACACCTTTATTGGCAAACGTACTTTGGGCGCCTACCATATTGTAAAGTGAAACATCCATTGGCCCCAGGCACATAGCCGGCACCACATCCTCTGGACGTAAAACAATCCCCACGTTTCTTAAAATTTTGTCCATTGTGGCCGAGCCAGCCAATGCTCCCATATCCCTCATAATTGCTACCGTAATATTGTTCAATGAACCGGCTAAGGCACACTTTGTTGGAATCAAGTCTCCGGTATTTTTAGTACCCGTAGCCGGGCACCATGATTTTGTACGAGTCGGACTAACAGGAACGTCAATGCAATAACTCATATCTGAATATGATTTACAAGGGTCAATAACACCTAAACTAATAGCGGTGGCATACACGAATGGTTTTATCGTTGAGCCTACTTGCCGCCTAGATTGTTTCACATGGTCGAATGAAAAATGGTTAAAATCGGGACCGCCCACCCATGCTTTCACAAATCCAGTTTTTGGATCCATAGACATTAAACCTGCTTGTAATACACTCTTATAATAGCGGATAGAGTCTAACGGAGACATTGTTGTATCAAAATCACCCGAATAACCAAAAACTTTCATTTTTACAGGTTTGTTAAACACCTTTTCAATTTCACTTTCTGATTTTCCAGCGGCAATCAGTCGTTTATAACGTTCAGAATCTTTTTTAGCACGGTTCATAATTGCCGCAATTTGTTCTTCATCTATCTCATTGCCAAATGGCGGGCGTTTATTTCGCGCGTTGTTTTTATCAAATTCACCTTGCAATGTAGTTTCCATGTGTTCTTGAACAGCCTCTTCTGCATACACTTGCATACGCGAATCAATCGTGGTGAAAATGCGCAAACCATCTTTATAAATATTGTAAGGCTCTCCGTCAGCTTTTTGGTATTTCCATGTGCCGTCTTCATTGGTTTCATTGAATTTTTTCGTCAGCTCTTTCCGTAAAATTTCTCTAAAATGTGGGGCAAGCCCTTCTTTGTGGTCAACAATTTGATAATCCACAACAATGGGTAATTCTTTTAATGAATCGTATTGCGCTTGTGTAATTTTTACGCTTAATGCTTCATTACCAGCCTGGCTGTTTTTTAGCCATTGGTTGAGTACCGTATTTCTTCGGTTGTAAGCGCGTGTACTATCTCTTTCATACCGTTTTCTGCCATCTTCGGTTTCGTCATAATCGCGGTATTGAAACTTTAGCGGGTTAAACATGCCCGGGTTTTTACACATGCCCACAAGCATAGCAGCTTCCTCCATTTTTAATTTGTCTGGAGTGGTGTTAAAATACACCTGCGCGGCAGATGAAATACCTACAGCATTGTACAAAAAGTCAAAATTATTTAAGTACATGGTAATAATTTCTTCTTTGGTGTAATGCCGCTCTAGCCGCACAGCCAAAATATTTTCACCAAACTTTTGTTCCAGTCGTGCCCATTTATCTTTAGAAACACCACCGTTTGCAGTATCACTTGCCGTATATAGTAATTTTGCTAATTGTTGCGAAATTGTACTGGCGCCACCGCCGTCTCTTCCCATTCCGGCAAGTACAATTGCACGTGCAATACCTTCTCCATCTACACCAGCATGTTTGTAAAAGCGTTCATCCTCTGTAGCAATAAGCGCTGATATAACATAAGGCGAAATTTTGTTGTAGACAACACTTTTACGGTTAACACTCCAAAAACGACCCATTTCTTCACCGTCTGACGAGTAAATAATAGAGGCTTGTTTATCCGGTGGGTTTGCCAAATCCTCGTATGGCGGAATACCTGGGTTTGCCTTTGCTAACATGAAAAGAATTCCAAAAAGCGGTATAAAGGCTAAAATCCAAACAGCGACAATAATTGTACGCCTTGTTTTTCTGGATAATTTATTGTTCTGTGGTTTTTCGTTTTTCATTGCAGTTGACCAAAGGAGTAAAATTAAGAATTTTCAGCGCAACCCGCCCAACACAAGTGCTTAAATCCTTTCCAAATTTATTTTTCAGACAAATTTCTATACTTTTTTGCATCATTTAGCAATTATTCGTTTTGTTTATCAAAAATAGCTTGTGTAAACTCTGTTTTAATTCGTTGATATTCAATTTAGGCATTCATTATTTTTGACGCCAAACCTTCAAATAATTATATTCATCATGCTTGATTTTTTTCAACAAGAGTTCTACGGTAACACCATTAAAGATTACTTAATTGCGTTCGGAATTATTTTGGCGGCGCTTGTTGCCGGTAAAATATTATACTGGATTTCCAGCAAGTTTTTAGGCAAACTAACGGCAAAAACCAAGAGCAAGTTAGATGATATTTTGGTGGATAAATTAGAGGAGCCTTTAGTGTTTGGTTTGGTTTTGGGCGTTTCCTGGTGGGCATTAAATACCTATTTGACGTATGGTGATGAGGGCAATTTTATCAATCATTTATTCAATTTTTTAACCGTTATAAATGTAACGTGGTTAATCGCTCGTTTGTCAGATGCGCTGATAGAGGAGTACGTTGTACCGTTAACCGAAAAGTCAAAATCAGATTTGGACGACCAACTATTACCAATTTTCAGAAAAGGGCTCCGCATTATTATTTGGACGTTGGGCATTATTGTAGGGTTAAACAATGCCGGGTATGATGTAGGCGCGGTTATTGCCGGATTAGGTATTGGTGGTTTGGCTTTTGCACTGGCAGCGCAAGACACCGTTAAAAACTTTTTTGGTGGAATTATGATTTTTGCCGATAAGCCCTTTCAAATTGGTGACCGCATTCAAATTGATGACATAGATGGCTTTGTGCGTGAAATTGGTATACGCAGCACCCGTATTGAAACCTTGGCAGGGCGAATTGTAACCGTTCCAAACTCAATGTTTTCTGATGATGCAGTAGAAAACGTAGATAAAGAGCCAACCCGAAAAGTTGTGTTAAATATTGGGCTTACGTATGAAACAAAAGCAAGCGAAATTGAACTAGCCATAACCACGTTAAAAGAAATTGCGAAAGAAAATAGTGCACTAGTGGATGACGAAGTACTAACGAGTTTTAATTCATTTGGTGATTTTTCATTAGGGATTTTATTCATTTATTACATCCGTAAAGAGGCTGATATTTTAGAAACACAAACGGTAATGAACCTGGCTATTTTACGAAAGTTTAATGAAAAAGGGTTAGAGATGGCATTTCCCACACAAACGGTTTATCATCAACAAATGAACGCACCAACAACGGCGTTAAATTAGAAGTTTTACGTAAATTTATCGACTTAAACAAAAGCAGTTGAAGTCAATTTATATCACCATACTACTTGGGCTACTCATTGGGTGCAAAGCCAAGGATGAAGTACAAGAAGAAAAAGCCATAGTTTACAGCTGCGGGGCAGAGCATACTGAACGTTTGCCAAATGGCAGTTTGGTGTATAAAGAGACGGGCATAACTTACAAAAGTGGTGAAACGCAAACAAGTGAATTTGCACGCAATGGTCAGCACAGCATACGGCTAGATGATAAAAACCAATATGGGTTAACTTTTTTACTATCCGACATTGAGCCCAATACATTTTTTAGAGCCTCATTTTGGCAAAAAGATGGAACACCCAAAGGGGTTTTAATTTGTGACTTTTTTGGAGCTTCAAACTACAAGTTGACATCCAACAGTGCGGTGGTTCAAAATGAGGAAGATGGCTGGGTGCAGCATTCATTACAGTTTAAAACACTCACAACGGTAGATTCACTGCGGTTTTTTATTTTTAAAGGAGAAGGAGACGAAGCAAAGTATTTTGACGATTTTCAGTTAGAGCGTTACCCATTCCAGCCAGCTTCACAAGCAGACGAACTTCCGTTGCTGCATGTTTCTCTGGTCGATTCGAATAAAAAGCAGTTGGACGAATACATTGCGGCTTGTGTAAATGAAGCAGCAATTCCCGGTAGTTTTAAAGCGTATGTAGATGCGAAAATTTCAGATTCCACGAGCAATTTTCCAGCAGAGATTCGATTAAAAGGAGATTGGACGGATCACATACGAACTGGATCCCCTCTTATCGTTTAAAAACAGATGGCGACTATTCTTTTGAAGGGTTGCGTAGTTTCTCTGTTCAGCATCCGTCTACCCGAAATTATTTGCACGAATGGTTTTTACACCAGTTGTGTGACGACAATGACTTACTTTCCACCACATACGAGTTTGTGAGGGTTAAAATGAATAAACAACATGAGGGTGTGCAAGCGTTGGAAGAACATTTTGATAAAGAATTACTCGAAAGCCGAAGAAGACGCGAAGGCCCCATTTTAAAAATTGACGAATCTGCAATATGGGCGCTAAGAAATACCGACTTAGGTAGCTTGGGCAGTGCTTCATTTCCTTACTACGAAGCCGCAATTGTCTCTTGCTTTAAGAAAAACAGAACCCGAAAGTCAGAAACATTATCTGCTCAGTTTTATAACGGTGCTATTTTGTTAGACCTTTTTAAAACCAACTATACAAATCCAGAACTGTTATTCGATTTAGACCAACTTGCCAAGTATTATGCCTTGCTTGATTTAGGTAATGTTAGGCACTCGTTAGCCTGGCACAATCGTAGGTTTTACTACAACCCGGTTACAGCTAAGTTAGAGCATGTGGGCTTTGATATGATTCCAATGGTAATGCCCATGAATCCGATAGCGGCCACAATTGAGTTTAACCGCGATTGGGATAGCACGGCATTGGAAGAACGCTTGGATTTTTATGTATTTAAGAATGTAGATTTTAGAGAGAAGTACACCACATACCTTACGGCATTTTCTAAAAAAACTTATTTAGACAGTGTATTTGCTTCTTACGAGGAGCAGCTGGCAGATTTACAAGATATTATACACCAAGAGGTGCATGAGGGTTATACATTTAACAAAGCAGGTTACTATGAAAAAGCGGCACTTATTCGGCAAGAATTAAAAACGTTGGATAAGCGTTGGGATAATTATTTAAAACGAGAAATAACACTTCCGCAACAAACAAAAAAAGACAAGTATAAGTTAGACGAATCTGATTTTTACATGAAAGAAATTTCGGTAAATGCGTATTTAACGGAACTGGATAACGACCGTTATAAAATACAGCTAGAAAATTACCATTACGCACCGGTAACCATTGTTGGGGTAACTTTAAAGTCCAATAAAGAGATGGTTAGTAAGCTAAACGCACCCGTTACATTGAATGGGTTTACGGGGGATGCGCTAGCAGATACAGCAACTTTTATAATACAAGGAAAGCCCTCACGCATTTGTTTTTCACTCGCCAACCGAGATGGAGAAATCAAACAAAAAAAATTCATTAAATGGGCGAAACCTCAAGGGACGCATCCAAGAATAGAATTGCATCAGAAGTTTAGCCCGCAGGCACCTTTTTACACTGTTGAGGAGAAAGAACTGTTTATAAATGGAGATGTAACAATAAATGAGTTGGTTTACATACCAAAAGGTTATAAAGTTTTTATCACACAAGGCACAACTATAGATTTTGTAAACGGCGGCGGCCTAATTATAAATGATGTAGTAAACATGGTCGGCACAAAAGATGCTGTTGTAACGTTTACATCATCTGACCGCACGGGGATGGGAATCACCATTTTAAACTCACCAGAGGTTATCATTAACAATGTTACCGTAAAAAACATGAACGCATTAGACTATAAGGGGTGGGCGTTAACTGGTGCGGTGAGTATTTACCAATCTGCAGTGTTAATTGATGGATTAATCATTGAGAATAATAATTCAGAAGATGCGTTGAATATCATACGGTCTGATTTTACGATTACAAATTGCCTCATTAAAAACACTAAAAGTGATGGTTTTGATGCGGACTTTTGCACCGGTAGCATAGAAAAAGCTGTATTTGAAAATACAGGTAATGATTGTATTGATTTTTCTGGAAGTGAAGTGTCCTTGTCTGATATTATAATTGTAAACGCGGGAGACAAAGGGATATCTGCTGGAGAAAAATCTACACTAACCATAGAGAATATTAATATTAACGGAGCCGTTACCGGAATGTCATCAAAAGACGGGTCGCGTATAACGGGTAAAAATATTCAGTTGAATAATGCAAAAGTGGGTGTTTCGTTGTTCAGAAAAAAATCAGTTTATGCCACTTCTAGTATGTTGCTGGATAGTGTTAAGTACAAAGGGCTTGCTAATCCGGCTTTAATTGAAATGGGAGCAGTCTTAACGTTCGATTCTACCGTTTACAACGGGTATCAAATCTTAGATATTGATAAGATGTACGAGCGATTTGAATAATAAGCTGAGTTCGATTCTTCCAAACGCTCACAGTTGATTTCAGTTTTTTTAGGCAAGGCATGGTTTTGAAGGAGTATTCACTTCGAAAAACCATAACGCAGTATAAGGAAATATGAAATCAATTCTTCGAAAAGTATGGAAAACAGCAATCTTTCAACGGAAAAAGCCTTGAATTAACCAGTTAGTACTACATTTCGACTGCGCTCAATGTGGCACATTTTTCTATCAAAATCTCACTATTTTCAATACTTCTGTGGAAATTTGGAAGAATCGAACTCAGGTTAATAGTGCGGTTAAAAGCAAAACCCTCAACTGCTTTTACAATTGAGGGTTTAATGCCAAAAATAATTAGGTAAATGTAGGCTTATTTCTTTTTGCCGTTTTTACCATTCTTAATGTATTGTTCAATAGCCATAGTCATGCTTGGTGCTTGTGGCATTGGTGCATGAATGTCCAACCGTAGGTTGTTTTTAACCACAGCATTAGCTGTTGTTGGTCCAAAAGCGGCAATTTTAGTCGTGTTTTGTTTAAAATCAGGAAAGTTTTTTAATAAACTCTCAATTCCAGAAGGGCTAAAAAACACCAACACGTCATATTTTACATCCTCTAAGTCAGATAAATCTGATGCCACAGTGCGGTAAAGCACAAGTTTGTTAAAGTTAATGTTGTTTTCGGTTAACGTATCCGGAATACGCTCACGTAAAATATCTGAACAAGGCAACAAAAACGTTTCATTTTTGTGTTTTTTCAAAACTTCAACAAGGTCGTTAATGTTTTGTCTTCCAAAAAAGATTTTACGTTTACGGTAAACAACATACTTCTGTAAATAATAAGCAACAGCCTCAGACATACAGAAATATTTCATTGCGTCAGAAACTTTAAAACGTGTTTCTTCAGCAATTCTAAAAAAGTGATCTACAGCGGTTTTACTTGTTAAAATTACTGCGGTTTGTTTTGCCAAATCTACCTTTTGTTCTCTAAATTCACGTGTAGATGCCCCAACGACATTAATAAAAGGTCTGAAATCAATTTTTAACTTATACTTTTCAGCCAAATCAAAGTAAGGTGATCGCTCTGATTCAGGTTTAGGCTGAGAAACCAATATTGTTTTTACACTCATAACTCCTTCTAAAGTTTAGTTCATTACCCCCAAATTGAGGGTAACAACTCGTATACCAACCACTAAGGGAAGTAATTCGAGCGTGCAAAGGTACAAAATAATATAGAATATAGAAATTTTCGCTTGGAATGCTCGCACTAAGGATTGTATTTCACGGATAAAAATAAGCAGCACCACAACGCCTGCAAGCGCTAAAGCCACAGTGCTTGTATATGTGTTTGATAAATAATGGGTAAAGAATAAAAAAGGTGTTAAAATTAATGCCCCCACCTGAAAGAAAATAATGTGATTAAGTTGATGCTCTTGAATGCCCTCTTTTTGTTGCCGAATAAACGCCATTGTGTTCATCACAATTAGCTTTATAAAAAACAGAACGAGCAATGCGCCGGTGTAAATAAACATCACCCAGTGAGGAAGTTGTGGAGTAAAATTGTAAATAACTGCACTCACTCCATTAAAGTAAACCAGGTTCATTAAAAGCGAGGGTAAGCGGTTTAAATTTAACCCTTCTCGTGCATTGGTTAATAAATAACGATTATTTAACGCCGTGCTGAATAATAACTTAAAATAATGCGGCCAAATGGTTTGTACAATGGCAATGCAAATGAGGTTAAACCCCATCATTCCCCAAAAAGTAGGGTTAAATGTAGATTGGACAAGGGTCTCCTGTCCTATTTCATTTGTCGTATTAATGAAATCTATTGCTTGCACATTACAAAAATAATGGAATTAAAGCGGCAACCGAAAGCAGATAGATATTATTCTAACAACTAAAGATATTTCGTGTTAAAATCTGTACTTTTGTACTGTTAAAATAAAATAAGATTTATGGCTACCGATTCATATTCACATCCAGATTACTATAATATGGATGATTTGTTGACAGAAGAACACAAATTAATTCGTGATACAACCCGAGATTGGGTGAAACAAAATGTTTCTCCTATTATTGAAGACTACTATGAAAGAGCTGCTTTTCCAGAGCATTTGGTGAAACAATTAGGCGAAATAGGAGCATTTGGCCCTTACATTCCATCCGAATATGGTGGGCCTGGTTTAGACCAAATTTCGTACGGAATTATTATGCAAGAGCTTGAGCGTTGTGATTCTGGCTTGCGTTCAACATCATCTGTACAAAGTTCATTAGTAATGTATCCAATATGGAAATATGGAAATGAAGAACAACGGCAACGCTTTTTACCAAAATTAGCCTCAGGCGAGTTTTTAGGTTGTTTTGGATTAACTGAACCAGATCATGGGTCAAACCCAGGGGGGATGATTACAAACTTCAAAGACATGGGCGACCATTATTTGCTAAACGGAGCCAAAATGTGGATTTCCAATGCGCCATTGGCAGATGTAGCTGTGGTTTGGGCAAAAAATGAAAAGGGCCGTATATATGGTTTATTAGTTGAAAAAGGAATGGAAGGTTTTTCTGCGCCAGAAATGCACGGTAAAAGATCATTGCGCGCATCCATCACCGGAGAATTAATTTTTGATAACGTAAAAGTGCCAAAAGAAAATTTATTGCCGAATAAATCGGGGCTGGGCGCGCCACTTGGATGTTTAGATTCAGCACGATATGGAATAGCATGGGGTGCTTTAGGTGCGGCCATGGATTGTTATGACCAGGCATTGCGTTATTCAAAAGAACGTACACAGTTTGGTGTACCAATTGCTGCTTTTCAGTTAACACAAAAAAAATTGGCTGAAATGATTACAGAAATCACAAAAGCACAACTGCTAACGTTGCGTTTAGGGCAACTTAAAAATGATGGCAAAGCAACGTCCGCGCAAATTTCAATGGCCAAACGAAACAATGTAGAAATTGCACTAAAAATAGCCAGAGAGGCTCGCCAGATTTTAGGCGGAATGGGCATTACAAGCGAATACTCTGTAATGCGCCACATGGCAAACCTAGAATCTGTTGTAACGTATGAAGGCACGCAAGACATTCACCTGCTAATTACAGGAATGGACGTTACAGGAATTTCAGCATTTACACGCACAGAACCCGATTTAAGCAAAATGAAATAAGCCACGGGCATAAAAATAAAAAGATAACCGGTTTTTAGTTGAGGTGGAAACACACAACAAGAGACCGGTTTTTTTATGTCAACTTTATTCAGTAAAATTGCCTTTTAACACGTTGTTAACGCGTCTAATTTTCAGCAAACTGAACCGTATGAAAACCCGATTGATAAAAATTGTTGGAAATAAATGGATCATTGTAACCCTGTACGCTCTTTTTGTAATTATTACCGGAATACAAGCTGCAAATGCTGATAAACGGGCAGAGCAGTACAACGGCGTGCATTATACATCTTACAATAATTACCTTATTTTCAAATCATCTCACACACATTTAAAAAATGGTGAAGACTTGTACATTTATCACCCCGAAGATCATTTTGACCTTTTTAAATACACCCCCACATTTGCTGCTTTTTTTGGTGTGTTTGCTGTTTTTCCAGATTGGTTAGGGCTAACATTATGGAACATGCTGAACGCCATGATGTTGTTAATAGGCGTGTATTACCTCCCCAAATTAAGCAATTTTAAAAAAGGTTTTTTGTTGCTTGTGGTCGTTATTGAATTGGTTACCTCATTACAAAATCATCAGTCCAACGGGTTAATGGCAGGCTTGCTAATAGCAGCTTTTGGCTTATTAGAGAATAAAAAAATGTGGGCGGCAGCATTGCTCATTGTGTGCTCGGTATTTGTCAAACTATTTGGCATAGTGGGTTTTGCTTTGTTTTTATTTTATCCATCAAAATGGAAACTGGCGTTGTACACCGTAGCATGGACTATTTTACTTGCATTAATTCCTTTTATTTGGATTGATTTAGAACAATACACCGCCTTGGCAACAAGTTATTTTAATATGCTAAGTATGGATCATTCCGCTTCAGAAGGGTATTCGGTTATGGGCTGGCTCAGCACCTGGTTTAACATAAACGTAAATAAAAACAGCATTGTATTGCTTGGGATAGTGTTGTTTTTAGTACCGCTTGCTCAATTTAAATTGTATAAAAATATCAATTTTAAGTATCTTATTTTATCGTCTATTTTAGTGTGGATTGTAATTTTTAACCACAAAGCAGAATCACCTACATTTATAATAGCCATGGCTGGCGCGGCGTTGTGGTATGTATTGACCAAAAAAAACACCTTAAACAACGTACTGTTTTGGACCGCATTTGTATTTGCCTCATTGTCTCCAACAGATGTTTTTCCGGTTTATATACGCGAAGAATTTGTGAAACCTTATGTTTTAAAAGCTGTGCCATGCATCTTAATTTGGGTTAAAATAACGTGGGATTTACTGTTTTTCAGCAAAACGCGATTCGTGTTGGATGTGAAAAATGAGCTGGACGGTAATTTAAACAATCAGTCCCTTAAATAACGTAAAATCACCGTTAAACACGGATCGACCAATGAGCTAATTTTTTGTGCTTAACTTTGCGTCCAAATGAAAACCAATTGGATTCTATTTGTTTTGATACTGTGTTCCGCACAGGGGATAGCTCAGCGAAAGAGTATTGGTATTTCACGCATAGATACTTTAGTGGAGGTTGACGGAGCATTGACCGAACCATTTTGGGAGGAGGCAGAAATAGCCATGAATTTTAGGCAAAACCAGCCCGTAGCTGGTGATCCGGCTTCTAGCCCCACTTTTGTAAAATTAGCGTATGATGATGCTGCACTTTACATTGGTGCTGAAATGCTGGACGATCGTGACAGCATGTCCCTAACACTTTCGCAACGAGACGATTTTGGTAATGCGGATTGGTTTGGTGTGGTGATTGACCCGTATGATGCCGGAACAATTGGCTTTGCTTTTTTGGTAACAAGTGCTGGCGTACAGGTAGATGAATTGCATCAGGTAGATGATGTGGACAATAACTGGAATGCCGTTTGGAAAAGTGAGGTAGTTGTAAGTGCAGACCGGTGGACGGCGGAAATGCGGATTCCTTTTTCGGCGTTGCGCTTTCCTAAAAAAGCCATTCAAACATGGGGAATAACTTTTGCGCGTAATATTCGCCGAAACAGAGAACAGTCTTACTGGAATTTTTACGACCCCAAAGGTATAAATTTAATTAGCCAACTGGGTCAACTTAAAGGAATAGAGCAAATAGAGTCACCACTGCGACTTTCTTTCGTGCCTTATGTTTCTGGATACGTTGAGCATTTTGACGATAATGTGGGAAGCAGTTTAAATGGCGGAATGGATGTAAAATATGGCTTGAATGATGCCTTTACGTTAGACATGACCTTGATTCCAGATTTTGGGCAGGTACAGTTTGACCAACAAGTGCTTAATTTATCCCCTTTTGAGGTGCAGTTTAATGAAAATCGGCAATTTTTTACCGAGGGTACAGAACTGTTTAACAAACAAGGGTTATTTTATTCGCGCAGGGTAGGGGCTACACCCATTGGTTTTATTACGTCGCGTGATTTGGATTCGAATGAAACTGTAATTACAAACCCCACCAATACACAGTTATACAATGCCTCAAAGCTTTCTGGTCGCACCAAAAAAGGAACGGGCATAGGTGTTTTTAATGCCGTTACTGCAGAAATGACGGGTGAAATTAGAGACACCATTACAGGTGAAAGTCGTTTTGTGCAAACGGCTCCATTAAGTAATTACAGCGTTTTTGTGATTGACCAAAACTTAAAAAATAATTCAAGCATAACATTAACAAATACGAATGTGCTTAGAAGTGGCGAAATTTATGATGCAAATGTTACAGCATTAGGCACAAACTTATATTCTAAAGGGCAACAGTACAATACCGGAGGTAGCGTTGTTGTTTCACAACGTTATGTGGCAGACACTGCTGATTTGGGTTACAATTATGCCGCACGCGTGGGTAAATCAGCAGGTAATTTTTTATGGCAATTGTCATATTCAGAATCAAACGAACGCTTTAATAAAAATGACTTAGGTTTTCAGCTAAACAATAATATTCGCGCCATGGGGGCACGACTTAATTATAATATTTATGAGCCTTTTGGACGCTTTTATCGCGTTTGGACAACCGCAAACTTTAGTTATGAACGGTTAGTAAACCCCAACGAGTTTGCACAGTTTTTAATTAATTTAAATGCAAACGGTACATTTCTCAATTTTATGACAAGCGGCGTATGGGCAGAAAGTTCACCCATTAAAAACAAAAATTGGTTTGAGCCCCGCGTAAAAGGACGATTTTATGAAGAGGACGAGTATTTAGCTTTGGGTGGGTTCATCTCGTCTGATTACAGCAAGCCATTTGCGCTAGATGTAAACGCGGGTTACTACATGTTTAACGAAACCAATCGCTTTAATTATGAACTTAGGATAAGCCCCAGGTTTCGGTTTAGTGACCAATTTTTAATGGTGTACAATTACACTATGGATGTTGCCAAAAATGATGAAGGAGCGGCATTAACGCGTTTTTTCCGTGTACCGCTAGAAAATGGCGACCCAATATTTGCAAAGCGAGATCGATTAACGGTAGTGAATAGTATATCTGCTGATTATATTTTTACGAATCGGATGGGGATTGTATTCAGTTTACGGCATTATTGGTCTAAAGTAGGGTATAATGCATTTTTTAGGTTAGATGAAAACGGGCAGTTTGCTCCAACCGCTTACACAGGGTTTGATGTTACAGAAAACTCTATGCACAACAACAGTTTTAATGCGTTTACAATAGACATGGTTTACAGGTGGGTTTTTGCGCCCGGCAGTGAGCTACGTTTTGTTTGGAAAAACTCTATTTTTAGTTCATCCGGAGATGCAACAACCACTTATTTTGAAAATATAGAAGAGTTAGCCAACTTTCCGGCAACCAATAGTTTATCGTTAAAAATTCTGTATTATATTGATTATGGCGCATTGCATAGCCAATGGAAAGCGAACTAATAGCACTTTATAAATGTACTTTTTTAGTCGCCATTGCTCCATTTTCAAATTGCACCGTAATCAGATAGATGCCGTTAAAAGATTCCGGAATTAAAACAGTGTTTTGGGTCACCGGAGTTGACCAGAGTTGCTTGCCGTCCACACCAAACACAGTAACAGTTTTGGCTGGAGTTTTAACGATTAATAGATGGTGAATGATATCGAATGTTTCGCGGTGTTCTTCAAGGCTACCGACAACAGGGTCGTATGTTAATAGAAAAGTACGGTTTGTTACGCTTTGGTACGCTTCCATTCCGCCACAAATAATCCATTCGGTTGGGCTAATTTGTGCTGCCCCACGTAAATCCATTATGCCATAAGGAGCTCCTTCCCCGGCATACCATGTGGCTGTAGAATGATTGTACCGCATAATTTGAGCTAAAGGTGCTACACCTCCCGTACCGTTGTAGGCTACACCATTGTAATTGTAAGAAGTGGCCGCGCCACCTACCCAAAAAACAGATGTCCCATAAGTTATAGCAGCAGAACGGTAGGCTTTATTTGGGCCGTCGTCTAACATACTCCATTCAATTTCTGAAGGGTTTTCTGCATTAATTACGCCTTTACGCAACCGCTGTTGAGCGGGAAAATTAAATCCATTTGCCGCACCTCCGTAATAATAAATCGTGTCTCCTATAATTTCACCCGAACCACCAAAAACTTCATATTGCCCACCTTCGGGCACAGGGGTAGCTACTGTCCAACTATCTGTTGCAGGGTCATAAATTTGCACGTCGTTTACATTGCTCGTACTGCTCCACCCTGTTATTACAAAAATCAGACTATCGCGCCAAACACATTGCACCTGGTCGTCAATAGGAACAGGTATTTCAGCACCGTTTGAAAGGTAGGTGTTGGTCATGGGGTTATAGCGTATTACCTCGTTGCTCGTAATTTCTGCCCCGCTCATTAACACATGGTAACCACCTATAATGTACACCATGTTATTTACCGTACTGGCCGCAGCCGCAATGTTTTCTAGTTCAAACGGAATCGGTGCAATTTCCTCCCACGTATCAGTGGTTATTGCATAATGGAAAGCCCTGTTGTTTATGCCTGTATATGCCTTGGTGGAATCGATACCGCCAAATGTGTATACATAACCGTTCGCTCCGTCCGATCCATAAGCCACAGCATTGTTGGATACCCGAACCGGCATATCAGCCAATGGCGTCCATGTCCATGCGGTTTGAGAAAAAGTAATGAAGCTCCAACTAAAAATTAATGCAATAAAAAGTAAGTGCTTCATGATGTAAATTATTTTTTGAAAAATGGCTTAATAAACAGCACAAATAGGTTTAAATAAATGCGAAGATAGAAATGTACGAATTTATTACCAGAATAAAACTTAGTAAAACCAGGAGAGTGTTTGTAATACCATTTAATGAATTGCCGCCCCCATTTGCGTTTAGCTAAAAAGCGGTCGCGAAACCTGCGTAAAACCAATACTTTTGGATGATCGTAAGAGCCGTATGACATAGTGGCAACATAGCACGCTGATTCTATAGCATCTTCTGCTGCCTGATTAAGTGCCGCTATGAACAAGTAAAAAAACAAAATACCCAATAAAATGATACCCAAGATCAGCAGGATAACAAATATAATCAAAGGGATTGCACCGTTAGATTCTTTATCTTCATCTTCGTTTTTTAGCAGTACCACACCACCTTTTGGTTGGTGGGTAATCCGTTCAATACTGGCTTCTATTTTATGATCGGTAGCCGCAATTTTATCTTTTAAGCGAAGCGTGTCATTGTCTTGCACAACTGGTCTGCTTTTTTTGAGTTTTGGTTTTTTAGGAATGTTTTGTTGACCTGTTGCAGTGGTGTAATTATGGACGGCAGATGTATCAAAATCAGATGTATTAAAATTGGCGTAATTGTTTACGCCTTTTTTGTTTTCAGCCTGCTGTTCAGTTTTATTCGATTTTATTACTTTATTTAAACCATGCCGTTCGGGCCCACTATTAATTGTTGCGCACAGGCGCTAAGTATTAGAGTTAATGTTATGATGTATAAACGATATAGACGTTTCATAAAAAGTATTTTTCGCTTTTGTGATTAAAATAGTTCGCAGTTTAACCACCGCTGGTAGAGTTGATCGAAAAGCGCTTCGGCTTTTTTACGATTCTTCTTTCTGTTTTTTTGTTTGATCTTACAGATCATAATTACCCCCGCGTAATTTTAACTGCAGTTTTTTGTTTAAGTTGATGTTCCAGAAAAAAGAGTCATCACATACATTAGCCTGTTAAACTCTTTTATTTTTATAATAAATAGAGTTTTGTCCGTAGCGAATCGTTAGTTTCTCAGGTCCAATCAATTAATACAACAAGCAAAAGCGTGAATTAGTTTTTAGAGAATAAAAAAAGCAGGTAAAAATAAGCGCCAAACTGCTTAATGCAGTAGTATTAAAAATTAAGGCTAATGTGGTAACCTTCATGTTTACGAACATTTAACACACGGTCTTTATCAAGCAATAAATACTGCCCTTTTATGCCTTTTAATACACCTTCAATATTGGCCGTTTTGTCAAAATTTAGGCTTTTCACTTTTTCCGGATAGGTTAAAACCGGATAATTTATTTCAATAATTTCGTCATCCTCGCTCATATAGGCAGCTAAATCTGCCGGAAGCATTTCTTCTACCGACCACTTTTCTTCTTCAAGATCAAAATCACCAATTTCATTTTTTAGCATTCGGCGCCAATTTGTTTTATCTGTAAAATGGTTTTTAAGCGCCACTTCAATTTCACCAGCTAATTGCCGGTAAGGCGTTTCTGCCAGGCGTATTGCAAATGAGGCACCTTGGTCAATCCACCGCGTAGGTATTTGTGTAGAGCGTGTTACACCCACTTTTAAACCAGATGACACTGCCAAATAAACAAAGTGCGGCTGTACATGGTGTTTTTGTTCCCATTCCACATCTCGCCCCTTGCCCAAATGCCCCTCACACAACTCAGGGTTAATAATGCAAGGGCTGGAAGATGGGGCATTCATAAAACAATCATAACAAAAACCTTGAGCAAATATTTTTTTGAACTTTTCACAGTTCATGCACTGTGTAACACCCTCAAATTTAAGCTGAATAGGTTGTCCAATTCGTTCATTCATGTCCAGTTCACCTGCTTCAGTTTTTAGCCTGTATTGCACAGTGTCCTCCAAGGTAACTTTCATTTTCCGAATCCAACTATTAACCATATTCATGTAAATTTTTAAGGGCTGTATTAAGCCGTTCAATTGTGCAAAAATACAAATTATTTGGAGGGTAAGTTACCTAGCCAATTCGCGTAAAAAAGAGACACAAAAGAGTGTGATACCTTAAACCATTCAGCTTGATTGTTAACGGTTTTGAGAACAGGTGTGGGTTAGATGCAGTTTGATGTGCCAACTTCGTAACCGTTTGCTGTTTATAAAGCAATAAAATTCGTTATTTTAGCGGCGCAATGAATTTATTCGAACATATCGGTCGTTTTTCAGTCATGTTAAAGTCTGTTTTTTCACGTCCCGAAAAAGGGAAAGTGTTCAGACGCATGTTCTTTTCTGAGGTAAACGAAATAGTAATTAACTCCATTCCACTAGTGGCTTTTTTGTCCGTGTTCATGGGGGCCGTAATTACATTGCAAACCGCCTCAAACATGAGTTCGCCTTTATTGCCAGATTATACCATTGGTTACATCACCAGGCAATCAACAATTCTAGAATTTTCGCCCACCATAATATCGTTAATTATAGCCGGTAAAGTGGGGTCTAATATTGCCTCTGAGATAGGAACCATGCGCGTTACAGAACAAATTGACGCGCTCGAAATTATGGGCGTTAATTCAATCGGTTATTTAATGTTACCAAAAATTTTAGCCACAACAATTTTTTTTCCGTTTGTAATTATTATTTCCATGGTGCTTAGTCTTGTAGGGGGATGGATTGCAGGCGTGCAAAGTGGTTTATACTCCACTTCCATTTATGTTTTAGGTTTGCGCGCGTTTTGGGATGAAGATCAATACGACCTTTACTACGCACTTATAAAAACAGTAGTTTTTGCATTTTTAATTACCTCCATCTCCAGTTATTATGGCTATTACACCAAAGGTGGTTCGTTAGAGGTTGGCCGTTCGAGTACCAGAGCAGTTGTCACTTCGTCTGTTGCTATTTTGATTGCGAATTATGTATTAACTCAACTATTATTAATATAAGATGATTGAGGTAAAAGACATTTCAAAGTCATTTGGAGACACACAGGTTTTGTTTGATTTTTCGGCAAAATTTGAAGAAGGACAAGTCAACTTAATCATTGGAGCATCCGGACAAGGAAAATCAGTATTAACCAAATGCATTGTGGGCTTGCATGAGCCAGATGAAGGAGCAGTGCTTTATGATGGGCGAGATTTTTCAGCAATGGATCGTAAAGACCGAATTGAAATTCGTAAAGAAATTGGAATGCTTTTTCAAGGAGGCGCATTGTTTGATTCACTCACCGTTTTAGAAAATGTTATTTTTCCATTGCGGATGTTTACAGACATGAGCGAGAGTGAAATGCAGGAACGGGCTAACTTTTGTTTGGAACGCGTAAACATTGTTGGAAAAAATGATTTATTACCGGCAGAAACCAGTGGCGGAATGCAAAAACGAATTGCCATTGCCCGTGCTATTGCCATGAAACCCAAGTATTTGTTTTGTGATGAGCCAAACTCTGGGTTAGATCCTCAAACTTCTATTTTAATTGATAACTTAATTAAAGAGATTACGTATGAGTATAATATTACAACAGTAGTAATTACCCATGACATGAATTCAGTTATGGAAATTGGTGACCATATAGTTTTTATAAACCAAGGACAAAACTGGTGGCAGGGGGATAACAAAGAAATTATTAAAACAGAAAATCAAGAAGTGGTTGACTTTGTTTACGCGTCATCTTTTATGAAGGAACTGCGTGAAAAAATGATTAGCGACTGATAAAAATAGACAACATCATGAGTGAAGAAGAAGGAAAAACATACATAGATACCTCAGGTAGAGACAATACACCGCCCACGGCAGAAACCCCGACAGAAAAAGGCGGTAAAAAGCGAGATGGTGCTTACATTGTTATCATCATACTGCTTTTATTAGGTGGTGGTTATTTAGGGTACTTGCTTTCTGAAAAGAACAAGGCCATTAACACTTGCGCGAATGAAAAAAGTGACATTGAAACTGAAATGGCTGCGCTAAATGAGATGATGTACGAGCAGGGGCTAGCAACTGGTGATGACGTTAAAATGAATTTAGAGAACATGCTCACCATGTACGACAAAATGGAGTCGGAAAACCAAGGCATGAACGACAGTATAATGGCTCAGAAAGAAAAAATTCAAGGTTTAATTGCTGAGTTAGATGATGCAAAAGGTGATAAAAAACGCTATGCAAGCAAGGTTTATAAATTGCAAAAAGAGACAGAAACCTTACGCTCTATCATGAAGGATTACATCCGCACAATAGATTCACTAAACACGGCAAACGGTGTGTTAACAGAAAATTTGAATGCCACATTGCAGGACTTAGATCAAATGACACAATCCCGTAACGAATTACAATCAACGACAGATGAACTGAGCGATAAAGTGAGCAAGGGGTCTAAACTTACTGCATTTAGCTTTTTAAGTGAAGGGATAAAAGAAAAAGGTTCAGGATCTTACAAAGAAACAAACAGAGCATCAAGATGTACACACATTCGTTCATGTTTTACTGTGGGAGAAAATTCCATTGCACAGGCCGGTAACAAAACAGTGTACATGCGCATCATCAGTCCGGCAGGGTCGGTGTTAAATGCAGGCAACAGCAATACGTTAACTACCGAAGGTGGGCAATCGTTATTGTATTCTGATAAAAAAACGATTAACTATCAAAACAAGGCGGTAGACCTTTGTATCTTTTATGAACTAACGCAAGAGATTGAAAGCGGAAATTACAAGGCAGAAATGTACTGCGAAGGTGTAAAAATTGGCACAGATAACTTTGTCCTAAAATAAACTCGTCATGTATTTACGACTTATTTTAGGGTTAGTATTGTTATGCAGCGGGCAACTTTTTGCGCAGGATATGCAAAAGTTAACAGCTCAATCGTTGACGTTTCAAATTGAACAAGACTTGCTTTATGTAAGCAAAAAAAAATCACCATTAACTAAAAAAGAGCGCAAAGCGTTTGAAGGACATTCGTATTTTAAGTTAGATACTACGTTTATGGTAATGGCTGATTTTGAACGACTAAATAGTAAAGACACCATGGAAATGGCTACCGTACGGGGTGAAACAAAATTTTATGTTCCGTATGCCAAGCTAACGTTTAATTTAAATGGAGAACTGCATTCACTTACAGCGTATCAAAGTTTAAAGCTGCGTGAAATTGATGAATACAAGAACTATTTATTTGTGCCATTTAAAGACGCAACAAGCGGTAAAACATCTTATGGCGGTGGGCGATACTTGGACATAGAAATTCCCGAAGGAGACCAAATTGTACTCAACTTTAATGTAGCGTATAACCCTTATTGCGCTTATACAGCCGGCTACAATTGCAGTATTCCGCCAGCAGAAAACACGCTGGCAGTAGCGGTTAAAGCCGGTATGATGGCTCCCAAAAGTAGTTTGCACTAGCCGTTCACTATTGGAATCCTAGTATTCTACGAAAAAGGTAGATTAGTGGATTTTAACAGATTTATAACAACGCCTTATTCTTAAAATTCGTTTCTTTATAAACTGATTAAGGTATAAAACGAAAAAAATAAATAATATGAAATTCTTACTAACACTCGTACTTTTTTTATCCGTAGGATTAACTTATGCTGCAGAAGGAGAGGGAGATTTAAAGTGGTACACAGATTTGGATGAAGTTCATGAAATTTCTACTAAAACTGGAAAACCCATTTTTGGTTTTTTTACCGGAAGCGATTGGTGCGGATGGTGCCATAAATTACAACGCGAAGTGTTCGCAAAACCCGCTTTTGTAAGCTGGGCACAAAAAAATGTAATTTTATTTGAAATTGATTTTCCAAAAAGAACACCCCAAACACCTGAATTAAAGGCGCAAAACCAAAACTTACAACGTGCTTTCAAAGTTACGGGCTACCCAACGGTTTGGTTGTTTAAATCAAAAACAGATGCGACAACAGGTGGTTACAGTTTGGTGAGCATGGGTAAATTGGGTTACCCAAGCGGCGCGCAGAAAGGAAAAGAAGAAGTGAAGTTTTTGCAAACGGCTAATGCCATTCTTAACCCTGCTGCGGCAAGTACAACACCTTAAAAAAAAGTACAATTAAAACACAATAGTCAAAAGGCGATCGGTAGCGGTCGCTTTTTTTGTTTTAGACAAAAAAGATTGATTTAACTAAGCTTCTCGCTTAAAATTCTAATTTCAATTACTGGAGAAATGCGCTCATAAATAATGTTGTTTACCGCTTCTAAAATAGGCATTTCAACCCCATATTCTTTGTTGATTTCTACCAAACACTTCGTTGCGTAATACCCCTCAGCAATCATGTCCATTTCCATTTGTGCAATTTTAACCGAATACCCCTTGCCAATCATATAACCAAATGTGCGGTTTCGCGAAAACTTGGAATAAGCAGTTACAAGTAAATCACCTAAATAGGCAGACGATTTTACATCACGGTGAATGGGGTGTACTTCATCTATGAAATTCTCAATTTCTTGAATAGCATTTGAAAGTAATACAGATTGAAAATTATCCCCATAACCTAGTCCAGCACAAATACCACTAGCAATGGAGTAAACATTTTTTAAAACTGCAGAATATTCCGTGCCAAATATATCATCAGAAATGGTGGTTTTAATGTAGCGCGAGCTTAAGCGTTGTGCTACATATTCCGCTTGGTCTTCGTCCTCACAGGCAACAGTTAGGTACGATAAACGCTCCAATGCCACTTCTTCTGCATGGCACGGGCCGCAAATAATACCAATATTATCGTAAGGAACGCCAAGCTGTGTGTGATAAAATTGTCCTGGAATTTCATTTAATTCTGGAATTATACCTTTTACGGCAGAAAATACAAACTTATCGTTCAGCAATTCTTTAGGGAAATTTTTGAATAGATTATACAAAAAGGCAGATGGTGTAGCAATAATCACAATGTCGGCCGGTTCAATCATTTCTTTTAAATCCGTACCCACATTTATCCGCTCCAAATTAAACTCTACAGATTGTAAGTACTTGGGGTTGTGCCGATACTTAATGATGTGTGCTGCCGAAGATTCATTGTGCATCCACCAATTAATCACATGTTTTTGAGACGTGAAAATTTTGACCAAAGCAGTTGCCCAGCTTCCGCCACCTATTACAGCTATTTTCTTCTCTTGCTCCGCCATGTTTTGATCGTCAACAAAAATAAAAAAATCTTCGAATAACCCGTGCTACAAAAGCAAGTACTTCACGCAATCTTACCTCAAAAGGCACTTATTTAGTTCCTTTCATACCAAAATATTCAATTCCGTTAAAAATCAATTGTTCCAAGTGCTTTTACGATTCAACCATCTAATTTGACAATTCACCCGATTTGAGGCGGAAAACTGTTTTACGCTATATATCTTTACCAAAAAGAAAGGTCATGCGGTTAGTTGTTTTTTTTATGTTGGTGTTATTGACAAATCTTGCAAGCGCGCAAGTACTTACCAAAACCATTCGAGGCACAGTTACAGATAAAGAAACATACCAGCCGTTAATAGGCGTTAAGGTGCTTTTACTCAATAGCGACCCGTTAAAAGGAGCGATTACAGATGATGAAGGCAAATTTAGGTTAGAAAACGTGCCGCTTGGCAGACATGCCATACAATTAACTTATTTTGGTTACGAAACGGTTACTAAAGCTAATCTTGATGTTTCTACCAAAGACATAGTGCTGACCATTGAAATGGTTGAATCTGTCCAGATGTTAAACCAAGTGGAGGTAAAAGCGCATGAAAAAGGGGAGGTGCTAAATAAAATGGCAACGGTAAGCGTGCGTTCTTTTTCGGTAGAGGAATCCAACCGCTATGCCGGTAGTAAAAATGATGTAGCCCGCATGGCACAAAATTATGCCGGAGTGCAAGGCGCGGACGATTCAAGAAACGATATTGTAATACGCGGTAATTCTCCTGCTGGGGTATTATTCAGGATGGAAGGAATAGATATACCAAACCCAAACCACTTTGCACGTTTTGGCACCACTGGAGGCCCGGTAAGTATGCTCAATAATAATGTGCTTGCCAATTCTGATTTTTTAACGGGCGCCTTTCCTGCCGAGTATGGGAATGCTATTGCGGGTGTGTTTGATTTGAAAATGAGAAACGGCAATAATGAGAAACATGAGTTTATGTTTCAAGTTGGCTTTAATGGAGCAGAATTAATGGCAGAGGGGCCTATTTCTAAAAAGAAAGGCTCTTCTTATTTGGTAAATTACCGCTACTCTACGTTGGCGTTGTTTCAGTTTATTGGTATTAATTTTGGTTCTACGGCATTGCCCAATTATCAAGATGGAAGTTTTAAGCTGAACTTCCCCACCAAAAATGGGCGAACAACCGTTTTTGGAATAGCGGGTAACAGTTTCATTAATATTTTGGCAGAACAGGCAGACAGCTCAGACCTTTTTGCATTAGATTATAGCAATACTTATTTTAATACCAATACTGGGGTGGTAGGGGCGAATCACCGTCGTCGTATTGGCTCAAATGGTTACATTAATTTTGCCGTTGGGATGCAAACAGCCCTAAACAATATACGCAATGATACGCTTGATTTTGATTATGAAAATGCCTTTACGACGTATGGCAGTTTCTCTCGTATATCCCGGCAGACGGCGGATGTCTTTTACAACCATAAGTTTAATGCACGGCACCGTCTAAAAGTGGGTTTGCATATAGATTTGTTTTTTCTTGATTTGAATGACTCGACTTACAGTAGGTCGTCTAAAGCATTTATTTCACTACGCGATTTTAAAGGCGATACGTTTTTGTATCAACCCTACATTCAATACCAATTGCGTCCCACAGAAAAAATAATGGTGAATATTGGTGTGCATGGACAAGGACTTACGTTGAATAATGATTTTGTTATAGAGCCACGCGCCGGCATCTCTTGGGATTTTACTATGAAAGACCGCCTCAGCTTTGGATACGGCTTACACAGTCAAATACAACCCATTGAACTTTATTTTGCAAAAGATATTCAAAATGGCATAGTGACCCAACCCAATAAAAATTTAGGGTTCAGTAAAAGTCATCATTTAATTATTGGGTATCAACACCGATTTAATTATGGTATAAATGCAAAAATAGAAACGTATTATCAATACCTGTTTAACATTCCTGTTTCGGCAGAAAGTTCGCCTTACTCCATCCTTAATTTTGGTGCCGATTTTGCCACTGTTGTACCCTCTAATTTAGCGTCTGACGGAACAGGAGAAAATTATGGAGCAGAACTAACACTTGAAAAATATTTAGAAAAAGGAGTTTACTTTTTGGTGACCGCTTCTGTTTATGAATCGTTTTACACCGCAAGTAACGGCGAAACCTACAACACGGCATTCAATGGTAACTTTACGTTTAACACGTTAGCCGGTTACGAAATTCGGTTAGGTAAAAACAAAAACAACTCCTTAACATTTGATGCTAAATTTACGCTAAATGGCGGCAAACGCTACACCGAAATTTTATTGGACGAAAGCATTGCCGCTGGCATGGAAATACGCGACCCTAATGGAATATTTGAAAGTCGTTTTGCTAATTATGTCCGCGGAGATTTTCGTGTAGCATTTAAAACGGTGGGTAAAAAAATAACGCAAGAATGGGCGCTGGATATGCAAAACATCACCAATCGGCGTAATATATTTTTTCGGGAATACAACGAGGGTAGCCAAAGCATTAAAACAACTTATCAAACTGGGTTTTTACCGATAGGGCAGTATCGTATTTATTTTTAAATCTGAAGTATTTTTTGAGGAAAGTAAACAAGAAATCTGCTGCTGTTCGGGCGGATTAGGAGCAGTTGAACGATTAACCCCTATATTTGCAGCATGGCAAGAATATACACCCCACATTGGCAGGATTATGAGTTAATTGATGCTGGTAATGAGCAAAAATTAGAACGTTGGGGTAGTGTAATTACCATTCGGCCAGAGCGAAATGCTTATTTTAAACCTGTGTTGCCTGATACAGAATGGCAACAAAAAGCACATTTTAAATTTAATGAAACCACCCGTACAAAAGGAAAGTGGAAACAATTGAAAGAAAATAGTGCTTCGGAATGGGAGATAAGCTACCAAAATTTGGTTTTTAAATTAAAATTAACGCAGTTTAAGCATGTTGGGCTTTTTCCAGAGCAACGCACCAATTGGGACTTTATAGAGCAGAATATTAAACAGGGTGAACGCTTCTTAAACCTGTTTGGTTATACAGGTGGTGCTTCTGTGATGGCGCGCGCTCAAGGGGCAGATACTTTTCATTGTGACTCTGTAAAACAAGTTAACGCGTGGGCGAAAGAGAATATGGAAAGCTCTGGCTTGTCTGATATTCATTGGGTGTTAGATGATGCCCTTAAATTTGCTGAGCGAGAGGCACGCCGTGGCAATAAATACAAAGGGCTAATTATGGATCCGCCTGCATTTGGGTTGGGCGCAAAAAAAGAACGGTGGAAAATAGAAGATCGTTTTCCACAATTGATGAAAGTAGCGGCCGAACTCTTAGCGGAAGATGGATTTTTAATAGCCAATACGTACTCGCCCCGCCTCACCCAAAAAACCATTCGGCAAATTGTGACCCCGCTTTTTCAAAATAAGCACATTGAACTGTCCACCTTGTGCATAAAAGCGACAACAGGCAAGGTAATTGAATACGGAGATTTACTGCGCATTCAGTAAGCAAAAACGTTAAAAATGCGTGTTGTTTACAGGTTATTTTTTTTATAAAGACTTGGTATTCATTAAAAAAGCCGTATATTCAAATCGATATAAAACATTAACCTAAACCATTTCATAGTATGAAAATTTCACGTTTTGTAGGAGGTTTCCTTCTACTTATTACAGCGGCATATACACATGCCCAAAGTTTTAATCATTTTTATCCGGACAATAATTACAACGATATTGCAGGGTATGATAATGCTGTTTTTGACGCTAAAAGCAGTACGTATTTTCTTGTCGAATATGATCGGCAAATAGACGTTGCCTTCAATTCTGGATTGCATGTAAAAAAGGTAGATGAATTTGGTAATTTAATTGACGAGCGCTATTTTATTACGGATACGGCTCCTTATTCAGGGCATTACATTTCTGGCGTACAGGTGCAAGGGGATGAAATTGTTGTTATTTTAAATAGAGGTACCGGTTTTCCGATTGTGACAGACGTTTTTGTATTCAGAATTAAAAAAGATTTAACCGGAACACCAACTAGTGAACGCTTGCACCTTGGCGGTTTAGATGAAACATTTAATTCTGTAAAAATCAATGAAATTGTACCTTATGGCAGCCGTTTGGTATTTACCGGAAGTGTTTTTACAAGAGGTGATTTTAATGAATATGCTTCTGCCAGTAATTTACTAATGGGGTTTATTAATGCAGATGGGTCGATCCATTATCAAACGTATCAGTACAATGCCACGTTGGTAGAGGGACTTTCGATTCTTGCAAATGCCAAATCAAGCACATTGTTTGTTTCGTGCCGGCACGTAGATGATAAGGCTAAAAAAAAGAAAGACGTACCGCTAATCGTAAAATTCAGAACCAGTGGCAATAATTTTTACCAATACTGGACTAAGCGTTACCCAACGTTAAGAGTGGATACAACCAATTATTCCAATTATAACGAAGGAATTGAAGTTCCAATTATTCAATCGTTTACAGAAAAAAATGTACCCGCTTTTATAGCGCGAGATAGCACCACACAGAATATTGTATTTGTTCCGTTTGACCCGTCTACAGGTGTGCCATTAGCGGCAGATGACCGTTACTTTAAAATACCTTCGAATGTCGAGCTGATAGACGCAGTTAGAATGAACGATACTAAAAGTGGCTTTGCCGTGCTTTTTACCCGTAAAGAGGAATATAACCTGGTAAATACTGAAAGTTATTTAATGACGGTAAACAACCCATACAGCTTTTTTGCCAATGTACAGTGGCGCAACCTTACAACCCCTGTGCAAACAAATGCTATGCTAGCGCGTCGCATTTTAATTCCAGAAAAAGGAGAACTGGCAATTGCAGGGTTGGTAAATAATGAAGAGTATCCGCTTTCGGGACTTTACCGCGCTTCGTTAATGAAGTCAGACGATTTATCATTTGATTGTGTAACGGCACAAAGCTTAATGAATCCCAAAAAAGTGGTTGTGCCGTATGAGAACATAATTTTAAAATTAACCTATGTTGCCATTATAGAAGAAGAGCGTACTATGCCGGGTTCAGTTTCTGTAGCAACCATCACTTATGACTTGTGTGATGAGCGCTTGTTTGAGGAGGATAAGGCCGCACAACCTACTATAACGTACGAAACGACAGAAATGACTGTTGATAATGAGATACAGGTGTATCCGAACCCAAGTAATACGGTTGTGAACATTAAATTACCGCTAAATACTGAAAGTGCTCGTACATTAATTATTCGCAGTATGACCGGTGCAATTGTTCATCAACAGCAAATTGCACGCTCTATAATTGCCGTACAAGTAAATACAGCCAATTTTGCAGAGGGTGTTTACAGCATTTCTGTAATGAATGATAAAACGATAGAAAAGGCAACGCGTTTAGTGGTGCGGCATTAAAGTTTTACAAAACAAAAATCCCGGTAGGTTCAAAACTTACCGGGATTTTTTTATGAGTTTAAAACGGCTTAAAAATCCCAACCGTGTTCTTTTTTTAATAATGCGTAAATAAGATCTGTTACGGCTTCATCTTCAATCGACTCTATAACTTCACCAATAAAGGCAGAAACCAATAGTTTACGTCCGTTTGCTTTGGAAATTCCGCGTGTTTCTAAATAAAACAAAGCATCTTCGTCCAGTTGTCCGGTTGTTGAACCATGCGAACATTTTACGTCATCTGCATAAATCTCTAACTCTGGTTTTGAGTTAATTTGCGCTTCATCTGACAATAAAATGTTGCCATTATTTTGGTATGCGTTAATCACCTGCGCATCTTTTTGAACGATTACTTTACCGTTAAACACCCCAGTTGATCTGCCATCCAATACATATTTGTAATTTTCATTACTAAAACAATTTGGCACTTGGTGGTCTACAAATGTATGGTTGTCCACATGCTGATTTCCGCTTGTTACAACAGCTCCATTCATGTGTGTTTCGCAATTTTGCCCTGCAACTTCAATGTTAATATTATTGCGTTGCAGTAAACCATTTAATGTAATGGTGTTTATTTTAAATGTCGAATCGTCGGCTTGTTTCACTTGTTCTGTACAAACGGCTAAATTTTTAGCATTACCCGCTTGAATTTTAGAAACAGTAAAATGCGCATTTTCAGCTACGTCTATTTCTGTCACACAATTGGTAAACGTTGTTTCGTCATCTGAATTTACATACGTCAACACCACACTTGCCTTAGAAAACTTGCCGGCTTTCATCATCAGCCGGTTAAAAGCTGCTGTATGATCGCCATTATCAACAAAAATAAGTTGAAGTGGTGTGGCAATTGTTTGCTTATCTGCCACCTCAATACCAATAGCTGTTTGCGTTAACGCTGTGTTTGAAACATTAAAAATGTCTTGCTGATTAATGCGGCTATTGGCAACAACGTGTTCTATTTCGTTTCCACTGTAAAAAGAAACATCAAACTCAGTTGCGTCAAATTTACTTAAGTCCGTGCGGATGTTACCATTTTCAACAACAATGTAAGTTGGCGACATGATGTATTCATCCAATGCTAAGTTTCCGTTTTGCGGCGTTGCCTGTTTTAGTGCAGCATTTGCTATTTTACCCACACGTGTATATTTCCAGTATTCGTCCCGTGTGGTGGGAAAATTTAATGTTTGCAACGTGTTGTATGCACCTAACTGAACGTCATTTTTCGGCGCTTCAAAATGCTGCAAAAATTTTGATATTTTTTCTGATAGTACTAATGTCATATCGCTTCTTAAACGGTTTGATTTGTGGTTAACCAATCGTATCCTTTTTCTTCTAATTCCAATGCCAGTGATTTATCTCCGGTTTTTACAATTTTACCGTCAGCCAAAACGTGCACAAAATCCGGGATAATATAATCGAGCAAACGTTGGTAGTGCGTAATTAAAATTACAGCATTGTTTTCGTTTTTCAATTTATTAACACCAGCGGCTACTGTGCGCAACGCGTCAATATCTAAGCCCGAATCTGTCTCATCTAAAATAGCCACTTTTGGTTCTAACATGGCCATTTGGAAAATTTCATTTCGTTTCTTTTCTCCACCCGAAAAGCCTTCATTAACCGAACGCGAAGCTAATTTAGAATCGAGTTCTACCAATTTAGATTTTTCTCGAACAAGTGCCATAAAATCTTTAGCCGAAACCGGCTCTTCTTTGCGGTACTCTTTAATTTCGTTCAGCGCGGTTCGTAAAAAGTTAATGTTTGATACTCCCGGAATTTCTACCGGATATTGAAACGCCAAAAATAATCCTTCTTTTGCACGTTCATCCGGGTCAAGGTCTAATAAATTGATTCCATCAAAATCCACCTCACCTTCAGTAACTTCATACCCGTCTTTTCCAGAAATAACAGAAGCTAGTGTTGATTTACCTGCGCCGTTAGGTCCCATAATAGCGTGCACCTCACCTGCATTTACTTTTAAGTTTAATCCTTTTAAGATTGCTTTTCCTTCCGCCTCAATCTCCGCGTGGAGATTTTTTATATCTAATAATGTTTTACTCATTTTTATCTCTTTTTATTTTTAGTCTCAAGTCTCAAGTCTCAAGTCTCAAGTCTCAAGTCTCAAGTGCCACCTATGTCTTTTTTCTTTATTTAAATATCAAATCGTTAAACTCACACTCAAAACTCATTTACCCTACACTGTTCTCTAATGAAATAGCTAATAGTTTTTGTGCTTCTACGGCAAACTCCATAGGTAATTTGTTCAGCACTTCTTTTACGTATCCATTTACAATTAAGCCAATCGCTTTTTCTTCTGAAAGGCCACGTTGCTGGCAGTAAAAAATTTGATCTTCACCAATTTTTGATGTAGTCGCCTCATGCTCTAACTTTGCTGAATTGTTACCACATTCTATGTAAGGGAAGGTATGTGCGCCACATCTATCCGACATCAATAAACTGTCGCACTGCGTAAAGTTGCGGGCGTTTTTGGCATTTTTTCCAATCTGAATTAATCCGCGATACGAATTTTGCGATTGTCCCGCAGAAATTCCTTTAGAAATTACCGTGCTTTTGGTGTTTTTACCTAAATGAATCATTTTTGTACCCGTATCCGCCTGCTGATAATTGTTAGTTACTGCTACAGAATAAAATTCACCAATGGAATTATCACCCTTTAAAATACAAGAAGGATATTTCCATGTTACGGCAGAACCTGTTTCAACTTGCGTCCAGGAAATTTTGGAATTCGTATTGCAAATTCCGCGTTTGGTTACAAAATTGTAAATTCCGCCTTTACCGTTTTTATCACCCGGAAACCAGTTTTGAACCGTAGAGTATTTAATTTCTGCATCATCTAGTGCAACCAACTCAACAACTGCGGCGTGCAATTGGTTTTCGTCGCGTTGTGGTGCTGTACATCCTTCCAGATAAGAAACATAGCTGCCTTTATCCGCGACTACCAACGTACGTTCAAATTGCCCTGTACCAGATTCGTTAATTCTAAAGTAAGTAGACAATTCCATAGGGCATCTTACCCCTTTTGGAATGTAGCAGAAAGATCCATCTGAAAACACAGCTGAATTTAACGCTGCGTAGAAGTTATCTGAAGTTGGAACAACTGAGCCCAAGTATTTTTTAACGAGTTCGGGATGGTTTTGCACCGCCTCACTGAACGAAGAAAATATAATGCCTAATTCACCCAGCTTTTCTTTGAAAGAAGTCGCTACGGATACAGAATCCATTACAAAATCCACCGCTACACCCGTTAACTTCTTTTGCTCGTCTAGTGAAATACCCAACTTATCCATTGTGGATTTCATCTCTGGGTCTACATCATCCCATGATTCGTATTGCTTTTTAGGCGCAGAAAAATAAGAAATAGCCTGAAAGTCGGGCTTTTCGTACTTTACATGTGCCCAATCCGGCTCAGTCATTTCTTGCCAAACGCGCAGTGCGTTTAACCGATACTCCAATAACCACTCAGGTTCATTTTTTTTTGCCGAAATTAATCGAACCACCTCTTCACTTAAACCAATCGGTATTTTATCCGACTCAATATTTGAGGTAAACCCAAATTTATACTCTTGGTTTTTTAATTCTTCCGCTAACTCTTCTTCCGTATATGCTGCCATCTCGCTTTTAATCCTATAGTTTTATTTATAAAGAAAAACTTTCACCACAACCACACGTGCGTGTTGCATTGGGGTTGGTAAATGTAAATCCTTTTCCGTTTAAGCCTCCACTGTAATCTAATGTTGTGCCGGCTAAGTACAAAACACTTTTTTTATTCATTACAATCTTTACTCCGTTATCCTCAAACTCCTTATCGTCTTCGTTAAGTTGATTGTCAAATTTAAGTTGGTACATCAACCCAGAGCATCCACCACCCTCTACGCCGACGCGTATAAAATGGTCGGTATTGTTCTCCTCGCGCATCATGCGAGCAGCCGTTTCTTTCGCTAAATCTGTAACCGTTATCATATTTTTATCTTTTGATTTATCCTTCATTAACATAAACCACAGTGCAAAAATACCGTTTTTGTGGTATTGCAACAAAAAAAAACGGGTATTTATCCTACCACGGGCAGAACAAAAACGCTGTACTCCTTGTTGTAATTGGAGTAGCGGAGGTGTATTTATTTAGAATCATTCTAAACAGAGTACGTAGAAGATAGATAGAATCTAATAATTTGCGATAAACTAAAAAACACCATTAATTTTGTAGGTAATTAGATCATTTATACAAACAAATTGCACAACTAAGATTATTCAAGCTTATGCAGCGAATATGCGGCTTCTAGCTTGTCATTAATCTAAAACGTTGAATTGTTAAACGAAAAACACATGAAAACATCTATTGCAAGAAAAGTGTTAATGGCATTATCAGGGCTTTTCCTTATGCTTTTCCTTCTTCAACACTTAACCATTAACATGACTTCCGTTTTTGGAGATAATGGAGCAACATTTAATTCACTTTCTCATTTTATGGGCACCAACCCTGTAGTACAATTTTTATTGCAGCCGGTGCTTATTTTTGGTGTTATCTTTCACCTTATCATGGGGATGTACCTGGAGGTGTTGAACAATAAAGCACGCGTAAAAAAATATGCGGAAAACAACCCCGGAACGAATTCTTCTTGGATGTCACGTAATATGATTGTTACCGGTATTATGGTTATGCTTTTTTTAGGATTGCATTTTTATGATTTTTGGTTTCCAGAAATTGCTACAAAATATGTAGAGGGTGATATGACGGGTATGGCAATGATTGATGGTGAGAACCAATTGAGATATTTCCATGAAGTACAACTAAAATTTGTAGACCCCATCCGAGTGGGTATCTACGTTGTAGCTTTCATCTTTTTAGCATTGCACTTGTTGCACGGTTTCGCATCTTCGTTTCAATCTGTTGGATTGCGTAACAATAAAAATAAAGCAGTATTACAGAAATTAGGAAACATTTATGCAATAGTAGTTCCGTTAGGATTTATTTTCATTGCTTTATTCCATTTCTTCAATCAACCTATTCACTAAAAAAATTCCGAGATGACAGTTTTAAACGCTAAAATACCGGAGGGTCCAATTAAAGATAAATGGACAAACCACAAGAATAAAATTAACCTTGTTAACCCGGCTAACAAAAGACACATAGATGTAATTGTAGTAGGTACAGGTTTAGCAGGCGGTTCTGCTGCGGCGTCCCTGGCTGAAATGGGCTATAAGGTAAAGGCATTTGCTTTTCAAGATTCTCCTCGTCGGGCGCACTCTATTGCTGCCCAAGGTGGAATTAACGCAGCAAAAAACTACCAAAATGATGGCGACTCAGTTTACCGTTTATTTTATGATACCGTAAAAGGAGGCGATTATCGTGGACGTGAAGCAAACGTATATCGTTTGGCTGAGGTTTCTACCAATATTATTGACCAATGTGTTGCGCAAGGCGTTCCTTTTGCGCGTGAATATGGCGGATTATTAGATAACCGCTCATTTGGGGGGGTATTGGTTTCAAGAACGTTTTATGCAAAAGGACAAACCGGACAACAGTTGTTGTTAGGGGCTTATTCTGCAATGAACCGCCAAATTGGTAAAGGAAAAATTAAAATGTATAACCGCCACGAGATGCTAGAGTTAGTATTGGTGGACGGTAAGGCAAGAGGAATTATCGTAAGAAACTTAGTGAATGGTGCAATTGAGCGTCATTCGGCGCATGCTGTTGTTTTAGCAACAGGAGGTTATGGAAACGTATTTTTCCTATCAACAAACGCTATGGGCTCTAATGTTACGGCAGCATGGCGCGCGCACAAAAAGGAGCATTTTTTGCGAATCCTTGTTATACGCAAATTCACCCAACGTGTATTCCACGTTCTGGTGATTATCAGTCCAAATTAACATTGATGTCAGAATCATTAAGAAATGACGGAAGAATTTGGGTACCAAAGAAAAAGAGGATGTTGAGGCAATTCGTGCAGGAAAGAAAAAACCAACCGAATTAACAGAAGAAGAACGCGATTATTATTTGGAAAGAAGATACCCTGCGTTTGGTAACTTGGTGCCACGTGATGTAGCTTCAAGAGCAGCGAAGGAGAGATGTGATGCCGGATTTGGTGTAAACCAAACAGGCGAAGCCGTTTACCTTGATTTTAAATCAGCGATTCAGCGTTACGGAAAAGAACAAGCGACTGTACTGGGCGAAAAAGATGCATCTGCCACTAGAATTACAGAACTAGGAGAGGAAGTTGTAAAAGGCAAGTATGGTAACCTATTCCAAATGTATGAGAAAATTGTAGATGAAAATCCATACAAAACCCCAATGATGATTTATCCTGCGGTACATTATACAATGGGTGGTCTCTGGGTTGATTATAATTTAATGACAACTATTCCGGGCTGTTATGCTGCCGGAGAAGCTAATTTTTCCGATCATGGTGCTAACCGTTTGGGTGCATCTGCCTTAATGCAGGGGCTGGCAGACGGTTATTTTGTACTGCCTTATACGATTGGAGATTATTTGTCAGACGAGATTCGTACTGGAGCAATTTCTACAGACACACCTGAATTTGAAGAAGCTGAAAAATCAGTAAGAGAACGGTTGGAGAAATTAGTTAACGTTAAAGGTTCGCAATCGGTAGATTCATTTCACAAACGCCTCGGTTTAGTCATGTGGAACAAAGTAGGGATGTCGCGTAATGCACAAGGGTTAAATGAAGCCATTGCAGAAATTCGCCAAATTCGTGAAGAATTCTGGAAAGATGTGCGCATTCCGGGTGGTATGAATGAGTTTAATCCCGAGTTAGCAAAAGCAACTCGAGTAGCTGACTTTTTAGAATTGGGTGAGTTGTTTGCAGTAGATGCATTGCACCGAAACGAGTCATGCGGCGGACACTTTAGAGAAGAATCTGTAGAAGAGTCAGGAGAGCAACAAGGAGAGGCAAAACGAGATGATGAAAACTTTAAGTACGTAGCCGCTTGGGAGTGGACGGGAGATCCGAGCCATGCCAAGTTAAATAAAGAAGATTTAGTATTTAATGATATTGAATTGAAACAACGCTCGTATAAGTAAATTGAAAAAGAAAACGAACAGCAACACTGTTTATAAACAGCAAAAGTTGGTCAAAATAAAAGCTTAATTATGGATTTAACGTTGAAAATATGGCGTCAGAAAGACGCTAAGTCAGAAGGAAAGATGGAAAGTTATCCAATTTCGGGAATCGAAGGTCACATGTCATTCTTAGAAATGTTGGATGTTTTTAACGAGGAACTAATTGAAAAAGGGCAGGAGCCAGTATCTTTTGACCATGATTGCCGCGAAGGTATTTGTGGAATGTGTTCGCTCCAAATTAACGGAGAGGCACACGGACCGGATCGTGGGGTAACAACGTGCCAATTGCACATGCGCATGTTCAAGGACGGTGATACTATTACAATTGAGCCGTTCAGGGCAAAAGGTTTTCCTGTTGTGCGTGATTTAGTGGTAGATCGTTCTGCTTTTGATCGTATTCAACACGCTGGTGGATTTATTTCAGTAAACACATCTGGAAATACAATTGATGCCAACGCTATTCCGATTCCGAAAGAAGATGCAGACGACTCATTTAACGCAGCTACTTGTATTGGTTGTGGAGCTTGTGTTGCGGCATGTAAAAATGCTTCGGCCATGTTGTTTGTTTCTGCAAAAGTTTCACAATTTGCGTTGTTACCGCAAGGTAAAGTAGAGGCGAAAGACCGTGTGTTGAAAATGGTAAAACAAATGGATTTAGAAGGATTTGGAAACTGTTCAAATACTGGCGCGTGTGAGGTGGAGTGTCCAAAAGGAATTTCATTAGAGAATATTGCACGTATGAACAGAGAGTACATGAGCGCAAGCATTACAAAAAAATAAATAAATATAAAAATCCCCATGCCGGCTTGTTATCGTTTGGGGATTTTTTGTGCCTTAAAGTGTGTGTTTTCGGTGATATAATTGGTGAATATCCTGCAGTTAAAGTGCTTATTTCCCTTATGTCTCGGCAAAAACAAAATGGTGCTTCTTTTGGAGCTAATTAACAAATTTTTAAAAAAATACTTTAGGTTAGCAGTAGAAACGAAAGACAATGCCGAAAAGAAATAAAACTATCATAACTTAGTATAGTAAAGCATTAGCCAAACGGTTAATGCTTTTTTCATGTTTATTGCCGCCCACAAAATTTATACATAAAGCATTATGTGTTTTTGGAAAAATTTAGAGTTCAAAGACGTTGGTTCTATTTTGTAAGTTAATTTAAACAGAATCCAAATCAAATCCTTAACCAAAAGCGCAATTGAATTTGTATCTTTAGGCTAATGGGTTAATTTATTTAATTCAATACATGCCAATTATCGACAGAAAAACTACAAATAATAATGAATACAACCATACTCCGCTTGTTCACAATTTTCGCTTTACTCAATGCCTTCACCAGTCGTGGTGCTGATTATCATTGGGTGGGAGAGAGTGGCTTGTGGAGTGATTTAAGCCATTGGGCAACTACTTCTGGAGGAGCAGGAGATGCTTTTGTAACATTGCCAACCACCGCCGATAATGTGTTTTTTGATGCTAATTCATTTACAATAGGCGGGCAAACCGTAACAGTAGATATAGACGGTAATACCAATAATTTGAGTTTTGCAGGCGTTACCAATAACCCGACGTTTACAAATGCCGCTGGTTTTGATATAGATGTAGCTGGTAGCTTAACGTTAGTTCCTGCCATGTCACATAACTTTTCAGGGCAATATAATTTTGTAGCTACCACTGCCCAAACAATTACCTCTGCAGGGCAAACGTTTAATGGAGATTTACTTTTTAGTGGAGTCGGTGGTAATTGGCAACCTACAGATGCATTGGTGGTTTTAGGGGAAATTGGTTTGAGAAATGGTGTCTTTGATATGGCGGGCGAAACCATTACAGCCGGTTCAATTAACGCAAATAACGGAACTGCAGTCCGCACCATTGATTTTGACAATTCCACCGTAACAATTACTGGAAATGGAACTGCGCTTGATTTACGCGGAAATACAACCAACCTTACAGTTACTCCGGGCAGCTCAATAATTGAGTTTACATCTACAGGCAATATTACCGTTCAAACGGGAGATGAAACAAAGACCATTCCTCCAATGACCTTTTCAGGGACGGATGGAAATGTACTTATTCGAACGGGTGGGGTGGAAGATGCAACTAAGCGAATAACCTTTGGTGCGATTGCACTTACACAGGAAGGTGTCAATTTTACAGTGGACGGCAATAATGATAATTCGAATATAAAAACATATTCTTCCATTACACTGCCAAATGATTGTCGTTACATTATGGGTTCTGCGGATGGTTCCGGAGGATTTGGAGGAACTGATCACACACTGTTTTTAGGCGATTTTGTAGTGGGAGATGATGGTGAGGGAGACATTAGAGGACGGTATATTGAATTTGGTGGAGATTTTATCGCAGGTGCAGGAACAGATTGCCGATTTATATCGGCTACGCAATGGCAGGGAGACTTTACCATTGAAAGCACAAACCGTAACCATGTTATTTTAGATTGGGATGCTGAATTCTACGCGAATATTAACATCAACGGTGATAGCCGAATCCGACTTGACAGAAACACAAATGTAGCGGGCAACGTAATTATTGGAGATAATGCAGAAGTTGATTTTGATAATAGTGGTACAAGCGCAGAAACAACTATTTTAGGTACGCTAGAAATTGGTGAAGAATCGACTTTAGATGCGGGATTTGGTGGAGTAGGTTTATTTACGTTTAACGCCATTAACATGGCTTCTGAGGCGCAGCTACTGTTTAATAACGCCGCTTCGGCAACATCTTTGAATAACTTAACGTTGTCAGCTTATAATATTGTTCGTTTCAATACAGACGGCACAACCACCATCACGGGTACATTAGACGCTACTGGAAATTGTGATATTTGGCTTTGGCTTAAATCATTGGTCGACGGTACAGCCGCAAATGTCTCTTTTACAACTCCCCAAACCGTTAATTCAACCATCTGTCAAGATATGAATTGCACCACTACCAACCTTACAAATACGGGGGGAGTGGATTTAGCAAACAATACAGGAGTTAATTTTACTTCGCCAACAGTTGGTACAACATTTTATTGGGTAGGCAGTACAATTGGAAACACAAAAACGGGTACGTTTAGCACAGGCGTAAATAATGACTGGTCAAATCCCGATAATTGGTCGCTTACTTCAAACACCTATTCTGGTTCCAATTCCTGTATTCCGGGTGCGCAAGATGATGTTGTTTTTGATGCGGCTTCATTCAGTGCAGGGGCTGGTACAGTAAATCTAGATTTGATAATCCAGGCGTGTAATGCCATGACGTGGACAGGCGTTCCGGTTGGTTGCAGTATTGATGAGGACTTAGTAACGACCAATAGAGAGTTAATTATTTTTGGAGACCTTTCGTTAAATGCAAATGTTGATAATCAGTTTGAATCCTTAACTACTTTCTCTGCGCATGATGCTGGTGTAAGGACGATTACATCAAACGGTAGTAACTTTTTTGGAGCCGTAGATTTTGAGTTTTTATCTGGTACATGGTCGCTTGCAGATGATTTTGATATGAATGGGGATCAACGGGCAGATGTAACGTTTAGAAGCGGTACGGTTTTAGCCAACGGCGTAACGTGAACCATAGAAGATGATTGGACAGTGCAAAACGGAACGTTTACAGCCGGTACTTCTCGAATTGAGTTTGACGGGCCGGCCAGCCAAAATTCACGTCAGGAAATAACAACAAACGGAGACGGGTTTTATAACCTTTACATTAACCGTGGTACAAATGGCAGCGGTGCAAACGATTATTGCAGATTGTTAGACCCTGTTACAATTGACAGAGACTTAAACATTATCCGTGGAGGGTTGGATGATTTCGGAAATCAGATAACAGGGTCTGCAAGTGGAAACATGGACATTGAAAATGGCGCGCGAATTTTATTGGCACGAGATGATGTCGCCACCGTATTTCCCACCAATTACACAACCGCTAATATTGATTTAAATGAATCGGGCAGAACTTACTATAACAGTGATATAACGCAAACCGTATCTAGCGTGCCAAATTATGGAGCCATTTATTTTATAAACCGACCAGATGGTGGCTTATTAGTGGATAAAGTAATGGATGGACCTATTTCAGTAACGGATATTATTTTCATTGATAATTTTAATAATCTGGTTGATAATGGTTTTCAAATTACCGGAGACGCTGGTGAGCAAATACGCATGGATCCGGATTCACGATTAACACTTGGCACAGCCACTTCTTCCACTGTTTTTCCAACAAATCATTCTGATTTTAATATTTTTGAAGGGAGTACTGTTGTGTACAATTCAGGTTTAAACCAAACCATTAAAGGAATAGCGGGAACGGGTAATGCCCGTTATTGGAATGTAATTGTAAACAATGCAGCAGGCATAGGATTACCGCTAAAAACACTAGATGCGAATATCATCATCCGTGGAGATTTAACCATAAATGCAGGAAACGAAGTTGATATTAATGACCCCACGGATTATAGTATAGAATTACAAGGAAATTGGACCAATAGTGGTGATTTTGTGCAGCATCAAGGGCTTGTTAGTTTTACCGGAAATGCTTCGCAAACCATTGTGTCTGGCGGAACAGTAGAGGATTTTTATAATTTTACCGTGAATAACACAAGCGCTTTAGGTGTATTACTTGAAGATGATATTTCAGCCTCCAACACACTCACGTTTATTGATGGTATTGTCTATACTGGTGTTTCGGGTTCTGAAGTTGTTCGAATTCCCGCAGGTGCTACGGTAACAGGCGCATCTAATGCTAGTTTTGTAGATGGGCAAGTTGAGAAAATAGGAAATACAGCCTTTGACTTTCCTGTAGGCAAAAATGAACTTTATCGCCCAATAGCCATTGGTGCGCCAACATTGGCAGGTACTGGGTTTATTGCAGAATATTTTCAAGAAGATCCTGCCCCAACTTACGACGACACGGCACTAGAAATACCACTGGAGTTAATTAGCAGTTGCGAATATTGGATTTTAGACCGGAGCAATGGCGTTATGGGAGAAGCCCCAGTTACACTGTCATGGTCGCCGGTGACAAGTTGTGGTATTGTTGATGTAAGCGAACTAAGGGTAGCACGTTGGGACGGTGCAGTTTGGCGTAATGAGGGTAATGGAGGTACAACCGGAGACGCCATGGCTGGCACAATCATCAGTGCGGCAGATGTAACTGATTTTAGTCCTTTTACACTTGGTTCAACAACCGCATTAAACCCCTTACCAATAGAATTACTCTCATTTGAGGCCGTTTTACGCACTGATAGAGTAGAGTTAGACTGGATAACCGCAAGCGAAATTAATAACGATTATTTCACAGTCGAACGTTCTGCAGACGGGGTCAATTTTAAACCCCTATTTAACGTAGAAAGCGTTGGAAATAGTTCCGTTAAAATTACCTATCAAGAATGGGATAGAGATCCGTTGTACGGTGTTTCTTATTACCGTTTAAAACAAACAGATATTGATGGAGCGTTCAGTTATTCAGCCGTAAGAACAGTAACCTACGGCACAGATGAATTGCTGGTGTACCCAAATCCTGTAAACAGCAACACCAATTTAGAGCTGTTAATACCTAAAAAAGTAGGACAAGGCACACTCAGTATTTTTAATGTAAATGGTCAAATCGTATCATCTTTTGAGCAGCTAAGCGGGCAACAAACAATACCCGTTGGCACCTTAGCCGGTGGAGTTTATTACCTTGAATTTCAAACGCTAACAGCTACAAAAATCGTCAAGTTAGTTGTGCGTTAATTTTAAGATGCTTACCCAATAAAAACAATTTTTCCGTTGTGATTTTTTCGCCTTGCTAGTGTGTCAACAAACTCGTTTCAAATCACCAAAAAACAAAAAGCCCCAACTTCTAAGGGTCGGAGCTCTTCTATTTACGAGAAATGGAAGCTCCCGTAAAGTGCTGTAAATGAACTAAAAAAAGCCCCCTTCGTCCTTCGAGCGTAGTCGAGAAGAGAAGGGGGCTTAAAATGTACTCGAGGCGGAAAATGAACCCTAATTGAATGAACTTCAATAAGCATCCAAACCGCTAGTATTTAAAGGGTTTTTTAAAAATTAGATGTTTATTGATGTACAATAAATCGGGTTAAATTCCGTTGAATATAGAAATATTTAGCCCCTAATTTAACCCCTAATACAAATGCGTTATGAGTGAATTAAAAGTAAGTTACAAATTAAAAGAGAATAAAGTAAGGTTGTTCGGGTATTTTGGGTACAAAAAAGTTAATCTACTAACGGGTAAAACTAACTATATCCCTCTGCGCTACTACACTGATGTGGTTGTTAAAGTTTCTGAATGGGATAGCACAAACAAAGTTCCTTTCGACCCTAAAAAGCTATCTGAATTGAATCGAATTAAGAATTTACTACTTAATATATTTGATTATCTGAAAGGGGAAGAACAAGAAATAACCCCCGAACTTTTGAAGTTCGAACTGGATAGGAAACTGGGAAAAATTGCTGCTAAGAATGAAAAAACTAAAGAAGTGATAATTTTCACAGAGTTTTTAGAAAATGTAACAGCTAAAGATAAGAGTAGAGCGCAACGAACACTAACTGGTTTTGCAACACTCAAAAATCAAATACTCAATTTTCAAAAGCAGGAAAGATTAACTTTAGATACTCAAACACTTGACGAAATTACTTATTTGAAATTTGTAGGTTTTGTTAGAGAGAATCAAGGACGTATAAATTCCGTATATGCAATCTTGAAAAATTTACAAACCACTATAAGCGATATTAAGCGAGTATATAAAAAACAGAAGATTGAAGTATTTACACCTTCTGAGGAACTAGCGAGCAAAGATAAAGTTAAAAAAGTTGACCCCGATAAGGTTTATTTTGATCTTAACATGATTCAGAGCATAATGAAGTATCAACCTAAAAACGAGCGGTTGAAAAATACGAAGCTAATCCTTTTAGTACTTATTTTTACGGGGTGCAGGTATTCAGATGTGTTTAAAATAAGTCCTAAAAATTATTCAAATAACGGTAGAACATTTCGTTATACGAGGTTTTCAGATACGAAGCAAAGCGGTGATGTGCTTATACCCCTCTTGAAACCATTGGAAGATGCAATAAAGGAAAACGGGAATAAACTACCTTCTAACATTTCATCACAGAAATTTAACGAATACGTTAAGGAACTGACTGCACTAATAGGGGGTGAGTTTAGCGAATTTGTGGAAATTCCTTATGTTGATTCGTTTGGTAAAACTAAATACGACGTGAATTATTTCTACAAGTTTGTTTCATCTCATATTGGGAGACGAACATTTGTTACAGCTTTCATTAATCATATTCCAGTTACAATATTAAGCAAGCTAACAGGTCATAAGATTGTAAACAAAAGTATCATTCACCGCTATAATAAAATTTCGTTGCTAGATAATGCGGTGTTATTTTTAGACCAGTTAAAACACGTTCAAAACATTTATAAAGACCATTTTCCCTTTAAGTTAGTATGAAAAAAAATAGCGTTCAATTTGAACGCTATTTTTTTTAACCTCTCTCGGATAAGCTATTTATATAGTTTGTGAGAGACTTCCTAGTGAATCTAACCCTGCGTTGGTTAATCCTTATCGGAACTAATACTTTCTTTCTTACAATTGCTTGTAATGTATTGTAACTTATTCCTAGAATTTTTAGAACTTCTTTAGTATCGAGTAAAACATTTTGCATAGCGTTTTGCTTTTGCACAGCTTCACCCTTTTCACTTTCAGAATGCTCTACATTTTCTAACACATTAACGCGTTGAATTAGTTCCAAATTTTCTTGTTCCAAACGCTCAACCTTTTCAAGCAAACGTTCGATAGATAATTTTATCAATGCTGAATCCATAATTGTTAATTTTTACTCCCAATCGGAAGTTTGTAATATCCTTTTAGCTTGTTGAAAACCATGCGAAAATGAATGCAGTATAGCGTTCCTAGAAAAATCGAGTGCAAACCCTAATTCCCGAACGGGCTGAACAATTCTAATTTTAAATGCGCGTAGTTTTCGTCCAGTGCTTGCAAAAAGTTCAATCCCTTTCGATTCTGCTTGTTTTACAAGCTGATTAACGCGCAAAAACTCGCTAAGGTCACTTTGCTGCATTTCGGACGAAATAACCCCTTCTAAGCTGCGCTTAGCTACTGCAAGTAGTGACGGATTATCCGCCATTTTTTCAATTCTCCCTGTATGACAGGAAATTACTAGAAAATGATAGTCCGCGTCCTCAGCATCATTAATGTACTTTACTGCATCCTCGAACGGAGTAGCATTTCTAAGCCCACCATCAACAAGCTGCGTTGTGATTTGATTGTGCGTAGCAATTTGTTCAACGGGTTTCCAAAATATTGGAATATCCGCCGAAGCCATAACACCTTTCTGAAAATCCGCATCCGTTTTGTAGTCAAAATGCGAGGGTGAATAATAATTGCCATCCGTTAAGGAAACAAACCCCGCCTTAAATACTTCACTTTTAACCGCATCAATCGAAACAAACTTTTTGATTTTATCCATTAGAGGTGAATAGTCCGCCAACGCCTTTAGCTTTGAAAGATTAGCAGCAATTCGTTGAACTGACTTTTGACGCGAAAACTTAAATAATAAACCGGCTTTTTGAAACGCATTAATATCTGAAAAAATGAACTTCAGTAAGTGGTCAGTGTCAAGTTCAATTTCACCGTCAAGCTGCTTAATAAACTCACTGGTGTAGATTTCAGAAGGGTTTCCCGCAATTTGCGCCCACATATCAAATAGTTCCTGGTCTTTGCCCATTGCCATCATAACCCCATTTAACCCCCCTGACTCGTCCTAAAATAAGTTTACAGTTTTAATAATTAATCCTGCAATAAGTTTACAGTTTGATTTACGTCCTGTTCTTGCTTTACAATATTATTATTTTTCTTATAATAATTCTTCCATAATTTGCTTAGTTGTAGTTTTTCAGTTGATTGATGTACTTCATTAGGCGTTAAGTTACTTATACTCATATGTGGTCTTTCATTGTTATATAAATCTACAACAGCTTTTAATAATTGTTTGGCTTCTTTTAAGTTGTCTACTTGATAGTTGTTTAAGTATTCTTCTTTTATGATTCCGTTTATTCTTTCGGCAACAGCATTTTCAAGAGGATCTCCATTTTCAGTCATACTTATTTTTACATTATAATCCTGCAACAACTTTACATAAGAATTACTACAATATTGTATTCCTCTGTCAGAGTGATGGATTAAGTTAGGTGATTCTGTTTCTAAACCACCTAATGCCATTTTCAAGGCTTGCAATGATTCAATAGTCTCTAATGTCTGAGCAACATAATATCCCACTATTTTATGAGAGTAAACATCTGTTATAAAACTAATATACAAGTGTTTTTCTCCAATTTTCCAGTAAGTTATATCGCTTACCCATAATTGATTAATAGCTGTAGGAATAAACGCTCTGATGAGATTAGGATATTTTCTAAACCTATGATATGAGTTCGTTGTACTTATTTTTCTTTTACGTCTCCTAACTAACAAGTCATTAATATACAAAACATTGAATAAGCCATCTCTACCCATTTTAATTTTATGTTCTTTAAAAAATGGCTGTAACATATCAAAAAGTTTTCTTGTTCCTAACCTTGGATGATTTTCTCTAATCTCTTTTACTCTATCAACAATTATATGATGTTGATTCACTACTTCAAATGCTTTCCAAGAATGGTTGTAATAAGCCTGTCTGGTAATACCAAACCAACCACATAATTTGGCTAATCCTATATGTGAAAAGGTTGTTTTCATTTCTTCTATGACTTGGTATTGTACTTTTTTCTGATTGGTATATTAAACTCTTTTTCGGCTATATCAACCATTGTAGAATAAGCAATAGCCCTCATATCTGCATCTTTTAATTTCTTTTCGAGTTCCGCTATTCTTGTCTTTAATTGAAGTGTCTCAAAGTCTTCAAAGGAATTTATAGTTTCTTTTATTGATTTCTTTTTTGCCATTACTGTAGTTTTGATATCAAAATTAGGCCTTCTCGTTTTAACAGAAGTATCATAACCTAACTGTCTCATCCAACGTAATAATTGTCCGTGCTCTTCTAATTGACCAGTGTATTTTTCCCAAATTTGAGCTTTGGTACATTTAGTAGATAATAATTCTTTAATAATGAAATGTTTCTCGGGTTCTGAAAAATATTTGTTTGCTTTTTGAATGATTTTCCCTTCTTTTAATCCTGAAATTGCTTTACTTTTTTTATCCATTTTTTAAGGTTTTGGTGTAAACCTATTTTAGGACAAGACACTTTCATACATTCTATTTTTAGTTTACTACTTGTCTTTAATTTAATAGTGGACTACCTAAGCCCGTTAATTGGATGACCTCTGTTAATCGAAAAGCCTTTTTTGCCACGTTGTTCACATAAATACCTAAGCAAATTTCAGCTACTGCTTTCGAAGGGTATAACATCAACGACACCAATCGCGGATCTTTTATTTCCGACCCCATCAAATATGCCGCGTGAATCGTTCTAAAAAAATGGGTCAATTTTTTGGAGCATAACCGCTCGCCAATCATTTTTTGTTTAATCAGCGTCTCCATGTGAATGCACCCTAAATTTTTGGTTTCAGTTCGAGCAATTAGACGCGGTGCGCCCTCTTTGTCAAATCGAATCCAAAGATTCAACTGTACTAAGGTTAAACCAAGGTCACTTGCTATCATTTTCATTGACTGTTTAAATGCGTGTTGTATCGTGTTCATATTAATGGTGTTTTAAGGTAAAAAGTAACTAAGGGGTGCAGACATCCGCACGGGTAATTTCATTAGTTTAAGAATGCCAATTTTACCCGCGAACGTTCCCCGAATCACAATCGGTAGGTTTGCAATCCCTGCTGTTCCCGCTACCGAACCAATGGAAGCAGAATTCGAATAGAAATCCGTCCAGTTTAGGCGCACGTCTAGCGGAATGCTTGACGTACTATCTGAAAACACCCTGTATTTTTCCTGTGCTTTTATTTCTAAGGTCTTGCGCCCTGCTACAAAAACGTCATACTTCTGATTCCAAATATCCACGTCGAACCTAGAGGGATTGGTAATTCCAAAGTTCACCCGAAAAGTGATGCCTTTATTGTCCAGTACTAAGAGGTGTTGTGATAACACTTCGTAGTTGACCTTACTGGCAATGGTAATTGCTCCAACTGTCAATGCCCCTAGCAATCCCAATGCTACAATGGCTGATATTTTAACCCACTTCATTTTCATAAGGCTAACCCGATTAAAAACAGCCCAATAACCAAGATGGGAATCAGTGGCCAAATTGCCGACATTGAATTACCACCAAAGTATTTTATGCGGTCAAGTCTGTTTAACCAACCTTTCAAATAATGCGGTTTACCAAGTGCGCGGTACTTGTCAGCTCGCGCTTTTTTTAGCGCAGCAAACAGTCGCTTTTGGTTTAAGCCGTTGATGTGTTTAATTCCCTCGCTAGTAAACACCGCATAATATTCAAGCGGACTGCCTACTGCACTAAGTGCTTTACTCGTTAGCATTCGCATTCCGTTTGAACCGTGGTTTACAACCCCGTCATAAAGCAGATTAGCAACCGATTGATTTTTAACGTTGCCCAAATTATGCTTTGTCCAGTACCGTACTTTTAGAATATTTTCTGCGGTTTGCTTGCTCAAGTTTTTCATATCTGCAACCGTTGGAATCCGCCCTAAGTACGTTGCTAATGTTGGAGCAGCTATGCCCCAATTTGTACCAATTAATTGTCCTTGATAATAATTACCGCTATCTCTGGGGTCGTTTTGGTAGCCCCCTTCACTCAGTCCAACTAGGACTTGTGCTTTTTCAAAATCTGCCATCTCTCTCTTCTTTAAATTAGTAATTGTCGATTATCGACTTAATATCCTAGTCGTCTGAGAACATCCTCATATCCGTCTAAGTACCCTTTATCCTTCGCCTCTTTAATAGCAGCATGAAAGCCGCTACCCATTTGACCATCTATTCCGCCTGTTAATTGTATGGCATCAATGATGTATTGATTATTTTTCTGTATTCCGATTTGTAACAAGTAGGTTTGCATTGCCTTAATTTGTTCTACACTAAACCCTGCATTGGTATAACCAGTAGTGCTTCCAGTTTCGCTCAACGCTGCATCCAAATCAATGATAGGTGCATCTTCGTTATCCACTTTGTTTTTTCTTATTTGAATGACAATAAGCGTAGTTATGCTCCCTAACACTAGAACTATACCTGCCACCAAAGCAATTATTCCCCCTATATTTTTTTCCTTATTCATACCTGTTTGTTTAGTCATTAAGTCCTTTACAATATGGATTTAAACGTAACCGTGTCAGCCCTCACATATCCTTCTGAATACCCACTTATCATGCTCGCCAACTTCACTTTGAACCACCGATAAGAGTAGCCATTGTGAACGCCTGTTGTTTCAGAAATCACCCTGCCAATTGGATTCCCTTTGTAGATGGTTGTAACCTTATTGCCAACATCCCACCAACCTTGATCGTTGTTAACTTTTGCTGAACTTCTGACATTGGTATAATCCCAACCTCCAATAGCTTTTTCTTTTGGGTAAAGGGTCAAACCTTTGAGTTGTACCAACGAATTTGAAAGTTCATTTTCTGAGTTGAACTGTGCAGAAATCAATGGTTGACTGGTTGAATTTGTTTCTATCGTTGTCGGAGCATTACCACCAGTTTTTAAATAGGGGTTGACCACATCCATTTTATCTGCTTCTGCGTATTCGGCTCTTTTCTTTATTAGAAAGTAAATACCAACACCCAAAGCCGTAGCCACCAGAATTGACCCCGACACGATTACGATTATTTTTGTCTTTCTGTCCATGCTCTTATGTTTTTGATAGGGTGGATAGTTTGCCAATCAAGATATTGTACTGCGCGCTTTTGGTGAGTGCTTCTTTTAATACCGACAATAATTCATAGTCATAGGCTTGCTGAAACTCATAAGCAATCTTTGAAACATCATGGATATGACCAAGTCCGTTAAATGCGCTAATGATAGCCGTTGTATCACTGGATAGCCACATGGAATAATTTTCCCAAATTTGTTCAGCCTTTTCTCGTGCAACAATTCTTGAAATGGTTGCTTTGCCCGAACGCTCAAAAGCGGTGGTATCAAAAATTTCCTGTACGAGTAACTTATCTAGTCCACCCACCGAATTAATACCGCTAGGGTCGTTGTACGCCTCATCCAATTGTTTGCGAATGATTGACCGCACAATTGCAGGGTAAACCACTACGCCACCAATGAGCAGAACGCCACCCGTAATTGATAATGCTATGATTGTTTTTCTGTTCATGTTACTTTAATTACATCAATAGTTTTTGACTACTTCCAGTGAGTGCCTTACCTTTTCCAAGCGTTCGTACATCCATTACCATTTCACCTGCGGATTTACCATTATTTGTGCTTTTAATGACATAGTAGGCAATTAGCCCAACACCAACCACCACAGTGCCTACCACAATGATTCGGGTTAAATTAATGGTGTCAGTAAACCAGTCAACAACAGTTGCCGCCCCGTCTGTAACATTCCCCCATGCACTCGTTGATAAATCCACCCCCTGCTTGTCCATGTAAGCCCGCAATGCGTGCGTATCAGCAGTTGAACCTGCACCCGCTCGTTGTTGCCAAAAGCGCAGCCAGTGTGTATTTGCCTCCGATTTGCTGAACCACTTTTTAAGTGACTTATGCCAGTTTACCCATATATCGGCGGTGCTTTCAGCCGTTGGAATTATTTTACTTGGACTTGCTCTCATTGCTTCTTATTTTACATCTGCTTGTTTCATTTTGGCGAAAGAGTTCAATAAACTCTTTAATTGCTGCCATTCGCTTTTTATTGAGTTTTGTGTTTTTACGTTTGAATACTTCTTCAAAACAGTGCCTTACCTCATGGCTATCAAACCCTAAATTCAGCGCCATGTGACACGCAATAATATCAGCGGTCAGTTCGTTGGATTCCTTTTTGCCGAACTGCTCATTTTTGAACTTATGGGCGTACTCATGGAATAGCATCACAATGAGCATAGGAACCGTGTAATCTGAGGTACGTACTTTGCTAACTTGGATTACTGCCGCCTCTTTTGATATACGCGCAGGTGTGGTTAACTCCTTTCCATTTTCTACAATGCGGTCAACAAACAAAATTGTAAAGTCATCCGATTGATAAATCGTACCTTTTTCGCCTGCTTCCAACCGTGAAGATTCACAGGCAAACCATTTCGCAAATTTGACGAACTGTTTATCTTGCTCAGTCAAATTAATCGGACATTTGGTGTCGGGCATTACTTTGATTTCGTCAATTCTAAAGATGCTATTTGTCCGTGGTAAATTTTTGTCTACTAGTTCAACTGTTAATTGATCCGGACTGATCGGCAGCTTAAAACGTAACCTTCTGTCATTTTTTAAACGCAGGTTTCTATCCGTGTAAATGCGCTTTGTTTCCGAATCGAAAATCGTTAACCGCAAGTTGATTGGGCGTAAGACCTGTACGCTCAGCATCAAGTGAAACGGTTTGCTATATGGTAATAAATCAAAACGCATAGCTTACTTTTTACCGATTAAATACCCTATCCCTAGTGAAAGAACAACCAGCACGATAAATCCAAGCAGGTTTTGCTTGACCGCCTCTTGAATATCCACTTTGCACACGTGTTCTTCTTGTTTGTCAGTTGGCTTGTCTTGCGGCTGTTCTAAGGGTTGATCGGTTGGTTCTGAAACCACCGTGTCCGCTTTTCCATAGTCCACCGTTTCTTGTGTCGTTATTTCATCACTAGGATAAATAACTTTCACATCTGGTGAATCAATGCGCGGATCAATGCTCGAAATGTTTTGAACCCGTAAAGTTGATTGTTCTTGATTTATATTACTCATCACTTGTTGTTTTTAGTCAGTTGTTTTATCCTTAGTTGTAGCGCAAATCCTCCGAAAAATAGACCGAGTACAATCGGGAGGGTGAAAATCACTTTGCCGATTACTAACCATCCTATAAGTCCTGTAAACGCGCCCCAAGCGAAACCTTTTCGATACGCCTTTATTCCTTCCTTATATTCATCTTGACACCACATTTTTGCTGTTTTTATATGCGCTAATGCCTAGTATTACTGCGATTATTAAGATTAAACCGCCTACGCTAATCCCAATGATTAGCGGTAAGTTGCTTGAACCTGCGTTTTGGGTTCTGGCGTAGGGTGGTAGGTACTGCCCGTTGGGAGGCGTTGCCCCCAAGGTTGTAGTATCATCTGTATTGAACAGTCCGCCATTAGCACGAACCACCGTATATCCCTCAGCTCCCACACTAATTTTCCACCCTGCACTGCTTAATTTACTTTCTACTTCATCCGCTTTAGAATCGTTGCCGTTTAACTCCGCATCCATATACTCTTTGAGTAGTTTCCGTGCTTTATTTTCTGTCATCAAACTCATCTTTGTACTGTTTTAATTGTTTTGCCTTTTTGTATTGTTTGATAAGCGAGTATTGCTCCAACTACGAGAAGTAGCGATATGCCTACTGCGATCAATGTATTTTGTTTTCTTCTTTCTTCGTCTCGTTTTTGTTGTTCAAGCAAGGCTTGTTGCTGTTTCAAAGCATTTTGATTACTGCCGCTTCCACCGAGTTTACTCGTTAGGATTTTGGATGCAATTAGACCCCATATTGCCATCATGTTGCACTAATTTGAACCTGCGGACTTGTTTTTTTTATGGTTTTGAAAATGAATAGTGCAACGACCAATAGCCCAATTGAAATACCAACCACGATAAAGGTTGTGCGCCTTTTTCGGTCTTGTTCCATTTGCATCTGCTGCTGTTGTTGTATTAATAGTTGCTGCTGTTGCTGTTGACCGTCGCTATTTTGAAAATTCCCTCTGCCAATACTGGCAAGTACATTTCCAACAGCAGATAATGCACCGCCAATAGTGGCTAGTCCAGTTCCGTCACCATCTGCACCATAATGCCCGTCTAGTTCAAGAAGCATTTTTGAAATAACTTCTCGGAACGCGGCATTTTTGCTCAATTGCTTGATGACAATGGTTAGCAACACATCATTCGGTAGAACCGCACTCGCGGCAATGCCTGTTTTGTGCATCACTTCAATGACCTCATCTGTATAATCAAAAACCAGTTCCTTTAATTTGATTTTAATTAACTGCTCATTTTTTTTGAGTAGTCCTGCCCGTTGATTGTTTGTTATTTGTGTTGCTAGTTCCATTATGCTGCTTTTGCTACTTTTCGTTTGTAGAGGATAAATCCTCCAACAATGAGTACCAGGGCAACCCCAATACCTATGAAAAGTTTGTTTTGATTACTTCCTGCTTTGTCCTTTGCTTGTGCTTCAAATACTTGTCTGTCCTTCTCTGCTTGCAATTCTCTTTTTTGGGTTTCAGCTTTCAGCTCAGCTTCGCGTATGGCTCTGTCGTGGGCTAATCGCTCTTTTTCTTTCTGAAGTTCAATATCTCCCAAGGCTTTTGCGGATTCCGCATCTAATCCCTTTTCAAGTCCTGTGCTTTCACCTTTTACCAGTGCATCCAGTTGCTTTTGAATGGCGGCAATTTGAGCAGGTATTTGTTTTTGCTCCGTTTTAAGTGAAGCAATTCTACCTGTGTTGGTCACAACGCCTTTTTCATAATTATAGACCGCAATTTCAACTGTTGTTCCCTTTTCCTTTTCCCATTTCTTTCGTTTTCTGTTATTTAACCCTTTGAGCCAAATTATATCCGATTTAGCCCGTCTGAGACTTTCTTCTAACTGTGGAATGATTTTAGGAATTTCAAGCAAACGCGCCTGTAATCGTTTTTTATCTGCATTCAACGTATTTAGTGTAGTTGAGCCATCAGCCGAAAATGCCTTTTTAAAATTCCATCCTTTTATCTTACCTAACATTGTGTTGATTTTAGTTCTGCTCCTTTGGAGTGATGAAAGTGGTTGCGCCCAAAAAATGGACGCAACCTTTTTTCAATTATCCTCGCTTTAATTGGTTTGTTCCGTTCGGAATAACAGCAAGTCCACCTGTATTGATTTTGGCTTGACCGTAAGACTTAATAGGTTCTCTGCCTTTCAATGTGGCTGCGGTATCAACTTTATAAAGCGGAAAGATGGTGTAAAACACACGTGTCTTAGGTTCAATTTCCACTTCCCAATAAGTTGTTCCGTCTATGTATTCATTGATCGGAGCATCCAACATATTCTTATCATTTTGATAAGCTGATTTGAACTGTTGCATATTCATTGGACGTTGAAACCAGTTTCCGTTGGCATCCTTTTGATTCACCGTAATGAACTTCGTTACCTGTAATTGGTTCTCACTCTCAATACGCATGAACTGCGTAGCAAACGGTTTAGTTGATGACTGTTGCAATAATTCAACATATTCAACCCCCGGTTGTCCGATTGATACAATAACAGACTGACTGTTGCCAAAATTCGTTTTTAATAGAAATTTATCGTTTCCGAAAATGATTGCTTTTGCCGCTCTATTTTCGTCTGTATTTTCTACAACGATTTGATACGGATCTGCTTGGTACAATTTTTCTTGTGGCATTTGACTGCCCTCCATGTAATCGTAATCCTCTTCGAATCGTTCTCCGTCTCCATCAAAATTGTGATACTTGCGATCTAATTGATTTAAGATGTCTGCAAATGGCACATTCTTTTTCCTCTTCTTCATAATACAATTTTTGTTTACGCCGCTTGGGCTACTTCTTCTTCCTCGATTGTCTCCTCTACTTTTTTAGGTGGCACGTCGGCTACCTTTTTTTTGGTTTCATTTTTGGCTCTCATCTTCTCAAAAGCAAATGCTACGATTAATGAAAGGACAACTGGTAAGACCACGTTGACCAAAATGAAATTCATTGTTTTGTTTTTTGTTAATTCCATTGTTTTTAATTTGTTTAAGAACTTTTCTCTCTAATGTAAACGCAGATTATTGAGTTATATAACAAGAATTAAATGCCCGTTTTGACGATTTTAGGCGGTCAAGGGGGTGCAGAATCTGAGACTACCCGTAGGGTAAAGCATGGAACTGAAAACGGGCAGTTAATTTTTTTATCTATTGAAAGAGGGTACAAATTGCCGTTTGAAAAGTAAGAAAACGATCTTTTTCACGTTCATTTTTTAAGTGTTAATCTAAATATGGCAGATATGGATAAGAAGAAAATCACAATTGAACTAGACTTAGGGGTTGAGAATATTGTCTATTTAACCTATGAACAATTACTAGAAAAATACCCGAACTTCAAGCATATATTTTACGAAGAAGATTTATTAATCTGGTTAGATGATTTAAAATTTATTCACTGTATGTCACGACACCCAAGAGAGGTTGAAGAAGGCGAAAATTATGAGTTCAGAGATAGCGACGAAGATTTGCCTATTGAGGATTGGATACGTTTCTATGGTGAAAAGAGTATTCTGAGTTTTCTCGAGTTTGCAGAAAAAAGATGGAAAGCCATAAATGAGCTGATTCGTCAAGACCTCGATAAAATTAAAGGCAAATCATAACTTGTTACCAATTTTACGCTAACACTATCACGACACTTTTAGGGTTGGATTCTTTTTATTCCATAACGCTGTTATTGTTCCAACATTGTTTGGCGATTCAAGCATATATTTGAGTGCCTTGACGACTTTTTTACCAATTTCATTTTCACCTTTGCAATCAACTAATTCTCCATCAAAAAAGAATCGGCAATCTATCTTTTCACTGGTTTTTAAAATGTGAAAATGAGGTTTTTTATCAATTAAGTGGTCATTTGAATAAATATGGAACTGGTATCCGAATTTACTTTTCCATTCCTTTACTTGCTCGAAGCCCATCCAATAAGAGCCAGATCGCAAACCTTCAACAGTGTTGCCTTTTGAAAATTGGAATAATATATCATCAAGTTTTCTATCTAGGTTATTGGCGAGGTCATTTGACATACAGTAAGTTTAGAACAATAGAAAAATAGCGAATTTTCCAGAGTTTTGCTATTTTTCCCAACACCTTTTCAATTAGGATTGAATCGCAAGCCTGTCCATTAGATAAACACAGCTTCGTCATAAGGGGTGGCTGGTCGGTTTTGTATTTTTACTTGTTGCTATAAGTCGTTATTTCACTTTTTAATTAACCTGTAAAAAGTCATTCCCTTTCTGGACTTTGCCACCATACCATTATTTGTTATTTTCCATTTCCTATGAAAAGAAAATTCAGAATCATAATTCGTGAGAAGGATTTTACTTTTTTTCACCTCCCAATTGCCCTTTACACTTATCGGTTTAGCGGAATTTGATCAATCACTATAGGCAAACGTATTGTCCATTTTGAGTGTCAGTTCAATTCCTGATGGGTCATTTTCAGAAACGCCATACGTTCCAACGAAGTCGAATGTGTTTAATTCGGCGAAGGAAAAAGAGTGAATAAACTGATAATAATAAAAGGTGTTCGAATGATTTTTTTCATAGTGCTTTTTTTGTGGGCTTAAAAGCGTCACTATTTATCTAAAGGTAATCATTTTCATGCAATCCGTCCAACATTCAAATAACCCAACATCTTAACCCTATTAGTATTCTGCTTAACAGTACAAAGAGTAGTTGGCTGCCATTAATGCATTACAGAAAAAATCATTATTTTCAACCATGCAAGAGTGTATTGATGAAATTCCACGCAAAAAAAAGAAACCTTACCTGTATAGATATTGTCGGTATATTCTAAAGTGTGTTTGGATTTTGGCATTTGGTAGCCTGCCTAAACTTGATTAGGTATGATTTTTTTTGAAAATTTAAGAACCAAAATTTTTTCATTTTTAGGTAAAACAATTAAGTCTAAATACCTAGTTTTTGTGGTGTCAAATGAATGCGTTACATTTCCCCCGAATTCATTTCACCAAAACCAAAAAAATGAAAAAAGTAGTTTTCACATTCCTAAGTTTTTTATCAGTTTCAGTGTCTTTCGCTCAAGAAATCCCATTGGACATTATTGATAGAGTTAATGCCGTCAACTATATATTTGAAGGTGAGGTAATAAATTCAGAACCCTATTATACTGATAACGGGCAATACATTCACACCTCAAATACGGTAGATATTACAAAAATATTAAAAGGGGAAATTGAGTGCGGTACGATTGAAATTATCACGCGTGGTGGTATTTTAAATGATGAAGAAATAGAAATATCTCATTCTCTCACATTATCAGAAGGTAGTCGGGGCGTTTTTCTTTGTACCGAAACCGATAGACCCATTAGTGTAATTGATTTTTACCCCGAGACGAACCCCGAGACACTAGAAGCTACTTTCGAGAATCAATCATTTATCAGATATTGGTGGGATGGTCAAGGCATAAATGCCTCTGATGTATGGAATAATTATGATAGTTTGGCACTAGTTTACAACGTCACCGAAGTTATAACTGGTCTTACCTATATCAATTGCCGTGAGGAATCTATGTTTCCAGCTACTACCTCTACTATAATTGAAGAAGAAGTAATTTTTCCGAGTTATACGCAGGCGGGTTTTGATTCTCTGATGTCTTATGTTGAATTTCAAAAGAGAAATTACGTACGCTCAAATCAAGACAGGGCAAATGATGAAATTATATACAATCTCGAAAACCTTATAATCACAGGAACAACTTCTAAGTATTTGGAGTTTGATGTGACGGTTAAGGATGATTACGGTTTGGGCTATTTGGATATTGCAGGTGTCAGAATTGAGTACGACCCGCTAGTCTTTGGAAATAACGTAGTTGCCAATAGTAATATTATAGTTACAAGAGGTACGCTTAACGCTGACCCCAATTGTTATTCTGACCCTATTCCGGATGATGTCAATCCAACCACTTTTTTGATTCCTGTTCTTGAAACAGTTTACTCCCAGTGCAAGGCTCCTATATTGACAACTGCCCAAAGCATCTTACACATTAAAATGGAAATGTTGGATTGCAATATTGGTTCTAATATTGCTCTTGAGGATACCGCCTCGTTTTTTGGTCTAGTCTGATGTTATTTTATGCTGCCTATGCTGATTTTCCTGCCGATACTTTTTCTACTGACTACGTATATATCGACCATAATCAAACTGAAAATGTACCCTCTTGTAGTGCCACTATTACCGATTTTTATCCAAAAGAAGTAGCGGGGGGAATTGGAGAAATACTAACCATACAAGGGTTTCAGTTTGGAGCAACAAAAGGACAAGGGGCAATTTTTATGGAGAATGCTGATGACGGCGGTATTACTGATGTTTACCTAGATGATTTAGACATTATTCTATGGTCGGATACACTTATAAAATTAAAAGTACCATCCTATGATTCTGCTATGGTCAGTGGAACGGCGCAAGCAGGGTTCCCCGCAGGAACTGGATATTTCAAAGTTTTCGCAGATGATGGAACTTTCGACACTAGCCCTCTGCCGCTAAAAATAAAATATTCTGTGAGTAATCATTCCTCAAAAAATCCACATTTGATAACACCACGCAATCAGTTCAATCAAGCATGGGTTTTTCACTGTGATACCGCCGTGACAAATTATCAGAACGGAGCAATGAAAGCAGTAATTGACAAGGCATTGAGGGATTGGACGTGTCTAACTGGAATTAACTGGTATCTCAGTACAGATACTGCGTTTACGAATACAAACACTTTAAATGACACGCTTTGCGTAATTAAACTTGCCACCTTGTCGGGAGCAGCGTTAGCATCTACCGCACGATTAACATCAACTTGCGGTGAGTATGTTCATTTTGAAACAGATATAGAAATTGATTCTACCTACATTTGGTTTTGTGATACCACTGGTGCAACAGTTCCGACAGGGCAATATGATTTTTACCACACTATATTGCATGAACTTGGTCATGCACATGATTTATTGCACGTTATTGATGGCGCTGCGATTATGCACTACGCAACTTCTATTGGTGTAGCAGGAGCTACCAACCTATCGAATGATATTTCATGTGATGAGGGAGGAAACTGGGAAATGGATTATGCGACTGACCCTGCGAATGTGACTACTTGCGGCGTTACAAGTAATATACTACGACTGGCAAACCCATGCAGTAATCTCGGCATTTATGAATCGAATAACGGTGATTTAAATTTTACGATCTATCCAAATCCGTTTTCAACTGCTTTCAATATTGATTTTTATGCAGCTGAAGATAATGAAGTTACAATCTCTTTGACTGACATAAGAGGTAGACATGTTAAGATTCTAAACCAGTACATCTATAAGGGTGAGAATAGTTTTGGCATTAATGTTGAAGAGTTGCCTGCTGGAATCTACATTCTTCGTATTGCCTCTTTTGATAATGAACTTAACATGAGTACAAAAATAATAAAGGATGAAAATTAAAAGTATAGCCATATTCGTTTCATTGCTTGTCTTAATTTCATGTACCATAATGAAAAATAATGGGGAAGAAAAGATGGTTAGCGGTATTATTACGGCTACTACATACTTAATCCCAGTACCTTGTAAACTATCACTTTATTCAAAAGGTAAGCTCCTGCAAGAAACTAAAACCGACAATAAAGGTTATTTCTCATTTGGAGTTCCAGAGAAGCGACTAAATGAAGAGTGTTTTATCGTACTCGAACCACTGCAAAAATCAGTTTACAAAGACACCACGCGCGAAGGGTCTACATTGGATGGTGTTCAAGTGCTCGATATAGCGACTGATACCTTTAGCTACAATTCTGTTAATTTGATTGCCGATATAGAACTTAGAAAGTATCAGATTATGGTCATTGAAAAACTGATAAGTCATTAATGCTATGAAATGGTTACTAGTTATTTTTTGGCTGAAATACTTCAATTCTTTGATGATATTTTTTTCTCTTTTGGTATTAATGTCCTGCGGCATTTTAAACAACGGTCAAGACGAGACAGTAATTGAAGGTAGTATCACTGCGTCTAAGTTCATGATTCCAATCCTTTGCAAGCTATCTTTTTATTCTGAGAATAAGTTTGTGGAAGAGACAACTACGGATGTAAAAGGGCAGTACTCTCTTGAAATTCAGAGAAAGTATCAACATAAGAAGTGTTTTCTTATTGTCGAACCTTTGCAAGAATCGAATTTTAAAGACACATCCCGAATAGGCTCCAGATTGATTCGGGTAAAGGCTCTTGGTTTGGAGGTTGATACATTTTTCTATGATTCGTTTGAGTTGATTTCAGACATAGAATTAAAGAAGTATCAATTAATGGAAATTGAAGTACATAAGGATAATTGAAAGCTATAAAAAATAGCTGTCAGTTATTTTTTGACTGAAATACTTCAATTCTTTGATGATATTCGGCAAGAAGTACTGGTTCGTCATCTGCGTTTTCGTAATCGAAGCTAATGTCAAATAGACACCATTCACCCTTGAAATATCGCACTTGTTCATATACCCATACCCCATGGTGAGGTTCAATATCATCTTCAATCCATCCGCGGCATACATCATGCGCGCAGATCGGTTGACCTAGTTTATCTACAAACCCTGTTTTAATTGGCATTTTATTCAAGGATAAATTTGATTAAGTTGTCTGTGGACGTGTCTGAGTAATAATGGTGACTTGCACCTGCACTCTTATATAAGCCATCTAATTGCTCCGTTTCAAATAGGCTGACCGTTAGGAGTTTTATGCTGGGATATTTTTTGCACAACGCTCTAATAATTTCGAGTGAATCTGGAACAGCATTGGAAAAACCAATAATTACGTAATCGGCATTCGCGTTATTTTCTGCAAGCCATTGTATGCAGTAGCTATGTCTTTTACATTCTCCTATCACTTTGATCTTAGATTTGGCTTGTTCTAATTCAACTCTCAAAAAGTTGCGGTACTTATCACTATGATGGCAAATAAAAACAGTGTGTTTATCATTCATTATCTGAGTTTTTTCGGGTATGTCGCAAAAAAGAGGGTGGAACTTTCAATGTCCGCCAGAGAGGTACAGCCAAGCACCCTACAACCAAACAAGAGAAAGCCCACCCGTAGGTGAGCGTTCTGCTTATAATTTCGGTTGTCGATTAAATTGGCTGTTTTCTCTGACAAAAATTATAGCTTCACGCTAACAATATTTTATTGTCTCTATATTATAGTGTAAAAATAAATTAATTCAGTAGTGTTTGACACATATTATGATCTCATTTTTAGAAATACGTTACTTAAACTATTACTTGGCATTAATGTTTCAGTTTATTTACCAAAATTCCAACCCAATCCAAAAGAGAAAATTAGTGTATTTCTAGGAGTGCCATCATCAAATGAAACTTGCGGAACTCCTCGACTGACTCTGTAATAATAAAAACTTTGTTTAACCCTAAAAAAGGCGGTCATTCCAAAGGGTAACCTGTAATTCAGATCACCGCCAATAGATAGACCTAAATCTAACATATTTCTTCCTGTCGCATTCCAAGAATTTCCCGATCCTCCAGTATAGAATAATTCGTCACCCACTCTGCCGTTAAATTCTGCAAAACCTTTGAGGTTAAAATTTTGTCTATTTATCAAACGTTTATCAATACCATAGGATAAAAAAACGCCTTGACGATCAATAACATCTCCTAAATAAGTAGCCGGTTGAGAGCGCATATAATGTGTTTCAACAGATACATGCCACCCACGTTTCTTTATCGAACTGTAACTGGAGTAACTTAACCCCATATTAGCAACTGGAATCCCAAATTTGAAATTCACATTGTCAAAGAAATAAAAAGACGGGTAATAGAGTTCTAGGGTATGTTTCTTGAAATTGGAAATAGGAGTTCCGACTTGCGAAACTCCCATCTTACCTATTGCCAAGCATAATACGATTAATGTTGACTTAATTTTCATTCTTTATTGCTTTACGAATTTTGTCCATTGGGTGTCTGTTCCAATGACACTTAAAATATAGGTTCCTTTGGATAGGTATGAAACGTCAATTGTGAATTGATTGGTATTTACATCTGTAAATGTTTTCAATAACTGTCCATTAGTATGATAAATTTGAACTGTCTTATCGCTTGTTTCTGAAAAACTTACAACTAAGTTTTCAGTTGTAGGATTCGGGTAAATTTCAAAATCGAGCTGATTCTCATTTATAGAAGCTCCATCACAAAGAGACCAAGAACCAAGCCCCGCTGCATACCAAGCATTTTCAGTTTCAATATGTTCAAATGAGCAAACTCCGTGCAATAGGATCGCGGCGAAAATTGCTCCTTCTGCTGCATCTACATATTGAGATGTCTTACCCATGTTGTTTACAAAATTGTAATAACTGATTTCTGCGGCTTTATCTATTCCAATACCATTAATTGTATAAGCATCATTTAAATCATTTGTGCCAACTTCGCCCATTGATAACATATAAAACCAATGGTTCATAACTCCACTATTAATGTGAACTCCACCTGCATCATTCCCTGTTCCTAAATCAAACCAATAATCGCCACCATAGGTGTCGGGTTGACCATCACCAGTATAAACAGAATCCATTGTCGGATTCCAGAGATGATGAAAGCCTAGACTGTTTGGATTCTTAAAATTTCTTCGATCCCTAGAATTTGATCCTGCAACACCTATTTCCCAACTTTGGGAATTGGTTACCCAACGTCTTGTCATAAAGCCGAATATATCAGCGAAAGACTCATCTAAGGCTCCAGACTCTGCCCAATATTCAAGTTTGCCTTCATGTTGATCTACACCATGAGAAAATTCATGCCCCATTATGGCTAAATCAGCCGTATAATGACCACCCTCTAAATAGCCTACCTTAATTATATTGAAACCTGCAACTTTATCATATACTGCGCCATAAACACCATTTTCGTCTGCTCGAACCCTAACAGTGTTAAAATTATGCATTCCTTGTCTGCCGTAGACGGTGGTAAAGAAATCCCAAGCCTGTGTCACCATCCAATGAGGATCGGTTGCAAGGTGTTGGGTACTGCCCCAGATGTCGTCATCATCATCCACTTCTGCGGTCAAAGCCCATGGGCCGCCGCCATCAATTTTGGTATGAATATTATGATTACCATTATTTGCCTCTAGTACAAAGTCATTATTAGGCCACCCTCGTGATCTTGTATCAAGAGTTTTAATCCCATGTCCTGTTACATTTGCGGGGCCATCATAGTGTCTTAAATTACGAATTTTTACAATTTGTCCCGTTCCTGCATCAACATAAACTTCTGCATGAAAATCTGGATTAAGACAAAGAATATCAAATTTCCATGATAGAGTATAGTGATCGGGGTTCATGTCGTACTTTATATCCGAATAATCAATTAAACCAAAAACTAGTTGCCCAGTTGGGTAATAAGTGGCGTTAGGGTTCGAAGTAGATGTTTGTAATCCATCTTCCCAATCTTGATCCTCCCATGCAAAATCAAAATTAGAGACAGTCATGTTTGGAACTGTTATGTAAACTCCTACCTCTGCTAATATATCTTGCCAGTAGGTCGACTCCAATGAGCCATCCAAAAATTTATCAAATGCTTCGGATTCAGAGATTCTGTCATCAATCATTCGTTTGTCGATTTGTGAGCATATTTTGCCATTTGCATAAACCAATGAGCCTTCTTCATTTTCATGCTCGATAAATTCACAGCCCTCTACCTCAATGCCTTGATAATACTGTTGGTATCGGTAATGATCGTATTCTAGTATATTGTCATTCCATGTACTTTCCAAATTCATACTATTTCCCGAACCAGAGAAAAAACTCGAATAATAAGTCGTGAATAAATCACCGTTAGAGATTGTTCCGGGATTAAAATAGATCCATCCTATATTTTTATAATGGTCTACAATGCTGCTTGGCAGAGTACTAAGCTGCGCCGTAGCGGCACTGCAAAATGTGCCTATTGCAAAGAGCACAATAAATCTTTTCTTTAAACTTTTCATAATTACTGTTGTTAGTTAATTTCTGTTGAGTTTTTTCATAGTTAACTAAGCAATTGAGTAGTGTAAATCTAGCGTTAAGGCGGCACAAAGAATATTTTTGTTTGGGGTTTAATCATTCTGAAATCAGTTTTATTTTCCCACCCAAAAAAAATAGGGATGGAACTTCTATTCATTCATCACGGAGGTTCTGGTAAACCTATAGATCAAATAAACAAAGCCCACCCCGTTCGGGGTGCTTCGTCCATAATTTTTGATCTATTGATAATTTACCAGATTAACCGTGATAAAAATTATAGCACTACACTATAATTCGATATGTAATTCTTTAATAAATTCTTATAGGCTATTATTTTAATAGTTGCATTTAGTTATTTTTTTCTTGTATACTTTCAAGCGGTTAAGGTATGCAAGTTTCAGTAAATTTCAAATTATTTTATTTTACCGCTGAATGTTTTCGTAGTATTACGTTCGGCTTAAAATTCGATCAATCATACGCCTATCAAGAAGAAATTGGGCTATATAGAATAACTACGAAGCAAAAAAAATAATTTCGTAGCGTAATTACCGCAAAATATATAAAAAGAAGGGTGGAACTCACTTTTAGTTTGTCTTGAGGGTACTGGCATACCGTTGCTACCAAAGTAAAAGCATTCCACCCTGTGAGGGTGAATGTCTTTTATAATTTTGGTTGCTGATAAAATTGGCTGTTTCCTCTGCAAAACTATACTAGAACTAATTCAATACGTTTGAAAAACAAATCTACATCTTTTTTTAGAAAAACGTTCTAAGTCTTTTGTCTTACATGGCACGTGAAAACACCCGTATAAAGCACTATATATAGTGTTTTTATTGAAAAAAAGCCTTGTATTTAGATTAAAAAGTTTTACGTTTATTGCCAACGACTAACAGGCTCTCCATTTCAATGACGCTGTTTTTCGATAGGGAACGGACTTGAAAAACTGGCATTTTTTGAAAAACTCTCCTAATTGAATACAGAACGCGTCGATTTGGTTTGTCTGTCACTCATTCGCGATAGGTGTTTTTAGTCTAGGGAGAATTCCCGTTCCGTAAAGGAAAATAAATACTATTGAATGGTGTTGCTCTGATTAGTCTGCTACGATCTATCAGTTATATTTCACCATCAACGAAATCTACCACGAAATAGAGAGTAGAAAATTTAGTACTCCTTTATTAAAAGGAATATTGGCTTATGCAGATAGCATTAGGCTTAGAAATTTATGTTACAAAACTTAAAAATGAAAATTAAAGAGAGTAAGTCGTCTTTGAGCGGTTTTGCAGTATTGAACCTTAGCGAGAAATCACTTTTTCTATTAATAATATTATTCCCTTTTTGGATTGCTAGTTGTTCTAGCGAGCCTAGCAGCGATTCTAATCTTGAGAATAATGAAAATTACGTCCGCATTGTAACTCCGAATAACGGTCAGTATTACAGTTTCGGGGATTCGATAACGGTTGAACTACAATTCAAGGGCAATACGAAAGCCGATTTCTATTTAAACAATTCGTTGCATACATTGCAATTATCTCAGAATGAAAATTCCATTACAATATCCAGTAGAGACTTGAAAAGTCTTGGAAAAAATACGTTGCATATTGAATATACGAGTAGCGAGAATGTCGTCAAACGAGATAACAGAACATTTTATGTATACTCAGACGTGGTTCCAAAACAACTCAAGGTTAAAATAGTGGAGATCTATCCACATGATAAAACGTCATATACCCAAGGCTTAGAGTTCTACAAAAACAGACTATTTGAAAGTACTGGACGTAAAGGTTACTCTATTTTAGCCGAGGCAAATTTATATAGTGGTGATATAATTAGAAAGCGCGACCTCGCAGCCGACATCTTTGGAGAAGGAATAACTATTCTAAATGACACCATTTATCAGATTACATACAAAGCAGGGATATGTTATACTTATGATATAGGGTTTAACTACATAAGTTCATTCAATTATGATGGCGAAGGATGGGGCTTATGCAACGATTTTGACCACCTCATAATGTCTAATGGTTCAAATCAAGTAGTATGGAGAAACCCGAACGACTTTTCGATAAAAAAATCACTTGAAGTTTACGATAATAACGGGTTGGTAGAAAATTTAAACGAACTAGAATTAATGAGAGGTGACCTATACGCGAATATTTATACAGAAAATAGGATTGCTCAAATTGATACTTCAACGGGTAAAGTTATTTCATATATAGATTGTTCACTTTTGGCTTTAGATGCCAAAGAGTATGGAAATGATGTTCTTAACGGTATTGCCTTCAACCCTGTTACTCAAAAAATATATATGACTGGTAAATTATGGTCGAAGCTGTACGAAGTAGTATTTGAGAATGAAGTCGCTAATCCCGAAATTTCCAGTAATAAAAATCACTCTGATGAAAACAAACACATTTAAAATATAGTCGGAATAAGCCGAAAAGCGACTAAAAAAAGGAGTAGGCATAATTAAAACTTATTTAAACATGGAAAGTTTAAAAAAATCAAAGTTCGATTCGTTGGAATCGGCAAAAATTAATGACAGCGTATTCATTAGAGGAGGTGCTTCTGATAATACAACTGTTAACGCGCAAACTACCCACCGTGTAGGGCAACCAGATGATTTTCAACCGAGAGATCACGGAGCTAAAAATGCAGGCTCTGGAGCAGGTACTGCTGGCGGCTAATTAGTTTTCAAACTTTCCCTTTTGGCAATTTAGCCAAAAGGGATTTTTACCAAAATATGATTTTAATACTTAGTGAAGCCAATGACGATTCTACAACCCAAGTGATTGACTGGATTGACTTTTTAGGAGAAAAATTTTTAAGAATTAATAGCAGTGATGAGGTACGGCTCAATTCATTAGCTGTCGGTAATACCAATTTTGCCTCTTTGGAAATTCTCGATACAATTTATTCAACACAGCAGATAGACGCTTATTGGTATAGACGGGGTGAATTAAATCTTTCTATTGAAGCAACTATTGATAATGAAATAAGAAGTGAAATAAAACGGATAATTAGTAGGCATTTGGTCGCAGAAATTGATACGTTGAAGAATACGCTTTACAAAATTTTTGAAGCTAAGCGGTCAATAGGAAGTTTTGACAATTCTTACTTAGAAAAACTCACTGTTTTAATGATGGCAAAGGAGGTCGGTTTGATAATTCCAGACTCGAAGGTGGTTTCCTCCGATTTGGAGGCAATTGATATACTCGAACATCAAAGTGTCATTACAAAGTCTCTCTCTGATAGCCCAATGATGAATGGAGAGCGAGACTCAACGGTATATATGTTATATACGGCTGAAATAACATCAATAGATTTAAAGGAAAAGGATGACTGCCGATTCCCTTCACTTTTACAAGAGAAATTGAATAAGGAATTTGAGGTGAGAATTTTTTACTTGCATGGCGATCTGTATTCAATGGCAATATTTTCACAATTCGATCCTAAAACTAAGGTCGATTTTAGAGACTATAACGATCAAAAACCTAACCGCACAGTTCCTTTTGATGTTCCGAAGAACATAGCCAATAAACTAAAGAAATTAATGAATAAACTTAAACTCAACACAGGGTCGATAGACATGGTTGTAACGCCCACTGGGGATTATGTATTTCTCGAAATTAATCCGATTGGTCAGTTTGGAATGGTTTCTAACCCGTGCAATTATCAGTTAGAAAAAATAATCGCTCAATATTTAATAGGAAATGAAAAAAAAATCTGAATTAGATAAGATACAGGAGAACACACACGTGCCATTGAACCTTAAAAAAATCAAGACAATTGAACTTGACCCCGTAAGTTTAAGAAGTGTAAAATATGGCAGTAGTTCTTTTCATTCTACCAACTCTTATGTTTTGTATGGATCACAGAAACCTATTTCTAAAATTATAGACTACAACTATGAATGCGGCAATTAAAGACAAGTTTAAGCTATTTGCGACGTGTGTGCCTGTTAAAGGAGCGTCGAGAAGTACTATATGTGATATACAGCGAGGTAAAATTGAATTTATACCCAATTCATTATACGATATGCTTAACAAGTTTGATGGAAAGTCGAAAAAACAAGTAATAGATAGTTATGGGGCTGAACATCAAGGGATAATTGAAGAGTATTTCGATTTTTTGATAACAAATGAATTTGGATTTTGGTGCGCTCAACCAGAACTGTTTCCACCCCTAAATATTGACGTTGAAATCCCTTCAAAAATAGTTAATGGTATCGTTGATAGTTGTTCTTATTCAAACCATAACTTCTCAGTTATTTTTGAAAATTTTAACAGGCTTGGGTGTAGACATTTGGAATTGAGATTTTACGATTATTCTAGCATAGAAACTTTGACCAATAACTTGCGGCTACTTGATAGCACTAGGATTAAATCTGTTGAATTAATATTAAAGTTTGATTCAGATATTGCTTATGAAAAAATTCTGAAATTGGTGTCCGATACACCAAGAATATCGAGTGTTACGCTGCATACGTCGCCTAAATTTGAGCGTAAGAAATATGATTATCTAGGTAAGTCCATTCCCGTCTTATACCTTACAACTGCCATTGATTCTGAGGTGCATTGCGGGCAGATAAATCACCATTACTTTAGCATTAATAAAGATACTTTTTTCGAATCGTTAAAATTCAATACCTGTTTAAACAAAAAAATTTCTGTTGATGTTAATGGTGACATCAAAAACTGTCCATCAATGAAAAGTTCTTATGGAAATATTGCCGATAAGTCTTTTGAACAGATTCTTGAAAATGCTAAGTTTAAAGAATTGTGGTCAATTAGCAAAGATCAAATTGAAGTGTGCAAGGATTGTGAGTTTAGGCATGTTTGTACTGACTGTCGAGCGTATTTAGAGGGTGATAATTCCCATGAAAAACCGTCAAAGTGCAATTATAATCCGTATCAAATGATTTGGGAGTAATTTAATATAAAGGATGAAAAAAATTGTTCCACTGCTTTGGGTAGTATGTTTATTTGGATGTACCAATGATGTTAAAATTAGGTTACCTAATACTATTGTGGAGGCTGGGTATATGCTTGATAGTATTTATCGAGAAGATCAAAAACATAGACTTTTAATAACTGAAACTCGTAACAAATACGGTGCAAAATCGCTCGAAATGAAGGAACTATGGTCATCAATTGTAGAAACAGACCAATCAAATTTGAAGGTGGTTAGGCATAGCCTCGATAATTTTGGTTGGCTCAGTGATGAAGAAGCAGGGGTTAATGGTAATTTAGCTCAGTTCCTGGTTATTCAGCACGCAGATGTTGAGGTGAGAACACATTATTTACCTCTTATGCGTGAAGCTGTTAAAAATGATAATGCCCGTTTGATTGATCTAGCTTTAGTTGAAGATAGAACAGCATTAGATCAAAAGAAGCCGCAAATTTACGGTAGCCAAATATCCAGAGACCCTTTTACGAATGAATATTACGTCTCACCTTTAATAAATCCTGATTCAGTAGACGTTAGGAGGGGCAAAGTTGGTTTGCAACCTTTGAAGGACTATTTAAATCATTGGGATTTAAATTGGAATGTAGGGCAATACAAAAAGAAACTACCTTATTACTATTTGCTTCATCAAATGGAACTCACTTATTAGACTTAATCCAAATTTTAGTATGATGCCATACAGAAACGTTTCTTTTATCGACTTCAGTTAAGTGTTGGAATTAAATTTTGAGAAAATGAGAATCGCATTGTTCAGTTTGTTTATTATTGTTTTTAACACCTTTGGTTTAACGCAGGTTAAATTGTACGTGGAAGGTGGCGTTTCAATTAATGCCAATTATAGAAACCTTAATTTTATCACTCTTGATGGCTCGAGTACAAAACAGTATTTGACTTATCGCAGAAAAGTTGAAAATATAGCTATAAGAGAAGGTTTAGACTTTAATTTTGGGATTCAGCTTTTGGAAAACCTTTATGTTTCTACTGGTCTTCGCTATCAGCGCATGGGTGATCGTGAAGAAATAAATCTTTTGGCTTACGTTGAAGAGGAAGAAATGTATAGAATGTTGCCTTTCAAAATTAGACATAACTACTCTTATTTTGGCATCCCATTAAATTTTGACTACTACATTGCGACATTTAAGAATACTCTTATTGGTTTTAGGTATCACATTGGATTCGATTATCTAACAAAAATATCTAATACTGTCAGAACCAAACACGAATTATTCAAACCTCCGTTGGGTTATACGACCTTTTTCTCAACTGAACGTGCCTTTGTGTTAAATTCTGGTCTGGGTATTCTCACAAAAACTGAAATTAGTAAAGATTTATACTTTAAATTGAACATACTAAGCAATTATCACTTAAATCCTAGTTTCGTTCGTGAATCACAGGTAAATCAGCATAATTTTTCAATAGGTTTAAATGTAGGATTATTAAAATACTTTTAGTTTTAGCTAACTTTTCAGCGCTGTAGATAGCCTATCCTCAGTCTACTCGAAACTTAGGCTCACGGAATGATTCACTTTTATTTAAACTTCTTCTATGTTAAGTAGTAGTCTAATCAGCGCATTATTCACGTACAGCGCTCTTACAATTCACATAATCCTAGCGTAGTAAGTAGTTCAAATTTATATACTATAATGCTTAGCAGCTTTATGCCGTTCGTAGGTTTTTAAAATCGAAAAGAATACATCTTGATTCGTGGCAATCGGTTTAAAATTCAACGACTTTTTACAAAGGTTGACCAGTTCTATATGAGATTTGTTGAGTGGGTCATAAACCAACCGCGAAATAGAAAACTGAGGGTCATTTTTATAGATTGAATCAAATAAATCACCATGCAGTCGTATAAAATATTGTTCTACTGCTTGAACAAGTTTTTCATTCGTTGTTTTTTCTCTAAGCGCGTCCATTAAAAAGTCTGGTGTTAATGATAAGAAACAAAAGTAAGTAGAGGGAATAGACCACACAACAGTACTTATACTTAATTCTCAATAATTATGTTAGAATTATGCCTAGAACTTGAATAAAGTAGTCTAATTTCAGTCTGCCGTATATACTCCAAAGTCACGCTATCAGTATTCTGCGCTACTCTGAAAAGTTGAAATTAGTCAATAAATCTGAAAAGTAGGGGTATTGGGCTACCCTTGACCTACTCCAAAGTCACGCTATCAGTATTCTGCGCTACTCTTAAAAGTTGGAATTAGTCGATAAATCCGAATAGTAGGGGTATTGGGCTACCCTTGACCTACTCCAAAGTCACGCTATCAGTATTCTGCGCTACTCTGAAAAGTTGGAATTAGTCGATAAATCCGAATAGTAGGGGTATTGGGCTACCCTCGACCTACTTCAAAGTCACGCTACCAGTATCCTGCGCTACTCTGAAAAGTTGGAATTATCCAATAAATCCGAATAGTAGGGGGTATTAGGCTACCCTTGACCTACTCCAAAGTCACGCTATCAGTGTTCTGCGCTACTCTTAAAAGTTGGAATTAGTCAATAAATCCAACTAGTAGGGGTATTGGGCTACCCTTGACCTACTCTAAAGTCACTCTATCAGTATTCACAGCTACTACTTAAAAAAGCCTGTTCCATAGCAAAAAAATAGTAGCCTAATAGTACTATTGCCGATCTACTCGAAAGTTAGGCTATCAGAGTCATCAGACTACTCTAAAAAACATGATTTTTTGAGTAGCGTAAGTGTGGTCTATTTAGTCTACTGGGTAGGTACTCGCTAAAATTTTTTTTATAAAAAATGTACCAAAACAAAATTTACGGCGTTATACTAATAACTGCTCGCCCTAATCTTGGGCATTTTACATATTGAACAAGTCCCGAACGCTTGATTGAGTTCCAGTCGGAATAATCAGAGACTATCAGTTTTTAATTAAAACGATTGATAGTAATGGGACAATCACAAAACAAAAGCAGTAAGTCAATAGAAGACATACTAAAACAAACAAATGTAGAGTTAACCTCCATGTGGGCTAAATTGGCTTCACTGATTTCCGTTTATGAAGACATACAATGGAAAGAAGCAAGCGCCAAGGCACGAGAGCTATTGGAGGATAAAGAAAATGCAATTGCCTACCTAAAGGAAGTAAGAGCCATTGTTAATCCACAACGGAAAGAAAAGGCAGCAACCACCAAAAAAAGTACGCAGAAAAAAGGAAAGACAAAACGTGACCGTTTTAGTTCTAATTACAGACGATTGCTAAAAATCGCACCTAAATTGGAAGAAGAGTTGCTTTCTGAAAGGGAACTCTACGGCAAATCAAAAGTAACGGGTTATCAAGATTTCAATCTTGAATTATTATCTAAGAATAAGAGAGGCTATTACTTGTCCATGTCACATTATTACAAACAAAATGGCGATTTAATCTCTGACCCCGATATGGTAATTTTGGTCAATATTGAAACGAAAACAGTTGAGGCATTGACATTTCAAAACGCTATTGTTTACACAGAAGTTTACGATAATTACATGAAACCAAAACTGGTGAACAATAAAGAAAAACGTTCGCAAAATGCTTTTTTAGAAACATGGCTAACCAATCTAATCAATCAAGGGCATCAAATTGAGTTTGAAGAAGACGAGGACGACACTGAAATAATCGAGCCTACTACTGATAAAGTTGATGACACAATCGAAGATGTGAAATTTCTAACTGATATGGAGCCATACGCACTTGATGAAAAATCCAAACTACATATTATGAGTTTGATCGGTCAAATGACCTTTGAAGATGCAGCGAAAGGACTCGTTGATTTTGATAGTTCTACTAAATCGGCAATGGGTAAATTCATTAGAAAAGGCATAGAAGAACGGTTGAATTTTTTAGCGGCAGAATCTGAGAAATCGGAAACAAATCAGCCAGATGTTTCCTTCATGGATGATAAGGTTATTTCCGAGATTAGAACGACTGTCGAAACGACAATTTTGGACACGGCAATAAACATGGTTTTAGACGACCTGAAAAGTGAAGAACCAAAACTGCGTGCTGTTGCCCGTTACTTCTATGTAAAAAGGATTAATGATTCGCCGCTTGGCATTCAGTTAGTTTATCCTACACAGGATGAAATTAAAAAGGATTATGAAAAATTAGTGGAGCGAATAACCAAAGTAGCAAGCGCAGAAATTCTGGCTGAAAATATGGCAATTGAAAATACACAAAATGATGAGAGCGTAGCCGAAACAGTGAAACATTGGACGAAACTAGCTTCCGTGATTCAGAAAGTCGAGGGTTTAACCTTCGAAAAAGCCAAAGAAAAAGCACTGAAATTAAAAGAAAGCGGAGAGGCAGAAAACTACGTGTTAACTGCATTTAACCGCCAATCGCTAAGCGGTGTCAATCAATTGTATAAATTGAATTATCAGCAACTTTTAAGGCTGATTCCAATGCTCGCAATTGGAGATATAAAAGATGCGTCTGGCACTATTAAGCGAGATCGTGATGAAGATTTGCTAAGTCTCAAGTTTGAAGGAATGGAACCGATTAGTAAGACCGTTGGAACCTTGTCAATACAAAAAATTAAAAAGAATGATATTCAGATTATTGCAATTAATAAGGCTGCAAAAAAAATATGGTTGCTCAGCCGAAATGGTGACTTTGAGAGTAAGACCAATTATGACCTAAATTCGGCGAGTGCAGACGAAAAGTTAAAGGCAAATAAGGAATTGGGTAACTGGTTAAAGGTTCAACTTCATTACGGTTTTGGGGGGATTGATAAGCGCAGTCCAAAATCTGATGATTTTGAACATCCAGTTGCCATTTTGCTTAAAGAACACCCAATTGTTATTGAATGGTCTGAGGGATTACAACAAGAAAACATTGCTTTAGCTTCACTGGAAAAATTAGAGTTAAAATTAAAAAAGGCTAACTATCCAAAAGAGCGTGGGCAAGGGTATTCAAAAACCAAAGTTTGGTTCAGAGATTATCCAAACTACGTTCGAATCGACCTATCAAAAAATGAAAGTGATTATGACCCATCAGGTATGAATTTGCTCGAATGGCTCGAAAAAGGCGACCCTAGTTTTAATTGGAAACAGTTTAGCGAGACAACAATCAACAATGACCCACAAGAAGAAGATTCTGATGACGAAGTAAATAAAAAGATTCCCGATTTTGAAGTAGGCAAAGTAAAGTTAGTGGAGGCGCACATTAAGGCGGGGTTAACTCAAAAAGACATAGATAAACTGAATAAAGTCAAAAGAGGATTGACAATAACTGCTGTTACCAATATGAAAAATAATACGGAGAGTTTTTTCGCAGATATGTCACAGCAAGCAATGAAGCCCGGACTTAGAATTTCAAAAACAGGCAAGCTATATCGTGAGAATCGGAGTAATCGTTCTGATTTAACTGATGGGGGCTTATAATTAAAACAAATCAAATGAAAGATAGATTAGAAAATGACAGACATTACGGGTATACTATGCCCCATAAGGAGTATATGGATGATGAAGCAATCAAGTATGAGAGCCTAAGCGAGCATCTGAAATCAAGCATACGACTATTTGAGGATAAACATGACCAGTACTTGAACAGTCAAGGCTATTTGGATGAAAAAGAAGAAAGCGAATTACTTGCAGATTCAGAAAAAATCCGACAGGAAATTGAAAGGTGGTTATCGAATGACGATAATAAAGGTACTAACGGTAAAGTAGCAGCAGGTGTTACGCTTACGCTGCTGGGCTTGATTGGGTTGGCATTCGGTATCAAAAATTTAAAATAGAAGTGAGCAGAGATGTTAACTTCTGAGCAGGCTGACCACATAAAAACACGAATATGAAAATACCTAAAAATATAATCGTAACGACTAAAGACTACGTTCAGATCATTACACAAGTCAATTTATTTATTTCCGTTTACGGCTGCGAAGCTGTAAGACAATATTTAAATGCCATACCGCTCAAACGCATGAAAAAAGACGGTAGAAATACGGGGGCGTATATGGTCAATAAAGTTTGTCAAGAATATAAAGTGACAGAATACGACCTTTTTGAATCGAGTGGACGATTAGAGTTAACGGAAGCGCGGCAACTGTTGTGTGTTCTGATTGAAAAGCACTTAGGATTTAATAAAGTACAAATTTCATCTTATTTCAATCGCTCAAGGCACTTTGCTAAGCGTATGATTGGCAGATTTCAAGAAACGCTTGAAGAAAATCACGAACTCGATCAAGAGGTGATCGCAAAGTTTAACAAGTTAGACCGTTTAATTACGGCATATATGGCATTTAAGCCACAAACTGAATCATAATGGACTATTTTAAGAAGGTCGGCAGACCAACAGACGAAGAACAAGCAGTAATTAATGCAATTGAAGAAATAATTACAGGCAAACAAATTCCAAGATCGGAAATTCCACATTGTCAAACACTGGATGACTTGTTGGAAGTCTTAAATCTAACAGAAGCCTATGTGGCAGATAATGAAACCGAATCAGATGAAAAAGAATCGGTTGGCACAGAGGAAACCGCTATTGCGGAAGGTATCGAGGAATCGGATTCAGATAGAACAGATACTGAACCATTGCGCGACAATCAAGATAACGAGATTTCAGAGCCATTGGAACAACAGACTACATCAGAACTTAATGCTGACGAACTCGATACGCAAACTGAGGATGTTGAAAATGAAACGCTGCAACCCAATAAAGAACCAGAGGCAGAACCGATTACAGTAGACGACGATTTGCCAAATTTTGTCTCAGACGACTATGACCCCTTCAGCGCAGAAATTAAAGAACGGAGTTACACCAGTCAGATGGATTCTGAGCAGAAGCCAAAACCATTAGCGGAAAATTCGCATGGTGGTGAAGACTTAAATTTAGAAGAATCGGCAGAAACACCCGTTGACAACTTGAATCCAAACACAAAAAGAAAAGTTGCAGAGCAAACCGCTAACTCGATTTTAAAAGGTTATGCCAAGTTAGCACCGCAGCCTTTCAAATGGTTTGCAAAAGTAGATGAAAACAAGATTGAAAAACTAGCTTTTGAAGGTGAAATAAATATCAATTTAGAGGTTTCGGAAGGAACAACGTTTGACGATTATATGCGGCAAACAAATGAGCAGGTTGATGAAATTTTTGAAGTAGATGAAGATACGCTAGATGAAATTCGTGAACCACTCATTGAAGTATTGTTAGAACAGAAACTGGAATTGACACCGCAACAACGTCTAATGATGGCGGTAATTAGCCACTTGTTTCAAATGTTTACCGTTGCACTCAATTTAAGACGGCAGAACAATAGAATACTTGAATATCAAAAAAGGATGACACTTATGACGGCTCAAAAAGCCGCATAGAATAGTCATTTAAGTGAGAAGGGATGAGCGCGAGGCTAAAATGGTCTTGGTAGCTGGCAGAAAAGGAGTGGGCAAAACCTATGAGACACTTTGCAGTATTACAAAATATCTTAAAGGCAGTCCACTCAAACGAGGGAGAAAAGTTTTAATATTTGACGTTAATAATGAATTTGGGAACATAAAGAAAGACCACAATAATCTGAATTTTCCGCATATCGGTCTAATAAAGCTAAATCAAGTACCTGCATTTTCAAAGGTTACGAAGCCAATTGTAAAACGGGTGTCCATTTTTAAGAACAACGGTCAACGTATGAGTTTGGACGAAATGGCAAAAGCATTGGGGTACATTCTTGACCATTTCAGAAACGGAATGTTGCTGATTGAGGATATAACAAAATACATTACAGATTCATTGCCTGGGGATCTGATCGGGGCAATTTGTACGCAACGGCATTTGTCCGTAGACGTATTTATTCATGTGCAGACGGTTGGTAAATTATTTCACCCTAAACTTTGGGGGAATTGTAACGAGTTGAGGTTGCACAAAGCAGACGATTCAATTGAGCGGCATAAAAGTAAAATAACAGGAAACCTCGAACACCTAAGAATCATGGAACAGCTTATTGACATGAAATACAAAAGGGGTGACAGGCGGTTCTTTTGCTTTTTTAATAAAGATACAGGCAAGATTGCAGGTAAGTTTACCCAGTTTGAATTTTTACAAGCCATTCAACTTTATTTATCCAGTAACTATAACCGAATTTTAAAACCGTTATTGGAGAAAAAGCACATCTATACGGGTAAGAAGGTTTACGACAATCAGAAACAGGCTGTAAATGAGTATATGAGGTATTTGGTTCGGGAATATTTGTGATAATAGGTATCAGTAGGCTCTAATAAGGCAATACTTTATGCAGCCAGTGCTTAGCAAGCTGGATATTTGAATCAACCTCTAAATACATTTTAGTTCTATCAATATTTGTTTTTAACCTAGTTAATTTGTCTTTTTTACGCTGTGAGTCAGACCGTTCGGCAGACAATTGGCTGACAGCATAGAAAAAGCCGGATTGATAATTATCGTTGTAAAAATTCATCTTAGTTATTTTCCTTTCTAAATCATAAGAATCGTAAGGGTACCCGACATTAGAATTCCAAGCCTTTAAAAGTCTGATGATTGGTTTAACAATATTATTATACTTTTTATTGGCGGCAGTAAGTGCGTCTTTAACATCCGTGGGTGCTGTACTTTGCCATCTGTAATAACTATCGTTTATAGGAATGAAAAGTTCCAAACCGCGAAACCAATTATCTTCTTGTTTGGCAGGAACAAGGTCGAAATTTATATTGTTGAGTTTAACCGTTACTGTGGGGTGACTTTTTATGACATCTGAACCGTATCTTTTTTTGTAATTATCGTCTGCAAACAGCTTTAACCAACTTCTATATGTTTCTGGTGTTCTTTCATATTCGGTGTGATTAAATACAATCATTAAATCTATATCGGACTGAGAATCTATACTCCTTCTGAGTATTGTGTTTCTTTGGAATGAACCAAATACAAATCTATGACTAATTAATGCCCCGAAATGAGAATCCAATTTGGTGAGTAAACTGTTCAATGAGATATTAATTTTCCTTGATTCATCTGAATTTTTTTTAAGAGAGTAACTATATGATAATTCCTTTAGATATGTATTTATAGAAGCACTCATTGTTTCCACCAAGTTGTCATTTCTCCTGTCTTTTCAATAGCTTTTTTTGCTAGCCTTTTGCCCCATTGATTTATCATTGGCTTGTCTTTTTTGTTATTCAACTTTTCTATTTTTGTTTTGACATTTGAGAGTTCGGCTTCATCAATTTCATCATTATGAAATAATGCTTGGAGTTTATAATGAATGCTCAAATATTCATCTCCAGTATTCATGTGCCGTGCAATTGTATTTTTGTCTTCGTACGATTCATAAACTAAGACTAGAACGGAAGCTATAAGAGAAAAGATACCAAAAATTTTTCCAATAATTGGAACATTAAAATCTAGTAGCGAAAATATTGCAAATAGAATATTTGTGATTATGAGACCTTTAATCCAAATTTTTCTCAAATCAGCCGATTTATAGTGGCTCTTTGCACAATAGGCTGTATTTTCTCCCCATTGTTTTATTAATTCCTTGCTCATTTACGGTCTTTTTTTCTAACATAAGAAGAATAGTTGGAAATTTGGAGGAGTGATTCAAATAGTTTTAATTTGTAGGCGTAGTTGGTAGAAGTTTTACGATTTTTCAATCTTAAAACGAAGTTTAGATGTTCAAAATTACTTGGCGAAAGCACCAAAAGCAACATGATTACATATTAGGTCACGTAACCGAATTACCCGACCACCATTGCCATTTTCTTATAGGTCGCTTAGGAAACGGCAAGTTTCACGTTTCATTACCCTCTAGGGGCATTGATAATCATACTAAGCGGTTAATTTTTCGTGATGCAAACATTGCGCGCGACTTTTGCGAGGATTTTTTAAACCATAATATCACAACCATAGTTAGTTACCAAATAAGCGAATTGCAACGGACGAACAGAGAATTTCTAAAATCAATTGCATATTATCAAAATTTTCTCGTTCAACATAAAACAGAAATTGATAAAATGAAATTACCTGCCTTGGTTCAAGTTTAATTTAAAGGTTAACTGCCCGCGTTATGGCGGTCACTTAATCACTAAACTATTTATGTGCAGTAATGTGTTGAGTTTATTGGATAACTGCCCGCGATATAGCGGTCACTTAGCGTTTAAATTCGATTCTAACAAACAACAACTTAGGTTTATTAGCTAACTGCCCGCCTTATAGCGGTCATTTAATAACTGAATAATGACAATTCAGCTATTTAGTCTCCAATTTCTTTAACTCTTCAATTCGTTCTAAACAAATTATAGCGGTTAGTTTCAAAAAGGATTCCGTCTCTTTTTGCCAAAACTTAATTTTTTCTCTGGTTACATGGAATCCATCTTCTGTATGATAGCGACCCCCTATATATGCAAAATTGAGTTGGTCGAACAATGCCTTTTCTTTTTCAGTAGTATAAAAAAAAGCTGTTTTCAATCGCTTATCAAACCTAATTGTTCTATCCCTTAAAATCTGTAAATTATGTTGATGTGGGTTGTAATGACTGAATACCATTTCAATAGCAGTATAACACATTTCCACACATTGTTGTAATTCGAATGATCCTTTATGGAGGTTTCCTCGTTCAATGGGTTGTGCGGAATCCAATAGAAAGTCTTTAGCCATATTGAACCAGTGCTTAAAGTCGGCTTCGGCAATCTCCCTTCTCCGCTTTGGTGAAAGTTCTTTGAAAGCTGCGAAGTCGTAACGACCCGAATTGTATAGCTCGATACCCTCACGTTTAATATCAGTATAGAAATATCTGTGTTCTTCTAAGGCTTTATTAACTGTCGTAATCTTTTCAACTATCAGTTGAACTGGTACTTCCATATCTTTGAAAGCATTTCGTAATTTAGAAATCACTTGTTTTCTGCGCTCATTATCTTCAGTAACCACTAATATATCAAAATCACTTTTCTTACCCTGCTTGGCACCTCTTTCTTCTTTGTAATCACCTCTGGCATAAGATCCAAAAAGTATTATAAACTCCACGCGGTGAGTTGCTACGATTTTATCTGTTATAAATTCGAGGTCTGCAATTCTTTCAGCAGGTAAATAAGATAATATTTGGGTTAGTTTAGCCATATCGTGTACAAGCAATAAAGTTATCATTTTTCAATCAAAAAAATAGTATTTGAGTGGTTAAATCACCTCGCAAACACAACGCTGGCTAGGATTTACGAGTTTTCTTTGTCTATATCCTTTCAAATTTGTATTTTTAAAGTTCCTAAATACAAGTATCAAAATGCAATTACAAAATTTTTCTTCTCGTTGGTAACGGTGTTGGCTAGGAAACGAACCAAAATCATACTTGTATGGTTGGAACACCTAAAGCCAACGAGATTTTATTAATTAATCTGACTTTAGTCAGTTCCTAAAAACAAGTAATATGTTAAACCCTAAATTGAAAAAAGAAATTCGAGACAATTTTTTTTCTACACTAATTAATGACGGTGAAAAGAGTGCTTACGTTCAAATAACCTTCGGAAGCTATGAAGAGTTGAGTATTTGTAAGACTAGCTTGATAGAAGCTATCGAGCAAATTATGATATTGCAATATCACGACCCCGATAATGATAAAGCCATACGCTCCGTTATGTTTTTAACCCATATACTCATCCAATTAGATTTAACGGATGAATTATCAAACTTGGATGAATTGATACGTGATTGATTTGTGGTTGGTAGTTCTTATGTTAATTGACTGCTAACACGCGGTCACTTAAAGTTTAAACTACAACAAATTATAATATTCCGCATATTTAATAGAACAACTGACCGCAATAGAGCGGTCAGTTAGAGTTTAAAATAAATTCTCTGGTGAGAATACCTTGCGGGAAAAGTGGGTATGCTTTACTAAAAAAAAGCGGGGTGTAGAATTAAGAAAACAAAAAGTCCCAACTTCTAAGGGTCGGGACTTCTCTACTTACGAGACTTGGAAGCTCTCGCAAGGTGCTTTTAATTTTCTTTGAACCCAGTTGGATAAGATAGAATAACATTGAAGTTAATGTTATCTATTTAGCCCCCAATTTAGCCCCTAAAAAACAAAAACCCTTGCTTTCACAGGGGTTTTTGCTTATATTAGTACTCGAGGCGGGACTTGAACCCGCACGTCCTAATGGACACAAGATTTTAAGTCTTGCGTGTCTACCAATTCCACCACTCGAGCAAAATTTTCTACTAAACCACTCTTCGATCCGTATTAGACGGACGAGAAGAAGGTTTAATTATTGAGCGGGAGACGGGGCTCAAACCCGCGACCTCCACCTTGGCAAGGTGGCGCTCTATCAACTGAGCTACTCTCGCTTATAATCTTACATACTAAATTCAATTAGTGAAGGCGCCTGTGCCGATTTAGTTGAGTCCAACCTTGTTGGAAACGAAACTTATATCGGTAAGCTACTCTCGCTTAAAATTAAATTTTCAAGTTTGCTTTTCAGTAATTTTCTCTGAAAGAATCGCTTTTCTTTCGGGCGACAAATATAGGATTATTTGTTTAATTACAAACAATCACATTCGATTATTTTACAGAAACTTTATTTTTTTGATGTTTTAAGTTTAATTGATGAATCATCCCATCCGATAATCCAATTTTAGGAACATGTAACTCCTTGCAATTTAGTTTTTTTAGTACTTTGAGGTAAATTCTTCCGGCAGGAATTATCACATCTGCACGATCGGGTTTTAATTGAAACTTTAAAATTCTTTTTGAAACACTATAGCTTTGTAACTCTTTATAAAGTTCTTTTAACTCCTTTACCTCTATGGTTTCATTTCGTTTTTTGCCCAATAACTTGTGCATTTTGTTAATGTTTCCACCTGTGCCAAAAACTAGATAATCTTCATTCTTTTTCACGTTACTTTCCAGCCATTCGTTAATCTCATCCCAAATTGTTGGTGAAACTTTGCGTTTTAGTAAACGAATAGTACCTACTTTGAACGATTTTGAATTGCGTTTTTCGCCTTTGTAAAAAATGGATATTTCTGTACTACCGCCACCAACATCTACCACAATAAATGGCTGTTTTAAATCAAACTCTATCCGTAAAAAAGAGGAGAAAATAATGTTGGCTTCTTCATCTCCATCAATAATTTCAATTGGAACGCCCGTTTCTTCTTTTATCATGGCTTGAATGCCTTTACCGTTACTTGCTTCTCGCATAGCAGAGGTGGCACAGGCGCGCAATTCTTTCACGTCAAACACTTCAGAAATGAGCTTAAAAGCCAACATAGACTTTTTAAATTGAACCGCTTTTTTATCAGAAATAAAACCATTTGTAAAAACCTCCATTCCCAATCGCAGTGGAATACGCGTGTAGGATAATTTTTTTACAGACGAACTTTCTTCATCTTCCACAACCTCACCAATCAAAAGGCGAGCGGCATTCGTTCCAATATCTATAGCGCCAAATTTCATTCTTCTATTTTCGATTTAAAGTAACGATAAATTTCATTTTGCGCGTTATACGCATCATTACCGTTTGGTTCAACTTTCTGATTCGTTTGCAAGGTATCAATTATTCGGGCTTTTTGATTGTCTTTAAAGTAAGCATCTATCATAAAGCGCAAATCGGCCTGCAAATTTTTGTCAAAAACAGGGGTTGTTACCTCAATCCGTCTATCCAGATTGCGTGTCATCCAATCAGCAGAAGAAATAAAGTATTGTTCATCTCCACCGTTGTTAAATACTAAAATACGCGTATGTTCTAAATATTGTCCCACAATACTGCGTACTTGAATGTTGTCGCTCATCCCTTTTACACCGGGTACTAAGGCACAAATTCCGCGAATAATACAGTTGATTTGTACACCAGCTTGCGAAGCCGCATACAATTTTTTAATAATTTTAGGATCAACCAGATTGTTTAATTTTAGGTCAATCCTGGCGGTCTCACCGTTTTTAGCATACTTAATCTCTTCATCAATCAAGCGGTTAATCTTACGCCGAATATTAAAGGGTGAAACCATTAATTCTCTAAAAACACTGCGGTCAATATTATTCCGGAAAATTCTAAAAACCTTCTCCACTTCCCGTGTAATCGTTTTATCGGCGGTTAACAACGAGCAATCCGTATAAATATTTGCGGTTTTTTCGTGAAAGTTACCAGTGCCAATATGCGCAATAGATACCGTTTTGTTACCCCCTGCTTTGCGTTTAATAATAAACAGTTTAGAGTGTACCTTTAAATTTTGAACGCCAAATAGTACATGGACGCCATTTTCTTCTAATACGTTAGACCATTTTATATTGTTGGCTTCATCAAAACGCGCCTTTAGTTCTATTATTGCTGTAACCCTTACTCCATTTTTTGCAGCACTAATTAAAGCATTTACGATATGCGAATGCGTTGCTACACGATAAAGGTTTATTTTGATTGAAACCACTTTTGGGTCAATAGCTGCCTCGCGCAACACATCAATGACGTGCTGAAAGGTTTGAAATGGATACGTAATGAGTACATCTTCTTTTAAAATCCTACGAATTAACGGCTGCTCATTTCCGCTTAACTTGGGGTGCGGAAGCGCAGTACGTGTTTTAAAAGTAAAATCCGGATTTCCAAAATCTGGAAAGTTCATAAAGTCACGAAAGTTGTGATAAATGCCGCCTGGAATAATATTTTGACCCGGAGTAAGATTTAAGGCGTCCATTAAATACTCCAACTGATCTACCGGCATTGTTGAGTCATAAACAAAGCGAACCGTCTCCCCGGATTTTCGCATCTCAACACTGTCCTTCATTTTTTCTAAATAACTCTTAGAGATATCATCATCCACATCTAATTCGGCATCACGTGTAATTTTGAATGAATGTACATCAATCTTATCATAGCGGAAAATGCTGAAAATTTCAGCACTGTTAAACCGTATAATATCATCTAAAAGTATGAGTTTTTTAGGAGCGCCTTCATCTGTTGGGATAATTATAAACCGATTAGCATTTTTTGGAATCTCCACCAAGGCATACTTTACTTTACTTTTTTCAAAGTCCGTTAATTTAATGGCCAAATAATTGCCACTATCTTTCAAATGCGGAAAACGCCTTTTAGACGATAGCATGATCGGAACAATTTGCGGACGAATTTTATCACGAAAATAAGCAGAGACAAATTCACGTTCTTTAGAGCGTAAATGTTTCTCATCTGTTTGCAAAATATGATTTTCCTTCAGCTCGCGCACCAATTTTTCGTACGATAAGGCAAACATCCGTTGCTGCTCCATTACCGTATGTTTAATTTCTTTAAGTAGTGCTTTAGGCCCGCCTTCAAAACCATCTATTTTTCGTTGTTTAATTAAAATCAAACGTCTTACAGAAGCCACGCGAACCCGAAAAAATTCATCCATGTTATTGGAATAAATGCCTAAAAACCGAATACGTTCTACAAGCGGATTTGAGGCGTCTAGTGATTCTTGCAGCACCCGTTCATTGAAAGATAGCCAACTTAGCTCTCTATTAAATAATTTCATTGTAGGTATCGAAATTGATTGTTGTAATAATGGTCAGTAACTAAAAACACCAGCTATTTGGATTAGCTGGTGTTTTCACCTCAAAAAACTATGTTTCCATGAAAAAACATATTTCAAAGATAGCCTTAATTTTCACTTATGCAAGTTTTCTCTTATTAAATTAATGTTATTACTGAACCAGCAAATTGCACCCACGCAGGTCTGCATTGTCAAACCGGCGGCAATTTCAAAATGGTCATCAAATTGGCGACCAAGGTCTTGTGTTGCAATAAAAGGGCACGAGTGTACATTTGCCAAATCAATTACATTAATGCCACCTGTTTTTGTAGTGGTTAGGGTAAAAGGGTCATTGTATTCTCTAATTAAAATTTTCATCCACGGCGGACATTTAAATTCCAAACCGTTGCTGTATGCTTGTGATAGCAATTCCGTCATCCCATATTCAGAATGAATTTGGGTTAAATTTAAACCCACTTTCAGCGTTTCGTGCAATTCAGCTTTGGTCATTTCTCTCCGCTTTCCTTTCATACCTCCGGTTTCCATAACTAGGCAGCCCGCCAAATCGGGTTGGTGGCGTTCCATTAAATCCAGTAACGCATAAGCTACGCCAATAAGCAGTATTTTTTTGCCTTTGTTCTGCTCAATAATTGACAATAAACGTTCATAATCATCTAAAAAAAATCCGCTATCAGCATGGTTGGATAACGTGATGAACCGATCACACATATACACCAAAGAGGATCCGTCACGTTCCAAATAAGAGGGTAAAAGCGCCAATACCAAATAGTCATTTACCTCCCCGTAGCGGTAGGCAAAACCTTCTAAAAATGAGCGTTCGTAAATAGATAAGTCATACACCGCATGTTTGCTGCGTTTCATTCCAGTTGTGCCACTGCTGGAAAATACAATTGCGGGTGTTTCTTTTGTTGTGGATAAGGTATGCGTTTTGAAAAAAGAAATGGGTAAAAAAGGAATGGCAGTATAGTGTTTAACTAAACGCGTATTTACGTTTAGGTGTTTACAATAATCAGCATAAATCGTATTTTTGGCGAGCTGATAATGAAAAAGTTCAAGCGCTAAATCATTAAACGCCCGTTCAGATTCAATTGAAAAGATACGATCAATTGCCGGAAGTAATATTTTTTCGTCTTGTCCGTTCACTAATTATTGGTAACTTTAGCTAGTGTTAGCGGTAATAAACATAGGGTATATGATAATCCGTCTCTAGTCTCGTTGATCCTTTTTTAACCTTTCATCAATGGGTAACTCTATAAAATTAACAATCTCAACTTTACCAAATTCCTTATATAACGGATTGAGTATTATGTTTGATTCTAAGCCAACAATTGTAGATGGCACTCGAAGTGCAAATACATTTCGATCTTTGGCAAGACTTGTGAAAACAGAAGTTGTTTTCGAGGAATAAGGATATTGATCCCATCTCTCTGGCAACTTTTTCAACTCTTCAATTTTAAAATCATCAGGGAATTCAATTTTAGCAACTAGAATTTCGCTCGGTAAGTTTGCTATATTTTCGGAATGGACGTAATATTCAAGCAACGCCAAAGAGATGTTCTCTGAACAATAGATAGCTCTAGTGCCTACTTCATTCCATCTACCACCAACCTTTTCAGCCCCTATACCAGATAAAGTTGTGTCTTTATATTTCACATTGGCAACTCTGTAAACAACCATTAACTGTAGACATTATATTGAATTCTAACGATCTCATTTTCGACCATCTCAAAACCAAAACTGCTATCGAGCAATTCAAAGGGCTTCTTATTCCCAAGTGCTCTAGATGGAGTCATTAGCCAATTCTTAAAATCTTCTTTAGAATCAAAAACTTCGTAACCTAATCCAAATAATCTGGCTAATTCATAAATTCGTTCAGAAGTCTCCTTGCCATAAATTTTCTTCTTTTGCATACTACTTATAGAAGCAGGTAGAATATTTGCAAACTCTTTTTCAGTTGATCCTAAATAAGAAATTAAATGCTTCCAATCCGTTTTTTTGACTCCATCACGTATGCGATCAATTAATTCTAGCTTATATCCAGGAGCATCCTTGGAATTTATAGCAACCCATGCAGGTGTAAACTTATCTATGCGCGCCACTCTGGCACCCTTTTTGGCTACTCCCACACGCTTACCTTCTCTTCTTTTCCCTACCTCTCTCGTTGTTTTCAATTTGCTCATAATTGTATTTTTACTCCTATAATATGGTAAATATACAATTATTATGCCTTTTATCAAAATATACCGCTAACAAAACCTAAATTTCATTGCTGTTTCGTACCTTACAGCAACGTAAATTTAGCCAAACGTTAGTTACACACACCAAACTATGCTTTGCACAACAAAAATAAGGTTTATTTTATCCATTCTTTTCATAACGTTTATCGCAACGTCATGTTTTAAAAGAGAAGAGTTTCCCATTGAGCCAATTATAAGTGATCCGGTTTTTGTATTTTCTGGTGACTCTGCCCGGCTTTCCTTTTCATTTACAGATGGTGACGGTGACATTGGCTTAGCACAAGGAGACACCAATGCGCCATACAACCCCGCAAGTTTTTATCATTATAATTTATATTTAGATTATTTTGAGAAAGATGACATAGAAGGATGGCAACCAGGCATAGACTTGGCAGGCGACACTATTTCGTTTAAATATAGATTAAACCCCATTATTGTTAAAGGTAAATCTGTAGGGATTAAAGGAACAATGGATGTGAACATCATTAATTTTAATAATCCGTTTTCAGATCAATCTGACACTATAAAATATGTCATAAAATTGATTGATAAGGCATTAAATGAAAGTAACGAGTTGGAAACAGAAGAAATTTACCTTTAATGTGAGTTCCGCTAACTAACAGCAAACGTTTATGTGCCAGCCATTATGCTAATTTACATTCTTTCAAGAAGCGCTACATTGTACTCTACTGCACGCATTTATAAAGCGGCTTTAAAAAATAAGCACAACGTTAGGGTTGTAGATCATTTGGAGTGCGACTTACTTGTAGAAAACGGCACATACAAAGTAATTTATAATAACGAAGTTTTGCTAAAGCCAGATGTTGTAATTCCGCGAATTGGAACGTCAGCAACCTTTTATGGTACAACAGTTGTCCGGCATTTTCAAAGCATGGGTGTAGCTGTTGTTAATACAGCAGAGGGGATTGGAAATTCGCGCGATAAATTTCGTTGTATGCAACTGCTAACAGCAAAAAACATTCGGATACCAAAAACCTATTTTTCGCATGACTTACACCAGGCCGAAAGAGTGGTAAAATATAAACTTGGCTATCCGTTTATTCTAAAAACATTAGAAGGTACACAAGGGCAGGGTGTTTATTTAGTACGGGATGAACGGTTTGCCAACACATTGTTTAATCGCTTTGCAGATGAAGGTGTAAACATTATTTTACAAGAATTTATAGAAGAGTTTAAAGGCAAAGACATTCGCGCATTTGTAATCGGAAACCATGTTGTTGCTTCAATGATGCGCATTGCTGCGGGTGACGAGTTTCGGTCAAACATTCACCGTGGAGGACATGGAGAACGAATAGTATTGTCTGAAGAAGAAAAAGAAATTGCGGTGCGGTCAGCAAAAATACTGGGCTTAAACATAGCAGGGGTAGACATTTTACGATCTAAAAAAGGAGCGCTAATTATTGAAGTAAATTCATCTCCCGGATTAGAGGGCATAGAGGGTGTAACCGGTGAACCGATCGCCGAAGAAATCATTCGGTTTATAGAAACACGGTATTTTGACAAGAATTGATTTATCTTAGCGGCAATATTTTTGATTATGGTGATAAACAAAGAAACGATTGAACCGGGAGAAGAACGGCAAGTGCGTTTGCAGGTAGCTAACCTTCCTTCTGGTACAGAAATTTCATTAATAGCGCATGTATATCGAAGCAAAAAACCGGGGCCTACCTTACTTTTAATTGGAGGGGTTCATGGTGACGAAATAAACGGTGTAGAAATTGTCAGACGATTTATGAACCGTAAAATCATGAATTTTTTGACAGCCGGGACAATTATAGCCGTTCCATTGCTTAATGTTTATGGATTCATTAATTTTTCAAGAGAATTTCCAGACGGTAAAGACGTGAACCGAAGTTTTCCGGGCGCCAAGGCAGGTTCGCTAGCGGCTGCAATCGCCTATAAATTCACACAAGAAATTTTGCCGTTGGCAGATTTAGCCATTGATTTTCATACCGGAGGTAAAAGCGTTTATAATTATCCGCAGGTACGTTATTCTGCTGAGGATGAACGCAGCTTTAAACTAGCTAAAGAATTTAATATGCCAGTTACCGTTCAGTCGGGACTTATTTCGCGTTCGTTGCGTAAAACTGCTTACAGCAAAAAAATTCCAATGGTGGTATTTGAGGGTGGAGAGTCGCTAAGAATTGATGAATTATCAATAAAAGAAGGAATTAGCGGGATACTAAAAGTGCTAAAAGCAAATGGCATGACAGAGATGGCTGTCGAAGCAATTGAAAGTTCAACTTTTTCTAATAAAACGTGGGTACGGTCAAATAAGTCGGGGATTTTTATTTGTGAAAAAAAATCTGGAGATTTTGTAGAAAAAGGGGGCGTTTTAGGTCGCGTTACTGATCCTTACAACACTTATCAATCTAAAATAAAATCAAAAGTAACCGGCTTTATTTTTGGACATAATAATAACCCTGTAGTAAATAAGGGAGATGCGCTTTTCCATATTGGTTATAATGAAGAAAATTAACAGATGAAAAATATTGTTTTAAAAGACGTTAACCCTGATAAGGTATTGAGTCTATCAGCTTTTCTCAAAGAAATGAATGATTTTACGGTTTTAGTAACCAATGCTAACGGACCGATAATTTCTGAGGTATACGTTACAACAAATGAGCAAACCGGTATCGCCCAGTTTAAACTAACAGAAGAAGAGTACACAGCTACGTTAGAGGCAAAAGTAGATGGAGATGAGCCCTCACGTGTTAATTTTATGATTCTTGAAGGTACCAAGTGCCTTTTTCAAGCTAAATATACGGTAAGAGAAACACCCTATTATGCGTTACAGGTTATTTTAAATTGTGATGCAGAAAACCTTGTTAAGGACGAATTGATAAAGTGCTTTCAACGCGATTTTTCGGCAGAAGCACATGCTGATATGAAAAAAACATTGGACGAGTTGCGTCCCTTGAAACCTGAGGAAAAAGTCAAAAAAGTTGAAACAGATGATGCACTTTTTGCAGAAAATGAAGCGCTAATCAAATCCTTTACTGCCGAACCGCAGCAGCGGGAAAATGTAACTGTTGAAGCTGAAAAAGATACAACAGCTGATACCACAGCCGCAGATAATAAAACAAGCGTCGAAGAAGATGAAGTAGCCATTGAACTAGAAAACCTCTCAGAACAATTACTTGGCGCTATTGAAGAGACCGATAAAATAATTGATGCATTAAATGCCATTTCACACGATTTAACACGGGGAGGAAGTATTAATTTTTCACAACAACCCTTACTAGAGCAGCAGTTAGAGAACGGAGCAACAATTTATGCCATTGATTTAGAAAATGATGAGTATCGCATTACATTCAGAAAAGGAGTTGTAGAAGAAGCGGCTGAAATATCATTTTTTCTTGAGCGTCAAGAAGAATTGATCTTTAGTGTTTACTTATCGTCTGACGGATACGGTAAAATTGCTGCACAAGGTGCAAATGGAGAATTTGTCGTGCAACAAGTAAAAGCCAGGTTAGTTAACCCTTCTTAATCAAATGTGCTTATCCCGATTCACGTTAATCAAGAAAGTTCGTGACAACGGTGTAAAATTCATCTGGTGCTTCGGCGTGTATCCAATGCCCCGATTTCTCAATTGAATGAATCATTGATCTGGGAAACTTTTCGGCGATCGCATCAAAGTCACTCTCCAAAATATAGTTTGATTTGCCTCCGCGTACAAAAAGCGTTTCCACGTCTATCGTATCAAACTTAATTTCTTCAACAATTTCTCCAATAGTGCGGGTTAAAACCGGAATATTAATGCGCCACCCCAATTGTCCTTTTTTTACCCAATAAAGGTTTTTTAATAAGAATTGGCGTACGCTCAATTCCGGAATAGTTTCTGCTAATTTTTTATCAGCAGCACCGCGTGTTTTAGTTACGCTTAAGTCAATAGAATTTAACCCTTTCAAAATAAGTTCGTGGTGTAAAGGGTATTTTTTATGGCTAATATCAGCCACAATGAGTTTGTTAATTTTATCGGGATACATTGCAGCATACGCTATGGCGGTTTTACCTCCCATAGAATGCCCTAAAACATTAAAATTTTCTACCCTCAAATCAGTAATTAGCTCGTTGAAATCCTCCGCCATTAATTGGTAGTTGAATTCATCAGCGTGGGGCGAATGTCCGTGGTTGCGTTGGTTCACAAAATAAACCGTATAATTTTCAGAAAATCGTTTGCCCAACGTTTGCCAATTGTCAGAAGAGCCAAATAAACCGTGCAAAATAAATAAAGGTGCGCCCGTTCCTATTTTTCGGTAATGTAATTTCATAATTTCTATTTTTCAGTCAGTAAACGACGGTACATCATAATTGCATTTTCTAACCCTAAATAAAGCGCGTCTGAGATGAGCGCATGTCCAATGGAAACTTCAAGTAAATTTGGAATATTCTCTTTAAAATAGGTCAAGTTGTCCAAACTTAAATCATGCCCGGCATTTATACCCAATCCACAATTTTCTGCTACACGCGCCGCTTCAATATAAGGTTGAATCGCTTTTTCTTTATCTTCTTTATAATTATCCGCATAGGGTCCTGTGTAAAATTCTATTCGGTCCGCACCAATGGCTTTTGCTTTTTCAATGCTTGCCGCGTCCGTTTCTATAAATAACGAACTGCGTACCCCAAGTGTTTTCAGTTCAGCCAAAATAGGGGTTAAAAAATCCGCTTGTTCCATGGTGTTCCACCCCGCGTTTGAGGTTAAAACCCCGGGCGGATCTGGCACTAAAGTAGCTTGCGCCGGTTTTAATTCGCGTATCATTTGCATAAAGCGAGCGTTCGGATACCCTTCAATGTTGTACTCTGTTGTCACAACTTTTGCCAAATCATAGGTGTCCTGCTTTGTAATGTGCCGTTCGTCTGGGCGGGGGTGTATGGTAATGCCCTCTGCTCCAAAAGCCTCACAATCTTTTACCACTTGAACCAAATTTGGGGTGTTGCCACCGCGCGCATTGCGGATAGTTGCTATTTTATTTACGTTTACGCTGAGCTTTGTTGCCATTTTTTTCGTTTAACGAATTTTGTCTGTAAATTTAGGAAGGAAAGCACAATAATTGTGTACATTTATCCTATAAATTAACACCATCAACAAGACATGAGAGCAGAAGAACTCATTTCCGAAATAATACCACCACTCAAATACAATGAAACAGGAGAGAAAGCCCTCAATTGGATGAACGAGTTTAGAGTGAGCCATTTACCAGTAGTAAAAGGGAACCAATACATAGGGCTTATTTCTGAAAATGACGTCTACGATATGCCCGACCCTACATTGCGGTTGGAAGAGTGTTTTTTGAATTTGCCCAAACCTTTTATTTATGCCAACCGGCATGCATACGAGTTAATGAAAATTATTTCCGATTTAAAAATAACCGTTGTTCCGGTTTTAGATGAACAAAATGAGTACATTGGTTGTACAGATTTGCTGTTTTTAATGTCACAAATTACGGCAGTAGTTTCTATTAAAGAGCCCGGCGGCATCTTAGTGTTGGTAATGAATAAACACGATTATTCATTAACCGAAATTGCGCGAATCGTTGAAGAAAACAATGCCAAAATTTTAAGTTCGTACATTACCTCTGCGGTAGACTCTACAGAAATTGAAGTCACCATAAAAATAAATACCAACGATTTAGACCGTATTTTGCACACCTTTAATCGGTATGATTATGTGATTAAGGCAAACTACTCAAAAGGTTCTTTTCAAGACGACCTTAAAAGGCGTTATGATGAATTAATGAACTACTTAAACATGTAATATGAGAGTAGCAATTTACGGACGCTCATTCGCCGATAGTTTTATTCCTAATATTCAAGAACTATTCAATACACTACTGTCTTACGATTGGCAAATCTCTATCTACCAGCCGTTCAGATCATACTTAACGCCGCGCATTGCCATTCCGACAATAACTGCCGTTTACAATAAGTATAAAGACATTAATGGAAATGTTGACCTTTTAATTTCCATTGGAGGAGACGGTACATTTTTAGAGACCATTAATATTGTGCGTGATAGTGGCATTCCAATTCTTGGTATAAACACCGGACGTTTAGGGTTTTTAGCATCTACCTACAAAGATGAAATTGTAGAAGTGCTTCACAGCATAAAAGAAGGGAAATACCGCCTTCAAACACGGTCTATGATAAAACTAATTACAGAAGAACAATTGTTTGACGACAATAATTTTGCTTTGAATGAACTTACCGTTCACAAAAAAGATAGTTCTTCAATGATTACCATACATACCTATATTGGTGATTTATATTTAAACAGCTATTGGGCAGATGGATTAATTATTGCCACTCCAACAGGTTCAACTGCTTATTCGCTAAGCTGTGGTGGCCCCATTATGGTGCCAGGTGCTAAAGATTATGTAATTACACCAATTGCGCCGCATAACTTAAATGTTAGGCCTGTTGTTGTGCCAGATAGCCGAACAATTCGCCTAAAAATAGAAGGTCGCGGAAGAGAATACCTTTGCTCGTTAGACTCTCGTTCTGTCACCATTGACTCTGCAATAGAGCTGACAATACGTAAGGCACCGTTTCAGTTAAATGTAATTCAAACAGAGAATCAAAACTTCCTAAACACCATCCGCAATAAAATGATGTGGGGATTGGATCGAAGAAATTAGGCTTTTAAACTGATTTTCTAAGTATTTAGTGCATAAATAAATGCAAATTTATTTCCTTGGATCAAAGTTTTTTTTTATTTTCGTCTGATAACTATTTAATTAACACTATGAAACATAACTACTTCACTAAAGTGTCAAAGGTATTCTTATATTCCTTTGGTTTACTTTTAACAAATTTTTCTTACGGACAATGCGAAATTGTTGACCTGGAACCTACTTATTGTGCAGATGGAGGCCCAGAAGTATTAGTGGGTAGCCCGACGGGCGGAGTGTTCTCTGGTCCTGGGGTTAGCGGTAACGTTTTTAGCCCATCAGAGGCTGGTGTAGGAACACATACCATTACGTATGACTACTTTCCCGAAGGCGAACGTTTTTATGTTCGTTCGAGTGTTGGTGATCCCTGGAACAATACATCAAATAATGATGCCATGACGGAAGCTTTTGGAGCTGATGGTTGGGAACTTCGATTTTTTGAATCATTAGACATGGCAGAGGTTTTTGCACCTTCTGTATCGTTTGTGTTTTTAGAAGGAAGTGATGACAACGCAAACGAATTAAATAGCTTTTTAGCAACAAACCTTACAGCTATTGAAGAGTGGGTTGACGGAGGCGGAGCAGTTTTAATTAATGCTGCACCGAATGAGGGCGGAGATGTACCATGTGGTTTTGACGGAACAGTAATTGACTACACGTTCTTTATGGGTACGGTTAATGCAGTTGATGCGGGACATCCTGTTTTTTTAGGTCCAGAACTACCTACAGCAACAACAATGACTGGAAGTAGCTATAACCACGCAAGAGTTTTAGGAACTGACTACACAAGCATTCTTACGGGTAGCGGAAGCGTTTCGCTTTGTGAAAAACCATGGGGAGACGGTGTTGTAGCTGTTGGAGGTATGACAACTGTAAACTTCCATAGCCCTTCGCCACAAGCGCAAAATTTTAGAGCAAACCTTTTTGTTTATTTAGATGAATATACATTGTTTACGCCTTGTACGGTTTCTATGGATGTAGAAGTGTTAGATGAGACGGGACCAGACTTAACAGCTAGTGTTGATTCACCTGAAATTTGCCTGGGAGAATCGTACACAGTTACAGGTTCCGGAGCAGATGATTTGAATTGGGGTGGTACGATTGAGGACGGTGTACCAAACACACCAGCTATGCCAGGAACATATACACACCTATTAACAGGTTTTTCTGATGTAGGATGTGTTTCTACAGCTTCAGTTTCTGTTGTTGTGCACCCAGCTGCTCTTGTAAACGCAGGACTTAACGGAACATTTTGTGTGGGACAAGATGTGGTATTAAATGCAACAGGTGCCATGACATACGCATGGACAGGTGGTGTAACTAACGGTGTACCATTTGATGCAGTTGCAGGTGCAACAACATATACTGTTACTGGTACAGATGCAAATGATTGTGTAGATACAGATGACGTTGTGATTACAGGTATTGAGCCACATGTTATAACAGCTGTTATTAATGACGAGTATGCCGCTTACGGCGCTTCTATTGATCTTACCGTTACAGGTGGCTCAGGTCCGTTTAGCTACGCTTGGTCGCACGGTCCAACTACGCAAGATGTTACAGGATTAACAGAAGGAATTTACAGTGTAGAGGTAAACGACCTTGGAGTAGAAGATGGTATTTGCGAAATGGTAGAAGATGAATTTATAATTAAAAGTTTTGTTGGTTTAGAGGAAGATCCAAATGCACTTAGCTTGGCTGTTTATCCTTCGCCTACAACTGATTTGGTAACAATTTCATTTAACGGTAAATTTACCTACGAGGTAACTGCTATTAATGGAGATATTGTAGTTGCTGGTTCAGCTGTAGATCAAGAAAATATTTCATTGGAAAGTTTAGCCGCAGGAACGTATGTAGTAAACGTAAAAAATAATGATGGTATGCACACTGCAAAAGTAGTGAAGCAATAAGTCAAAGTTAATTAGATAAAAAGCCCTTGCCAATTATGGTGAGGGCTTTTTTTTGTGCCAATTTCAGACCAAACTTAAAGAATGTTGAATAAAATGTACTTATCCCGAATGTTAAAATAAAGAGCATTCATCAAATAAAAAATGGAGCACATTAAGTTAGCGTTACCCCAATGTAACGCCCTTTTTTTTAGTAACTCATACTACGACAGTTAGCCATTTTCAAAAATTCCATTAAAAAAAGGGCGTTAATAACTTGAAATTGTAACGCCGTACCCCGCCTTAAATAAGCGTTAATTTAATAGGAGTTAATACAAACGCGTTAAACACTTATGCTATGACAAAAAACGCTGAGAAAAAAATTTTTGTGCTAGACACATCCGTTCTGCTATTTGACCACAGTGCCATTAAAAATTTCAAAAATAATGATGTAGCCATACCAATAACTGTGTTAGAGGAACTGGACAATTTTAAAGTAGGTAACGATACTAAAAATTTTCAAGCACGTGAAATTATTCGGTTGCTCGATAAACTATCTGGCAAGGCGGGGCTTGATAACTGGATTACACTTGGAAGAGGAAAAGGGAAAATCAAAATTGTAATGGCAAATCTGGTAAATGGACGAGATGCCGAAAAAATTTACGGAGCAGGTAAAAACGATCATAAAATTATAAATGCAGCCATTACTTTGGCCGATACGCATAAAGACAGGCAAGTGGTGTTGGTAACAAAAGACATAAACCTGCGCCTAAAAGCAAAAGCTATCGGCTTGCTTTCAGAAGATTATGAAACCGGTAAAGTAAAAGACTTAAACTTAGTACAAGAAGGTTTTCCGGTTATTGAGCATATTGATTCAAAACGAATTGGGTCATTGTACCAAAAAGGGCGTATTAAAGAAGAGGGTATTTTAGGCAACCAAAAAATTGCAAATGGCTACTATATTTTAAAAAATGGCACAAGCGAATCTGTTTTAAGTCGCTACAACAAGTCGTTAAACACAATAGAGCGCGTAGAAAAAGAATATGTGTACAGTGTAAAACCGCGCAATGCCGAACAGGCTTTTGCTGTGGATGCTTTACTAAACCCAGATATAAAATTGGTGTGCTTACAGGGCGTTGCCGGCACCGGTAAAACATTACTTGCGCTTGCGTCTGCTTTAGAGCAACGCAACTTGTACAACCAAATTATTTTAGCACGGCCAATCATTCCGTTAAGCAACCGTGATATTGGTTTTTTACCCGGTTCTGCCGAAGATAAAATATCACCTTATATGCAACCGCTTTGGGATAACCTCAAGTTTATTAAAAGCCAATTTAAACCCGGAGAAAAAAAGCACAAGGTATTGGATGACATGGAGCAATCAGGTGAACTTTCCATTACTGCGTTGGCTTTTATTAGGGGGCGCAGCTTAAGTAATGTAATGTTTATCATTGATGAAGCTCAAAACCTAAGTCCGCATGAGGTAAAAACCATTATTACGCGCGCGGGTGAGGGGACTAAAGTTGTGTTTACAGGTGATATTAAGCAAATTGACACACCGTATATGGATGAAGAGAGCAATGGGCTTACGTATCTTATAGATCGTCTAAAAGGACATGAATTATTTGCACATGTAAAGCTAGAAAAAGGCGAACGCTCTGAATTGGCTAACCTTGCCAATGAGTTACTGTAAATGAACCCGTGTTTACACAAAAACTACTAACTTTACTGCCCAAACAGTAAATAAAATTGCAATGCCTAAGAATTTTGTAGAAGAATTAAGATGGAGGGGAATGTTACAAGACATTATGCCCGGAACAGAAGAATTACTTGAAAATGAAATTGTAACGGGCTATTGTGGCTTTGACCCCACTGCAGATTCATTACACGTTGGTTCATTAATTCCCATTATGATGTTAAAACACATGCAACGTGCAGGCCACCGTCCGATTGCTTTGGTGGGAGGCGCAACGGGTATGGTGGGCGACCCCTCTGGCAAGTCAGATGAACGTAATTTGCTGGATGAAGAAACATTGAATAAAAATGTGGAAGGTGTACGCGGAGTGCTGAGCCGGTTTTTAGATTTTGACGAAAGTGAAACAGGAGCTGTATTGGTGAATAATTATGATTGGATGAAAGATTTTTCGTTCATTGAATTTATTCGTGACGTGGGCAAGCACCTTACGGTTAATTATATGAGTGCTAAAGATTCTGTGAAAAAAAGAATCGAAACGGGAATTTCATTCACGGAATTTTCGTACCAACTGCTGCAAGGGTATGACTTTTTGCACCTTTACCGCGAGATGGGGTGTAAAATACAAATGGGCGGAAGCGACCAATGGGGCAACATTACAACCGGAACAGAATTGATACGTAGAGTAGCTTCAGGCGAAGGTTTTGCCTTTACATGTCCGCTAATGACCAAAGCAGATGGCACCAAGTTTGGTAAAACAGAAAGTGGTGCGGTTTGGTTAGATACTGAACGTACCAGCGCGTATGCGTTTTACCAATTTTGGTTTAATGCTACAGATGAAGATGCTCCAAAATACATTCGTACGTTTACATTTTTAGACCGCGAAACGATTGAAACATTAGAGGCAGAGCACAAGCAAGACCCCGGACAACGTATTTTACAAAAACGGTTAGCCGCTGAGGTAACTAAAATGGTGCATGGTGATGAAGCACTTGAAAGTGCCCTTAAAACCACTGCATTTTTATTTAACCGTAAAGCAACAATTGATGATTTAAAAGCATTAACGGCGGCAGAAGTTATGGATGCTTTTGGAGGTGTGCCGCAAGCTAAAATTCCCCGTGCAGAAATAGGGAATTTAGGCGTAATAGATGCGCTTTCGGGTAAAACAGGCTTTTTAAAATCAAATGGTGAAGCGCGCCGCGAACTAAAAGGAAATGCCGTTGCCGTAAACAAAACAAAGGTGCAAGAAGATTATATTATTACAGAAGCAGATTTAGTTAACGATAAATTTATTTTACTGAGCAAGGGTAAAAAAAATAACTATCTTATAATTGTGGAATAATTTTTGGAAATTGATACGACACAAACACCACGTAACGAAACATAAAAACAGACTATGAAGATTTTAACTCCGCTTTTTGCTTTATTCATTTTGGTAAGTTGCAAAACACAAGATATTGTAAAGTACACCTACAAATCTACCACTATGCTAGGGTCAAAAACCATGACCATACGACAAGATTCTGTAGTGACTGTTTTTACGGGTAGAGGAGAAGGTTCGTATACCGCGCGCCCAACTACTGAGGCCGAGTGGAAGGAGTTACAAGAAGCAGGCGCTAAGTTGGATTTAGATCGCATCAACACGTATGAAGCACCAACAAATGAACGCCAAACAGATGCGTCTCCTTTTGGAACTCTTTTTATTACAACGGAAGACAGCACGTACAACACACAGTCATTTGATGGGTATGACGCGCCGGGGCCACTTTTACCGTTAGTCGGTGTTATTAAAAAAATCTCTAATGCAGATTATCCGGGGCGACCTTAATTTAAAAGTTCAGTCGAGTCGTTAACCAATTGCTGATGCATTTCCAAAATTACGGTTAGGTTCTTTTTTTCCAAACGCCCACAATGGTTGTTAATGTTTTGTAAATGCGTTGCAATTAGGTCAAATTCACCATTTTGAAAAAGGTTGCGACTTACCAGAGGTATAGTTTCCTCTTTGTGTCTAAGAGTGTTTCGCATATAAGTTAAACAACAGCGTTTGTTTATTTTAATTCCGTTTTAACAAAGAAAAATAGAATAGATTAAGTGTTTTCCGCAGATGAGTGTTAAATTTCATCATCAAGCTCTGCTTCTAACTGTTCAGTTCGGTTTGATCGTGTCGGAGGTGTAGGCTTTAGTTCTTCTAAGGGAATATCATTTAACAACTTATGAACGCGCGGCTGTATAATCCAAACACCAATAACGTTAAATAATAACAGAAAAAACTCTTCGGCGTAGTCTGAGAATTTAGGAATGCGCTGCAAGTGAGCTGTTTTAATAACCTTTGCAGCAAAATTATAGCAATAAATCATCAAACCAACCATAACGAATTGGAGGGGGACAAACAATGTAATATAGCTTTTAAATTGTTGCGTATGGTTTAAATAGTTTGACGGTCTTAAGGTATTGAACTGAAATAAGTTCAGGAAAATATATGCGATTCCCAAAAAAGAGATTACGCATGCGATAATTGCACCATTAAATGCTTTAAAATTGTACGTTACGGTTGTCGGCAACTTGTGTTTTAAACCATTCGCAATCGACCAAACCCAAAAAAACACACTATATACGCTAATCATTATAATCAGAAAAAAGTAGCCCATTTCCTGCATCATACTCGTAGTGCTGTTAAAGTTTTCCAAAGGGTTGGTTGAAAAACTTTTGGCGCTTGAAAGTATTCCGGTTACAAGTATTATATTAAAAACGAGAGGTAATCCAAAAAACACCAAAAACAGGTGCCAATGTTTGGCTTTTAAAAATAACGCTTTCATATAATTACAGTGTTAAGTTGTGCTGATAAAACCATTTATTTTGCACCCACAAATTTTTTAATTTCATTCAGTTTCATCAACGCCTCAACGGGGGTTAAGGTATTAATGTCAATGTTTTCTATTTCTTCTTTAATTTGCATTAGTGCAGGGTCATCTAACTGAAAAAAGCTGAGTTGCATATTTGCATCTGCGGCTATGGCCTTTGCCTCTTCTTTTAAATCACCAGAGTGGCTTTTTTCCAATTGTACTAAAATTTGGTCAGCCCGCTTTAACACAGCTTGTGGCATACCTGCCATTTTTGCCACGTGTATTCCAAAGCTATGCGCACTACCACCCGGCACTAATTTGCGCATAAATAAAATTTTATTGCCCATTTCTTTTACAGAAACATTGTAGTTTTTAATCCGCTTAAAGGTGGTACACATTTCGTTTAATTCATGGTAATGCGTTGCAAAAAGCGTTTTAGGTTTCGCCATGTTATTTTCGTGTAAATACTCTGTAATCGACCATGCAATAGAAATACCATCATAGGTGCTTGTGCCTCGGCCAATTTCATCTAAAATAATTAGACTGCGCTCCGATAAGTTGTTCAGAATACTTGCCGTTTCGTTCATTTCCACCATAAAAGTAGATTCGCCCGACGAAATGTTATCCGAAGCACCTACACGTGTAAACACTTTATCTACCAAGCCTAATTTAGCACTTTCAGCCGGCACAAAACTACCCATTTGAGCCATTAATGAAATTAAAGCAGTTTGCCTGAGCAACGCCGATTTACCAGACATGTTAGGCCCGGTTATCATTATTATTTGCTGCGACGCATTATCCAAATAAACATCATTGGCTACGTAGCTTTCACTCGGTGGCAATTGGCGTTCAATAACGGGGTGTCTGCCCGCTTTTATGTCGATTACTAACCCATCATTCATCACTGGGCATACGTACTTGTTTTGCTGTGCAGTGGCAGCAAATGAATGTAAACAGTCTAACTTGGCTAATTGGCTTGCATTGTGCTGAATGGGCGTAATAAAATCAGCCATGGCAAAAACAATTTCAGCCAACAAATTACTTTCAAGCTGATGTATTTTTTCTTCTGCCCCTAAAATTTTAGATTCGTATTCTTTTAATTCCTCTGTTATATACCGTTCAGCATTTACCAAAGTTTGTTTTCGAATCCAATCTTCGGGTACTTTGTCCTTATGGGCATTACGCACTTCAATATAGTAGCCAAAAACGTTGTTAAACGCAATTTTAATGCTCGGTATACCGGTACGTTGCACTTCACGCTCGCGCATTTGTTCCAAATAATCTTTGCCAGAATTAAGCACACTTCTCAAGTCATCCAACTCATCATTTACACCTGTGGCAATTACTTCACCTTTACCAACAGCAATGGCAGGGTCATCAATAATTTCTTCTTCAATTCGTTTTCGCAGACCCGCGCATGGGTTCAGTTGGTCTGCAAGCAATACAAGTGATTTTGATTTGGCGTGTTGGCATGCATCTTTGATGGGATCTATAGCAGTTAATGCTCGTTTAAGTTGAACAATTTCTTTCGGATTAATACGTGTTGTCGCTACCTTTGAAATGATTCGCTCCAAATCACCAACTTCTTTCAATTGGGCCTCTATCGTCGCTTTAAATTGATTATCATTTAAAAAATACTGTACAATTTCATGGCGTTCATTAATCGGCGCTAAATCTTTAAGGGGTAAAACAAGCCAGCGGCGCATCATCCGGCTACCAGGCGGTGTTAAGGTTTTGTCAATAATATCAATTAAGGTAACGGCACCCTCGTTTTGTGAATAAAGCAGCTCTAAATTCCGAATGGTGAAACGATCTAGCCATACATATTTATCCTCTTCCAAACGTGAAATTGTGCGGATGTGCGAAACTTTGTCATGCGCTGTTTGCGATAAGTAATGCAGCACTGCGCTTGCGGCTATAATGGCCGCATTCATTTTATCAATTCCAAAACCTTTTAGGGACTTAACCTCAAACTGTTTTTCTAAATTTTCTTGTGCAAAATCAAGGGTAAACACCCAATCCTCTAACTTATAGGTGTAAAATTTATCGCTGAAATGTTCTAAGTACAGTTTTTGTTTTCCTTTTTGGAATAAAATTTCTTTCGGGTTAAAACTTTGAACAAGTTTATCAATGTATTCAAAACTGCCCTCAGCTACCAAAAATTCACCGGTAGAAACATCTAAAAAAGAAACCCCTGCGGCTTTACCATCAAAATGTATAGCCGCTAAAAAGTTATTCTCACTTCCGCTTAATACTTTATCATTATAAGAAACTCCCGGCGTCACCAATTCAGTTACACCACGTTTGACGATTGTTTTCGTCATTTTTGGGTCTTCTAATTGGTCACAAATTGCAACACGCATGCCGGCGCGGACAAGTTTTGGCAAATAAGTATCTAATGAATGGTGCGGAAACCCTGCTAATTCAATTTCTGAGGGGCTGTCTTTTCCGCGTTTGGTTAAAATAATGTTTAAAATGTTAGAGGCTTTGATGGCGTCCTCTCCAAAGGTTTCGTAAAAATCGCCCACACGAAAAAGCAACATTGCATCCGGATACTTTGCCTTAATCTGATTATACTGCTTCATTAACGGCGTTACTGCCGATTTTTTGCTCGCTTTTTTCTTCGCCACGACTGTTGAAATTTTGGAAAAACGAAAATAAACGTTTGCTTATCCAAACTGAAATTAAACCCAGTGTACTTATCAATAATTGTTAACAATACTTGAGTTCGACGGTTTAGTCTAGTCCGGCAGTTTTGTAAAGTTCTTGCTCTATTGACATTACCTCTTTGGCTATCCACATTTTATCCAACATGGGCATGTATGAGCGATCTAAAATTGTTTTCGTATAAAAAGTATAATAATTTGGGATGCCATAATTGAGTTTTTTGTAATTAGTAATTCCATTTTTTTTAAAAAAAGTGGTTATCTCTATTTCTGTCAATGTAGATAAAAACCTTATTGTAAAGCTATTTGAATAACTTGCAGAAGCGCCACCCCAGCCTTCTTGCGTATAAGCATTTTGAAATTTTACAGGTGAAACGGTTCCTTTAAATGGCGAATTGGCCAGTTCACGTTCAAAAGCGATTAGTCTGTTCAAATTTGTTGTTGAAAAAACACCAAGCTGATACCCGGCTTTTTGTACTTTTGCGTCTATCTTTTTTTTGTTTCAGCACTACCTCCATAAGGATAGTTATGCCATTTAATTTCGTATGTTCCGTTTGTTACGTACGGCGCTTTCCCCGACGATCCGCTGTAATAGTACAACTCATTTTTTTCAAATAAGTGATGCACCTTTACGCTTATTTTTTTTTGATGTAGGTTATCTGAATACACTTTTTTAATTGCTCCATATTTATCGGAATATAAATAACCGTTTAAGTTTTCTTTTGGTGTAATCGTTAAATCTAAGTAAAACAGGCTATCCGCAGTAGCAACATTAAGCGGGTAGGTTATTGCACCCTCGCTTGAATAACGCACAAAAAAAAGGTCAGCTAGTGGTTCTCCGGATGTATTGATTACCTCCAACTGTGCATAACCGTTTGCAAACGAATGTCTATTGTCCTTTTTGGTAAATGTAGGAGAATACGCTCCCCAAGTTTTTAAGGTAAATGTTCGTGGTGTACCATTTAGTTCGTAATACAAAAAACAACTGGTGGTAAATGCAGCGGTGGTGTTTTGCGGAGAAGCGTGTATCCAAATGGTGTCTTTCGGAGCAATTTTTTTATTGGTTATTTTAAATTTAATTTGGGTATTGCTTGCATTAACTTTCTTAATTGTAACGCTGTCTTTATATGTGTTTACAATACCTATTTTTGCATGACTTAAGCGCGCATTACTATTAAGCGTATCCCAATAAAAGCCCTGTGATAAGTTTTCTATCGTATAAATAAATTCGCTTTGATTGGCGTAGTAAGTCAACACTTTTTCTAACGGATAGTGACTAACGCCGCTTTGTTGTGCATGACAGCAAGAAACAAAACAAAATAGTACAATTGAAGTGACGGTTTTCATGGATAACTGCATACAAATGATTACTAAAAAAGTTCAAAAATTTAAACCAACGAAAAAAAATCTAACAATGCACAATAATAATTACACAAGTGGCGTTATCTTTGTTAAAATAATTACAAAATCAACATCTACAATTAAGACGATTTTTAATTAGCTGGTATACTACGTTATAACAGATTTAGATTTAAGAAAAAAGGGCTTTGGTGAGGATCAAAGCCTTTTTTTTAGCTAAAACTTTCAATAATTACTGAAAGTTCGAAAATATTTTATATATTTGGATTATGAAATTAGAAGAAGCAAAAATGGAATTTGTGCAAACCTGGGGCTCAATAGGCAGTGCCTGGGGTATACCGCGTTCTATGGCACAAATACATGCATTGCTTTTAGCTACAAATGAAGCCTTGAGTACAGAAGATGTAATGGAAAGCATTAAACTATCACGTGGTAATGTTAACATTAACATGCGCGAATTAATAAACTGGCGTTTGGTAAGTAAGCAAAACAAAATAGGTGAGCGGAAAGAGTTTTTCACGGCACAAACTGATATTATGTCCATGGCGCAGAATATTGTGGAGGAACGTAAACGAAGAGAATTGCAACCTGTTTTATTGTTATTGGATCAACTTAAAAACGAAGAGATAGAAGGAGATAAAGAAGCGGTTGACCATTTTAAAAAAGTAATGCAAGACTTGGATGATTTTATTAAACAATTGGATCAATTATCAGAAATTTGGCTCAAACTAAAAGACAATTATTTCTTTAAAAAATTAATAAAAAAAATAAGCTAATATTTTTTTAAATCAAACTTTCAATTTTTTCTAAAACTTTAATATGTTTAAAAATATAGATTTATCAGAAATTAACAAAAACTCAGTTTTAAAAAGCGCATGGCTGCTTGAGGCTTGTATAGTGTCATTTTTTAGTATTAGCGTTTTCCTTTTATACCAATATAATGTACTACCAGTGCTTGAATTTAGCTGGAGTATACTGGGTAGTACATTTATGTTACTTGTTGTACCGCTCATTAGTTTTGGGTTGGAGTATTTAGTGATTCGTCAATCGGCCACAGAGCGTACAGTGATACTTGCAATGGTGGCAGAATTAATGCTTTTTTCAGGGTTGCTGCTTTTGTTTAAAACCTCAGTCACCATCACCCTTGTATCAGTTGGCTGTTTAGCATTAGCACAGGGCATACGCTACTTTTATTTAAAATTAACTAACCGGATGTTTTCAACCGCTGAAACACCACACACTTAAAACCAACAGATATGATAATTGATAAAACAAACGTAAGTCTAAGTATTTGGATAATGTTACCCGTTTTTATGCTCACCGCATTTTTTACTGGGGTGTATAACGGCGATATACAAAGCGCTATTGGTATCTCTTTTATGGTGCTGTTTTATAGCGCAATTATTTGGATACCGTCTATGATTTTTACCGCAGTACTGGAACAAGCTGTTTTAAATAAAAACTCTACTAAAACCACCGTAGCAGGCATATTTGGAGTTGAAACAGCTGTAACTTTCATTGTAATCGCATTGGTATTTGGTGATTTTTCTATGGCTATACCATTACTCGCGGTGGGGCTTAGTATTGTAATTCAGCTCTTGCGTTGGGTGTTTTTAATAAAAACTAAGCTTATGTACAAAGGCGCGCCCGCAATAAGTGAACAAAGTGATGTTTTAGATCATTAAAAAACGTATCAAATATGTTAACCAACCACAACCTATTAATCGATAAAAATTGCCCCATGTGTAAAGCATACGGCAACGGTTTTGTTCGCGCAAACTTAATTGATAAAAGTACCGTAACGCACTATCAAACCGTAAAACAAACCACGCTAGACCTGGTGGATGAGGAAAGGGCTAAATCTGAAGTGGCTTTTGTAAATAAAACAACAGGTGAAGTTGTTTATGGGATAGACGCTTTTTTAACGATTCTATCGCATGAGCGTCCTTTTTTAAAATGGGTATTTCGCCAAAAGTCTATCCACTTTTTAGCTAAAAAACTATACCGTTTCATTTCGTTTAACCGTTACGTTATGTCAGGGGTTGGTGTAGTGAATGATGCGCGCAACTGCGAACCAAAATCGCACGCGGTTTACCAATGGATGTTTATTCTTTTAGGTGCATTTTTTACAGGTGTTGTGGTCAATCAATTTGCCCTGGCAGTTGACGCAAAAATGGGTTGGTCTCACAGCTCTTGGCGCGAATATTTAATTGGCGTAGGACAAGTTGGGTGGCAGTTTTTAGCGATTACCGCTTTAGCAAAATCTCAACGGCTAGCTTATTTAGGGAATATGACAGCAGTTTCAGTCATTGGCGGAATTTTATTGCTTCCGTTGTTAGCGTTGAATCATTATTTTGAACTGAGTTTAGTGCAATTTTTAGCCGGATTTGGGTTGATTGTATCATACATGCTAATCATCCACCTAAAACGGGCAACTAACTTGCAACTGCCGGTAACTATATCCATTTCATGGCTCCTTTACCGGATGCTTATAGTAGCCCTCATTCTTTACATTCATTTATAAAACAATAATATGAATATTTTAATACCCGGTGGTACCGGCTTTTTAGGACAAGTGTTGGAAGATTACTTTAAAAACCAAGATCATAATGTGAAAATACTCACGCGGAAGCCTCTGGCAGAAAATCATCATTTTTGGAACGCTCAATCAGTTGGCGAATGGACACAATGGATCGATTGGGCGGATGTTGTGATTAACCTTGCTGGTAAATCAGTAGATTGTCGGTATACCAAAAAAAACCGCAACGCCATTTTAAATTCACGTGTAGAAAGCACAGCCGTTTTAGCCCAGGCCATACAACAGAGCGAAAATCCACCAAGCGTTTGGATTAACTCGAGCAGTGCTACCACTTACATTCATGCCGAAACCGAGCAAATGACGGAGGATAGAGGGATTATTGGGGATGATTTTTCAATGAATATATGCAAACAGTGGGAACATGAATTTTTTAAGCACGATTTACACCGTACGCGCCGTGTTGCTATGCGTACGGCAATTGTATTGGGTAAATCAGATGGGGCATATCCGCAGTTAAAAAAAATAGCAGGGCTGTTTTTAGGTGGTAAACAAGGTAACGGAAGGCAATACGTAAGTTGGATTCATACACTTGATTTTTGCCGTGCCGTGGAATTTATAATTGAACATAAAGCCTTAGTGGGTGCTGTTAACCTTAGCGCACCAACTCCCGTTCGCAATAAACAATTTATGCAAAAATTAAGAATCTCTCTTAAAAAAAAGTGGGGATTTGGAATGTCCAAATGGATGCTAGAATTAGGCGCTGCAATCATAAAAACAGAAACAGAGTTATTATTAAAAAGCAGAAATGTAGTACCCGAGCGATTATTAGAACATGGTTTTACGTTTGAATTTGCTACGGTGGATGAAGCGTTAGGTGAGTTGGTGGGGTAGGTAAAGTCAAAGAATAAAAACGTTGAATTTATTATTTCCGTAGATAGTTGAATTATGCTTTTTTTATTTTAAATTTGTAACCATTGTGTAAGGTTGTTTAATATGGGTATAAAAAATTATTATTCGCTTTCAAAAGCGGCAGAAGTTTTAGGAAAAAGTAAAGAGACTCTACGTAGATGGGATAGAGATGGGAAGTTGGACGCTTTACGTGAACCAGTTAGTAATTATAGAGTTTATCGTAAAGAGGATATTAATTCTTTAATTGAACCGTTATTGTCAGAAATAGACAATAATATAGAAAATAAAGAAATACCTCTTAAAGAATATAAGGTTCTAGAATTATTCGCAGGAGCAGGTGGTCTAGCAATTGGTCTAGAACAATCTGGAATTAAGTGTGCGGCTTTAAATGAATTAGATAAGTGGGCTTGTAAAACGTTAAGAGAAAATAGACCTAATTGGAATGTTTTAGAGGGTGATATAAAGGAATTTGACTTTGCAGAATATAAAAATCAAGTTGAAATTGTAACAGGGGGCTTTCCTTGTCAAGCATTTAGCTATGCAGGGAAAAAATTGGGTTTAGAAGATGCAAGAGGAACTTTATTTTATGAATTTGCACGGGTGGTTCAAGAAGTTAACCCATTAATTTGTGTTGGCGAAAATGTTAAGGGTTTATTATCCCACGATAAAGGGAAGACATTAAAAGGAATGATTTCTATTTTAGACGAGATTGGGTATAATATTGTACCGGTTCAAGTGCTAAAGGCCGTCAATTATAAGGTTCCTCAAAAAAGAGAACGGTTAATTTTAGTTGGTATAAGAAAAGATGTGGATATTCAATATGAATATCCAACACCATACAATTCTATTTATCATTTATCTGATGCGCTGAAAAAGGGCGATTTATATGATATAGATGTTCCCAAATCACCTGGATCCAAATATCCCGAGCATAAAAAACAGGTTTTGGATTTAGTTCCTCCAAAAGGTTATTGGCGAGATTTACCACTTGACATTCAAAAAGAATATATGGGGAAGAGTTTTTATTTAGGAGGAGGAAAGACGGGTATGGCGAGAAGAATAGGCTGGGATGAGCCTAGTTTAACATTAACATGTAGTCCAGCGCAAAAACAAACAGAGAGATGTCATCCAGACGAAACACGGCCTTTTACGATTAGAGAATATGCTAGAATTCAGACATTTCCTGATAGCTGGGAATTCAAAGGTTCAATTTCTCAACAGTATAAGCAAATTGGAAATGCAGTGCCTTGTAATTTAGGAAAGGAACTAGGCTATTCCATTATTAAGTTTCTAAATCGCGTTTATTCAAAATCAAATAAATCAGATTCTTCAATTTCTTCGGCTAAGGCCATATAGCCTTTCTTAAAAAAATCGTCAGTATCCAAATTCAAAATCATTAAGTCAAGATTTGAAACTAGTTTGTCATAAAAATTTTGAAAACCTGTAAGCCTGTGCCATAACTCTTTGCCAATAATAACAGGAAACTTCTTGTTTATTTTTTGGTAATGCTGGCTTAATTGATCTTCTTCTCCATAAAGAACCCCCAAAATTAAATCTGAGTTATTCAAATTCATTGAGTTCGTTCTCGCTAAATTCGTAACAGTTGTAAATTTATTTAGAAGTGGACTTACATCTTCGGAATTTATAGTATTAGGTCCGGATTTAAGTTGACACCATTTTTCTCTGTTGTCAATTTTGTCTGTAAATTCAATATCCATTCCCTTTATCAAAGAACCTCTGGCTATGCCGAGTTCGACAAACATATTTTGAATTCGCGTTCCAAATGATGTATTTATCGAAGTGCCTAAAATCCTGGGATAATAAAGAGCTTTAGCAATTCCTACAGGATTAAACTCATTCTCAAGTATTTTAGATAAGTACTTAACAATAATAGGGTTGATCTTGTAAGATTTAAGTTTAGAATGCGTTTTTAAGGAACTTATTTTATGATTCTCAAAAATCTTATCTCTAAAATATCCTGTAATTATTTCTAACAGTTCGTTTTCAGTCATATTTCAAATATAAACTTTTTATTTTCATTGAAATAAGCGGCTTATCAAATACTTACCGACCTTATAATAAAAAGTACAAGAACTAAGAAATAAACTCAACAACACCCCATTTCATAAGATAGATTCCTAACTTGCAATCGCAAAATGGAAACACACAAAAAATTAAAATTAGAGGAGCTTAAACGCATCTCGATAGATGCGTTTAAATCAGCAAAAAAAACGCCTATTATTATTGTATTGGATAATATTCGCAGTTTGAACAATATTGGCTCTGTTTTTAGAACAGCAGATGCTTTTCGTGTAGAAAAAATTTATTTGTGTGGCATTACTGCGCAGCCGCCCCACCGCGATATTCATAAAACAGCTCTAGGCGCTACAGAATCTGTAGAATGGGAGCATTGTGAGGATACATTAGATTTAGTGTTGCGGTTAAACGAAGAAGAGGTGGATACGTACGCCATTGAGCAAGCAACTGATGCTATTTTACTGAATAATTTTAAGCCCAACAACCGTAAAATTGGCGTAGTTATGGGGAATGAAGTAGAGGGCGTGCGGCAAGATGTCATACACGCATGCAAAGGTGTAATTGAAATTCCGCAAATAGGCACAAAGCATTCATTAAACATTTCTGTATGTACAGGTGTTGTAATATGGGATATTTACAGCAAACTGCCTGTCAAACCCACCAACAATAAATAAACGATAATGAAAACGGCAATTTTAATCGGTGCAACAGGGTTAGTGGGGAAACAAGTGCTTGATCAACTTTTGCAACATTCGGAAATTGATAAAATTCGAATTTTCACACGGCAAACGACAGGGGTAATCCACCCAAAAATTAAAGAATACATAACCGATTTTAATGCACTGAACGAACAACGCGAAAATATAACAGGAGATGTATTATTTTCAACATTGGGTACAACAAAAAAAGCGGCCGGCAGCAAAAAAGCACAATATGCAATAGATTTTGATATGCAGTTCGATACCGCTAAAATAGCGAGTGAAAATGGTGTAAAGCAATTGGTGCTGCTATCGTCTGCAGGTGCTTCTGCTGATTCGTCTATTTTTTATTCTAAAATGAAGGGAGAGTTGGATGAGGCCGTTAAGACGTTACCTTTTGATAAAATTAGCATCATTCGTCCATCTATGTTGGCTGGCGACCGGAAAGAATTTCGATTAACTGAGCGTATTTTTACTCCAATTATGTATGCCCTTTCTTGGGTTCCGGGTATTAAAAAGTACCGACCGATTAAAGATACAACTGTGGCAAAGGCTATGTTAAATGCCATTCATCAACACGAACAGTACAAAATTTATGAATTAGAGGGTGTTTTTGATTTAGCAGGTAAATAACTATCGTAAACCACTTTTTGAGCTTCGCTTTCAGCAAGTAACGTAACCAATTTTAAGGTAATGGCTTATAAAGTCAAACCCCTTCAAAAAACGTATACCTATGAAATTAGTTGCTATTGGCGTGTTCGCCATGACCGTATCATCTTTTGCCTTGACGAAACAATCTGCCGTTGTTTTAGAAGCAGAACGTTACTGCCAATCCATCCAACTAAAATTTCAAACAATCGCCGACGGGTATGGGTTAGGTTACACAGAGGTGATTCCAATTATTTACCCGGAATTACTGCGCTACAGTACTTTTTCTGATGCCGTGGAGACAACAGCATTAGAATACCTTTACGTACAACAAGGCAGTGAGGGGGCGGATTTTTCCATTGGTAGATTTCAGATGAAACCTAGTTTTATTGTACAGCTCGAGCAGGAAATTAACGCATTGCCATTAGAAGATGAAACCCTAAACCAATTCAGCTATACTGTAAAAGGTGAAAACGCAATTCGCTCGGAGCGCATTGGCAGACTTTCTAAACCAGATTGGCAAATGCACTATTTATGCCTTTTTTATTGTGTAATGAATGAACGCTTTTCACATAAAAAATGGAGCACCAAGCATGAAAAATTAGCCTTTTATGCTTCAGCCTATAATTACGGTTTTACCAAGCCAGCTAATGAAATTAATGCGTGGTCAAGACAATACAAATTTCTAATTCCAGCCACCAATGAGCTAGCTAGCTATGCGGAACTAGCCGTGAATTTTCAAACCAAAATAAGCCAATATGAAAACTAAACTGACCTTTTTATTGCTGCTAATAACAGGGGTTATTTCAGCTCAACGCACGATTAGAGTGCGGCCTCAACATCAAAAAGAAGCTATTTACACCCTTAAAACCGGAGAAAATTTGATGGTTGACGAATCGAAAATCTCATTTAATATAAGCGGAGCAAATTACGATTTTACGACAATTTATAAAAATGCTACGTACAAAAATAGCCGTGGTAAACGGGTTAAAATAAGAAATAACGCTGTCAGAGGCGGCAGCCCACGTGATTATAAAAACTGGCGGGTAAAAGAAAAAAATCAAAAATATACCGTGGTTCATAAAGCAAAAAATAAGAGCTATGGTTCTTTTGATGGTGCTTATTATGTCTATGACCGCTCGATTAAATTAACGGTTAAAAATCAATTTTTTTCTACTAAAAGTGATTTGTATGGAATGGTTTATCATCAAAACCAAATGGATACGATTAACGGAGAGGTGAAATTCATTCAAAGGCATTATTACGTTGTAAAACCAGGCGAAAAACCAGAGGGGCCTTACAAACAAGCACGCATTTTATATGCCGCAAACAACCAGTTTATTTACCGTTACACTACTGCAGAAGGTGTTTATTTAAATAAAAACGGAAAAATAAAGGGCCCTTATCAAAACGTATTGCAGTATGCAAATGCTGAGGGCAGTGAAACGGATAAACAATTTTATTTTTATCAGCAGAATGAAATGTGGTATTGTAGTTTTCCGCCTTTGAAAGATTCTGTTTTTACCCGTTCTCCATACTTTCATGGTAATGGATTTAGCGTTCATTCTGCAAGTACGCCGGGGTTAAAGTATTTTATTCATGTAGATGGCAGAATAAGGCAAGATTCGCCACAGCAATTTTCTCTGTTTAATCAACAGCAAAATGAGCTAGCTTTTAGCAGGGCGCCCACAGCAAAAAATAATGTCGCTTGGTTATATGATGTGGCGTATAATGGAAAAAGCATTGGTCGTTTTCAAGCAAATGCTTTACCTGCTTTGAGAGTTGTTGTGGGTGAAACCGATTATTTTACAAAGGGGTTGATTAAAATAGATACTGTAAGCGAGCCAATGGCTTCTAATTCTGGAGAAAAAGCACTTTATTTTTACAGCCCCGCGCAAGGGCTAACGGGGCCATTTAACGATCAGCGAAACAATACCGTTTATTTTTATGATGACGCTTATTTTGTTTTTAGTTATAACGATTCGACATTAAGAACGTCTAATGGAAAATTGTATGAAAATATTATTGCTACGGATTTTTCAGATTACCCTAAAAGCTGGTGGATGCTCAAAGCAGATGGGGATATTCATCAGCCCTACAAAAATGGTAAAAAGTCAAACGCCTCTACCTATCCAAAACGGTTTAAAAATTACAAAACACCGGACAAACCGTTTGTTTTGGCCCAGCGCGATACAAGTTATTATATTAAGCCACAAGGGTCAGGCCGGCTATTGGGACCGGTAAAAAAGAACAGTCAAATTGTGCTGGCGAAAGATCAGCAAAACTATATAGAATGTTTGCGAAATGGAGGAATTATTTTGCTAAACGATAAAGCAATTTCAACGGGTTTTAATGTAGTTTACAACCAACAGTTAAATGCGTTTAACTGGGTGAGTTTAGACGATCAAAACCGAATTTACCTCCACACTTATGAACTTGACTAAAAACTTAAAAACCATGAAAAATCGATCAATTACCTTACTACTTTTTGTACTACTTGCCGGATGCGCAGGGAATGTAGCACGCTTGACAGATGAAAAATCAGCAGTGAACCCTCCATTTAAAGGAGTAACCGTTCCTTTTTCTACGTATAAAGTTGACCCAACGGTTGAAAACACGCTGGAAACTGAACGTGGAACACTCATTCACATTCCTGCAAATGCATTGGTGGATGTAACTAATCAACCGATTACTGAAGAGGTAACCATTAACTATCGCCCATTTCATATACCTGCAGAAATTATTGCAAGCGGCATTCCTATGACATACGACTCAACCGGGCAATCTTTTGATTTTGTATCGGCGGGGATGTTTGAGTTAACCGCAACCGTGAAAGATGAACCGGTTTTTATTAAAAAAAATGAACAAATTAGCATTGAGTTAGCCACCTTCAACCCTGCTTCGGGCTTTAGTTTGTATGAGTTAGATGAGGTAACCGGAGACTGGAGTTTTATAGAAGCAAATGAGGCAGAGGTAAATACGCGAAAGGCAGAAAACGTAAAAACATTTAAAGACGCCTTTTTATTTAATTTAGATCTGGATTATGCTCAAAATCCCGAATTACGGCTTTTTGACACCTTGAGTTGGACTTATGCCGGGGATGATGCAACAAAAGATCCCGCAAAAAATGAATGGATTTTTAACGAAAAATGGCGCACTGTAAAACTAGAGTTAACCGCCACTGAAAGTGCCACGTATACCATGCATTTAACCAGTAAAAACAAAAAGCTGGACCTGATGGTTTCGCCGTATGTTTTTGGAGAAGAAGAAACCGTTTTACAAGCAATTAACAATGAGATAGCGGGTTATAATGAGGTGGTTCAAGCGCGTAAAAGCGAGGAGTTTCAATTGCAAATGCAAGCCGATATGGTACGAAAATTTGAAATTTCAAGGTTTGGTATTTGTAATATAGATACCATTAATAGAATGATAGAAAATGATGAAATTTTTGCAGTGAATGCACGTTTTTTAATTGACGGTAATGAGCGGGAGCATCCCGGGGAGGTTGTATTATTTACCGGAGACGACAAAACCATGTTGATGCGCCGCACATTAATTTGGGATGATTTATATGTAAAGTCAAATGAAAAAAATGCATTGATCATTATTTTACCGAATAACAAAGTGGCGTATTGTGGACAAGCAGAATTTGAACGCGCAAAAGGCAAAACAGATTATGCGTTTAATTTCACCAACCAAACTACAATTAAAGATTTTGATGAACTGGAGGCATTGCTGGATAAGATCTAACGTGCTTTGGGTGATGGAATCAGCAACATAAAAAGCCTTTCAACTTTAGGGTCGAAAGGCTTCTCTTTTTACAGGGTTTTTGGTTAAGCTAAATTTATTGGAGAATCACTTTTTTAATGAAACCATTGTATTTTAAAACGTATAAGCCCTTTGGCAATTCAGTTAAATTTAAGGTTGTAGTTGTTTTATTAATTTGTTTTGTGCAAACTAATTCACCTTGCAGGTTGTGTACAAAAAGAGTAGAATTTTCAGCGTTAACTTTAGTTAAGTTCATTTGAAATAAGCCATTGCTAGGGTTGGGATAAACGTTGAGCGTGCCAAATTGGTCTTGCCCAAGTGATAATGTAGCGCCATCAAGCTGAATGATGCCAACTTCTCGTCCTATACCCGAAATTGTTTCAGAAGTTAAATTTGGGTCAGCATCCAAACTACCTGCAAACATAATTCCGGTATAAATTTTATCTCCCGTTCCTTTTGCTAAACCGCGTATGGTGACATTTTCTGCTCCGCTTACTTGCCCGCTCCACTTAAAATTGTTGTTGTAATCATATACAGCTAAAAAAACATCTTCAGCGCCAGCACTATTAAAAGTAGGCACCCCGGTTGGTGTATCTACACCAGCAAAATTGGTAAAGAACCCTCCAATACACACGTCTTCATCTTCTGTTATCAACACATCACTCACACTTATGTAGCCCGAACTACTGAAGGTATTTACCCATGCTAAGTCGCCATTTGCGGCTAATTTTACTAAATAGCCTGCAAAGCTCGCTCCGGCATCAAATTCAATTAAATCTGCACCCGGATCAAAATCAGTTAATCCGCTAAAACTCCCAACAAAGTAAATAGCATTGCTATCGTCAATTGCAATAGCAATACCTTCTTCACCTTCTGTTCCACCAAATTGTTTTACCCAATCAAATGTCCCGTCTGTTTTTGTCTTTAATACATAAGCATCATAGTCATCCTCAGCCGTTAGTTCTGCAATCCCTGCACCAAAATCAAAATCTACAGTTGCTCTAAAACTTCCGGTTACCGCAATGTCATTGTTTGAATCTAAAGCCAAATCAAAGGCGTAATCGCGGCCTGTACCACCGTATTTATTTGCCCAAATCAACGCTCCGTCTGCATTGAGCTTGACTAAAAAAATATCGTCTAATCCGGCTGCTGTTAAGTTAGTAACTCCTGCACCGGGGTCAAAATCTACCGTGTTTTGAAATTCACCTGCTATAATAACGTTACCACTTTCATCAACAGCAATTGCACGCCCGTAATCAAACCCCGCACCGCTAAATGTTTTTGCCCAAACAAAATTGCCGTCTGTATCTAACTTTAAAACAAAAATTGCGGGGTTAGAGCCATCCGCGGTAAGTTCAAACACACCGCCATTGGGATCAAAATCTACCGTATTTTGGAAATTACCTGTAATATAAATATTGCCGGCTGCATCTACACAATTGTCAAAACCATATTCGTTGCCTGTTCCGCCAATTTGTTTTACCCAAATAACCTGTCCGGTGGCATCTGTTTTTTGCACAAACAAATCGTATTCGCCGTTAGAGGTAATTACATTTATATCCACTTCATCTTCATAAAAAAACTCGATATCAAAAAAGCCCACGGTAATTAAATCACCCGAACCGTTAGACGCTACGGTTTGTAAAAACTGGTTGTTATTACCCCCATAAGCGGCAGACCAATTATGCACAACGGATTGACCAAATGCAGAAGCAGAGGCAAAAACAAAAAGTAGGAATACGTTTTTCATTATAGTTTTTGCCTTTAGTGTGTGCAAAAACTAAAAAGTGACCAATTTGCTCTATTTTTTATAAATGGATGGTTTGAATTTAACGCTCTGGTACAAAGCCAGCACGCAATTCTCCAGCGTCATTTTTACCGCACAACCCACAAAATTCAGCTTCGTTATGAACATTTCCGCAATGGCTACAACCTTTCGGATTTTTTTGCGCACCGCCAAGTGTAATCAAAATACCGATTAATGGCGATAAGAATAATGACAGTAAAAACGCACGCCAAAAACCACCTTTTTTGTCAACACCTGCAAAGCCAACGGCTACAGCGCAAGCAATAAAAATTAAAAGGTAGACGTAAACCACCTAGCTTTGTTTTTCGGCAAATTGACTATTCAGCACATCATCTAAATTAACAGTGTTTACCAAATTAGGAATGGTAACTTTTAGGTTTGGGTTACGCTCCATTTCGCGCTTTATGGCAAAAATAGCGCCTTCATTCCGCGCCCAGCTTCTTCGTGCAATTCCGTTGTTCACATCCCAATGTAACATCATTTTTAATCGTCTGTCGGCATCAGCGCTTCCGTCTATCAACATCCCAAAGCCTCCATTAATTACTTCTCCCCAACCAACGCCACCACCATTGTGTATAGAAACCCAGGTAGCACCTCTAAAGCCGTCACCAATTACATTCTGAATCGCCATATCTGCTGTAAACTTTGAACCGTCATAAATATTTGACGTCTCGCGGTAAGGTGAATCTGTGCCCGAAACATCATGGTGATCTCTCCCTAAAACTACGGGGCCAATTTTACCTTCTTTTATCGCTTTGTTAAATGCTGCTGCAATTTTTATGCGTCCTTCAGAATCGGCATAGAGAATACGCGCTTGTGAACCCACAACCAATTTATTGGCCTGTGCCCCTTTTATCCATTTAATGTTATCAGCCATCTGCTGTTGAATTTCGGCAGGTGCTGTCGCTTTAATTTCTTCCAATACGTCACAGGCAATTTGATCTGTTATTGCCAAGTCCTCTGGTTTTTCAGAGGTGCATACCCATCTAAACGGACCAAAGCCATAATCAAAACACATAGGCCCCATAATGTCTTGCACGTAAGAGGGGTATTTAAAATCAATCTTATTTTCAGCCATTATATCCGCCCCCGCACGACTGGCCTCTAATAAAAAAGCATTGCCGTAATCAAAAAAATAGGTACCTCTTGCTGTGTGCTTATTCACTGCTGCTGCATGGCGTACAAGTGTATCTTGAATGCGTTTTTTAAATTCATCCGGGTTGTTGGCCATCATCTCATTGGACTCTTCTAATGTTAACCCAACAGGATAGTAACCACCTGCCCACGGGTTGTGCAATGAAGTTTGGTCAGAACCTAAATCCACGTAAATATCATTTTCAGCAAATTTCTCCCAAACATCTACAATGTTTCCCTGATAAGCGATAGAAACTACTTCCTTCTTCGCTTTTGCTTCTGTAACACGGATGCACAATTCATCTAAATCTGTTATTACTTCATCTACCCAACCTTGTGAGTGACGGGTATGCGTTGCTTTTTCATTAATCTCTGCCGTTACGGATATTACACCCGCAATATTGCCTGCTTTGGGTTGCGCGCCGCTCATTCCACCGAGTCCGGCAGTTAAAAACAGTTTGCCTTCGGGTGTTCCGTTAGGGTCTATTTTTCGGCAAGCATTTAATACGGTAATGGTGGTTCCATGTACAATGCCTTGCGGCCCAATGTACATATATGATCCTGCTGTCATTTGCCCATATTGGCTTACACCAAGCGCGTTCATTTTTTCCCAATCATCCGGTTTAGAGTAATTAGGAATTACCATTCCGTTAGTTACTACAACGCGTGGCGCATCAGCATGCGAGGGGAATAAACCCATAGGGTGCCCCGAATACATAGCCAATGTTTGTTCATCTGTCATTTCTGCCAAATATTGCATGCACAATCTATATTGCGCCCAGTTTTGAAACACTGCTCCATTGCCACCATAGGTAATTAATTCATGCGGATGTTGTGCAACGGCATAATCCAAATTGTTTTGAATCATGGCCATGACAGATTTTGCTTGTAATGATTTTCCCGGATATTCATCAATCGGGCGGGCATACATCTTGTAATTTGGTCGGTAACGATACATATAAATACGTCCGTAGGTATATAATTCTTCAGCAAACTCCGCGGCTAATTCAGTATGTTGTTCTGCCGGAAAATAGCGCAACGCATTTTGTAGCGCTAATTTTTTTTCTTCAGCTGATAAAATGGCTTTGCGCTTTGGTGCATGATTAATGGTTGGATCATACGGTTTTTTAGCTGGAATTTCCGTTGGAATACCGTTTAAAATATCTTGTTTGATTGCTTCGATTGTCATACCTGTACCTTTGATACAAATTTAACAATATTCAATCAGAAAATGAGGCTTAATGGCTTAAGAAGTTGGACGTAAGCCGAAAAAGCAGAACTAAAATAGTTCCATTGCATAAGCCAAGGCAGGGTGAGGGCATTAATTAACGATAACCTTTGAGTAGCGCGTTTGTTCTGCCATTTTAAATTCAAAAATGTAAACTCCTTGCGGTAAGTCAATTTGTTGTTGTGTAGCAACTATTTGCTGCATTACCGTTCTGCCGTCAATGGTGTAAATAGAAAGTGTTAACGGCGCGGTATGATTATGGTGAATATTGACAAGCCCTTTAGTGGGGTTTGGAAAAACAGCCACACGAATTTCTTTTGGTTGTTGCTCAACATTTAAATTACACGGGCCATCATTTGGAGTGTTGCCATTTTCTGCAATGCGTTCGGCAAAAAGGTTAATCATGGTAGTTGATCGTGTTACCCAATTGTCAATGGAGTGTCCGTTATCAAAACAATCGTTCATGTATTCGTAATTATCTACAATTTCCACGATGCGCTCGGGTGAGGTAGCTAGTGTTGACAAATAATCGTTGATTCCTTTTGAACCAAAGGCGCGTGGATACTTAGCATAGTTTTGACAAAGGTTAGTCGGGGAGTAACATTCCCAATCAATTCTGCCAAGGAGCCTGCCGTAATTATAATTCACAACCACATCACTGCCTTGGTGGTACATATAAACCACAGGCCAGTCGGTTTCATCTTCCAGCATTTCCAAATCCATCATTCCACCATAAAAACTACCAACACCTTGAACTGTGGCATCAAAACCACCCAAATTATTTTCGCCCTTTACGTCTCCTAAATCGGGGCGTTCTAACGAATAACCGGCCGGGAGGCATGACACCAAATCTGGATCGGGGGTAGGGGCATTTGGTAGGGCTTCGCAAAGTTCTGATTTTTCATCTGGGGTGTTCATAAAAGCACTAGCATAAGCAACAAAGCCACCAGCACTTTCACCAGTTACAAAGTAGTTGTCCACATCTGTTGAGTCTACCATCCAACGGTTTTTCATAAACCGAATGGCGCCTTTTGCATCTTGTTGCCCGCGAAAATTCGCACGGTAAATTTCAGCACTATCAGCAATGTATCCACAAGGGGTAGATATGTCATCATTACAAAAAGCATACATCACGTGGTAGTTTGTTTTATGCGTGCCTAAACGGTAATTAATAGCGGCTACTACCCAGCCTTTTTCTGCAAAACTTTTAGCCATGTTCTCAATACCTGCATCATTTTTAGAGCCTGCAATCCAAGCACCACCGTGAATTAAGACCATGCATGGCCGTGTACAATTTTCGTCGCCAACGGGCTTGTAAATATCCATGTACAAATCCTCTTCTAAACCGGCATAGTTTAGCGCCGTGCCGTATTGCACATTCGTGTCTACAGTAAAATCAAAGGTGTTTTCTGTATAGTTCAGTTGGGCTATTCCACTTGAAACGATAAGAAGCGAAAAACATAAAATGAGTAATTTCATACTGAAAGTTTTAACTAAAATAAACTATTCCATCCACTTAACGTTTAACCAACAACCCAAAATTGTTTCGGGATAGAAACAATTGGCAAACGGATAAAATTAAATCAAAAAAAAATCCCACTTAGCCTTAGCCAAATGGGATGTTATTTTTTTTTACGCGAAAAGTTAGCGCCTGTTCAATAAAATAATAATCCAATAAACAAGCGTTGCTATTGCAGAAAGTGCCGCTACAACGTACGTCATTGCTGCCCATTTCAACGCATCCTTCGCACCATCATATTCATCTACATTTACAATACCGTTTGCATTAATCCATTGCAGTGCGCGTTTACTTGCGTCAAACTCCACCGGTAAGGTAACTACGGCAAACAAGGTAATCATGGCTTGCGCTGCAATAATTACATAAATTACGATTTCAAATGGAAAAGCACCCGCTAGTAATGAACCGCCAATGGCCGCAGCAAACACTACAATATTCATGATGCGTCCACTTGCGTTTTGCAACGGTACCAATTTGGATCGTAAATTAAGCGGTTTGTAGGCTTCTGCATGCTGCACAGCATGACCACACTCGTGTGCGGCTACTGCCACCGCGGCTGCGTTTGCTTTATCGTAAACCGCTTCGCTTAAGTTTACCGTTTTATGGGTGGGGTGATAATGGTCTGTTAATTCACCAGGAACGGAAACTACTTTTACATCATAAATTCCGTTATCTTTTAGCATCCGTTCAGCCACTTCTTTTCCTGTCATTCCATTCGCCATTCTGATTTTAGAATAGCGCGTAAATTTACGTTTAAGCGTATTGCCTACCAACCAACTGATGAGCATAAAAATGCCCCCAATAATCATTGGTCCCCAATAGAAAGTCATCATGCCTCCGTTCATAACTGGTTCGTTTTAATGAGTGTTGGACTTAGTTACCGGTCTCCTACAAAGCGTAGAATAGACAAAAACAAGTTGACAAATAAGATATATAGCGTTAATCCACCCATCAATTCTTGCTTTTTACGATTTTCACCAGTTAAGGTTGAATCTCCTGCAATTTTTTTCATTCGTTGCATTTCCCAAGCTGTCAAACCGGTAAATACAAATAATCCCATAAAAGAAATAACATAGTCTAATGTGTCGCTTCCCATAAAGAAGTTTGCCACACTAGCAATAATCATCCCGAAGAAAAGCATATACAATAAGCTCCCCATTTTACTTAAATCTGTTTTTGTGTAATAGCCGAGTAAAGCCATTGAGCCAAACGCTCCGGCTGTTACGAAAAACGTTGTTGCAATTGAACTTGAAGAGTAAAGCAAAAAGATAAAGCTCAAACTAAGCCCTAATAACGCCGCATATAAAACATAAAGCATCATTACGCTGGAGAAACTCATCTTTTGGATACGCGCTTGAATAAATAGAACTAATGCAAGCGGCGCAAAAACCAAAATATAACCAAAAGGAGACATTCCAGTTTCAGTAAAAGCTAAATCAAGATACCAACCTGAATAAGCTGAATAATATGCTACAAGTCCCGAAATGGCTAGCGCCATAAACATGTATTTGTAAACATTAGCGAAAAAAGTTTTTGATAATTCAAAGGCACTTGTGCCATTATCAATCACCTCATAATTGTTGTATTCCATTGTTTAAATTTTTGTTATTCAAATTTAATAAAAATATAGTTCTAATTTTGTTAAAACTAGGAACAATAACCCGACCATTTGCGGGTTTACTGACAATTTGACTTAAAAAAAGAGGAAAATGATAATCGTAACAGGTGCAGCAGGGTTTATCTCGTCATGTTTGGTGAGTGAATTAAACAAAAAAGGCCACCAAAACATTGTGGTAGTAGATGATTTTTCAAAACGTGAAAAAGCCCAAAATTTAGAAGGAAAATCCATCATAGCAAAAATTCAACGTGACGATTTTTTTGATTGGGCGGCTGATTTTGCAACAGAAATTGAATTTATATTCCATTTAGGCGCACGAACAGATACGACAGAGTTTGATAAAGCTATTTTTGATAAGTTAAACGTAGAATATTCACAAAATATGTGGAATTTTTGTGCAGAGAATAACATTCCACTCGTATATGCCAGTAGCGGTGCTACGTATGGTATAGGTGAAAACGGGTACAGCGATAGCCATGAAATTTTGGATGATTTAAAACCGCTAAACCCTTACGGTGAATCAAAAAACGAGTTTGACAAATGGGCAATTGCACAAATAAAGCAGCCTCCATTTTGGGCGGGGTTGAAATTTTTTAATGTTTATGGGCCAAATGAATACCATAAAGGCCGCATGGCATCTGTAATTATGCATGCATTTAACCAAATAAGTGCTACGGGCAGTATGAAGTTATTTGCGTCTCACAACCCTAAGTACAATGACGGCGAGCAGTTGCGCGACTTTGTTTATGTGAAAGATGTGGTGAGCGTGTGTTTATTTTTGCAAGAAAATAAACCAACCAGTGGCTTGTACAATTTGGGTACAGGTACAGCACGCACATTTAAAGCATTGGCAGAGGCTACGTTTAACGCCATGGGTAAACCCATTGAAATATCCTACATTCCTACACCAGAAGATATTCGGGATAAGTACCAATATTTTACCGAAGCTGAAATTGAAAAATTGCGCAATGCAGGTTATGCAAAAGCCTTTTACACCTTAGAAGAAGGCGTTACTGATTATGTAACCAACTATTTGATGCCCGGAAAATATTGTTAAATTTAGGCTTATGGAAATTGTACAGGACGTCCAGCAGCGCATTTTTGACAGTATTCGGCAGCAGCTGCCAAAAGATGAAAAAATAGCATCTGTTTTAATGAATACCTTACATTTAAGTCAAGACGCGGTGTACCGCAGACTAAGAGGAGATGTACCATTAACCATTTACGAAACCAAAACATTGTGCGAGGCCTACAGCATTTCATTCGACGATATTGAGGAGTATAAAAAAGGACGTGTAAACTTTAATTACTTACCGTTAGACAGAATAGGGCTTAATTTTGAAACATGGTTAACCGGTTTACGAGATGGATTAAGAGGCTTAAAAGCGTTAGACAATACAAAAATGATAATGTGTATCAACGATACGCCTATTTTTCAGTTGTTTAATTTACCACATCTTACGCGGTTTAAGTTTTTCTTTTGGGCAAAAACATATCTTAAAATACCGGCATACGAAAATGAATTGTTCAAGCGCGAAAAAATTGATAAGCGTGTGTTAGGTGTAGGTATAGAGGCGCACAATATTTACAATTCCATCCCAACAACAGAAATTTATTCTTCTGAAACCTTACAAGGTACGTTGCGTCAAATTGAGTATTATTTTGATGCCCATTTATTTGAAGAGCCGTCCTATGCGTTGGAACTGTTAGATAATTTGAAACAACTCATTCACCACATGCGCACAGAGGCAGAAGTAGGTCGCAAGTTTGCGTTTGGCAATGAAGCGCCTTCATCTGGTAATGAGATTAAAATGTATTTTAATGAAACGTTTATTTCTGATAATACTTATTTGATAAAGTCAGATTCGGGTGCAATGGTTTACCTTACCCATAATATCATGAACTATTTAAACACCACGGACCCTTATTACATTCAAGAGTCTGAATTTGTGTTGGACAAACTCATTAATAATTCAAATTTAATTTCAGAGGTTAATACCAAAGACCGCAATCGTTTTTTTGCTCAGTTAGATCAAAAAGTAATTAACCTACGCAAAAAAATGGAAGCGAGCTTATCCTAGCGGTTTTCAGTTAAAACGAAGGTGCAGAAATGGTTCTATATTTCTTGACCTTAATGGTTTTATCTTTTGAATATTTTAATGTGAATGACACTTGATACGTTTTTGTTTCACCCGGATTTAACTTTAGTAACCAAGAAATTTTCCCGGTAGTTTCATTGTATTTACCACCACTTATTTCTTCAATTTGTACAGAAATATCACTGTCTTGCGAAATAGGAATTTGATCGTACAAATTAAGCTGCACGGGTATTTCACGGTTGTTTTTGGCAATAATTTTATAGGTGTAGGTATCCTTTCTGTTGTTGCCTACTACTTTTTTATCGCTGTATTCTTTTACAAGTTTGCGCGTTACGGGTACTTTAAGGTCACGTCCAAATGAAAGGCGGAGTGTGTCTCCAACATTGCTGGTATTAATGTATGATTGTCCCACAAAAGATTCTGCAAAATAAACCTGTGTAGGCCCGGGTACTAAATCTAAGGCCTCCCACCCAACAATGTTTGCGAGCAAAAAAGCATCTTTATCTAGTTTAGGCACCGCTTTATGCGAGAAAGTTGAGGTTAAATTGTGTTCGGTAATTTCTACTAAATATGGTTTTGAATCACTAGGTATGGTGTACGGTTTTTCAATGTTAAAAGTGGCAGATAACTGTGATACTTCAATGTTAGAAAACTGTATGTTCGCCTCTGCGTTTTGGTTGTATTGGTTTTGCTGAACGTTATCAAATGTAATGCCTTCTAAATTTTGGTTTATTTGCGGTGCAGATGAATTTTGGTAGTATTTTTTATAAGCACGGTTGGTCGGTACAACATACTCATTTCCTTTAAAATCGTCATTGGTTTGGTTTTGTAAGGCTGAGTAATTAAGATACCAAGGCTCTAACACCGGCGCAGATGCTGATATATTCGGGTCTGATGTTGACAATGAAAGTTTTACGTTTTTCCAATCATTTCCTGTATTGTTATATACTTTGCCTTTGTACACCAAGTTAATTTCATCTTTAATATTCATTGCGCGCAAATCGTAATTGGCTTGCCAACCACAGTTTGATACAATGTATTTTAACACCACATCTGTTTCTTGGTCTTTTTCAGAATCTACAATTACAATTATTTGGTTGCTTTTAACGGTTTCTTTATAATTCAATGCGTTAAGTTGATTTTGATATTGGCTTTTTAATTGGTTTAATTGCATGATTTCATTGTCATACGCGGTAATTTTTTTGTTTATCGCCATCATGCGCTCGCGGTAAAAATCTGCCATTGCGCTCAGTTCTTGAACGGTCAAATTTTGCTGTTCTCCTTTAATTTGTTTGTTCTGCTTCAAAAGCTCGCGCTCATCAAAATAAGCCTGCTTTTCGTTGTTGAGCACCTGGGTGTTGTTTCCAATTAAGGTGATAGAGTCTTTAATGGCCTTAATACGCGGGTTATCTTCAGTTACACTAAAATAATCAATCGCTGAACTGACAGAAACCAAGTTAAGCGGTTGGGTTGCATTAAACTGAATGCTCTTATTATCTGCAACTGTGCTTATGCGTTTAAAAATGAGTTTATTTCGGCCTTTTTTTAGACGAATATTAGCCGAACGCTCAACCTCACCACCCGTTAAAAAAACGGTTACTTGGTCGATCGTACTTTCTATTTCCACCTCATTTTCTGGTTGTGAGAATCCCGTTAAACTCAAAAACACGAACGCAACAAATACACTCAATTTCATACACTTTTTTTTCTAAATTAACTGATTTTTATGACCTTGTACTTTTACGTACTACGATTATAACGTTTTTTAACAACCGCACCGCAGGTAATTACACCCAAATTTTAGAACCTTCTGAGCAGTTTTTGCAAATTTCAATTTGGGTACGATCTTTAAATACCTTTTTTCTGAACTCCGCGTAAATTCCAGACTTCCACGTAGTCGAAAAATTCTCTAATCGGATATCACCCATCTCATGCTCCGCGTCTTTATCAAAACAACACGGTACAATTTTTCCATCCCATGTAAACACGCACGAACTCCACATGCGCCAACATTGGTTTTTAAATTTATTTTTCAGCGCATATTTGCCATCTGCGAGCTTACGGTATCGCGCAAACTTCTCCGTTTTCGGAATCAAGTCTCCGCCGCTTTCAAAGTCGTATACCTGAACAGACTTTAGCGCAACGTTATCAACACCCATTTTTTCTGCCAAAGCATACAATTGCGGTATTTCATGTTCATTGTGCCGCGTAACTAAAAACTGAAACGTAATGATTGGATTTTTTTTATTTAACCTTTTTTTGGCGGCTACTAAATTTTTAGTCCCTTCTAAAACCTTGGTGAGTTTTCCGTTTACGCGGTATTGTTCGTAGGTTTCTTGCGTTAACCCGTCAATGGATACAATAATTTCACTCAAACCAGAATCAACAACATCCTCTGCCTTTTCGGGCGAAATAAAATGCGCGTTTGTAGACGTTACAACATAAATATTACGTTTACGTGCAGCACGTACCAATGTTAAAAAATCGCGGTGAATAAATGGTTCACCTTGAAAGTAATAATTGATGTATTGCAGTTGCTTACCTACGCCTTTTAAAATGTCTTCGTTCAGTTTTAATTCCAAATTTCCGGTGGGGCGCGTAAACTGTCGCAAACCACTGGGGCACTGCGGGCATTTTAAATTACAAGTAGTCGTTGGCTCGATAGAAATGGCAACAGGTTTGCCCCAATGAATTGGTTTTTTAAACCAGGTTGATAAACGGAAAGAAGCAGACAATAGAAAATAATTCCATACGCGGCGCGCAGTTGTTGTTCTTAAAATTTCTCTTGTTTTACGTTTCATCCCTTTCCGCTCGCTCAAAGTTACGGGATTAATTGCAAATTAGATTCATTTGAAATGAGCAAAATGGATTAATCGTTTGCCTTATCTGCAATGGCATTTTTATCGTAACGCTGAAAAAAGTTAATCCAAATTGTTCTGCTCAGCCTAAAAGACAAAGGCATCAGCACCACTAGCCCCACTAAAATAGAAATCATATAAACCACGTAAGATGCCTCTCTGAATAAAACATAAATAGCCACTGCAATTGCTACAGAAAAAGCCACTGTTAACGCATAACTAACATACATAGCACCATAGAAAAACCCCGGTTCTTTTTCATATTTTAGCCCGCATGCCGAACAATGCGTATGTGTTTTTCCAAAATCCTTAAACTGGTAGGGGTGGTTATTTTTATAAAGGTCACCCTTATGACACCGTGGACATTTACCATTTAAAATACTGTAGATACGTTTTCCCTTTAAAGCCGACAACATGGATTTTATTTAATGTTTTTATTGCAAATTTAAGGCAATTCCATTTTCTAAAGGTGATTTTGGTCACTTTCCTAAAAAAGAATTAATAATTTTAGCCATGTGAGAAGTCAACTTATTTTTTTAGGCAAATTATTGGGCTTTTGGCTGCTGTTTTATTTTTTTCAGCGCCTGTTGTTTGTTTTTCATTTTTTTACCGCTTTTGATACTTATTACAGTGAATTGTTTTCTGTACCATTTCATGCGTTGCAGTTAGATTTGTCTGCATTTGGCTATACTATGAGTATTGCTTTTTTGCTAAGTGTGGTTAGTTTTTTTATCCGTTCTGATAAAGGAATGCGCCTGCTAAACAAAATCATACGCATTTATGTAGTGTTTTTTGTCGTGCTTGGTGCGCTAATTATGGCAGGAGAAATCACAACATATATTGAATGGAAAACAAAACTGTCGTCAAAAATTTACCTGCATTTGGCAAATCCGTCAGAGGTATTTAGGACGGCGCCCTGGTCTTACACACTGTGGTTTTTCACTTACTTTTTTGCGCAACTGGGCTTTATGTATGTAGTTTACTTTAAGTGGATGAAGCGAAACGAAATTGAGCAACCTCCGGCACCTAATACATTAAAAAAACAGATAGGGCTTGGATTAACTTATCTACTGAGTATGGCTTTTGTGTTAGTACTTTTTATTCGCGGAGGGCTACAACAAATACCTGTAAGTTCAACAAACGCCTATTTTTCAAACAAACAAATGATAAATGACGTAGCCGTTAATCCGGAATGGAATTTTTTGCAAATGACTTACGCTCATCTTCGGTTTGATCTTTCAGCGTATTACACCAATTTAAACCCTGTCGAACGAGAAAAATTAACCGAAGAACTATATGCCGCTAATCCAACTGCAGATACTGTTCGGGTTTTAAACACAAAAAGGCCAAACATAATTTTGGTAACCTTGGAAGGCTGGTCGGCACAATTAATAGAACCATTGGGTGGCAAAGCTGGCATTACTCCTAACTTTAATACCGCCGCCGCGGAGGGACTTTTATTTACCGAAATTTATTCAAGCGGCGGTACTTCAGAAACCGGTCATTCAGCAATTATTAGCGGTTATCAAACCTTGTCAGGCATTTCCATTACCACACAGCCAGCAAAATGCAGAAAATTACCTTCCATTAATCAATCCTTAGCGGCAGAGGGCTATAGTTCTTTTTACACATTCGGAGGGGCACTTTCGTATGGTAATATTGGTGGATATTTGGCAGATGTAGGTTTTGACCGTGTGGTGGATGAAGATGAGTTAGATCTAGAACCCACGGGCAAATTAGGTACGCATGATGAAGCCATGTTTCCTTATTTTTTAAGTGAAATTAAAAAAGCAACAGCACCTTATTTTTATGGATTATTTACCCAAAGCACCCACGCACCTTACGATATGCCGGCTGAACCTTACCCGGATTATGACGGCGACCCTTACATTACCAGTATGCACTATGCAGATAAACATTTAGGTAATTTTTTAGCTGAAATTAAAAAATTACCTGATTATGATAATACGCTGGTAGTAATGATTGCAGACCATGGACGCATTAATTTGTTTAACGGTGACACTTACGACGAAGATTATTTTCACATTCCGCTTTTATTTTGGGGAGGCGCTTTAAAAAAAGAATATAGCAATCAGCAAATCACTAAAATTGGTTCCCAGTCAGACTTGGCGGCAACACTGCTAAATCAGCTAAATTTGCCCACCAAAGCTTATAAATGGAGTAAAAATTTATTAAATCCCACAACAAAAGAATGGGCTATTTGTACATCCACACTGTCTTACGGGTGGAAAAATAAAGATGGATATACCGTTTATCACATGATAGACGATCAATTAATTTATTCGGCTTATTCCAACCCTCATCAAACAGATTCCGTATTACATCAATGTAAATCAGTTTTGGAAACCATTTATGAGGAATATGAAGGGTTTTAGTGAAAAGCTAACGGGTTAGATTGGTAAAAAACTCCGTGCATTCAACTTTTTATCTTCATAATAATTTCGTAAATTTGAGTTTACGTAATATTTGAAAATTTAATTAATAAACAAAACATGAAAAAAATTGTACTATTATTTAGCCTCTGCCTTTTGGCGACTATCGGTGGAGCGCAAGTTATCTTTTATGTGGAGCCACCTTCACCAAATGAAAATAGCTATGACTTTACTTACGCTGAGGCAGGTGCTACATGGGGCGTGCCAGATATGACAGACCCAGTAAACGCAATTTCAGCTGAAATGGTGTTAGTAGATGACGGAGAAGGATTGGATAACCCAATTGCTTGTACGGATGTAATCAATGATCTTACAGGAAAAATTGCTGTTCTTTACAGAGGGTCTTGCGAATTTGGTGTTAAAGCATTAAATGCGCAAGATGCAGGAGCAATTGGCGTAATTATCATCAACAACTTAGCTGGAGAACCTGTGGCTATGGGTGGTGGTGTAGATGGACCAAGTGTAACCATTCCTGTTGTAATGATTTCTAACATAACGGGAGCATTGTTGAGAGATGAGATTGACGGTGGATCTACTACAGTATTTATCGGAAGTAAAAACGGATTGTACGCGAATGATTTAGGAGCAACGCCTGCTGATATTTTACGTGCACAAAGTTTCGGAAACGTTCAGTTGCTTTCTCAAAGTGATAGTGAGTTTGAAGTTGACGCTGGTTCTTGGGTAAGAAACTACGGAACAAACAACCAAACAGGTGTTCAGTTAAACTTAACCATAGAATTAGATGGAACAGAGTTGTACAATCAAACTTCTGATCCAGTATCAATTCCTTCTGGAGATAGCGTTTTTATTGAATTACCAACATTCTCTCAGGCGACTTACGCAAACGGATATTATGAAGGACTTTACAGCATTACGTTTGATGCTGCAGATGAGTCAGATTATGATAACCGGGTAGAGGCAAATTTTATGATTAGCGACGATCAGTTCTCAATGGGACGTATTGACCCGGCAACATCAATTCCGGTAAACTCTACAAACCAATTTAACGGAACAACAGATGATCTTTATTCATGTGTTTTCTTTCAAGATCCAAATGCTAGCCGTGTTGCCGTTGAAGGATTAAACTTTTCAGCAGGTACTTCTCAAAACCCGGATGCAACATCTATTGATGGGCAGTTGGTTTTAGGGGTTATTCAAGAATGGAATGATGCATGGGTTGATTTAAATGATCCTGGATTCGCAATTTCTGCTTTAGATGAATTAGTAAGCACAGAGTATATTTATACATCTAACGCACAGGGAGAAAATGTATTTATTGAATTTGAAGAGCCTGTTGTATTAGAAGATGACCAGCGTTACCTATTCTGCGTTCAAATGTTTGGAGACATCATTTACCCAGGATATGACACAAAAACAGATTACAACTGGAACGTTGAAACGTATTTACAGCCAACTTCGCCAGTTTACGTTAGCGGACAGTGGTTTGCTTTAGGATATGGCTCAGACCGTAACCCGTCTATTTCTGCTCAAATGACAGAGGCCTTTGGATTAAATTTAGTGGAAGTACCAACAGTAAAGTTAGAGGCGTTCCCGAACCCTTCAAACTCAATTGTACACGTTCCAATGAAAAATAAAGAAGGAGAAATTCAAATGACGATTGTTGATGTAACCGGTAAAGTGGTTGACCAGCAAACTTCAATTATCGCAAACCAACGTTTGGATATTGATGTAACAGCATTTGCTTCTGGTTTATACAGCATTAACTTACAGTTTGCTGATGGAACTTCTGGTTCAATCAACATTGCAGTAACAAAGTAAGTAAAGCCATTAATGAAAATGAAAGAAGGCATCCAGCAATGGGTGCCTTTTTTATTTGGTTGAAAAACAATACATTTACGAACGGTTAAACGATTTACAAAAAGTAAAAAAAAGCGTTTGGCATAAAATTTTCACTGCACCGCAAAACCAATCGTATGAAAAAAAATATACACCTCATTGTTTTAAGCATTTTCACCTTATTTGCAACTGTTGTAAATGCTCAAACATCCACAACTGCGCCTTACACCTCCACCTATGCTTGCGTTAATGGCAGTGGCTTGGTATGGACTTTTGGCGAAGGCAAAGAGGGGAAAGGACTTTACAATAACTTTAATGGATGGAATTTTATTCAATATAATTTAGCCGAAGGCATTAAAGCAGCATCTGCCGGTTATGGCGAAATTTTAATCGTAAACAACGCCGGAGAAATAAAAGAATGGAACAATAATAACAGGCGTTGGCTTAGCTACACAGGCATTTCAAATGTAAAAGACGCTATTATTAGCAAAAGTAATGGAAACGATAAATTGGCCATTGGTACCGTAAAAAAAGCAGACGGTACTTCCAAGATAGGTGTTTGGAAAGTTGCAAACATTTCCACAAGTGCTGCAAGTTGGCAAGAAGTTTTAATAGATGATTGGTCCAAACAATTTATAAAATTAGCCAATGATAAAAATGGCAACCTTTATTTCGTAACCACATCAGGTCGTTTAATGGCGCGTTATGCCAATGATACACGTTACAGTGAAATAAAAACAGATAACCGGTTTGTAACAGACATATTAGTTGGAGAGGACGGTGCGCTTTATATAATGGAACGCGGTGGTACAATTTATAAGCAAAATAGCTCAAATACGAGTTGGTCTCCGGTAAAGTTTAGCGCTTCTTCTTTTGGTGTAGACGATAAAGGAAACGTGTACGGTGTGGTGAGTAAAAAACTACAAGGGCTTAAAAATGGCAGTTTAGTGACCTTAACAGCCGATAATCCGAATAAATTAGATGGAAACGGTAACACACCCTTAACGGAGGCTGTAGTTTTAAATAGTGAGGCGGATGTGGTTTCAGTAATTGAAAAAGGTGGTGATGTAAATGTTACTAACAAGTCTGGAGAAACACCATTGGTACTTGCAGCAAAAAATAAAAATTTAGCCATTGTTACGATTCTAATTAAAAACAATGCTAACCCTAGTATTGCAGATCAAGCAGGGCATACACCCCTTTATTATGCAGTGCAAGCAAGCGATAAACAAATGGCACAGGCATTATTATTGGGCAAGATGGATGCCAACCAGCCAGAAGCTGTGCAAACAGCCGTTCAGCTTAAGGATACCGAAATGATTATTTTACTTGGCGCCAATAATATTGATTTAACACCCGGTCTTTTAAAAGCCGCAGAACTTAATGATGCATCAACCTATAAATTATTATTAGACTATGGGGCGCAACTAACGTCAAATGCTTCGTTTAATGTCGCGGCAGACAGAAGAAATACTGAAATTGCTGCCTTAGCGTTGCAAAATGGTGCAGACGTCCAACAAGCGGTGACCTATGCGTTACAAAAATCCGATAATGAACTGATAGGCGTGTGTTTACAAAATGGGGCTTCACCCTCAAGCGTTGTTGATTATGCGGTAAAAAATAATGACGTAACACTTGCAACAGCATTGGTTCAAAACTATGGCGTGTCAGCAGATAAGCTGATGGAGCGTGCGGTGCCCGGTGGTAAAATTAATTCAGCCCAGCAAACCGGCACAAATTTAGACATTGCAGCAATTGCCTTGCAAAACGGGGCTAACGGAGAATTGTATTATAACCATGCGGTAAAAAGTAATAATACACAATTGGCGCAACTCTTACTCGCCAACGGCACCAACTCAAATGTATTGTTAGAAAAAGCAGTGGACAATCAAAGCATTTTATTCGGGCAATTAGCCATAGATAATGGTGCACAGCCCAATAGTAAACCTAACTTAATAGAAACAGCAGTAAATAATAACGACACCAAAATGGTACAATTGCTTATTAACAATGGTGCAACGCTCACTAATGGCGGCAAGTTATTGGCTAAATCAATCGAATTAAAAAACGAAGCGCTTTGCCAAATTTTATTAGAAAACGGCGCTCCGGTAAGCAATCAAGCGCTAATTGTAAATGCTGTGAATACTGATAATGACCGAATAGTTGCGCTTTTGTTAGAATATGGTGCAGACCCGAATGTTGGTATGCAGCCCGCGATCGACAAAAACAAAACAGAAATGGTGTTAATGATGATTGATGCTGGCGCCGTAGCGACTGATACAAAATTTATTGCATCAGCGGCTACAAAAGGAAATTTACAAATTGTAACGGCCCTGGTACAAAGTGGTGCTGCACCAAATGAAGGTGTACTTGGCGCCATTAACGCGGGTAGCCAACCTGTGTTTGATTATTTAATGAGCATGGGAGCAGATAATACAAATATTGATTACGTTGTAGCCACGGTTCGCCAAAACAGAACAGTAATGTTTAAGTATTTGATCGATCAGGGCGCACCGGTAGCCTATAAAAATGCGAGCAATGAAAACTTACTGCATTTAGCTTGCCGAAATGATAATTATGCCATAGCTGAGGTGCTTATTCGCAAAGGGGTAGATGTAAACCAAAAAACAAATGAAGGAGATACGCCACTTCATATTGCAGCGAATGTAGGACGAAATAATTTAGATGTCTGTACCTTATTGGTAGATAATGGAGCAGACGTTAATGCAAGTAATAATAAAGGAAAATCGATTCTTAAAGTGGCAGATGGTAAAAAGTTAAAAGATTACCTAAAATCAAAAGGAGCGTCCAAATAGCATGATTTGATTAATATTTAACCGAATTACTGACTATTTTTATGTCAAAATTCATTACTTTTGTACCTTATCGTACAACATGAATTTTACGCGGATAAAAGAAAAACTAAACATTTTGGCAGATGCGGCTAAGTATGATGTGTCATGCTCGTCTAGCGGTAGCAAGCGTACCAATAATGAGAAAACATTAGGAAACTCTTCTGGAATGGGGATTTGCCATTCGTATACAGAGGATGGGCGTTGCGTTTCATTGCTCAAAATTTTATTGACCAACCACTGCATTTTTGATTGTGCCTATTGCGTTACCCGAAAAAGTAATGACATTAAGCGGGCTGCGTTTCAAGTGCAAGAAGTTGTGGACTTAACCATTAATTTTTACCGCAGAAATTATATTGAAGGATTATTTTTAAGCTCCGGTATTTTTAAAAATGCTGATTATACAATGGAGCGTTTAGTGGCAGTTGCAAAGAAGTTACGCCTTGAAGAACGGTTTAATGGATACATTCATTTAAAATCCATACCCGGAGCTTCTGATGAATTAATGAGAGAAGCAGGACTATATGCTGATCGATTGAGCGTAAATATTGAAATTCCAACCAAAAAAGGATTAAAACTGTTAGCACCGGACAAAAATCATGATGATTTTATAAAGCCCATGGCAAAAGTTCGCAATGAAATCATTCAATATAAAGCAGAGAAAAAAACGATTAAAAGCGTTCCTCAATATGCACCTGCGGGGCAGTCCACACAAATGATTGTAGGTGCAAGTGGTGAGTCAGACCATCAAATAATTCAAACATCAAATTTTTTTTACAAACAGTTTAAATTAAAACGCGTATACTATTCGGGTTATGTGCCTATAAGTGATGATAATCGGTTGCCCCAGATTGGTACACCCGTGCCCATGCTACGCGAAAATAGGCTATACCAAGCCGATTGGCTCATGCGCTTTTATGGTTTTGATGCAGATGAGATTGTAAATGATGGATTTCCAAACTTAGAAACCGATATTGACCCAAAATTAAGCTGGGCCTTGCGCCATTTGCACCTTTTTCCGGTAGATGTAAATACAGCAGATAAACGCATGTTATTGCGCATTCCTGGAATTGGACTTAAATCTGTTCATAAAATTTTAAGTGCCCGCAGGTTCAAACGGCTGAATGCAGATAATTTGAGAAAAATTGGAATTGCTATGAATCGGGCGCAATTTTTTATTAAAAATACAGCTTTTCAACCACTCGTAGATTTAACCGCAGATCGTTTAAAACAAAAAATTTTAAATCGTAGTAAAAGTAAGTATACCGATCAACTTTCAGACCAGCTTAATTTGTTTGGTTCAGCATGAAAATAGTTTATGACGGTTCTTTTGATGGCTTGATGACGGCTTTTTTTTATGCTTACGCGCATAAAGTGAATAACCCTGTATTTGAAACACTAAAAAATTATCAACCCAGTTTATTTGCAGATGATTTAAAACTTGAAACAAACCTTGATAAAGCAGATCGAATCATACAGGCACTTAAACAAAAAACAGGTAAACAATTTCATCACTTTTTCTATGCCTTTCACAATGATCGTGACCAAATAGAAATGAATTTATTTGAATATATACAAATTATTTTTTCGGTTAAGTACAAAAAAAGCACAGATTATTCGCACCCTGCAGTTTTAAAAATTGCGCAACTTGCACGCTCCGTTAGCCGAGAAAAACACAGAATGGAAGCTTTTGTGCGGTTTCAATTAACGAAAGATGACATTTATTTTGCATCCATCACACCGGATTTTGATGTGATACCCCTTATCCAAGCGCACTTTAAAGAGCGTTTTGGCGACCAACAGTGGATAATTTATGATTTAAAGAGGAATTACGGAATCTATTATAACCTACAAAATGTACAATCCATTGCGCTCACATTTGTTGGGGGCAAAGAATCCATCTTACAAACATCCACGGCCATTTTTGCTGATGAGGAGATAGCGTTTCAACAACTGTGGGCCAATTATTTTAAAAGTACAAATATTCCTTCGCGCAAAAATATGAAATTGCATTTACAACATGTACCCAAACGTTATTGGAAATACTTAAGCGAAAAACAAGTACTTTAGTTTAGCACTTTCATTGTTAAATTCGTGCACTAACTGTGTGCTTTCTGAAACAAACACCACAACCTGTACAAATGATTTCCCGTTGTGCTAAAATTACATTTTGGCTTAAATCATCTGTTAAGTCCTATGGCAACTATGTTTAATTGTTTGTACGTAGTTTTTGGAACAGTTCTCGCATCCTCGATCACTAAAAAAAGACAACTATTAATAAAATAACTACAAATTTAACAAAAGGGCTTTTTGCTCTGGGACTAACACTGGGCTTCCAGACGGCAATAGCACAAACATTTACAGCCGTGTCATCTGGTAATTGGACCAGCGAAGCAACATGGGGCGGAACAATGCCAGGTGAGGAAGTAAATTCCGGAACGGTAATTATTCCAGAAGACGTGAAAGTATCATTAGATACAGACGTAACTTTTGAAGGTTTATTAGTAACCTTTGAGGTAGACGGAGAATTAGAAAGCACTGAAGGAGATCGATTAATGATTGAAACTGCGACCTTAGAAGGTTCAGGAACATTAGATTTAGACTATTTAGAAATTGGTACTTTTGGCTTTATGACGTTTGACGGAGACGCTGACGTGCGGAACTTGAGTAATGAAAACGCAACATTAGCTTTATCATCTACTATTGATGTGCAAGACACGTTAATGTTAAGTTTAGGTAACATTTCACTTAGTACAGGTTCATCACTAAGCTTAGCAACTGAAGGCGTAATTAAAGTTGACCAAGGAACATTTTCTCTTGATGGAGGAGCATTTTCAGAAGGAGACACATACACGGTAGTATATGTTGGTTCAAGCAATGTGACCGGAATGGAAATTGAAAGCGAAAACCTGCAAGATGTATACATTCGGTTAGAAGATGACGAAGAGCGTGTAACACTAAGCGGAGATTTTACGATTAACGGAAACCTTTATCAAGAATCGGGAGATATTGAATTAAGCGGACAACGCTTAACCCTTTCAAACGATTATGAAGCGGAACTAGAATCAGAATTTATTGGAGATGCTGGAGCAGAACTAGAAATTACATCAGCTGCGTTTTTAACCAGTGGTATTTACTTTGAAGAAGATGAGGAGTTATTAATGAAATTAACTATTAACACGGCAGAAGATGCAGAGGTTACCTTGATGTCTAACGTTACTGTTTTTGAAGAAGTAAGCGTAGTAGAAGGTGAATTAATTGTTGACGACGAAAGTGATATTTTCTTAGCGGAAAATGCTACGGTTAACTTAAAAAACTCGAATATTGAATTTACAACAGCAGCTTCAAGCTTGCAACCATTAGGAGCTTACAATTTATCTTTTGAAGGAGAGTCGACAGAGTTATCAGGTGAATTATTTACGATTGACCTAAACAATTTAACAATTTTATTGGATAGTGAAGAAGAAGATTTTGTTCTTGTAAGAGATGTTATTGTGGGTGGAGAATTAATGTTAGAAAGTGGAGACCTTGATTTAAACGGACACGATTTAGCGATTAATGGAGACTTAGAGATAGCTGGAGAATCTATGTTTAGTGGAAACGAAGAATCTAACTTATTGATTCAGACAGAAGGAACAATTGAAGAAATGATTCGGTTTGACGAAGGAGCAGAAGAACTAAGTTCATTCGTTGTAGAACTTGGCTCAGAAGACGCTACAGTTACTTTAGGAAATGATTTATTGGTGAATCAATTAGAGTTGAACAATGGTCTAATAGTTTTAGGAGATAATAATTTAGAAGTAGGTGTAGATGGAGTTGCAGTTGGATATAGTGAAAACAGCTACGTAGTTACAAATGGAGAAGGCAATTTAATGATGAATATTGAAACTGGTTTCGATTACAGAGAATTCCCGGTTGGTAATTTAGAAGGATTTTCTCCCGCATTTGTTAGAACTAATAATGGTACTAGCGGATCATTCGGAGTAAGAGTTTCAGATGGTGTTTTACAATACGGTGAAACAGGATCAGATGTTTCGGTATCGGAGAGTGTTGTAGACCGAACATGGAATGTTTCAGAAGGAACAGGAAGCAGTTCAGACATTGACTTAATGGTGTCATGGACCGAAGACATGGAGGTAAATGATTTTGATAATACCAGCGCTTATATTACTCATTATGTAGATGGAAACTGGGATATTTCAACTGAAACTGAGGTTGATTTTAACGCTGAAACTGAATATTACTCTATAGAGCGGGTTGGAATTACTTCATTAAGTCCTTTTGCTGTAAAAGATTCAGAATCAGCATTGGCTGTAGACGCTAATGAAACGGCAGAATTTAATGCATACCCTACACCAACAAATGGGGTATTGTATTTAGATATGACGAAAGCATCTGGAGAGTTTAACATGATTTTATTAAATAATCAGGGACAAGTAATGCAAAACTTTGCTGCACAGCAAGCTGGCGCAATCATTACATTAGATGTGAGTGACGTGCCAACCGGAATGTACTTTATTCAGCTAACTGATGGTGAAAATGTTTACACAAAAAAAATTGTTAGACAATAAACAACCCTTTAATTAATACTTAAACCGCCTTAACAAATTCTGTTGAGGCGGTTTTTTTTATGTATAAATGCACGCTTCTTTTCTCACAAAAATCTGATTGATTTTTTAATTAGTCAATCAAAGATTTTTTAGCCACCCGAAGGCGCAAAAAACAATTGTTCTTCTAAAACATTAGCTTGCATGTAATTCCGCAACATGTGCATGAAAATGCACAATCATTTATTTTTAAAGGGCTGTAGCCACTATTAAACTGTTTGGAATAGTTTTTTCACTTTAGTTATTAATTGAGATAAAACACAAACATTTAAAAAATACAGACAATGAAAATTAAAGAAATAATAGCAGCAACAGCACTAACAGTTATGGCGAGTTCATCCACATTTGGGCAAGTAATGGTTCATGTTGATGAAGTTTCAGCAAACCCAGATAATTTAACAGCCACCATTTGCGAAGGAATGAGTTTAACCCCAATGCAAGTTGAACAATTTGCACAGTTAGATGAAGAAATGGCGGCAGAAATATTAACCTTACAAAATAAATACAAGGTAAATAGTTCCATCTACCTAAATAAACTACGCATGCTAAATGAAGAGTATGATGTGGCAGTGAGGGACTTTTTAACCTTGGAGCAATATGCATTATATTTGAATAATAACCGGGCTAGCCAATTCTATGATTCGTCTTACGAAAGTGAAAATATTAGCTTAGAAAGAAAAGCAGATGGCGACGTTTGTTATAAAGACGAAACCGGTACAATTAAAATTAAGGATAACAAGTTTTTAGTAAAAAACGAATTAGACGAGACAAAGGTAAAAGTAACTGATAACAAAATTAAGTTTAAAGACGATTTGGCTGATCGAAAAGTGAAAATTACAGAAGACAAAATTGTAATTAAAGAAGATGGCGAGCGTGAAGTAATTGAAAACGACGAAGCCAGTTTTGAAAACGATTTAGTAGAGATTGAAGTGGAAGACAATGAAATGTAAGAACAACAAATTTTATTAATCCTATCATAAAAACAAATCGTGTTTATAGGATTATTTGACACGAACTTTAAACCTCCAACAATTTATAAGTTGGAGGTTTATTTGTTTAAAAAAACAGAAGAAGTATCAAATAAAACTATATATTTGTTTAAACATCTAATTAAGTCTGTTATGAAAAATAAAATTATATTAATAGTGGCAATTTTACTGGGTGCCATGATGGTAAACTCAGGTTTAAACAAATTTTTTCATTATATGCCAATGCCTGAAATGTCCGCTCCGGCTGCTACTTTTATGGGTGCCCTTGCTGCTGCTGGTTGGTTTTTTCCTTTAGTCGCCTTGGTGGAAATTGTAGGAGGACTGTTGTTGGCTATTCCGAAAACACAAGCCCTGGGAGCCATAGTACTATTTCCGGTAGTAATTGGTATTGTGCTGTTTCATCTTTTTTTAGATCCACCAACGGTGGTTATGTCACTCATTATGCTCGCTATTTTATTCATTATAATAGCACAAAATAGGCTAAAGTATATGCCCATGATAAGCAAATAGCATTTAACGCTTAACAGTTGATAAATAAAGACCGCTTAACCATTAAATTGGTTGGCGGTTTTTAATTTTTACAGAATTTGCAACGTATAATTTAACGCTCAACCTCCAAAAGCGACCCCTTGCACCGCATTGTGCAAGGGGTTGGGTAAAGTACACCTATGTAATAAACAGGGATGCAACTGCAGCTCTTACCAGATTCGAACTGGTACTTTCATTGGTTAAAATGAACGGAAAGGCTCCAAATGCGCTTCCCTACTTTGCTTCTCTGAGTGGCATTTCGGTGCTTCTGCAAAATCTATCCTTCAAGGGGCTTGCCCTAGCCGGCTTCATCCTTTCTCTCCACGGCGACGTAACTTTCTTTTCCCGCAGCACTATCCATGTTATGCTAAAGAGCCATTTTTTCATTAAAAAAATTCAGTGAACCCCTTGCACCGAATTATGCAAGGGGACGTGAATGTAATGTGTTGCTTTCAACAGTACAAAGCTGCGTTACAACTGCGCATCTATTTTGCGTAGAACTTTTTTTGTTAAAATAATCGTGAAAAATTGAATAATTCCGGTAAATTTAAGTCGCTACCAACTGCGTTATGACTAAAGTCAACTTTATTTTTTTACTACTTGTACACTGCCAATTTTTGGGCGCGCAAACACTGGTGCTGCCAATTGAAGGCGTTTATGGAGACGATTATATTATTGTAAATTATCCGGATTGGCATGTAACCGAAGGTCCGGTGAATGAGGCAGATGGTTTTTTGGTCGATCATAATTGTGGTACTAAAACGTACGACGGGCATCAAGGCACTGACTTTGTCATTCGTAGTTTTACACAAATGGATGCCGGGGTAAATATTTTATCAATAGCGGCGGGAGAAGTGATTCATGTTACAGAAGATTTGTACGATCGTGAAACAGAGGGAGACGTAGAACTAGGTTTAGGTAACTACATTGGCATTTACCATGAAAGTACCAATACCTATTCTTATTACGCTCACATAAAAACCAATTCAGCCGTTGTTGAAGTAGGAGAATTTGTTGAGCCGGGTCAAGTAATAGCGCAAGTAGGTAGTTCTGGCAATTCTACTGACCCGCACCTGCATTTTGAGTTGTGGAACCCCGGAGAAATTACAGATCCAACCATAGACCCTTGGGGAACGCCATGTGGGGAAATTCCCAATTTATGGAATGCGCCACCGGTATATGATACCACTTTTGCTGTTTGGGAGCATGGATTCGTAAATTATAATACCGTTGATAATTTTACGCCTATCACATGGTACCCCTTAAAAGAGCGAACCGATTTAAAAAGCAGTTTTACAACAGACGACCCAAATTTCACCTATTGGGCATTGCAATATGGTATAAAACTTGGCGACACTACTGTAACGAAATGGTATGAACCAAATGGTAGTTTATACCTATCAGATACAACACTATACCTAACGCAAGATTGGTGGTTTCATTATTACAACCACAGTATTCCGCGTCCATCATTAGAAAAACAAGGCGAATGGACTGTAAGGTATTATTACAATAGTGATCTTATCTTAGAAGCGCCAATTACTTATGGTAATTTGTCGACTACAGCGCAAGGCGAAAAAGCGGATCAACCGATAGTTGCGTATTTAGCAAACAACACGTTTAGCATAACAGTGCCAATAGCGTTTCAGCCTAGTATTTTGCAGGTACGCGACTTAACAGGGAAAACCGTATTAGAACAACATATAAGTACACATGGAGTAGTGGAGTTTGCTTTACCGCCTAATCTGTCTGCCGGTATTTATGCATTAACCCTAATTAACTCAACGCATAGTTTTCATACTAAAATACTACGTTGATTTACGAAAATATACGACTTTTTAAGAATGGAAAAAGGCTAGCTCAAACAAGGGAAAGTTTGAGGTTGCCATTAACATTAAATAACTTTCGTCCCCAAAAATCCCCTTTTGAGGGGATAAGATGAAAGTAAATTTATGTTTTTATTTGAAGTATCTATTAAAATGTTGGGGCTAAACAACTATTTCGAAATTTAAAAAACGCATCCTAACCAAAAAAAAGAATATGAAAAAATTTAACGAACTAAGCAAGCAGCACATGAGTGCAATTAAAGGAGGAGAAACGATCATGGGCAGAGGACATGACTCAGGTGGATATTTTGTCATTATTGATGATGGAAGTTCTTGCCGTAAAGAGTACATAAAGGGCGTGTTTGATCATTAATTGCTTGAATTTTATTTTTCAAAAAAACATTAACAATAAATTATATGGAGTTTTCACTACAAATGAATGTCTCCTAAAGTAAGGCGAAACCCGAAAAGCCTTTGACAGAGTAGGGATCTAAAATTATTATTATGAAAAAATTTAAAAGCTTAAATGCTGAACAGATGAGTGCAGTTAAAGGCGGAGAGAATCTGAGAGCAGGAGAAACTCTTATTAGTGCAGGGTATGATGCAGGAGGCCACTATGTAATTGTAGATACTGGAACGTCTTGCTTAAAAAGATACCAGACTTGCGTATTTGACGAATATTAATTTAAAAAAAAGAAAAAACTAAATTGCATTACAGGGTAGGTTTTACGTTTTGGTAAACCTACCCTTTTGCAATGCGAAAAAGTAATTCGGAATCTGATTGATGATTTTTTAGTATCTTATTATCTGATTTTTAGTAATTTAATAATTTAACTTCCGTGTGTGCTTATTCCAATTCTGAGCATAATTTGTACAAATCCAACAGGTTGTTAACGGCTAATTTTCGGTAGATATTTTTTCTATGGGTGATTACTGTCTCAACACCAATAAATAATTGGTCGGCAATTTCTTGATTCGATTTGTTATCCAAAAGAATTTTCAAAATCTCCGTTTCTCGTTCAGACAATTGGCTCATTTTCTGAAATGGATCATTCAACAATCTTTTCTTTTCGGTTAAATGGTTCAACGTGTTTGACTGAGTTTGATCCATCATGAAAGAAAAATTACCTGAAATAACAGTGTTTAGCATTTGATGAAGGTCACCCTGGCTTGAATTTTTTGTTAGGAAACCATCCACATTTAGTTTTTTCATTTTTCTGAGTAGCCCATTGTTTTGATATTGGGTAAGCACCACTATTTTTATTGTTGGATAGGCTATTTTTGTTTGTTCAATTAATTTAATTCCATCCAGCTTTGGTAAGTTCAAATCTGTAATGAGTAAATCTATTTTATTTTCGTGCAACATACCAAATGCACACTTACCATTTTCTGCGGTAAAAATTTTAGGCGTGTTTTCTCGATTTTTTAATAAGGATACAATGTATTCAAGGAACATTGTATGATCTTCTACGACAAGAACGTTCATTTTTGAGTTAATTCATTTTGTTTTAGGGCTAGTTGTATATTAAACGTAGTTTTATTCCGTTTAGTGTCAAGCTGTACTTTTCCTTTTAAAAACCTGACCCTTTCAAAAATGTTATTAATTCCATTACCAGCAGCAGAAGCGTCAAACCCGGTTCCATAATCTGTAATTGAAATCATCAAGTGAAGTCCTTTCCTGACAAAGTTTAATTGGATAGTTTCCGTACCGCTATGCTTAATGGCATTATTGCAAATCTCTTGAATAACTCTAAAAAGCACTAATTCCCGATCGGGAGTTAAAAAAATAGATTCATTTTCTGGTATAAAGTTAACCACAAACCGAATGGAAATTGTTTCTTGTAGATCGCCTATATAATCTTCAACAATGTGCTGTAATGGTATCCTTTCATCATATTTAATTAATGAGAGGTTGTGTGAAATATCCCGAACTTCCAAATTCAAATTATCTAGTCGTTCCGCCACTTTTGTGTTCAACTTTGTGTCGTGAATCGGCGCACTGTTTTTTACTAATCTGGAAATAGCGGTAATTTGGGCGCAAACACCATCATGCAGTTCCATTGAAATTCTTTTGCGTTCTCTTTCCTCTCCTAATACTTGGTTAATAATTTTCTTTTTACTTTTTTGATGCCAGTTATGATTAATATAAAATGCTCCAAGAACAAGCAGCAATAACAGCAAAACAATTATAATTTGCCATTGGCTTTTATATTTCTCTTTTGATTGTGTTTCCAGCAGCTTCTCCTTGTTCAAAAGGGCGATTGTTTTATCCTTAATCGCCACTTCATATTTTGTCGTTGCTTGAGCAATTATCTCAATGTTTTTCGCCTGCTGTATACTGTCTCGGAGTGTCGTATAGTTCTCATGCCATTTCAGCGATTTTTCAAAAGACCCCTTCTTTTTGTAAAGCCGATAAAGGTAAAATGAATTTTCAAGCAATAATGCATGTGTTTTTTCGCTAAACATTTCATTGCTGCGTAGTAAAAATTTTTCTGCTTCATCTAGTCTATTCAACTCAAGGTAAACAGTTCCTAATGACTGCATAGCATAACTTTTAGTGAAAAAATCGTTGTAAGTTTCGCTGAGTTGAATGGATTTTTTTAGACAAATTATAGCAGAGTCAAGTTTACCGTCACTTTTATAAAAGTCACCAAAAGCATTTAGTAAGCCCATTTCTGAGATCACACGATCGCTTTTATTGGAAATTTTGTTTATTGTGGCATAGGCACTATCTAGGTATTTTCTTGAAACGTTCCATTCCCCCATTTTTCCTGCATTACTGGCTAAGTTTTGATAACAAGATGATACCATGAAATATTCATTCAGATAAAGGGCTTGACTGAGACATTTTTGGTAATAATTAGTGGATCTTTGATAGTTCTGAGATTCTGAATAAGTCACCGCAATGCCCCAAAAAACATTAATATGTGCTTTTGTAAACGGCTTTTCTATTTTTTTTAGACGCTTTAGCGCTTCCTGATAGAGAAGCTGAGCTTTTACCAACTCAGCTTTAGCAAGGTGCGTTCGGGCAATACAATCCAACAGTTCCAATTGCTCGTTAACCGTAACCGGCAGCTGGCCCAACATGTAATAAAACAATTCTCTGGACCCCTCAAGGTCAGAATATGCGTCAGTTATAATGTAACCTTTTTGGAATAGCAGGTCTATTTCTGCACGTTTATTCCCCTTTTTCCGTACCTCTAGCAACGCGTTGTCAATTAGGCTCATTATTTCATCCGGATAGAAATAACCCAGCGCCCGACTATCCGAAATAATTTTTTTAATTCTAACCGAATCACTCAGTGCGGTATACGTTGATTTTAAGCTGTCAAGTATGCGTTCATTGAGCCTAATTACTGCTTCTGAGCTATCTTGATTAGAATGTTGAGCAAACGTTTGATGCATGCAACTCAGCAAACAGAAAAATAAAAAAATGATCGGTGGAATTGCAGTGCGGCTGTAATGCATTGATTTCGTATAAATTGGCGATACCCAATCTTTGGGAAAGAGTTTTAGCCAAAGTTAATACCTTAGGTTAATAATCAAACGGTATATTGCCGAAGCTATTGCTCAAATGAGTGATTATTGAGAAGCCCTTTTGAAGATGACTTTTATCTTGAAACCCCAATTCGCTTATTCCAAACGCTTACAGTTGATTTCAGTTTTTTTAGGCAAGGCATGGTTTTGAAGGAGTATTCACTTCGAAAAACCATAACGAAGTATAAGAAAATATGAAATCAATTCTTCGAAAAATATGGAAAACAGCAATCTTTCAACGGAAAAAGCCATGAATTAATCAGTTAGTACTACATTTCGACTGCGCTCAATGTGGCACATTTTTCTATCAAAATTTTACTATTTTCAATACTTCTGTGGAAATTTGGAAGAATCGAACTCAGGTTATTAGCTATTGCGGTTTGTTTGTTATCAAACTCCGCTATCTTTTCTCGAATTAAAGTTGCATTCTTGACATAAACATCTGTAGAAAAAATATAATCCGGATAATCTCTGCATACGCAAGATGCGTTTGAGTCTAGCGTTGGTTGGATTTAGTTTGTAAGGTTTTAGACTTACAGAACTAAGCGAAACAATTTCTAAACTTGTTTTTTCTACCATTTTTTCGCCTCCACAGCCCAATAAAAATAAGGTTTTTAACAAAAAAATAACACTTGGTCTAATTTTTGTGTTTTGTGCACTCAGTATCAACATCAAAATCTAAAATCATGATCGCAAAAATTACGTTATGCTTAGGCTTGTTTCTTTTTTTTATTCCGACGAATACCAATGCCCAAAATTTTGAATGGGGATTTGGAACGGGGTCTCCTGGTACTGATCTACGGACAGGAGCCGTTGTTGATGAGAATGGAGATATAATTAGTGTTGGTTCTTTCTATGGAATGGTAGACTTTGACCCAATGAATGCGGGTTTAACAGCTACTTCTAATGGCGAGTCTGACGTATTCGTTGAAAAGCGATCTGCTAATGGCGATTTAATTTGGCTTAAAACATTTGGTGGGGCAAGTTATGATGCTCCTAATTCAGTTGTAGTAGACTCAGAGGGAAACATAATCGTATTTGGTCGGTTTTGGGGAATTACTGATTTTGACCCCAGTGATGCTGATTTTGAAATGGACGGTGAACCGTCTGGCAGCATATTTTTGCTGAAATTCAATCCTGACGGTGAGTTTAATTGGGTAAAAGCGCTAATGGGTAATACAATACTACCGCCTGGTGAAATAATGACTATCAACACGAACGACGAAATTATTCTTACTGGAGGGTTTAAAGGGACAGTTGATTTTGATCCTTCTGATGAGGATGCGAGTGAAACCGTTGGTGAATTATTTTCGGAACTATTTATAGCGAAGTACACTGCTGCCGCAGAATTTATCTGGGTAAAAGTTATTAAAGGTAATGGGTTTAAGTTTGCGCGTGAAGTTGCTGTAAATAATAATGGAGACATTTATACTGCCGGCACTTATACGAATATGATTGATTTAGATCCGTCTGCTTCTCCAGATGTACACATTAATACTTCAGAAGCTGGTAACGGTTTTATTGTGGCTTTAGACGAATCGGGAGAATTTATTTGGGGGGCTGATTTGGCAAGTGATTCATATAGTTCTGTTGATGCTTTGAAAGTTCAAGATGATTATATCGCAATTGCCGGAACCTTCAGTGGAGTGACAGACTTTGATTTTGGAGACGGTATTGAGACGCGTAATTCTCCTGATAATTATGATACATTTATACAAAAACTAAATCTAGATGGTGAATTAATATGGGTAAATGCGTATGAAAGTAACAGCTTTCCTGACCTAGCAGGTATTGTAATCAATTCGTTCGGAGATATTGTGGTTTCCGGATCGTATGCAGATCAAATGGATTTTGACCATAGTGCAAACACCGAACTGAGAACAACAACTGGTGCCGCAGATTATGATGGTTTTATTCATCAAGTGTCTACAACAGGAGAATTTCAGCGTGTTTATATCATTAGCGGTGAAATGCAGCAGCAGCCTGCTGGAATCGTTATAAGTAATGCGAATGAATTATACGTTTACGGTGAGTATTCAAATGAAATCGTATTTGAGCCTGGCGGCACTGCAACTTCTGCTTACGGTTCATTTGACAACTTTTTAATAAAACTAGGTGAGGTTGCATCAATTGATTCCTCTGAAGAGCAAAATGTATTTAGTTTCTATCCCAATCCATCAAAACAAAACCTTACAATAAATAAAACAACCCAACAAACGGTTGAAATTTTAAATATTTTAGGTGAAACAGTTGTTTTCATTGCCGCCGGTCAAACGATTGAAAAGATAGATCTTAGCTCCTTAGCTACGGGTACCTACTTTGTAAAAGCCAGTGACGGAACCAAAACAGCAACTAAGAAACTAGTCGTGTCTTGATGAAAAAATTGATTCGTTGGTAGTGAGAATGGTGATTTGTAATAATTACCACGCTAATTTGTGCTATCCGTTAATTTTATCACCATTTTTAGCCGCTACCATCAACCGCACTCTGACTCTGTATGCGTTGCCTGTACAACGTTAAGAAAAAACTACTCGTTCAAGTTAAGGTTTACAACATTTTTACCAATTTGATACCCCTGTTCCAATCCTAAATCAATGGCTTCATCATAATGAATTCCTCCATAAAGTCGAGAGATCGCAGCTTCTTCTGCCATTTCGTAAAAATTGCTGTAACTTCTTGGAGTCCCGTCAATATCTGTTCTGTTTGCGTGTGTATAATCGGTAAATTGGTATGTGTTACCAAAGTAAGCCGTTAAAATTTCTGCTAATACGCCAGATTGCACAGAGTGTCCAGAGGTATACTCTGGAAAAGGAGGGGTAACTAAAATTGGATTCCAATCGGCATCAATTTCAGCATGTATGTAGGTGATTGGACGCATATAATTAGTGGTGTATTTTGTTTTCCAGCACGATACAAATGCATCCGAAATCCCCATTCCCAATTTTGCAAATAATTCCGCAGCCAATGCTAAATCAAGATCATTCGCTTTAATTAATTGATTCAAAACAGAGATGGAGTGACCAGGAGGCGTAGCCGTTGTCACCGGGTCATCTGACCAAAATTCAGCAACGATTTTTTGCTCTGGTGTAATATCATTAACTGCGTCGTAAACTTTCATAGCACGCGCATAAAAAATCGAACTTGGATCAGTTGAATAGGCTGGGGGCGCTGGCGGTTGAGTGCCGTCAATATTTGCTGCTAAAAACGGTCGGTTATTTCCCCAGTAAGGCTGTAAAGCAGGTGTAAAGTCAGGTGCTGTTGGTTGCCAGGCTCCCTCTGTAGTAGCGGGCGAATAGTCGGCGGGGAAGTTATTTAAATGACAATTTTTACCTCCGTCCGATTCTGACCAGGCAATTACTTGAAAGGCAGTTGCTTTACCTAGTTCTACAGATCGCTCATATATTGATGTCGGAATGGATTCTGAAAACGCAACTATGTATTTATCTTCCAATGCTAAAACCGCCTGCATGCGTTCGGCAGAAGTAGATGCGTAGAAGTGTTTTGTCATTTCGGCTAAGACCAAATGAGCCACTGTTGGCCAATGGCACTTGTCTTTTTCGTCATAATCGTGCGTAATGGTAAAGTCCGTTAATTTGCCTGATAACGAGCTTTTTTCAGGAATACCATTCTGCACCGCTTCGTACAAAGCTACGCCGGTATAGCCGAATGCACGTGCAGCAACAGGCGGCGTATAGCCCGGTGTTTCTGTGGTTAATGTTTTTATTAGGTCAAACCACTCAGTTACGACGGCAGCATCATAATCACTGGCTGCATTGGTTTTAATTCGTTCTTTTTTACAACTGCCAGCTATAAAAACAAGCAGCAAAAATAGGGCGGGTAGTTTGGTTAAGGATAGATTTTTTTTCATTTTTCAGAATAAATTGTTAACGTTTCTGAGGCGAATTTAATGAAAATCAATCAAGATTGGAAGAGGCGAATAGTTAGAAATAAATCATTAGGAAAAATAAGAGGTCCGGTTTTAACGTTCTATTGGATAGCATAAAGGTTATTTAAGAGGCGTAAGAGATACTGATTTTTTTTCATTTTAGAATAGCTAAAATTTTTTTCTGAAAAACACAAACCCACAACTTTTGCATTTGATCCGTTAGAAACGTAACGTTCTTTTTATTCAGATTGACAAAAATTTATGCTTAGTCTCCAACAATTGGTCTTGATCCCTTTTTTGTTTCTAAAAACACGCGAAAAACACGCGATAACATTTTTAAAAGCAAAAACCCCAAGACATTTGATACATCTTGGGGCTTTCTATTTCCTTCAGCCATAAAGGACTTGCGGTCTGGACGGGACTCGAACCCGCGACCCCCTGCGTGACAGGCAGGTATTCTAACCAACTGAACTACCAGACCAATAATTGTATTCTAACGCCCCCGTTTGGAGCGGGTCAAAAGTACGTATATTTTTTAGTTGAGCAATAAAAAACTAAATTATTTTTTGTCTTTTTACCAGATATTGCTGTAAAACAAATTCAATACCCTCATTTATATCTACTTCCACAAAATCTATTTTAAACTGAGCGCACTTCATTTTTAATTCATCCGCCATTTTTTTTGTTTGCTGCTGAAAATTCTTTTTGATTTCATTGGGGTGTAACTTCACTTTTTCACCTGTTTCTAAATCAATAAATGTTGTTGGCTTGTTTGGATAATCGAATTCCATTTCGTGTTTTTTATCCAAAATATTAAACAGTAAAACCTCATGTTTGTTGTGCTTTAAGTGTAAAAAAGCATCCGTTAGCGCTTCAATTGATTCATTGCCGAAAAAGTCGGTGAACAAAATAACTAACGACCGTTTGTGATTGTTTTCAGCAACTTGGTGCAAAATGGTGGATAACGAAGTTGTAACGTTTAACCGTTCAGACTGTTTTACCATAAGTTGCTCCAATTCATCATAAATCATCCGTTGATGAGCGGGTGATGTTTTGATAGCCGTAGCTAATTTGACCTCGTTTTCAAATACGGTTAAACCAATACCGTCTCGTTGCTTTTTAAAAATTTCAATTAATGAGGCAATAGAATAAATACTGAAACCAAGTTTATTAAGCGGGTATTCTTTACTGATTTCTGGAAAATACATAGAGGACGAGACATCTAAAATTACCCGGCACCTTAAATTGGTTTCTTCTTCATAACGCTTTACAAATAACTTATCGGTTTTGGCATATAATTTCCAATCAATGTGTTTGGTAGATTCACCCGAATTATAAAGCCTATGTTCTGCAAACTCCACCGAAAATCCATGAAATGGCGAACGGTGGAGCCCGGTAATAAAACCTTCAACCACTTGTTTCGCAATAAACTCCAGATTTCCAAACTTTGCTAATTCTTGTATGTCTATTTTTCCGTACACCGCAGTATTTTATGGAAAGATACTAAAATCATTAGATTTTTTTATCTTTAAACCCCATTATGATTTCATCAACCCAACAGAAAGAAAGGCATTGCGAAACATGTAAAGCACCACTAACCGGCAGAAGCGACAAACGGTTTTGTTCAGACTATTGTAGAAATACAAAGCACAATGAAGAAAATCGTGATAGTTCTAATTACATGCGTAAGGTTAATAATATATTGCGTAGGAACCGTCGAATTTTAGCACGGTTTAATCCTAAAGGTAAAAATAAGGTTCGTGGTACAACTTTAATGGAAGAAGGCTTTAACTTTGCATACTTTACAAATGTATACGAAACAAAAAAAGGCACGCGCTACCACTTTTGTTATGACCAAGGTTATGTAAAGTTAGAAGATGGGTGGTATGCCTTAGTTGAGCGAGAATCTTATGTTAAATAATATACGAAAGTGGATAGGTTATATTTTAATTATTCCCATTAAGATTTATCAGTGGGTAATTTCTCCTATTTTTCCGGCAGCTTGTCGCTATCATCCAACATGCAGCACTTACGCTATTGAAGCCATTAAAGAGTGGGGCCCCATAAGAGGTGGTTGGCTAGGTATAAAACGCATAGCATCTTGTCATCCGTGGGGTGGTTTTGGAGATGATCCCGTACCAAAAAATCACAAAAAAAGGAAATAAAAAAAGGCGAAATGTTGAGGTTTCGCCTTTTTTGGTTGTTGATTATCTTCGTATTATTCAGCAAACACAATTTCACCGTAGTAAACTGGAGTTTCATAAAATGAAGCCGCATCTTCCAACCATTGTTTAAACAATACTGGCTTTCCGTGTGAGCTGTAAGTAGCATCAGAATTAATCATATTGCCTTTACGATCAAGTGCTACGTATTGCGGTTGTGTATTTTTTCTGTAAAGAGCCGTTTGCATATCTGCCCATTTATCACCTTTAGTGTATAACATTCTACCTGTATAAGGCGATACTTGTGGCTTTGGCAATTCTGTTTTTTCATCTATAAATAATGATACAATAACAAATTCCTCATTCATTATTTGGTGAACTTGCTCATCAGACCACACGTTTATTTCCATTTTTCTACAGTTTACGCAATTTAGTCCTGTAAAATCAAGCATCAGTGGTTTGTCTTGTTCCAAGGCATAGGCACGTGCAACATCATAATCATGGAAAACCGCCATGCCATGTTCGTATTCTGCTCCTTCTGGAATATCACTTGGTGGTTCTCCATGAATTCCATAAGGTATTTCACTATAAGATGGCGGCGGCGGAAAAGCCGAAATTAATTTTAATGGCGCACCAAATAATCCTGGAATCAAATAAATAGTAAACATAAGACATAGTGTTGCAAACATAACCCTGAATGTACCTAAGCCGCCTTGTCTAGGTGTGTCGTGTTTTGTTTGATAGATGTCAAATAAATATAAAGTAAGTGCGGCAAAAATAGCAATCCATATTGCAATGAACAATTCTCTTTCTAATAAGTGAGCCTGTACTGAAAGGTCAGCGTTTGATAGAAATTTAAACGCAAACGCTAATTCTAAGAATCCTAAAACAACTTTTACACTATTTAGCCAACCTCCAGATTTTGGCAACGTGTTCAGCCACGAAGGGAAAATTGCAAACAATGCAAAAGGAAGTCCTAAGGCTAAGCCAAATCCAGCCATTCCCCAAGTTAGATTCCAAGCCCCACCGCCAGAAGCGGAAGCAAGTAAACTACCTAGTATCGGTCCTGTGCATGAGAATGAAACCAAAGCTAACGTTAAGGCCATAAAAAAGATTCCAATCAAGCCACCAAGGTTTGATTTCTTATCAGCACTATTCGTCCATTTGGAAGGTAAAACAATTTCAAATGCGCCCAAAAAAGATAGAGCAAAAATAAAGAGCATCAAGAAAAAGAAAATATTCAATGGACCGTTTGTAGCAATGTTATTAAGAATGTTTGGGTTGAGTGAGTCAATTAAATGAAACGGTACACTTAATAAAATGTAAATAAGGAGTATAAAAAATCCATACATAACTCCTCTGAAAAGTCCTTTCTTTTTGTCTTCACTTCCCTTTGTGAAAAAACTTACCGTCATAGGAATCATTGGAAAAACGCAAGGCGTTAATAGTGCAAAAAGGCCACCGCCAAAAGCTAAAAAGAATATACCCCAATAAGAACTTCCATCAGTAGAACTATCAATAGGTTTTTGAATGGCTTCTTGTAGAGGAATTTTGAATTTTGTATCATTTGAGGTGAAAATTTCTCCGTTGGCTTTAACACCCTTAAATGCTATTGTGCCTGTTAAAGTAGTATCCACTAAAATAGAATCTACCTTTATTGCTTTTGAATACTCACCGGATAAATAGGTGTTATAAGTTGTGCCTGAGATTAAGCTATCAATACTTTTAACTAAGTTTTCTTCACTTATTTGAATAAGTTCTTGGTCAAATTTAACTGTAAAGTTACCTACTAAAAAGTTGCTATCACTTATTACAGGTTTAATTCTTAAGTCATATTCGGTATCTGAATTTCTTATCGCATAAGCCTGAAAACCAATTGGAGATTTTTCTTTTTGAACTTCTTCCTCGAGCTCTTCTTGCATTAAGTCTTCATCCGTGCTTGATGAGGTTGTTGCCTCATCCAAATTATCCAACCCCTTAATGTCAATAACGGTAGTTTTGCCTTCTGGCGGTAAACATGCTGTTTTACACGCCATGTATTCATAGTCCAGTGTTAGCTTAAAATCTTTTTGTGATAGAATTTTAATTTTTTGGACAAACTTTGCTTTTTCTCCGTGGAATGACTTTTCCGGAAAGCCTTCATTGTCTATTAGTTCTGCACCATACTCACGTGTTTTACCTACCAGCTTAAAATTGTCATTTACATTATAATTAAATGTGGTGGGCAATGGTATTGCTCCATCTGGCTGTACTTGTGCGTAAATGTGCCAGCCGTTGCGCTGGGCAACCCGCATGGTTATGGTGGCTTCGTCTCCACTGTATGCAACTTCAAAATTCCATGAAATAACATCATCAATGTTATTCGGCATTTCGTCTTGTGCAAAAGAAAACACCGTGAAAAGTGTTAAGAGGGATAGTGCGAATTTTTTCAACATAGTCGTCATAGATAAGAGATAGCCCCAAAAATAATACAATATCAACGATATGAAACATTGGTTTATTTTTTATTGTTGAAATCCTAAAAACAAAAAATGCGGCATTTAGCCGCATTTTATCTGAATATTTTTAATCTACTATATGTATCTTATGTCAATTATTTTGGAAATAGGAATCCATAAACCTCCTTTAAGGCATATAAACTCCCTACCTGTTGCCCAAATGGTGGTTTGCACTGTTTTAGGCCCCGAGTCAGAATAAAAGTCAATGTTGTACTTTACTTTACTCAAATTTCCTAATCCGGTGGCAGTGCGCAACTTTTCCAATAGTTTAGGTGATTGTTTGACTGTATTTACGTTTTTGAACGAAAATTTAGCAATTGCTTCTTTTTCGACAAGTGTAGGGTTTATCGTTTCTTGCATAAAGATAATGTTTTTGAAAATTCAATCTGACGCTGAAAGTAGTAGCGGCAGAAAAAATAACGTTTAGCCACAGAAGGTACGAATTTTAAAAACACGAGTCAACAGAAATTTTCAGATAAAAAAATCCCGTTACTCAATTTAGCGAGTAACGGGATTTTAACGTTTTATAAATTGAGCAATACTACTCAATAATGTATTGCTGTACAAAATCATTTCGGTCAATCTCTGTTCCGTTTACGTTTACGGCTTTAACATCAAGGCTTACAAGAAGTCTTAAAATAACGCGACGAGCCATTTCAGTATCTTCAACCAACTTAATATTTACTTTGTTTCCGGCACTGCCATAATCTTCTGTAGCAACCGTAAAATAACTTTCGTAATAGCCGGCTACTTCTTTAATGGCCTCTTTTGTGTGTACAGGAGCAAAAATAAAATTATATTCTGTAGCTGTTTCTTTCTTATAGTCTGCTTCTGCATCTGTAAATGTAACAGTTGATTGAGCAAACGTAAATGCAGTCAAAAGTAATCCTGCAACTAATCCTAATATTTTTTTCATCATCATTTATTTTGGCTGCTGTTAAAAAGCACAACAGGCTAGGTTATTCTTTGAATGTTAGACGCAATATACATGCCAAAGGTTGTCGTAAATATATAATTTATTGTTGACCTTCTCAAGTGAAACGGCTATTTTCCGTTAAATTTAAAGCATAAATTCCACCAAATGGGACTAAAAAAAAGATATACAACAGATAAAATAGAAGCAGGGTGTGATGAAGCAGGCAGAGGTTGCCTTGCCGACCGGTTGTGGCGGCGGCCGTAATTTTGCCGAACAATTTTAAAAACGCCATACTTACCGACTCCAAATTACTTTCAGAAAAAAAGAGGAAAACACTTGTGCCAATTATAAAAGAACAGGCATTGGCCTATGGAATTGGGGTGGTAACACACACCGAAATTGATAAAATAAATATTTTAAATGCATCTTTTGAAGCCATGCATCGTGCAGTGAAGCAGCTTTCAACCACGCCCGAGTTATTGTTAATTGATGGAAACCGCTTTAACCCTTACACCGGAATAGCACATTGCTGTATTGTTAAAGGCGATTCTAAATTCCTTTCCATTGCTGCAGCTTCTGCCTTCTTGCCAAAACCCACCGTGATGAATTAATGGAGGGTTATCACCTGCAGCATCCGCAATACGGTTGGGCTAAAAACAAAGGGTATCCCACCAAGGCGCACCGAGCGGCTATTGCAGAAATTGGTGCCTCATCACTTCACCGTAAATCATTCAAATTACTTGCAGACGAACAATTGACCATCTTCAAATAGATTCACATTTTATTGTGTATATCCTGCTAAGAAGAGTGCTGCCAATGCGTTTCATATCCGCTATTTTTGTAGTTGACGATCATTAAAAAAAATAAGTGAAAGCAATACGCTTTATCTTCGCGGTAATTTTATTGGGCATTGTTACAACGCTTGGCTTTTACCTATATCAAAAACAAAAAAACCAATACACGTACGCCTCCTTTCAGCAGCAAGGCAATACGGTGCTGTTTATAAATGTAGACCGGTTACTGCGGCAGCTCAAAAATAAAAACAATTTAGCGCTTACGTGGAGTAACCCCAAAATTGAAAGCGGCATTCGAAACTTATTGGCAAGCAATGTGCAGGAAATTAGCCAACTAGTAGGAAAATCATGTTTGATTACTGAAAATGAAACTGAGTTTACAATAGTTTTTCAAAAATGGTTGGACTGGACAGCAATTACCCGTTTTTTAGAAAATAACTTAAATGTAACTGCAAATTTCACTGAAAATAGCTTAACCATTAATGGTGAGACATATAGAACAGAGGTAATTGGCAAATTTACTACCGTTAGTACCAGTCCGCTTCAACCAAAAGTAAATGCAATACCCTACATTCCTGGAAATGTAGATTATTTGACAATAACAGACAGTACCTATACCAAATATGTACACAGTAAAGGGCATGTTTTTAAAGTGTGGACAAGGCCAGAATCACCCGTGAGAGGGCGACCAATTATTCACCGTTCGTTTACAGAAAAAGTACCGTTAGATTTTGACGAAGTTGTACTGTATGGCAGTAAACGGTTTCAAGAAGACCGTTTAACCTTTTTTACTGAAATGCCTTCTGAAAACTTAGCGTGGGTTGGTGAGGGTTTAATGCTAATTAAAAAGGATAGCTTTCAAATAATGATTGGCGAACAAAATGAAGGCCGCGACCTAAAATTGATGCTAGAAGAACAAACCATTAAAGCACAGGGAGACTCGGGGCAAATTAATTACTTAAACATAATCAATTATCAAATAATGCCATTTAAAACAACATTTGGGTGGGAAAAAGGCATTGCAGAATTAACACAGCCATTGCGGTATTACACTGAGCTTGAAAATTTTAACGTAATGGCTAATTCTATTGCCGCTATGCGCTGGTACCTTTCAGAAATCCAAACAGATAACCTATTCTTAAAAGAGCAAAACTTAGCGAATATTTACGTTCAATCGTTACCGCTGAAAACCCATAAAATTACAATGACTAAACCAACTAAAGATGATAATAATATTCGTTTTCAATCTGAAACGTGGCGCCGAAAAAATGAGGTTACAAGCACACTAACAACAATTAATAAAAGCGGTGCGCCTGTGGATGAAGAAACAGCTTTTGAATTTGCAATTGACTTTAAACCGGAATACATCCAACTTATCGAAAAAAACGGAGATATTTTAATTACCGGCGTCAGAACAATTGCCTGTTATGACGCAAAAGGAAACCAAAAATGGCGCTACAGCTCAGCGCATGACATTAAACAAGTGCCCCAATTGATAGATCTTGAAAATAACGGAAAACGCGAAACAGCCATTTTTAATACAAAAGGAATGATTGTGTTGGATAATTCCGGTAAACCCATACCCGCACTAACCTTGCAAAATGAATCAAACTTTAAAAAAGGCATTTGCCTTAATTATGACAACAACTACAACTACCGTTTTTTGCTTGTAAATGGCAATAAAATAGACTATTTTGATGAGCAGGGTAAGCGCGTAGACGGTTGGCAGTTTACAGCAAGTAAAGCCGAAATAGTATCTGTTTTACACTACACCCAAATTCAACGGAAAGATTACATTAGCTTTAAAGACGCTCAAAATAATCAGTACATCTTAAACCGCAGAGGGGAAAACAGGTTTAACAAAATGCATCAATTTAAATTGCCGTCAGAATCTTCTTTTTTATCGGGGACGAATGAGGGGCATATGCGCAAAGTAGGGTATAAAAACCAATACATTTACAGCTATTTTGTGCGGGATGGCTATGCCGATTCAGTAAAGTTAGATAAACGCGTAAACCCATGGGAGGTCAATTGGATTCAGCATGAAGGAGTACCAATTTTAGTTGTTGAGGAAGCTAGCCGTGTGCTATTGTTTAATGCTTTTGGATACTTAGAAACAGAATTACTAAAACCCGAAGGTGTAGGTCAATTTTTGGGAGTGGTGGAACAGGACGACTTCAACTATGTTTTTTTTAATAAGTCACAGAATAGTTTATATTTGCTTAATAGCGGAGGTAAACTACGTTTAAAAACCAATCAGACTGATGAATTATATGGCATAAGTAAAGAACGATTTTGCACGTATGATGGAAACCAAATTAAAGTACATACACTAAACTGACCCTAAGATGAAAAGAAAACTACGCTTACTATTATTAACTATTATTTTGACGGGCTCGCAAACCTTTGGTCAAGATTTTATGGGCTACAGACAAAGTAATTATTCAGGTGTTTCTGGTGGAGATTTAAACCCCGCAAACATAGCTGATAGCCGATTTAAAGTTGACATAACGCTCGGCGCTTTTTCAAGCTCTGTTTACAACAACCACGTTTATTTTAATCCGCACTTAATGCCGTATTGGTGGACGCAGTCATTACGCGACACAGCAGACCCAAAAGTGCAGGCTTGGCAAAACGACCCAAATTTTGGAACCATCATTGCGAGTGAAAATGCCCGCGATTCAGTAAACGCAAATGCAGGTAATTTTTTCGAATTTGAAAATCCGCAAGGGCTAGAGCGTAAAGCTTATTTTGAATCCAACATTGATATTTTGAATGCAATGGTAACCATTAACCGCACCATGGCGATTAGTTTAGGGGTTAAACAACGTTCATTTGTAAATATAGATCATGTTTCGCCAGAACTGGTAAAATTGGCGCAAAACGACTTGAATTTTCCGGCATTGTTTGCAGAGAATCCAAATGACAACCCCTTGCAAGATGAACTTTTAAATATTTCAACCAACCATTGGGTAGAATATAATTTAGGCTTTGCCATGACGGTTTATGATGAACAGGAACACTTTATTAAAGCGGGTGCTAAAGTTAAATTTTTACAAGGACTGGGAGCAGCCTATATTTATACAGATGAGGTCCGATATAGCTTAAAAAATGAAGATACGCTTTACGGTATTCAAGGTGATTTTGATTATGGTTACTCAGGGAATATTGATCAATACTTTGACGTAAACTCCAATCAGTATACTGGAGGTTCCGGAGATATTGATCCTGAAACAGGTTTTGGAGCATTAACATTTGGTGATATTTACTCGTTAGAATCAAAACTTGGTTTAGGACTAGATATTGGAGCGGTTTACGAGTGGCGTCCAAATTGGAAAGATTATAAGTACGACATGAACGGCGAAACCAATTTATGGAGACGCGATCAAAATAAATATAAATTAAAATTCAGTTTAGCCATTAATGATATTGGCGGAATGCGGTATGAAAAATCACAAAACGCAAATGACTTTAATCTAAACGTTTCATTCGCTGACACATCACAGGTTTTAAGTTTGTTTGATTTTGATGATACAGAATCTCTTGGGTCATTTAATGCAAATGTAGATACATTGGCCGCTGCAGGAGGTGCTACCATAGACAATTCTGAACGTAGTTTTTACATGAACTTACCAACACACATTAATGCTGGTATAGATTGGAATATCTGGAAAGATATTTATTTAAACGCCAACGCAATGATTGGGTTTCAAATGAATAATGATGCGCACAAAGTAAGGTACCCCACATCTATTAGTTTAACACCACGGTATGATTTTGCCTGGGCAGGTTTATCCATTCCAATGTCATACAGCAGTATGTTTGGTGCACGTGCAGGTTTAGGTTTACGCCTTGGGCCAGTAATTATTGGTACAGGAGATTTAAGATGGGTGTTTGCGCCAGGTAAGGATAAGCAAGTACGCGGAGCAGACCTTTACGTAGCATTAAAAATTCCAATTTTATATGGTGCTCCAAAAGATATCGATAACGATAAAGTATCTGATGATATGGACTTGTGTATAGAAACACCGGGTATTTGGGAGTTTAAAGGATGTCCGGATACAGATGGCGACGGTATTCAAGATTCAGAAGATGCGTGCCCGAACGATCCGGGATTGAAAGAGTTCAACGGGTGTCCGGATAGGGATGGCGATAAAGTAATTGACAAAGAAGATGCATGTCCGGATGATGCCGGTTTGGCCGAGTTTAACGGGTGCCCGGATACGGATGGTGATAAGATTATTGACAAAGAGGACGATTGTCCTAATACACCGGGGATTGCCTTATTTAACGGATGTCCGGATACAGATGGTGATGGGTTAAAAGATTCAGATGATCTTTGTCCGGAAGTAGCTGGCCAAATAGAAAACCAAGGCTGCCCGGATACAGATAATGATGGTATTTTTGATTATTTAGACAGTTGTCCAACAGAAGCAGGCCCGCAAGAAAACCGCGGTTGCCCTTGGCAGATACAGATGGTGACGGTTTGTTGGATAAAGACGATAAATGTCCTTACAACGCCGGTTCGGTGGCAAATGATGGTTGCCCTTATGAAGATACAGATGAAGATGGTGTATTGGATAAAGATGATGAGTGTGTAAATATTCCAGGCCGGTAGAAAATAACGGATGTCCTGTAATTGAAGAAGAGGATCAGGAAATCATCAACACGGCGTTTGATAACTTAGAGTTTGAGTTAGGAAAAGCAATCATTAAAGAATCGTCTTACGAGTCGTTAGAAGAATTAGCGAACTTATTAATTCGTAAGTCAGATTGGAAACTGAAAATTGCAGGACACACCGATAATCAAGGAAGTGACCAAACAAATTTAATTTTGTCTAAGAAAAGAGCAGAAGCCGTTCGTGACTTTATGATTCAACGTGGAATTTTAACAGAACGTATGGTGGTTCAATTCTTTGGAGAAGAGCAACCAATTGCACCAAACGACACACCTGAAGGTCGTCAACGAAACAGACGTGTTGAAATGGATGTAATTTTTGAATAATTAGGTATAAATTTTTATCACATGCCGTGCATACAAACTAATGTATGCACGGCATTTTTGTTATTTTAGCATGTTATGAGAACAATAGAATTAATAAAAAAATCAACCTGTGCTGTTGTACTTTTTTTACTAATAGGCTGCGGTGGCACTACCGATTCAGCTGAAAATGATACGCCGACAATAGAAATTTCTGAGGCAGATATTGATGCCTACGTGGCTGTAAAGTTAGATGCATCACAAGAATACAGCGTGGCGCAAAGTTTACGCTTTTCTAAAGAAAATGAAACTTACGAAGCCGTTCAATACCTGCAGGGCGATACATTAGTGTTGTATTTAGAAACCGAACAGTTAACCGGTAAAAGCATTAGCAGAAATACGTTTTATAAAGATGGTGTTCCCGTTTATATTGATGAGTATTTTTCAATTAATACGGTAGACAGTGAGCCATTTATACAACGAAAAATATACATGGATGGTGCAAATGTGATGAGCGCATTTGAAAGAAAATCATTCACCGAGGGTGAGTTAGAATTGGCAGCATATAACCCTGTTGAGGTAGATTTGGAATATTACGACTTTGACCGGCCGAAAAGAGCCGTAAACCAGTTAGATGAATTTGCGTTGCAGTTTGAAGAGTTTTTAATTATTGACCCCCAAACTTACCTTATTTTAGGGAATGAGGAAAGTGGATATGAGGCCGCGCTTTTTGTGGCAGAAGAACATCCTTTATTAACAGAAATGAATACCGACCCAACTGCGTACAAAGGAAAAACCATGCATGTGTATCATCAGTTTGTATTAACCAATGGTATTGAACGCATGTTGTTTATAGATGGTGAAATAGTAGCAGACAGTTTGGCCAATTAATTGGCTTCAATCGTTAAAGCCGTAATCATTTTTTTACCCTCATGCATTTTGCTGTTCACCGTAACACGAAATTTGCTTTTACTGAGGGTAATGAGTTCGCCAATGAAATATTGCCCCGCTTCTGTACTTTTTTTATGAATGATTTTAAACTCTTCCGCTTCATTTTCAGCGAAAAATGTTTTTAAAATTTGTTGCGCTTGAGATTTTGAATAAAGGTTTGATTTTCCTGCAATTGACAAATCTACATTGTCACCAAAATAGTACGCTACCTTTAAAGCATTACCCGTTTTAAATCCGCTTACCAAAACAGATTCAAACGAAGGTTGCGCCTGTTCAGTTGTGGCCGGACGTTTGATGGATTCAATAGCAGGCATAAAAATATCTCCAGACTCCGGTTGCGAAAATGCCAGGCCTCCTGTAAGTAGGAAACACATTAGTAATACTTTTCTCATTGTACGTTATTTAAAATCAAATGTAGTTGATTCTTTTAATATGGTAATTTTATCAAAAACTAAGCCAAAAAAACAAGTTAAAATTCCAGCCGATTAAATGCTCAGTTTTATGCTCCAAATTCCTTATCTTTCCCGGCAGATAAGCATAAAATGAAGATTAACTTATTAGTTATTGGTAAAACTCAAAAACCCTTTTTAAAAGAAGGTGAAAATGAGTATTTAAAACGGTTACGCAAATACATTCAGTTTGAAAAAATTGAAATTCCAGACCTCAAAAATGCCAAAAAATTAACAGAAGATCAAATAAAAGAGGAAGAAGGTAAACTTATTTTGGCTAAGCTTAATCCAAACGGATTAGTTGTATTGTTAGATGATAAAGGCAAAGCCCAAACATCAGAACAATTGGCAGATTGGCTGCAAAATCAAATGAATAGAGGGTATAAACACATTACCTTTGTGGTGGGTGGTGCTTATGGTTTTTCAGATGCTGTTTATCAGCAGGCCAATCAAAAATTATCACTTTCAAAAATGACGTTTAGCCACCAAATGATTCGCCTTTTTTTTATTGAGCAAATTTACAGAGGTTTCACCATTTTAAACAATGAGCCGTACCACCATGCTTAATTAATTTACACGTCTAAGTGTGCTTATATACTGCCACAGGGTAGGGTGATAGTACAATTTACTTTCATTAGTTAACGGTTGCACAACAGCTGCATCATTTGCTAAAATCGCATCTAAATGGAATGAGAGCAGTTGCAGTCCTTCAGTATATTGTAAAATTGGGTAGGTGTTAAAATTATCAGTCGCAGTTGGTTGAATAACGCGTTGTGCAATACTTTTTCCGGTATCAATTCCAGTGTCTACATAGTGCAGGGTTACGCCAAATAAGTGCGGTTGTTTGTTGCGCAGTGCCCAATATCCACCATGCACACCGCGGTAAGCAGGGGTTATGCCTACGTGGATGTTAACTACAGGGCAGGGGATACTGTTTAACAATTGCTTTTTTAAAATTCGTGTTCCGTTAATCACAATAAGTTGAGGTTGCTCACAGTTTATTAATTCATCTAACTTTTTATCATGTACAGATGAAATGTGGTGGTTGGGTATGTCATTTTCTGCAGCAGGTGCAATGTTGGCTTCATTTAAAATAGCTTGAATGCGTTTTTTGCGCTTACCAATAAATAGTTTGGCAAAAAGTAAAAAGGCCAGTTGTCCCGAAACGTTGCGCCATCCCAGTTTTTTTTTGCGGCGTTTTATAATGTCACTTTTCGGCTCCTTTTCCTCGATAATTAAACAGACACCATGCCCTAATTGACGCAAAGTGCTTACCAACATAGTTGTGGTTAGCCCCGCGGTGGCAATCACCATTAATTTAGCTTTTGACATATTCCGCAATTTCTGCCATGTTTAACGATTCAAAATCAAATTCTTGACGCAATACTTGGTAATAGGCAAACAACTCTTCAAGCTGCCCAAAGGCTTTTTCTGTATGCACTGTTAAATTGTGCGGGTGCCACCACAAGTGGTAAACAGTACCATTTTTTGCCGCGGCATGCATCTCTTGCTTTATTCGCTTTATTTTTCGTTTTTCCAACCAGTTTTTCGTGCTCACCGGTCTGAAAAAACGATTCGCCGGCACGTTTAGCAATCCGTGGCTTTTGGGTAACTCGCTTGCGCCATACGCTTTTGTTGTTGAGTTTTTAAGATAAGCATCTATTACCCTGCCCGCTTTTTTAAACACAGATTCAGACGCAAAGTTGCTGTTTTTCCAAAAGCGGTTTTCTTGGTTGCCCCTGTAAGCCGTGTAGCCCCGTTTGTACAACAATGCAAGCGCAGCCGTATTAATTTGGTTACGCGGAAAAACAATGGACTGGAACTCAATTTGAAGTTCATCAGCCAATTCTGCCATTTGTTGGCAGTCCGCGTCAAAATCGTCCATTAAAATACCTGCTTCACAGCTGTAAAAATGGCTAAATGTATGTGAACCTAGTTCTTGAAATGGTGTTGCTAAAATGTGTTTGATTTCATTTCGTCCCAACAGTAAATCCTCATCAAAATTACCATACTGTTTGGGCGTTAATGGAAAAGGCGAATAAGCCGGATGAGAATAATTGATTTTTTTTAAACGGTTATCGTTTTTTAACTCTGCTATATTGGTGTACTGTAGCAAACCAACCGTCGCCCATGTGGCATGTATATCATAACGGGTAAAAAGTTGCAGTAATTGCCGTACAACTGTACCTACACTTTTAAAGCGGTCACATTTTTCAATGGGCATTACGTCATGGACACCCCAATACTTCTCAAAATCTAACGATATGCAAAAAACACCTTTAATACGCTCCTTTTTTTTGAGGATGAAGGTAGCTAAAAACCCCGAAACGATAAAAACCTTATCTTTATTTTGGCGTACATAAAGCCAATAGCGGAATAAATGGTTTATATTTCAATTGTAGATTGGGGAATTTGGGTAGTTTATCTAACGTTGATACTGCTTGTGTTGTGGGTATATCGTTCTGCAAAAAAAGATGAAGGCTATCGTTACTTCATTCCAGCATTTTTAATAAAAGTAATTGGTGGTTTAGGCTTTGCCCTTGTTTACCTTTACTATTATGGTTTTGGCGATACATTTTTGTATCATCATGGTGCCACGGTTTTATCGCAAACATTAATTGATGCTCCAACAGATTATTTTAGGTTGCTTTTTTCTGAAAGTGCTAACCTTCCGGCAGATTTAAGCGCGTTTTCTGAAAGTATTCGGTATTCTAATACGTATGAAGAGTGGTTAATGGTAAAACTACTTTCTCCTATTAATCTTATTTCATTCCAGTCATACTTGGTGACGACGCTTTTTATGTCATTGTTGTCTTTTATTGGTGGGTGGAAGCTTTACCGCGCATTTTCAGATATACTACCCAAGTATAAAAAATACGTATTTTGGGTGGTGTTTTTAATTCCGTCGGTCGTTTTTTGGGGCGGTGGAATAATGAAAGATACCGTAACCCTATTTGGCATTAATTACATTATTTACGCTTTGTATTTTGGTTTGTTTAAGGGGTCATTTAAGGTAAAAATGTTAGTTTCAGCCATCTTTGTAGGGGCGTTAGTAGTGGCACTAAAAGCATATATTGTATTAGCATTTTTACCGGGATTAATGTTGGGTTTTTACCGGCATGTGCAACATCAAATTAAAGGTGCTGTTTTTCGCTTTTTAGCCGGCCGGTTTTGTTTGTTGGGCTGATTGTTTTGAGTTACGTGGGGCTAAACCAAATTACCCAATCATCCGAAAAATATAAGGCTTCCAACATTGCCTGGCAAGTAAAAGGGTTTCACACGTGGCATACAGATGTAGGAGGCTCAACGTATAATTTGGGAGATGTAGACTATACACCACTTGGCGTAGCACGTAAAATTCCTGCGGCATTAAATGTTACATATTTCAGACCGTACCTTTGGGAGGCCAGAAACCCGGTGGTGTTGATGGGGGCATTAGAAAGTGGCTTATTTTTAGTGCTGGTTTTATTGGTGCTTTTTAGGGTGGGGCGGTCATTCTTTAAAAAAATAAGAAACCAGCCCTTGTTATATGGGTTGTTTATTTATTGTTTGGTGTTCGGATTCGCCGTTGGGTTTACGTCGTATAATTTTGGAGCATTGGCGCGATATAAAATTCCTGTTTTATCACTTTTTGGCTTTATTCTGCTTTACCTTTATTTGAAAAATCAAGAAGTGCGCGTTGATAAAACGCAAGTGTAGCCGTAATCATTCGGTCTAACGAAAAGTAGTTGTGCAAGCGAGCATATCCTGCGTCGGCATAATTTGCCCTTAGCTGCTCATTTTTTAATAATTCAATAATGGACTGCGCAAGATGGTCAGTGTTGTAAGGCGGAACAAGTATTCCTGTTTTTTGATGAAGAAGTACCTCATTTGTCGCTGGAACATCAAAACCAATAATTGGAATTTTTGCATTTAGTGCCTCCAAAAAAATCAAACCAAAACCCTCTGCGATAGACGGTACAACCATTATATCAGAATTGGCCAAATAGTCGTAGATATTATTTTGATACCCTTTAAAAACTACGTTTTCATTTAACCCGTTGACAGTGCAAAATTGTTCAAGTTGTTGAATCAAATCAGCATCTCCGTGGCCCAAAATAATTAGTTTAAAATCAGGAAATTCGGCTTTAACCTGTGGTAAGGCATTGAACAAAAGCTGATGCCCCTTAAACGGAATAATGCGCCCAAGAACCACAAGCTGTTGTTGGGCAAACCTAAAATTTGCATTTGGCGTTCGGTCGATTTCCGGTAAATCAAAGCCGTGGTGAATGGTTTCAATTTTATCCGCGGTAGAAAACCCGGCGTTTATAAATAACTGCCGCAGCCCTTCTGAAACCGCAAATGAACGGTTAATGTATTTTTCTGAAAACTTACAAAGTCTGTAGTAGCGGTTTTTTGTCAACTTTTCTGCAGAAAAACCATGTTTTGAAATATAAGCTTCATCATACCCGTGCTTGGTCGATACCAACGGAACTTTAATACGGTTTGTTTTTTTGAGTAAAGCGCACCAGAGGTCAGCGTGAATAAGGTGAGCGTGTACTAAATCAAATGCCCCTTTTTTATAGATTTTGGCAATAAAAGCTAAACATTTTAAGATCGATTTATCAGAAGTAACTTCAAGCGAATGAATCGCTAAATTAAGCCGCTTCATAGCATTAATAAAGGGCAGTGTTTTAGCTTTGTCTCGCGTTAAATAAACGCATGCAAAAACAGTTTTATGCCCGTGTTTTTCAAGCGCGGGTAATAACTCCAAAAAATACTTTTCAGAACCTACTAATGCTTTAACTTTTTGTACAATCAGTATTCTCATTGCTCCTTTTTGTTAATAAGGTTGCTGTATTTTTTTACCATCACTTCGTTAGAATAAAGCGTAAGCACCGTCTGTCGAGCAGCTTTTGTCATGTTGGTCCAATTTTGTTTATTTTCTAATGCTAAATGTAGCTTTTTTGTCAAGTCGGCTTCATCTCCTGTACTGTATAACCAACCGGTTTTTTCATGTTGTATTAAGGGTTTGTTGTTGGATAAATCCGCCGTAATAACAGGCAGCTCCATTGCCATTGCTTGCAAAATAGATGTGCTTAAATTCTCACTTTTGGTGGCATGTACATACAAGTGTAAACTACCATAAAAATCAACCATTTCTGCTTCATCTAAAAAGCCTAAAAACTCCACGTTAGCTGAAAGGCTATGGTTGTTTACAGCATCTTTCACTGCTCGCAAACTATCTCCTGTTCCGGCCAGTTTTAGTACTGCCTTCGGGTATTTTTCTACTAATCTGGCAAAAGCCTTCACCAATAAAAGATGGTCTCTCAATGTCGAAAAGCGAGCAGCCATGCCTATGGTTAACGTGTCGGTCAATGGGGCGTGTTTTGGTTTAAAAACAGAAATGTCAATTCCATTGGGAATCACCACAAATTTGTCCTCATTTTTTACGGACAATCGTTCAATTAATTCATTTTTATAAGATGATGATAAGCAAACCACTTTATCTGCTTTTTTGTAAGCAAAACGACTCATCCACCATAAAAACCTTCGTTTTGATTGGTTGGATTCGTGCTCGATATAAATTAACCGGCACTTTTTATTTTTTTTTCGATAGGTATTTGCCGGAATAATCAATTCACTGTCGTGGATGATAATACAGTCTGGCGAAGATTCGTGTAAGATTTTTCTGAAAGCTGTAAAACTTTTAAAATAACGCTTTGGTTTTTTTTGAATTGAAAAATGAGAAACGCCCAATTGCTCAGCCCGATTTATGTAAAAAGGTAGTGCAGGTTCAATACCGTAAAACACCAAAGTAGATTTGTAGTCCGTTAAAAAATCGGTAGAAAGTAACGAAAACACCACATTACCGTGTCCACCAAGGCCAGAGTATAGTGTCTGAAGGACGTTAAGCTTTTCCATTTAACAGTATTTTTTTTAGAATGGCCAATGTGCGTCGTTGGTATAAAACCCGCTTTTGCCTGGCTGCTGCTTGTTTTAAAAGGGTAAGGGCTTGTTTTTTATCGCCATTTATGCTGGCAGAAAGCGCTGCTAAAGTTGTGAGTTCCACCCAAACATTTTCTCTAATTTTTGTCGTTATTTCAAGGTCTTGTGTTAAGTTTTCTATCAAAATAGTGCGCGATTCAAGAATGGTTTGTATAGCAGCCACTTCCATAGTTCGTTCACTATGGACCACTATTGCTGCCGTAATTTGGTTTGAAAAATAAAGGGGAAACCGAACAGCAATTTTTAAAATCACCTCCCAGTCTTCACCAATCTTTAAGTTCCGATTTTCAGAAAAAGGAAACATTAGTGCCACGTCTCGGCGTAAATAAAACTGGCACGCAAAAGGGTTTTGGCGCACTGTTTTTGCCTTAATAGTCTTTTTAGTTAAGGGCGTTGCCGGTTTTTTCTTTTCGCCATTTATTAATGTATAGCGCGCGCTAAAAAAAGCAGGTTGTTCTAATCGTTCAATCTGGTCAAAACCGTGCTGTAAGTGGTGGGAATATAGCAGATCATCAGAGTCTAAAAAAAACACGTAATTGCCCCCGGCTAATTGTGTTCCGGTATTGCGCGCTTTTCCACGTTCCCCATTTTCTTGATAAACATAATGAATGCGCGCATCTGTATAGTTATTGATTACGGCTTCCGTATCATCCGTGCTGCCGTCGTCTACTATAATAAGTTCAAAATCTGTAAACGTTTGATTGATGACACTTTCAATGGTTTTGCCAATGAGGTGCGCACGGTTAAAACTTGGTATGACGACGGAAAAAAAAGGCATTAGTTAAAATTAGCAATAATTGCTGCTTCCTTTGCCTGGGGTATAAAAATATAGTCAGAAAGTGAAACATCTCCATGAATACCAAATTCAATCTTTTTTTCTAATGTAATTTTATTGGTTTTAACAATGCTGTAAATACAATAGTCGTTTGCCGCCAAAAGCCGCTCAATTACCATTTGCCTTTTTAAGCGTTCGTTATTTTTTTCAGAGTACACCGGTAAAATTTCGCAAATTATCACTGGTTCTCCTTCCATGTCAAAAATGGATTGTAACACCTCTAATTCGCTTCCTTCCACATCAATTTTTATGAGGTCAAAAGGTTGTTGTTCTACTTCTTTTAACGGAATAAGTTGGACGGGTACACGCAGCCTGTTTTCATCTGCACGCAAATTTTCTATGGTAGATGCAGAAGAGTCTCCGGGATCGCGACCAAGTAAATACAAATGAGCGTCTGTTTTTTTAGTTGAAATTCCGTACGGATGTATCGTACAATTTTTGAGTTGGTTTTTTTGGATGAGGTCATTCAAATAAGCCAGACAATTATGGTTTGGCTCAAAACCAACGTAGGTAGATGCGGGATACAGTGCTTTCCATTTAAGCAAGGTTTGTCCCACATTTACGCCAACATCTAAAAACCGAACAGCGTCTTTCCCTGTTAATTTTAATACATCATCCATCCACGGTTCGGCATCCATAAAATGGGCATGTCCAATGCCTTTATAAATAGGTACACGAAACGTTTTGCCCGCAACAGTATGCGGGTACGTGCGGTAAATACCTAACTTGTTAGATATGCGTTTGATTATCTTCAAAATAAATGATTTTTTCAATAGCTAAAATTCTGTCGGCATAGCCATTTGCTAAAGCGTATTGTTTACGCAGAGTAGTTAATTCAGCTGTGTTGTGCGCCTCAATATGATTTACAATTTTCTTAAATTCATCTGGAATAGTACCCTGGTCATTTACCATCTGTATAATTTCCGTTGGTGTGTTTTTGTGCGCGTCAATATAGTTGGCTAATGTTACATTGCCAGAATAAAAATAACCCATAAGCTTATGAGGGCTGCAGTGCAAACGTTCATGTTCCTTTTTAAATAATACTAAATTAATGGAGCATTGCTGAATATAGCTCATTAATTTTTTAGGAGGCACACTTCCAATAAAATGGACGTTTGACAAATTTTCGAGCCTTGCTAATTGTTCTTTTTTAATGCTGTTTCCAATAGAGAGGTTGCTCGCCGTTACCGGACCGATTAAAATAAAATCAACCTGTGTGTTTTCGTTTGCCATTTGCAGCAATACGCCATAATCAATATGGCGGTGAAAGTTGCCCACGTAGCAAGCGCGTATGCTATTTTTACCGGGAAGCAGCGCTGCTTCTGTTGAAGAAAAACCATCCAAATCTGCCGCATGTGGAATGCACACCCCTTTTCGGACCGCTTTAAAATCATCCAAAATAAGATCAGCTACACCTAAAAAGTGCGTGCTGCTTAAAATAATTTCTTTTTCATACTTAGCCGCCGGATGAAAATCTACTGTGTGGTAAATGGTAACTAAGTCGCCCCAAACTTGTTGATTCCAGTACCGTAGAGGATCAAAGCTCCAGACAATATCTAATTTTTCACCAATGTGCTTACGTATTAATTTCGCTTGTAACTTGTAATTAATGCGTTGAATAAACCTGGGAAAGGTGTTTAAACGAGGCAATAAATTAACATAGTTTATCACCGTTAAATTTTGGTGTACAGTTGTGTTTTTTGCTTCTATTTTTACGAAAGGCTTTTTTCTGAAACCATGCGCTGGGTTTAAAAAGTATACCGTGTTTTCTTTTGCCAAATAATTCGCGTAATGATGTTTAGACACAAAATTTGCACCCCATGGCTCTGGTGATATAAGCAATATAACTTTACCCTTCATGTTGATCGATTAAACGATTAAAAAAACTGGCGTAGCGCAAGCCTATAGCAGTTTCGTTATAATTTTCTGCCACGTTTTGTGCAAATTCAGCGCGGTTGTAAGCGCGATAATTTTGGATGTGTTCGCACAATGCATCACACCATTTTTGTGGTGTTAATTCATCCACTAAAATACCATTTGAGTCATTTATAAAATCAAGCATGCCGCCAACTTTAGCAGCTATAACAGGTGTTCCACACGCTAATGCCTCTAAACAAATGGCTGAAAAGGTTTCATAATTTGATGCCTGGCAATAACCGTGTGATTGGTGCAGCAGCTGTGCTACTTGCTGTGGTGTTAGCCGGCCTGTTAATTGTACTGATCGTTCTAAGTTTAGTTGTTTTACTTTAGCGCGCATAGGGCCAATAAGTTCACCTTCGCCTCCCAAAATAAGTTGGGTATTGGGGTGTTTGTGCTGCAAAAGCGCAAAAGCCTCTAACAATACCAGTGGGTTTTTTACCGCACTCCAGTGGTTTATTGAGGTAAAAATAAAGTTTTCAGAGGGTGTTTTTTCTGTGTAATTAAACAAAGAAGTGTCTACACCATTTGGAACCACAAAAAAATGCAATTTAGGTTGATTGGCAAAGCGCTGAATATCAACACCTAGAGCTTCAGAAACAACAGCCAGTGGCGGATGTTCTGCAAAAATAGATGCAATTCGTTTTCTGCCACGGCTTGTTTCAGGCAGATTAAAATTTTCATGATAGGCCGACCAATGCTCCGTAATGGTAAAAATAAGTGACGGAAAACGCGCCCTTAAGCGATTGATGGAGATGGCATTTGGGTAGGCTACAGCAAAGTTAACCACATCAAAATGCGCTTGATTTTTTTTTAAATATTTACTAATTGCGGTAGATGCTGCAATTTCTTTCAATCGCCAGCGGTTGCTGAATGGTTTTAATGTATACCGACGCAGGGGAACGCCGTTGTAATCTGTAATGCGTTCAATTAATTTTTTGGCACCAAAACGCAGGTGTAAAATATGATTTTCGGCATGGGGTTTTAATGCGGCAATGTGGCGCGCAATAAAAATGCCTTTTGTTTGATCTTTAGGCGTAGGAAACCAAGGTGTAATATGTAAAATACGCGGTTTCATTTCAAAAATAGCTTGTAGGTTAAATGCTCTAACCGATAAGCAATGCGGTAGGTTATTTTATTACTTACTTTCATAAAAACAGAAAGCGGAAGCAGTTGAATCAATATGCGTTGTTTAAATGTTCCAAGTCCGTATTTGTCTTTTTTTGTAAATTCCTTAAACACGGTGCGCAGCTCATCTGGTTTATTTTCTTTCCACAACAGGTTTAATAACTCACGATAATTGTATCGGTACTCGCGTAAACGCATTAAGCGCGGTACATTTTTATCTTTGTCGTACAAGGCATAAATGGCTAATTTACCTTTTTTCATCCGTATGCTTTGTAAATGAATACCACCGTCGTGAATGCGGTAGTAAACGTTGCGTTTGGGCGAACCGTAAACTTTAGCAACGTGCTTGGCAATACGTAACCACAATTCCCAATCTTCTGTACCTCTAAAAACGGCATCTTCATTAAAATAGCCCACTTCATCAAACAATTTGCGTTTTACCAAAACCGTGTTGGTGTTTACCGCACAGCTATGGTACAGTATTTTAAAAAAATCGTAACCAGTTTTTTCACCCGATACCCAATTGTAAGGCACCAATTTTTCTTCGCGCTCAGGATAATAATAATAGCCTAAACCATATAAAAAATCGGGCGCATGGTTTTTAATGTCTGCTAATTGATCGGCTAATTTTTCAGGTAATATAAGGTCATCTGCATCTAAAAAAGAAACCCATTCACCATTACTTTTTTTTATTCCAACATTTCGTGCAGATGCTTGCCCACCATTCGGCTTATAGTAATAGGAAATTCGGTCATCTTTTAGGGCAAATTCCTGGCCTATTTTGGCTGATTGATCCGTCGAGCCATCATCTACCAAAATTAATTCCCAGTTACTGTATGTTTGCTGCAGCACAGAGTTGATTGTTTCGGCCAAATAATGCTGCACATTATACACAGGAACAACTATGGAGATTAACGGATTCATTTACGAATGGCTGCAATGTTTTGAAACTGAAAAATTTCATGTTCGGGTTTCCACTCACCAAGCGGTATTAGCCTTTTTTCGTCTAATCTAAAAAAATCATAATTGGGCAAAAGCAAGTAAAAATCGCGTAAAAAGCGACGTTTTACAATGTTTACCTCGTTAAATTCAAATTGGATTATTTTTATTTTTTTCTCATTCAGCAACCGTTCAGCCCCTTGCAACACTTCTAGTTCAAAACCTTCGGTGTCAATCTTTAAAAAATCAATAAAATCAATGCGGTGTTTTTTGCAAAACAAATCCAGTGTAGTAACGGGAATTTCAACAGATGATAAGTCATTTTGATGCGCAATAACATCCAAAATTTTAGGGTCTGATGTGGCTTGTACACTTGTTTTATTGCCCTCGTCAAAATACAAATTAAGTTGCTCTGTTTTTGAACCTACGCCTACATTAAACAGTAAGTTTTTAAGGTCAGCTTTTTCTTTTAACGCGGTAAAAGTGTTCGGGTTAGGCTCAAAGCAATACAAAAAAGCCTCTGGAAAAGCCCTGCGCAGTAGTTTTGAATAATCGCCTACATTGGCACCAATATCAATTAAAACAGGGGCCGTTTTTTTTATAACGCTGGGTAAATAACGCTGTGTAAAATAATATTCACCAGAAGCTGCCAGACTATGTGATTTTAGCAAACCATTTTCAGTATACGCCACTTTTATGAGGTTAATTTTAGTGCGGCGCGCCAGCCATTTAATTAACCTTGTACTAAGGTTCCCTATGCCGTGTTTTAATTTCTGAATCACTTTATTTGCTCCTTTTTTTTATGCGCTCAATGAGTTGGTTAAAACTAATGAATTTGATTTGAACCAAAAACAATAAGTAGCCCAATAGAATAATTAACCTTAAACCAATAGAAAATGAATAGTCTATTTCAATAAACTGATCCATGTATGAATTGAAGAAATAAATAACCCCAAAACTAAAAAATACCAGTAATAGTTTACCCGAAACATAAGGAATGTAATACAACCGTTGCGCTACCACAAACAAAATTAAGTTATTCAAAAATGTACTAATTAGTGTAGCTACGGCGGCGCCAAATAACCCATAAATAGGAATTAACCAATAGTTAAGTAATACATTTACACCCCCTGCAAATAACACAATAAAAGGAATAAGTTCTGTACGTTTTTTCAGTTGAATACCGGGAGAGAACATACCAAAACCTGTCATAAACACAGAAAGGTAAAATAGCGGCATCAAAACAGCAGCCTCATAATACTGCGGTTGGGTAAAAATAAATAACGTTTCATACGAAAAAGAGGACATAGTTAAAATACCAATGGAGCCAAAGCCAATAAATAAGCGCATAATCCGCCCCAACTCACGTTTGGCATGTGCTTCATCATGTTTTTCATAAATAAGTGGTGCCAAGGCCGATTGGAAAGCAACAATAATTATGGAAACAAGCGCAGAAAATTTGAAACCCATATCATAAACTCCCACCTCTGAAAGTGAATTGTTAAGCTCCTTAATAAAAATACGATCGGTAAAATTTAAAACCAGGTATGCAATGGACGCCGGAATAAGTGGTGCGCTAAAGCGAAATAGCTTTTTAAGCTCAGCTTTGCCGATAAATAAAACTAAATAATCGCGTAAATAAAATAGCTGTACACCCAAAATAATGGGATTGATAATAACGGTTGCAATAAAAACACTCTCTACCCGAAAGCCAAAAACCAACGTGAAAAGTAAAATAACGGCAATATTACCAATCGCATGTAAAAAAGAGGTTAAGGTGTATTGGGTGGTTTTTCGCAAAAAGCGTAATTGAACCCCCAAGGTGTAAAAAATTCCGTTTAACCATAGCGCACCAAGCCACCAGTAATAGGTCGAATTGGTAATGCGTTCTTCTTCTGAAAGAAAATCCAAAATAGAAGCCTTAAACAATAGTGCAATGCCCACAAATACTGTATAGCTCAAAATGGTAAAAAGCAGCCCTGTTGAGCCAATGCGTTGTTGCTCAATCAGTGTATTGTCTTTTTCAGAAATATAACGGCCTACGCCTTGATAAATTTGAAATGAAAAAAGCGCAGCTGCCAATGCCCCCGAAATACCTAATAAAGCTAAAATACCATACTCTGACCGGGTAAAATAATCTGAATAAAAAGGAATGAGCAAAAGCCCAACACCCTTTGTCACCAAATTAGCAATTGTATACAATCCGCCCTCTTTGAGTAAATCTCTTAGCATTTAAAATATTCGGATAATTGTGTTCATCTTTGCAAAGATAGACGAAACAAAAAACGGATGGCAGTTTACCCCATCTGTTTATGAAAAATGAATTGTTATGGAACTTGTTTTTGCCACACAAAATAAACATAAAGCCAATGAAATTCAGGCATTATTGCCAGATACTATCAGCGTAAAAACATTGGCTGAAATTGGTTGTACAGATGATATTCCTGAAACGGCGCCAACATTGGAGGGGAATGCCCGGCAAAAAGCAGAATATGTGGTTAGCCGTTACAACGTAAATTGTTTTGCAGATGACACCGGGCTGGAAATTGATACATTAGATGGAGAACCCGGCGTGTTTTCTGCTCGCTACGCAGGTTCACAGCGCAGTGCAGCCGATAACATGCAAAAAGTGTTGACGAAACTGAAAGGGCTTGAGAACCGAAAGGCCCAATTCAGAACCGTTATTTCACTTATAATAAATGGCGAAGAAAAACAATTTGAGGGGATCGCGAAAGGTGAAATAACAACTGTTCAATCTGGTACGGATGGGTTTGGTTATGACCCTATTTTTAAGCCAGGCGGCGCTTCAAAAACGTTTTCTGAAATGACGTTAGAGGAGAAAAACGAACAATCTCACCGGCCGGGCGGTAAAAAAATTGGTGGATTATTTAAATGAACTAAATGGGTTCTAAATAATCACGATTTTCGGCTGTTTTTAATGGCACGTTGTAACGGCCTTTGCCTAAGCGGTTGCCCGCATCATTACTTCTTTCTGTTGGTTTAAGAATAAATAAAACTTCTCTCAGCCAAAACCAATCAATAAATCGCTAATTTTGCATTAAACAAAACGCATTTATTATGATTCAACGACCGCAGACCGTATATTTAGCCTTAGCTTTCATCTGCATGATTATGCTCCTGTTTTTCCCCATTTTTTCTGTTGAGGTAACTTCAGCCAACGGAGACGTAAAATTTTTGGGCGAATTTGGAAAAGATGGATTAGTAGGAGAAGGACTAGTGGGAGGAACAATCCCCAATTATCCCGTGTTTATCTTTTTAGCAATGATGAGCCTTGCGGGTATTTTATTGTATAAAAAACGTCCAAGACAACTGCTGGTGACGCGATTAAATTTTGCACTGCACGTACTGTTTACAGCAGGGGTATATGTATTTTACTTTTTTGGAAAAGGACTAGTTACCGAAGGTGTGCAGCTACAAGCGGACACAGACGTAAAGGTGGTGTTTTATATGAGTGTTGGTTTTTTCTTGTTGATACCGGCGGTGGCTTTTGTTTACTTGGCAATTAGAGGCATTAAACGAGATGAAAAATTAGTTACATCTTTAGATCGATTACGTTAATATGAATTATTTATCCGTTGAAAACTTAACCAAATCATTTGGTGACCGCGTTATTTTCAAAGACGTTACGTTTGGTGTAGATAAAGAAGATAAAGTGGCGGTTGTTGCTAAAAACGGAAACGGAAAATCAACCCTGCTTAAAATAATATGTGGAGATGGTACAGAGGATAGCGGACGTATTGTTTGCCGCAATGGCATCCGAATTGACTATTTAGAGCAAGCAGAAAACTTTAACCCCGAAAAACGTATTTTTGATGAAGTGCTAAGCACCGAAACTCCAGAAACACAAGCCATAAAAGAATACGAAAAGGCGTTGGAAGATCCATCCGACGGAGAGGCTTACCAACGTGCGTTTGAACGAATGAACGCTATTAATGCATGGGATTATGATGTTAAAGTAAACACCGTACTATCGCAGTTAAAAATAGAGGATAAAAACCAAAAAATAGGTGAGCTTTCTGGTGGTCAGAAAAAACGAGTAGCATTGGCCAAAATTTTGATTAATGAACCCGATTTAATGATTTTAGATGAGCCAACCAATCACTTGGATTTGGACATGATTGAATGGCTTGAAAATTATTTGTCTAAATCAAAATCTGCCATAATAATGGTGACGCACGACCGGTATTTTTTAGAAGTGGTTTGCAACACCATATTGGAGTTAGAGGACGAACAGATTTACAAGTACACTGGTAACTTTTCCTATTATTTAGAGAAAAAAGCCGAACGCCAGGAGATTTTGCAAGCTACGATTGGTAAAGCCCAAAACACCATGCGGAAAGAGTTGGACTGGATACGCAGACAACCCAAAGCAAGGGGGACAAAACAAAAAGCAAGGGTAGATGCCTTTCAAGGATTAAAAGAAACTGCCGAACAACGGGTACAAAAAGACGAACTTGAAATTAATGTTCAGATGAGTCGTTTGGGGTCAAAAATTGTGGAGTTGCATAAACTTGGTAAATGGTATGACGACAAAATGATTATTGAAAGTTTAGACTACGGTTTTAAAAAAGGTGAAAAACTAGGGATAGTTGGCGCCAACGGAACCGGAAAATCTACTTTTTTAAACATGCTTACTGGTCGTGAAGAGCCTTCAAAAGGTAAAATTACCGTTGGAGAAACGGTTATAATGGGCTATTATCACCAAAGCGGGGCAAGTTTTAAGCCCGGTAAAAAAATGATTGAGGTGATTACGGACATTGCCGAATTTATTCCGCTGGAGAAAGGCAAAAAAATGTCTGCCGCTCAATTTTTAGAAAAATTTCTATTTCCGCGTTCCATGCATTATTTAGATGTAGAACGGCTTAGCGGAGGCGAGCAGAAAAGGTTGTATTTGATGACCATTTTGATGAAAAATCCAAACTTTTTAATTTTGGATGAGCCGACAAATGATCTGGACATTTTTATTTTAAGTGTATTAGAAGATTATTTGGCCAGCTTTCAGGGGTGTTTAATCATAGTTTCACACGACCGTTATTTCTTAGATAAATTAGTGGAGCATACCTTTTATTTTAAGGGAGATGGCGAAGTAAAAGATATTATTGGAAACTACACCGCTTATCGGGCTTTCTTAAAAAAAGAAGAGGAGAAATTAAAAAAAGCCGAACGTGCCGCCAAAGAAAAAGAGAAAACGCAAGAAACCGTAACGCCCGAACCTACTGCAAATAAAGAAAAGGTGAAATTATCGTATAAAGAACAGATGGAGTTTGATACGATAGAAAAAGAACTTGAACAACTCACCGACGAGCGAAAAGTAATTATAGAAAAACTAAGTACCGGAACGTTAGAAGGTGAAGAAGCAAACACGTTGGCAACCCGTCTTGGTGAAATTGAAAAAGAAATAGAAACCAAAGAAAATCGCTGGCTGGAACTTGCAGAATACGTTTAATGCATAAGTTTTATACCAATCGGTATATTTTTTAGCTATATTTGGAGTTGTGAAAGGAAAAGCAGCCCATACCACGGAGTTTATTATTCAAAAAGTAGCACCTATTTTTAATAAAAATGGTTACTACGGCACAAGTATGTCTGCCATTACCACCGCCACAGGGCTAACAAAAGGGGCCGTTTACGGAAACTTTAAGAATAAAGAAGATTTGGCATTCGCGGCATTTAAGTTCAACGTAAACCGCGTAGTAGACCAAATTAAACAACACCTTTCTGTTATCGCATCACCTATTGAACAGTTACGGGCGCTTGTGGGTTTTTATCGGCAGTATCGTAAACATACCATAGAAATTGGCGGGTGTCCCATTATAAATATTGGGGTAGATGCCAATCATCAAAATCCAAAATTATTAGTAAAAGTACAAGAGGTTGTGGGCAAATTGCAGTATTACATTGAACGAATGATAACTGAAGGGCAAGCGGCAAACGAAATAAAACCAACCGTAAATGCTAAACAATATGCAAAACGAATATTTGCATTGATAGAAGGAGCTGTTTTTATGACCGTAACCATGAATGATGACACCTACCTGCAAGATATGATGAATCACGTTGACGAGATTATTGAGGAACACTTAGCACTATAAAATTTTTTAACCTAAAATATACCAATTGGTATAAAACCTGTATGAACATCCAACTAAAACTATTTCAACTTTATTACCGTACTTATTCAGCCATTGCACCAAAAGCGGCAGGAAAATCAGCCTTTCGCCTTTTTCAGCGGGTGCGTAAAAAAAACATTCGCACGCGCGAACAGCCTTTTTATAATCAAGCCCGTCATTCCACGCTTAAAACATCCGTTGGTGAAATTGATTATTACCAGTTAGGTGACACCGCTAAAAAACCGGTATTACTCGTACACGGGTGGGACTCTAACGCCGGAAGCATGTCCAACATTGCATTTGCTTTAGAAAAACAAGGGTACCATGTTGTTGCCTTTAACTTACCGGGACATGCTTTTTCTCAAAAAAACACCACAAATTTATTGGAATGTCGCATTGCAATGTCGTCGCTTTTAGAGGAGCTAAATATAAAAAAACCACTTTCTGTAATTAGCCATTCCTTCGGCTCGGCGGTTGCGGCCTATACATTGGCAAACATGAACCAACCAATTGATAAACTGGTTTTTTTAACAAACCCAAACAAGGTTGAGGCTATTTTTAAAGAATTTAAAGAAACCATTCACCTAGGTGCAAAAGCGTACAAACAAATGGTAACCATTACAGAAACAATTATTGGACAGCCTATTGCTAAAATTAGTGTGGCAGAAAATTTAAAACAAGCTAAGTTTAGCCAATTGTTACTTATCCATGATAAGCAGGACAAGGTACTTTCTTTTCAAAACTCTGTAGCGGTTAAAAATGCAGTGCCAGAAGCAAAGCTGGTAGCGTTTGAAAAAATTGGACATTACAGAATGCTTTGGAATGATGAAGTTACGGCAGAATGTGTGCAGTTTTTAACGTATTAATACTTAAAAACGAACGAATCTTCATTTTTTTTAATTAATTGGAGTGCAATAGTCATGAAGTTTAGTATTTGTTATAGATCAATATTAATTGCTGGTTTAAGGCTGGTGCGGTGTTAAATCCTTCGATTAGAAAATCAAGAATAGATCAACCAGAAAATAAAATACGTATAAATACCTAGTTTTTTTTGATATATTTAGTTCTATAACCTCCACCTAATATGAAAGAAAAGCTAGACTTTTTCATTATTGATGACTCAGATGTAAATAATTACTACACCAAAGATTTGCTGGAAGAAATTGAGGCGACAAATTCTGTTACCGTATTTATGAGTCCGCAAGAGGGGTTAAACGATTTGATAAGCCGTTTTAAAAATAAGAAGTCACTTCCACACATTATTTTACTAGACGTTCGGATGGACGAAATGGACGGTTTTGAATTTTTAGATGAACTTGAATATCACTTAGACGATTTTGAACTTGAAACCAAGATTTTTTTACTCACCTCAAGCAAACACAGGCGAGACTTAGAAGCATTTGAAAAACAAATGATGGCGTCTGAATTTATGAATAAACCCGTTAGTAAAGAAGAGCTGGAGCAAAAAATTAACAAGTATTTTGGTTGATTTTGGTGGTAAAAAATAAAAGGCAAAAACTTGTTTGGATCGGTCTGTTGTTCGGGTTATCCTTTCCACTATTCGCCTTAATAATTGATTGTTTCGTCTTTAACAGCAGGGCGTTTACTATTGATGATATTGGTTTACAGCTCAACCAAAACCCTATTCATTACATTATTTTTTTAGCGCCGGTTGTATTGGGAACCACTTTTTATTTTACTGGAAGATCTGCCGATAGGCGCGACAATTTAAACATTGAGCTGGCACGAGCCAATCGCTTAATTTCCAATTCCAACGAATTATTAGATAATTTTAATTATCACGTTAGTCACGATTTAAAAACAGTGCTGAATAATCAAGTAGTACTTACGCAAATGCTTTTAAAGTATACCGAGCGGAAAGACATTGAAAAAATAAAAGAAATAACCGAAAAATTGAGTGTGGCGAGTAAAGCAGGTTTAACAACCGTCTCTCGTTTTTTAGACATCAGCAGGCAGGGTTTTGTACAAGGTAACCATGAGGTATCTTCGGTTGATGTTGAAAATGTATTGCGCACGGTAATTACAAAAAATAATTTAACAAAACAGCTAACAATAAATATTGAAACAAAGCAGTTTAGCACCCTGTTGGTGAATGAAAGTATGTTAGAAAGCATGCTGTTGAACTTAGTGACCAACGCCATAAAATACACGAATCAAAAAACACCCATTTTAAAAATACAACTTTTAAAAAAAGGCAAAACACGGCAGCTTGTTTTTGAAGATAACGGTATAGGAATTAACTTAGAGAAACACGGTGACCTTATTTTTGAACCGTTTAGGCGTATAAAAAATGAAACCAATACAGAGGGTACGGGCATAGGGCTGTTTTTGGTGAAAAAAATGCTCAATTCAATTGATGCCGAAATAAAAGTGGAGAGCGAGGTAGGCGTAGGTACTAAATTTACATTGCTGTTTTACGAGCGATAAATCTTTCACGTTCACTCCGTGCCATCAGGTTGTTGTTCTTAATCAAATAAAACCTGTGGACAACTGTCTCCCTTTTAATGCTATTAATTGCACAATCGGTGTATCTTTACTTTTGTCAAAAATCAAAACAAGCTATGGAGCTTTTGCGAGTAGAAAATATCGAAAAAAGATATGCCAACCATTTGGCGTTAGATGATATCAGTATCGCGACAAAAAAAGGAGAAATTTTTGGACTATTAGGGCCAAATGGTGCGGGCAAAACCAGCCTTATTCGAATTATCAACCAAATTACTGGCCCCGATAAAGGTGCGGTTTACCTGGAAGGTAAAAAAATTACCCGAAATGATATTGCCGCAATTGGTTACTTACCCGAAGAAAGAGGGCTGTACAAAAAAATGAAAGTGCGTGAACAAGTGCTTTACTTTGCCCAATTAAAAGGACTGGATAAAAAAACGGCAAAAAAGAAAATAGACCAATGGTTTGAAAAGTTTGAGATTACCGCTTGGTACGACAAAAAAGTGGAAGAACTTTCAAAAGGAATGGCGCAAAAAATACAGTTCATTATCACCGTTTTGCACGATCCAAAATTACTTATTTTAGATGAACCCTTTAGCGGTTTCGATCCCATTAACGCACAACTCATCCGCAATGAGATTATTAATTTAAAAAATAATGGTGCTTCTATCTTACTGTCCACGCACAACATGAGCAGTGTAGAGGAAATTTGCGATTCTATTGCCCTTATCAACAAATCAAAATTAATACTAAACGGAAAATTATCCGACATTAAAAAAGAGTTTCGGTCGCACACCTACGCCATTCAGTTTAAAGGGATGATGTTTGGTTTTGCAAATGCACTTTTTGCCAGTTTTTCATTAGAACATTCAGAACAGCTTGATGAACACAGGGCCATAGCTTACGTAAAATTATTAAAAGAAAATACGTTGAATGATTTGCTAAAAGCCGTAATGCCGGTGGTGGAAATTGAAGCCATTAATGAAGTTGTACCCACCATGAATGATATTTTTATACAAGCCGTGCAAGAAAAGAAAGGGGGCGAAAATGAGTAAAATTGGACTAATCATAGGACGAGAATATGGATCGCGCGTTCGTAAAAAATCGTTTATAATTATTACCGTTTTGGTGCCTTTTTTAATTGCTGCGCTCGGCTATGTGGCCATGTTGTTAAGTATAGAAAACAGTAAGCAATTTAAAGTATTGGTGGCAGATCCCGGAAATTTATGTGGTGGTAAAGTATACATTGGCACTAACAGTAACCCACCCGCCACATTTGATTTTTATGCAGATGACATTACGTTGGATCAATTTGAGTCTGAAGAGCGTTTTAAAGAATATGATTTATTATTAGGGATAGACCCACGTGTAATTACCAAAAAGGCAATTACGGGGTTTTACCGTGAAAAACCGAGCAGCCGTACCGAATATTGGATAAGAGACCGCCTGGAACTGCGGTTAGAAGAGTATTTTGCCATGGACAAAGGGTTGTCGTTAAATGAATACCGCCGCATCCGCCAGGCGTTTGATTTTAAATTGGCTAATGTAGATGCAGATGAGCAAGACACCACAGATGCGCAGATTGTTGGTTTTTCGTTTTCAATTTTCATTTTTGTTTTCATTCTTATTTATGCCGGGCAAGTAATGCGGGGTGTAATTGAAGAAAAAACCAGCCGTGTGGTAGAAATTTTGGTGTCGTCAGTAAAACCGGTTCAGTTAATGATGGGTAAAATTATAGGTATTGGCCTGGTTGGGTTAACACAGTTTTTAATTTGGATAATTTTAATTACAACCACGTTGGTGCTTATGCGTAATTTTATTTTTCAAGATGTGTTTGACCCCGCCACAATTGCAGATGCCATGGGGCCCATGCAAGGTTCGCCCGACGCTTTGTTGGCAGATCAGCTTGAGCAAGTAAACCGATCTAGCGAACTGATTACACTTATTTACGAACGCATTAACTGGGGCAGTTTATTGTTCTTTTTTCTCCTTTATTTTTTAGGCGGATATTTATTGTATGGCAGCTTATTTGCCATGATTGGTTCAGCTGTAGATTCAGAAACAGACACCCAACAAATCATTATTCCGGTCATGTTACCGTTAATGTTCTCGTACGCCATTGCCATTATGATTTTAGATAACCCCGCGGGCTCCATTGCCACCTGGTTCTCTCAAATTCCGTTTTCATCACCCGTCATTATGCTGCAACGCATTGCTTCAGATACGGTGTGCTTAGCAGAGGTCATTTTGTCATTAATTATTCTAACGCTCACGTTTTTGTTTACCACGTGGGCAGCAGCAAAGGTGTATCGTACCGGTATTTTAATGTACGGTAAAAAAGCATCTTGGCGAGAGATTTTTAAATGGATGCGTTACTAGTAACATGAAACGGATAGCAGTTGTAGATTTGGGGACAAACACCTTTAATTTATTGGTGGTAGATAAAACGAGCGAAGCATTTACGCCGGTTTTTACTGTTAAAGAAGGGGTGGGGCTTGGGCTAAAAGGCATAAATAAAAACCAAATTGCGCCAGATGCTATGGTACGCGCACTTGATACGTTAAAAGCGTTTAAAGTGCATTGTGAGCGGCTAAATGTAGAAGAAATACATGCTTTTGGTACTTCTGCCATTCGAAATGCAACCAACCAGGCCGATTTTCTTAAAAAAGTAGAAGAAACTACCCAGCTTAAAATTCAGGTTATTTCTGGTGATCGTGAAGCCGAACTGATTTATCAGGGGGTGAGTTACGGACATAATTTTGCTTCAAAAGGTATTATAATGGATATTGGCGGCGGAAGCACAGAATTTATTTTGGCAGACCAAACCGGCATTTTAACGGCTCAAAGTTTTGAGATAGGTGTGGCGCGAATTTTTCAACAATTCAGTTTTGCTGATCCCATGACTGCGGGTGATTGCCAAAAGGTTGAAGATTATTTACAAAAAGGCACGTATCCCTTTTTTGATGGATTAGCGGTGAATCATTTAATTGGTGCAAGTGGTTCATTCGAGACATTTTATGAACTCATTAGTAATGAGCCGTATCCCGTAAACGAATTTATAACAATAAACAGCACAGCAATAGAAAAAAGCTTAGCGGAAATAATTGCCTCTACACAGGCACAACGCGATCAAAATCCGAGAATAATTCCGATCCGAAAAAAAATGGCACCCATAGCCGCCGTTAAAATTCGTTGGATTATTCGTAAATTAAACATCCAAAAAGTAACCATCTCTCCCTACGCATTAAAAGAGGGAGTGATAAAAACAATAGGCAATAAATAAGCCAAAAAGTACAACACTATGAATAACTTATTATCAACACTTGCACCGCACTCAAGGGTTTGGGTTTTTCAGGCAGACCGAAAATTAACCGAACCAGAAGAACACCACATTCGGCACACTATGGCACTGTTTATTCCACAATGGGCAGCACATGGTAATGAGCTGTATGGTGCGTTTGAGGTAGAAGAAGGTTATTTTTTAGTTGTAGGGGTAGATGAAGCCAAGAGCCCTGCAAGCGGTTGCTCAATTGATGCATTGACCCATACCGTAAAAAAAATAGGAACTGATTTGAATATTGACTTTTTTAATCGGTTGGCGTTAACTTATGTTGATGAATCCGGCAAAATACAATTGGTGTCAATGAATGAATTCAAACAAAAAATTAATGCAAATCAAATAACGCCAGACACCATTGTGTTTAATAATTTGGTGGACACCAAGGCCGCTCTGCTAAAAAATTGGAAAACACAGGCAAAACAAAGCTGGCACACCAATCTTTTTCAGCTCGCTTGATGCGATTTTGGCTCATAACATTATTACTTTTTCCGTTTTTAACAATCGGGCAAACCACGGTAAATCCATCTAAGCTAGATACCGAATTGCTAAACGCGCTAATTTTAGAAGAAGTTAATGCAGTGCGCAAGCGCAAACGGTTAGATACCTTAGTGCAGGATGAGGTTTTAAAACGCGCCGCCAATGACCATGCAAATTACATGGGCAGTAATGGTGTAGTAACACACGATCAAAAAGCCAAAATAAAACGAACACCTTATGATCGCGTCTTGTTTTACAATGGTTCGCACAATGCAGTTGGTGAAAATGTGCAAATGTATGATTTGGCTTACGCGTTAAAAAAATCAAAAAACAGGTTGACGTACGAGCGTTTGGCCAAAGACATTGTAAAAGAGTGGGTAAAATCAAAACCGCATTATCAAAATTTAGTAAACCCGGATTTTAAAACAACGGGGCATCAATTTACCTTGCGAGACGGTAAGTTGTATTGCTGTCAAGTGTTGGGGTCGGCCCCTTTTAACCCGGCGTTTGATTACAAAAAAGGAGAAGCAATTACCGTAAAAAATAAAGAAGAATGCCTGGATTGTAAAAGGGTGCAAAAACAAATTTACAATGATGAAGTATCACTCGGTTGGTATGATGTGTCCAATGATTCTGTGTTTTATTTAAACATGAACAATTATGTAAAACGCCGATTTTACATTAAAAAAAAGGAAAAATATTTGTTGAACACCCAACGCAATAATTTGCGAAAAGTGTTTAAAGCAGGCGGCGTTATTACAGTAGATTTAATACACAACCAGCAGTTTGATTGTGAAGGCAAAACAAGTTTCCATAATTCGCTTTATTACAATGGCTATTACCTGGGTAAAATCACTAAATCAACCGTTAAATACCAGGACTTGGATCCATCTGACCAATACGTGAAAATTTTTGTGGGGATGAAACCTGCTTTCCGTGATACATTTTATCAGGTAGATTTTAATTTGGTAAAACGCAAACGGCCGTGCATACGTACAAGTACCATTTACGTTGAGCCAGATTATTTGCGTCCCAGCGAGTATTTTGTAATGCCAAAACCCACCATTACGCTGGATAAAAATTTAATAATCGAAGATTCTGTGATTACGAAAGTGGCATTTGAGCGCAATCAAACCGATCAGGACACCACTATTTTTCAACCACTTTTAAAAACGTTGGACAGTTTAATTCAAGACGATCATCAGATTGAAAAAATAGCATTTACCGGAGTAGCCTCAATTGAAGGGACGGAAAAAGCCAATCGTAAACTTTTTATTAAACGCGGAACAATTATTGAAGAGTACCTAAAACGCTATTACCCCAATGTGCCCTTTGAACGGTCGTTTTACGAAAATTTTGATGATTTCCGATCCGGCTTAGTTGCCATAGGGTATTCAGATGTGAATGAAATTACAGACGATACATTGCGCATGTTTGCCAATGATAACAGGGACGAAGAAGAAATTGCCGCCGTACTGGATCAATCACGGTTTTCGTCAATAAAAGTAGTTTACCGCGATTATTACCCGATAGAAGAAGGGTCTTACGGCCTTTCTGTAGAGCGGATAAAAGATTTAATAGCAGAAGGTAGAGTAAAAGAAATTGTGCCACTTTATTTGGTAATGGCCAATAAAGCCATTGAGGGCGATACATTGCTGACAGAAGATTTACAGCAATTGTCTTTTCCAAAAAACACCCAATACGGAAAGTTGCACTGGTATGCGTTTTTATATGAAATAGCGCAAGGAGAAACACGGGTAACAGCAGCAAAACTAAATGAGCTAAAAGAATTAGGCGCCATTGTTTCAGATGCAGATTATTTAGAATACCGTTTGTTATTTAATTTATTTAATAAAAACAAAGCAATAAATGTGAGCGATTATGATGCCGTAATTGAAAATTCACGAAATAAACGCCAAAACGCTTGGATAGAATGCCTAAACCTAATTTTAAAAGTACAACAGTTCGAATTAGATCCGGACCCTGTTGCCGCAACCCTTGTAGAAAACGTATTGCGCAAAAAGTTCGATCTGAAACAGACCTATTTTGTCTGCCAATACCTTATTCGTTGGGGCTACACGGCAGAACCGTATGTATTACTTTCAAAATTTGCGCGCCGACCTGGAGAATTTCCAAAGTTATATGGGCAGTACCTTAAACTGGCTTATTTTTTAGGCCAATTCGATAACCCCCGCGAATGGAAAAAAATAAGAAACATACTTAAAAATATGGCGGCTATCTACCCGGCTGATTTTTGCGAACTTTTTAAGTGGGATCAAATGGGTGTCAGCAGCCTGGCGAAAGAAGAGGTTGCAGCCCTTTTTTGTGAAGCATGCCGAACTGACCAACAAACGGCTAGTGCAGAGTAAAAACGTTACTTTTTCAGTGCTTTTGCTTATACCACCAATTAACACATTCGTTAGACACATTTAAATTTTGATAATTTTAAGTTTTTTTAGTAGAACAAGCCTTGTAAAACCCTTAACTTTGGCTTTTACGCGTAAAGCGATCGAATTAATAAGCGAAAACACGAAATGACAGCACTGTATTTAAAAGAATTAAGGAGCTTCTTAGGGTCAATTATCGGATACATTTTTATCATCATCTTTTTGACCTTAAACAGTCTTTTTCTTTGGGTTTTTTCGTATGAATCAAATATTTTAGAAGGCGGCACGGCAGATTTGCGCTCGTTTTTTGGCATTAGTCCCATTATTTTTTTAATACTAATTCCAGCCATTACCATGCGCTCGTTTTCAGAAGAAAAACGAACGGGTACAATCGAACTTTTGTTCACGAAACCAATTTCTGATTTAAGCATTATTTTAACCAAATATTTGGCAGGCGTTACGCTTGTTTTAATCTCTATTTTGCCAACACTAATTTACTATTATACCGTGCATGCCCTTGGCGAACCTGTTGGCATTGTGGATGATGGTGCAACCATTACTTCATACATAGGGTTATTGCTGGTTGGGGCTTGTTTAGTGTCTGTGGGTATTTTTGCCTCTAGCATTACCGATAGCCAAATTGTGGCGTTTATTTTGGCCATGTTTTTATCGTGGTTTTTATTCATGGGGCTTGATTTATTAGCCGTTTACAGCCAATTTGGGGGCTTAGATTTAGTTTTTAGAAATTTAGGAATAATGGAACATTATGAATCCATCCAAAAAGGGGTGCTGGATACGCGAGATGTTATTTATTTTGTGAGTTTCACCGCCGTATTTATTTTGTCTACAAAACTCGTTTTACAAGCTAGAAAATGGTAACTATGAGTGATAAAAAAACAACAGCACGACGCGAAATCATTAATTACCTGGGCATAGTGGCCATTATTATTTTGGTAAATTATGTCCTTTCTTTTTTCTTCGGTCGGTTTGATTTAACTGAGGATAAACGACACTCATTGTCTGATAATACTGTTGCATTATTATCGGATGATAACCGGATTAAAGACCGTTTTTTTATAAAAGTGTATCTGGAAGGGGATTTGCCCGCAGATATGATGAAAATAAGAAATGCCATTCAAGAAAAACTAGACGAATTTATAGTGTACGGAGGAGATAAAATTCAATATGAATTTATTAACCCCAATGGAGAGGCGGATGAGGCGTACAACCTAGAAGTGCAAAAAAGCATTTATGATGACGGCAACGGGATTAAACCTACAGATATTCAAATTTTAAATTCTGGCAAGGCAGAGGTAAAAACAATATGGCCGGGTGCTGTAATTGATTATAAAGGACAAACCGTTGATGTCATTCAGTTTTTTAATAAACGGATTATTACCAGCAATGAGGATACCCGCGGATTGGCAGATCGTACAATAAATAATTTAGAGTATAAATTAATTAGTTCGGTGCGGCGTGTAACTGCCGAAACCAAAAAGAAAGTCGCCTTTTTACAGGGGCACGGTGAGTTAGACGGTTGGCAAACAGCAGATGTACGCCAGGGGCTTGACCGTTATTACGTGGTAGAGGATGTGGAAATAGGGGGGCAGCTAAATGCACTTGCAGATGTAGATGCGTTGGTTATTGCTCAACCCAAAAAAGCATTTAATGAAAAAGACAAGTTTATAATTGACCAATTCATTATGCACGGTGGTAAAGTGCTTTGGTTTGTAGACCCTATTGATGTCAACCGCGATTCATTAATTTACAACGGACAAACCTTTGGCGTGTCTGCGAATTTAAATGTTGAAAAAGACATGATTTATAAATACGGCGCACGCTTAAACAATGATATTGTAATCGACAAAGAATGCGCACCAATTTACATTCAGGGACACCCGAAAGGAATAGTAGATTGGTATTTTTACCCAACATTACAACGGGTAGACCATCCTATTACCAAAAACATTGACCCGATAAAGGCAGAATATACCAGCACAATAGATATTGTAAATACAGAAGACAGAGATGTTAAAAAAACGGTGTTGCTTCAATCTTCTTATAATTCACAAGCATTTAAATCTCCCGTTCGTATTAACTATTCCATAGTAGACGTTGACCCCAATTTTAGAAAAAAATCGGCAGACTTTCCCGTGGCTGTTTTAATGGAGGGGCGTTTTACATCTGCGTTTGAAAACCGATTAACCAACGATTTTTTGAAATTAGAAGAGTTTGACACCCGTACCAAAAGTGATTCGACGAAAATGCTAGTCGTGGCAGATGGTGACATTATTCGAAACGAAGTAGATTCGCGCGTGATAGATGGTAAAACGCAATACCGCGCCATTCCGCTTGAAACGGATATTTTTGCGGTTAGAAACCCCAATAACACGCCCAAATACGTGTATGGTAACCGTGATTTTGTGCTCAACACGATTGATTACATGTTGGATGAGTTTTCATTGATAGACGTTCGTGCCAAAACCATTACACTGCGCATGTTAGATGAGCAAAAAGTAAATGAAGAAAAACAATTTTGGAAATTTATTAATATCGGCGTTCCATTGTTGTGCATTATTATTTTAGCCCTTGTGCAGCTGATTATTCGCCGAAAAAAATACACGAGCACTGGCACCGATTTCGTGGTGAAATAACATAAAATTCAAGAATGAAAAATTTTAAAACCATACTTATAGTTTTAATCGTCGGGGGCTTAGGTTTTTTTGCTTACAAGCTGGCTACGGGCGAAAAAAAATCTCAAATGGCGGCAGAAGCCTTGTCTGACTTTGCTATTCGTGATACCGCAACCATAGACCGGTTAGTGATTACAGATACAGACGGCAACCCAGGGGTAGATTTAAAACGCGTAGGCAATGAGTGGCAAACAACGGATGGAGATTGCATTCAGCAGCACCTGGTAGGTACAATTTTAGAGACCATTAAGTATATTAAAGTCAAAAGTCCGGTGCCAAAAGGGTCAATCGAAACCATTAACAAAATGATAGCGGCGCACAACAAAAAAATGGACATTTACCAAAACGGTAAATTAGTGAAGACATGGTATGTTGGTGACCCCACGCGTGACCAATACGGAACCTATATGCTGTTGAAAGATGCTGAAAAGGGTAAATCTCCAGAGCCTTATATTATGCATTTGCCCAATATGAATGGTAATTTAAGTACACGGTTTGTAACAAATCCGCAGGACTTGGAGTGTACGGGTGTTTTTAATTATGATCCCGCAACCATTGCAACGGTTAATGTTACTATTCCAGATTCTGCACACCTTAACTACAAATTGGTAGCCACAGGCGATAATAAATTTGAAGTGTACAACAATGAAACACAAGTAACGGAATTTGATACGACGCAAGTAAGAAGATATTTGGTGAATTTCAGAAAAATACATTTTGAGCATCACAATTATGTACTTTCAAAAGCTGAAGTCGATTCATTGGTGCAATCGCAGCCGTATTACACGATAAACGTGGCACTAGAAGGAGGCGAAACAAACAACATTCGTTTGTTTAGACGAGCAGGTGGTCCAAATCGTTACGGGTTAGATGGCGAATTAATAAAGTACGACCAAGACCGTTTATGGGTGGAACTGCAAGACGGAGAGGTAGTTTCAGGTCAATACCACGTGTTTAATAAGTTAATGCGCGACATCAACTTTTTCAAAAACGTAAATTATTATTAATTTGAGGTATTGTTTTAATCAAAAGGTTGGAATCTTATTTTAAGTTCACAAAAGCCAAACTATACCTTTTTTACTAGAGTTTGCTTACATTTGCATGCGAATTAAACCAAATCCATGAAAATAGTTTCCTTTAAACGGGTAACGCATGTGTTTGGCAGATAAACAAAAATGCATGAAAGTCTACTTAGATAATGCGGCGACTACGCCAATGGCAATTGAGGTCATTGAAGAAATGACTACGGTAATGAAAAATCATTACGGTAATCCTTCATCTACCCACTCGTTTGGACGCGAATCTAAAGGCGTAATAGAAGTGGCGCGACGTAAAGTTGCAAATCTAATTCATGCACATCCGAAAGAAATTATTTTTACATCTGGCGGCACAGAGGCCGATAACATGGCAATATCCTGCGCGGTGAATGATTTAGGTGTTACCCGAATTATCTCAGCTACGACAGAACATCATGCGGTTGTTCATTGCTTAGAAGGTGACCGTGCATTTAAAGTAGATTACGTTAGGTTGTCAGAAAAAGGAACGGTAGATTATAACCATTTAGAAGAGTTATTGAAGGAAGACCAAAAAACCCTGGTATCACTCATGCATGCCAATAACGAAATTGGTACATTACTAGACATTAAAAAAGTAGCAGCACTTTGCCAGCAATACGGCGCTTACTTCCATTCAGACACCGTACAAACCATGGGACATTACAAAATTGATGTCTCAACCTTTAAAGCTGATTTTTTAACGTGTTCTGCTCACAAATTTCACGGGCCAAAGGGCATTGGTTTCTTGTATGCAAACAAAAGTCTAAAAGTTTCACCGATTATTCATGGTGGTTCTCAAGAGCGTGGAATGCGTGGTGGAACTGAAAACCTAAGTGGAATTGTTGGTTTAGCAAAAGCGTTGGAACTAGCCAATGATGAGGTAGACGAGCATCAGCAACATGTACAAGGGTTAAAATCGTACATGATGGAAAAATTAGCGGGGGCTATTCCAGGGGTGTCTTTTCACGGTGAAACCGAACCTGAAAAGAGTTTGTATACCGTATTAAACGTTTGCTTTCCGCCATTCGAAAATAGATCAATGTTATTGTTTTTATTAGATTTAGAAGGAATTGCCTGCTCTGGTGGCAGTGCATGCACATCTGGGGCGAGTACAGGCTCACATGTACTAAGAGGCATCAATGCAGATGTGGATAGGCCCAACGCACGTTTTTCATTTAGCCGATACACCACAAAAGAAGAAGTGGATTATGCCATTGAAAAAATAGTACAGACCGTTGTTGGCAAATAATTGAACCTCAATTTATTAACAACGCGCGCGGGAATAACTCTTTTGAACTGGAGAGTTTAGCGTGGTGCATAAGCCTATCTTTAGGCATAAAATTACCTATGAAATTTTGCTTAAGCCTTTTAGTTTTGTGGATGACCTGTGGCGCATTAGCGCAAAACCGATTAACGGTGGATTATGAGGTACAAGAATACATGCAGTTAAAAGCGGGCGATAATTCAGAAAGCGTTGCGAAAGGAAAAGTATCTAATGGCAGTTTAGAAAATGGAAAACTTTTGCCTTACAAGGGGCCTAACTTTATTTATTTTGATCGGCAAAGCTATTTAGAAGGGCGCGCTTTTTTACATGGAGATGTACGTACAGCACTTTTAGCAATGTATGATTCGTTGAATACAGCACTGCCCAATCGTTATTTTTGTGTGATGGAATGTTCCAATGAACACGGTGGCGAGCTTTTTCCGCACCGCACGCATCAAAATGGATTAAGTGTAGATTTTATGATGCCGCTCATCAAAAACGGAAAACCGTATTATGGATTGGATACCCTTGGTGCTAAGCATTACACTTTAAATTTTGATGACAAAGGAAAATACACCCGCGACCCCGAAATAAGTATTGATTTTAACTTAGTTGCCCGTCAAATTTTATTGCTTGATTATTTTGCACGCCAACGCGGAATGAACATTTTTAAAGTCATCATTAAAATTGAGTTAAAAGATGATTTGTTTGCGACCCCTTACGGCAAAATTTTAAAAGAAAAAGACATTTACGTGGTGCAAGGTTTATCACCTTTAATTAATGCCTTACATGATGACCATTTCCACATTGATTTCGGATTTACCTATCCGAAGAAAAAACCCGAACAAAACTCGGTAAAAACACCACCTTCACAAAAGAAATAAGCCCATAGCTGCAATTGTTCTGAGGTTTTTGCGTAAAGTTTCTATATTTAAGCAACTTAACTCAGGCTATGGACATCACAAATTTAAAACAAGTAGGCGTTATTGTCATTGGTATTATTCTGTTGGCAATTGTGTTGGCGTTTATTTTTAGCGGTAAATTCAGAAAAGATGTAATTGCCTCAGAAGGTGAAGCTGCGGTGTTAGGCTTAATCAACGTAAAAGGGGTAATAATTGTATTGTTGACGGCTATTTTTGGAGGTATTTTTGTTTATTTAATTCGGCTTGATGCTACACGTTCAGAAGTTATTACCGTAAGCCCAATAGACATTGAAAAAGCAACCGAATTGCTCAGTGAAAGTAAAAAAGACCACTATACATTAAAGTACGTTGGTGATTCGATAGCGATTCATTTAAACGGTGAAAAAATAGGAGCCACCGTTGCCATGCGAAACCGCTTATCGGCACGTAAAAGCCAATCCGAAGACCCCATTTGGGAAGTGCTTGACCAAACACAGCGAAATTTAGGTTACATGGAGTTAGATTACCATTATGCTTACTTGAATTTAGAGAATAAGCAAGGGCATGTTAACATAGGTGAGAACATGCAAAAAACGGCTGCCGACCAACGGGTGAAAAAGGCACTTTACGTCAATCAGCCCTATCAGTTAGATAATTCTACCCTTGCTTTTCGTATTGATTCTATCCACACCAAAAACGAATATTACTATTGGGTGAGTTTTGGGGAAGGAGATGTGGATTATCCTAACGGGATTAAATGGAAAAACGGTAGTTTAAGGTTCGAGCGATCAATGGACGGAGTGCTAAACCGCGCCGGACAATACAAGTGTTTGTTTGATGCGAATTGGAAAAAGTTGTATTACGTTGGTATTGGATTAGGTTACCCCCGCCATAATGAGCAAGATGTTTATACCCACGTAGAACGCGCTACAGTTTTCGTAATCGAATCGTTTTTAGATTAAAACGTTATGCTTTGCTGTCCTTTTATTGAACCACAATGCGTTTTACGGCTCGTTGTTCTTCTGAAATAACACTTAAATGATAAATGCCGTTTGCTAAATGGCTTAAATCTAATTGGTGTTGTAAATAAGCTGCATTTCCGTTTGCTAATGTCTCTGAATAAACCATTCCACCCATTTCATTATAAACCGCTAGCTGAATTTGATCGCCTTTAAAGTTGTCGAGCAATACATTAAATTCACCATTGCTCGGGTTAGGATAAACCTCAAACGCTGTGTTCTCTAGTAATTCTTCATCTCCTAAGGCGTAGCCCACACTAAATGAGTATTTAACGTAGTGTCCAAAATCGGTATCAAATGTTTCAATCATACTTCCGCCAACTTTTCTTAAGCGTAAAAAGCCCGAAGTTTCACCCTCTGCAGTAGCAGAGTACCAAAAACCTAATCCGTCGTGGTCACTGTCATACAGTTCTAGTGTATAACATCCCGTAGGCAAGTCCATTGTGTCCTTATACTCCGTTGTATTGGTTAATGAGGTGCGCGAGTAAATCACATCACCGTTTTGGTCTTTCAAGTAAATTTCATTCTCGCTGGCTTTGTTATTGGTTTTAAACCAAATGTAAAACAAGTCGTTAATTACTGGTGCGGCCTCAAACTTCACAGAATAAATATCGTTGTTCACATATTCATCCACACCACCATTTGGCTCACGAATTTTGGCATTAAATGTCAATCTTCCTTCAAAATCATACCACCATTCTGGTGTTACCGGAATTTCTACCATTTCCTCTTCTAAAAACGCTAAGTTACCTGTCCACTCGTAAGTAATTACGTTGTCAAAACCACCAATCCAAATATCTATTTTACAACTAGTTAATGTGGTTTCTCCCGTATTTTTAATCATTATCCGTGGGTTTTGGCACGTTGGGTTCCATTTGCTGTAATATTCCCAATCATTCGGGTTTAGTACATCTACAACAGCAGCATCCAAATTAAAATTAGCTTCACCATAGGTTATCAAGTGCATGGCAATTACATAATTTCCATTTCCCTGTGCAGGGTCAACGGCAGGTACATCTTCAATATCGTAATCAATCGTTGCTGTCGTACCAGGTGTTACGTAAGGCGTAATGTCAAACTCGTGGTCTTCTACAATATCTCCTGGGCACCATCCTTCACGAGCATAAGGCCATGTTCCGCCTTGTCCTGTGTTAGGGTTGTCACCGCATTCTGTTTCCTGCCAAATCTCCCACGTGTCTCGTAATACACCGTCCACAAGTAGTTCATGGTCACGCCCTTCTCCAAGTCCCCATTCGCAGCAATTGTTTGAGCCGTTATGTCCGTGCCCGGTAATTCGTGAGCGTACTTTAAACATTTTTCCAGCAGCATCCAGCTCAGTTGGTTGTGCTGACAGGTTTACATCATCATCTAAATTTTTATAGAGGAAACTTCCGCTACCTTCCCATATTTGCTGCACATCAATTACATCTCTTGGCGGCGTACCTTCAATAAACTTAAATTGAATATCAATTAATTCTTGTGTATTGTGCGCCGCAAAATCTACGTCTCCTTGCAGTAGCGATTGGTAGTCTGTAATGTCATACACATAGGTAAATCCATTTGGTCCTAAGTCAAAACCTATACCGTAAGGTGTAATGAATCGGCCTATTTCGTAACGGTTTATAATTTCAAACGGCGCTTCAAAGTAATTTAACGTTTCGGGGCTAATGTTTTCCTCACCATCATACCAGGTAGAATCTATTTTTTCTCCTAAATAATTGTAAACATAGCCGTATCCTTCTGGGTAAACCGCTTCTATCGACTCAATTTCAAACTTGCGCCCTCCAACGGCGTATTCTAAAACATCTGTTGTTGTAGCAAGTACAGAATCTACAATTAAAACAGAATCTAATTCACTGGTAAACGCGCCTTGTACAAATGTTATGTCTGGACGATTCATGCTAACACCATAACCGGCTTTAGAATCGCCAGAAAGCACAACCATTCCCTGCTCGTTTGTCATTCCGTTGCGTTGGTTGGTTGATTTATCAGTTATTGTAGGCACTGCATCAAAATCATAGTACAGTACCAAGTTGTCATAATTCGGGTGCGACGGATCAATTTTTTTAGCCATCCACTCACTAATTGTTGCTTCTGTCAAAGCAACATCCCAAATTCTAAATTCATCTAATTCACCGGCCCAATTATTTTCTAAAACGCGGTTTGCACCCAAAATTAAATGGTTAATTTCACCCACGTCTCTGTTTTTATCTGTTCCGCTAAGCCAAAGTGCACCATCTTTAAAAATTTCCATGCTTCCAGTGGCTTGGTTTTTCGTAAACGCCCAATGGTGCCAGCTGTTCTCAAACTCGTCTTCAGTTGCTAATTTATCAATCCGATCATAACCACTACCTACGCCAGCATCCCAATAAAAACGACTGTTGGAACCAGGGAAAGTGTACGTTTAAATTTCTGTTTCCTAAACTGTCAGAACCTTCTAAAACAGATGTGTTTACAGGCAATAAATCATTGTCTCCGTTTGCCCAGAAAGAAATGGTAATGGCCTGGTTAAAATTATAATGGCTTACCTCTAGCTGTGCCCACTGTCCGGCTTCAATTGCTAAGTGCCCTAATTTTTCATTTGTTGACACTACTGAATTGTAAACTGTGGGTGTTGAAGCAATCACATTATCTGTGCCGCCTGCGGTGTGGTTGTCAAAAGAAATGTCCAATAATAAATCAGACGAACCATCATATTCAAACGGGTAGGTAAGGTTAATGGTTTTTGTGCCAGTGACTGTAAAAGTAGTATTTCTGTCGTAAACGGTCGTCCACGCTTCGTTGTCAAAAGTAGTAATACCAGCCGCAGTGGTATGTTTCATTTTGATTGTAAGGTGTCCCATTGTTTCACCAGTAGCGGTTACATTAAATCGTAGTTTTGCAATTTCTTCATTAATTAATCCTGCGGCAGTTAGTTCTGTGGCTTGCCATAATACCTGTGTGCGTTGTGCAGTATTTGATGCACCAAAAGGTGCGGTTGTCGTACCTGTACCCAGCCCAATGCTGTGATCTACATCAGCTTCTGTGTCGTAATTTATAAATTTTTCGTAGTTCTGATAATAGTGATAGTAAGGCGATACCGTATACGACAGGGCGGTTGCAGCACCATCTACCAAATAACGCGAACCTTCCACCTCTACAGAATCCATTACACCTGTGTGGTCAAAAATGTGCGAATAAGCCAAATAATCCCACTCACCACAATTGTAACTGTCCCAAGGTGTTAAAGGGTCACATTTTATGTTGTAATACATCAACACTTTTTCAAACGTCTTAGTCTCCAACTCTTCTGGAAAACTGAAAATAGCACGACGAGTTGAAATGCTATCGTACGTGAATGTTTGAATAATTGTGGTGTCCTGTGCAAAAACAGTAAAACCTAATGAGATTACAATGAGGGATAAGAGGTTTTTCATAAAAAAATGATTTCCTCAAATATACATGATTTAAAACGTTTTACAAAAACAATTTGGCGACTGTTTCTTACTTTTTTTTTGTGCCGATTAGCTTAATAATTAATAGAATCCATCCAATAATCATAGCGGTACCACCAAAGGGAACAACCATTGCCGCAGGGCGTAATGCGGGGATAAGTTCATACAGCGAATAAGCATAAATAGCCCCTGAAAAAAGCAAAACACCGAATACGTTAAAATAGTAAAATGCCGTTAAGCGAAACGGAAAACGATCTGCATTCAGCCCAACAATTAATAGGCCTAGTCCAACGTACATTTGATATTTTACTCCTTTTTCAAAGGTTTCGATCAAATTAGCGCTAATTTTTTGTTCCAGCGCATGCGCTGCCATAGCACCCAATACAATTGCAAGTAAAATAAATAGCGCACCGGTGATGGTAAGTTTAAATGACATTGGCTTTTGTTTTTAGCGACCCCTAGCGGTTAAAAATGCTTGAAAATCCTCTTTATCATCCGTAAATGAAAAAACGTTTTTTAATTTGCTGTAATCTGCTTGTTCTAAGCAATTAAGGTAAGCTGCTTTTACAAACTCCATTTTATTTTCAGAAAAATCCAATACGGTGGCAATTGTTCGTATTTGGTCGATAGACATACATTTTTCTTTTGCTGTTTTTAATGCAATTTTCATTTTATCATCTGAAAAATCAGCTGCTTTAACCAACATAGCTACCGCGCTAATTTCGGCATCTGTTGTTCCACAGCCCCCGTTAGAAAATGTCATGGACACTTCTTCATCCTGGTAAACATTGCCTTCGTTTACATCCGAGCCCTGTTGTCCGTTGTTGGTAATTGTAATAGCGCCACTGCCTCCGTTGCCATTGTTTTGTGTAGTGGTGGTTTGATTGGTGCCGTATTCCACTTCGTATTGGTTTTCTGCAGTTGCTGAGGCGCCTTCAAGTGGTTGCTCGTTATAAAATTTCAGTTTAAATCGTCGGCGTTTTCCTTTAATACGGTAGGTGATCTCACGATTTTCTTTCACCACTATATTTTTTTCAAAGTTGAACGATTCATCTTCAGCAATCACGCGGCACTTGTAAAAATCGGCTTTAATGCCTGTTATTTTAACATTTGTTTGCGCCACCAGGTTTTGTCGTTCGCCGTTTAATACCACAAAAAATTTCTTTCCGGTGTTGGAGTAAACAGTTAGGTTACCATTGTTTTGTGCCGTTAATGCAGATGTAACCAATAAGCTAATGAATAAAAGTAGTGTTGTTTTCATGGAGTAAATTTAGGTTCGTTGTTCAATCTGCATGCCAAAACAGTGCAGCGGTTTAATGCGCTAATAATTGTGCTGCATTTTCGCGGGCTGCAGCTGTAATTTCTTCTCCGCTTATCATGCGTGCCAGCACGTCAATTCGGCTGTCGGCTTTAAGTTGCTGTACATTAGTAGTGGTTTTATTGTTTCCTTTTTGTTTAGAAACATGCAGGTGGGCTGATCCTTTACCAGCAACTTGCGCCAAGTGGGTAATGGCAATTACTTGAATTTTTTGTCCCATTTGCACAAATTCACTCGCCATTTTTGAGGCAACCTCACCCGAAACACCGGTGTCAATTTCATCAAAAATAAGCGTTGGTAGCTTTTTAGTTTCAGACAATATGCGTAAAATACAAAGCATCAATCGTGAAAGTTCACCACCGGAAGCTACTTTTTTAACCGGAGAAAAATCGCCCCCTAAATTGGTTTTAAATAAAAATTGAATATCGTTTTTACCCGTGGCACCAAATGCGTCATTTTCGGTTAGTTCAATTTTTAATTCAGCATCCGGCATGGCTAGGTTGGTAAGTAAACCATTTGTTCTTTTTTCAAATGCGGGAATGGCCGTTGCTCTTTTTTTATGAATCGTTTCCGCTTGTTTTGCCAATGTTGCTTTTTGCTGCGCAATGGTTGCGGTGGTTTTTTCAATCTCATTTTCAAGAGATGAAATAGCGTCCAAATCAAGCTGAATGGAATCTTGCAGTTCAATAAGCTGCTGCACATCTTGCAGGTTATGCTTAAATGATAAAGCATTGTATTGCTCTAATTTTTCGCGAATTACTTCACTTTCTTCATTGGTGAACGTTTCGTCATTTTGCAAGCTGCCAATTTCATTATCCAGGTCGGCTAGTTCTATTTTTAGGCTGAGTAACCGGGCAGAAATATCGGCAAATTTGGGGTCGTATTTTTTGAGTTCCTCAAATGTTTCAAGTAGCGTTTTAATGCCCACCATTGGTCCAAATTCCTCATTTTCAAAAACAGATTGAGCAAACTGCACCGACTGTTCGATCTTTTCGGCATTTTCAATCCGCAGCGCTTTGGACTTTAGGTCGTCTACATTTAATTTTTTCAAATTTGCAGCTTCTAATTCATCCAGTAAAAAATTCAAGTAATCCTTTTCTTTACGGCTTTCCTTGTCTTTTACTTGAAGTTCTATTAATTCATTAACCAGCTTTCTGTGGGCTGTATATGCTTTTTTATAAGCAGTTACTTCTTCATTAATTCCTGCAAAATGATCCAAAACATCTAGCTGATAATCCGTTTCAAAAATCGCCAGTGTTTGGTGTTGGGCATGGATAGAAATAAGTGCTGCTCCCAGTGCTTTAAGCTGTGCCAACTGTACAGGCGTATCATTAATAAACGCCCGTGATTTGCCGGCTGTATTAAATTCTCTTCGTACAATGCAGTGCGCATCATAATCCAGCTCGTGTAATTCAAAAAAGGGTTGTAAGTTTAGCGGCGTTATGTCAAACTCAGCTTCTAAAAAACATTTTTTTTCAGATTTTCGCAAAACACTAGCGTCTGCTCGTTCACCCAGCAACAGGTTAAGTGCCTTTAGCAAAATTGATTTTCCAGCACCCGTATCCCCCGTGATTACAGTAAATCCTTTATCTAAAGAAAGGTTCACATTTTCAATGAGGGCATAATTCGAAATTTCCAACCGTTTGAGCATAATTCGTAACGAAATTTAAGTTCAAAAATAACGAATTATAAGGCGTAAAGAAAAAATTAGGACGATAGATTATCGGCAAACTTAATTCAGAATTTCTTGATAGTTGGAAGAGTTTGCAGGATCTAGTTTTTTTAAGATGTTGACAGCATCATTTTTCTCTTGCATTTCGGCTTGCGAAAATAGGCTAATCAGCTCTGGTGCTTTACTCGTTAAAAACAGTTGTAAATTCGTAGAACCTGGTCGCGAACGTTGGATGCGTTCTAAACTTTGTAATGTTTCCAGAATCGTTTTACGCGCGGTGGCTAAATCCAGGTACATTTGGTCAAAACCGATACGGTGATAGGTGTAATAAGCATCCCTTAATGGACTAAATACTGGTTGCAGAACGTTGTCTACAATCCAAAAACGGTTTCTTTTTTTACCTGCCGCGGCAGACCATCCTTCATCTCCTGAGTTTTTAGCGTTGTTAGCAATTTGCTGGGCAGCAATAAAGTAAGGGTCGCCACCTTTTGGTGAAAAACTATCATAATCATACCCCAAAATCATGTACGCATAAAAAGATAAAATAGCCGATAAATTATCGCGGTATTGGTAGTTACTCATAGGTAATATGGCAGAATTTCGAAGATAACTAACCGTGAAATCATTATCCACATGGTTAAATAGGGTAGAGTTATAGCTCGTATTAAACACCGGGCGAGAGGATTGCACTTGTATTTTGCCTTTGTAAGTAGTTGAATTCGGTAAATCTGTAACAGTGATTAACAAATTGCAGTTAATGCGCTCTTCAATTTCAAATACATCATTGGTCCATTTGGTGTTGTTCATAAAGTCATAAATAGACTGCTCCAGCTCAATGAAAATTTCTTTCTCTACCGGCCCTAAAGAAAGCGCGGGCGCAGGTATAATACTCACCTGACAATTCAGCTCTTGCGCGCGCAAATAACCGCCCAGAGAAAGAATTAATGTAATTATTAAAAGAATGTTCTTCATGCTAAATCCCGTTCAATTTCGTCGAGTATGTCCTTCGCCACAATTGACTTTTCTTTTAACTCAAAATTAATGATTTTATTGTTATCCTTTAAAAAGGTGACTTTGTTTGTAACGTGTCCAAAACCGGCACCTTTGTCGTTTAATGAGTTTAGTACAAGCAAGTTTAAGTTTTTACGTTCAAACTTTCCACGTGCGTTGGCCAATTCATTTGTCGTTTCTAACGCAAAGCCTACCAAATATTGATCCTTTTTTTTAGTTGAACCCGCCCACGCTAAAATATCTGGGTTTTTAACCAATTTAATTTCTAGCGTAGCTGTTTTTTTCTTGATTTTTTCCGTTGCCGGGTCTGCTGGTCGGTAGTCCGCAACAGCAGCGCTAAAAATACCCAAATCAGCTGCAGGCCATAGTTTTTCTACAGCAGCTTTCATTTCGTTTGCTGTCATCACCGAAATTACGTCAATGCTCTTATCCGTTACTTTTTGGTGGCTTGGCCCCATTATTAATGTAACCTTAGCCCCGCGTGCCGCGCAAGCATCTGCTAATAAGACACCTGTTTTGCCGCTTGAATGGTTTCCGATAAACCGAACAGGATCAATCGGTTCATAAGTTGGGCCACCGGTTATAACTACATTTTTACCATTTAGTTTAGAGTCAATTTTAAAAAAATCGTCCACTAGTTCAGCAATGCGCTCCGGTTCTTCCATTCGTCCTTTGCCTTCTAGTCCACTTGCTAATTCTCCGGTTGTTGGTTCAATTATGCGTGTTCCTTTTTCGGTAAGTTTGGTCAAGTTTTCTTGCGTGCTAAAATGGGCAAACATGTCTAAATCCATTGCTGGTACTACCCAAACGGGGCATCTTGCACTGAGACAAGTTGCAATTAATAAATTATCGCAATTACCAGAAACAAGTTTAGAGAGTGTATTAGCAGATGTTGGCGCTATTACAAATAAATCTGCCCAAAGCCCTAGTTCCACATGGTTTTCCCACTCGCCTTGTTCATTTTTAACAAATTCAACCGCCACGGGGTTTTTAGAGAGTGTAGCAAGCGTAAGGGGTGATATAAAATCACAAGAGGCAGTTGTCATAATTACTTTGACATCTGCCTCTAATTTTATTAATGATCGTACTAAATAAGCCGTTTTATAGGCTGCAATACTTCCGGTAACACCGATTAGGATTTTTTTTCCGGAAAGCATGAATTTAGCTATTCTCTTCTGTCGTTACGTTGTTGTCTCTTACGTATACTTTGCCTTCTAAAAATTCTTGAATGGCAATAGCAACCGGCTTAGGCAAACTTTCGTAAAAACGAGAAATTTCAATTTGTTCTCTGTTTTCAAAAATCTCTTCCAAATTGTCCGTGCTTGAGGCAAATTCAGCTAGTTTGCTTGTTAGTTCCTCACGCATTTCACTCCCAATTTGGTTTGATCGTTTAGAAATAGCAATTAACGACTGATAGATGTTAGATTCTTCTTTTGACAACGTTTCCAAATCTCTTGTAACCGTTGTACGCTCAGCGTTTGTGTTTTTATAATTGATACTCATAATCTACGTATAATATTACTTTTCAACTCCTGTTTCTTCAATCTCTCTTTGCGTTTGTTTTTCCAACACACGCAACTCCGAAAGTTTTTTAGATTCGGGAAATTCGGCTACAAAGATACGATAACTTTCAATAGTATTGTCCAACCGCTCTAATTTTTTGCTTTCCACACTATTAATCGCGAGCTGGTAATTACTTTTTACCAAAAGGTAATACACCTCTTCTTTATATACCGATTCTGGAAACTTTACCAACGTTTCGTTTAACGCCACCACGGCAGATTTGTAACGCTCTGTCTGGTAATACAGCTTGGCATATTCAAATTGTTTACGCTCTAACTTGGCGCGCAAATTATCCATAATTTGGTTGCAGGTGTCAATGCGGTTACTGTTGGGGTATTGGTCAATGAAAATTTGCAATTGATCCAACGCATTATAGGTTTCTGTTTGGTCAAGGCTAAACTGCGGTGAGTTTTGCACCGAACATAAAGAGCTTAAAAACATGGCCTCTTCTGCCTGCGGGCTTGTAGGGTACTGGCGAATAAAACGTTTAAAATAATAGCCTGCCAAATAGTAGTCGCCCATTTTATAGTTGGCCATGCAATACGTAAAATAAAGGTTTTGCCCTTCTGTCGTCAATTTGTAAAATGGAATCACATCTTCTAACAACGTAACACATTTCACATAATCTTCTTTAGCGTAATAGGCTAAAGCGGCATTTTTCTTTTCTTCGTTTGTGCCATCTTTCAACAACTTATTGTAGCTAGAGCAAGCAACAAGCAGCAGTGCAGAAACAAAAAAGGCAATATATTTTAATTTAATAATCTTCATTAGCTTTTTAAATTGTTGAACAAAGATAGTTTTTGATTTGTTAACTAAAGTGAAAATACCGTGTGTAAACGCAAAAATGTGAATAAAATTTCGGTATTAATTGGGTTTATCTGATTTTTCAGTATAATTTCGCAAGATGAATAGTTCCGCTCCGCGGGATGGAAAACAAAAATATGGCTTTAGATATATTTGAAAAGATTAAGGCGAATAGAGGACCAATCGGTCAACACGCCAAAGGAGTGCACGGGTATTTTACCTTTCCAAAGCTGGAAGGTGAAATTGGAAACAAAATGATATTTAGAGGTAAAGAATGCCTCGTATGGAGTGTTAACAATTACCTTGGATTGGCAAACGACCCTGAGGTAAGAAAGGCCGATATGGAGGCGTCTAGAGATTATGGGTTGGCTTATCCAATGGGCTCGCGTATGATGACAGGGCAAACTTCTGAGCACGAAGCGTTAGAAAATGAACTTTCTGACTTTATGCAAAAAGAGGATACCATACTTTTAAACTTTGGTTACCAAGGTATTTTATCAGCAATTGATTGTTTGGTAGACCGTAAGGATGTGATTGTTTACGATAGTGAATCACACGCTTGTATTATTGATGGTGTACGTTTACACGCCGGAAAACGATTTGTTTTTCAGCACAACGATATGGAAAGCTTCGAAAAACAAATGGAGCGCGCTACTAAATTAGTAAGCGAAACGGGCGGAGGTATTCTTGTAATTACCGAAGGTGTTTTTGGAATGGCAGGAGATCAGGGAAAGTTAAAAGAAATTGTAGAATATAGAAAAAACGGGACGTTTGCGTTTCGTTTGGTAGTGGATGATGCACATGGTTTTGGTACACTTGGTGAAACCGGAATGGGTGCAGGTGAATTGCAAGGTGTGCAAGATGAAATAGACGTTTATTTTGGAACGTTTGCAAAATCTATGGCATCTATTGGTGCATTTATTTCATCTACAGAGGATGTTGTAGAGTTTTTACGTTACAACATGCGTTCGCAAATGTTTGCTAAATCTTTACCAATGCCATTGGTAATTGGTGCACGCAAGCGTTTAGAGTTATTAAGAACGCAGCCAAAACACAAAGAGAATTTGTGGAAAGTAGCGTCTGCCTTGCAAGAAGGGTTAAAAAAGGCAGGCTTCAACATTGGAGCGACGAACTCTGCTGTAACGCCCGTTTTCTTAGAAGGCTCTTTGGCAGAAGCAACAAACATAACATTTGATATGCGTGAAAATTATAATATTTTCTGCTCAATAGTGGTGTACCCCGTTGTGCCTAAAGACGTTATTATGCTACGTTTAATACCAACAGCTGCACACACCTTAGAAGATGTTGAATACACAATTGAAACATTTAAAACAGTGCAGGAAGGACTAAAAGAAGGAAAATACAAAGCAGAAGATTTAGCAAAGGTAGATACTGACAACTAATTGTTCTGATAGCAATAAATTTAAGCGCCTTTTCTGTTGAGAAGGCGCTTTTTTTGTGATTTACTTTTATGCCCATCACTTAAAAAACCAATACCATGAAGTTTCACCTTTCAAATCAATTAGTTTATAAAAACATCAACCATATTTACCAATCTCCAAATGAATGCGTTACCACAAATGATTTTATCGATTTAGAAGGTAAACCACTCATCAACAGTGATCTTTTAATTGCTTATATGGTAGAAAATGATTTAATTGAAACGGAAAATGACCCGCGAGTATATTATCTAACACCGTATGGTTATGATGTACAAGAGCAGGGTAGCTGGTACGATTTTAGGTTGGATGATAATCGTGAAGACCATCAAAAGGATAGAGGATTAGCATACAGTATGATAACGCCCGAAGAAGAGTTGGGGAACAAAAAGCAGTTAATATCTAAAAATTTGGGTGGTTTGTTAATTATATTGGGGTTGATAACCTTTTTTACACTTTATTTCAATGGGTTCTTTCATCAATCAATCACGCCTAATTTTCAAATTAAATTTTTGGATCAGATTCAAGAAATAATAGATTCATTAGGACAAAACTAGCGCATATCCTTTCATCTATTTCAACTGCAAATATTCCGTAAAATAGCGTTCGCCTAATTGTATCATTCCGTTGGCATTAAAATGAATCGCGTCTATACTATCAACCGGTTTTGTTATAGTTGTTGGAAAATTAGGATCGGCATATCCGGTTAAATTTACTCTATTGGGCGTGTCTTTAATAATGCTTTGGGTTTGTTGCCGTTCAGGCGATTGCGCAACCCAATACGGCACTATCCCTCCTAATAAAAAAGGAACGTCTTTTGTACCCGTTTTTGCTCTGAATTGAGTGATAAATCCATCTAAATCATTCATATAATTGGGGTTGTCAACATCATTTTCTCCTTGGTGCCACAACACTGCTTTAACATTACTAAGGGCGTAAAGTTGTTTCATTGAATTTAAGCGGTTAGCGGCATCTTCAAAAAGGGGGTTGCCACTATTCCAATCATTTTGCTGAAAGCTAGTGCCAATTTGCCCACATGGAATAAGCAATACCTGGTGCCCTTCTTGCAATTCATTTTCGGCGTAAAGTCGTGCAAAGGTCATTGCAAACCCTATCCGCCCATTTACTTTGGTATAATTGTCAAGCGGCTCTTTAGCCGGTATTATTTCATAATTATGTGTTTCTTTTCTGCCAAGTTGAACAATTTTATTGTCCAGCGATTTGCTTCCAACGTCATTTCCTTTACCGTAATGCGTGTTGGATTACCCCATTACCAAAATCACATCATATTTTTCTGGGTTGTTTACTTTCTCATCCTTTCGGCACCCGCTAAGGCTAAATACTAACCCGTTCATCAGTATAAAATAAATTGAAAAACGAGAGGTGTAAAAGGCCGATTTAACGCGCATAAAAGGGTAAGGTTATTCAGTGTAAACGGCTTTTGTTGCTAGTTATTATTGAACGCCGCCGCTTTTAAGTGTTTTTCAGCGTCGTGAATGAGGCTTTTAAATAAATTAGCAAAAAATATAAGGGTCAATTAAACCTTTTTCATTTATTATAGTCTATGAATTATTGAGTCAATCATCCCCCTTTTTTTGATTGGTTCTTAATGTGTAATGAACAACTTTTTACAAATGATGAAAAAAAGCGCCTTAATTTTGTTTTTTTGTTGGTTTTGCCTTCCCCTTTACAGTCAAAACTTATATGATATTGAAAACATCACAACCATAGAAATTACCTTTCCGACAGACGATTGGGATGCAATTTTAGATACATATTATGCCAATGATGCCGAAGAACGATTGGTAGGAACATGTGTAATTAACGGTATGACGTTTGAAAATGTAGGTGTTGCATTTAAAGGCAACAGTACTTATAATCCAACAAATTTAAAGAACCCACTTAACATAAAAATCGATCATATCGTAGATCAAAAATACCAGGGGTATACCTCTTTAAGGTTGTCCAATGGTAACAAAGACCCTTCTTTTGTGCGTGAGGTATTGTCCTATGAAATTGGGCGTAATTATATGGATATGCCTTTGTCTAACTATGCCAAAGTCACCATAAATGGCGAGTATTATGGCTTGTTTTCGAGTACAGAAGGTATTAACGGAGATTACCATGAACGACGATTGTTTTGTGATGACGATAATACCCGTGTCAAATGCAACCCAGTGTCGGTGTTTGACGGTGGTTCATCATTAGAATACTTGGGTACAGATTCAGCCGATTACTATGATTTTTACGAATTAAAGTCAGATTATGGCTGGGCAGATTTGATTGATTTTACATCAAAATTACAAACTGATGTTGAAGATATTGAGACCGTTTTGGATGTGGACCGTGCATTGTGGATGCTTGCTTTTAATTCTGTTTTGGTAAATTTAGACTCATACACCGGGCCTTTTCAGCAAAATTATTATCTGATAAAAGATGATGAAGGGCGTTTTTTACCGATTGTGTGGGATTTGAATCAATCGTTGGGAAGTTTTGCTTTAGTAGATGATGGAGGAGGACCAGGTGGCCCAACAGATTTGACTGATTTAACAGAAATGGATTTTTATTTGCGTGAAGATGACAGTTCATTTCCATTAATCCAGCAATTGCTTTCAATTCCGCGTTATCGAAAAATGTATACAGCCCACGGCAAAACTATGTATGAAGAGTTTTTTCAATCCGGTATTTACGTCGATCGGGCAGAAGCGTTGCAGGACGTTATAGCCACAGAGGTGGGGTTAGAGCCGAATGGTTTTTATACGGTTGCGGAGTTTAGTAGTAATTTAACGAGCGAAGTTGGTGGAGGAGGCATGTCTGTTTACGGAATTAGCCAAGTTATGGAACCCCGTGTTGATTATTTTGAAACATTAACCGAATTTGGATATACTGCCCCCACTATTAGTTCAGTAGAAACCAGTGTTGAGCTTCCGTTGTCATTTTCCACTGTTGCAGTTACAGCTTTTATTGAGGACGCTAATTTTGCCCAGCTATGCTTTCGCGATAAGTTGCAAGGCGCTTTTAGCAAAGTGCAACTTTTTGATGACGGTTTACATGGAGATGATGCTGCGGGAGACGGTGTTTATGGTGCTTTTATTGAGTTGGATTCAAAAGATATTCAATATTACATTTATGCTGAAAATGAGCTGGCAGCCAAGTTTTCTCCCCGCCGGGCAGAACATGAGTTTTATAACCTGACGATTGGTTCACCGGTTGTTATCAATGAACTGATGGCAAAAAATGAAGTTTCAGTAGCAGATCAAGATGGAGCGTATGAAGATTGGATTGAATTATACAATAACACAACTGCGGCGATTGATTTATCGGGATATTATTTAAGTGATGATCCAATCATTAACCCAACTAAATGGAAAATACCCGACGGAACGATAATAGAAGGGAATGATTACTTAATTGTTTGGGCAGATAGCGATACGACTGAAACGGGGTTACACGCTAATTTTAAACTAAGCGCAAGTGGTGAAAGTGTGTCGCTATCCACACCGGATGGATTAAAGTTAAGTACGGTTACATTTCCTGAATTGGGAGCAGAAACAACCTACGGCCGGTTTGAAAATGGGACAGGTCCAGTACATGCGAATGATACCTACCTTTAATGCTGAAAACAGTTTTACCGCACTTTCCGTTAAAGAAGAATCACCGGCAGATGTGCAGCTAAAACTGTATCCAAATCCCGTTCAGCAACAGCTGAATGTCGTCACAACCACTATAAATGAACAGGTATTACACATTTATTCGATTGACGGAAAACAACTGTTGAACAAAACATTTACACAATCCACCACTGTTGATATGGCAAACTGGCAAAACGGCATTTACATTGTTTACATACCAGATTTAAAGAAAACTATGAAGGTTGTGAAGTATTAACTGCAACGTTGAGTCCATTAAAAACAGACGAATACAAGAATACAAATGAGCGAAAAAATTACTTTTTCAATAAGCTCATTAAGGCTTTATCTAAACTAGAGTAATTAAACGTAAAACCTGCGGCTTTAATGCGTTCATTGTCTATACGGCTGCCCTCTAGCACCACAACGGCCATTTCGCCAAACAGTAATTTTAGCAAAAAAGCGGGTACTTTTGGTGCCCAAAGTTTTTTGCCTAAAACATTGGCTATAGCTTGTGTCATTCCTTTATTCGTAACATGTTCAGATGCCACGGCGTTGTAAACACCCTCTATGGATTCATTTTCAATGCCATGAATAAAAATTCCGCAAACATCATCTAAATGAATCCACGGCATGTATTGTTTACCCGAACCCAACGGAGATCCTATCCCATATTTTATGGGTTTTACAATTTTTTCTAACGCACCACCGGTTTCGCTTAAAACTACACCAATACGAAACGCCGCTACGCGCCCAACTTTTTGTTGAAATTGAAAAGCAGCTTTCTCCCATTTTACGCTCACTTGTGCTAAATAGTCATCTCCTTCGGCGTGTGCTTCCGTAAAAATTAAATCACTCGTAACGCTTCCGTAAAAACTAATGCCCGAGGCTGAAATAAAACTTTTAATTGGGCGATCATTCAAATGATTTAAAAGTAAACCTGCCGTGTCCACACGGCTGTTAATAATCGTTTTCTTCCGTTTCTCCGTCCACCTGCCATCAGCTACACCTGATCCGGCTAAATGTATAATGTGGTCCACATCATCCAGCGCTTTCTCATCCAAATAATTATCCGCAACGTTCCATTTAAAAGTGGTGTATTTTTCATTGCCACTTACCGAACGTGATAAATGCCTTATGGCATATCCTTTTTGTGTTAAAAGTTCGCTAAGGCGCATTCCAATTGTGCCACTTCCGCCGGTAATTAATAGTGTCTCCATAGTTAAAAATCTAAATTCTGCGTTTGTTTCTCTAACCAATTTTATTCATTAGTGAAGCAGGACTGTCCTACAAGTGTTTTTGTATTGTCATTGATTATACAACCAAGATAATGCTTTGTTATTGGATTAATAAGACCTATCCATTTTTTTTCTAATGAAGCATATACTTTTTAAAGCAGAATTTTATCTGAACTATTAAGGGGGATGAAAACCATAATAAGCTAGTGGCTTTGGTTTAACTTAGTATTGATAAAATCAATATCATATTCAAATGTTTCCACAGATATTTCGACAATAGTATCAATCTTACGCTCTTCAATAAATAGTACTCCTGATTTTTTCAGAAGACCCATTTCGCCGAATTTATCATTATAATCAAATAAAGTATTGCTCTTGTTAATATAAGGAGAAATGTCAATCTTAATTCCTGTCGAACAAACAATATATAGAATTGATGGATTTTCAATTTCATTTGCTACAAATGAAGAAAAACTCTTATTGCAGTTCATGCATCCACCTCTTTCACTAATAATTATAATTGCTTTAATTTCATCATTTAGTATAACTGAATGGTTATTGAGCAAATAATTATTTAATAGATCTTCGTTCGAACTCCTAATGCATGAAAGGAAGCATACTAATAATAGTATGCTTAATGCATTATAACTCCACAATTTCAAAGTGCTGGAAAGTAGTTTTTTTAAAAATATCTTTTTCATTTTTTTTTGTTGGATAGTTTGATATCAACAATCCATTTTTAGTCGGAATGATGTAAGGAGAATATTTTTTTTCGTCCACTTTGAGTTCATCTAATTTGTTGAGATTTTTATCATAAATTAATATTGACCATGGTCTAATCCGTTTTTCCCGTGGAGTGTCAATCGGAATAGTATGAACTACCACAAAATAATACAAACCTAGAGATAAGTCGTACATCATTTTTGAGATTGAGCCTTTTGTCTGCCCAAGGTCATTATGGTATTGATTGTTTTTATAAAACTGGTCAACAATTCCGGGTTTATATCCTATCGAAGTATAATCAGACTGAATCTTATGTTTGTTGATGATGCGCAGCGTCTTTTGATCATATTGATACACAGTGTCTACGAATATGGAAGATAAAAAAACATGTTCTTCATTTGTAATATACCTGCCACCCTCTACTGCTATATCGTTGGTGTCAATAAAATAAGAATAGAAACTATCTGCTCCAAATGATCCAGTAAATTCATCTTCGAATAAATTCTCTACTTTGAAAAAATAGGGGGAGTTATTCGCATCTTTTTGAAATTTAAATAGTTTATCTTGATATTGGTTTATAGCGTCATTTTTTATGGAATAGTTTGCTTTGAATAATAGCGTGTTTGAATTCACTAGAAATGGATTCCAACCTGCTGTCAGTTCAAAATAGCCTGTTCGTCTAAGAGATAGATTTAAATCAATTTTCTTCCAAATCTCACCTTTACGGTTGATACAATATAAGTGATTTGAGTATTGCGTGAGTACGAGTATGGAATCAAGATTAATAACGTCTACAGACTCAATGTTGCCTCCATAATGCCATACACTATCTAGCTGAACTTCTAAATCAACCTCTTGGGATTCTAATTCAAAAAACACAATTTTTTTGTGCGTTTGAAAATCTGATATCATCAGATATTCTTTGTCGGAATTCAAGAAAATACTTCCTGACTGAACGTTGAAACCAGCTCTAATCTCAATTTCTTGAATGGGATTCAATTGGAATTTTCTGGAATAACTATTATCCGAAAAGTGAGTGCAGGCTACTATAAACGTTTGAATAGTAACAACGGCAAGAATGAGGATTATAGTAAATCTCTTTTTCATCTGATTAATAGGAGTTCATAAATTTATGAACTCCTATTATGATTAAGTGAAACCGATTATGGAGCTTGATACGGATGAACATATTTAATATCATTTCCTTCTTCAAACACCAGATATTCAATATTTCCTAAATCAAACTCGCCTATACCTCTTGCTCTAACGGTATAAGTTTGATTCAATACTTTATCAATATTAATTGATGGAATATTTGCGGTTAATAAGACATAATATGTGTTAAATTCAGAATAGATATCATTAAACACACCTGATTCTACTGCATCAAAAATATCTTCAAAATCTGCTACACTACTAGTGGTTACAACCGTTGTGGCGCCGCAATTAGATACACTATAAGAAAGGCAGCCATAATCCATTCCTCCATAATCATAATAAATCCTGCCAGCAGCACGCTCACCCTCAAAATCATTTCCGGGTCTTTCCGGCTCCGAAATAATCTGATTTTCATTTGATGAGTGCATATTCTCATCAACATTAATTGAAGTGACTTCTTCTTTGTCACATGCCATTACAATCAGGCTTAATGCCGATATACCTAAAATTAAAGTTTTCATATTATAAAGTTTAAATTGTTTTGAAGTCTTGAAAAAAGTTACTTTTCAAAACCGGTTAATGAAATTATTTCCAAGCTAAAATACAATTTAAAATTGATTGAAGCAATGCATTCAAAATATTTATTTAATTCTTATAACAGTATAAGTATTTATAGGTATATTTTAAATTGAAATGATTATTTATCAATTACTTGTCAGGTGAACCAATAATTTTAAATAGTTAAATGTATGTCACTAAACATCCGCTTACTCTCAGGCAGTCCTATGCTAACCTCCAACTCAAATGCCGTTTGAAATTTACCATAAATTCCTGATATATTTATAATCTTCATTTTATCTAAATCAGTACTCAAAGTCATAATTTACCTAAGTTCTGATTTATTCTAAAAAATCTAAATTAGCTTCATCTGCTGAGTATTATTAAAACTTACCATTTTTTTAACAACTAAGACAATGCTTCTTTATAAGCTGCAATTGCTCTTTCACGTGCCATTTTATGCTCAACAATTGGTGCTATGTAATTATCAGCATCAAAATTTTTAATCCATTTTTTAATGTATGCCTGCTTTTTATCGAATTTTTTTTCTTGCAACGTTGGGTTAAATACTCTAAAATAAGGAGCCGCATCACACCCTGTTCCAGCCGCCCATTGCCAGTTTCCGTTGTTAGAAGCTAAATCATAGTCCAACAATTTTTTTGCGAAATAAGCTTCTCCCCACCGCCAATCAATCAGCAAATGTTTAATTAAAAAACTTGCCGTTACCATGCGCACGCGGTTATGCATAAAACCAGTTTCATTTAGTTGCCGCATGCCAGCGTCTACAATTGGGTAGCCCGTTTCACCATTGCACCATTTTTCAAATTTCTCTTCGTCATTGAGCCAATTAATTCCCGCATATTTTTTTTTAAACGGAGCGTCCACCACATAAGGAAAATAAGCTAAAATTTGTGCAAAAAAATCCCGCCAAATCAATTCAGACAGGTACACTTGATTTTTACGAGCAGAAAAATAGACCAAACTGCGAATGCTCACCGTGCCAAATCGCAAGTGATGCCCAATTTGTGTTGTTTTATTCTCTGCCGGGAAGTCGCGGTGTTCGTCATAACTGTCTACACCTTTTAAATTATAATCTGGTACCTTAATTTTTGATCGCACAAAACCTATGTCTTTTAATGAAGGTAGCTTATGCGTTGATGACGTGTAATTGTTATTCAATTCGGGTTCTGGTGATGGAATTTCAGGATTAGTTTTTTTATATTTTTCCAGCCATTTATTTTTATAGGGTGTGTAAACCGTGTAAGGGTCACCATCCGCTTTTAGTACCTCTCCTTTTTCAAAAAAAACATGATCTTTAAAATCATTAAACTCAATGGCGTTAGACTCTAGCAAAAAACGTACTTCTTTATCGCGTTTAATGGCTGACGGTTCATAGTCACGGTTGGTGTAAACTGCATCAATTGTATAGTTTTCAACTAGCGCAGTCCAAACGTCTTGCGGTTTACCATGTTTCACCAAAAGGCTGGCACCAAATTCTTTTAATTCGGTATTTATTTTTTTGAGTTGATCCCAGATAAACGTTACGCGTGCGTCATCTTCGGGTAAATCTTCCAGTATAGTCGTGTCGAAAATGAATAAAGGCTGTACGTTGTCACTTTTTTTTAAAGCAGCTTTTAGTCCAGTATTATCGTTCAATCGGAGGTCTCGTCGAAACCAAAAAAATGTGGTGGGTTTTTTCATGCTGTTTTTTGTATACAACACCAAAAACAGTAATTTGTTTTAAAACCTAAAACAAAAAAGCCACAACCCGAAGGTTATGGCTCAATCGTTTTTTAAACGAAAAATGCCTAGTGGGCTTGTGTTTCCATCTCATTTAATTGGCGCACGGCACCTTTTACCAAATTTAATTGGTTTTTTAAGCGCTCATTTACAAATGATGGTAGTTGTGGAGAAATAGCCTCTTCAAAAACTTCCATAGCTTTTTGCTCTCCTGTTAAACTTGCGTCAATTACTGCTTTATTATCCGTACCAGAAAAAGCATCTTTAACACCAATCCAATTTCTGTGAAAAAAACCGGCTGCTGTTCCTTCGCTATCTAGGTTATGCCCTAATTTGCGTGCATCCTCTTTAATCTCTTCAACAAATAGTTTACGTTGTTGTGATAAGCGGTTAAAGATGGTTTTTAATTCTGTATTTTCTAAATTTTCTGCTGCGGCGGAGTATCCTTTGTAACCGTCTGTGCAAATGTTTAATACGTTTTGTAATTTGTTTACGTGGTCTTTTGTTAATTCTGCGTTTGTCATGTCTTTATTATTTGATTGTTTGTGTATTTTCTCTAAAATGTTCTTTACATTTTCAATTACTTTAATAGCAATATCGTTCCGTAAGTTTAGTTGCTTGTTAGTCAGTTTTTTAGCGGTTCCTTCTTTATAGGAATGTGTAGAAAAAAGGCGCGATTCGTAGAGATAAATCACAATGTTTAGCCAGCAGCCTGATTTAAAAGGCTGAAATTAGTTTTGTTAAAGCGTGGCATCTGAATTGCTCCTAATTGATTAGAGTAGAATTAAGCATTACATTACAGTCAAAAAAAGTAACACAATTTAAAATAAGTAACAGATGATAAATAAAATTAAACTCGCATTTGAAAATTATTGGGAAAAAATACTCGACAATGCCCCCGCAATAATTATAGGGTTGGTATTACTCGCCGTTTTCATAGTTTTGGCATACGGGTTAAGAGCATTAGCAAAACGGAGACTCACCGGAAGAATGGACGATCAGTTATTGGTAAATTTCATAGGGCGTATTGTTTTTATTGTGATGATTGTAATTGGGTTTATAATTTTTCTTAACCAAATAGGCTTAGGTGGTGCAGCCGGCGGTTTGTTAGCAGGTGCGGGTGTATCTGCCATTGTAATTGGTTTTGCATTTAAAGATATTGGAGAAAACTTTCTGGCCGGATTTTTTCTGGCATTTGGCAGACCTTTCGGCATTGGAGATATAATTGAAGTAGACGGGTTAAAAGGAACGGTTGTGGCATTGCATTTCAGAAATACACATATCCGCACATTTGATGGAAAAGATATTTTTTTACCGAACGCATCACTCATTAAAAATGCGCTAATTAATTATACCAGAGACGGGTTGCTGCGACATGATTTTGTGGTAGGCTTAGATTATGGAGATGATGTGATAGCAGCTAGTCAATTGATTCAAAATATACTGCTGGACGAAAAGCGAATCGAACAAAAAGAGGGGTTAAAGCCCTTTTTAATTTTAGATGAATTTGGGACAAGTACGGTGAACATCCGCATTTATTATTGGATAAATTATGAAAGTTACACAGGTAGCATTCCAGAATTAAAAACCGAATTAATGAACAATGTGGTTGTTGCATTGGCTAAAGAAGGTTATTCTATGCCGGCAGATATTATTGAACTTAAAATATACCAAGAAGGGCAGCCAATTCCCATTAATTTGAACCCGAAGAAAAAACAACCACTAAAAGCGTAAAAAAGCGAAACCGTTTTCACGATTCCGCCTTTTATTGAAACATAAACTAGTGAACGTTTAATTATCGCGTTGCCGTTCCCGTAGGGTTGGTCGCTGTAGCATTGTTCATCATGCTGTACGGTGTATGATCTGTAGCCGTGGCTGGCACATTGCCTACAAGTGGCTTTAATGCAAATGGTTTTGTACTGTTGTCTGGCATTGGTTCTACTGAAATTACGATTGTTTTGCCGGCCAAATCTGTTGGGAAAGTCACACCAGATGGTGCATTTTCTAAAAGGTCTTCACCCGGAAAAGGAGGTGCCATTGCTGTTCCGCTATACGGTGCATTTTTGTCATTTCCGGTTGAGCTTGTAAATGTTCCGGTAGAAATTGGTGTTCCGTCAATTACTGCCCAGCCTTCGTAAGCCCAGCCAGCAGGTAATGTTGGTAAACTTAATCCGGCAGAGGGCCCGCCGGTTGGGTCTAAAAACCATACGCCACTGTTTTCGTTTGTGTCATCTGCGCCATCTGTTGGTGTGGCTAAAATGTACGTTCCTGTAGATGCTGTAAAGTCTGTGCCTAACGCTGCACTGTGCGACACTGTTAAACTCGCATTTTCTCCGCTAAAATCTCCTGCTAGTACGTGTACATCTGATGGTGCGGGGTCGCTATCATTAGAGGTTCAATCGTCAATACAAATGTGCCGGCGTCTTCCAAATCTTGTTGATTAACTGTAAAAGTCGTCGTGGACATTGTGCCTGCATCATTCACCGTAAAAACACCTGTAGAAACAGGTTGTTCATCTACAATAATCCAACCCTCATACACATAGTCCGGACCTAAATTTTCTAAGCCGTTCATGTTTAAGTTTAAATCTTCTGTTCGGTTTTTTTTACAACTTGCCATTGAAAAACCAATTGCCGCTACTGCTGCGTAAGTAATTAACTTTGTTTTCATCTTAATTTTTTTAGTGATTATGCTAATTTGGTCGACCGGCGTTTTTGCTGCTTACACCACTTTTTTTAATCGCAAAAAAGTAAAAAGCCATTGTTTTGAGCATTGGCAGGGCTTTAAATAGTGAAAATAGATGTTTAGACATGTATAACTATGACGAAAAAAAGTTCATTTTGTCCTAAATCGTTTTAAGAAAAAGTAAAAAAGCAGACCTTTTTGGATCTGCTTTTTAATAAATGAATTTTTAGTGTGCGTTAATCGGCTAGATTACTGCTTAGCCATTGTTCCATTCGGTCTAGCGGAATACCTTTTGCTTCGGCTAACCGTTCCACTTGGTCGGGTTTAATTTTACCCACCCCAAAATACCGTGATTCTGGGTGGGCGAAGTACCAACCGCTAACGGATGATGCTGGCAACATTGCCATAGATTCGGTTAACGTAACTCCGGTTAAATCAGTCGCATTTAAAATATTAAATAAACCCGGTTTTTCTGTGTGGTCGGGGTTTGCGGGGTAACCCGGCGCAGGGCGAATGCCGGTGTATTTTTCTTGCACCAACTCGTTTTTGCTGTAATTCTTTTTTTCGTAGCCCCAGTAATCCTGTCGCACAATTTCGTGCAGTCGTTCAGCAAAAGCTTCTGCCAGGCGGTCGGCAAGTGCCTTAAGTAAAATGGATTTATAATCATTATGGTCTTTTTCAAATTCTGCCAATTGTTTTTCAATCCCTAAACCTGCAGTCACAACAAAGCCGCCAATGTAATCGGGCAAACTCGTTTCTTTAGGGGCAATAAAATCAGCCACGCATGTATTGTTTGCACCCGCCGCTTTTTTTAGTTGTTGGCGCAAACCATACTGTGTGTGCAACACCTCATTTCGTTCTTCGTTGGTATAAATTTCAATGTCATCATCATTCACCGTATTCGCCGGCCATATACCAACTGCGGCTTTTGCCGTAAGCCATTTTTCTGCAATAATGGTATCTAACATTTCATTGGCATCTTTAAACAGTTTAGTGGCTTCTACTCCCATGGTTTCATGCTGCAAAATTTCAGGATATTTTGCGCGCAGCTCCCATGTATGAAAAAATGGTGTCCAATCAATGTATTCGCGGAGTTCTGCTATACTGTAATTATCAAGCTGTTTTACGCCCGTAAAATTAGGTTTAACCGGCGCACTATTGTTCCAGTCAATTTTAAACTTGTTGGCACGCGCCTCAGCTATAGAAAGGTATTTTTTAAACCCCTTCTTTTTCGCATAATTTACCCTTACTTTTTCATATTCAGCCTTAATGTCTTCTACAAAAACACCTTTTTTAGGTCCCAATAAATCACTAACTACCGTAACAGAGCGTGAAGCATCTAATACATAAACGGTTTGCCCTTTGGTATAATTTTGGTCAATTTTTACAGCAGTATGTACCTTGGAGGTTGTTGCGCCGCCTATTAAAAGTGGAATTTTCATGTTTTTGCGTTCCATTTCTTTAGCAACATGCACCATTTCATCTAAAGAAGGAGTAATTAAGCCACTTAAGCCAATAACATCAACATTGTGTTCCTCCGCAGCTTTTAAAATTTTATCGGCGGATACCATAACCCCCATGTCAATAATCTCATAATTATTGCAACCTAAAACAACAGAAACAATGTTTTTACCAATGTCGTGCACATCTCCTTTAACAGTAGCCATTAACACTTTTCCTTTGGCACGTGTTTCGGTCTTATCCGCCTCAATATAAGGCAATAAATAGGCAACAGCTTTTTTCATTACCCGCGCGGATTTTACTACTTGTGGCAAAAACATTTTTCCCGCACCGAATAAATCGCCCACCACATTCATTCCATTCATTAAGTAACCTTCAATTACTTCTATCGGTTTATCAACCGCTTGGCGAGCTTCTTCTACGTCCTCATCAATAAAATCAGCCACCCCTTTTACAAGTGAGTGGGTGAGCCGTGTTTGTAAATCATCCTCACGCCATGCAAGAGTTACGGTTTTACTTTTTGCTTCACCTGAAACTGTTTCTGCAAAATCCAATAGGCGTTCTGTTGCATCATCTCTTCTGTCCAACAATACATCCTCTACATGTTCTAATAAATTAGCAGGAATATCGTCATATACTTCTAACATAGAGGGGTTTACAATGCCCATGTCCAGCCCTTCTCTAATGGCATGATACAAAAATGCGGAATGCATGGCTTCTCGCACGGTGTTGTTGCCTCTAAATGAAAATGAAACATTGCTAATTCCTCCGCTAACATGCGCTCCGGGTAAATTTTCACGAATCCAGCGGGTAGCTCTGAAAAAATCCAATGCATTTTTGCGGTGTTCCTCCATTCCGGTTGCTACCGGAAAAACGTTAGGATCAAAAATAATGTCCTGCGGTGGAAAATTCACTTCATCTACCAAAATGCGGTATGATTTTTCGCAAATTTCAATGCGACGTTCAAGCGTGTCTGCCTGCCCGTGCTCATCGAACGCCATAACCACAACCGCAGCACCATATTGTCTGATTTTACGTGCTTCAGCTACAAATTTTTCTTTCCCTTCTTTTAAACTTATTGAGTTAACAACACATTTACCTTGCACACACTGCAAGCCGGCTTCTACAATTTCCCATTTAGATGAATCAATCATAATCGGAACGCGAGAAATGTCCGGCTCGGATGCAATCAGGTTCAAAAACTTCACCATGGCTTCTTTCCCGTCAATCAAACCATCATCCATGTTAATGTCAATGATTTGGGCACCGCCCTCTACCTGCTCACGCGCCACAGAAAGTGCTTCGTCAAACTGCTCATCTTTAATTAACCGTAAAAATTTGCGTGAGCCGGCTACATTTGTGCGCTCACCAATGTTGACAAAGTTCATTTCCGGTGTCACATTTAACGGTTCTAATCCGCTCAACTTCATAGTTGGCAAATCAGTCCATTTGTACGTGTATTTTCCTTTATAGTCGGGGTGTAAACTCATGTTTGTTCGCTTATTATTCGTCAATTACATTACTACAGACCAATTATCGTCCATTGCCTGACCATTCCAATCTTTAAATTTCTCATCTCCTCCACGGGCTGCCCAGTCAGAATCTATTGTTAGTTTTGAGCTTATTCCTCCACGTGGGTTGCAAATCATCATTAAGCGTAGTCTTTCGGGTTCATAAACCTCCATTAAATGATCGTAAAAAATATTAATAAGCCGCTCGTATGAAACAATAATGTCGCGTAAATGATAAGCATATTGTTTTAGCGATTTTAGCTCAATGATTTTGTTTTTTGGATAAAATGTTAAAAAAATGGTAGCAAAATCGGGTTGTTCTTGAACACCCAAAAATGTAAACTCTGGTATTTTAACCTTTATTTCATAGGCCTCTTTTGTAGGGTTGGGTAGTGCTACTAATAGGCTTTTGTCTATTTCTTTATATAATTTTGGCATAGTTATTTTATTGGTGTAGGTTGATAGTTTGATACGAGGTTTGCCATGGCTTTAATGTGTTCGGGCGTGGTGCCGCAACAGCCGCCAATAATATTCACAAGGCCCTCGTCTAAAAAGGTTTTTATTTGATTGGCCATTATTTCGGGACTTTCATCATATTCGCCCATTTCATTAGGTAAACCGGCATTGGGGTGTGCACTAACAAAAAATGGTGCTTTAGATTTTAATACTTGAAGATAAGGGCGCAAAGCACTTGCACCTAGCGCACAATTTAAGCCAACACTTAATAGATTGGCGTGCTGTATAGAAATTAAAAAGGCTTCGGTCGTTTGTCCAGAAAGCGTTCTGCCGCTGGCATCTGTTATTGTGCCCGAAACCATTATGGGTAAATCAGTACCTAGTTTCTGCTGTACATCTTCAATTGCAAACAGGGCTGCTTTTGCATTAAGGGTATCAAAAATGGTCTCAACCAATAATAAGTCTGCGCCACCTTTAATTAAACCTGTAACTTGTTCAGAATAGGCCACTACCATTTTGTTAAACGTAGTGCTTCTGAACCCCGGATCATTTACATCAGGTGAAATGGATAACGTCATGTTTGTGGGGCCAATTGAGCCGGCTACAAAACGCGGCTTATTGGGGTCTTTAGCTGTAAACTCTTCGCACACCTCTTTCGCAATTTTAGCGCCTTGATAATTAATATCATACGCCGCTTTTTCCAATCCATAATCAGCCTGTGCTATAGTTGTTCCGCTAAAGGTGTTGGTTTCTATAATGTCGGCACCCGCCTTCAAATATTCAGCATGAATGGCTTTAATAATGTCCGGGCGCGTTAAAGCCAGCAAATCATTATTCCCCTTTAATGAGGCTTCATGATCTTCAAACCACCCTTTTCTAAAATCTTGCTCAGTAAGGGTGTAGCGTTGAATCATAGTACCCATTGCGCCGTCCAACACAAGGATTTTTTCATTTAATAGTTTTCTAATATCATTCATAACTGAATAAAAGCAGATGGACCGAATAAATAAAATTGAAAGCTTATAGTGTTTTGAATTAAATTGTTCAAAACAGGAATTGGCACCTTGTTTCGGGAAGAAGTCGGTTGCCAAGGTTTCAAAAGGCAGGTCCCTCCACCTTTCTTTATAAGTACATTAATAATTAAGAACTAGAACAAAGTTAATGCTTATCTTTTGAAATCCAAAAGTTATGCGTGTTGTTATTCTGAAACAATCAAAATAAGGGGGTAACCTGCACGTTAAATTACCTGCTGAATTTCACAAAGCGATTTATAATAGCCATCTGCCGCAATTAAATCGGTATGGTTTCCGCGCTCTACAATCTCACCATTTTTTAGTACAATAATCAAATCGGCATGGCGGATGGTGCTTAAACGGTGTGCAATTACCAAAGATGTGCGGTTTTGCATTAGCCTGTCAAGCGCGCTTTGTACTAATTTTTCAGACTCTGTATCCAGTGCGGATGTTGCTTCGTCTAAAATCATAATAGGGGCATTTGAAAGCACTGCACGTGCTATACTTAAGCGTTGTTTTTGCCCACCTGAAAGTTTGTTGCCACGGTCACCAATAGAAGTGTCGTAACCTTTTTCTAACGCCATAATAAACGCATGGGCGTTGGCTACTTTGGCTGCATTGATGATTTCCTCATCTGTTGCGTCTGGCTTACTAAAGCATATATTATTGCGAATAGTATCATTAAATAAAATGGATTCTTGCGTTACAACACTAATCAGCTTCCGCAAGCCCGATTTAGAAAAAGCTTTAACGTTTGTATCATCAATACAAATTTCACCATTTAGCACATCATGAAAGCGCGGAATTAAGTCAGAAATTGTAGATTTTCCACTGCCGGATTCGCCCACCAGTGCAACTGTTTTTCCTTTTTCAATTTCAAATGAGATTGACTTTAAAACCAGTTCTTCGTCATAGGCAAAATCCACGTTTTTTAATGAAATTTTACTGTGCAGATTATTTTTTTCTGCGGGCTTTTCAGGATCTTTTATCGTGTCTTGTATATTGATTATTTCGGTTACCCTGTCCAATGAAACTTCTGCCTTTTTTAAATAAGTTAGCGCGCTTGCTATGCTACTTATTGGGCGTAAAAATTGCGAAAAAATAATAATAAAGGTGATGAATTGGGTGCCCGTCATGGTGCTGTCATCCTGTAAAATTAAACGACCACCATACCACACGATTGAAATAAGGACAGCCGCCCCAAAAAACTCATTTAACGGTGAAGCCAAATCTTTTTTTCTAAATGTTCGGGTAATCAACGCTTGGTGATGTTCGTTTTTTCGGTTAAAACGCAACATGGCTAGTTTTTCTGCGGTAAAGGCCTTTATTACTCTAATTCCGCCTAAACTTTCTTCAATTACAGCAAGCAATTCGCCCATTTGTTCCTGCCCTTTTTTGGATGTACGCTTTAAACTTTTGCGAATGCGTGATATAACCAACGCACTAACAGGCATTAAAACCAGTGAAAATAAGGTTAGCTGCGGGCTTAAATAAAACAAAACCGCCAGGTTAATGACAATAGCAAGTGGCTCTCTAAATATTAATTCTAATGTTGAAACTACGGCAATTTCCACTTCGTTTAAATCAGCTGTTAGCCGTGAGAGTAAATTTCCTTTTTTTTCTTCAGAATAAAAAGACAATGGTAAATACATAGACCGTTCAAATAATTTTTGGCGCAAATCACGCACCACGGCCATCCGTAAAAAAGATTGATGGTAAACAGCAGAGTATCGGAACAAATTTTTGAGAAAAAAGGCGATTAAAACGGAAATGCAAACAAACTTTAATGCAGCCAAATTCCCTTGCTGTGCCACAAAATCAGCCTGCAGATAGGTGAAATAATCACTCAAATAGTCAAACAAATTTTCGCGTTGTGCCCAAACGGGTTGTTCTATAACCGCAGGCATTTCATCCGGTTTAAAAATAATGTTCAGAAACGGAACAAAAAGGGCAAGGGATAATAAGTTAAAAATAACGAAAAACAAATTGCTAATGATGGTGAGCAATGTTGTTCGCTTATAAACAAATGTTAACTTAAATAATTGAAGTATGCCTTTCACAATACACAAAAGTAGAATTGAATTTGGACAAACGCACAAAAAAGGCAAAAATAGTGCGTTTCATTAAAAAAAATAGACGCTTTCTTTGAAACTGTGTGAATTTCATTTCAATCAATGTGCTATTTTTGTACTATGAGTTCAATTCGACAAAAAAAAATTGAAGCCGTAATACAGGCAGAGTTAGGAAACTATTTCAGAGAGCACGCGCGTAATATTTGTTTAGGTGCAATGGTGTCGGTTACAGAAGTGCGAGTTGTACCCGATATGTCTTACTTAAAAGCTTTCTTAAGCATTTTTGGACATAAGGATAGGCAAGAAGTTTATGAAAATATAAAAAGCCATAAAGACGAAATTCGTTACGAAATGGGCAAAAGGCTGGGTAAAAGCATGCGCCGCATTCCAGATTTAAGTTTTTATATAGACGATTCATTGGATTACGCTACTGAAATTGACCAACTTTTAAAGAAGTAAGTGAATTCTTCTTTTTTCATAGCAAAGCGTTATTTGTTTTCACGAAAAACGCAAAATGTAATTAATATTATCTCGGGGGTTTCTGTGTTTGGCATCATGGTTTCTACTGCCGCAATGGTTATTATATTGTCTGGATTTAATGGCATTGAAGGATTGGTGCTGCAAATGTTCAGCTCATTTGAGCCCGATTTGGAAATTTCATCTGCCAATACAAAAACATTTGATCGTGACTTCATACCCGAAGCGGTTTATGAAGTAGAGGGTCTTAAAAATTGGTCTGCTTCGATAGAAGAAATTGCCGTTGTTCAAAAAGAAGAAGATTTTATAATTGGCACCATTAAAGGGGTGGAACCGGCTTTTTTGGAAATGTCAGAAATGGAAGAGCATTTGCTGGATGGGCGAATAAATATTGGCTCGCCCATGGATCCGTTTGCGGTAGTTGGTGCAGGAGTTATTGAAAATTTAGACGGTTATATTTTTCAATTAGAAGGGCAGTATGAGTATTTCAAGATTTATGCATCCGACCGTGAAAAAAAAATAAGCGGAAATAAAATTAAAGATATGGATGTGTTTGCACAGTCTGTAATACCTGTAAGCGGCGTTATTTCTTATAACAATGATGTTGACCAAAACATGTTGATTGTACCCTTGGGCTACGCGGCGGATATTTTTAATTATAAAAATGAAATTACACAGCTGGAGCTTGACTTTGCTGACGACATTAATTTAGAAACGAAAAAAGAAGAGTTAGAAGTATTGGTAGGAGATAGCTTTGTGGTAAAAACAAACTTCCAGCAAAATCAGTTAATTTATGAAACCAGCCAAACAGAGAAATGGATTACAACCTTATTACTTGGCTTTATATTTTTCTTGGCTACCTTTAATATGATTGCGTCCATCACCATGTTGGTAATTGAAAAAAGAAAAAATTTACGCACCCTATATGCATTAGGTGCAAAAGTAAGCCAAATGCGGTGCATCTTTTTTTACGAAGGTTTGCTAATAAACGGTCTTGGTATGATACTTGGTTTTGCCCTTGGGTATGGTATTTGCTTTTTGCAGCAAGAATTTGGGTTAATTCGGATGGAGAACAGTGCAGTAGCATTTTTTCCGATAACCTTTAAATGGGTAGATTTAATGTTGATACTAAGCATTACAACCATTTTTGGAACGCTCGCCGCATACTTGCCGAGTAAATTTTTGATTAAACGGATTATAAAATAAGAATATGAAAAAAATATTGTTGGGATTGTGTTGTGCCATAGCTACACTTAGTGTTGCGCAAAATAGAATGACACCCGAATTGTTATGGAAACTAAAACGCGTAAGTAACATTGCAGTTTCGCCAGATGGCACGCAGGTGTTATTTAGCCTAAAACAATACGACTTAAAAGCAAACAGCGGCAGCAGTGATTTATACATTATTCCAATTAACGGAGGCGAGCCAAAGCAAATAACTTCAAAAGCCGGAAGCGAATTTGATGCGCAATGGCGTCCGGATGGAAAAAAAATCGGGTTTTTAGCAAGTGGAGAAGGTGGTACGGCCATTTTTGAAGTAAACCCAGATGGTACAGGTCTTATCCAAATTTCGCGCACTCCCGGCGACATTAACGGATTCAAGTATTTTCCAGATGGCTCAAAGGTATTGTTCGTGAAAGATGTGAAAATGGAATCTGTAAACTCCATTGAGCTTGAAAATGATTTACCCAAATCTAATGCTCGGGTGATTGATGATTTGATGTACAGACACTGGAGTTCTTGGAAAGATGGAAAACGATCGCATATTTTCTTCGCGGCTATTGAAGACGGTAAAATACAAGGGCGCGGCAAAGATATTATGGATGGAGAACTGTTTGATGCGCCCATAAAGCCATTTGGAGGTATGGAGCAAATAACCATTTCGCCCAATGGAAGCCGCATTGTATATGCCTGTAAAAAAATGAATGGTGTAGATTATGCTACAAGCACAAATTCAGACATTTACGTTTATGATATTTTTTCGGGTAGCTTAAATAACATGAGTAAAAAACGAACAGGGTATGATTTAGACCCGAGTTACTCAAAGGACGGTAAAAAACTGGCATGGTTAAGCATGGAACAAGATGGCTTTGAGTCGGACAAGAATGATATTATTGTACACGACTACAAAACCCAATTAACCACTAACATTACCGAAAAATTTGATTTAACAGTGTCTAGCTTTGTGTGGGATGATACCGGCGAAAAAATTTATTTTAAATCTGTTACTGAAGCGACTTACCAACTGTTTGAGTACAGCTTTAAAAAAGAGGAAATGCGCCAAATAACTACGGGCATGCATAACTATACCTCGTTAGCGTTTGCAGGCGATAAATTAATTGGTGGTAAACAATCCATGAATCATCCTATAGACATTTATGCTGTTAATATTAAAACGGGTGCAGAAACTCAACTGACGGATGTAAACGCAGCTATTTATAAAGATTTAGAGGTGGGTAACATAGAAAAAAGATGGGTAAACACGACAGATGGTAAACAAGAATTGGTATGGGTAATTTATCCGCCAAATTTTGATAAAAACAAAAAGTATCCGGCATTGCTTTATTGCCAAGGCGGGCCGCAAAGTGCTGTTAGCCAATTTTTCTCTTACCGGTGGAATTTTCAATTAATGGCCGCAAACGATTATATTATTATTGCACCCAACCGTCGTGGGTTACCGGGGTTTGGGCAAAAATGGAATGACGCTATTTCTGGAGATTGGGGTGGTCAACCCATGGACGATTATTTATCTGCAGTGGATGAGTTGAAAAAAGAACCGTTTATTGACGAAAAACGTATTGGAGCTGTCGGCGCTAGTTACGGGGGGTATTCTGTTTATTATTTGGCAGGCATGCATAAAGACCGCTTTAAGTGTTTTGTATCGCATTGCGGGTTGTTTAACCTTGAAAGTTGGTATGGTACAACAGAAGAGTTGTTTTTTGCAAATAAAGACATTGGCGGACCTTATTTTAATCCAATTACTCCCAAAAGTTATGCTGAATTTTCACCCCATAAATTAGCGGAGAACTGGAACACACCTATGCTTATTTTTCATGGTGAACAAGATTTTCGCGTACCGGTAAACCAAGGGATGGAGGCCTTCCAGGTATTACAAATTAAAAAAATTGACAGCCGGATGATTTTGTTTCCAGACGAAAACCATTGGATACTATCGCCGCAAAATGGTGTTTTTTGGCACCGCGAATATTACAGGTGGCTGGATAAACATTTAAAGTAACACTAACAAAGGGCTAAAATACTTTTTGGATAACCTGGTCCTTGTATGACTGCCCAACGGGAATTGTTTTTGCACCTAAGATTAGACTGTTACCCTCTAATGCAGAAACTAACCGCGTGTTTACAATAAACGATTTATGGCAACGAATAAAATGGGGTGCGGGCAACTTTTCTTCTAACGATTTTAATGACATCAACGCTGTAATGCGCCCCGTTTCTATATGAAATGAAACATACTCGCGCATTCCTTCAATGTATTTAATGTCATCATAAAATATTTTGTACAAACGGTGATCCGCCTTAACGGTTAGATAATTTTTTTTAAACAACGGGTTGTTTGAGCTATCAGCCTTTAAATCATGCAACTCTTGCGCCTTATTAATTGCATTTGAAAAACGTTCGAAAGAAAAAGGTTTTAACAAATAGTCAATGGCTTGTAGTTCAAAACCTTCCAACGCATAATCTTGGTAAGCAGTGGTAAAAATAACCATTGGTGCATTTTTTAATGACTTTATCAAATCTGTGCCCAATAAGTCAGGCATTTGAATGTCCGTAATAATCAAGTCAATCTCACCTGAGTCTGCAACAGTTTTGGCCTCTAAACCATTTTTAAAACTTCCTCTTAACGTCAATGATGGAATTTTTGCAATATAGCTTTCCACTAAGTTTCTCGCCAGTTGTTCGTCATCTATTACAATGCAATTCATGGAATTAAATTTAATTTTAATATTGTTGTATACGTTGTTTTATTTGTTCGAATCACCAACTCATGCTTGTTGGGGTACAATAATGCCAAACGCCGCTTTACATTCTCCATGCCTACACCGCCTACGCGGTCTTTTTTCGTCCCCTCTAACTGAATGCCATTTTCAGTAATTAACGTTAACCGCTTTTCAGTCGCTTTAATAGAAATTTTAATGTATCCGTTTGCTTTGTCGTGCTGGTTGCCGTGCTTAAAACAGTTTTCTATAAACGGAATAAGCAATAATGGGCTAATTTTTTGGTGCCCCTCCTCAATGTCAATGCTCACATCAATATTACTGTTGTCGTCATCACGTAGTAACTGTAATTTTATAAAACTTTTAATGTGTTCAACTTCAGATGTAAGCGGTACGCGTTTTTCATCACCCTCGTACGTTACATACCTTAAAATGTCCGATAGTTGTAAAATGGCATCTCCAGTTTTTGAAGCGTCCAGCTGAGATAGTGAATAAATATTATTTAAGGTATTAAACAAAAAGTGGGGGTTAATTTGTGCTTTTAGGGCGCGGCTTTCCGCTTCTAAAATTTTATTTTCAAGCTCCAAACTCTCTTTTCGTTTTCGTTCCAATAAAAACGAGTTAAAAATTAAGGCACTAATAATAACCGGCGGAATAGAGGACATCAACCTGCCTATATAAAAAAAAGTTTTCGGACGATTTTGCAAATGCGGCAAGTCCAACGGCAATGCATCTTCTAAATAAATGTCCAACGAACCAAATACCCATGTAAAAAAAGCGACCAGTATAAAAATTATAATAAAATAAGGTGTGCGGGTTTTGCGGGCTGCATTGTCGGGTAGCAGAATAAGTAAATTGAGGTAAAAAAGCACCATCTGCGGAATTACAAAAGCTAATACCCTTATGCTAAGTGTAGACCATTCGCCCAACGGTGAGAGAAAAACAACGATTAATGCAAAAAAGATTAACCAGCAGACTAGCGAATATTGTATAGTTGTTTTCACTTTCCAAAGTTACATATTCCAAAACCAACCCTTAGCAGCAATTCAATTAATCGCACCCCTTTATCAAACACGGCGCTAAATTTATCTACAATCCAAAACAAAAGAATCGGCAAATAGGTAACTATTTTTTCAAATTAAAACACCTTAAAATGCTAATTTTGGGCTTCTTTTGTCGTTCATTGATGAAAAAACTACGTTTATAGAAAAAAGTAGGGTAAGCAGAAATTTAAACGACACTTTTGCAAAACAAATACAACAAATAGCTGTTTAACAGAAACAATTCACGTTGTACAAATAACTTTAGCATGAAAAAAAGTATAATTGGATTACTCCTTTTTTTAGTAAGTTCAATCGTTATCGCGCAAGACAACGTAACCCTTAGCGGTACGTTAAAAGATGGCGAAACCGGCGAAGACCTTATTGGTGCGCGCATTACGGTAGATGAACTGGCAGGTGTTGGAGCCATTACAAATGTGTACGGTTTTTATTCATTAACCATTCCAAAAGGGCAGTACAGCATTACGTTTAAATCACTCGGGTTCAAAACAGAAACCGTCCAATTAGACCTTTCAAATGATTTAACTTATGATGTGGAGTTGGAATTAGAAGGAAAAGTATTTGGTGAAGTTGAAGTAACGGCAGAAAGAGCGAACGAAAACGTGACCTCTGCCGAGATGGGCGTGGATAAAATTAGTATGAAAGACATTGAGAACATTCCGGTGTTGTTTGGTGAGAAAGATGTGTTAAAAACAATTCAGTTATTGCCGGGGGTAAAGTCCGCTGGTGAAGGAAATGCAGGTTTTTTTGTGCGCGGAGGCTCCTCAGATCAAAACTTGATATTGTTAGATGAAGCCCCTGTTTACAATGCGTCACACTTGTTAGGTTTTTTCTCTGTTTTTAATTCAGATGCATTGAAAGACGTGAAGTTGTACAAAGGCGGCGCTCCGGCAGAGTTTGGCGGCAGGCTTTCGTCTGTTATGGATATTAAAATGAAAGATGGTAACTCTAAACGATTTTCTGTAAATGGCGGGTTGGGTTTAATTTCATCAAAACTAACTGTAGAAGGACCAATTGTAAAAGATAAAGGCTCATTTATTGTTTCAGGCAGAAGAACGTATGCAGATATATTTTTAGGATTGTCAAATAACGAAACAGCAAAAAATTCAATTCTTTATTTTTATGATTTAAACGCTAAAGCAAACTACAGAATTACAGATAAAGACCGGATTTTTGTATCGGGTTATTTTGGTAGAGACAATTTTGGATTAGCAGACCAGTTTGGATTTGACTGGGGAAATGCAACAGGTACAGTGCGGTGGAACCACCTTTATGGCGATCGCTTATTTGGAAATACATCCGTAATTTTTAGCAATTACAATTATAAAATTAAGTTTGGCGCAGATGATGAAACCTTCCAAATTGGGTCAGAAATTCAAGACATCAACATAAAAGAGGATTTCGATTTTTACATCAATTCAAATAACACGCTAAGCTTTGGGGTAAACGGAATTTACCACACCTTCCGCCCGGGAGAAATTGAAACAGGTTCGGGGATTGATTTTGAATTGTTTGATATTCAAAACCGGTATTCACTAGAATCCGCAGCATACATATCTAACGAGCAAAAAATAAAACAAAGGTGGACAGTGGTTTACGGTTTGCGCTTTTCAAACTTTACACAATTAGGTCCTGGGGATATTTTCACGTTTAATGATGCAGGGGCAATTACAGAAACAACAACTTACGAGGAGTGGGAGTCCGTAGCATCTTATAACGGGCTTGCTCCGCGGTTAAGTATGAACTTTAGTATTAATGAAAAAAGTTCAGTAAAGGCCTCTTATGCCAGAACATACCAATTCATCCATTTATTGTCAAACTCCACGGCATCATCACCAACAGATGTGTGGATTCCATCCAGCAACAACGTTCGCCCGCAAGTAGCAGATCAAGTGTCCATTGGGTACTTTAGAAACTTCAACGATAACATGCTCGAATTTTCAAGCGAAATTTATTACAAAGATATGCGCAATGTAATTGATTACCGTGACGGAGCAGAGGTAACGTTAAATCCAGCGGTAGAGGGCGAATTACTTTATGGAGTAGGACGTGCCTACGGGGTTGAACTTTTACTAAAAAAACGCCGTGGAAAATTCACCGGTTGGGTAAGTTATACCCTTGCCCGCAGTGAGCGTCAGTTTGATGAAATTAACACCGGAAATTGGTATCCGGCACGTCAAGACCGTACACATGATATTTCTGTTGTTGGAATTTACAATTTTACAGAGCGGGTTACAGCCTCAGCCACGTTTGTTTATTACACAGGTAACGCAGTAACGTTTCCAAGCGGTAAGTACTCGATAGACGGGCAAGTCGTAAATTTATATTCTGAAAGAAACGGTTACCGTTTTCCGGATTATCACCGATTGGATCTGGGGGTAACGCTCAACAATAAAAAATATAAAACAGTAAAAGACCCGGATACCGGAAAAGAAAAACAAGTGGAAAAACGCTTCGAGTCCAGCTGGAACTTTTCGGTTTACAACGCTTACGCTCGTGAAAATGCTTACTCCATTACATTCCGAGAAAATGAAGAAACAGGGCAGACAGAGGCTGTACAAGTGGCCCTTTTTAAAATAATACCGTCCATCAGTTATAACTTTAAATTTTAAAGAGATGAAAAAGACTATACAATTCATTAGTTTGGCCGTTATTACTGTTTTTTTTGCCGCATGTGAAAAAGTGATTGACCTACCGTTAAATGAGGCTGAGCAAGAAATTGTGGTAGAGGCAACCTTGAAAAATTTTGAAGGTGAATCGTTCATCAAACTTTCAAAAACAGGTACTGTTTATGATGATGGCGGTTTCGAAAAATTATCCGGCGCAGTTGTAACAGTTACGGATAAAGATGGAATAGTAACCATTTTTACTGAAGATGCAACAACTGCGGGAACTTATTTAGCACCAGATTTTATAACAACACCAAATAATACATATAGTTTAAATGTAAATTATCAAGATGAAGTGATTACGGCGCAAAGTCAAACGCAAACAACCCCTAAGCTAGATTCTTTAACCTTTATTACGCAAATTGGTGGATTTGGACCAAACGCTAACGATACTTCCGCATTGGTGTTTTATAATTTTGTAGACAATGGTGACGAAGAAAATTATTACCGTTTTAGAGTGTGGGTGAATGGAGAACTTGATGATAATTTTTACATTGGCGACGACGGTTTAGGAAATGGACAATACATTTCCGCTCCATTTTTCGCAACAAGTATTCAACCAAGAGATACGGTTTATGTAGAGTTGCAGTCAATTGATAAAGCAAATTATACGTACTTAGTAACGCTTGCTAGCAATGTGCAACAAGGGCCATTTAGTGCAACACCTGCCAACCCTGTTTCAAACATAGAAAATGCTATTGGAGTGTTCAATACCACATTGGTTGATTCGTTAACTTTAATTTTACCATAAATGATTAAAAGATTGGTCTTTATATTCACAGTTCTATTCTTTTTTACCGCGTGTGAAAAGGTAATACAAGTACCATTGAATGAAGCCGATCAAAAAGTAGTGATTGAAGCAAATTTAAAAGATCGCGCCAACGTTAGCTTTATTCGCTTAACAAAAAGCGGAACAGTTTATGACAATGGAGGCTTTGAGACACTCACAGATGCTTTAGTTGAGCTGACCGATAATGAAGGGACAATTTACACCTTTACACACGATACATTAGGTTTTTATCGCGCTGAAGGATTCCAGGTTGTGCCAGGCCGCAGGTATGACCTAAGGGTAATGGCCGAAGGAGAAGAAATTACAGCTACACACCAGCCACGGTTAAAACCTACCATTGATTCTGTGACCTACGCTAAAGCAACAGGTATTTTTGGCTCGCCCTCCGGTGAGGATCGCTTTTTAGTCAGCTTCCATTCGGTAGACAATGCTGCGGAGCAGAATAATTACTTGCTTTATATTTACAGAAACGGCGATCGAAACAGTGGTTATTATTTGGGAAATGATGATTTTATTAATGGGCAGTACTACAATGCCTCATTTTTTGGCGCAAATGCAAAACCGGGTGATACGGTAATTGTAGAAATGCTTTCAATGGATAAACCCACGTACGAATATTACATTGGCTTATCAAGCAATATAGATCAAAGCCCATTTGCAGCAGCTCCCGCAAATCCGCCAAGCAATATAAGTAGTAACGCGCTGGGCTTGTTTGGTGTATATGCTACTGACACTGTTCGTGTTGTAATTCCTATTTAACCTTAACAAAGGGTATAAATACCGCGTCTTAGGGTGTAGCTTTCCATGAATAAGCTAAAAAAAGCGGTTCGCCATAAAGCAGTTCCTATCATTTTTTTGTAAGTTTGGTAAGCCCAAAACAACAACTTATGAACTTGATTGAATTGGCGAGCGAAAGCTTGACTTTACGAATGTTTTTCGAAAAAATACCTGGCAATACAATGCCATACCCTTCACTTTTATTGTCGACCAAAGGCACCGAGAGTTCATTGATGATCGGTAAACTAAACACACAAAATTACGTCTTAATAATCAGCGCTATTTTTTTGATTTTTGCCATTATTAGTTTGTTTTTTATACAAAAACGGCAGGCACAAATTAAAATTCTTGATCGTGAACTAGCACTTGAACGCGCCCAAAAGAATAACTTTAGAAACCAGCTAGACCAATTTCAACATCAGTTAGTCCGTAAAGAAGAACGGATTAAAGTCCTGGAAAGTGATGTTGAGTTGAAATCAGCTAATCTAGGGGCGAAAATAGCGGATATTTTAAGTAAAAAGTATTTAGACGAGTCTGATTGGGCAGCTATTTTATTGTATTACAATATGCTCAAACACAATTTTTCGACAGAATTAAAACAAAAATTTCCTTTGCTTAAAACCAAAGATGTTCGCTTGTTAATATTAATTGATTTGGGTTACTCAAATAAGGGTATAGCACAAGTGTATAATATTACAGTCGACGGGGTTAAAAAAGCAAAGAGCAGACTACTCAAGAAAATAGAATTAGATGATTTTCCAAAGTCAGATTTTATTTATAATAAGTCGGCGTAGTTAACTTACTAGAATAAAAACTCTTGGCGCTTGACTCTGAATAGTTTTTTTCATTTGTCACCTTTTTGTCACCCATTTGTCTACCCCTTTTTTGTCCGTAAGCATTTATCTAAACAATACATTTAGCAAGAACTTAGAGTAAACAATTTGTCGCCAGATTTTTACAAGCGAAAAAATATTCAAACATATTTAAATACCCAAACCCGGTCTCCCAAATGACCAAAAAAGAGTTAGATAATCAAAATATAATAAGACAGCTGATGGTGTCGTCCGTTTCAGGGCCAAATGCAAAACGGATAAATACCATCATTTGTGAAACGAATCACAGCTGTAGAAAGATAAGTTTTTGGCCAAAAACGGGGACGAAGCCGAATATCCCAAATAGAGTAGGCAAACTAATCAAATTTTACAAAATGAAAAAAGGTAAAAAATTAACGTTAAAAAGCGAGAAAGTTGCTTCGTTATCAAAAGCTGACATGTCGCAAATTGCCGGTGGAGGCACAGGGAGAAGTACAAATCATAATTTTACTTGTGGTTTGTGTACAAATACAACAATTGATACAGGAGATATAATTGCTGCAACTACCGTAATCACTAAAACACTCGGAAAATAGAAAGTCATGAAAACAAACAAAAAATTAGTACTTAAAAAAGAGAAAGTGGCGAGTTTATCTGACCGTCAAATGGGGTATATTTTAGGAGGGAACGAAGCTGTTCTTGAGGAAGGCACCAAGTCTAGCCCAAGTAGCGTACACCCTAAGTTTACGTGTTGCTGGTGTTCTTTTGGGAATACTGAAACGCCTAAAACTAAAAAATAGCACAGGCAATTGAGTTAATGCTAAAGAGTAGAGTCCAACTTAAGGACTCTACTCTTAATCTAATATAATACGCTCGAAAAAATGAATAAAAGACTCATAACGGCCAAAATAAAAGATATTCAAAGAGATTTGGAGAGCCGCTACCATGAAATGCCTTCAATAGCACTTATGACTGGAGCTTCCGGTGTTCTTGTTTTTTATTACATGCTTTATCAACTTGAAAAGGACGAGAAGTATATTGTTCGGTTTGAAGAGGTTGTGGATGATATTTTTGAGCGCATCAGTAGTGACGATTATCCATATTCGTATTGTGATGGTCTTGCTGGTGTGGCTTTTACAATTGAGTTTCTTCGGCAAAAGCGCCTCTTTCAGGACGAAAATGTGCGTGATGCGTTAGAGACATTTGATGGAATCATCCTAGAAGCTGTAAATCAAAACAATACTGATATGAATCAATATGATTTGCTGCACGGGATTTTTGGTTGCCTCTATTATTTAATTGAAAGAGAGCCTTCTAATCCAAGTTTGGCTATACCGTTAAAAAAAAATATAGAAGTAATTGCTGGCACCATAGTGAAGGATATTTTGCGGGAGCGTGAAAGCTCAACTGATATACCACAGCCTAATTGTGGGCTGGCGCACGGGAATATGTCATTTATTATTGTGTTTGCAAAATATTTGAAAATCCATCCAGAGAACAGCGAAATCAAAAATCACTTAAAACAAATTGTAGATCATCAACTTTCATTCAAGTCAAACGATTATTCGACCGAATCAATGTTTCCAAGTATTGCTAGTGACATGGATGATTTACAATTCAATACTGTATTAGGGTGGTGTTATGGAGACCAGACTGTAGCAATTGGTCTGTATCAAGCAAATGTCGTGCTCGAAGAGAACTACATTGCAGAAAGAGCGTTGGAAATAGCTTTACACACAGCCAAAAGAAATACTCCGGTTAAATCTTCTAAAACAGAAGTGACTGATGCTGGTTTTTGTCATGGTATGTCAGCAGTGGCTACAAACAACAAACTGTTGTATGAGCTAACTAAGAATCCTGTGTTTTTAGATAATTATGAGCGCTTTACTAATGAGGTTTTGAAAAGAGGCAATCATCCTGCTACAATCAGTGGGTTTAGGCGTTATTTTGGCAACGATAAATATGAAGATGTACTTTCTTTTTTAGATGGTACCTTGGGAGTTGGCGTTTTTCTGATTAGTACATTATGTGAGAAAGAAACCGATTGGGAGAAATTTTTTTTATTGAAATAGCACAATAGATTAAAAACAGAATGATAGATAAATTTTCAACAGCAGTCATCCGTACTTCTACGGCGCCTTACGAATTGGTTAAATCTATTTTGACCAGTGAAAATGATAATTGGATAGTACAATTATTAAATGATGACTTTTTTATTTGTGCACTTAACTTGGCGTCTCCTGACCTTTTAGAGGAGCTAGAAAAAATGAATCAACCTAATGTTGAGGTCAAAAACAAGGAAAAGCTGAAACAGTCACTAGTAAAGTACGTTGCCAGAATGTCTACTCGCTGTACACCTTTCGGTCTTTTTAGTGGGGTCGGTACGTTACCAATCGCTTCAAGCGAGACAGATGTAAGTAGTCCTATTAATTTGGCAAAGCAATTAAAGCACAAGCGGCATTTTAGGTTAGATACTAATTTTGTCGTTCAGTTAGTTGCTGAAATTGCGAAACTACCCGCCGTTATAAACACTGCTAAATTTTATGTAAATACAACCTTGTATAAATTAGGCGACCGCTATAGATTAATTAATTATACAGTATTTAATAAAGCCAGATCTTATGATTTAATGTCGGTTGAAACTAATGATTTTTTAGACGAAATTCTGGCAAAAGCCACTACAGGAATTACCAAAGCTAAATTAGAAAAGTGGTTGATAAATGAAGGGATTGATAAAGATGAGGCAAACGATTATTTAAATGAGTTAATTGGTGCTCAGTTACTGATAACTCAACTGGAGGCCAGCATGATTGGAGACGAAATCGAGATTCAACTTTTAGACGGACTTAAACAGTTAGAAGAGGAAGCAGCAATCACCGAAGAAAAAGCTCGTATTCACCAAATTGTTGCTTATTTGAGCAATGTAATTAAAAAACTAGACACCTTAGCTGATGGGGTGTTAGTTGCTAAACAGTACAATGAAATAAACCAATTTATAAAAGAAGGTTTACCGCTAAAAATTGAAGGGTTAGACGCGCGGTTTTTATTGCAGTGCAACGTTGCACTTTCATTTTCAAAAAACGCTACAATTTCTTCGGTACAAGAACAACTTATCCGAAAAGCAATAAAAATCACCAATCATTTTCAGAAAAAACAAACCGATATTATTGAAGGTAATTTAGGTGAATTTATTAAAAGTTTTAGTGAGCGGTATGAAGAGCAATTTATTCCGTTGACAGAGGTGCTTGATGTTGAAGTCGGAATAGGGTATGGAGCAAGACAAAACATGGAAAGCGTGGATACAAGCAATTTTCTCGATAAAATCCCGCTAAAAGGTCGGTTGATAGAAAATGAAAAAATAGAGTGGAATAAGCGCGTTTTTTCATATTGGTGTCCAAAATTTAATGAAGCAATAGAAAATAATGCGTTTAGCGTTGAAATTACTCAAGATGAGCTCAATGAATTTGAGGAAATACCAACTGATTATTCATCCACATTTATTGCCAAAGCTGGCTTTTATAAAGAAAAAAAAACGACGCAAGATGTTTTGTTCTTTGAAGCATACGCGGGAGGCACAGCTTCGCATTGGTACGGTCGGTTTTGTAACAGCAATGAAGAGTTGTCACAACTAACAAAGGCTATCATTGCGCATGAGCAGCTTGATTCAGAAGAAGTGGTAGTGGCTGAAATTAATCATTTGCCTGAGTCTCGCTTAGGAAATGTTATCCACAGAAAGCACACAAGACAGTATCAAATCAACTATTTGGCTAGCATAAATAAAGGGGCTGAGAATGAAATACCTATTACAGACTTATTAGTAGGTATAAGAAATGGAAAGGTTATTTTAATGTCAAAAAAATTACAAAAAGAGGTTAGAACTTATCATTCAAACGCATTTAATACAAACATGCCTACTAATCTCCCGGTGTTCCAGTTTTTGGCTGATTTAACTGCACAATACAATGCATGTAGCGGTAGTTTAAACTTTTCTCCACTTCACAAAATTTATAAATTCATACCCCGAATAACATTTCAAAATATAATTTTTCAACGAGCAAGTTGGTCCTTTACTCGGGCAGATTTTGAAGTACTCTTAAACGCTTCAAAGGCTGAAAAATTAGCTGCATTAAATGCGTTTAGGAAAAAGTGGCAGTTGCCAAAGCAATTTGTTATTAGCCATTCGGATAATGAATTGTATATAGACGTAACGTCGAAAGTCTCGAGAGCCATCTTGCTGAATACATTAAAAAAAAGTAGTAGTATAGTCTTTACTGAGTTTTTGATGGCTGAATATAAATCTGCGGTTGTGGATGAAGACGGAAATCAGTATAATAATGAAGTATTGTTCAATTATAAAATGGATGCTCCAGCGGCTAAATTGTTGTCTAAAGGGGGGCTGAGCAAAAACGAAGTAACGCAAAGTTTTGCACCGGGGACTGAATGGATGTACTACAAGGTTTATCTTGGAATAAAAACAGGAGATAAGTTTTTGGTTCAAATTGAGCAGCTGGCAGAAACATGGAGTAAAAATGGGCTGATTAGCCAATGGTTTTTCATTCGCTATAACGACCCCAACTTCCATGTTAGAATTCGATTTCGGGTAACAGATATCAGCTGTCTGGGTGTAATAATGGAGCAATTCAACGAGTTTATTCAATATTTTCAGCAGGCAAATAAAATTGGGCAAATTTCTATGGAGACCTACCAGCGCGAGTTGGACCGTTATGGGTACGACCTAATGCCGGTTTTTGAATCTGTTTTTCACCGTGACAGCCAAATGACAGTTGCCTTGTTAGCACATGCCAATGATTATGGCATGAACGACGAATTATGGTTGCCAACACTCTACAACATGTCCACATTAATTACATTGTTCCAGTTCGATTCCTCAGATAAGCAACCGCTTTTTAGAATGGATGCACGAAGCGTTCAAAAAAGAGTTCAACGCCTATTCAGGAACCACAAAAGAACTCAACAAAAAATATGCTAATGTCAAAAAACAAATCAACGAATTATTTATAGCTGAAAATCAAACGGGGTATTACTCTTTTACCGCGATTATTGATGAGCGAAATAGAAAAATAAAACCGCTTATTCAACAAATTTTGCAGAGTTGTAAAAATGATACTCAAAAATTTAGTTTCCTGAGTAGCCTCATTCACATGTCTGTAAATCGTCAGTTCAGAGCACGTCAACGCATGTATGAGTTTGTGTTGTATGATTACTTGAAAAAAATCACGACTACTCTCAAATACATTAAAAAGAAAAAACCGGTAATGGTTGAGCAATAAGCTTGAAAACCTATCACACGAAAAAAGCCTTTGTAACGCACGTTGCAAAGGCTTTTTTTTGCAGGTAAATACTGTAGAAGTGTTAAAAAACGGTCGGCATAGCTGCTTTCAATTAAACCCTGTATGGTTTTCAATAAAATAACGGCATTTCATATAACTTTTCCACAATCACACAAAAATAACCCACTTTTTACCACTGTGCTATTTTCTTCAATTTCCCTAGTTACACAGTAACTTTTTTCTAAATTTGTAGTATATATAAAACGAACAGTCGCAAAAGTTATTAACAAAGCGGATTTAAGTGGTAATTTGTGGGAGTTTAATAATTATTTTTACATTTTAATCGGAAAATGGCAGGTTTAGTAGGAGAATATGAATGCAAATTAGACGCTAAAGGGAGGTTTCTCTTCCCTGCTGCGCTAAGAAAGCAATTGAACCCTGCGGCCAATGAGGTTTTTATGATGAACAAAGGTTTTGAAAACTGCTTGTCGCTTTACCCCATGAATGAGTGGGATAAGGTGAGTTCAAAGCTGTCAAAATTAAACTTGTTTAAACCAAAAAACCGAATGTTTTACCGATTGTTTCATCAAGGTGCGAAACAGCTAATGCTCGATAAAACGGGGCGTCTGCTTATTCCAACCGCATTGATGGAACGAGTGGGATTAAGTAAAGAAATAATGTTAACGGCCTACAATGATCGGATAGAGGTGTGGGATAAATCAGAGTACTTTGATGTCTTAAATGAAAATATGGGCGATTTCTCTGATTTAGCTGATGAGGTTATGGGAGAAATTGACTCAAATGACGAATAACGACTATCATATTCCAGTATTGTTTAACGAATCGTTAGATGGGCTGCAGCTTGATGCTGATAGCGTGGTAATTGACGTTACTTACGGTGGTGGTGGTCATTCAGCAGAGATTTTAAAGCGGTTAGGTGAGGATGGCGTGTTAATGGCGTTCGATCAAGATGATGATGCCCTAGAAAATGTAATTGATGATGAGCGCTTGGTGTTTGTAAACGCCAATTTCCGCTTCATGATAAATTTCGCAAAGTTTCACGACTTGATGGGTGCGGATGCAATTTTGGCAGACCTTGGTGTGTCTTCACATCAGTTTGATGCTGGGAGTCGCGGTTTTTCAATAAGAGAAGAGGGTAAGTTGGATATGCGCATGAATCAAAGTGCCGATTTAACAGCGCATAAAGTCGTTAACAGTTATCCAGAAAAAGAATTGTACCGCGTTTTTAATTCGTATGCCGATCTTAAAAATGTGCGCAAAGTCGTGCAAGCTATTTCTCAAACACGTCGCCAGCAACCCATTGATACGACAAAGCAATTGGTGGATTTAATGCGCGAATTGGTGAAAGGGAATAAGCAAACCCAGTTTTTAGCGCAAGTGTTTCAAGCTATTCGTATTGAGGTGAATGATGAAATGGGGGCGTTGATGGATTTTTTAGAGCAGTCGGTGGAGGTGTTGGCAGAAGGTGGTCGTTTAGTCGTAATTGCTTATCACTCCATTGAAGATCGATTAGTGAAAAACTTTATTCGCTCTGGAAACTTTACAGGTGAATTAGATAAAGATATGTACGGGGCGGTGCAAAAGCCGTTGTCCGCAGTAAATAAAAAGCCAATGATACCTTCTGATGCCGAGATCGAAAAAAATCCAAGAGCCAGAAGTGCAAAAATGAGAATAGCAGTAAAAGGATGAGTGCGAATGAGTTTACAAATATTGATGAGGTAAAAAAACGCGCTACGAAAGAAGAAGCGAAGCGCAAGAAAAAACGTGTCCGTAAAAAAACGGGTTCTCTCGGGTGTTTGTGCAAATCATGAACGGAGAGTTTTTGTCGAAAGATAATTTCGTTAAAAATTTGCCCTTCACCTTTTTTTTGGGCTTTCTGCTGGTAGTGCTCATTGGTTGGGGTTATTATGCTGAAACAATTACTAAAAAAGAGGTGCAGCTAGAGCGTGAATTAGGGGAGTTAAACTCTGAATTTTTTACGCTTGGTAGTGAGTATAACTCCATGCGTGGTCGGCGTTCAATTGCGCAAAAGTTAGAAGGTACAGGCGTGGAAGAGGCGTTGACTTCACCGCGAAAAATTAGAGTAAAACGATTCGTTTTTAAAGACGAAAAATAGAGAATAAAAAAGTGGAAGATAAAAAACAAATAATGTTGAAAGCGTACTTCATGTACATCCTTGTGGGTGTGATGATGGCAATCATCATTGGGCGTGTTTTTATGATTCAATATGGAGATGTAGCGCCAAAGTCACCAGTGGCTAACGGAGATTCTACCAATACAAGTGATTTTTCCACAAGAATCGATTCTATAAACCCTATGCGCGGTCGTATTTTGTCAGATGACGGAAGTGATTTGGTGACATCTATTCCGCTTTATAATCTACACATAGATCTTTCCATTATTAGTGATGAACTTTTTCAAGAGGTCGATTCGTTAGCATTTTATTTAGCTACCGTTTTTCCGGAGAAATCTAAAAAAGAATGGGAAGGCGCGTTACGAAAAGGACGAGCAGAAGGAAGCCGATATTTCCCAATTGAGAATAAAGTAAAATACAATGTGCTACAGCAGGTGCGCAATTTTCCCATTTTACGCGAACGAAAGTACAAAGGCGGGTACATAGAAGAAAAATTTTCAGATCGCGAAATGCCTTACGGGCAATTGGCGAAGCGTACCTTAGGTTCAAAGCGTGAGGGAGCAATGGATGTAGGTTTGGAAGGGGCTTTTGATAGTTACCTCACTGGTGAGTATGGTTTAATTGCAAAGCAATATGTCAGCAATGGCTGGAAACCTGTTTCGGGTGATTATTTGAAAGACCCTATCCCCGGTGCTGATATTATTACTTCGATTGATATCGACATTCAGGACGTGGCAGAAAATGAACTGAAAAAGCAGCTTGAAGCACAAAAAGCGTTGTATGGCTCGGTTGTTTTGATGGAGGTAGAAACAGGGTATATTAAAGCAATCGCAAATCTTTCAAAGGGAGATGATGGCAATTATTATGAGTTGTACAACCATGCCGTAGGGCGAAAGACAGACCCCGGATCAACGTTTAAGTTGGCTACGCTAATGGCGTTGTTAGAGGATGGTAAGGTAGATATTACTGATTCTGTAAAAGCGGTTGGGCGGTACGAATTTTACGATCATATTATTGAAGATTCTAACCCGTGGGGGTACGGTAAAATCACCGTTCAAAATGCGTTTGAGGTTTCGTCAAATGTGTTTTCTAGAATTGTGAACCAAGCCTACTATTCAGATGCACAAAAATTTGTAGACCGTCTAAAATCGTTTGGATTAGGCGATACGTTAGGAATTGATATTGCGGGTGAACCAAAACCAATTATTAAAAACCGTGGAGAGGACGGTTGGTCGGGTATTACGCTTCCGCAAATGGCCATTGGTTATGAGGTTGAAATTACACCCATTCAAATGCTAGGATTGTACAATGCAGTTGCCAACAATGGAGAATATGTGAAACCACAATTTGTAAAGGAAATTCGCCGAGATGGAAAAGTGATTAAAAAGTTTGAAAAAATAGTGTTGAACAAAAAAATCTGTTCGCAAGCGACTATTGAAAAATTGAAACTTTGCCTAAAAGGAGTGGTAGAGCGGGGTACAGGTAAAGAGTTGAGAAGCGCAAACTTTGAAATTGCCGGTAAAACAGGTACAGCCAAGTTGGTAGATGCTGAAGCGGGTAACTATAGTAATACCTATCAGGCCTCCTTTGCAGGATATTTTCCTGCAGATGCCCCAAAGTATTCATGCATTGTGGTAATTGCCGGGCCTACAAAACAAATTTACGGTGCACAGGTTTCAGGGACGGTATTTGCTGCAATTGCCAATAAGGTGCATTCATCTTCATTGGCGTATCATCCAAATTACAACGGCTTAGAACGCAATAAAAAATCATTACCAAAAGTAAAAGCGGGCAGTGCGTATGAAACTAAAATTGCCTTAACCAAAATTGGTGTAAACTACAAAAATAGCGCGGCAGAATCTGAATATATCGTAGCGTTACCTGGGGATCAAGGGATGGATATACGTCAACGCAATATTGATAAAAATAAAGTTCCAAACGTAATCGGGATGCCATTGTCTGATGCAGTTTATTTGCTTGAAAAAGAAAAAATTAATGTAGCGATTGAAGGAAGCGGAAAGGTGGTGTCACAATCCATTCCGGCTGGCAGAAATTTTACAAAAGGTACTGTGATAAAACTTGTTTTAAACTAATGCAAACATTACAAAACATATTGTACAAGGTAGGTCTGGTAGCCGTTAATGGTGTGCTGGATGTAGCAATAAAAACGCTTGCTTTTGACTCGAGAGAAGTAAGCAAAGGTGCTGCTTTCGTAGCGGTAAGAGGTACGCAGGTGGACGGGCATCAATTTATTGATCGTGCAATAGAAGGTGGTGCTGTTGCTGTAGTGTGCGAAGTACTTCCCTTAGCGTTGGTAAAAGACATTACTTACGTGCAGGTTAAAAATGCGCATGCAGCGTTAGGCGTTATGGCGGCTAATTTTTACGATAATCCTTCGCGTGAGCTGAAAATGGTGGGCATTACGGGTACAAATGGTAAAACGACCACCACTACTTTGTTACATAATTTATTTACAGATTTGGGGTACGTCGCAGGTTTATTATCTACCGTTATCAATAAAATTGGAAAAAGAGAAGTGCCTGCTACGCACACCACACCAAACCCTATTGCGCTAAATCAATTGCTGAGAGAGATGGTAGAAGAAGGATGCGAGTTCTGTTTTATGGAGGTAAGTTCGCATGCCATTCATCAAGAACGCATTGCAGGGCTTTCTTTTCAAATTGCGGGTTTTACAAATATCTCACACGATCATTTAGACTATCACAAAACATTCAAAGAATACATTTATGCCAAAAAGAAGTTTTTTGATGATTTGAGTTCAGACGCTGTAGCGATTGTAAATAGTGATGACAGCAACGGGTTGGTAATGGTGCAAAATACAAATGCGTCTATAAAAACCTTTGCGCGTAAAACGGTTGCAGATTATAAAGTGAAAATCGTAGAAAATTCATTTGCTGGTTTGGTGTTGAATTTGAATCAGCATGAGTTATGGACGAATTTAATTGGAGATTTCAATGCCTCAAATATGATATTGGTTTATGCCATAGCGCTAGAACTGGGGTTAGAGGAAATGGATGTACTGCGTGGCTTAAGTAAACTAAAATCTGTTGAAGGCCGTTTTGAGCATTTCAAATCAGATAAAGGAATAGTGGCAATTGTAGATTATGCTCACACGCCTGATGCATTAAAAAATGTGCTAAGCACCATACAATCTGTAAGAACAAGAAACGAACAAGTTATAACCGTAGTAGGTTGTGGTGGCGACCGTGACAGAACAAAACGACCGAAAATGGCTGAAATTTCAGCTGTGTTGAGCGATCAAGTCATCTTAACTTCTGATAATCCGCGAACTGAAAACCCCGAAGCGATAATTGATGAAATGCAAAAAGGCGTTCCGGCAGAAAAATCAGCAAAAGTAATGAGTATAACCAATCGTAAGGAGGCCATAAAGGTGGCTTGCTCATTAGCGCAATCAGGTGATATCTTACTAATTGCGGGAAAAGGACATGAAAAATACCAGGAAATCAACGGAGAACGCTTTCCGTTTGATGACTTTAATATAGTAACAGAAACCCTAAAAAAATTGAATAAATAATGTTGTATTATCTATTTACATACTTAGACGATCAAGGTTTTCCAGGAGCCGGTTTGTTTGACTACATCTCGTTTAGAGCGGCAATGGCCATTATTACATCTTTGCTGATAAGCATGGTGTTTGGTAAACGTATTATTAACCAACTACGCAAGCAGCAAATCGGAGAATCGGTGCGCGATTTGGGGCTTGCAGGTCAAAAAGAAAAAGAGGGTACGCCAACAATGGGTGGACTCATCATTTTAGCGTCAATCTTAATACCAACGCTACTTTTTGCCCGGCTGGATAATGTGTATGTGTTAACCATGTTATTGTCCACTACAATGTTGGGTGCTATTGGCTTTATTGATGATTACATTAAAGTTTTTAAGAAGAATAAAGAAGGATTAGCAGGCCGCTTTAAGGTAGTGGGTCAAATTTCTGTTGGAATTATGGTGGGGTCTATTTTGTATTTCCATCCAGATGTGCAGGTGCATGAAGAGGTAGAACACAATGCAGTTGTTGCGAATAGTGAAGATGTAACCCATTTGCATAAGACAATTGATGGTGAAAAGACAAAATGGATAAAAACCAAGGATATGACCACCACCATTCCGTTTGTAAAAGGCAATGAGTTTAATTATAACTGGTTAATTGGTGATACCAACAAAAGTTATGGATGGTTGCTGTTTATACCAATCGTAATTTTTTTAGTTGTGGCCATTTCTAATGGTGCAAACATGACGGATGGGCTTGATGGTTTAGCTACCGGAACTTCCGCAATAATCGGAATTGCCCTGGCTATTTTGGCGTACGTATCCGGACATATTGAGTTCGCCGACTATTTAAATGTGATGTACATCCCATATTCTGCCGAGCTGGTGATTTTTATATCTGCATTTATGGGGGCGTGTATTGGTTTTTTATGGTACAATTCATATCCGGCACAGGTGTTTATGGGAGATACGGGGAGCTTGGCGTTAGGCGGGATCATAGCTGTATTCGCCATTATTATTCGAAAAGAATTATTGATACCAGTTTTATGTGGTGTGTTTATTATGGAAAACCTATCTGTAATTATGCAAGTGGGTTGGTTCAAATACACCAAAAAGAAATTTGGAGAAGGCCGGCGCATATTCCGCATGGCTCCATTACATCACCACTTTCAAAAATTAGGTATGCATGAATCTAAAATCGTATCGCGCTTTTGGATTGTTGGCGTGCTGTTAGCAGTAATAACAATTGTAACACTAAAATTAAGATAAAAGTAACGAAAAGGAGTGCTGAGCGGAGCCGAAGTACGGCAAACAACAACACGAATTACACCGAAGCCAACTTCAATAATAAAAAAGAAAAAGGACAAAAACAACGAAAAGGAGTGCTGAGCGGAGCTGAAGTACGGCAAACAACAACACGAATTACACCGAAACCAACTTCAACAATAAAAAAGAAAAAGGACAAAAACAACAAGAAGGAGTGCTGAGCGGAGTCGAAATACGGCAAATAACAACACGAATTACACCGAAGCCAACTTCAACAATAAAAAAGAAAAAGGACAAAAACAACAAGAAGGAGTGCAGAGCGGAGCCGAAGTACGGCAAAAACAACAAGATTGCAAGCGCCAAAGAACAACAAACTAACAACTAAGGACTAACGACTAGCAACTAAAAACAAAAGGAGTGCTGAGCGGAGCCGAAGTACGGCAAACAAAACTAAAATGACAACAAAAAACCAACATATAGCAATATTAGGCGCAGGCGAAAGCGGCGTTGGCGCAGCATTGTTGGCAAAGGCAAAAGGGCACGTGCCGTTTGTGTCAGATAAAGGTGCAATCAAACCGTCGTATCAAAAAGAATTGACAGAAAACGGAATTGAGTTTGAAAGTGGACAGCACAGCACAGCACGTATTTTAAATACTGATTTAATAATTAAAAGCCCGGGAATACCAGAAAAGGTACAACTCGTTCAAGATGCCATAGCCAAAGGGATTCCGGTAATTAGTGAAATAGAATTTGCAGGTCGGTACAGCACAAAAAAAATGGTTTGCATTACCGGTAGTAATGGTAAAACAACCACAACAATGCTCATCCACCATATTCTTAAAAATGCAGGGCTAAACGTAGCAATGGCGGGAAATATTGGTGAATCATTAGCGCGGCAAGTGGTAGAAGATAAACCTGATGTTTATGTAGTAGAGTTAAGCTCGTTTCAGTTAGACGGAATGACAAATTTCAAGGCTGACATTGCTATACTGCTCAACATCACACCCGATCATTTAGATCGATATGATTACAAAATGCAAAACTATGTGAATTCAAAATTCAGAATCACACAGAATTTAACCGCAAATGATTGGTTCATCTACAATGCAGATGATCCGATTATTACAAAAGAAGTGAAAGAAAGAAAAATAATAGCAAAACATGCTCCATTCTCACTTACAAAAAAAGAGGGAATGGCAGCTTATATAGACAAAAACCAATTAATAATTAACTTAAAACCAATAGTAACTATGTCAATTCACGACTTATCCTTAAAAGGGAAACACAATCAACAAAATTCCATGGCTTCTGGAATAGCTTCAAAAATTCTTGAAATCAGAAAAGAAAACATCCGAGAAAGCTTAGCCGATTTCAAAAACGTAGAACACCGTTTAGAATTTGTAGCAAAAGTAAACGGCATTGAATTTATTAATGATTCAAAAGCAACAAACGTAAATTCAGCGTGGTTCGCCTTGGAAAGTATGGACAAACCAACCATTTGGATTGTTGGTGGAGTAGATAAAGGAAACGATTACGAGTCACTTTTACCACTAGTAAAAGAAAAAGTAAAAGCAATTGTTTGTTTGGGAAAAGATAATGCAAAAATTATTGAAGCCTTTGGCGATACCATAGAAACAATTACAGAGGCTGGTTCTGCTATGGATGCTGTGGGCTTGGCATATAGATTTGCCAAAAATGGGGATACCGTATTGTTGTCTCCGGCATGCGCAAGTTTTGACCTTTTTGAAAGTTACGAAGATCGTGGCAAACAATTTAAATTTTACGTACGCGGACTGTAATCAACAATCTAAAATACTAAACAGATCAAAAAAGGATTATTGAGCAAAGTCGAAGCAGGACAAACCACCAAAAAGGAGTGCAGAGCGGAGTCGAAGTACGGCAAAACAACCAAAAGGAGTGCTGAACAAAGCGGAAGTGAGTCAAAACAACCAAAAAGGAGTGCAGAGCGGAGTCGAAGTACGGCAAAAAAACGAAAGTACAAACCGAAGTGCAATAACAAAACGAGATGACACCAAAAAACAAAGCGATTAAGTAAGAATGAAAGACGTTTTTAAATACCTGGGAGGAGACAAAAACATTTGGGTAATCGCCTTATTATTAGGCGTTATTTCAGTGGTTTCTGTTTTCAGCTTTATCCCCATCTTAGTAAAGGTGAAGGGCTTGAGTTATTCCTATTTGTTTTTTAAACACTTTTTTCTGCTCGTTCTTGGTTTTGGTATCATGTTCGCGGTGCATAAAGTTCCCGTAAAAATATTTTCAAAACTATCCAAAGTGATATTCTATACAGCCATTGTTTTATTGGTTTTAACAATGCTGATAGGTGAAAGTGTCAACGGGGCAGATCGTTGGTTGAAAATTCCGTTTGTGCCTTTTTCGTTTCAAACGTCAGATTTTGCAAAGCTCGCCTTAATCATTTATTTATCGCGGCAATTAGTAAAACGAAAAGGAGAGTTTAACGATTTCAAAACAATTGCGCGGTATATTTTACTACCCATAGGGTTGACAATTTTTTTAATACTGCCATCCAACTTATCCACAGCCGTTTTGGTTGGTGTAATTGCTTTTGCAATGTTGGTGTTGGCAAAATTTCCGTGGAAGTGGATAGGACTTTCCACCGGTGGCGTAGTTGGCTTGTTTTTATTACTGTTGATGGTAGCAAAAGTACAGCCAGAATTATTACCACGTGTAGAAACGTGGCGCATGCGAATTGTCCGAATGTTTGATGAAGAGTCCGCGCGAGACGCTACCGAAAACATGCAAATTAACAATGCCCTAACCGCCATTAAAAACGGAGCATTTACCTTTAGCAACGGAAAATTACGTGGCCCCGAATTACCCGGTAATGGTGTGTTGAAACATTATATTCCAGAAGCCTATGCCGATTTTTATTTCGCAGCATTGATTGAAGAAGGAGGTTTGCCAACAGCTGTTTTTGTAATTATGCTGTATATGTGGCTGTTCTTTAGGTTTATTAAAACAGGTTTAGCGGCAGAAAATCAATTTGCCGTTTATTTAGCCTTAGGCATTGGAATTATGATTTTATCGCAAGCAATGGTCAACATGATGGTAAGCACAAAACTAATGCCCGTAACAGGGCAAAATATGCCTTTACTCAGTATGGGAGGCACATCAGCATGGTTTACGTGCGTAGCCTTCGGAATGGTATTAGGCATAAGCCGCGAAAGCACCAAAAAAGAAAAACAAGAAAACAAAGAAAATGAAGTATTAAGCCCAGCACCAGCATCATAAAAAAAAATGGCAAGGAGTGCTGAGCGAGCCGAAGTACGGCAAACAAACAAACAAACAAACAAAAATGACACACACCACGAACAAAAAAAATCTATCATCTTTAATCTAACATCTATAAGCGCAGCGATCTAAAAACTAAAAACTAAAAACTAACGAAAAAAAAATCTATCATCTTTAATCTAACATCTATAAGCATAGCGATCTAAAAAAAACAAAAAAATGAAAAAAGTAGTAATAAGCGGAGGAGGAACAGGAGGGCATATATTTCCGGCTATTGCTATTGCCAATACCATAAAAGAAAAATACCCCAAAGTTGAAATTTTATTTGTAGGCGCAGAAGGGAAAATGGAAATGGAAAAAGTGCCAAAGGCTGGGTATAAAATTGTAGGGTTGCCCATTCGCGGAATACAGCGCAAACTAACATTAAAAAACTTAGCGGTACCTTTTAAGTTAATCGCCAGCTTAAACCAGGCAAAACGACTCATTAAAAGCATGCAGCCCGATATTGCAATAGGCGTGGGTGGATATGCAAGCGCAGCCACCTTGCGCGTAGCCGCAAAACAAAAAGTCCCAACACTCATACAAGAACAAAACTCTTATCCTGGTATTACAAATAAGTGGTTGGCAAAAAAAGCAAAAACAATTTGCGTGGCGTATGATAACCTCGAACGGTTTTTCCCGAAAGAAAAAATAGTAAAAACCGGCAACCCCGTGCGGAACGAAATGATAGAAATTGATGGGAAAAGAGCCACAGCGTTTAAGCATTTTAACCTTGACCCTACAAAAAAAACAGTGTTGATAATAGGCGGTAGTTTAGGCGCGCGAACATTAAATACAAGTATTAAAAATAAAATAAACCAACTCATTGCGGCAGACGTTCAGCTCGTTTGGCAATGCGGTAAAATATACGTTAACCGGCTCAAAGAAGAGTTGGCAGAAGAATTAAAATCACCACTTATTTTTCTGTCAGATTTTATTTATAAAATGGATTTAGCCTACGCCGCCGCAGACGTTATTGTGTCTCGCGCCGGAGCCATTTCGGTTTCTGAGGTGTCTTTGGTTGGCAAGCCCGTAATTTTGGTGCCATCTCCTAATGTGTCAGAAGATCATCAAACCAAAAATGCCATGGCATTGGTAAATGCAAACGCGGCTATTTTGGTGAAAGATGCCGAAGCGAATGAGAAATTAGTGGCCGAAGTTTTAACCCTTTTGGCAGATAATGCGAAGTGCCAAGCCTTATCAACCGAAATTAAAAAATTAGGAATACCAGATGCTGCCAAGCGTATTTTGGCAGAGATAGAAAAATTAGTTGCAACCAAATAGTGAATTTTAAACAAATACATACCGTTTATTTTATCGGAATAGGAGGGATTGGGATGAGTGCGCTTGCGCGTTATTTTAACCAGCGCGGTAAACGTGTATTGGGGTATGACCGCACAGAAACTACGTTGACAAAGCGTTTGTCGGAAGAAGGAGTTGAAGTGCATTATGCAGATAAAAAAGCAGATGTAATAAACGGATTAGATAAAAATGATACACTTGTAATTTACACTCCGGCTGTACCCATAGGTTTTGGTGAGCTAAGCGCTTTTCAACAGGCTGGCTTCACCATAATTAAACGGGCAAAAGCACTCGGTATAATTTCGCATGAATTTGAAACCTATGCCGTTGCTGGTACGCATGGTAAAACAACCACAAGTGCCATTTTAGCGCATGTTTTGTATCAAAGTGATGAGAAGTGTAATGCCTTTATTGGCGGGATAACAACCAATTACAACTCCAATTGCATTATTGATAAAAATGCGTCGCGTATAGTGGTTGAGGCAGATGAATTTGATCGCTCTTTCCTTGAGCTAAAACCCAATCATGCTATTGTCACCACTATGGATGCTGACCATTTGGATATTTATGGAGACGGCGACAAACTCCGTGAATCATTCAATGATTTTATAAAATTAATTCATCCAAAAGGGTCTCTTTTTTTACAGGCAGATTTGGATGTGGAAGATTTCCATGTCAATCAGCAGCTTAAAACAGAAACGTATGGTTTTACTGCAGTTGCAGATTGGAAAGGTGATAATTTAAGATACGAAAACGGACATTTTTATTTTGACATCCATCATAAAAATCAACACTATTTAAAAGTAGAGTTTGGATTGCCGGGAAAACATAACGCCGAAAATGCACTTGCTGTTTTTGCGTTGTGCAGGCACATTGGCATGGATGAAAAAGCCATCCGGTCGTCGTTTGAAACATTTAAAGGAGTCAAACGCCGTTTTGACTTTCATATTCGTACAGAAAACTTAGTGGTGATAGATGATTACGCCCATCATCCAACCGAAATAAACGCCTTTTTAAGTTCAATAAAAACCATTTACCCTTCAAAAAAAATCACAGCTGTTTTCCAACCGCATCTTTTTAGCCGCACCCGTGATTTTATGGATGATTTTGCAACGGCTTTAGCATTGGCAGATGAACTTTTTTTATTAGACATTTACCCGGCAAGAGAAGAACCCATTGAAGGCATTACCAGTCAGGCCTTATTGGATAAAATTAAGATGGAAAATAAACACCTTAGTTCCAAAGCAACGATTGTACAAGATTTGAGCGTAACAACCAAAGAAGTTGTTGTTATAATTGGTGCAGGAGATATTGATACCTGCATTGCACCAATTGTTGCGGCTTTTAACCAAAAACAAAACAACCAATAAGATGAAATCATGGCAAAAAAATATGCTCTGGGTACTCTTCTTACTAACTGTTGGGGTTATTATGAGCTTTGTAAATGATGCGCAACAGAAAAAAGTAGTTGGCCTACCCATCATTAAAATAAACCTGTTTAAAGATATGATGTTTTTGTCAAAAGATGACGTCTTAGGACGGTTGCGTAACAAAAACTTGGTGGGTGAAGAAAAAATATATTCAGAAGTAAAACTCACTGAAATAGAGAAAGTTTTAGCAGAAATGCCAGAAGTTAAAAATGTGCAGGTTTACGCGCAAGTAGATGGTGAATGGGTGATTGATATGAGACTAAGACAGCCCATAGCGCGTATTTTTAACATTGACGGCAGCAGCTGTTATTTGGACAGAGACGGCGCGTTAATGCCATTGTCAACTAATTACACGGCACATGTGCTTACCGTTACCGGCAATATTAATGAAGTAGATTTTAATAAGAACGTTTCCACAATAATCAACAATGACAGTTTGAAAACTATTGAAATCCTTGATGATTTGTACGAAATATCAACTTATGTTTGTTCTGATGAATTCCTTTCAGCCCAATTTACGCAGGTGCATATAAACACCTACAATGAATTTGAGTTGATTCCAAGGGTAGGAGATCACCGTATTTTATTTGGAGATGCCAGCAATATAGCGGGCAAATTCAAAAAAATGGAACTCTTTTACACCGAAGGATTAAGCCGTGCGGGGTGGGAGAAATATGATACCATCAACATAATGTATGAGAACCAGGTAGTGTGTTCCAAACGATAAATAAAACTTAAAAAAGTAAAGATTGAGGACAAAACAGAAGGTATACAACAGGCAAGTGAAATCGTGTCTAACGTCTATTTTCTAAAAGCGAAACAAACGAAGTTTATTTGCGGTCTAACGTCTAATTAAAAGATAAAAAAGGTATGTCTGAAATTGTGGTAGGGTTAGATATTGGGACGACAAAGATCGCCTGTATCGTCGGACGAAAAACCGAACACGGAAAAATTGAGATTTTGTCAATGGGCAAATCAGAAAGCGTTGGCGTAACACGTGGCGTTGTTTCTAATATTGAAAAAACCGTACACTCCATTCGCGCAGCTGTAGAAGAAGCAGAAAGCCGGGTAGAGGGAGAACTGCAGGTACGCGTTGTAAATGTTGGAATTGCCGGGCAGCACATCAAAAGCTTGCAGCACCGCGGTATGTTAGTGCGAAATGATTTGGACAATGAAATTCATCAATCAGACATTGACGCGTTGATTGAAGACATGTATAAACTGGTAATGCAACCAGGAGAAGAAATTATTCACGTATTGCCACAAGAATATATTGTGGATGCTGAGCAGGGAATTAAAGATCCAATAGGAATGGCGGGCGTTCGTTTAGAAGCGAATTTCCACATTATTACAGGGCAAATTGCAGCAGCAAAAAACATTAAAAAATGTGTTGACAAAGGCGGGTTAGAAGTAGATGAAATGATATTGGAGCCCCTTGCGTCATCAGAAGCTGTGCTAAGTGGAGAAGAAAAAGAAGCGGGGGTAGTGCTGGTAGATATAGGTGGTGGAACGACAGATATTGCCATTTTTCAAGATGGAATTATTCGGCATACAGCTGTGATACCATTTGGTGGTAACATTATTTCTGAAGACATCAAAGAAGGGTGTACCATTATGAAACGCCAGGCAGAATTGTTAAAAGTAAAATTTGGTTCAGCCTTGGCAAGTGAGTGTCAGGAAAATGAAATTGTATGCATTCCCGGATTAAGAGGCCGCGAGCCGAAAGAAATTTCAGTGCGCAACTTAGCCTCCATTATCCAGGCGCGGATGGAAGAAATTATAGAGCACGTTTATTACGAAATTAAAAACTCCGGTTTTGAGAAAAAACTAATTGGTGGTATTGTAGTAACCGGTGGCGGTGGACAATTAAAACACATCACCCAGTTATTTGAATACATTACCGGAATGGACACCCGAATTGGTTACCCTAACGAACATTTGGCACCTACCACAATGGTAGATAATATTACAAGTCCAATGTACGCTACAGGAATAGGGTTAGTAATTAAAGGTTTCCAGGAGTCATACAGAAACGTAGATGCAGCAAACGAAATAAATACAGCAAAAAACCATTCATCAAAAACCAAAGGAAGCTTTTTTGAAAAGATTTTGACCAAAAGCCGAACGTGGTTTGAAGAGGAGGATTAAAGTTTAAAAGTCGAGAGTTTAGAGTAGCAAGTCTCAAGTAGCAAGTTAGGAGTATCAAGTCTCAAGTTTTAAAACGAATAACAAACACTAAGAACTAAACAAAAGGAGTGCTGAGCGGAGCCGAAGTACGGTAAAAACAACAAGATAACAAGCGCCAAAAAACGACAAACTAAGAACTAAAGACTAACAACTGAGGACTAAGGACTAAAAACTAAACAAAAGGAGTGCTGAGCGGAGCCGAAGTACGGCAAAAACAACAAGATTACAAGCACCAAAAAACGACAAACTAACAACTAAAGACTAAGAACTAACGACTAGCAACTAGCAACTAGCAACTAAGAACTAAAAACTAGAAATAAGATCAAATTGAAAATAAAGACGCAGATCAACTAGACATCTAGCAATCTAACATCTAATAGCAAAGCGATCTAACATCTAAATAATTACAACTATGGAATTCGATTTACCGAAAGATCAATCATCAATCATCAAAGTTATTGGTGTTGGAGGTGGAGGCGGAAACGCCGTAAACCACATGTATAACCAAGGAATTAAAGGTGTGGATTTCATTATCTGCAATACCGACCAACAAGCATTGGACATTAGCCCCGTTCCAATTAAAATGCAATTGGGTGCAAGCCTAACAGAAGGACGTGGAGCAGGTGCAATTCCCGAAATTGGAAAAAACGCCGCAATAGAAAACATTGAGGACATCAAATCAATACTGGCAAAAAGCACCAAAATGGTGTTTATTACTGCCGGAATGGGTGGTGGTACCGGAACTGGTGCAGCACCAGTAATTGCCAAAGTAGCCAAAGAAATGGGTATTTTGACAGTTGGTATTGTAACCGTGCCGTTTGGATTTGAAGGACGTAAGAGAAAGCTACAAGCAGAAGAAGGATTAGAAGAGATGCGTAAAAATGTAGATACGTTATTGATTATAAACAACGATCGTTTACGCGAAATGTTTGGAAACCTTTCATTAGGTAACGCATTTGCACAGGCAGATGATGTATTGGCAACTGCAGCTAAAGGAATTGCAGAAGTAATTTCTGTTACCGGAATGATAAACGTGGATTTCAATGACGTAAGCACCGTAATGCGTAACAGTGGAGTAGCCATTATGGGTTCTGCCGTGGCAGAAGGAGACGACCGTGCAATGGAAGCCGTACGTAGTTCATTGTCATCACCATTGTTAAACGATAATAACATTGAAGGTGCCAAATATGTATTGCTAAACATTACGTACGGTAGCAAAGAAATTTTAATGGATGAAATTGGAGAAATTACCGATTACATTCAAGATGAAGCCGGCGCTACTGCAGATGTGATTTGGGGACACGGCGCATGACGAAACGTTAGGCGAAGGAATTTCAGTTACGCTTATTGCAACAGGGTTCCATTCTTCACCAATTACCGGTTTTGAAAAAGCACCCGAGCAAAAACGTGTGAGCTTAGATGAAAATGTACCAACGTCAATTTCTAAGCCTATTGAGCAGCCAATAGAAAAGCCAACACAAAACAATTGGCAGGCAGCTCCGCAAAAACAGGCAGAGCCAGAAAATGAAAAGGTAAGCGAACCGTTTTTGAAACAAGCAGACGATACGCAAAAAGAACAAACCGAAATTAACTGGTCATTCACTTCAGAATCTGCAAAGTCAGAACAAAAAGAAGTGAAAGACACGGCAGAAAAGCCAGAAGAAAAAGAGGAAGTGGTGCGCCACTATTTAACAGATGATTTGGAAGAACGTGTAGAAATACAAGAAGTAAAGCCAAAATCAGCATTGTCGCCAGAAGAGCAGCAGCAACGAGCAAAAGAGCGCATGGAGCGTATCCAAGCTTATACAGCTAAGTTAAAATCTTCTTCAGGAATTTCTGATTTGGAAAAAGAGCCGGCTTACAAACGTAAAAATGTTCAAATTGATGAAAAACCGCATTCATCAGAAGAAAACATGAGCAAATATACGCTAGATAATAATGAAGATGGCGGAATAGAGTTACGTGGAAACAACTCATTTTTGCACGATAATGTAGATTAGATTTAATACCACAATAACTAGTTTAAAAGCCCTCATTCCAATTGGAGTGTGGGCTTTTTGTTGAATAAAACGCAGTGTTTATGATAATTGTATGAGCCTTATTTCTCAATCCAAATTTCACTAATAAAGTCGGGGCCAATAAATTTTACGTAGCCTTGTATTACCTCACCGTCTGCTTCTGTCTTTACCGGTAAAAATAAGGTTTCAGTTGGTTCAATTTTCCGATAGCAAATAAGATTTTTATAGTTATGCGTTAGGTTAATTTTTATGGTGTCCGAACCTAGAATAACAGTTTTGTCTGCTCCGTAAGCTGATGATTTATCATTTAAAAATGTTGTGAATGTAGTAGAAGTCATCCAGTCTGTTAGTGCAATCGGTAATGCTTCGTCCTCATAATAAACTGAGTGTTTTGTAATGAGTTTGGCAAAATCATCATATACAGATCGACGAGAGCAAATGTAAAGTTCCACCCCGTATCCATTGTCTAATTCAGTAGTGTCATAAAACGGATGGTAGCTGTAAAAAGTACTGTCCTCAAAAACATAGCCACCTACAAAAGCATCAGGATGTAGTATTTCAATTTGATTTTGAATAGCAGTTCCTGGCCTTCCCAATGGATAGTATTCATATTTAGCAAATGAAAAGTCTGCCTTGTTGTCACAATTCAAGTCCAGATAAAGCCTTTCGTCTTTCCATGTGCTTTCTAAAGTGGAGTCAATTGTATACACGTTGAAACCATTTTCCACCTTATAAGTACCATCACCACATTGCGGAGAAATAAAGAAATTTGGAATTGCATCTTTATCTTTTTTACAAGAAAAGGTGATTAAAGCAATTACACAAAGCAGAATTTTTTTAAAAAGATCAGTATACATAAGCAACAGGATTAATGTTTTCTCTACCTATAACACGGAAAAAATTAAAAAGAGTTGGCAAAAATATGATTTTAAAGTATAAAAAAAGATAATAATAGTTGTACCGTAATACAGTCAATAATTGAATTTTTAAACGATTGTTTTGCAGAATAAAACTTATTTTTGTTAAAAGCGGTAATAAAAAGTACAATTCAAAAATAAACAGTAATATAAATATCAAAAACACTAGCTCCTTAAAATCTAAGAGCAAAGCGTCTAAAATCTATAAACTAACAACTAAAAACCAAGCGAAGCGCTTAAAATCTATGAGCGAAGCGATCTAAATACTCGATACTATAAACTCATGACTCACCACTTAATACCTCAAACCATTCAAGCAAAAAATCTTTAATCTATGAGCGTAGCGATCTAAAACCTATAAGCGAAGCGATCTAAATACTTGATACTATAAACTCATGACTCACCACTTAATACCTCAAACCATTCAAGCAAAAAATCTTTAATCTATGAGCGTAGCGTTCTATAATCTATGAGCGAAGCGATCTAAATACTCGATACTATAAACTCAAGACTAACTACTATTAACTAAGCAAAGCGATCAAAAATCTATGAGCGAAGCGATCTAAAATCTTTAATCTAACAATCTTAAAACTATGAACTTAACAGAAAAAATAAACGAAGACATAAAAGCGGCAATGAAAGCACGCGAAAAAGACAAGTTAGCGGCATTACGAGATGTTAAATCAAAGTTGTTACTAGAGGCTACCAGTGGTGGAGATGGCAACGTTGACGAAGCCACAGCTAACAAAATTGTGATGAAGTTGTACAAACAACGTATGGACACGTACGACCTGTACATAAAAGAGGGGCGCGAAGACTTAGCCGTAGATGAAAAATTTCAAGCTGAAATTATTAGCAAATACATGCCTGAAATGATGTCTACCGAAGATGTGCGCAAAGTAGTACAAGAAAAAATTGCAGCAATGGGCGCAACTGGGTCACAGGATATAGGCAAGGTTATGGGGCCAATTATGGGGCAGTTAAATGGAAAAGCGGACGGAAAAGTAATTTCTACCATTGTAAAAGAAGAACTGAATAAGTAATAAACTTTAGCCAACTAAAAAACGGGATGCCAGTCATGGGTCCCGTTTTTTATATCTAAATAATAATAAACCAATTAAGGAAGTTAATAACTTGAGTTCGATTCTTCCAAACGCTCACAGTTGATTTCAGTTTTTTTAGGCAAGGCATGGTTTTGAAGGAGTATTCACTTCGAAAAACCATAACGAAGTATAAGGAAATATGAAATCAATTCTTCGAAAAGTATAGAAAACAGCAATCTTTCAACAGAAAAAGCCTTGAATTAACCAGTTAGTACTACATTTCGACTGCGCTCAATGTGGCACATTTTTCTATCAAAATCTCACTATTTTCAATACTTCTGTGGAAATTTGGAAGAATCGAACTCAGGTTAATACCTTATTTGGCTTTTATTAGTTTTCCAATTTCAATCAATTGTTTAGGTTTTTGCCAACCCAACTCTTGATGAACCAACTCCTCATTTCCATCTACAAAATAAAGTGTGGGATAAGCCTGCAGCTTATATTTTGCAGATAACCGTCTGCCATCAGCGTCTTTTTCCATGTCCATTTTATAATTAATAAAGTTAGCATTGAAAAACGCACCAACGGCTTCATCTGTAAATGTATGTTTGGCCATAATTTTACACGGGCCACACCATGATGCATACGCATCTAAAAAAATAAATTTATCCTCTTTTGCAGCTTTTTTCAAAGCAGCATCCCAGGTTCCTTTGTAAAACTCAATGCCGCCTTCAGTTTCGCCTTTCGGCATGTTTTTTAAGTCCGCCCCCGCGTGTTTAGCCGAAAATGCACCAGCCGAAAAACTGATTGTTAAAAGGACTAGGGCAATCATTAATTTTTGCATACTGTAAATTTTAATTCTCAATATTTGCTACCTTGAGAGCAAATTCCGTTCCAATGTACAAATCAATATTACTTTCTGACGAAATTGACCGAAGCTACTTACAAAGTATTTATAATTTTATAGAAGAATGGCAGAATAGTTCACTTACTATAGACGTATTTACATCCGGTTCTACAGGAGCACCAAAAAAAATGACGCTATCCAAAGCCAATGTAAAATACTCTGCCAAATTAACCGGAGCGTTTTTTAATTTTAAACCCGGTCAGCGTTTGTTGCTAAACCTTTCTGCAGATTATATTGCAGGCAAATTAATGATTGTACGCGCTATTGAACATCAAATGGAATTGGTAATTGCTCCTAATCAAGCAAATCCATTAAAAAATATTCCACAAATTCCGATTGATTTTGGCGCATTTGTGCCTTACCAGCTACAAGCCATTTTAAAAAATGAACAAACAAAACAACGGTATGCCGAAATTAAAAATGTAATTATAGGTGGAGCACCTCTGCCAAAAGGCACAGCGACTGAAGTAAAAACATTGTCCAATAACACCTACGCGACTTTTGGAATGACAGAGACCATTACCCACTTTGCATTAAAAAACATTACCCAGGGAGCTGATTTTTACACCTGTTTAAGCGGTTTTGAAATTGATAAGGATGAACGCGGTTGCCTTATTCTAAACGAAAATAAGTTAACCAACGCTAAAATTGTCACCAATGATTTGGTAGACGTATTGAGCAAAACGACGTTTAAATGGAAAGGACGGGCAGATAATGTCGTTAACTCGGCTGGTGTAAAACTTATCCCCGAACTAATCGAACAAAAACTAACTGACATTATTTCACCCAACCGTTTTTACTTAATAGGGCGGCCCAGCCAACAATTTGGAGAAGAATTAGTGCTATATGTAGAAGGTACACTAGCGGATGAAGAACAAATTTGGCAAGTCCTAAAAAAACAGCTAAAACCGTTTGAAGTGCCAAAAGCAATCATAACAAAACCCCAATTTGAAGAAACACGTACGGGAAAGTTAAAACGGCGATTAATTTAGCTTTTGGTATAACGCAAATACATTAACAATACAAAATCATAACTAAAATGTCCTGCAATGGCATGCCATAAACTATATTCTCGTGCGGCAAAACCTAAAACAGCAATAAAAAGCGTAAGCAAAACACCAAAAAACGTTTTGCGCCAATTTTTAAATGAATAATAGGTGTGGATAGCAACAAAAAACACGGCTGTTATCCAAATACCCAATAGCGGTTGCAGTGCGCCTCTAAAAAAAACTTCTTCACCAACACCAGCACAAACAGAAAGGTAAAAAGCACTCCACCGACTGACTTTATAGCCATTTAACACACTTTTATAATCCGTCAGCGCTTTTTCAAAGTAAGGTAATTCACTTAACCAAATAATAAAAAGACCAAACAAAATGCCCGCCGCTAAAAATAAAGGTATGGAATATACAGTGTATAGCTCCACCTCAAAAATAGACCAAAACGGAGTACCGCTAAAATACAAAATGGGCCATGCGAGTAGCGGAAATGCTACCAAGGTAGAAAGCCCCATAAACCAAAGTGATGTAACTATTTTGCGCAAAGCTGAATACTGTTGAACGCGCAAAATAACGAATAATTGTAGCGTAACTCCATAAAATAAGTGGTTTTAATTTTAGTAGGTTTTAAAAAACGCTGAGCATAGTTTTGCGTATTTTTAACAGCAACAAGAATGCTGTAAAGACGTTAATCATCACAAAAACAAAAAATGCAACACCAAAACGTGCCAAAACCAAAAAACAGGAGTGCCCTGCGAAAAAAAGTGGGTAAAGAATGGTTTTGCCTTAAACAACGCGCCAAATGGATAATTGGAAAAGAACATTGGTGTAAGCAGCAACAAAACACGGTATTACCAGTGGTTGTAAAAGAGCATCAATCCTTTTTATTACGAAAGTTAAAAAATGTAGACATGTATCTGCAGCACAATAAAGTGACGAATTTACGCTTGGCAATTGCGCCTGTAAACGGTGTGATAATAAAACCCGGAGAGTGTTTTTCATTGTGGAAGTTAGTAGGGCGCCCCACCGCAAGGCGCGGTTTTAAAGAAGGAATGACGCTTAGTAATGGACAAGTAACTAAAGGCGTTGGTGGTGGTTTATGCCAATTGGGTAATTTACTGTACTGGATGGTGATTCACTCGCCGTTAACAGTTACAAAGCGTTGGCGGCATAGTTATGATGTTTTTCCAGATGTTAATCGTAAAATTCCATTCGGAAGCGGGGCAACACTTGCTTATAATTATATTGATTTACAACTCAAAAACGAAACCGAAACCACTTTTCAACTAAACTTGTGGTTGACCGATACGCATTTAAAGGGGTGTATACGCGCTTCAAAAGAGATGAATAAAACATATAGCGTTTATGAAGAAAACCACACATTTCAGCAACAATGGTGGGGCGGCTATACACGGCATAACGAAATTTGGCGAACGGTAGAAAATTCAAAAACCGGAGAAATAAATAAAGAGTTGATAACAGAAAACCATGCTGTTATGATGTATAATCCGTTAATTGAATAAATTGCTTTTGACTGCTATAAAATTTAAATATCCTGTAAATGTGATAATTGTGTGAATCATAAAATAGTTGAATATTGTGGCTGAAAGTTTTAAAACTTAATATTATGCGACAACAACTACACTTTACCGTTTTATCATTACTCTTAATTGGAGGTAACTGCTTTGGGCAAGAGGTGGACACTGTTTTGAACGGAAACGCTGTTGCTATGCATCTATCAGAAAGAGGTGTTTTTTGTGCTGACAGAGAAAACACGGCGGCAGGCTATGAATGGCCAAAGGGTTCGGGTAATCATTTAATTTTTGCTAATACATTTTGGTTTGGTGCCGAAACTTCATTGGGTGGATTGCATTTAGCTGCCGAGCGTTATGGTTTAGATGATGAACGAGATCTTTACAATGGAATTATAAGTGATGACGGATTGGCGACGGCTTCTTTTCCACCTATACATGACGAAATTTATTTTGTTTCACAAGCTGAAATCAATAACCATATTGCAAATGTAGGTTCACCGGGTTATATAATGCCTTACGGTATTGAAAATTGGCCTGCTCATGGCGACACAACCTTGGGTTTTGCTTACAATATTGCTGCTTTTGTAGATGTGAACGGCAACAACGTTTATGAACCAGAATTGGGCGATTATCCAAGCATTAGAGGTGACCATACTGCGTATATGATAATGAATGACACCCAGAGCCTGCATACACATAGCGGAGGAGATCCTATTGGACTAGAAATTCATTTAATGTTTTATCAATACGAAACCGACGATTTTTTAGACAGCACATCATTTGTAAACATTCGGGTTATAAACCGCAGTTCAAGAGACTATTCGAAATTTATCGTAGGTAATTGGTTTGATTTTGACATAGGCTCAGCGTCAAATGATTATATCGGTTCAAATGTAGAAAATGACATGATTTATGCGTACAACGGTGAAATTAATGATTACGGACAAGGTGGTCAGCCCGGTTACATTGACAATGTGCCTCAAGTTGGTGCGGTAAGTCTCAATAACAATATGGCTGTTGCAGCTTATCATTCTATAGGTGATGGGCCTTACGGAGATCCGAGTGATGCTGATAGTTACTGGAATTATTTGAATGGTTTTTGGCCTAGCGGTGCCCCAATATGTTATGGAGGCGACGGAGGAATATACAGTTCAGGCGTTCCTTACCCTTACATGTTTTGCGGTACAGGGTTAGACGGTGTTTCAGATGAGCCCTGGACAGAACCAAGCGTTGGAACTCCCCCCGGAGATCGTCGCATATTATTGGCTACTGAGCCTGTACCATTAGCCGCTGGTGAATCGGCTTGTTTTGATTTTGCAATCGTTGCAACGTTTAATGATGGTGACACCCATTTAGATACCAGCCCTATTATTGCGCGTGGTGCTGAGGTGAAAGAGTTTTACAACAGTTTGGCAGATAATACGTGCTTTACTTCTTTAGGGATAGATGAAATTGAAATTATTGAAGCGGGTACTATTAACATTTACCCAAACCCATCTACCGGAAGTATACAGTTTGACAGTAACGAGCAGTTTAACTTAACCATTTACAGCATGGATGGGCGCATGGTCTATCAAGCGAATAATGTACAAGGGAATAAACCAATACAAACAAATTTATCGGCAGGTACCTACATCACCCAATTAATCACCCAAAAAGGGCAACAACATACAGCTAAACTTATCATAGAATAAGTTCTGTATTTTAAAAAAAGTAAAAATAGATTGCTATAAAATGGCATTAACCTGTCCAAAGTCATTTTTGAAACTAGAGGTTATTTCCTTATTATTGTGATAGTTATTCATTAAATATAAAAAACCCATTATGAAAGTACATTTGTTATCCTTTTTCTTGCTATTCATCACAGGACATTCCTTTTCGCAAGAAACAACTGATTTTTTAGATTTAAATAATGTCGAAGCAACGGTCTCAAATAGAGGTGTGTTTTTTACGAATCACAGTTTCTCCACACCGGGCTATCGCTTTCCAAAGTTTTCAGATAATCATGTAATTTTTGCAGCTAGCCTGTGGTTTGGAGGTATTGATGCCGACGGATTTATTAAAACTTCAGCCGAACTTTACGGAACAGCCGGAGGAGGGCGCGACTTGTATCCGGGCGCGCTAACTACGGATGGTGAAGTGCTTGAAGGAATGCCGCCTCAACACGGGCAACTTTATGTTTTAAGCAAAGCTGAAATTAATGAACACATTGCAATGGCAGGTACGCCTGGCTATGTTATCAATAGCACTATTTTAGAATGGCCCGCACATGGCGATACAGATTTGGGCTACGACTACTCAATAGCACCGTTTGCTGATTTAAATTTTAATTCGCTTTATGAACCCGGATTAGGAGAGTATCCTATCATTCGTGGTGACCAGGCCGCGTTTATGATTCTGAATGATGTGCAAGGCGGGCATACCGTTAGTGGAGGAGACCCGCTCGGGATCGAAATTCACGTCATGCTATACGAGTATGCAACGGATGACTATTTGAACAACACCACTTTTTCGCACATAAAAGTAATTAACAAAAGCGGAACAGATTATACAGAATTTATCGTCGGTAATTTTATGGATACAGATATCGGAGACCCGTCAAATGACTTCATAGGCACCTACCCAGAAAATGGTGTGATTTTTTCATACAATGCAGAGTTAATGGACAACGGAACGGGCGGAGCACCAGGTTACGGGAGTAATGTGCCGGCAGTGGGGTTGGTACATTTAAACACAACTATGAATGTGGGCGGTTATTTTAACAGTGGTGGTGGTCCTTATGGCGAACCTAACGGAGCTATTTCATTTTGGAATTACATGAACGGACGCTGGGCATTTGGTGAATCATTTAGATTTGGCGGTAATGGAAATACAACCGCTTATGGAGATGAAACCAATTATTTGTTCGAAGGTGACCCAGGAGATTTAGGGGACGGGGAATGGAGCGAATTTTCAGAAGGCAGCATACCGGAAGATCGCAGAATATTTTCTGCCACCGCACCAACAACCTTAAGTAATGGCGAAAGTTTGTGTTTTGATTATGCCGTGTTAACTACATTAGATGGTGGAGACCACGTTGCTAATGCAAGTTTGTTAATTGAACTAGCGGCAGAAGTAAAAGAATTTTATGTGACAGAATCTACTGCTGATTGTGACTTTACGCTGAGCGTTGATGAGGAAGAGAAACCGTACAGCACCGATTTAACCATTTATCCAAATCCATCAGAAGGCACCATTACAATTCCATTAGAAGGGAATTATGAAATGAGCATTTTTACTATGGATGGACGATTGGTTTACAACAAACCCCACTATGGTACAGAAACGTTAACGCTGAATTTAGTAAGTGGTAACTACATTGTAGTTGTACAGCAAAACCAATCGCTCCGCCGAACAAAAATCACCATTAATTAAAAAAACAATAGTTTACTCTAACAAAAGATAAGCGTAATTTTAAAAATAAAGATGCCCAAAACCTATGCATCTTTGCTTAAAAAAAACGAGCCTCAGCTACCAAGAGGCTCGTTTTTGATTTTAAGCGTATTTCTAGTGCATCCCTTTCGGGTTTTTATATTTCGAAAATTCATAACGCCGCATAAGGTAGCTGAAATCAATCCTTACGACATACGCAGGACAGCGCCTTTGGAAAGTTTTGAAAACAGTGATCTTTCAAAAAAAAACCTTGAATTAACCCGTTAATACTGCATTTCGGCTGCGCTATGTAGCACGTTTTTCCTGTCAAAATCTCATTATTTTCACGCCTTCTGTGGAAATTTGGAATAATCGAGGTTTTAAACTAAGCTGGCTGGATTAATCCGAGACTTTTAAAGAAAAACTTTTTTGAAAATAACACTGGTGAATCTTCGAATCAGCATTCGAAAGATTTTAAAAATGCGTATAGCGTAACTAAGTTAGCGGATAATACTAAAAGCGTTAAAGTTGAAATTATTGTTTTAGCTCCTTCGGAATAACACAAACCGGTATCGGTACCATTTTATGTTTATTCGCATGGTTGAAGTTACGGTAAATTTTTAATACTTCTCTTTGCCGCTCTGTAATTTCACTTTCACTTCCCTCAAACTCCATAGCCCATTCCAACTCGGGATAGGTAGCACCAATTTGTCCTTCATCTGTGCGCTCATCATCCCATAAACCATCTGTGGGTTGTGCGTTTTGAATCGCCTCTATTACACCTAATTCTTTTGCAATGGCAAAAACGTCAGATTTTGTCAAATCAGCAATTGGGCTTAAATCTACACCGCCATCTCCATATTTTGTGTAAAAGCCAACGCCAAAATCCTCTACTTTGTTACCCGTTCCGGCAACCAATAATCCGTTTGCTTGTCCAACTGCATAAAGCGTGGTCATACGCAAGCGAGAACGCGTATTCGCCATTGATAAGCCATGATTTTTTGCTTCGTCTGGTAAACTTTTCCGTAAGGTTTCAAAGGTATCGGTTAAGTTAATGGAGTAATGACGTACGTTATTAAATCGCTGCTCTAAATGCTTAATATGAGCCAATCCGCGGTTTACTTCATCCGGGTTTTGGTGAATGTTCATTTCTACGCATACAACATCCAAACCGGTTTTGGCGCAGAGATAAGAAGTAACGGCGGAATCAATTCCGCCGCTAATTCCCACAATAAATCCTTTTGATCGCGCATTCTCGGCATAGTCTTTCAACCAGCCAACAATATGCTCAATTACTTTTGGGTAATTCATCTTAGAATAACAAGCCGATTTTAAATTCGATTAAGTGCTGCGGGTTGTTTCGAATATCCAATTGCGATTGCGTAAATGTACCAGCCGTTTGTGTACTTTCTTCACGATCTACCAAGTGGCTTGAGCGTTGATATAATGCCGGCGTAATACCATAGTTGAAACCAATTTCACCATATAAAAAGGTACTTCCGGTAAAATTCCATTCTGCACCACCATAAATACCAATTGCCGTTTTAACTTGCGCTAACCCTTTTTTAAATGCTACGGGCTTCATGTCAGTTTGTGTGCGTCTTTCTGCAGAAGCAATTGGAGCAAAAGCGCCAGTACTTGGATCATAATCGGCGCTAAACCCTTCATCATCCATACGCACACCTGCTAAAAAGCTTGTGCGTAAACCAAACTTACCGTAATACTTAAATGAACCAATCATATTGGTTTGAAATTTTAAGAAAAGCGGTACAGTTACATATTTTGCTCTGAACTTTCGTGTAATTAATTGAAAAGCGGTTGTATCGTTGAAATCTTTTACTGCTCCATTTCCACCATCTTTATCTTCGTCAAATTTCTGAATATCTGTGTCTGTATAGGCATAAAAAACTTGACCTAAATTAGAATTTAAGTCACCACCGTAGTTTATTTTAAATGATTCCAAATCAAATTGAACACCACTTGCCAACCCAATGTTATCGTTAAATAAGTAGTTTCCTCCAACTCCAATTGTAAAGCCTGTGCCTATGCCATTGCGCTCAATTTTTGTGGTTTGTACTTTCGTCCAATTAAACGTTGGGCCCAATACTAAACCTACTTGAAATTTCTTGTCTTGCGCCTGCGCTCCCAAACCAATTCCGGCAATCAATACTAATGAAAGTAACTTTTTCATAATTTTGCAATTATTATTCTACATTTTTGTAACAATAATAATAAATTATCGCCAATGAGGAGTACATTACTTGTATTAATATCATTCTGTTTCATTCTTGCTGCTTGCTCAGATGACAAACTAAATGTGGACGTCTCTGATGTTCAAGTAGCTATTGAATTTGATCGGTTTGAGAAAGCCTTATTTGAGGCAGATTCCGAAGCACAAATAGCAGAAATTAATCAAAACTTAATTGACAGAGGAGGCGAGCTTTATGAGTTTTACGTTTACGACATGCTGCGCTCAGGTTCGGTTTATGATGATTCGATTGGAACATATTTGTGGTATTTTGTAACGGATAGCATAATGAAAAAAACTGTAGATGATATTGAAACCACGTTTAGCGACTTTGATGCCGTAGAAAATCAAATTATAGATTTGTTTAAGCACCAAAAATATCATTTGCCCGAATCGCCATTGCCAACCAAAATAATCACCTATAACAGCGCATTTAATTATGGTGTTATTTCAACCGATTCTGCAATCGGTATCGGGTTAGAAATGTACCTTGGAACAGAAAATCGGATTGTACAAGAATTACCGTTTCCGGTGTATGTAAAAGAAAAGATGAAAAGCGACTATTTACCCGTAGACGTCGCTCAAAGTTGGTTAGCAACTAACGTTATTGAGCAGGACAAAGGTGAGACATTTTTATCGAGCTTAATTTATTACGGAAAGCTAAAATATGCCATGCAAGCACTTTTACCCGATTTAAAAAAGCATAAAATTATGCGCTATTCGGCAGATGAATATGAATATGCCTTGGCAAGTGAGTACAACATTTGGCAATATTTAGTAGATATGAACTGGATTTACTCCATAGAAATGAAAGTAAAACTACGCTTTTTTGAAGAGTCGCCAACAACGGTTGGGATAGAAGGGTCTCCCGGAAGGATTGGCCGTTTCATGGGATGGCAAATGGTGAGTGCTTATATGGAAAAGTATCCCGAAGTAACCGTTAAAGAATTACTGGCCGAAAAAAATGAATCAAAAATATTAAAAGCATATAAACCAGAACCAAATGAGTAAGTTGAAAAAATCAAAAATTGACATAGAAGTAGGAACCAACGAAAATAATTTACCAGAAGAAATTCGGTGGTCGGCAGATGGAGTGGATAACGCCTTGGCAAAAGCCATGTTTTTAGCCTTTTGGGACAAAGAAACGCAAGTAACCATGCACATTGATTTGTGGGAGAAAGAAATGACGGTGGACGAGATGAAAAAGTTTGTACACCAAACATTGCACACCATTGCAGATACCTTTGAGCGGGCAACGGGCGAAAAAAATATATCAGAAGACCTCCGCGATTATTGCCACCATTTTGCTGAAAAAATGGGCATTTTACCTCCGTTAAGTTAAATCAGAATAATCAACCGTTTGGTTAACTTCATGGATGTAGTGGAGCAATTCATCTTTACCGTCACCGGTGACAGATGAAGTTACGAAATAAGGGGGCATTTCCTCCCATGTTTTTAAAACCTCACGCTTATAATTTGCAATGGCGCGTTGCGATTCATTTTTTTTGAGCTTATCGAGCTTAGTAAAAACAATAGAAAAAGGAATGGCATTTTCGCCTAGCCACATCATAAAGTCAAGGTCAATTTCTTGTGGTGCGTGCCGGCTGTCAACCAATACAAATACATTGGTTAAATTTTGGCGGGTTGTCATGTAGCGCGAGATAAATTTTTGAAACTTTTCGCGCTCATTGTGGTTCACCTTAGCATACCCATAACCCGGTAAATCCACCAAATACCAAGCTTTGTCAATCAAAAAATGATTAATTAACCGCGTTTTACCGGGTTTGCTGGAAATTTTTGCCAAGTTCTTATTGTTCGTTAATCGGTTAATCAAAGATGATTTTCCAACATTCGAGCGTCCAATAAACGCATATTCAGGCAAATTAGGCTCCGGACATTTACGAATATCGGTATTACTAATAACAAATTCGGCTTGGTTAATTTTCATGTACTAAATTTTTAGCAAAATTAACCCTAATGTTTGAGATAATAAAATTGAAACGGGAGTAGTTCCCTAATGTTATTTTCTTTAAAGACTAAAGACTAAAGACTAAAGACTAAAGACTAAAGACTAAAGACTAAAGACTAAAGACTAAAGACTCAGGACTAAAAGTTAAAATAACCCGTTAATTTCGGCATCAATTGCATGAATAATTTTCCCCAGGTCATTTGCATCCTCATGGAAATTATTGTCATCCACATCAATAACAATTAACTTGCCTTTGTCGTAGGTAGATATCCATGCTTCATAGCGCTCATTAAGTCGTTTCAAATAATCCAATCGAATACTTTCCTCATACTCACGCCCACGCATTTGAATTTGATTCACCAACGTAGGCACGCTAGCTTTTAAATAAATTAAAACATCCGGTGCAGAAATAAACGACTCTAATAAGTTGAACAACGAAAAATAATTTTCAAAATCACGCGTCGTCATTAACCCCATTGAGTGCAAATTCGGTGCAAAAATATAAGCATCCTCATAAATCGTCCGGTCTTGAATAACATTATCAGAATTATTCTTGATTTCTTGAATTTGCGTAAAACGGCTATTCAAATAATAAATTTGCAAATTAAACGACCACCGTTGCATGTCTTCATAAAAATCGTTCAAGTAAGGGTTTTGTTCCACATCCTCAAAATGCGTGTCCCAACCGTAGTGCTTTGCCAACAATTTTGTAAGCGTTGTTTTTCCCGATCCTATATTACCTGCTACCGCTAAATGCATAGTGCTGTTTTTTCGTTTAAAAGAGGTATAAAAGTAGAAATAATATTCATTTAAGTAAATCCAGCATTAATTCTTTTAGAAAAAAATTATTCTCTCGCAATTTGGTCGTAATTTTGCGCCCAAATGGCAAAAGAAAAACAAGCCTGGGTTTTATTAATTGTACTTGCATTAATTTGGGGCAGTTCCTTTATTTTAATGGAAAAAAGCATGAAGCCAACAGGAGACGAACTCGTTATGGGGCCGTTTCAAGTAGGGGCGTTACGTATTGCCATAGCAGGGTTGGTTATGTTGCCGTTTGCATGGAAGCATTTAAAAAAGTTAAAAGGCATTAACATTTTGTGGTTAACCCTTGTTGGCATATGCGGTAATTTAATTCCTGCAATGCTTTTTACCCTGGCAGAAACACAAATAGAATCATCATTAGCAGGTTTGTTAAACATGGGAACTTCATTTTTTGTGGTATTAATTGGTATTTTAATTTACAGAAACAAACCTTCAATATTACAAGTTGCTGGCGTCTTACTAGGTGCTTTTGGGTTATTTCAAATTTTAAAAGCCCAAATTAATGTCGCCAACAATGATGTAAGTTATGCCCTGTTAATTTTACTCGCCACCTTTTGTTATGGGATAAGCCTAACCACCATTAAGTTTAAATTACAAAGCATTCCGCCCTTAGTAATTACAGCGCTATCATTTTTTATAGCCTTGGTGCCGGCTTTAATTATTAGTGTAGCAACTGGTGCGCAAGAACCCATATTAAATCACCCCGACGGATTAAAATCATTAGGTTATTTGAGTGTTTTAAGTGTAATTGGCACCGCGTTTGCCGTTTTTATTTTTAATCATTTGGTGTCAACTTCAAGCCATATTTTTGCCTCTGGTGTTACATACTTAATTCCGCTCGTTGCAATATTTATAGGCGTTTTGGATGGTGAAGCGTTCGCATTATTTAACATTGTTTGGGTGATAATTATTTTGGTGGGAGTCTATTTGATGAATAAAAAAAAGAAAATTCAGCTAAATAAAAGTGTATAAGGCATTATATATAAAATTAAATTCCTAATTTTGTCGTCCGAAATAAATTTAATAAACAAGAGAATTTGTTATGTACGCAATTGTAGAAATAGCAGGCCAACAATTTAAAGTTGAGAAAGAACAGCAGATTTTCGTTCATAGATTAGGTGCAGAAGAAGGCGCAAAAGTTGACTTCGATAATGTACTTTTAATTGACAATGACGGAAAAGTAAATGTAGGCGCCCCAGCTATCGAAGGAGCTAAGATATCAGCTTCAGTGGTAAGACACATTAAAGGAGATAAAGTAATCGTTTTTCGCAAGAAAAGAAGAAAAGGTTACAAAAAGAAAAACGGTCACAGACAGTATCTGACTGAGATCAAAATCGATAACATTAAAGGATAAGAAACCAAAAGTCCCCAACCTGATTGGAGACGATAATTGTTGAAATTATGGCACATAAAAAAGGAGTCGGAAGTTCGAAGAACGGTAGAGAATCAGAATCGAAACGTCTTGGTGTAAAGATTTTTGGTGGTCAAGCTGCAATTGCAGGAAACATCATTATTAGACAAAGAGGAACAAAACACCACCCTGGTAATAATGTTGGGATTGGTAAAGATCATACATTGTTCGCTTTAACTGACGGATTGGTTAAATTCACGAAAAAAAGAGACAACAGATCATTTGTATCAATTGTCCCTTTTGAAGTTGAAACACAACCAACAAAAGGTAAATCACCAGAAAAAGAAGTAGCTGTTAAAAAAACAGTAAAGCGTGCTGAGGCACCTGCTGCTGAAAAGAAAGCACCGGCAAAAGCTGAAAAGGAAGAAAAGAAAGCAGCTCCAAAAGCGAAAGCTGAAAAAGGAGATAATTTAACAAAAATCGAAGGAGTAGGACCTAAATTGGCAACTGTTTTAGCAGAAGGCGGTTTAGTAACATTCGCTGACGTTGCCAAGGCAGACGTGAAGGATATTCAAAAAATCCTAGACGACGCAGATGGAAACTACGCACGATTTAACCCAGAAACATGGCCAGAGCAAGCACAACTTGCTGCTGACGGTAAATGGGATGAGTTAAAAGACCTGCAAGATAAATTAGATGGCGGAGTGAAAAAATAATTCACCTCTTTCCAAATTTTAAAAACTCCTTTTGGCACATAGCTGAAAGGAGTTTTTTATTTTTACAAAAAACAAAATTTTCAATGTTAGAAATAACACGTATACGAGAAGAAAGAGATCAGTTAGTTGAAAAACTGAAAACTAGAAATATAAATACTGGAGCGCAGCTTGATAAAATCATTGAGCTAGATCAGCAATGGCGAGAAGCCAAGCAAGAAGCAGAAGCCATAGCGGCAGAGCAAAATTCAAATGCCAAATCAATTGGGCAATTGTTTAAAGCTGGTAAAAAAGAGGAGGCAGAAGCTGCACGTGCAAAAGGCAGTGAGCTAAAAGAGCAAGAAAAAGTACTTACCGATAAGGTAAACCAATTGGCAGAAGCATTACAACCGCTGTTTTACGAGATACCAAACGTGCCCCACGAAACTGTTCCAGCGGGTAATTCAGATGAGGACAACGAAGAGATTTCCAGTGCTGGCGAGATGCCAAACAAACAAGATTTTTGGTTGCCCCATTGGGAATTAGTAAAAAAACACGATTTAATTGATTTTGAACTCGGCGTAAAAGTAACCGGTGCAGGTTTTCCTTTTTACACCGGAAAAGGAGCGCGTTTACAACGTGCTTTAATTAATTTTTTCTTAGATGAAGCACGTGATGCGGGTTACCGCGAAATTATTCCACCCTTTGTTGTCAATGAAGCATCTGGCTACGGTACAGGACAATTACCCGATAAAGAAGGGCAAATGTACCATGCCACGGCAGATAATTTGTTTTTGATTCCAACAGCAGAAGTCCCGCTAACAAACATGTACCGCGACGTGATGTTAAAAGAAGAGGATTTACCTGTTAAAATGACGGGTTATACACCATGTTTTAGACGTGAAGCGGGGTCTTACGGGAGTGACGTGCGCGGATTAAACCGCTTGCACCAATTTGACAAAGTAGAAATTGTACGGATAGAAAAACCCGAAAACTCTTATACCGTATTGGACGAAATGGTAAGCTATGTGCAAGGTATTTTAGAAAAGTTAGAATTGCCTTATCGCACATTACGCCTTTGTGGGGGAGATTTAGGGTTTACAGCTGCATTGACGTTTGATTTAGAAGTTTACTCTGCCGCGCAAGAAAAATGGTTAGAGGTGAGCTCAGTTTCAAACTTTGAAACCTACCAGGCCAACCGTTTAAAATTACGCATAAAAGGAGCTGACAAGAAAAAGCGGTTAGCCCATACGTTAAATGGCAGTGCATTAGCGTTGCCGCGCATTTTAGCCGCTATTCTTGAAAATAACCAAACAAAAGACGGTATTAGCATACCAAAGGTACTTGTACCTTACACCGGGTTTGACCAAATATAGCCGTACAATAAGCGTTTACTACAGGATATAATTTTGGCTGAATTTTTGATAATAATTCGGTGTAAAATTGGTTAATAAATTAAACACATTCAATAAACATACGCATGAAACAATCATTTTATGACTTTCTACTGGTGGCATTAACTACAGTTGCAACCACTGCATGTAATCCCGCTACAAAGTATAAAACAGAAATAACTGAAATTGACTCTTGTTTAACAGTAGTAGATAGTTTACAAACCATGTACGACGAAATTCCGTTTGATAGCCTTGATTTAATGTATAGCCACGTAGTAAATAATGAGGATGTTGTAAGAGAATTGTATATGGTGGATACTGTAAACCAGGATGTGGCCCGTAAACTAAATGATGCCAAATCTGTACGTAAGGCGTTTAAAGCCGTATCAGTTGAGCAAAGCGAATTTAAAACAGAGCTGCAAACCTCAAAAATGCAGTTAGAAACGTTAAAAAAAGATATAAAAGAAGGTGTACTAACCGAAGAGCAAATAAAACAGTATCTTGGACAAGAGAAGAAAGCATTGAGCAGTTTAGAACTGTCGCTTAGGGGGTTTTATGAATTACAAAATCGCGAAAAATCGCGTTACTACAAAGTTGTGCCCGCAGTGGATGAATTTGTAGACCAATTAATAGCAGAACAAAAAGAAAATTGATTAGACCAACCACATATTTAAAATCCTTTTTGGTAGTTGCAGCATTATTGCTCGCAAGCATTGGCTATGCCCAACCGCGAGATAATGATACCAAGCTGGCCGCGCATTATTTTGACAAAGGACAGTTTGATAAGGCAGAAGTTTATTACGAAAAGGTGTACAAAAAATACAATGCGCAACTTTATTTTGAGCGTTATTTTGACTGTCTGTTGTATCAAGAAAAATATGACGAATGTGAAAAATTAGCCGAAAAACGCATTAAAAAAGATCCGTATACCATTGCAAACCAATTTAAGTTAGCAGAAGTGTACAACGCCACCGGGCGAGAAAATGAAGCGAATGAATTGTATGCAGATTTAATTAAAGAACTGCCGCCAATACAAAGCCGTGTTGATGACTTGGGCGAAGCGTTTGAAAGTCGCGGACTGTATCAAGATGCGCTTGAAACTTACTTAAAAGGGCGAAAAATGATGAAAGGCGGATACGGCTTTCAGTTAGAACTTGCTTCGCTTTACTCATTGTTAGAGCGCCCGTCTGATATGTTGAGCGAATACCTCAACTTGTTAGAATATAGCCCGGTTTACGTAAAAACTGTGCAAACATATTTAGCACGCATCATTGATTTTGAAGAAGATGACAAACTTGTAGAATTACTGCGACAAGAAATTTTAATCAAAGTACAGCGCAACCCCGAAGAGGTTGTTTTTAATGAAATGTTTGTGTGGTACTATTTGCAAAAAGAAGAATTTACCGGTGCCGTATTACAAGCCAAAGCATTGGATAAAAAAACGAGTGGCAAAGGTCGAAATGTAATGGATGTAGGTAACGTATGCCAGGCAAATGGTGATTATTCTGCCGCTATTAAAGCGTACGATTATGTTGTAGAGTTAGGTGATCGCTTCCCTTATTACTACGCGGCAATGCAAGAGAAACTAGATGTAGAATTTTTGCAGGTCACCACTAAAAAATCATACAGCAAAAATGAAGTTAAAACCGTTGCGGATGATTTTGAAACAGCGTTAATAAAACTTGGTAAATCAAGTAAAACAGTTGGTATTATGCATCAATTGGCAGAAATTTATGCGTTTTATTTAGATGATGCAAGCCAGGCATTAACCCTGGCAGATGAAATGTTAGCCTTGCCTTTAAATAAATACGAGCAAGCCACAGTAAAAGTATTAAAGGGAGATATTTTAGTTGTTTCAAACGAAATATGGGACGCCTCATTGTTGTACATGCAGGTAGAAACAGCATTTAGCGAAGACATTATTGGACATGAAGCAAAATACAAAAATGCCCGCGTTTTTTATTACGACGGAGAATTTGAATATGCGAAAGCACAATTGGACGTTTTAAAAGCATCCACAAGTAAACTTATCGCCAATGATGCTATGCAGTTGTCACTTTTATTGCAAGATAACTTAGGGATAGACACAACCACTGCCCCAGTGCAACTTTATGCCAATGCAGACTTATTATTACAGCAAAACAAATACGGTTCTGCACTCGCCATGTTAGATAGTTTAGAAAAAAGATACCCGTTCCACAGCATGGTAGATGAAGTGTTGTTTAAAAAAGCAGAAATTTACGAAAAACAACAAAATTGGGAGGCTGCATTGAGCAACTACCAAATAGTTGTAGACAGTTATTCATTTGATATTTTAGGAGATGATGCTGCTTACCGCATGGCAGAAATTTATGCCGTTCGGTTAGACAATCAGGAAAAAGCAGCGGAATATTACAAAAAAATCTTATTTGATTTTAGCGGAAGCCTGTACACTGCAGACGCACGTAAAAAGTACAGGTTAATCACCGCAGTTTTTAATTAAATTTTTTTATGAAAGTAATTTACAACGTCACTGTTTCGGTAGATGTAGATGCAAGCCATGAATGGCTAGAATGGATGAAACAAAAACACATACCAGAGGTAATGGAAACCGGCATGTTTTTAGAAGCAAAAATATCAAAAGTATTGGGCGAAGAGTCCGGCGGCAAAACGTATGCCATTCAATATTTATGCGAAAGCATGGAGATTTATGAAATCTATCAACGCAAGTGCGCACCATCATTACAGGCAGATCATACAAAAAAATACGGCAACAAAACAGCAGCATTTAGAACATTATTAGTTGTTCATGAAAGTTATGATAAAAAAGACTGAGCCAAAGGGCTAAAGCATGAAAGTTAAAGCAAAAAAACACCTCGGGCAACACTTTTTAGAGGACTTAAGCGTTTGTAAAAAAATGGTCACCGCGCTTGAATCAACACACCCTTTTGATCGTGTGTTAGAGGTAGGCCCGGGCATGGGGGCGCTCACACAATTTTTATTACAAAGCACCAGTTTTGAGACACATGTCATTGAAATTGATACCGAATCTGTAGCATATTTAGAGCAGCATTATCCGGCGTTGCAAGGCAGAATTTATGAAAAAGATTTTTTACGATTAGACTTGACCGACTTAATGGGAACCGACCCATTCGCTGTAGCTGGGAATTTCCCTTACAACATCTCTTCACAAATTTTGTTCAAGGTGCTCGACTTTCGCAACCAAGTTCCAGTAGTGGTTGGCATGTTTCAAAAAGAGGTAGCCGAAAGAGTGGCAGAAAAGCCCGGATCTAAAAAATATGGCATAATTAGCGTATTATTACAGGCTTATTATGACATAGAGTACCTTTTTACCGTCCCACCCGAAGTTTTTTCTCCACCGCCGAAAGTTAATTCCGGCATCATAAAGATGGTTAGAAACAACGTAAAAACCCTTCCTGTAGATGAAAAATTGTTTAAAACGGTGGTTAAAACAGCCTTTAATCAACGGCGTAAAACAATGCGTAACTCACTGAAAACCTTGCTGAAAGAGTATGGGGTTAACCATGAGGCACATACCGAACTATTGGGTAAGAGACCCGAAACACTTTCTGTGGAAGATTTCATAAAACTCACCCAACTATTTAAACAGGCGTAACATTGGTGTTTTAGTGCTGCTTAAAGAGATTTTTTTATCTTTGCATGTAACCATAGCGCATACTATTTACGTATTTGTATTAGATGAAAAAAAACTTACTTCTGTGTTTTATACTTTCCATGTCGTTGGGCTTAAGTGCTCAAGGGTGGAAATCTGTAAGGCATGAAGTGTCTTTTGGTGTAGGGGCTTCTAACTTTTTAGGAGACTTAGGTGGCGCCAAAGGTATTGGTACACATGGTATTAAAGATTTAAAATTCAGAATGACGCGCCCTGCGGTTATGGCGGGCTATAAATATATGATTAGCCCTTATTTTTCTGTTAAAGGGAGTTTACTTTGGGCGCTAATTAGTGGTGATGATGCAGTAACGAAGAACGTAGTGCGTAATAATCGAAATTTAAGTTTCCGATCAAATATTGGAGAAGCCTCAGCTTATATAGAGTATTACCCGTATACCGAACGTGTATTGCCGCGTTACAAAGTTAAAGGCGTACGTGGTAACAAAGCATTTTCATTAATGCCCTATATTTTTACCGGAGTGGGCTTTACTGTTTTTAACCCCAAAGCTAATTTTAATGGCAGTTGGATGGCATTGCAGCCATTGGGAACAGAGGGGCAAGGCTTAGCCGGCCGGCCGGAAAAATACAAAAGGTACACCTTATCGTTTCCCATTGGTTTAGGTGTTAAGTACAGAATTGACAAACAACTTGCCATTAGTTTTGAGCTTAGTTTGCGTTACACGCTTTCAGATTATATAGATGACGTAAGTACATCTTATTACTTTTCGGACGAAATTGCAGCAGCTTATGGCGAAGAGGCAGGTGTTTTGTCAGACAGAGGGCTTGACCCCGAACTTGGCCTTACCGGAGTAATTGAATATCCCGACGGAAGAAACAATTACCTGCAACGTGGTAACCCAAGGTACAATGACGCTTATATGTTTGGAATTTTCTCCATTCATTATCGTTTCTTAAAAGGACAAACATTCATCCCTAAATTCTAGCGCATGCGGTTTTTTGTTATTGTAGCGGTTATGATGTGCACGCTAACTAGCAAAGCACAAGGGTTTAAAACAGCCGCAGAAATTGGTGTGTTTGGGGGTGGTTCATATTATATTGGCGATTTAAATAATACCCGGCATTTTGTAGACAGTAAGTTAGCAGGCGGCTTAATTTTTAGGTATAATTTATCAACGCGCTATTCACTCCGGTTTACTGCAAATTACGGGAATGTTTATGCCAATGATGCAGATGCAAATAACGCCCAACAAATCAATAGAAACTTAAATTTTAAATCACGCATTATAGAACTTGGTTTCGGAATGGAGCTTGACTTTTTTCAGTATCGGATTAATGATATGAAATACCCGATTAGCCCCTATTTTTTTTACCAATTTGCTTACGCACGCATTAACCCTATGACGGAGGTCAACGGAAACGAAGTTGCACTGCAGCCGTTGGGTACAGAAGGGCAGGGCACCCCCCTTTCTGACCGAAATAATTACAGGCTTAACCAATTTACGGTACCGCTGGGCATTGGGCTAAAGTTTAATTTGCGCTCAAGGGTTGCCATTTCTATTGAATACGGAATCCGCAAAACTTTCACCGATTATTTAGATGATGTTTCTGGTGATTATGTTGACCCCAATGCCTTAGCCGGTTTTAATGGGCCGTTGTCAGCACAATTGTCAGACAGAAGTTTATCCGACGATATTCCAAATGTAGGCGCAAACAGAGGTAACCCCGTAAACAACGATTGGTATGCGTTTTATGGAATTATGCTCACCGTAAAACCGTTTAAAAAGAATATTTGTGACATGCGTGGGTGGCGTTAATATACCTTAGGGGTTGGTACAATGAAAACAGTCGTGCTATTTGGTTTAATCTTCAATACAGTCTGTGGGATCGCACAAACTAAAATTGATATTCTTCTCCCTTATAAAAACAGAGTATTTATAGAGGCTGGAGGAAATGCTGGAATAGGTTCAATTAATTATGAACGCGACATCAACGCATTTGAGCACAATAATGTGCAACTTTTATTCAGAACAGGTTTCTCTTTTTTTCCGGTAGATAAAAATACGGGTTCTGTACTTGTTTTTCCAAACTCGGTGAACCTTTTATTAGGGGTAACACACTATGCCGAATTTGGGTTGGGACAAACATTTTCATTCACAACAAAGGGCAGTGGTTTTATACGTTCTGTCATAAACATTGGTTACCGCTATCAGCCGCCTTCGCAGCGCATAAATTTTAGGTTAATGTACACGCCAATTATTTCTAATTTATGGGATGTGCAATATCAGCATTGGGCAGGCATTTCGGTTGGTTATCAATTCAGGTTGAAAAAAGAAAGATGAGAAAAACAGGTTATATTTTGTGTTGTCTTTTACTGTTATGTGTGGCATGTAAAAAGGAGAAGTATTACAATGGTCCAACTGAATTGGTAGATGGGTTTGAAACTGTAACCACGGCGGAACAGCTTTATGAAGCAGAGGGAAAGTGGAGGTTTTATCAAACAACAAGTACTGAAAACAAGCTGGAGCTTGACACTACTAATCCGCATAGTGGAGATCAGTGCTTAAAGTTTTTTGCAACAGCTTCTGTTGACGGAGCTTCAAAAAGTGATTTGGCTCATAATGATTTAGCCTTTTATGAGGGAGAAACAATTGATTTGTCAGCATGGTATTATATTGAAAGTAGTGCTAATTTAAATTACATTTTTTTATTAGATATAGAAGAAACAGTAGCCGTTGGGGCAGGGCCGGGTACACGTTTTGCTCTGGAGGGCAAAGAAGGGTACCTTGTTGTGGAGCGCAATAAATACTTGCAAAAAACCTTGCGCCAAAATGAAACGACTAAAATAGCTTTTCCACGAAACGAATGGGTGCATTTACGGGTAGAGATGAAATTATCGCGTAAGACAAATGGTAGCATTAAGGTATGGCAAAACAAGGAGTTAATTATCGACGCGGCAAATGAGCAAACCCTTCCAAAAGATGAACTGTATTTTTTACAAGGCACAAAAGGTATGTACAATTCCATTCAAGTGGGAATTACAGCAGCATCTCCAGAAAATGAAGCAACCGTTTATGTGGATGATGTAGCATTTATTACACTTTAATGTACAATTTTTTTGGATAGAACACGTTTCTATTATACTAAAAACAGGTGCAGGAATGATAGTGAAGCAATTGGCGTTTTTGATGATTAGTAGCTTTTTAATGACAATTAGCAGCTACGGGCAAGCGTATAAAACAGCAACAGAGATAGGCTTTTTTGGCGGAGGAAGTTATTACATAGGTGATTTAAATTCAAAAAAACACGTTGCATATAGCCAGCCAGCAGTTGGGTTGGTGTATCGGTATAACTTGTCCACGCGGCACTCCATTCGTGCCACGGCATTTTATGGCAAAATAAAAGCTGCAGATGCAGACGCTGAAAACCAGGCACAGCAAATGCGTAACCTCAGTTTTGAGTCACCCGTGCTGGAAATAGCCGTGGGGTATGAGCTTGATTTGTTTCATTACCGTATAACAGATATGAAATACCCCATAAGCCCCTATTTCTTTTATCAGGTAGCGTATACACGTATCAATCCACAAACAAATTACCAGGGCAATATGGTTGACTTACAACCCTTGGGTACAGAGGGTCAAGGCACCTCACAATCCTCAAAATCAAATTATAGTTTAAACCAATTTACACTACCATTGGGTATTGGTGTCAAAATGAATTTGCGCAAAGGATTAGCCATTTCATTAGAGTATGGTATTCGCAAAACATTTACAGATTATTTAGATGATGTATCGGGTAATTATGTGAATAGAGACGTGCTAAGAACAGAAAATGGCCCGCTGGCTGCGGAACTTTCCAATCGGTCTATTGATGGGAGTACGGGGCTGAATCGTGGCAACCCGGTAAATAAAGATTGGTATGCATTTTACGGGGTTATGCTTACGTTTAAACCGTTTAACAGAAATGTCTGTGAGGATATGAGAGACCGCTAATTGTTTAGCCAGTTAAAAACCTAAACGTAATACGGGCTAATCATCAAATAAACCGCAACACCAGAAACAGCTACGTACAGCCAAATGGGAAATGTAATTTTAGCAATTTTACGGTGCGCTTTAAAATTGCGTGCCCATCCTTTTAAGTAAGTAATCATCACCAACGGAATAACAGCAATGCTCAAAATAATGTGAGAAATCAGCAAAAAATAATAGACCAATGCCACCGTTCCTTCACCACCGTAAGGGGTAGAATCAGAAGTCATGTGGTAAACAACATAACCCACCAAAAAAAGTAAGGAGCAGATAACTGCAGCCGTCATTAATTTTTGATGTGTTTCTCTGTTGCCTTTTTTTATGGCGATTACAGCAGCAATTAAAAGCACGGCAGTAATGGCATTTATAGTGGCATAAATAGGTGGTAAAAAAGAAGTATCAACACCATCAATTTTAACCCCAAACAGCACGGCCACCACTACCGGAATAACAATGGATAAAATAATGACCAACGGTCTGTATTTTTTTTCTAACGTTGGGTCAAACGCCTCTGGGTTGGGTATATTATTCGTAGCCATATTCAATTTTTAGTAATTTGCGTATATCTTTTTCTAATCGGTCCACTTCATCAGTATCGGTGCCGGTGTAAAGCCCTCTAATGTGCCCTTCGCGGTCAATCAATACAAAATGTTCTGAATGTAAAAAACCACCGGCGGCGGCTTCATCTTCCATGGCGTTTACCATATACCCTTCAATGCCCAAATCGTGTACATATTTTTTGTCACCGTATAAAAAATACCAATTTTTGGTGTCAATATTTTTTTCTGCAATATAGGCGCGTAATTTCGGAATTGAGTCACGTCGTGGGTCAATGGTGTGCGATAAAAAAGTCAACTCTTCAATATCACCGGTGTTGTTTTGTAAGCGTTGCATTTGCGCAATCATGGCTGGGCAAATAGCCGGGCAACTGGTAAAAAAGAAATTGGCTACGTGAACTTTATTTTTTACACGCTCATTTGTAAAAGTAGAGCTGTCTTGCGCCATCAACGTATAAGAGGGTACAACATGGTAAACCGTATCGGTTTGTTGTACACCGTCCACTACGGTTATATCCGTTTCATGAAAACCTATATAAGGTAAACCAGAACTTGGTTCTTCTGTCGTATTTTCATTGGTGGCGGCACCGTTTGTGCAGCTGATAAGTGCAAAACTAAAGAGTATTGCAGCGCATAAAAGTTTCATTTGTTCATCATTAAAATGTGCGTACAAATGTACTTAATTTTGACGGCCTTACGTTGATGTTTTTATTCTGTTGATTGATTTGCAATTGAATGACAAAAATTAAACAGGTCTGCGGTCTTTTAACGCGCGGTTACGGTCAAACTCTTCTTTTTTTAACAGCTTTAGCATGTCAAAAAAGTTACGGATGTCAGAATCTGACTTGGCACCCGAAACGGCTCTAATGTAGCCTTTGTCATCAATTAAAACCAAACTATTGGTAAATGCGCGCGTTCCAATTTCACCATCTGTTGGTGATGCCGGTTGTTCATTAAAACGCTTACCATAATAGTTGAAATTATAAAATGGCTTTGTGTCACCGGTTGTCATCCACCAAATCGAAGTGTCATACTCAGCCATTTCTTCGCGTAATTTAGGTGCAATTGAGTCAACAGGATTGCCGTTTACATCCGTCAAAATAGAAATTACCTTTACGTTGCTGTAGTTTTTTTGATTTTTCACCAGTTTGTGAAAAAAAATTTCATTGAATAAAAATAGGCTCATTCCACATTCAGAAGGGGTAGGGCAATTGTTTTGTAGAGTAGACAGTACAATAAACTTGTTTTTGATCGAGTCCGGCGTGATGGGTGTACCGTCAAACCGGGTTAGTTTAAAATTGGGCACTTGATAGGCCACAGAATCCACAACGTGTCCAGCACTATCCTTCATGTACTCATAGCCCAAATAAGGTAGTTTTACAAAATGGTTATCTACCGTTTTGGCAATAAAATAAATAATTGACCCTGGACCCAATAATACAAGCAGTATTAGCAGCAGGCGTTTAGCTTTAGCCATTGTAAATAAGTTTAAATTGAGGTATAAAAAAAGCTAACCGAAGTTAGCTTTTTAATAAGTTAGCGCATATTGTTCCAGCCGTCGCCTATATAAGAGGCTTCTGTAAGTACAATAAATATCAAATAGAGAATGAACAGTATATACGGCACAAGTACCATGTATTTTAATGTTTTTCGCTCTTCGCCAAGGTGCATAAAAATTAGAATAATGTATCCGGCTTTAACAATGGTTAAAATAATGTAGCTGTACTTAATAATATCCCAGGTTAACCCGCTTACGCTTTCTTTTGGAAAAAGTGCACCAACGGTTACTTCTAATATTGTAATGATTGAAAGAATGGCTGTAACCATCCAAATTTTACGTCTTATTTTCTTTCCATCCTCTTCTGAGTGATGCGTGTGTAAAGAATATTCAATAATGTCGTCTCTAACCATTTCTGTATAATTATAATGCTTTTTTAATCTTAAAAATTAATTGGAGGTTCACTTATACCAAATAGTAAAAAGTAAATACAAATACCCAAACTAAGTCTACAAAGTGCCAGTATAAGCCCACTTTTTCAACCATTTCGTAATGCCCGCGTTTGTGGTAAACACCTCTAACAACATTGCGCAAAACAAGGCTGTTAAACACAACTCCCGTTAATACGTGGAATCCGTGGAATCCAGTAATGAAGAAAAAGAAGTTGGCATAAAGTGTTGGTCCGTAAGGATTATGCTTTAATGTGGCATTATCTATCCAGGTAGATAAATCTCCATCCGGGCCTGCTATAAATGTGCTCCACTCCCAAATTTGCGATCCTAAAAAGATTAAACCACCTACAACAGTCCATAATAACCATTTAATTACTCCTTTTTTATCCATCCGGTGACCAGCTTCCACAGCTAACACCATTGTTACAGATGAAACAATTAGGATAAATGTCATCAACGCGACATACAATAACGGTAATGCAGCATGGGTAAACGGAAAGTGAAAAAATACACTTTCACCAGATGGCCATGTCATGGACGTTTCTGGATTAGAGAATTTTGCATAACCAAGTGCAGTTAAAAGTCCTCCAAATGTTAAACCATCTGAAACTAAGAAAAACCACATCATGATTTTTCCGTAACTAACGCGAAGTGGCGATTCTTTTCCGCCCCAAAGCGTTGACTTGTCGATTTCTTGAGTAGCTGCTCCTGCCATAAACAAAATTTTCTTTGTGCAAGTTTAATGAATAAATATTAAAAATACATACAAATAAAGCCACAATATGCCTAAAAAGTGCCAATAAATAGACCCTAGCGTAATCCCCAGATAGTTGCCAGAAGTATATTTTTCTCTCAACCCTCTGATAAACATCACTAAAAGCGCAATTGCACCACCAATCCAGTGGAGAAAGTGCATAAAGCTAAAGGCGTAGATGTAGCTGCTTGCTGTATTGTCTTGTGTGTATAAATCGTTTAATTTTTTTGGAGATAAGAGTTGACCATTTAAATAAAAGGTGCGGTTTGAATATTCCAGCGGTGTACCCTGATAGTAAACTACAAAATCCTCACCATAGGTTCCACGCATAATAAAGTCGCCTTTGTTTTCTACAATATTCTGAGCAAAGTAGTAAAGGCGGCTGTGTTGCGTTTGCGAAAGTCGTATCCCTTCTATTTGTAATTGATTATTTGCGTACGTTACCAATTTGTTATTGTAACGCAGTAATAATTCGCTACCGTAATTGGCTAATTTATACGTTTTTGTTTTTGTACGTGCGCCTTCCATTAGTCCTTCTGAAAGTGACTTCATTTTATCTAATATTGCGTCGTTAAGTGGTTCGCCTTTTAAATAAAACTGGTTGTTTTCGTAACTCACTTCTTTGCCGTCATAATAAAAGGTATAGTATTTACCGTACATCCCTTTAATATTAATAATGGGCCCAGAAAGGGCGTTACCTGTTTCTACTAATTGATAGCCACCTTTTATTTGCGTGTAGCCAAAAATACAGCCCGTTACCAACGCTATACCCAAAAACACTTTCATTAAAGGGGTTTTACCGCGTTTTACCGCCCAACGTGCAGCAATTAAAAAAAAGCTACTGGTAAACATTAAAATGGTACTGGCTAAAAAGGCAGGTGGCATAGCCACGTTTACCCAAAATTTGCCACCGCGAGACACCAGGTATCCACTAGTTAAGCCAGCAAATATCATAATTGCGGCGAATATAAAAATCCACAACAGATTTTTCTTCATTTTGGCGTTCAGCTCCGGAGAGACTAACGTTTCTTTATTTTCTGTTGATGCTATTGTTTCTTCTTCCACGTGCTTACTACTTATATTTTATCAAATACATAAAGAAATTGAATAATCGGTAAATAAATAAAAGAGGCAAACATAAGCCCTTTCGCCGATTTATCATCCAGCCTGTAATACAATTGATATGCTTTTAAAAAGAACCATGCGCCGGCAGCAGCTGCCACAAATGGTGTAACGGATCCTGTCATATCAAACGCCCATGGCAGTAAACTAATGGGCACCATTATTAAGGTGTACACTAAAATTTGAAATGCAGATGTTTTACTTTTTCGTTTTTTACTTGGTAATAATGAAAAACCGCCCTTCGCGTAGTCATCATCCAATACCCATGCAATGGCCCAAAAGTGAGGAAATTGCCATATAAATTGAATAAAAAAGATTAGCCCCGCCACAAAATCAAACGCGCCATTAACAGCTATTACGCCCAACATGGGTGGAATTGCACCCGGAAAGGCACCAACAAAAACGGCCCAAGGTGTAATGCGCTTTAAGGGGGTGTAAATTAACACATACATCACTAATGCTAATAACCCTAAAACACCAGATAAATAATTGATTTGAAACAATAAAACGCTGCCCAAAATGGCTGCTGCGAAAGAAGCAATCATGGCTTCGTTTACACTCATTCTGCCGGCAGGTAACGGTCGGTTTTCAGTCCGTTTCATTAATTTGTCAATGTCTCGTTCAATAATTTGATTGAAACCATTAGAAGCACCAGTAATTAAAAAACCACCAATAATTAAATAAACAAAATTAATGTTCATACCGCCGCCAACAAACAAATAACCAGAAACGGCTGAAAGTACAACCAAAAAAGCAAGGCGCAATTTTAACAAAAGCACATAATCTTTCATTTTTGAAGGGGACTTGGATTTCTCGACAACTGTTTCTTCTGCTACCATGTTCTGCTAAACGGAATTTCCGTGTGCAAATTTAATAAAAAAGCCACGAGTTTGTGTGCAGAATGATGCTAAAATAAGCAGACTTCTACAAATCGGTATATTTATTCCACAAACGGGATTTTAGACCAAGCAAAAACGCATGGCTGTGAAAAACGCCAACGGTGGTATTCTCTATTCGCCAATTGTAGGTTACGTTTAAATAAAGGTCATATTTTGGCAATAGGTTATATTCAACAACTAAGGTTTCGTTAAACACATTCTTTTTAAAACCCTGCAGTAAAAAATGGTCATAATCGCCATTGCGATCGTTATATGAATCAAATGGGTTTTGCCCGACATTAATGGTGTCAGTGCTGTTTACTCCATAACCCGAATAAACCATTTTATTGGTAATGCGTGTTTTTTTAAATTGGTATGAAAGGATATTTAAAATTTCACAAAAATTAGCACCAATCGGGTGAGTAACGGATTGGTTTAAGTGTCCGTAACTTTGTGTAGAAAATTTATGCGCATACGTAAATGGGCGCACTACATTAAACTCTGCTTGAAAATATAACTTTTCGTGGTTTAAAAATGCATCTGACTTGTAGCCCAACTGAAATCCATATTTATTGGCCCACCAACGGGAACGCGCTCTTATTTCTGCCAATAAAAAGTCATCTAAAATAAGCTGTGTGTAAATGCCGCTGTGGTGATTTATTTTATAGTTCATGTTTAACCCTAACAGGACGTTGTCAGCAGAACCAACACCATATTCCACCGGACGATAAAACACTACGGGGTTTAAATAGTTTAAATCAAACCCACGTTCCACCGGACCATCTTTTACCTGCCATACAACCGTTTCAAATACACTTAAATTAAACGACGGTACAATATTCCAACTGATGTAATGCATGGCTGAATATTTACGTTGATCCAAACTTGCGTTGGTGGGATCAACTGTATTGTCTTTCCATCCGTTATAAATGTTAACATACTTAATGTTGCCAAAACTGGTTTCTATTTTAAAAAAAGGGGTAGAACCCGCGTTGTCAGAATAAATTAATGAGCGATAACCCTCTCCAAAAAAGTTACGGCCAACCCCTCCGCTAAACGTAAAAAAACGCACCGGACGATATGCAGCTACAAATTCATATTCGGCATACAGGTTAGGCGAAAGCGCCCGGCTACTGCCTGGTATTAACCCAATTGCTTGCGAGATAGAGTCTGTTACGAAACCTCCGCGTTGGTAGGTGGGCAAATATTTTGCCGTAAAAAAAAGTTTGTTGGTATATAAATCTACACCTGCTCCAATGCCAATGTTGCCAATCGGGTAAGCACTTTCGTTAAGGGCCATTCCGCCCTGCAAATTTCCAATGGGATAAGGGCGCACCGTAATGGGGCGTGACACTGTTCCGTCGGCATTTTTTACAATTTTTGGGGTGGCCGGTATTAAAGGCAAAACAGAACTGTGAACACCTTTATCATAACGCAAATATGTTGCAGAAGAGTCGATCCGATCACGGTAATGTAAGCTTTCAATTTTTAATTGCGCCACTGTGGGGACGGCAGTCAATAAAAACAGCAATATGGCAATGAACTTAATGTTCACCTTTACGCTTTTTACGGTTAGCAATGATAAACACGAATAAAATAAACAGTAATGCAAAACCAAGGCTAACAGCAAAGCTGATGTTTGGATCTCTGAACTGAAAGAAAAATGCCTGTAAAATCATTCCAATGCTAAACAAGTAAATAACAACCACAATTTGTTTATGACCAAAGCCAGCATCTTGTAATTTATGGTGCAGGTGGTTACGGTCTGCACTTAACGGTGATTTACCTTTTAATGCACGAATAATAAAAACCCGCAAGGTGTCTAACAACGGGTAAGCTAAAATGGCCATTGCCATTACAGGTGTAGTGATGCTTTGATATTGGGCGGGTAAAAAGTTTACCGGAGATTCAATTAACTGAATGGCTAATACGCTTATTACCGCACCTATAATGAGCGAGCCGGAGTCTCCCATAAAAATGCGCGCAGGATTAAAATTAAACACCAAAAAGCCCAGTAAAGCACCAGACAATGAAAAGGAAACGAGTGCCCAATGCTTGTCGCCCAAATAAGCAAACCAAAGCCCAAACGCCACGGTTGCAATTAGGCCCACGCCAGATGCTAACCCATCTATACCGTCAATTAAATTAATGGAGTTGACTACAACTATGTAAATAAAAATAGAGAGTAGAATACTTGCGTAATCAGGAAGTACAGCACCAATACCCAGTAATCCGTGAAACCCAGAAAGCTGTATTCCGCCCATTACCACTAAAATAAAGCCCACCATAAAATGGGCCGATAGCTTTTTCATTGGAGACATGCCAATAATATCATCTTTTACGCCCACAAAAAATAGTAAAATGAGGCTAGCCATTAAAAACATAAATTTGTCTAAGCCATTGATTACGCTTGTCTCTTGCACAGGAATCCATAAAAAGCTAGAAAAAATAAATCCACTAAAAATAATTACCCCACCAATAGTAGGAATGCTGGTTGCATGTTTTTTTCGGTCTTCTCTCGGTTCATCTACCAGGTGTTTCATCTTCGCCACTTTTATTAAAGCGGGAGTCGCCAACAGTACAACGCTGAAGGAAGTTAAAAAAGCGAGTAAAAAATTATAATCTCTCAAAAGTTTAAAGTCTTATTTCGTAATCGTGTGCGCACACCTATATACGTGTAATTTGTTAAAGGGTTAGGTGTGGGCTGCGTTTCATTGCGGTAAAGGTAGCCAATTACAGCTTCTAAATTGTAGTTTTTATTAAAACGATAACCAATTTCAAGTTGGTTGTACACAATAAATTGGGCCCGATTAAACGGTGTTGATGCGGTTACTTTTGTGCCTAAAATAGCATTGCCAATGGCAGTGCTGTCATTTTGAATACGTTTAGAATAGGTGGTTTGGTTCGTTGCAAAAAACCTGTTTTTTTGGTATGACAATTTAACGATTAGTTCATCAAATCCGGCGGTTAACGGGTGGGCAAGGGGTAAATTATAATGGCTATAGTTAAAGCGTTGTTGTGCCGATAAGTAGGTGTTCAAATCGGCATGATTGTATTCAAGACCAACGTCTAAATTGGACGTCAATAAGTCGTATGCCTTTAGTCCAATTTGAAAAGCGGTAAGACGTGCTTTATCCAATACTGCCTGACCGTAGAAACGATTCTTACCAAAAGTCAATGTTGCGTTTAACCCTAAAATGGAATAGTAGCCGTCAGCCTCAAACCCTTTTATTGCCGTATTAGACCCGATTAGGGGGTTAAATAACAATAAATCGGGTTTAACCGTGCCGGCAGAGTCTGTTCTGCGCCATTGGCTACCTTCAAAAATTCCAAGTTGAAGGTGTTTGGTTACGGCAACGTCTAAATAATGATAGGTGCCAATTTTACGTTCGTAAGTAGCTTCGGGTGTGCTAAAGGTACTAATGCGGAATAAGTTTTGATGAACGGCATAAATTAAATTGTACTGCACACGACCATTAAAAAAGTTGGTTTCTATTTTTCCGAACGGATAATTTACCGTAAAATCAGATAAAAGTAATGATCGATACCCGTTCCCAATAAACTGATTGCCATTGCCAAATTGAAAATTCACCCATTTATTGGGTACAAAAGAAACCGCACCTTCTGCAAAGGCAAAATCATACCCATTAGACTGCTTAAAGGGCTTTGTACGGGCATAGCCGGGAATAACCGCATTGTTTTGTGTATAGCTAGTGCCATTGGAATTAGGAAAAAATTCACCGTTACTGTCAAAATAATTTTGCTGATAAAACGGCACCACGGCTTGATTTTCGTAAAAAGAGGTAGAAAATGCCACTTTATTAAAAAAGCGGGCTTGAACACGTAGCCCTCTGGTATTCCAATACATGCGTTGAAGTGAGTCTAACGCCAAGTCGCTTCCCAATTCCAAATCTACTATTGGGTCTATACTACACCAAAAATCTTCTCCTTCAAAAATGATAAAATTTTCTTTGAACAGCTTTTGGGTTATCCAGTAATAGAACTTCCCCTCAGATTTGTAAAGTTTATAAGGGTTGGTGCGCTTATCCAGCACTGGCTTTAAACTTAAGTGTGAGTTATAGTACGTTTGATTGGCAGAATCAGTCAAAAAAACGCGGTTCAACTCACCGTTGTAATAATCAACATTGGGGATGTACAGTTGCGCTTTTGCTTTATAGCAAAGTAGCACAGTTAGCAGTAATATGTACAACAGGGGATTCATTTTATTAACACAGGTTACGATTATTGTTAAGTGTTGGTTTCGTTTATGGGTGGGTAATGTTCCGTTTTTATGAACTTAATCCAGCACGCCTTCTTTCAACGCAGCTTTATACGTGGTTGTAATACCTTCATCCAGCGTTACGGAATACGACCAGCCTTGTTGTTGAAGGTAAGATACATCCATTAATTTACGTGGTGTGCCGTCGGGTTTATCCGCGTCAAACACTAATTTGCCCGTATAGCCTACAATTTCTTTGATTGTTTCGGCTAATTCTTTAATCGAAATTTCTTTACCAGAACCAACGTTTACAAACTCTTTTTCATTGTAATGTTCCATTAGGTACAAACAAGCATCTGCTAAATCATCTACATGCAAAAACTCGCGTAATGGTTTACCACTGCCCCAAATGGATACGGTAGGTTCATTGTTTACCTTGGCAGAATGAAATTTGCGTAACAAGGCAGGCAATACATGTGAGTTTTTTAAGTCGTAATTATCATTAGGGCCGTATAGGTTTGTAGGCATAGCTGAAATAAAATTATCGCCATATTGGTCGCGATAGGTTTCGCAAAGTTTAATACCAGCAATTTTTGCTATTGCATAGGGTTCATTTGTTGGCTCAAGTGCGCCAGTAAGCAAATATTCTTCCTTTAACGGTTGCGGCGCAAGTTTTGGATAAATACAAGATGAGCCCAAAAACAGTAATTTTTTCACGTCAAAATCATGCGCAGCATGAATAATGTTTGCGGTAATCATCAAATTATCATACAAAAAAGCACCTCTGTACGTATTGTTGGCTAAAATTCCACCAACTTTGGCTGCTGCCAAAAATACATATTCGGGTTTTTCGGTTTGAAAAAAAGCCCGCACGGCATCCTGGTTTCTTAAATCTAACGCAGAAGAAGAGCGTACTACTAAATTAGAGAAGCCCTTTGCATTTAGCAAACGACAAATTGCAGAACCTACCATTCCGTTATGTCCTGCTACATATATTTTTGAATTTTTTTCCACTTTATTCGTCTTGGTTGTATACGTCGTGTCCGCCGTCCATTAAATATTTATCGCGTTGGAACAGTGCCATATCCTGTTCCACCATTTCATTTACAAGTTCATCAAATGAATAAGTGGTTTGCCAGCCTAGTTCCGTTTGTGCCTTAGTCGGGTCACCCAATAAAAGTTCTACTTCCGTCGGGCGGAAATATTTGGGGTCTACCTCTACAATTACCTGTCCTGTTTTGGCATCTAAGCCTTTTTCTTCTACACCGTTTCCTTCCCACCGCATTTCTATACCTACTTTGGCAAACGCTTTTGTGACAAAATCGCGCACGGGGTGTGTTTCTCCAGTCGCCAGCACATAGTCGTCTGCGGTATCCTGCTGCAACATTAACCACATACCCTGTACATAGTCTTTAGCGTGTCCCCAATCGCGTTGGGCATCCAGGTTACCCAAGTATAATTTGTTTTGTAAGCCTAATTTTATTTTAGCCACTGCACGGGTTATTTTACGCGTAACAAAAGTCTCTCCACGCAAAGGGCTTTCATGGTTAAATAAAATGCCATTACACGCAAAAATGTTATACGCTTCTCTGTAATTTTTAATGATCCAAAATGCGTAAAGTTTTGCTACCGCATACGGACTTCTTGGGTAAAATGGCGTTGTTTCTGATTGCGGCGTTTCCACAACTTTGCCATAAAGCTCAGAGGTGGATGCCTGGTAAATTTTCACCTTGTTTTCCATTTTCAGAATACGAATAGCCTCTAATAAACGCAAGGTTCCAAGACCGTCCGTATTTGCTGTATACTCTGGCGTGTCAAACGAAACTTTTACGTGTGACATGGCAGCCAAATTATAAATTTCGTCGGGTTCAATTTCTTGTACTAACCGAATTAAATTCGTTGCATCTGTTAAGTCACCATAATGTAAAAATAGGCGTACGTATGTTTCATGTTGATCTTGATACAAATGATCGATCCGCGTAGTGTTAAAAGATGAGGCACGGCGTTTAATGCCGTGAACTATGTAGCCTTTTTCAAGTAAAAGTTCAGCCAGATAGGCGCCATCTTGTCCGGTTATTCCGGTTATCAGTGCGATTTTAGGTGTCATTTTTCAAAAATAATTTGAGCTGGTTTTGCTATAAAATAGGGGTTGTAGAGATTTTCTTTATTGTATTTTAAAGGTTCAAAGGTAGTAAAATCAAGCACTTCACCACCCACTCCTTCGTAAATTGCGTGTCCGGCTGCAATATCCCATTCCATAGTAGGGGCGGTGCGGGGGTAAAGTTGCGCATGATTTAATGCTAAATCTAAAAACTTAAGCGCGCTTCCTTTTCTGATAAATGAAAATTCATGCCCAGCTTCAATGTCGTTTAAAAATTGTTTGGTGGCGTTTGAAAGATGCGAGCGCGAATAGGCAACGGTGCTAACTTCTTGTCCCATAACGGTTGGAAGCTGAAACCGTTTATTGAGATAGTCTTTTTCACCAAAATCAAAATAAAATGTGCCCATTTCTTTACTTCCCAGCATTATTTTTTGTGCTACCGGAGCTGCAATTAATCCAAAATAAGGAATGCCATTTTTTACCAACGCTATGCAAATGCAAAACTCACCATTTTTTCGAATAAATTCTTTTGTACCGTCCAATGGGTCAACAATCCACACATAGGATGCTTTGCTGCGTTCTTCAAAGGGCGGCTGGGCTTCTTCTTCTGATATAATTGGTAGGTTGGTTTTGTTTAATGCCGCAATAAGAATATCACTGGAGGCTTGGTCTGCAGTAGTTACCGGAGACTTATCATCCTTTAGCCGGACCTCAAAATCCGTATCATAAATAGTCATAATGGCCTCTGCGGCTTTTTCAGCAGCTTCCACGGCTATTTGTATCCATTCATGTTTCATGGGCGTGTCAAATTTTCAATAAGATTATCATATAGCGAGCTGGCACCAATTCTAAAAAGGGTAGGGGTTAGCCATTCTTCACCTAAAACGTTGCCTACAATTAAATAATAAAGAATGGCGTCATCTAATGTGCGGATACCACCAGAAGGTTTAAAACCCACTTGAACGCCTGTTTTTTCGTAATGTTTTTTTATGCATTGGCATATAATGTAAGCTGCCTGAGGGGTTGCACCAGTGGTTTTTCCTGTTGAGGTTTTAATGAAATCAGCATTAGCTTCAAGCGCTAATGTGCAGCCTTTTTCAATTTGCGCTGCGTTTAAATCTCCGGTTTCTAAAATAACTTTCAGCAGCTTGCCATTTGTGGCTTTTTTCATGCCTTGCAGCTCTTCTAAAATAACTGCATAACGTTCTGAAAATAAATCACCACGATTTAAAACAACATCAATTTCGTTCGCGGCGGTTTTTGCTATTATCTCCACCTCTTTTACTTTTGCCTCAGCTAAAGACTGCCCCGTGGGGAAACATCCGCCAACTACAGCGCATTTTATGGTAGAATTAAGATTTAACCGAACCAACTCTCCAAAATTAGAAAAAACGCATACTGCAGCCGGGTGGGTAGAACAAATACCTTTGTTGGCTTTGTCCACCAATTGTAATACAGTGGCTTCGGTATCGACATTATTGAGTGTGGTTAAGTCAATTAAACCAATCAATTTTAAAATCAGTTCATCCGTAACGTTAACGGTTGTTTGAATTATTTTGGCTAGCTTTTTTTCCATAAAAAAATCCGTTCCGAATGCTCGGAACGGATTGAATTAATGTTCTTTATTGATTATCCAAGTCTAAAGTGAATTGGTAGTGTATACCTTACTCTCACTTTTTTTCCGGCTTGCTCACCCGGAGACCATTTTGGCATTGTTCTTACAACACGTTTTGCTTCTTGATCAATTGCATCTGAAACACCGCGTAATACTTTTACTTGCTCTATTGAACCATCTTTGTTTACAACGAATTGAACAAAAACTTTACCTTGTTCACCCATTTCAACTGCTAATGGCGGGTATTCAATGTTTTCTTGAATCCAACTCATCATAGCCGCTTCTCCACCCGGAAAGCTCGGTTCAACCTCTGCAAAATCTGCAATTGGTTCAGCCACAATTTCCACAGGCTCTTCATCCGGTACTTCGTCAATTTCATCTTCAATGGCTGTTAAGTCAATCTCTTCAATCTCTTCGTCATCTTCAACTACCTCAATTTCTTCAATTACTGGCGGTGGTGGTGCAACTTCTGGTTCTTCTTCAATTATTTCTTCCTCTGGTGGAATTTCAAATACAAGCTCATCTCCAAGGTTATCATCTTCAACAACTGCTTGTCTGTCTACCGGAGTAAATTTTTGATATGAGAATGCCATTCCAACTACCGCTGAAATCATTAATAATCCAACAAGAAAAAAACCGACTTTCTTGTTCTCTAAATTTGCTTCTCTAGATTTTTTCTGTTCCATAATGCTTTAAACCTTTGCGCGTGGCTAATTTACAAATTTCTTCGGGATCATCCACGTTAAATTATATTAATTTTCTACCTATCCAGTGGTAAAATAATACTCCAAAAAACGTACCAATTGAATTGGCTACTATATCTGCAGGATCAAAATACCTTCCGGAAATTAAACTTCCTTGTATTAACTCAACTATGTATCCAAATAGTATAGCCATCAATACTATTACTGTATAAACCCGAAATATTAAAAGGTTCATTTTTTTTTCATGCTTTTTTTTCCTCAAAAAAGGAAGGCATAAAAAAGTGGAAAGTCCGGCGTACATGAGCAGGTGCGCCAAGGTATCGGCTGAAATCCACTCAAACTTAATTATTGGAAGTTGATCCCCGGGTAAAAAACTTAAAATAGAAATTACCACCGTCCAACAAATCCATGGAAGATGAAAATAAGCCGATTTATCCAATTAAATCTTTGTATTCATCTGCAGACAATAAATCATCCAGTTCAGAATCGTTACTCATTTTAACCTTTACCATCCAGCCTTCGCCATAAGGATCAGTGTTTACAACTTCTGGGTTTGATTCTAATTCCTCATTAAAAGAAATAACCTCACCACTAACGGGCATAAACAGGTCTGAAACTGTTTTAACTGCTTCGATTGAACCAAAAACCGCCTCTTTGTCAAGTGATTCACCTTCTGTTTCAACTTCAACATAAACTATGTCGCCTAGCTCACTTTGTGCAAAGTCTGTTACACCAATAATTGCGGTGTCTCCATCAACTTTTATCCATTCGTGGTCTTTTGTGTACTTTAATTCTGCAGGTACGTTCATTTTTATTTGCTTAAAATTGTGTGAGCAAAATTAGAATAATATTGCAATTTAAAAGTACCGATTATGAACTTTTGATGAACAAATTACATCAAAACGAAAATAATATTTTAGTTCGTCAAAGGCAAAATCAAAAAAAAAGCCAATTTTGTATTTATGATTACACAAGATCAACTAAAAGATTTCGAAAGAAGGGTTAACGAGATTCACGGTTATTTAAAAATCGAGGAAAAACGGATGGAAGTACAGGAGGATGAGTTGAAATCGCAAGATCCAACCTTTTGGGATGATCCAAAGGCAGCTGAAATTGTGCTAAAGCGCATCCGAAACAAGAAGTTTTGGATAGATGCGTATGAGGATTTAAATACGGATTTAGAAGACTTAAACGTATTGTTGGAGTTTTATGAAATGGGGGAGACAACAGAAGCGGAGATTGATAAACACGTAGAAAAATCATTTAAAAAACTAGAGGAATTAGAGCTGAAAAATATGCTTTCGGCAGAGGAGGATAATTTTAAGGCGGTGCTTCAAATTACGGCAGGTGCCGGCGGTACTGAAAGTTGTGATTGGGCATCTATGCTGATGCGGATGTACATGATGTGGGGTGAAAAACATGGAATGAAAATTACGGAGCTGAATTACCAGGATGGTGATGTGGCCGGAGTAAAAACGGTTACCTTAGAATTTGATGGCGATTTTGCTTTCGGCTACTTAAAAGGCGAAAATGGGGTGCACCGTTTGGTGCGTATTTCTCCGTTTGATTCAAATGCTAAACGGCACACCTCATTTGTATCGGTTTACGTATATCCGTTGGTGGATGATTCGATAGAGATTCATGTAAACCCGGCAGATATAAGTTATGAAACGTTTCGTTCTGGTGGGGCGGGAGGCCAAAATGTAAACAAGGTAGAAACGGCCGTGCGTTTACGGCACGAGCCTTCGGGCATTATTATTGAAAACTCAGAATCGCGCTCGCAATTGGCGAATAAAGAAAAGGCTATGCAGTTGCTAAAATCACAGTTATACGAGCTGGAACTGCGCAAGCGCATGGAAAAACAAAATGCAATTGAGGCCGGTAAAATGAAAATAGAGTGGGGGTCTCAAATTCGTAATTACGTTATGCAGCCTTATAAGTTAGTAAAAGATGTGCGAACGGGTTATGAAACCTCTAACGTGGACGGTGTGATGAATGGCGAAATTGACGAATTTTTGAAGGCGTACCTAATGAGCAGTTCACCAGGGGTTTAAATTGGTTTTTTTGGCGTGATTTTTGTATTTTTTGGATAAATCGCAAAAAATACAATTATGAAAACATTCGTACCTTTTTTAGTTCTTATTGGCTTACTAATGGGCAGTTGCCAAAAAAAAGATGGTTTAACCTATACCGAACGCCGTATTTTAGGTGATTGGACGTATTCAAAAGTTAAATTTACCGAAAACTGGTCTGTCAAAACGCAAGATTTAACGGCGGATTACGATCAACTAACCCTTACGTTACGCGCAGACTTTACGGCGCTTTATACAAATGCCGAAACGGGCGAAGTTTATGAAGGACTTTGGGAATTAAGCGAAAATTATTCAGATGACGCCAGCGTAGATAATTTGTTTGTTTCATTACAAGGGGGTGAATCAAATGAACTGCGCCAGCTTGTGTTTGAATGCGTTTCTGTGGGGACTAAGAAGCTCCGTGCCAATTACAACACAAGTGATGGATGTTTCCGTTATGTATTGGAATAATTACTTGAATAATTCTTCTTCCATTTCTTATTTAGTACCTTTGCAGCACATTTAAAAAATATGTTGGTAGAAGTATTAAAATCAAAAATTCACAGAGTTTCGGTAACAGAAGCTGACTTGAATTATATCGGCAGCATTACAATCGATCCGGATTTGTTAGAGGCTGCAAACATGATTGAAGGTGAAAAAGTTCAAATTGTAAACATTAATAATGGTGAGCGTATTGAGACGTATACCATTGCTGGCGAGCGCGGCGCAGGAGGCATTTGCCTAAATGGCCCGGCGGCAAGACGCGTTGCTGTTGGAGACATTATCATCATTATTTCTTATGCACATTTGGATTTTGAAGAAGCCAAAACTTTTCAGCCGTCATTAGTTTTTCCAAATACGGCGACAAATAAGTTGGATTAATTTTACTTTTATACGATAATTGGCAATTGCGCGTTAGCAGTTCGTCAAGCTAAAAAATAAAATGAAGTCAAAATTAATTAGCGCATTAAAATTAATTGTTCCTCTCGGTTTTGGAATTTTCTTGGTATGGTTGTTTTATGACGCCTTGTGCGAAGAGCAAAAAGATGACCTGTTCAGTGCCTTTGGCAAGGCCAATTACGGTTGGGTTTTTATTGCTCTAATCTTTAGTTTTCTCAGTCATGTAAGCCGAGCTTACCGTTGGAAGTACTTGTTAGACCCTTTAGGACATAAGGTTTCGTTTTGTAACTCTTACCATGCGTTAATGGTGGGGTATATTGTCAACCTAATTTTTCCGCGTGCGGGTGAGGCTTCGCGTGCTGGTTTATTGTCAAAAACAGAAAAAGTTCCCTTTCAAAAAGGGTTTGGTACCATTGTGGCAGAGCGCGCCGTAGATGTTTTTATGCTGGGTATTGTTACGGTAATTATGTTACTGCTTCAGCTGGATAAAATTGACCTTTTTCAAGAAAAAATAAATTCATTTAGTTCGCCCGGAGACGGGTGTGGCAACACGTTTATATTTTCATTATTAGGCACCATTGTAACCTACGGTATTTTGTTAGTGGTGTTGGCGGGTATTTTATTATTTGCATTTAAAATAAATTTTCGGTCTAAAATTAAAGCCTTTGTAAGGGGATTATTTGAGGGTGTTTTTTCCATTTTTAAAACAAAATACAAGTTGCAATACATTGGGCATACCTTCTTTATTTGGATCATGTATATTTTAATGTTTTCCGTTTGTTTTTATGCATTGGAAAGTACGTCAGAATTAGGGTTAGATGCCATGTTAGCAGGTTTTGTGGCCGGTACAATTGGCATTATATTAGTGCAAGGTGGTATTGGTGTTTATCCGGCATTTGTAGGGTTAATTTTAACGATATACATTGCTCCGGCAGATTATACAGGAATTTTTCCAGACGCGCTGGCATTGGGTTGGATTATTTGGACCTCTCAAACAGTGATGATGATTGTTTTGGGATTAATTTCGTTAATTATTAATGGCAGAAACGTCAAATTAATAGAGGATGATGAGTCAGTTTCAGAAATTGAAGGATAAAATTATTGAGCGGGACGCGTTGTTAACTGCTGTGGAGGAGTTGAAGCGTGAGGGTAAAAAAATTGTGTTTACCAACGGTTGTTTTGATTTATTGCACAAAGGACACGTTACGTATTTAGCCAAAGCGGCAGATGAAGGAGATGTATTGGTGTTAGGCTTAAACAGTGATGCCTCTGTGCGCCGACAAGGAAAAGGAGACGACCGGCCGATTAATGATTTTTTAGCACGCGCAACTGTAATAGCAGGGTTGGGGTTTATTGATTTTGTAATTGAATTTGATGACGATACACCTGAAAAATTAATTCAGGCAATTGTACCAAGCGTTTTAGTAAAAGGAGGGGACTATCATCCAGAGGAAACAGACCGTAATTCAAAACAATACATTGTGGGCAGAGAAGCGGTACTAAAAAACGGCGGAGCGGTAAAAACAATTAACCTGGTGGATGGTTTTTCGACTACGGGAATTATAAAAAAAATGCGCAATGACGATTAAAGAAGCTCAAGAATTAGTAGATAACTGGATTAAAACGTACGGCGTTCGTTATTTTAATGAATTAACCAATATGGCGCAACTAACGGAAGAAGTTGGTGAAGTGGCGCGCATTATTGCCCGACGATACGGGGAGCAGTCTGAAAAAGAATCAGATAAAAATAAAGACTTAGGCGACGAAATGGCGGATGTTTTATGGGTGTTAATTTGCCTTGCCAACCAAACCGGAATTGACCTTGAAGCCGCTTTACAAAAAAATTTAGACAAAAAAACCAAACGCGATAACAAACGGCATTTGGAGAATGAGAAGTTGAAGTAGGGATTAGATCGCTACGCTCATAGATTTTAGATCGCTATGCTCAAAGATTTTAGATAAAAGATAATAGAGCTTCGCTTATAGATTTTTAGTATCAAGTTGCTAGTATCAGGTTAATAGTCTTGAGTCTATTTTCTTTCATCTATCAATCTAAAATCTTTCATCTGCCAGTCTTTATTCTGACAATCTAAAACTCACCCCATCTGCTTCAAATTCTCTAGTTTATTGCGTTCTAAAAATTCGTCTATGGTTTCAAAATGTTCGACAACGCGTTTGTCTTTGAATTCGAATACTTTTTGAGCTAGTCCTTTTAGAAAATCACGATCGTGTGAGACTAAAATTAATGTTCCTTCAAAGGTGAGTAGTGCTTCTTTTAATACTTCTTTTGATTTAATGTCTAAGTGGTTCGTGGGTTCATCTAAAATGAGCAAGTTAACCGGTTCCAACAAAAGTTTTACCATGGCAAGCCGGGTGCGTTCACCACCAGACAGTACACCTACTTTTTTATCTAAGGTGTCACCACTAAACATAAACCGACCAAGGATATTTTTAATTTGCGTGCGAATTTCCCCCTCCGCTACTTGATCTACTGTTTGAAAAACAGTTAAATCCGGATCCATTAACGCGGCTTGGTTCTGTGCAAAATAACCCACTTTGGCGTTGTGTCCTAATTCGCATGTGCCGTCCACATCAATTTCACCCATAATGGCTTTTATCATGGTGGATTTTCCTTCACCGTTTCGCCCAACAAACGCTACTTTTTCTCCACGGGCAATCGACATATTTGCATCTTTAAAAACTACGTGGTCGTCATAGGCTTTTGACAACTCTTTTGCCGTTACCGGATAATCGCCAGAGCGAGGTGCAGGCGGAAATTTTAGCGTTAAAGAGGATGTATCTACTTCATCAATCTCTATAATTTCCATTTTTTCCAACATACGCTCACGTGAGTTTACCTGGTTGGTTTTGGAATAAGTTCCTCTAAAACGCTCAATAAAGGCTTTGTTATCTGCAATAATTTTTTGTTGTTCCTGGTACTGTTTGATTTGCTGCGCACGGCGTTCTTCACGCAATTGTAAATAATGCGAGTAATTGGCTTTGTAATCATAAATTTTACCCATTGTAATTTCAATGGTACGGTTGGTAATGGTATCTACAAAAGCTTTATCATGCGAAATAACCACCACCGCTTTTGCCTTATTCAGCAAAAAATCTTCTAACCACATAACAGATTCAATATCTACGTGGTTTGTTGGTTCATCCAACAAAATTAAATCTGGTTTTTGCAGCAGTATTTTGGCAAGTTCAATGCGCATACGCCACCCACCGCTAAACTCGCTGGTTGGACGCGTAAAGTCATCTCGCTTAAAGCCCAGCCCCATCAGCGCTTTTTCTACTTCACTGTCATAATTAATTTCTTCCACCGCATAAAACTTTTCGCCGATTTCGGTTACTTGTTCTATAATTTTCATGTATTCGGCAGATTCGTAATCTGTACGGGTTTCTAACTGCTTGTTCAGTTCGTCCATTTGCTGCTGCATGTCAAAAATATGATGAAATGCTTTGGACGTTTCCTCAAAAACGGTTGAATCATCATCTGTCAATAAATGCTGTGGCAAATAAGCAATTACCGCATCATCTGGTTTGCGAACGGCACCTTTTGTAGGTTTTATTTTGTCTGCAATGATCTTCATCATGGTGGATTTTCCTGCACCATTTTTCCCCATTAATGCTATTTTATCATTTTCATTAATGACAAATGAAACATCTCCAAATAGTGTTTCTCCACTGTATTGCACACCTATATTATCAACTGAAATCATACGCTTTATTTACAGTTGCAAAGCTAGTAAAACCGCTTAGAATAGTGCATGTCTCTATAGAATTAAAATGGAGTTATTTAAAATCTGATATACGAATCAAACAAAAAAAGAGTTTACTTAAAACCTTACTCAACCTTCAAGCCTAAAAAGGTTACTTTTTTAAAAAGAGAACATAAACAATTAGCCATTAAAAAATGGATTGGTAAAATTTAAAAATCAGCAGCGCACTGAGATTGACTTAACCGAATTTACGCATTCAAAAATTTAACAAAATGAAAAAAATAGGACTGTACCTTATTGCACTAAGTTTTAGTTTTGTAACATACGCACTGCAGGTAGACCGTGTGACGGACATTATTGGACAAGAAAGTGAAATTACCGCTATTGATTTATCAAACAGAGGGTTGACAGAAATACCAGCTGAAGTATTTAATTGTACTAATTTAAAAGAACTAAACCTGTCCAACAACGGAATTACGCATTTACCGCTTGATTTAGCAAAACTGAATCACTTAAAAAAATTAAATTTAGCAGGAAACCAAGGCATAAGCTATGAAAGCTTTGACGCATTGCTGGAGCAAGCTGATTTTAGTTTGACAGATTTAAATTTGAATGATTGTGCTTTGTTTTTTCTGCCGACAAAAATTGGTACCCAACAAGACATTAGAACACTTGATTTAGGAAATAATTACTTAAAGTCATTGCCGTATCACATTATCCGCCTGGGTAAAATGGAAACATTGAATTTATCCAATAACAGAATTGAGGACATAAGTTGGCAGGTAAACCAATGGTGGAGTTTAAAAAACTTAGATATTTCTGATAATCCAACGTTGAAAAAAAATGCATTGTTAATTAGTTTAAGTTTTAAAGCGGGATTAAACAAATTGGTGATGAGCCATGTCACAGATTTTCCTAAAGATATGGAGTTGCTAGAGGTGAATGAATTAGAGTTAAGAAATTCACGCATTCAAGACTTTCCAAGAGCGGACGGGGTAAAGCCAATTCGGAAATTAACATTGCGCCAATGTCAATTTAAAAACCCGCAAGAATTTGTAAAAACACTAAACGCTTCCATTCAGCCACAATATTTAAGTTTAGAACGTATGGCACCGGCTCATTTACCCTATTTTTTAGCTGCTGATGTGGACAGTGTAGTGCTGCAGAATAATCAATTAAAAGACATACGACCGTTAGTAGATAAAAAAGAATTGGTGTGGTTAGATGTACGCGATAACCCTTTAAACAGGGAGTTTACTTACGAATTTTCGCAAAAGCGTCCGGATGTCGCCTTATTTGTGAAAGAGCCGGTACAAGAAAATAAGGGTGTGAATCCGCCCATTGAAAAATTTATTCAAAAGCCAACAGTTAAAACAATTCAATCGGACAAAGCGCAAGAATTATCATTGGGAAAAGCAACATTTAAAATTCCAGAAAATGCGTTTGTTGATGCTGCCGGTAATCCCTACAATGGAAATGTAGAATTGGCCTATACCGAATATTTTGACCCGGTAGAGATTATGTTGTCCGGAATTACAATGGCGTCTGATTCGGCAGATGAGAACTTAATGTTTTCAAGTGCCGGAATGTTTAACATTACGGCGCAGGACGAAAGTGGAAATGAATTGGCACTTGACCCGCAAAAGCCCATAGAGGTTGAGCTATTTAGCACCACTCCACGTTCTGATATGAACCTTTACTCACTATCCGATAACGGGAATTGGTCGTATGCGGGTAAGGATGAAGTTACGAATCGTTTAAGGTAGATATGGCAACGCTGGATTCAGTTATGATTAGCCGGCTTTTAGCGTTTAGAGAACCAGAAATTTTGGTAGAGAAAAACCGTTTTATCCCTAATTTTAAAAGAAATGGCGATAGTAAAAGTATTGAAATAAGTTTTAAAGAGTTACGCTCAAGTATGCGTGATGATTTGATTTTAGAAGTTAACAAAGTGCGGGTTAAAAAGAACGATAAATTGGCCAGTTACATTGCAAAAACAACGTTTGTTTATGCTGGTAGTGCAGATAGCTTATCGTATTACAAAAATGCATTGAAGGAGATGCGAAACACAAGCCGTAAAAGTTACCGAAGACTGCCTAAAACAGGCGGAAATGGAACGTGGTTTTATGGATATGGTGTAAATTATTTAAGCGGATTAGATGTGGGTGTAGATGATGAAAATGACCGATTAAAATTGCTGTTTACCTTTAAAGACTCTTCGGTTGCTATACCTGTTACATTAAAATCAAGCGCTACGAATTTAAACCAGCGGATGACTGTTTTCCGTAATTTTTTTAAAAAATATGATCGGTTGAAAATTAATCGCAGTAAAATGTGGCGCAAACAAAACCGTGATTTAACACGACGAATTAAAGTCTTTGAAAATAGTATAAAAGGATTATTAAGACAAGTGGAAGTACAACGACAATTTCAGCTTTATACAAATGAGCAAGAACTAAAAGAATATAAGGGGTTGGGAAGTGTGAGACGCGCTTTTTCAATAAACAGCATGGGGGTTTGGAATTGTGATGCACGGTCGCGACTGAGAAGGGCGTTTAGCTTTTTGCCCTTATTTGCTACCGCCGCAGGAGTAATTATAAAACGAGGCATAAAGCGTATCATGCTAATTGATTTTGACCGGAATGGTGTATTGACTTTTCAGGAGGGTGGCGAACTGTTCATGGATCTGGCTTCTAATTCCGCAGTGGTGGTGTTTTTTAGTGACGATCGGCTAGGAGTATATAAACATGAGGCAAATGCGGCGTTAAAAGTAAACGAACCGCTAAAAGTTGAAGAAATTGATATTTCCAATATGGAACGCGAACAATTAATTGAAAAACTAAAAAACGAATGAGACTATTTTTTTGCCTGTTGGGTTTATTTTTGGTTCAGGCGCTAACCGCTCAGAATAGGGGGTATTTTGAGCGGTTAGATTTTTCGCAGCCGTATGGGTATGATCTTGAGCAAGCATCTACAGCAACCGTTGACGTATTAGGGTTTGACGAAAAAAATTATTCGGGCATTGTGCATCAGCATTTAAATGAAAAGCGCGCAAAACGCGGATGCCCGGCTTGGCAGCAGGACAGTGTTTTGAACCAACTTACGCATTATGGTATAAATTCATTTCCACAAAGCCTTTTTACCAAGAGAAAATTGCGCCGCAGGTTAACGCGATACACAGAACTTTCATTAAACCGGTTAAACACCAATTTTAGATTGTTTATTAGCAAAGCATTTACAGTTCGGTTAATTGATTTAAAGCGCCTGCGTTACTTTTATTACGAACGGAAAGACACAAAAACAGAATTGCATTTATTTAAAGGTAACCGGCCAAAAATTAGCAATCCAGATCATCCGGAATATATTGAACCGGTTGCCGTTGAGGTAATGCGTGAAGACGATTTTGCGGCAGACATTGAAGCGCAACTTTACAGACTGATTGGAAAAAAATATTTTAATAATCGGCTGCTTACTCACTTATCTATTGCCCTGCGGTTAGATAAAAATTCAATTCACAGAAAAAAAGCCCCGCAAGCTTTTGTATACATTATAATTGCAGGAAAGCAAACACAAAAAATTAAGCGAAAAATTATTCAGAATAATGTTGCTGATAGTACTGCTTATACGATTCTGAGGTAATGTCATCCACCCACTTTGTATTGTCAAGATACCAGCTTACGGTTTTTTCTAATCCCTCTTCAAACGTTACTGAGGGCTGCCAGTTTAGTTCGTTTTTAATTTTTGTAGCATCAATGGCATAACGCATATCATGCCCGGCACGGTCTTTCACAAAAGAAATGAGCTGTGCAGACGTTCCTTTTGGACGTTCTAATTTCTCGTCCATTATTGAGCACAATAAGTTGACAAGTGCAATATTTGTCCACTCATTCCATCCGCCAATGTTATAGGTTTCGCCCACTTTTCCATTATGGAAAATAGTGTCAATAGCACGGGCATGGTCATTCACCCATAACCAGTCACGCACATTTTCACCTGTTCCGTAAATTGGAAGCGGCTTGTTGTGCTTGATGTTATTGATCATTAATGGAATCAATTTTTCTGGAAATTGATGCGAACCGTAATTGTTCGAACAATTGGATAGTTTAACGGGTAGTTTATAGGTGTGATGATATGCGCGTACTAAATGGTCTGAACTGGCTTTAGAGGCTGAGTAAGGGCTGCGCGGGTCGTAAGCGGTGTTTTCGGTAAAAAAACCATCTGCGCCTAATGAGCCATACACTTCGTCTGTAGAAATATGGTAAAAAACATGGTCGTCTCCCTGCCATTCTGCACGGGCCACTTCAAGCAAATTTGCCGTGCCAATAATGTTTGTCGTAATAAAATCCATAGGGCCAGAAATAGAGCGATCCACATGTGATTCTGCTGCTAAATGAATGACATCAGTAATGGCTTCATTTGTAAATATGGTTTGCAGGGCATCTTTATCACGCAAATCACATTTAACAAATTTGTAATTTGGAAATTCAGCAATATCTGCTAAATTTTCTAAATTTCCGGCGTAGGTTAAAGCATCCAAATTAACAATGCTGTAGTTCGGATAGTTCTTAACAAATAAACGAACCACGTGTGACCCTATAAACCCCGCTCCGCCTGTTACTAAAATTACTTTATCCGCCATACTACTTTATTCCCTAATTAAATTACAAACTCCAATAATCAATATTTTTGATTACATCTTTATAAATACCCTTTAAATCAACCACAATACCCTGGTCACCTTTTAGGTAGTTATTAAAATCTGCCTCTGTTAAATTTGAATATTCTTTGTGATTTACGGCTACAATTACGGCATCATAATCATCTGTAGATTTTTCTTGCAGGCGGAAACCGTACTCTTCAAATAATTCGTCAGAATCTGCATGAGGATCTACCACATGCACCTCACATGCAAATGACTGTAACTCTTGAATAACGTCTACAATTTTAGAGTTGCGAATATCGCTTACATCCTCTTTAAACGTAGCTCCCATTATTAATACTTTCGATTCCATTGGGTTTTTACCGTGTCCAATCATTTTTTTAACGGTTTGTTTACCGACATAAAAACCCATTGAATCATTCACATAACGCCCAGAATTAATGATTTTTGCGTGGTAGCCAAGTTGCTTCGCCTTGTGCGTTAAATAATAAGGGTCAACACCAATACAGTGTCCACCAACAAGCCCCGGACGAAAGTTTAAAAAGTTCCACTTTGTACCTGCTGCTTCTAATACGTCATACGTATTGATTTTTAGTCGGTTAAAGATGATGGACAATTCATTAATCAATGCAATGTTTACATCTCGCTGTGTATTTTCTATAATTTTAGCAGCCTCTGCCACCTTAATAGATGCGGCGCGGTGAACACCCGCTGCCACAACTAATTCGTATGTTTTTGCAATTAACTCAGCTGATTCTTCACAACATCCGGAAGAAACTTTTACAATAGAGGAAAGCGTGTGCACTTTGTCTCCGGGGTTGATACGCTCCGGAGAGTACCCCACCTTAAAATCATCTCTGAACGTTAAGCCAGAAACTTCTTCCAATACAGGAATACAATCTTCTTCTGTACAACCCGGGTAAACGGTAGACTCATACACAACATAATCTCCTTTTTTTAAGGCTTTGCCAACCGTATTACTTGCACCAAGTAATGGCTTTAAATCAGGCATTTTGCTTGAATCAATTGGCGTAGGTACAGCCACAATAAAAAATGTAGCAGCCTTTAGGTCATCAATATTCGCGGTAAATTCAATACTGCACCCTTCAAAGTCAGTCGCTTCAAGCTCAGAACTCGGGTCCACGTTATTTTTCATCATCTCCACGCGCTTTTCATTAATGTCAAACCCAATAACATCAATTTTTCGTGCAAATTCCAGCGCAATCGGCAATCCGACATACCCCAGTCCTATCACGGCGAGTTTTGTTTCTTTATTGATTAGTTTTTCGTAGATATTCGTACTCATTTCCGTTTTATTTTATTGCTTTTTCATTTCGAACGGCATAAATGCGCTCGATTATTTCTACCACTTTTAGGCCCTCAAGCGCATTGGTAGTTGGTTTTTGTTTTCGTTTTAATGCATCCACTACATTTTCTATAATGTAATGGTGGTTGGCGGCAGAACCTTTGTAGGCGCCGTAATCATTAGCCGGGTTAGATGGTGGCAATGTTGGCATTTCATAACCATCAATCGTACATACATCAATTTCATTCATGTATTGTCCACCAATTTTCACACTGCCTTTACTACCAATTATCGTCATAGAACTTTCTAAATTTTGGTTCCAAACGGCAGTAGAGTAATTGAGGGAGCCCATTCCGCCTTTAATAAAATCAAAACTGACGAAGCCTGAATCTTCAAATGCGGTGGATTCTTTATGCGTAAAATCGGCAAATTTTCCTTGAATATTGGTAATGTCTCCAAACAACCAATACATAATGTCTATAAAATGCGAAAATTGGGTAAAAAGCGTTCCGCCATCTAAGTCTGCAGTGCCTTTCCATCCCCCTTTTTTATAGTAACGGTCGTCTCTGTTCCAATAACAGTTTAGCTGTACCATAAAAATATCGCCCAGCAATTGGCGGTCAATCACATCTTTAATCCAGGCGGAGGGTGGTGAATAACGATTTTGCATTACGCAAAACACTTGCTTAGAATGCTGCAGTGCTGTGTAAATTACACTTTCGCACCCGTCCTTTGTTAAACCCATTGGTTTTTCACACACCACGTGGTGGTTTTCTTCTAACGCCAATTTGGCTTGTGTAGCATGCAAACCATTAGGCGTACAAATGTTTACTACATCATAATCCAAATCACTTTTTAGCAGTTCCTCAATTGAATTAAAAAAGGGGACATCTTTAAAATCATCCATTCCTAATTCAGCCTTGGGTTTTATATCTACCATGGCTACCAATTCACTTTCAGAATTGCGCTGTATCATGGTGGCGTGGCGTTTACCAATGTGCCCACAGCCAACTACTGCAAATTTTACTTTTTGATCTGTTTTGATCATGCTATTCGTGTTACTTTATTGTTCTCTAGCTTATATTGCTCATTACTTTCAGGGCAAACAGCTTGGTTATTTTCGTCAAATGTCAGGCGGTGTCCAAAGGTACTCATCCATCCAATTTGTTTAGCGGGGTTCCCCACTAACAAGGCATAAGCCGGCACTTCTTTCGTTACAACGGCTCCTGCACCTATAAAGGCATATTCGCCAATGGGGTTACCACATACAATGGTTGCATTTGCACCAATTGAAGCCCCTTTTTTAACGACAGTTTCTGAATATTGGTTACGCCTGTTAACAGCACTCCGCGGATTAATTACATTTGTAAACACCATTGAAGGCCCCAAAAATACGTCATCTTCACAAATTACTCCGGTATAGATTGAAACGTTATTTTGAATTTTAACATTATTTCCAAGAATTACCTTTGGCGAAACCACTACGTTTTGTCCAATATTGCACCCTTGTCCAATTTTACAATCCGGCATAATATGTGAGAAATGCCAGATTTTGGTGTTTTCACCAATTTCGCAGCCTTCGTCAATAATAGCTGTTTCGTGAGCAAAATATTTTTTTTCCATAGGTGGGGGAGTACAGTTTATTTTCGGATAAATTTATCGAAATTATTATGGTCTTTTTCGTTTAATTCAGCTTCAGTTAAACTTTTAAAATAAGCGTATGTTCGCTTTAACCCTTCAGACCGATCAACTTTTGGTTCCCAATCCAGCAATGCTTTAGCTTTAGAGATATCGGGTTGCCGTTGTTTAGGGTCATCCAGGGGTAAGTTTTTATAAATTACTTTTTGATCTGTCCCCGTTAGCTGTATAATTTCTTCTGCAAAATCGCGAATTGAAATTTCGTTTGGATTACCGATATTTACCGGTTGGGCATAATCTGAATGTAAAAGCCGAACAATCCCCTCTACTAAATCATCCACATAACAAAAAGAGCGTGTTTGAGACCCATCTCCAAAAACGGTTAAATCCTCACCGCGTAGCGCTTGTCCTATAAATGCAGGTAAAACACGACCGTCGTTTAATCGCATACGTGGCCCGTATGTATTAAAAATACGAACAATTCGTGTCTCTACATTATGAAACGTATGGTAAGCCATTGTCATAGCTTCCTGAAATCGTTTTGCTTCATCATATACACCGCGTGGGCCAATTGGGTTTACGTGTCCCCAATACTCCTCTGTTTGCGGATGCACTTGTGGATCGCCATATACCTCTGACGTAGAAGCAATCATTAATCGTGCATTTTTAGCTTTTGCCAAGCCCAAACAATTGTGGATACCCAATGAACCTACTTTTAAGGTTTGAATCGGTATTTTTAAATAATCAATAGGGCTAGCCGGAGAGGCAAAATGCAAAATATAGTCTAACTCATCTGGAATATGAATGAATTTACTAACATCATGATTATAAAACTCAAAATTTTCAAGCGGAAAAAGATGTTCAATGTTCTTTAGACGACCAGTAATGAGGTTATCCATGGCAATAACATGGTAATCGTCTTTTATAAAACGGTCGCACAAGTGTGAGCCTAAAAAACCAGCTGCTCCTGTAATCAATATTTTTTTTCTTCCGCTCATAAATTTAGTTTGTTACCGTTGCGCGTCCAATACTTTCGTAATAAAACCCGCGCCCTTCCATTTCATCTAAATCAAACAAGTTACGTCCGTCAAATATTTTGGAGGCGTTTAAGCGGTTTTTAATTTCGCTAAAATCCGGATTTCTGAATGCGCCCCATTCTGTAGCAATTAACAAAGCATCTTTCTTCTCGCAGGCGTCATATTGGTTGTCCACAAAATTAATCTTATCGCCATACATGGCTTTTACATTATCCATTGCTTCCGGATCATAAGCTGTTACGCTTGCCCCTGCGGCAATTAATGTATCAATCATATACAACGCGGGCGCTTCGCGTATATCATCCGTATCTGGCTTAAAAGCCAAGCCCCAAAGGGCGAATGATTTTCCGGTTAAATCACCAAAGTGATTTTTTAGTTTTTCTATCAAACGCAGTTTTTGAGAATTATTAACCCGCAAAACGGCATCAATAATTTCAAATTTATAATCGGCTTCATTTCCAGATTTTACCAATGCTTGCACATCTTTTGGAAAACAGCTTCCGCCATAACCAATGCCTGGAAATAAAAAACGTTTTCCTATGCGGGTGTCTGAACCAATTCCTATGCGAACAGCATCTACATCTGCACCTACCAATTCGCAAAAATTGGCAATTTCATTCATAAATGTAATTTTGGTGGCTAAGAAAGAGTTAGCGGCATATTTGGTTAGTTCAGCAGATTTTTCATCCATAAAAATAATGGGGTTGCCCTGCCGTATAAAGGGTTTGTACAATTCTTCCATTGCCGTTTTTGCCCGTTTGGACTGTGTGCCAATTACAACGCGGTCTGGCTTTAAAAAATCATCAACGGCAAAACCTTCGCGTAAAAATTCAGGGTTTGAAACCACATCAAAATCCACTTTAGCATTTGCATTAATTGCCGCGTGTACTTTTTCTGCAGTACCCACCGGTACGGTAGATTTGTCCACAATAACTTTGTAATCTGTAATGATTTTACCTAATTCGTCTGCAACACCCAAAATATAACTTAAATCTGCCGATCCATCCTCACCCGGAGGCGTAGGTAGTGCTAAAAATATAATTTCAGAAGCATCTACGGCGGCCTTTAAATCGGTACTAAAGGTTAGCCTGTTTTGGCGAATGTTTCGTTCAAAAATAACATCCAAGTGCGGTTCGTAAATAGGCACTTCACCGGCCTTCATTTTTGCTACTTTTGTTTCATCAATGTCTACGCAAATAACGTTGTTTCCTGTTTCGGCAAAACACGTTCCTGTAACCAGTCCAACGTAGCCAGATCCGATAACTGCAATTTTTTTCATTTATTAAAATTCTTTTTAAGCGTTAACCTGAAGGTATTCCGCAATACTTGTGCAAATATAATCGAGTTGATCTTCTTCTAATTCTGTGTGCATTGGTAAAGAAATTACCGTTTCGCACAACTCATTCGTTACCGGAAAAGCAGTGTGCTCAAAGTTTTCCGCTCCATACGCCTTTTGTGTGTGCAAAGGCATGGGATAATAAATCATTGCCGGAATTTCACGCTCGCGCAAATAGTTTTGCATGGCATATTGGTCAATTCCTTTTATTTTTAAGGTATACTGATGAAATACATGTGTAGAAAACGAAGCAATAGTTGGTGTTTCGATCCCTTCCATTTTATTAAAAAAGGCCGTGTAACGTGCAGCTGCGTGTTGGCGTGCTGCAATGTAATCATCCAACAAACGCAGTTTGATTCTTAAAATAGCTGCCTGTACAGAGTCTAACCGTGAATTTACACCCAAACGGTCGTAGTAATAACGCTCACCCATGCCGTGGTTCACTATTGAACGCATAATTTCAGCCAGGTTATCGTCATTTGTAAAAATAGCGCCTCCGTCTCCGTAACACCCCAGGTTTTTTGAAGGAAAAAAAGATGTTGTACCAATGTGGCCTATTGTGCCGGCGGCATGTTCGCTTCCACTCGCCGATTGATAGGTTGCACCTATTGCCTGTGCCGTGTCTTCCACTACATAAAGGTTATGGCGTTTGGCAACTTCCATAATGGCATCCATATTGGCACATTGCCCAAATAAATGAACAGGAATAATGGCTTTCGTTTTTGGTGTAATAGCCGCTTCCATTTCACATACATTCATGTTGAATGTATCACGACGTACATCTACTAAAACAGGGGTTAATTTTAATAACCCAATCACCTCTACGGTGGCTGCAAATGTAAAATCACTTGTAATTACTTCGTCTCCGGGTTCAAGCCCCAATGCCATTAACGCTATTTGTAACGCATCTGTACCGTTGGCACACGGAATAACATGCCTAACGTTAAGGTAGTCCTCTAATTCAGACTGGAACGATTTCACCTCTGGACCATTTATAAATTGTGCAGATTGAAATATATCTTGAGTAACTTTATCTACTTCAGGTTTGATTTTCTCGTATTGAGTAACCAAATCTACCATCTGAATCTTTTTCATTTGTTAAATTACATTAATCAATTGTGTAAACTTTGCGAATATAGCCAATAATATCTGCTTTTACCCGTTTCTTTATCACGGTTTTTTTAATTTAGCGCACCAGTCTCAAGCAACGTTTGTCCAAAAAATACAAACCGAATGAATGAACGTTGCCTTAAACGATAATTATGACGAGAATTGTTTTATTTTTTACTTTTTTAACAACTTTTTCTGCCATTGCGCAACGTGAAAAAAAGGGCGAACCAGAAAGTGCTTTATTAATAGGGCTTAGCTACAAAGCTAGTTTACCGTCTGGCGATTTAGCCAAAAGGTGGGGGTTTAACAATACATTGGGGCTTGATGCTAACTATAAGTTTGCCAATAATTTAACGGTGAGTTTAAATGGCGGATTTATTTTCGGAAATCGGTTAAAAGACAGTACCATCTTTACAAATTTATTAACCTCCTTTGGTACAATTACAGCGCAAAATGGTGTTCCGGCAGACGTAAAGTTTTTAATGCGAGGAGCTACGGGACACGCTTCGGTCGGGTACGTATTTAATCAACTCGGGCACAATGTAAACTCTGGTTTGTGGGTAGATTTTGGTGTGGGGTACTTTATGCATAAAATAAGAATTGAAAGTTTATTTGATGATGTTCCGCAACTTTCTGGCGATTACAGAAAAGGGTATGACAAGTTATCAATGGGGATTTCTACCAAACAATTTATCGGTTATTTATTTCAGGCAAACCGGCGGCTGTTTCGTTTTTATGCAGGCGTTGAAATGGTGCAAGGTTTGACGCGCAATGTACGCCCCTATAATTTTGATAGCGGTGAACCAGAAAATACGCTACAAAAAGATTTTAATTTTGGATTAAAGGTAGGTTGGGTTGTTCCGATTAAACAACGTACAAGTAGCGGTTATTATTTGGACTAATGAGTTTTTTTTACGCAGTTGGAGTTCGTATTTATGCCGTTGGAGTAAGGCTGGTGGCAGTGTGGAATAACAAAGCAAAAAAACGGGTGCAAGGGGCAGCTCATACGCTGCATATTTTAAAGCAATGGCAACGCGGTGAAGGGTCAGTATATTGGTTTCATTGCGCCAGTTTGGGCGAGTTTGAGCAAGGGCGACCATTAATTGAGGCGTTAAAAGCACGTGAAAATTGCCAAATCGTGCTCACATTTTTTTCACCTTCTGGTTATGAAATTCGGAAAAATTATCCGTTGGCAGACCTTGTATGCTATTTACCGACAGACACAAAGGCAAATGCAAATCAATTCTTAACCACAATAAAACCCACAGCAGCCTTTTTTATAAAGTATGAGTTTTGGGCAAATTACCTGTTGATTGCTGAAAAACATGATATACCTACATTTTCTGTAGCGGCAGTGTTTCGCCAGGAGCAATTATTTTTTAAATGGTATGGCGGCTACATGCGTAAGGTGTTAAAGTCGTTTACGGCTATTTTTGTACAGGATAATTCCTCTCAAGCGCAATTGCAAACGATTGGCGTGTCCAGTTTGGTTTCTGGAGACACACGTTATGACCGTGTTATGCAAAATGCAGAAAAAGTACAACCCTATCCGGTTATTGAAACTTTTATAGGAGAAGCCCCCGTTTTTGTTGTAGGGTCTTCGTGGAAGGCAGATGAGGAATTAATAGCAAATGCGCTGGTCACTAAACCGTTTGAAGGTAAACTCATAATTGCCCCGCATGAAATTGGTGAACACCGCATAAGGGCAATAGAAGAGCGGTTTGAAAACACAGTGCGCTATTCCCGAATGAACGAACAAAATAGTAAAGCAGCAACCGTGTTAATTATTGACAATATTGGCATGTTAATGAATGTGTATCAATATGCAACTATGGCTTATGTTGGCGGCGGTTTTGGAACAGGGCTACATAATATTTTAGAACCCGCGTGCTTTGGTATACCTGTTATTTTTGGTTCAGATTACGGTAAATTTCAGGAGGCCACAGATTTTATTGAAGCAGGTATTGGTAAATCCGTTTCCAATGCTGAAGCGTTGCTGGAAGTGCTGCCTAATATGACAACGGTAAAGCGAGGCAAAGAGGTGAAAGCATTTATGAATGCAAGAACGGGAGCTACCCATTTTATTTTATCAGAAATAAAAAAATGGCTTCCTCAACATTGAGAGAAAGCCATTCACTTATTTTAAAAACTGTTTATGCTTTTTTCTTACGTACCAAAATGGCTTCGCAATCAAATGTTGTTTCTACCACATCTTCTTTAATCGCGTCATATTCGGCTTGGGTTACTTCTTTTCCATCTTCAGCGGCATCATCTAATAAATGCTTTTGAAATTCCACCGTCATTGTGTCCCGCACTAGTTCACCTAATAAAATGGCTTGTGTGCCCGAAGCGGTTTCAGTAGGAATTGTGAAATGATCTCTAAAAAATACCCGAATCGGTTCTTCATCACCATTATCAAACGTTACCCAACACCCCGCTTTTTGGCAAACTTCGTCAATATTTACAATTACTTCGCCCTTAAACGCGCCGCCATATTGCATTTGGTTAAACATTTCTTCTGTTGTTACTTCGTTTCCATCCTTCGCTATTTCTGAATGGCCATATAGCATAAACTCGCCTTTGTCTACTCCGTTAAACGCAAGTTCTTGGTTGTCCATTTCTTCCTCTTGTTCCTCATTCACCATTTCAGTGGTAGTTGAGTCAGTTGTTGCATTTCCTTCGGTTGCATCTCCGTTTCCACCACATGCCGTAAGCATAAAAAAGCCAGACATTAAGGCTATTGTTAATTTAGTTGTTTTCATGTTTTGTTGTTTATTCGTCACAAATATAATTGTTTCTAACAAAAATAACGCTCAATAGTGTTTATCCTATTATGCGCACATAATTAAAAATTGGGTATTTAAAGTTGTAATTTTTTAACATAATGCTGCATTTCTCTTAAAGTTTTCATAACTTTATAGTTAAACAATAATTAAAAAACATGAAAAAAAATTACATTTTGGCAATGTTGATGATTTCGGGTGCTTACAGTTTTGCCCAATTGAATCAAGAATTGCCTGCTCTAAAAAGCAAATCAGTAGAACCAATTAACAGAACAGTAGATGCCGGAGATCGTGCACCTGGTGACGTAATTGGTGAGATTATGGATTTTTCTGATCCTACAAACTGGATTATAAACAATGATGAAGTAGACGGAGAGGGCTGGGTAATCGGTCCAGATGGCCCTTCAGGCTTTTTCTCTGGAGGGATGGGAGCAATCTCATCAACTTCTGGTGGAAACTTTGCACTATTTGATGCTGACGGAAATGCTGGAACAGGTACAATTACTATGGCAGACCCTGTTGATTTAACAGGAATTGACGTTGTAGCAATTGAATTTGAGTCGTATTACAGAAATTTTACCGGACAAGCATTTGTTGAAATTAGTATTGATGGTGGTACAACGTGGACGTCTTATCAGGTGCACGAATTTTTACCGTTAAATGAAAGCACAGCAAACTTTGAGTTTGTTAGCATTAACATTTCAGCACTAGCAGCAGGAGAATCTGATGTACGTGTACAATTTAAATATGTTAGTACAGACGATTACGCGTGGATGGTTGATGATGTGCGTTTCGCAGAGGGATATTCTAACCAGCTTATTTTAGGCCAAACTTACTTTAGCGGAGGCGAAGGTGCTTGGGATTATTACATGATACCTTCGTCACAAGCCACTGAATATACATTTGGTGCGCGTGTTTCTAATGGTGGTGTTATCGACCAAACAAACACTTCGTTAAATGTAGTAGCAAATGATGGTGGAGCAGATGTTTATGATGAACTTTCTGCACCAGTAACGGTTGATGCTTTAACAAATGATAGCTTGCAGTTATTAACGGCTATGACGTTTCCAGCTTCCGGATCTTATGTATTGGACTATGCTGTTGCCTCTGCAGATTTTGTAGACGAAGCACCAAGTGATAATGTAAGAACGTTAGAGCCAATTATGGTTGGAACGGATTTATATGCTAGAGATAACGGCGTACCAACAGGGTCTGTAGGATTTTTAGGAGCAACGCCAGTAACAACAGTATGTGCTAACTTTTTTGAGTTCTTCGGAGATTTTTCTTTCGGAGCAGTAGAGGTTGATATTTCTGATGAATCAGGCGTTGGTGAACAAATTTATGTAGAAATCAGACGTTTTGATGGAACGGAATATGTTTTTGAAGCAAGTTCAGACGATTATACGTTAGAAGCTGGTGATCCGGGATCAACTGTACGTATTCAGTTAGATGATATTATTAACTGTAGTGATGGAGATGCATTTGCAGTTGGTGTTGGACATTACGGCTCTAGCACAATTCGTTTTATGACTGCTCAAACAGCAGAAGGTGCCGTAATTTATAACGAAGGTGCTGCTTCTCAGCAAAACTCAGTGTTCATGATTCGTTTAGCAGAAGAGTTTTCAAGCGTTGACGAAAATGAAGCATTAACTGGATTGGATATTTATCCGAACCCTGCTGTAAACCAAGCAAACATTGTTTACAACCTAAGTAATGAGGCTGCTGTTAACATTAAAGTAACGGATGTTTCAGGTAAAGTAATTCTAACAGAAAACTTAGGAAGCCAAGTTGCAGGACAATACACTAAAAATATAAACACGGCTGAAATGGCAGAAGGTGTTTACTTTTATACATTAACTGTTGATGGTGAGCAAACAACTAAAAAGTTGATCGTTTCCAGAAACTAATCCATTAAAAATAAATTGAATGAAAGTCCCGGTGAAAGTCGGGACTTTTTTTTGTTAAAACCCCACTGTTTTCTAACTATTCTGCTGAAATTTGAAGTAATGGAACAGGATTTTTGGTTAGAATCAACCAATTTTTAGCCCGTTCGGGACGTTACTTTCGGGTTGTAAAAGAGTAATGTTATTTCCATCAACACTGCCTAAAACTAGACACTCGCTCATAAAATTGGCAATTTGTTTGGGTGGAAAATTAATTACCGCCACTACTTGGCGGCCAATTAAGTCTTGCGGTTGGTAACGGGTCGTTAATTGGGCAGAAGTTTTACGCATACCCAACTCGCCAAAATTAATGGTGAGCTTATAAGCTGGTTTAATTGCTTCTTTAAAAACAATGGCATTTTCTATTGTGCCAACTCTCATGTCAATTTTTGAAAAATCACTCCATGTAATTTCAGCTGACTGCATTTATTCTGGTATTTCTAGTTTGAAACCCACGCCGTGTATGTTGTTAATAGTCACGCGCTCGTCTTCTTTTAAATATTTACGCAATTTGGTAATGAAAACATCCAGGCTTCTTCCTACAAAATAATCATCTTGCCCCCAAACAGCATTTAGCACAATGTCTCGTGTAAGTACTTTGTTTGTGTTTTGTGCAAGCAATAGTAATATTTTAGCCTCTTTTTTGGTGAGCTTGCGTTCTTTTCCAGAGCTGTAATTAAGTGTAAAGTTTTCAGAATCAAATTGAATAGAGCCAATTTGAAAAACCTGTTCTACATTTGTTTCAACCAAGTTTACCCGTTTTAAAATAGCCTTTACGCGTAGTAAAAACTCTTCTGTGCTAAACGGTTTGGTTAAATAATCATCTCCACCGGCCTTAAAGCCTTCAATACGGTCTTCTGTTAAGTTTTTGGCAGTTAAAAATAAAATAGGAATATTTAAATCTGTTTTTCGGATATCTCGTGCCAATGTAAAACCATCTTTTTTTGGCATCATTACATCTAAAATACACATTTGATACCCGCCTTCGTTGAATCGTTTTAACCCTTCCACACCATTTGTGGCAAGCGTCACGCCATATCCTTGATTCTTTAATTGGTCTTGCACTACAAACCCTAAATTGTAATCGTCCTCCACCAATAATATTTTTATTTTATCTGTCATTTTTAATTTTTTTTGGCTGTTAGCTCACTTAACTCTTTAGGTTAGCTGGAAAAGTAAGAACGAACTCGCTGCCTTTATCTAATGTGCTTTTAACCTGTATACTCCCTCCAAGTTCCTCAATAATCGTGCGAACATAAAAAAGTCCTAAACCAAAGCCTTTAACATCATGCAGGTTACCGGTCGGTACACGGTAAAATTTATCAAAAATATACTTCTGATTTTCGCGCGATATTCCTTTGCCATTGTCTACAATAGAAACATGTAACTTGTTTTTACTATTGCTTGTGGTTATATCAATTTCGGGTACCTTATCGCAGTATTTAATGGCATTATCAATTAAGTTATTAATGATGTTTGTTACGTGAACAATGTCAGCATTAATCACATGCTTTTCTGCCGCTAAGTTTAACCGAATTACCCCGCCAACCTCCTCTAGTTGATTGAACTCAAAATTCTCTTTCGCCTCTTCAATAATTTCGTGCAGGTCAAACACTGTAAGATTTAGGGTAATTTCTTTCCGATCCATATTGGCCACGTTTAACACCCGCTCCACTTGTGATTCAAGTCGTTTATTTTCTTTATAAATAATACTTGAGTAACGCAGTCGTTTTTCAGCATCCGCATTGTCTGTCATATTCATTAATGTTTCGCTGGACAAACGGATGGTAGCTATGGGCGTTTTTAGCTCATGAGTCATGTTATTGATAAAATCATTTTTAACCTCTGAGAGTTTTTTTTGTTTTAGAATAACAGAAACAGAAAAAGCGAAGAAAATAAGAACGAATAAAATAATGCCAAATAAATAATACCACGGGGTCACGTCATTCGAAAGCTGATCTAGTGACATATTCTCTATCTGAGGAAAAACAACAGAGAAATAGTGCAAGTCTGAATCCAGCTTTAATTGCACGGCTTCATTTAAATCAAACCGGGTATTTACGGCATTTGTTGTAAAAACAGAATCACCTTCAAAAGCAATATAATCGCCATAGACAATGCTATCTGAAAAACAATCGTAAATACCGTACTGAAAATCTTCTTTAATATTATGCGTGTAAAACTCGCGCTTTAGTAATTGCTCCAGTAGGTAGGGGTCTAAAATATCTTGTAACTCTACTGTAAAATAATTAGACGTAAGCTGTTTTACATTGCCATACAAGTCGCCGGGTTGGTTGTTTATTCGCTGAATTTCATTGGCCACATTTTTTAATGCTATGGTTACTTGATCGTTGAATTCAACTTGGCTAAGGCTGTCTTGTTTATTTTGTATGGTGATATTGGTTTCTTGAAATTCAATGTTTTTTTGAATCCAAAAAATTTGAATGGTTAAAATGCTCAGAATAGAGGCAATTCCCAAAAAAATAACGGTGCGTAAATTTTTATTACTCATTGCAATATAAATTTACGCGTAATATTTCTTTTTCGCTTAAAACAAACTGTTTTTAGCAAATAATTAACGAAAATGGGTGTTAATAAATCACAGTGTAGGTTGCCGAGATGGTATTGTTTTTACGATCCGTGGCTGTAATTTCAACTTTATTATCTCCTTTTTTCAATAAATACCTGCTGTGCTCGTCTAGCGGAATAATGTATCTTTTTTTCTTTCTATTATAACGCATAAGCACCCATGCATTGTTTAGGAAAGCTTTGTAAACAGCTACGCCAGATAGGTTATCCTCTATGGCCAGTTCCAGCGTGTTGTATTTTGAAATTACTTTACCTTCGTTAAAATCTAACGGTTTAATAACAGGTGCTATACTATCCACCACCAACGTAAAACGTCCAAAACTGCGCGTACGCGCCTCCACCCATCCATCCACAAAGTTACCGCCCAAAAAGCTGAAGTAGCCGCGGTCAGATATTAACCCGATTCCCAGCTTATCTGTAGGGAAGTTTGATTTTTTAAAATCTGTTTTTAAACGGACGTCATAATAGTATTGAACAGGCACACTGTATTCGCAAAATTGGTAAATAGCGCTGAGGTATTTTGACTCAGCATCAACTCGGTAAATTAGTTCTAACGGTTCATAAAACGTGGCCTGCTCCATTAATACTTGAAAATCATCTTGTAAATAAACATTTACCGAGTCGGGGTAGAGGTAACGTTTGTTGCCATTGTAAGGGTTGGCCGCGGCTTTTCCGTTTACCGCTGCCAATGAAAAACTGACGGTTTGTTCATTGCCATGCGCGTCAATGGCTTTGAAATTATAATTTCCGGCAGCCTTTTGCCAATCAATTTTACCATTGTTTTTAGGGTAAATGCCCAGCGGGTTTACAACGGTTGTAAAATGTTTATGAATGTTTTTTTTATTTTGTTTAAACTCAATATAATCCTGATGCGTATTGATGAATCGGTTATGGTCAAAATTAATGTAATCAATTTGTTGTTCTTGTAAAGTAGTTTCATCCTTTTTAAAATACGTGTGATGCACCCCACAAACATTGCCCGCAGCATCTAACTTATCTGTTGTATGAAATCCAAATGCTAGTTTTGAATTTTCGGTATACAGTGCTGAAACATCAATGGGTTTTCCGTTATTCACCACCAGTTTTTCGCCTTGAGTACTGCAGCTGTAGTAAATTGATTTGCCCGGAATAAGGTAGCCCTTATCTGTAACGGCATAAATTTTAATTCCTGTAATACGGGGAACGGTGGTGTCCTTAATTTTTTGTTGATAACACTTAAAAAGTAAGGGATTTAATGCATGTTCGGTAACCGTTTCGCGCACCTCAAAATGTAAATGTGGCGCATAAGAACTGCCAGAATTACCAGAGTAAGCCACTAATTCTCCTTTTTTAACATAAAAAGAATCGGGTAAAACAATTTCGTCAACCACGTAGGCTTGGTTTTTGGCTTGTTGGGCGTAAATTAATGAATCAATAGCGGGTGGAAATTTACTTAAATGCGCATATAAACTTGTTAACCCATTTGGGTGGCTAATGTAAATAGCATTACCATATCCCCAGGGAGAAACGCGCACACGCGAGACATATCCTTCTTCAATCGCAAGTACTTTTTGCCCAATTACGCCTTTTGTTTTAATGTCTAACCCGGTGTGGAAGTGGTTTCCACGCATTTCGCCAAAGTTACCCGCCAAAATCAGCGGAATTTCCATAGGGCTTGCCAGCTCTAGCTTGTCAAACGCTATGTGCGTTTTAGCGGCATACTGCGCCGTTACTTCTGAGGTGAAAAGCAAGGACAGAAGCAAAAAAAAGAAAGGTGTATTTTTCATGTTTTGATGTGGGATAAACGTATTTTGAGGTTAAACTACAAAGGTAATGCCAAGGCAACAGGTAGAATTCAATTCCTTATTTTCTTATCAAAAAATGGTTTTTGATAAATCATGTACATTTACTTTGAAATTGCTGTTGTGAATCGTATTTTTGCACTGTTATATTTTGAACATACATTGATTATGTCAACGACAAAAGAATTACTCGAAAAGCTAGACGGAAAGGTGGTTAACCTGCTTTCCAAAGTCAAAGAAGCAAAAGCTGCTGAAGAAAAAAAAGCAATTGAGGTAGATTCGTTGAAAAATCAGCTAGCGGCGCAGGAAAAAGAGTTGGAAGCAGTGAAGGCAGAAAACGAAAAGCTGAAAAATGCAGACAATGGAGAAGAGAAAGAAGAGATTAAGTTCAAAATTAGCGAAATGGTAAAGGAAATTGATAAATGCATTTCGTTACTAAAAGTGTAAAGACCAATGGATAAAGTTTCACTCAAAATAATCGTTGCAGGTAGAACTTATCCTTTAACAATAAAAAAGGAAGAAGAAGAAGCCATTAGAAAAGCGGCCGATCGCATAAACTCTAACATTAAAAAGTTGCAGGGTAGTTATGCGGTAAAGGACATGCAGGACTTATTGGCAATGACGGCACTGCAAATAGCTGTTCAAAAAAAAGATGGGGCAACTTCCGCTCCGGACCTTTCCACTTTTAACGCGGATATAAAACGCATCATTGATCGTATTGACGATTGAGAAAACTTCCAATACCCAAAACCGGCGTAAGGCCAGGCAAGTGGCGTAAGGGCAATTAATTTTTTTACAAATTTATGGACATAGCAAGTATAATAACAGGCTTAGTAGTTGGTATATTGATAGGCGGCATTATTGTTTTTTTACTACAAAAAAGCGTATTAAAAAACAAAGCAGAATCAATTATTAAAGAGGCAGAAGCCGAGGGAGAATCGCTCAAAAAAGACAAAGTGCTGCAAGCAAAAGAACGCTTTTTACAGCTGAAAGAGGAGCATGAAAAAGCGGTGCGCAACCGCGAGCGGACTATTCAAAGCTTAGAGGATAAAACAAAAAATAAAGAAAAAAGCCTCAATCATAAGCTAGAAGAACTTAACCGAAAAAATAAGCAAACGGACAACGTTAAAAAAGAGGTAGATCAGGAGTTAGAAATTATTGAGACGAAGAAAAAAGAAATTATTAAGCTGCACCAAAAGCAGGTAAATGAACTCTCTAAAATCTCGGGTTACTCACCAGATGAGGCAAAAACTACCATGATGGAAGCCTTGAAAGATGAAGCCCGAACAGATGCAATGGCTTACATTAAAGACATTGTTGATGAAGCAAAGCTAACCGCTTCTGGAGAGGCTAAAAAAATAGTGGTGCAGGCTATACAACGTGTAGCGACTGAGCAGGCCATTGAAAATTCCGTTTCTATTTTCAGAATTGAAAGTGATGAAATGAAAGGGCGAATTATTGGACGTGAAGGACGAAATATTCGTGCGTTAGAAGCTGCTACAGGGGTTGAAATTATTGTGGATGACACACCAGAGGCCATTATTCTTTCATGTTTTGATTCCGTTCGCAGAGAGGTGGCGCGCTTAGCATTACACCAATTAGTTTCTGACGGGCGTATTCACCCGGCACGAATTGAGGAAGTTGTTTCAAAAACACGTAAATCACTAAATGAAGAGATTGTAGAAACAGGTAGAAGAACATGTATTGATTTAGGTATTCATGGCTTACACCCAGAACTTATGCGCCAGGTAGGACGAATGAAATACCGTTCATCTTACGGACAAAACTTATTGCAGCACTCACGCGAGGTAGCTAACTTATGCGCAATTATGGCGGCAGAGCTTGGCTTAAACGTGAAAATTGCAAAACGTGCAGGTTTACTGCATGATATTGGAAAAGTTTCTGAAGATGAGCCAGAATTACCACACGCTATTTTAGGAATGAAATTGGCTGAAAAGCATGGCGAAAAGCCAGATGTTTGTAACGCCATTGGTGCACACCACGACGAAATCGAAATGACGTCTTTAATTTCACCAATTGTACAAGTCTGTGATGCCGTTTCAGGCGCACGACCGGGCGCACGACGAGAAATTGCAGAATCGTATATTAAACGAATTAAAGAGTTGGAAACAACCGCACTTGGCTTTGATGGTGTAATAAAATCGTATGCTATTCAAGCCGGACGAGAATTGCGTGTAATGGTAGAAAGCGAAAAAGTGAACGATCAACGCGCAGATGAACTTTCATTCATCATCTCACAAAAAATACAAAATGAAATGACCTATCCGGGACAAGTAAAAGTTACGGTAATTCGTGAAAAACGAGCGGTACATTACGCAAAATAAAAAACCAATACGACGTAAAAAATACGCGGGGTTGCAAAAGTACAAACAAAGCCTTAGGTAGATTTATACCTGAGGCTTTTGTGTTTTTAGGATACAGTTATAATTTTTACCTTTACGGGCAAATCAACGCGTCATTGGCAATACTATGAAAATCCTTTTTTTATCAGATTTAGAATGTGCATACAAAAAAGTGGGTAGCAGCAATGGCAGCAAGGGGGTGTACAGTTTTAGCCTACGGGCTTTCTGCACCGCAAGACGATTTTTATGATGACCTAAATGATGTAAGAATTGAATCTGCTAATTTTCAAAACCAGTACGGTAGCGGTGTTTTAAAAAAAGTGAGTTATTTAAAGGTAGTCACGCAACTAAAAAAAATTACCAACAGCTTTGCCCCAGATTTAGTGCATGCACATTATGCTACAAGTTACGGGTTAATTGGAGGGCTGCTCAACAAACATCCTTTTTTAATTTCTGTTTCGGGGAGCAGATGTTACCGTTTCCGAAGGAATCATTCTTGAAAAAAAGCATACTTAAGCGCAACTTAAAAAAAGCAGATTATGTTTTTTCGACAAGTAAAGACATGGCGAAAGAAACGGCTAAATACACCAACAAAACAGTAAATGTGGTGCCCTTTGGTGTAAACCTAGAAAAATTTGCCCCAATGCCACCAATAAGTCAAACGTGTAAAATAACCGTTGCGAATTACTAAAACACCTTGAAAAAATTTATGGGATTAATTATTTGATAGAAGCATTTGCCTTGCTGCTTAAGCAAAACAATCACTTATTATTAGAATTAGGATTATTGGCGAAGGGAGCCGAAAAAGAAGCGCTAGGCAAGCAGTAAATTTAGGCATAGCCAATGACGTTAACTTTTTAGGGCGTGTAGCGCATGAAACTGTACCATTGCATTTTGCACAAATGGATGTCGTTGATTCCTTCTTTGGAAGAAAATTTGAACTTGCAGCTGAGGCGCTGGCATGTGAACGCCCCGTAATTGCATCAGATGTTGTGATTGCCGAAGTTGTTACAGATGAGAAAATGGATTTTTAGTACCACCTAAAAATGCAAGTGCTATTTTAGATAAACTTCAATTACTTTGTAAATGACCAACCGTTAAGAGAAAAAATGGGAAAAGCCGGACGCAACTTTGTTCGTAAATTGTATGATTGGGAAAATAATGCAGACCTTATGCACCAACATTACCTTTCAATTTTAAAAAAATAGTTATTAAAACAACTATGGACGCAACAGCTACAGACCATACCACTAGTTCGAACGCTCATCTTAACATTTGCAGAAATGAGGCCGCGTACATTAAAAAAGCCGTGGATCCCATTTAATACACATTACAGTTGGGGCAAATTGAATGCTCTGTAATCGACTGTAAATTAAGTGATGACGGTACACGCGCTATTTGAAAAGCATTGTTCAAGGCAGATAAACGTAAATATGGTAACAACCCTACTAAACAACTCCACGAGCGTTACCAATATTTGTTTAAACACTGCCCAATACAAGTATATTTTACGTATTGACGCCCATGCGTTGTTTACCGGGTTTTTTAACCGAAAATGTCAACGCTTATTTACAATGACAAAGGTACGCGCAGGTGGAAAAATCATCAACATTACCAATAAAAATTTCTGACGAATTGGCTATGCCATGCTAGCCCGCTTTGGCGTGGATAATGCGCACGTTCAAAATACAGGCGAGCGAAATATGCTAAACGTTAGCTTTTGGCATTTACGATAAAAAAGTGTTTAAATTATTGGTCATTCGTTAATAACTTTGGCTAGAATCAGATGACCAACTAAATTTTCATTTACCAAGCTAAAAGAGGCTTCAAAATTTTATATGATCCGAAAATTGAGTCAGACGTACTTTGTCGCGAATCATCAAAACCATATAAACAGAGATATTCACTAATACGGGTATTGGAAAGTTTACGTCAACAAAAAGCACCGAACGGTAACCACACTTCGGCAACTGATCCCGTTCATTTGTGCTAGGCTTGTTCACGGGCGCCTTGCTTAGTTTATTTGTGCCTTGACTTTTGGATGCTTTTTGAGTGTAGGGTTACTTTTTTATGCCTTTTTGGCGTTTATTTTCGTGTTTACAAATCTAGCAGGTCGTTTAATGCTTTTATCTCTACGGCCTTGACCTTTCCTGTACTGCGATTGAGCCATGGCATGGGTTACTTAACGGGTATTGTTCATTTTCTTTTATTCAATAAGAAGCCTTCCAACCGCAGTAAAAGCCTCTCTCGGCAATAGAAATGCTAAACGTTTTTCTGTTAAGTAACCTCCTTTTTTTAAACTTCACGTTTTCCTCATTTTTATTGGTTTAACTTTGTTTTCTCAATCATTCGGAAATTACTAGAAAAAGGCGAAATCTTAAAACACATTGTAGTAGTTACTGCAAGGCACTGTAACTGCTCAAGTTATTGTGATTTATCGCAAGTCTTTCTTCAGGCATATTTTTTCTGTTTCTGATTTTCGGAAACCATGGCCGCTTATGCCCATGGCCGAGTTTTGGCATTTTCGTTGTTGGCCACTGGGCGTTACGAAATGGCAATTGTTTTACCAAAAGAAGTAGTAAAAACGCAACGAACAATTTTCAGATTTCAATGTAAACTATTTAATTGAATTTAATGCATATTTTCAACTTCGTAAATTCACTTTTTTCGGCACATGCCATTTAGTTGAATCGCAAGGCATGAATTGTAGACCCGGCGAAAGTGACCAGACATGAGCATGCTTTTCGCGCTCGATCTATTTAATTTGCGTGGGTGTATTTACCCTGTGTTTGTTCAATGCTTATAATTATTTGATTTACCAACGCGGCAAAATTTACGAACAATTATCAAAAAGCAGATAGCGCAAGCCACTAGTACCAATGGTATAAGCGCACTGTTGGGATTGGCAAGTGTG
>CAVTPI010000011.1:0-170854 GCA_963736585.1 Crocinitomicaceae bacterium | reverse complement strand
TAATCAAAATTATATTTTCAAAAGATGTTTTGAAAAGGATTTTGAGGGTGGAGCTTGTATTAAAGGCGATTTTTTAATTTTTGGAGATAAAAGTACAGTCAGTTTTGACGGGATAGGATGTAAAAAACTCCCTCATCATTCTCGGAAACAAATTTTTTAAATGAAAAAGGAAAGCCGTTTATTGATAAAGATTTTAGATTCTTTTTGGCGAAATTAAGGGATGAAGAGGTTCTCGCAGTTTCTAGTATGGTAAAAAAGGACCAATTTGGAATAATCACATCAGAAGATTTAAAATTATTTGTAAACACAAAAGAAGCAGTTTTAAGGTTTTTTCTGAGGAAAAGAAAATAGCCAAAATCACGAATATATCGCTATTGTTGCTGATTACAGTCCTAGCACCAAGCTCTACCTCCGCTGCCATTTTTTGTTTATTGTACTAAACCCAGACCCTTCTGGTTACCAAAAAATGCTCAATGTTATACCTTTGGGATCTATACCACTCGTTTCTGATGATCTCAGCTACCAACATATTATGACTCGATCTTCTAGAGGGAAAGGATTGTCAGATCTTAGGCTTCTTTTTTACACAATGGTATGGAAGAGTAGCGAGACCAAATTAATGGTGCTAATAAGAGAATTAGAGGTGGATTTGGATCTTTTGCGTTTTAATCTTGATACGCCTAATCAGAAGGCACAGGCAGAGCTCAGTTACAAAAGTATTTGGATTCCGTTGCATGATATGGCGGTTGAAGGCCAGAAGATGAGTTCTTTGATAACAAGAGTATCTGTCAAGACTACAGATTTGAATTTTGACGAGTTTAAAGATAGCGAAGGCAGACAGAGAATTTATTTTTTGATAAATTTTCCTATGATGAATCATTATTTGTTGAGATTGCCTTATGGGTACAATTTTTTTGTTGATCCGAAAAAAGGAAAAATTATTCCTTTGAATGAAATTCAAATTTTGCCCCTTTCAAATCCCTTTATAGGATTTTATCCAGATAAACATGGGTATATGGTGGATTGGAAACAAAATATAATAGGAATTGTTGCGAATTATGATGAAGATTCTTTTTTTACCTTTTATGTGTTTGATTTCCCGGAATTTGATAAAAAAATTGGGGATACATTCAACTATCTTTATCAAGAAATTAAAGATATTTTTATACAAAAAAAAGAAACGCTTTATAAAGAAAAATTGTTGCCGACTGGGGGAATTTTTAAGTTGAATTTTAGACCGTTCCAAAGTATTGTAGTTCCTTATCATAACGGACCAAATGCTCAATATGAACATTTTTTTGTTACTGCTAACTCAGATGGAGATGTTTTAGCAAAAAATTTTACTCACTGGGCAAAAATTTCGGTTGCTACTAGAATTGTGGCAAGTAACAATGTGAAGCTTAAAATCATGGGGACTAAAAAATGATGAGTTGGAATTTTCTTATAAGATTGTTGGATTTGCTCAGTACAAGACTTTTTTTGGAGCTATTATGAAAAATTTGGATGTTTTTTTCATTGTAGCAGGTAGTGTTTTTATTATTGTCTTGTTGAGTATTTTGATTGATAAATTTTTCATTTGTTAAATCAAAGCCAGTCCGCAATACTAAAAAATGATGTATTAAACAAAGTTTACTCTTTGGCTAAATTTGGAATTAAAAAAAAGGAGAATGAAAATACAGATTTTAGTGAAGATTCTTTGGGAGATGCTGAGCATTTTGATGAAATTCCTGAAAATGAAAAAGAAAGTTTGATGAATAGCTTGGATATGGCTTATCAGCAAAAACTGGAGAATGGAAACAGTAGTGATAGTCGGCCATTTGTTTGGTTGATGAGTTATAATTAAACCCTTTAAAGTCCACGCCGTTTACGTTTAATTGAATATCTGAACGGGAATTTACATTTAACACTTTTGCTTTTAAGGCAAATGTTTGGTTTGTAACCGTTACAGCCGTTTGTGTTGGGCTTACTGGCGTAATTACGGGTGCAGCTTGTACACGATTATCCAGCTCGTTGTTTATGTTACCACCTTTGTTGCCTCCATCATTTCCACCTGGTATTATACCTTTAGGTGCTGGCACTGTTGATGTGATGGTATAGTTTAGCGTTTCAATGCTACAATCATTGTATACTGTTACTACCGCTGTATTAACACCTGCATTAAGTGCAAACCATGGCACTGTTACTTTATTGTCAACAAAAGTAAACGGAGCTGTGGTTCCATTTACAGAAACCATTACGCCCGAAGCATCTGCAATATTTGTTGTATTTAAAATTATTTGGTATTGGCTCAATGTTGTAGACTCTGTTAAGTGGTTTGGAGCGATCAGTGTATACGTTAACGGCACACACTCTTCTAAATAACAAATACCTTCCCAACCGGGGTTAACAAAATACTGTCCGTATGGCTCTCCAGCTGCTCCTACATTACATCCAGAGCGTACCCAAACACCCACAACACATTCACCTTCATGCTCCCATTCAGCTAAGAATGTTCCGCTATTTCCTTCCAAGTCTGCAAATGTTTGTGTTTCGCCATTTTGCAAATTGATAATTACATTTACCAATTCCATATCTGAAGTGATCTCCACCTCTAAGTTACTATCTGAAAAATCTACCGTAATTTCTGGTTCACATTCCTCTACTGGTGCTTCAAAAACCACCACATAATTCGCCGTTATAGTACCACAATCATTGGTCATAGTTACGGTTACGTTATTTGTTAATGCCTCTACAAATGGCACTTCAAAAATGAGTGTTCCGTCAGACAATGTAAATTCAATTGCTACATCATTTATTTCCACCGAAATTTGATCTGCCGTTAAGTTTTCTGTTGCCAAACTAATGGTTACCAGTTCTGCAGCAGTCATAATTGGTGTAGTGGTTGGTGCAATCATAGTATAGGCAGGTGCCAGGCAAGGCGGCGTGTATGTTACCGTTATTACTTCTGTTACCGTTTCACACCCTTCTACAATAATTTCAATTTCATTTGGTCCTTCTACCAATGTTACGGTAGTGACTAATGTGTGCGCAAATGGGTTGTATTCAAACGGAACGGAAACCCCGTTAAATCTGAACAAAATATCCTCAGGATTGCCTTCTGAAATATCAGAATAAATGGTAGTCGTCGCTTCTTCTACCACGGCACCATCAGTAATACTCGTGAACGATACACTTGGCGTAGTACAAGGCTCATAGGTAATTTGATACGTCACCGTTTCTGTACTACAATCATTCGCAAGTGTAACTGTAATAATATTTTCACCTTCCGCTAAATTTAAACTAGTTAGGCTAACCACTCCACCGCTTAACGTTGGTGATACGACTGCCCCATTTAGCGTTGCCGTAACATCAGTGCTGTTCATAACATTAGCAGTATTTAATGTAATGTTTGCCGTAGGTTCTACACTTTCGCTAATTAACGCTTCTGGTGTTACCAATGTATACGTCACAGGGTCACACGGTTTTATGTACGTAACCACCAGTGCACCTGTTCCTACAGCACACCCTTCGGCAACAAGCTCTAACGTATTGGTTCCTTCGGTCAATGTCATAGAGGCACTCAGCATATTAGAGGCCGCGTAAAAATCAAATGGAATGGAAGTTCCGTTTAACGTTAGTGAAATTTGGTCTGCGGTTTCAATATTGGTAACCGTTGCCACAAAGTTGTAAGCGGCACCATCTGTGGATAAAGCGTTGGACGCCAGGCTCACTTCCGGAGCGCTACAATCATCATGCTCAATGGTGTAAGTAATTGTCTCTGCGCTACACGCATTTTTTACATTTACCACAATGGTGTTAGACCCGTCCACTAACGCAACTGCGTTTATACTTAGCAGATTATCTATATACGTAAACGGAATTTCTACACCACCATTGGTCACTGTAATATCAGCCGCAATGACATGCTGTACAATTAAATTGATATTGTATTTATCTTCTGCACTTTCTGTTGTAAGTGTAGAAGGGTGGCCCAATGAATAATTGATTGGTGTACACGGTATCGTATATAAAATTTCAGTGTTTTTTGTTGTGGTTTCGCACCCTTTTGCGGTTAGTTTAATTGTATTGCTAACACCAGCTATCAATGTCATTTCGGCATCTAAACCTCCTGTTGCGGGGTCAAACACAAATGGCACAGGGGCATCATTTAGCAATAATGTAATTTCGCTCGCATCTGAAATATTAGAAACGTTTGCCTCAAAGTTATAAATGGCTGTGTTAACCTCAGCAGGCATAGCACCAATAGTAATTACCGGTGGTTTACACGCATCATAATTAATGGTGTAATTCACTACTTCAGAACTGCAATCATTTGTTAAACCAATTAGCAATGTGTTTTTACCATCTTTTAGTGTAACTCCAGATACGTTAATAACGTTGGTTGCCGGGTTAAAGGTAAACGGAACAACCGCGCCGTTTAGTTTTACACTTACTTGTCCGGCATTATCTATTCCGAATACGCTTAATGCAGCGTTAAAACTATTTGAGTAAGCTGTACTAACAAGCGTGGTTGGCTTCATTAGCGCATGCGTTATTTTATCGCATGGCTCTTTGTACATTATTGTTGCCGCCGCCTTAGCACTTTCGCAGCCTTCTGCATCTATTGTTATGCTGTTTGGTCCTTCCGCTAATGGAATAGCGGCTGTTAATAAATGTGTTGCCACGTTAAAATCAAAGTCTACTACCGTTCCATTTACGCGTAATGTAATGGCATCTGCCGTAGAAATGTTTGTGATTACAGCAGAGAAATTAAGAATATTTTCCTCCACAGTCATGCCCGGCTTAATGTCATTCATTACAATTACCGGTGGCTTGCACCCATTGTAGTTTATTGTATAATTTACCGTGGCTTTGCTACATTCATTTGTCAAGTTAACGGTTAGGTTATTTACACCATCTGCTAAGTTTAACGAAGCAATGGTAATGTTTCCAGAAACCGCATCAAACGAAATGGGCTTAGCAGTTCCATTTAAACTAGCACTAACTTGCGCCGGGTCAGAAATACCAACAGCATGCAATGTTACGCTATACGTGTTTTCTGTAACTGTGATGTTGTTAACGGCTGGTACCAGCAAGTTAGTTATGATAGACTGGCATGGTATTTTTCGTACGATTTTGATTGTTTTTACCGCTTCACCACACGCGTTTTCTGCTGTTAATACAATTGTATTTTCGCCAACATTTAAATGAATAGCTTCTGAGAAGTTGCTGGTTGCAGCATTGTAAGTGAACGATTGTGAAACTCCGTTAACCAATAACGAAACTTCAGCTGCCACTACGTTTGTAATGGTAGCGGTAAAAATAATCGTTGCATCATTGGTGGAGCTTCCACTGTTGTGTGATAGATCTGAAATAACAGGTAACTTACATTCATTTCGTGTAATGGTGTAAACAATTACTGCACTACCACATGCTGTGGTTGCAGTTACCACAACGCTATTGCTTCCAACAGCTAGTGGTAGGTCACTCATGGTAATTGTACCTGTGGCAGCATCAAAACTAAATGGTACGGTTGTTCCGTTCACTTTTACGCTCAGTTCTGCCGCTGCGGCAACATGTGTTGATGACGCCGTTAATGAAATTACCTCCGCCAATGTTGTTACGGAAGTACTCATTGCAGTGGATAGCGTTGGCTCAAGGCATGGCGCATCTGGTGCTTCATAGTTCAGCGTAAAAGTAGATTGGTTTGTACCACATGCATTTGTTACAATTACGTTAATAGCATTTGAACCTTCGTTTAGTACAATGTCTTTAATAGCGATAGATGTTTCAGCATTGTAAGCCATGTAGCCCTGGCTTACGCCATTTAATTTTAGTTCAACCGTTGTTCCCGGTGAATGGTTGTTAATTTGTGCATCTACCGTAACGTTGGGCTCATCTACCGTGGAATAAGGCACTGGATGAATGTATCCAATTGTTGGAATAATACACGGTTCTTCATCCACCTCAAGGGTTACAATGGCCAGGTCACTTGCGCTACCATCCGGATTACTTACGGTTACATCAAAAACATTGTTTCCGGCAATAAGCGTGGCATTGTAAATAAGCTGATGCTCACCAACAAATGAATAACTTGCACCTGGAATGATAACACCATTTTGTTTTAATACAATTTGGTCTTTCCCATCAATGTGTGCCGTTGTGGCCGTTACAGTAAAAGCTGTTGTGCTTACCACAAATGGTGAAGACGGTGGATTAATAAAACTAACCGTTGGTGGGTTAGGTACTTCTGGTTTTTTGTAAATAATTATCCGCGTTTTTACATCTGTACCCACAGGGTTGGTACCTGTAATTTGCACCGTGTTGGCTCCGTTATTTAATACCAATGGAACATTCAGCACTTTGGTTACCGGATTGTACATGAAACTAGTTGTTACCGTGCCATTTACCACCACATTAATGTTTGCCGCAGCCGCAACATTTAGTACGCTTGCCACTAAATTGACATTTGGCGTTTCAAACACTTGATTATCTGCCGCGGGATAAGTAATATTAACAATAGGTGGTGCTTGCGGTATTGTTTTTTTGTAAATAATAGTTGTGGTTTTTAAATCACTGCCAAACGCATTGGTGCCCTGCACTTCTATTACATTTGATCCTTCTACTAAACTGGTTGTAAAATCCATAAGATCAGAAGAAGTGCTGTACGAAAACACGGTTGACAATGCACCATTTATACGTAAGGTAATGTCACTTGCACCCGCTACATTCTCAACTTTTGTTGTAACGTTGTAGGTAGATGTATACACCGTAATTGGGTTTACATTCGGATCTACAAATGTTACAATTGGCGGCTTTGGTGTTTCTGGTTTAGTGTAAATAAGGGTTGTATTTGCCACATCAGAACCAGCCGCATTTACCCCCGTAATTTGAACATTGTTAGCGCCTTCTGTTAACGGTGTGCTAAACAAAATTTCTTTTGTACCGGTGTTGAATGAAAAGCTGGAAACCAAGTTACCATTTACACGAACGGTTAAATCTCCTTTTGTTTCTACATTTAACGCAGTTGCCTTAATGTTTGCGGTATTTACCGTGTAGTAGTGCGGGCTTTTACCGGCCGGGTTTACGAATGAAACAATTGGCGGCTGAATGGTAATTGGCTTTTCATAATTGATTTGTACCGTTTTACTATCACTACCGGCAGCATTTGTTGCTGTTACGGTTACGGTGTTTGTACCCTCTACCAAATTAAGCGAAGCGTTTAAGACTTTTGAACCTAACGCATAGCTAAAGCTATTTAAATTTACGCCATTTAGGTAAACACGAATTTGCGATTTAGTGTCTACATTTAAGACCGTTGCCACTAGCCCAAATACATTTGAACTTGTCATGTAAGGCGTGTAAGGCGGATTTGTGATAGTAACAATTGGCGGAGAAATCACTTCTTCCTCTTCTTCGTAAACTATTATTGTTGCTTCATAATCTGAACCAGCTTCGTTTACACCAGTAATTTCGAATAAGTTTTGCCCGGGGTGTAATACCACGTTTGACTCAAACCTATCCGTTGTTGGGTTATAGCTAAAGTTCGTGTTGATGTTTCCATCTTGCTTGAAGGTTACATCTGCACGGCGGTCTACGTTATAAATGTTTGCACGAATTTTAAACGTTTTTGCCATTGTAGTATAAGGGCTGGTGCTTGGATCGAAAATATCAACCACCGGTAACGGCCGCGTAACAGGGTCTACAACAGGATCAACAACGGGGTCTATTACAGGATCAGGATCATCAAAATCATCCGCACGCGGATCCTCTTGCGTGGTGCCTTTTCCGTTAAATAAATGGAATTTTATGGTTAATGCCGTGTAGTGGTATTTATCGTTTAAGATATTTGTTGTTCCATTTGAATTATTTGGCATACCGTCAAACAAATTGGTTCTTGTCCACGTCATTTTATGCTCTAAACCAATGGCGACGGCAGGATGAATTTGTTTGCTGATACCAAAGCCAAAGCTCGGCATCCAATCCACATTGTAACTATCGTCTGTTCCTACAATGTCAGTCTCATAATCGCCGTCTTGAAAGTTTTGCAGGTTATTTTTCGTAAAATTTCCGGCGGTGTTATAATCATAAATATTACCGTTGGTTAAAATATCTGCTGCTGTGTGGTAACCCGTAATGCCTATGCCTCCGAAAACAGAAAGATTCCACCCGGTGCGCTGGCGCAAACGGTTTGTGTTTAACACCAATTCTACTGATCCGCGCAATAAGTTTGTGCGGTAATTTGGTATAAAGTAACCAATGGAATCTTGATATTGGTTGATGTTATTTTCGCCGTAACCACCCAAACCATCTGTAGTGGTGCTATCTAACGTATATTGTTCTGTGCCTTGCCCTTGTACTTGTGCATGCAAAAAACGCGCGCGAACGTCCCATGAAAAAATTTTGTCGGGTTCCATTCCGATTGACTTCCCAAATGTTAAGCCATAGCCTCCTCTAATTTGATACGGAACTTGTGTTAAAGTGGTCCAGGTACCCCCCGCATTTAAGCCAATAAACCATCTCGAATCACGATCATAATTGACATAATTTTGAGAAAATCCTTGAAAAACTGCTAAAAATGAAATTGCTAAAAGTGTAAAAAATCTTTTCATACGCGTGCTTTATGTTCTTATAAGACTAGTAAACAGGTTAATGCTAAAATTTACAGTCTCTTGAAATTGGTCTAATACATTTTTCATACCAAAGTTAAAAAAATGCTGCATAACCGTTTGGTTTTGGACAACAAGATCTTTTTTTCAATGATATGGAATGTGTTTTTTGTTTTTATATCGTTTTAATCTACCGTCTCATATTTATCACTAAAATCATTATCGGTTGGTTTATTTTTAAGAATTTTAATTTTAAACGCTTGTAAATGAAAGGCGGGGTAAACTAAAAAAATGGAAGCCAATGACCAGAAAAACGAGTAGGACAATACACCGCCAGGTATATCACCTCCGAAAAGCTGGATTAAAACGAGCACCACCAAAAGAGCCAATTGCACCACTGTATACGCATAAATGCCCGACTCATGATAGAGATAATAATAGTACAGTATAAAACTAATCAAAAACAAAATGAACACGCCAAAATCAAACCGGGACACGCCCCAAATGCCAACCATGTAAAGCACTGTTAGTAAAATTAAAAGTAGGGGTAAGCCTTTGTCTTGCAAGGCAGAAAGTTTAATTTTTTCTGAGTTGAAACCCTTTGGTAATTTAAAGGTTGCTACATTATACATCCACACAAAAATACCGATAAGCGGAATTTGTCCAAAATAAAAATTCCATGAAATGGCTTTGTACCGGTCTAGGTAGTATTCGATTAAAATTTTGCGGTATAGCCCTACTAAAAACACAAGTATTATAAGGCTTCCAGCAATTACAATAAGTTGCTCTAAATGATTGAATGCGGTTAACGATTTACCCGACCAGTTACGACCGCGACCTGCTAGCATGGTGTAGGTTAACACTTTTTCGAAAAGCCCAAAAGAAAGCATGAACGTGCTGACATAAAAAATAAATACGTACAGTGTCATTTGTCCGTTTGATACCCTGCGGTTTAACTCTACTAAGTAAAAACTCCATTTTTGTTTACTGAGCATGCGTTTGAAAAGCAACGTAATGAATGCAAAACTTATGGCTTGATAGAAAATAGAATTTAGTAACCAGTGAAACGAAATGTATGTAAACCCACCGGAGTTTGTATTAATTAGAAAGGATAAAAAATTGAAATCCCAAAGAAATCTTTTAAGCGGACGCCCTCCTACGGAATCGTTAATCACACTCAAGGCAGATTCGAATGAAAATGAAAACATGGCGTTATAGGCCAATACGATTAGCGCACCGATTCCGGCAAATTTGAACAACTGTTTTTTATCTGTAAATGTAGAGTAACCCAAGTATAACAAGCCAGCCGCCTGCGGTATTAAGCCAAGAATTACGCTATTTATTTCAATAAAATCAAACTTGATGTAAGACACTACAATTACTATTGCCCCGGCTATAAGTCCATCTTTTATTTTATTGAGCTCCCAACCAATAAAAAACCAAAGCGGCAATGTTTCAAGCGTTTCAAATAAAAGGTATAAAATGGTATTAATTCCCCAATTGTTTACTGCTGAAAAGTAGATAAAAAGCGCTTGTAGAAACCCTACACTGAGCAAAGCCAAAACAAGTTGTCCTAATTTTTTCCAATAGGGTTTTGCTGTTTCATCTACCTGTTCAACCTCTAAACCAGCCACTTTTTTTATACGAACTTCTGCTTCTTGCATATCTTTATCAAACGTTGGACACTCATCATCAAAATCTGCAAATTCATTTGTAAGGCCACATAATAAGCCTTTTTGCAGGTCCATTTTACGGTGTTTACACACTTGACAATATTTCAAATGGTGTTCTCTTGGTGTCATACGGTTTTGTTTATTATAAGCAGATTTTGCGGTTAAGGTCTATACAAAATCGTTGACAAGATAGAAGATATATTTTTTTCACGTAAAAAGACCGCCTTAAAATAAATTTAAGACGGCCTTTCCTATGTTCAGCCCCTCCGTTATTCTCTGAAAGCAAGCAAGATTTAACGGGGCTGATACACCCAAGCAAAGTTGTTAAAACGTGTAAGTCAATGAAGCTCTTAAATTAAAGGGTGTTCCTGGTGTGAAATGTATTTCTTCTGTTGGTTCTGTTTCGTTTTTCAATCTGGATTCTGTTAAGAATTGCGTCTCATTCCATTGTGTATTAAAGACATTAAGGATAGAACACTTCAAATCAAACGGCCCACGGTTCCAACCTAACACGACGTCATTAATGAAATAGCCTTCTGCAACTACGGTATTTTGTTCATCTGCCGGGCGATCGCCCATAAAGCGTGCGCGCCAAGAGGCTGTTAAACCATATTTAAATGAAAAATGGGCTGAAGCTGTTGACGTAAGTGGTGCGGCCAATGGAATATAGCTTTGGTCAGCGTCTAGCGAACGTGCATGACTGTAGTTAATGCTTGTATTAAACATAACTGAGCGGTGCGGTTGGTATGCAATGAATAAATCAACACCTTTACGCTCACTTGCTCCACTTGCCTCTACCACGCCTTCGTCTCCAACGTAAACAAACTCTTGCTCGGATACCATGCGCCATAATGCTAAGTTTACAACAAGTTTACTTGTTGGTTTCCACTCAAACCCCAGGTCATTTGAAAATGCTAACGGCAGGTTATCTTTTACGGTTTGGTCAATTACAAAACGTGAATCGTTTGAATGAAAACCTACACCCCACTTGGCAAAAAGCTGAATTTTTTTATTGATATTATAGTAGGCGCTTGCACTTGGCAAAATAGCCGGTAATACAATTCCCTGCGCGGCATTTTCATCATCTAACTGATTGTTGTAACGGTGGTCGATCATCTCTCCTCTTACGCCTGCATCTAGCGTCCATTTGCCAATGCTTGATTTTAAGTTGGTAAAAGCGAAATAATTTGTTTCATAAACATCACCCAACTGCACATTTTCTAACGTTTCTGATCTGTTTTTTGTGTAAGACAACTCAAGGTCTTTTACCTCATCATAGCGTATTCCAACACCCGTTTCCCAATCAAACTTCCATTTTTTTGTGGTTATTTTTTTTAGGTATGCTGCATTAAAGCCCGTTGTGCTTCTGTTTTCTTTTTGTCGAATTTGGTCGCCGTTTACGGGATCTCGTAAAAAGAAGGTGAAGTTTGAATACAGTTCAAAATCTGCAATAACTTGGTAAACGTTTGCTTTAACGGAGGCTGTTGGTGAAATAAAATGTGTTAATGCCAAGTTGGCAGATGACCGCCCGGTGTTTCCACCTTCTGTATTATCAATTGCACCAAAGCGTGATATTTGGTCTTGTTGTACGGCTCTTATCGGAATTTGTCCCGAAGCATCCCATTGGCTTCTGAATGTTGTTCCTGTAAATTGTAATTTAGTTCGGCGTCCAATTCTACCATTATAGGCTAAATGTGCATTGTACCGGTTAAAGTTTTGAGTCGCATCAAAGTAACCATCTGAGCCATTGTAACCCCCTGCTAAATAAACATTATGGTTTTTTGTCTCTAACAATTTAAACGCTCCAAAAAGTTCTTTTGAATTAAACATACCATACCCTACAGAAAGTTGATTGTTATCGATTTGTTCTTTTAGCTGAAACCTTACAGAACCTGCTGTAGCAAAATTTCCAACACGCGGATTGTACGGCCCTTTATTGAACGAAATTTTATCAATCAGTTCGGGTAAAAGAAAATGCAGGTCTGTGTAGCCTTGCCCATGCGCATGTGACACTTGATTAATGGGCATACCGTCTACTGAAATGGCAACATCCGTTCCATGATCGACATCAAAACCTCTTAAAAATATTTGTTCGGCTTTCCCTCCTCCGGCGTGTTGTGCTACGAATAACCCTGGCACTGAGCGCAACAAATGCTGCGACGAACGCGCTGGGCTTTTTTGAAAATCTACATTTATCACCTCTTCTGACAACGTGGTTTGCCCTGCAATAATGTTTACTTGTTCTAATGATTTCCCCTCTTGCACTGCTGCTTTTGTAGAGTCTGTAGGGGTTGTATCATTAACCTGCACGGTGCCTGGCGCATCTGTAACAGCTATTTGTGCACTGCTCACTGTTGACAAGCCAACCAACAAAACTGTTGCTTGTATACTGCGTAAAAAAACGTTCATAGGTGGGTTATTTTAGTTTCTGCTTTGCTTCTGCTACCAATACATGGTTTTGGTATGGATTCATTTTAAATGATTGTGCAATTAGTTTTGTATCTTCTTTCAACAAACCTTGCAAACAAATTAAATCGGCATCCTTTTTATTTGTTTTTAAGGCAATTTCTAAGTGATCCATGGCTGCTTTTTGGTTTCCTAATTTGTAATTAATAACGGCCAAGTTTTTGTTTACATCAATGTTATTTTTTCTTTCTTCCAGCTCCATTTCTGCTTTAGCAAGTGCTGCTTTGGCATCATTTTTAAAGGCTAATAAGAATGCGGCATATTCAAGATTCATGTTATGACCGGATGCAATATCCTCTTGAAACATTTCTTCAATTTCAGCAATTTTGGCATTGTACGCCTCCATGTTACCTTCTTCTTTAAGCAGTTGCGCCATATCAATATGAAAGCCTATTTCTGGAATAATTTCTATTGCTGATTTTAACATTTTTTTTGCTTGGTCTGTTTTGCCTTGTTTTGCATAAACACTTGCCATACCAGCTAAACCAAATGGATAGTTTTCGCGTTCAGTAATCGCAAATTCGTAATACGCCAAAGCGCTATCTAAGTCACCATGAGATTCGTGAATTTTGCCCATTGTAACAATTGACCAGCATTTGTACTCTGAATAAGGTGCGCCTGCATTTATGGCCATTTTCATTGCTTCTTTACTTCCGTCTAAATCGCCATAAATTTCTCTTAAATACGAGGTTCTTGAATATGAACGTAAATCTGGGCGAATGAGCATCATGGTGTCACACATTTCCACTGCGGCATCATAATTACCCATTTCTACATTCGCATCTACTAAAACACCATAAATACCTGCATTTTTATCGTTAATTGCTTTAGCTTCTTGTGCGGTTACAAGCGCATCTTGAAAATGGTGTTGCGATAATTGTACTGTAGATTTATAAAACAATGCTGTGAAATACTCATCCTCTGTGAGGGTGTTTTTGTTTTTAATCATTTCATCTAGTGCATCATTTGCGGCAGAATAATAGTAAGGGTGTTCGCCTGAAACCCGTGCTTCATATATATAAATTTCGGCTAGTTTTAGTAAACTTTGGAAATCTGAATGATCTTTATTATAGGCCGCTTTGTGTTGATTGAAGCGTTCTTTCAAGTCTTCAAACTCTTGTGAGGCGAGCCCCTCTGTTCTATCTAACAAACTTACGAGTTCGTACGATTTTTCTTGTTGTGTTTCTGTTACCGGTTCTTTAGTATCATCCTTTTTGGCATCTCCGCAAGCGGTGGCTAACGTAAATGATAAGGTAATTAGAAACAGTTTGCTTGCTGTTTTTTTAAAAATTGTTGTTGCTTTCATGGGTGCTTATTTAATTAATTGGGCGGACGCCGAAGCATCCACCCAATTGTATCATTTATTTTTTAACTAATTTGATCAGTTTTACTGTTTTTCCGTCTTTCGTTTCAACGCTAATTTTAGCGAAGAACACACCTGCCGGAATGGTGCTTGTGTTTACAGTAACCTGTTGCTTTCCTTGGTTTTGCTGTACTGACTGCAATGGTGTTGCTAACACTTTACCATCCATTGACATCAATCGTATATCTACGTTTGACGCGTTCTCTAAACTGTAAGTAATTACAGTTTGATTTTCAACTGGGTTAGGATAAGCGGTTGCATCCATATTTTGATTGGTGTAATTTGCTAAACCTACTGTTGAAGGTGGTAAAATGTCTGGCTGTACATAAGTAATTTCAGACCCTAAACAGTTTGAATTTCCTTTCCAAGGTAATTGTACGTAAGGGAATGTTGTTCTAAATGTAGTATCATTTGACTCTACACCTGTACTGTAACCCAGCACGCTTAATAAATCATCTGTTACCGGAGATTCACCCAGCTCATAATCATCATACCATAAACCAACTGCTGCAAGTACTACTCCACTTACGGCCATTAGCTCAATACGTGTTACGTCATCCTCTAAACGTCTACCATTCGGGAATCCATCCATGTTTGGAATAAATTCTAAATCTGCTGTTGTGTTATAAGGTGCTACTGTTAACCCAAGTACTGCTGCTTGTACAATACCTAATGAGCTAAAGTTCTCATCATCTCTGCTTGTTACAGGTACAGCCATGTTTAAACGCAACATGTCTCCACCATTTGGTAAAAAGTTATTGATAAATGGTTTACCGGTTGCAAGTGGGTTACCTTCTGGCTTACCTGTTGCTAACTGATACGGCTCCAGGTTTGGTACACCTGTATGGAATGTTGGCCATAAATCTACCGAACGTGGGCTTGCCGGACTCGGCAATAGTAAATCACCAAAAATGGCGTCATCTAAAGCTGTTCCTGCCACTGCCGGTGTTCCTTTTAAACCATACAACCCTTCGTTTCCGTTTCCGAAATCAAATGCGTCTAATGAGTTGCGCTGAATTCTTAATGGAGCAAATGCCGGTACGGCACCTCCAAAAAGTGCGTCATCCATATACAACCCTAATTCTGGATTGTAAAAATATTGGTCTAACGTTTCATCTGCTAACTCTTCATACGGTGTAAGTGAGTTCCAGTAATCTTTCATTCCAATAGGAATAATCGCCTCATTTGTTAATGGCATTCCTAATCGCGATACTTGAATCCAGTCTCCAGAATCTGAGTATCCGCCACCAGCTGCATTTAATGTACGCGTTGCCTTACGGCTAGCTGATGCCCAAACACCAATTACAAAATCTCCATCTAAAATGTTGTCTGCCATATCTACACTCATTCCATCTTTTTGTAAATCTTCAATTGGAATTTGTAGCGCAATACTGTGCACGTTTAAACATTTTAAGTTATCCGTTGGTGTTCCATCTTGACGCGGTGCATCACCAAGGTCAAAAATACCTCCTAAATCAACAAAAAACGGATCGTCTGTAGGGCCACAAAAAACTGTTTCTCCAGATGTTGCAGTTGTAATTGCGTCTGTAAAAAGCGTTTCGTAAGTTGTTCCTAAACCAACGGTTCCATTTTCGATAGAACGATCACCAATATGCGGCGGTGGTACTACACCGTCTGTTATAACGGTAGAAAATGTTGCTCCACCATCTGTACTTTTTTCTAACGTGTAGGTAGTAAGCAAGTTTTGCATGCCTAAACGAATGTTAAAAAATGTCGTAGGATCTTCATTGGTTTGACTAAACGTAAACCGGTATGTTATTTCATCTCCGGCTACAGAAGCGTCGTTATCCACATGAATTTCATAGCGAATATCTTCTCCAAAGCTGTAATAGTTTGGACCTGCATGCGGAATTTGAAGCGGAATATAGTTCGCAATGATCGTAATTGTGTTGGGATCATCCGGACTTCTGAACGCGTATAAATCTGTGTTATCTGCTAATGGATCATTAGCAATTAGCGGTGCTTCCCTGTGACTCGATCCGTAAACCGAGGTAATGGGTAAACACACTAACATTAATTGAATTAATTTTTTCATTTTTAATAGTATTTAGTGATTACTCTTTACCTACCCAAGGTGTTTGTACATAAGGGAAAGTTGTTTTGAATGCAACGTCGTTCTCTTCTACTCCTGTAGAGTAGTTAAGTGTGTTTAACAACAAGTTTGTAACTGGCGAATCTGATTCTCCCGGTACGTAATCGTCGTACCAAAGTCCGATAGCTGCTAATACAACGCCACCTACTGCTTGTAGTTCAATACGTGTTACATCATCTTCAAGACGACGACCATTTGGAAATCCATCCATGTTTGGAATGAACTCTAAATCTGCACTTGCGTAAGTTGCGTCTGTTAAACCGAGCACTGCAGCTTGCACAAGACCAAGTGAACTAAAGTTAGGATCTGAACGATCTGTAACCGGCACGGCCATGTTTAAACGCAGCATATCTCCTCCGTTTGGTAAAAAGTTATTAATGAATGGTTTTCCGTTTGCAAGTGGGTTCCCATCTGCTTTTCCGGTTGCTAACTGGTAAGGCGCTAAGTTTGGTACTCCGGTATGAAAGATTGGCCAAAGGTCTACTGATCTTGGGCTAGCTTCTGCCGGTAATAATAATGTTCCAAAAATATCGTCATCCAACGCTGTACCTTCTACCGCTGCCGAACCTTTAAGTCCATACAACCCGTCATTTGTGTTGCCAAAATCATAGGCTCCTAATGAACTGCGTTGTACTCTTAAACCAGCCATTGCAGGTACTGCACCTCCAAATAGTTCATCATCCATATAAAGCGCAAGCTCTGGATTGTAAAAATATTGGTCTAATGATGTTTCAGCGATTTCGTCATACGGTGTTAATGAGTTCCAATAATCTTTCATTCCGATTGGAATTACAGCCTCATTGGTTAACGGCATTCCCAAACGCGACACTTGAATCCAGGCACCAGCGTAAGATGTTGTACCATCTGGGTTTAATGTTCTGGTTGCCATACGGCTTGCAGAAGCCCAAACACCAATTACAAAGTTACCATCTAAGATATTGTCTGCCATGTCTACTGACATACCGTCTTTTTGAAGGTCTTCAATCGGAATTTTGATTGCTATTGAATGCGTGTTGAAACCTGCTAACCCGTCTCTTACAATATCTCCATTGTCCTGTCTTGGTGCATCTCCAACATCAAAAATACCTCCTAAATCCACAAAAAATGGATCGTCGGCTGGTCCGCAAAATACTTGTTCGCCTGTTGTGGCCGTTGTAATTGCATCTTCAATCAGGTCTTCATAATCTGCACCTAAACCAACTACAGGATCTTCTATAGAACGTGCGCCAATGTTTGGTGGTGGTACTACTCCGTCTGGAATAATTGTAGTAAATGACGCGCCTCCATCTGTACTTTTTTCTAACGTATAGGTTGTCAGCTGATTTTGCTGCCCTAACCGAATGTTAAAAAAAGTGGTTGGATCTTCGTTTGTGCGGTTAAATGTAAAACGATACGTGATTTCATCTCCGGCTACGTCTGCATTGTTGTCAATGTGAATTTCGTAACGGATATCTTCTCCGAATGTGTAGTAATTTGGACCGCCATAACTAAATTCCGCCGGAATATAGTTTGCTATAATTGTGACCGTATTTGGATCGTCAGGACTTCTGAACGCATAGAGATCGGTATTATCTGCCAATGGATCATTGGCAATTAAAGGTGCTTCTCTATGGCTTGAGCCATAAGCCATACTTCCGAAATAGATCAATGCCCCTAGGGCCATAAGATTTTTCTTCATGATTAAAATTTTAATACTGTTTTTCTTGTAAAAACTGGGCCCCAGAATTGGGATCACAGCTACTAATACACTCGTTAGACTCACTTATTGCCTTTATAAAAAATGTTTGTATTGGTAAATTCAATGAGTCGTTTTCTTTCATATAGGGTTTGCGTTTGTATGCGTTTGTATTTAGTGAACACTTGAACTACGAAGAATATGTAGACTTGGATTTTTAAAAAGTGTTTTTTTTACATTCCGTTAAGTATTTAATGGATAGCTTTAATAAAAACTATTTTTTTATTCAGAAAACAATGCTATGTGCGCACAGATTAATAGTGTAATTATCGTGCTAAAACATTCACATATTTGTATTTAACATTAGGATGGAGCTTGAATAATCGATCAAGCATTGGATCAAGATTAAAAGTTGGGGAGAATATATTGTTTTTGTCAATCTAGAGAGCTTGCTTATTTAATTAAATTCAAAAGCTACTAAATGCGGATAAAATATAACCATACTGATGTACTTTTTGCTCGACCAAAAAGTACCAAAAAAGTCTCCCTAGCAGGGCTTCCATCTCGAAGGCGCATTCTCAAATCAATTTTAACTTCCCTCATAATAAGTGTACCGCAGCAAACGCGGCATAAACTTCGGGTGATCTCCTGCGGAGCTTCCCGCTCTTTCTAATTATGAGCTTCGATAAAATCAATTCTCCGACCTTTAGGTTTGTACTAATATGAATTAAGAATTAAATTTAAAAAGAAAGGGGTGAACTTTTTCTCCGACTAGATTTGTAGATCTATCGTTCGTATTAGTCCCCTTTCTTTTTATTGTTGCTTTAGAACCATTTAGAATCATAGTCTTAAAGGACTCATAAAGGTCTTAGTTTTTAGCAACTTGTTTAACTTAAAATTAAATATATGAAATTTAAAGATTCAGTGGGTATTGATGTATCTAAAAAAACGATTGATGCAGCTGTATTCAGCTCTAAAGAAACCAGGCAATTCGACAATGATCCAAAGGGGTTCAAAGATTTAATCAAATGGATAAAAAAAGGAGCTAGTGTTGAGCCTAATCAGATCATTATTTGCTTTGAAAACACGGGTATTTACTCCTTACCTCTTGCTTTATTTCTTGATCAACAAAAGATCTCATTCTCTGTGGTTCCAGCCATGGAAATAAAACGATCTATGGGCTTAGTCCGAGGAAAAAACGACATTGTAGACGCAATAAGAATCGCTGAGTATGCATACCTGAGAAGAGAACTTTTGACACCTTCTAAAATGCCTTCAAAAAATATCCAGCACCTTCAGAAACTGCTTTCTACAAGAGAAAAACTAGTAAAACAAAAAGCGGGTTATTCTGCTGATTACAAAGAGTATAGCAATGTTCTTAAAGCTCATAATTGTAAGTCAGTTCTTGAGGTTCATAAAAAGATGATTCATTATCTCAATAAACAAATATTAATTCTTGAAAAAGAAATAAAAACACTCATTAAAAATGATCATAAGATCAATGAAATATACGCTCTAATAACATCTGTTAAAGGTATTGGACTCGTTTTAGCTTCTAATTTTATTGTTCTCACAAATTGCTTTACGAACTTTAAAGACAGCAGGAAATTCGCCTGTTATGCAGGGGTTGCTCCATTTCATATACAATCTGGGACATCTTTACTTTCCAAATCAAAAGTTAATCACTGTGCTAATAAGAAAATGAAAGCTTTGCTTAATATGGCTGCTTTTTCTGCTATTCAATGTGATCCAGAACTGCGTTTATACTATCAAAATAGAGTCGAAAAAGGTAAAAGTAAGATGAGTACGCTTAACATCATAAGAAACAAAATTGTACACCGTGTTTTTGCAGTGGTTAGAAGAGGAACGCCTTATGTGATGTCAGAAAATATCACAACCTGATAAAATAAATCCATATTTTCTTGTTTTTGTCTTAGAATACGAACGCCACCAACCACTCTAGCTTCGAATTAATAAACTCGTATTCTTAACATCTGAAAAGCATTGAGAAAGGATTAAGCAACTCAGTTCTTATTCGTAGCAGGTTTCATCCAAGTTTGATACTTTTTCTTCCGCTCCTCCCCAACAATTGGGACTGATCCGTTAGAAACGTAACGTTCTTTTTATTCAGATTGACAAAAATTTATGCTTAGTCCCCAACAATTGGTCTTGATCCGTTTTATCAGCTTGGAAATTATGGTTCGCTTTTTTTCAAATTGGTTAAAATTTGTAAGTAGCCCCAACTTTTGGCTTGATATGATATTGCACCACTATGTACAAAAAACACCGGTAAGGAAAACCCTACCGGTGTTTTTAAAATCATTTTGAAACGCCCGCGTTAGTTTTTATTGCAAAATAAACTTTTTGACCATTTTTCAATGTCACAACGTGAAGGTTGCGTACAGTTTTTTCCAATTGATAAAACTCCTTTACCTCCCTGGATTTGGCTCATTTCATTTTGCGATAATTCTGAAACGGTTGTTTTGTTAAGGCGTAGTTTGCCTTCTACTTTGATTTTTTTCATCTTTAAGATTTTAGGTTAGTGATGTCTCTAAGATAGTATTTTTTTTCATTCCATTGGATAAATTTTGAAAAAAAATTGATCTACTCATCTAAAAACTAATCTATTAAATCGAAAAAGTGGTTACACCGCTGTTCTTGTCCATGTTTTAGTATCGTAAAGCCAGCCCAGGTATCCTCTTACTTTTAAGGTTTTACCTTCAAGCCAGAGTTTACAGTCGTACGTTTTACCTTCTTTGGGGTCGTAAATAAACCCATTTATATACTCACCATTTTTAAAGGTGAAGCCATATAAAATGTCCATCTTTAAAACGGGTCTTTTTTGAAGTTTTACGTTTGGGTTGTTTTCATCTACCACTGGTTTTCCATTTTCGTCGTTTGGTTCTGATATCCAAACCACTTTACCGTGATAATAAGCGCCTTTTTTATAGATCTCTATTTTGGCGTCTTGAATTTCTGTAAGCCAAACTCCCAGTATTTTATCTGCACTGTTTTGCGCGGGTAAAATACTGGGAGTAAGTACTAACAGTAGAAACAGTATGTTTCTCATATATTTTTAGTAAATGTAAACGGTTAATTTAGTAATTAATCGTATACTTTTACTTTATGATCAATTTTTTTGTAGCTGTTGACTCATCCTGGCGAATGCGAATAAAGTAAAGCCCTTTATCTACACCTGATAGACTAAGCTGTGTAGTTCCGTAACTTGTTCCGGCTTGAATCAATTGCCCATTGATATTTAATATTTCAAATGTAAAGGCTCCGTCTACTTTTAGGTTAACTAAGTTTCCATCTGTCGGGTTTGGATACACTTTAAAATCTAATTTATTGGCATCATTTATTCCTAAATCGTCATCTGCATGCGGTCTAGCGTTTCCGGCAAAGGCTGTTCCGTAAGAGAATACGGTTCCACCTGCTTTGCCAGGCCCTATTAAATCTGTTTTGTGTACTAAACCAATGGCTTGATCGGCAAATGAACCGGGCCCTTGGGTTGTATCAAGACCGGCGTTACCATTCCACATATCGCTTCCGTTTCTGTTTAAAAATCCGCCTTTATAGCCTTTCCAAGCTGTGCCCTTTGCAAGTAAATATAACTCTGACAAATGCGGCATAGTCTGAGATGCCAGTACTTTCACTGAATCATCTGAAGGATTTGACTGCAACATAATTGTGTTTTCAGTACCAAAGCCTCCTCCAATTGATTGGTTGTTGTCTGGATCAACTGTATCGTAGAAATAAACATCAGAGAATGTAAGTGAACCCAAGTTTACTAAAGATACTGTTGTTGAATAAAGCAATTCGTCTTTCTTTAGTTCGTATAAAAGTGTCATCTGTAAACTATCAACCATACCTTCCCAAGTAACAGAAACCGAATCTACTGTTTCTGTATAGTCTACAATTTCTCCAAGAATTTCGGTAATGTTAAAATTGTTTCCATGAGAATATTCCGTTCCGGCTACTGTATATGTAATTCCAAAGCCACACTCTGGTGTACCTGGTGTAAAAAAGTCTCCGTTAAATGTTTCCCAGTCATTCATTTGAGGATTGGCAACAAAACCCCAAGCGTGATCTCCCATTCCGCCTCTTCCGTCGAAATGATAGACTGTATCGGCAGCAATTTCTTCCGTACCTTCTTTACCGGTGTGGTCAATAGCAACCTCAACATATTCGCCTTTCATGTAGGCGTTTCCGCTAATTAATAATTGTGAAAATGCCGAGCCTGTAGCACATAGCATTAACCCTGTTGTGAGTTGTAGTAGTAAGTTTCTTTTCATAGTTGTGTTTTTAATTCATTTTCATAAATGTATTGAAAATCAAACACAAAGCGAAATATTTTAGGAAAAATTTGAACGATTCTATAAAAATAGTGTTACTCAAATTGAACGAACGAAATAAATTAGTGCTAAGCATTATGCTTTGTTTTGCCGTGCATTTTTGCTTTTTTACTGAAAAAATGAGTGTTGCGCCCCGTCGTTGTGAGATGGTCGCTTTAAAAAGACGCGCTATGTTGCAAGGTTAGGGTGTTGGGGTAGCACTAAAGCGCCAATTGCCACGTTCCATTGCATTGAGTACTCCGCGGGTCATAGTGTTTCTTTTTCCTTGGTTGTGGTAACGGTCGTTTAGTTGTAGGATAATGTATTCTTTTAACTCGGTTGCTTTTTGGGCCGTTACCAAATAACCTATTTTTACCCAATACCCTCTTATTTCTTTCGATAAATCAAGCGGCACCTTGTATTCATTTTCTTCACCATCTTGGCTATTGAACCGGTGATGCACGGCAATTTCTTCGGCATTTACTAAAATTTCCTCTACATAATAACCGGCTTTAACAATCGCGTTGTCGGTTACTACGCCCGGTTGAATGTCTGTATCGGTTATAGCGGGTAAGTCTGTTAAATTTAAATGCCTCACCTCATGCGCAATTAGCTTCAATACACGAAGTAAAGCGGACAGGTTACCACTTGCCAAAAAACTTTCTATAGCTGCTTTGAATGTTTTGAGCATGCCAATTTCTTTGTCATTCTCACTCGCATATCCTGAAAACCCACTACTGCTTTTTTCGGTTTCATCTTCATTAAGGTCAGATGTATTTGCCAATTGTGGTAAATTAATTTTATCGCACGCCAAAAAGGTAAAATTATCTACACTAAATGCGCCTTCATCATTCAACACCACCTCTAAAATGTATTTTTTAACTGTTTTTTGCTCGTCGGTTAATGCCAGCCCGTCTATAATTGCCGGACCATCATTTTTTAGGCGCTTTACAAGTGCGGTTATGTCCTCGCTTCCCTCGCAGGTTTCTGACATGGGCAGAACAACTTCTTCTTTTTCGCCCAAATCTTGTTTTTGAATGGTGTTTTGCGTTTTGTTTTGACCGATAGTTTGTGAAAAAGGCGGCTGATTACCGCTATATAATGCAGGAGTTGCTGTTGTATTTTCAGCGGTTAAAAAAGAGGGTTGCACTGCGGGTTCTGCCATAGCGTTGCTTGAAAGGTCGCGCTCTTCTTTCTCTGCAGCGGGCATTCGCATCACTGCTTTGTCTTCGGCTAGTTTTGCGCTTTCTATTGGAGAGGGACCGTCTGTTTTGGTTTGGTTTCATTTTTTTGGTTGTTAGTTATTATTCATCAAACTGCGGGTTATAGCGAGGGTGGCTACTTAATGGAATAGTACTATTTTCGAACGTTTCGCTTTTAGGAACTTCGCCGGCAATTTCACGCGTTAAAGGGGATGTATTATTCGCAAAATCGAGTTCATAATGTTTTGCGGAGCCGTCTGGCGCCCGCTCCGTCCATTCTACCTTTCTTACGAATGGTCTATCTTCATTCGGGCGGGTTATGTCACTGACTTTTACTTCAACTTTATAACCACTGTGCAGTAATCTTGCCCAAGAATTTTCTAAACTTTTGTAGGTACCAAATTGGTTGGCGGCTCTATTTTGTCTGCTTAAATTTCGTGTATCACCAGCTGCGCCAAAACGGTTTCCGACCAAATGTCCGGCATCTTCTCCAGTGCCTTGAGAAACAGATCTTTGATCTGATTCAGAACGGTGGAGCCTAATCTCACCAGGAATTCCAAGTTCTCCCTCTACCGTTTTAACTCTGCTACCATCTGCCCGAATGATGTCCGCATAATTATAATTGTTACTGACATCAGGAAGATGAGAAGTGTCGATTGCTCTTCTTGCACCTTTTTCAAAGTTGTTTTTATGCGGGTTGAAATGAATCTGTTGAGCATCAGGATTTAAGCGTCTTACATGTGGAACTCCGTTTCGACCAGCAACCCATGTATAATCTTTACTATTTGGTAATGGCCGATAATTCAATTCTGCAGCTTGCTGTTTTCCCGTTAAGCGCAGCCCCTCGTCCATAACCGCAGGAGAAACATTAAATGCTCCATTCTGAGCAAGGTCATCTACAGACCTAGAAGTTGTGGTTGCAGGGGTAGTTGCTGGTAAATGCGCTTGATTAAAAATAAATGCATTTACAGTGGGGTCATTTTTGGTAAGCCCGTTAAAAACACTCATCATTTCATCTAACTTAACTTGTGCTTCATCCTTAGAAATTCTCAATTCGTTAATTTGTCCATCCAGCTGTTCTGCTTTTATTTTTAAGGCTTCCAATTTTGAGGCAACTTCGGGATTGTCTCTGTAAGCAGGAACTTCCAATGCTTTTCCAATGGCTAAAATAAGCGCGTGGCAATCAGAACAAATTTCAATTACAAATTTGTTTCCTCTCATTTTAATACTCATACCGTGGTTTTCACCACCAATACGAATCTTTTTATTGGCAACAACCAAGCGAGCTCCAGAAGTGTTACTTGCTCCACCTCTTGCTGCACCGGGAATTGGAGCATTAGGCTGATTACCGTTTAGACGCATTAAAATGCCTTCAAGCATTTGCAACTCAACATTTTTTTCATTTTGTTGTTGCTTCAATTCATTCTTACGCGCAGTAAACTCTTCAATTAGTGCTTTTCTTCCCACGGTATCCTGCGTTATTGGGTCTAAGGTTCGCATCACGTCATCCATAGACTCTAGTTCGCGCATACGTTTAATTCCTTTTGCCCCTTGTAAAATATTACTGCCAACGCTCAGTGCCAACCCTTGCATAAGTTGTCCGAAATCATTCATAATAAAATGCGCCAAATACCCCCATCTTCTGGCTTCTGTTAGTCGGTTTACATCTCCTACCCCATCTATAAATCCGGCAATTGCAATTACGGTACCTATGTCACTCGCAATTCCGTAACGGTTTAACGCCTTACTTACCGCTTTTGATAATGCATGACCAACATAAGGGATAATTCGGAGGAGACTAATTAATGCTAGGATACCTCCCATAAAAAGAAGCGCTTTTAGCATATTGGACAACGTAAAATGTTGTAAAAACTCTTTATCTCCATTATGCTCCATAATGGCTATGCGCATAATGGCAATTAGCTGCGGTGCCATTTCAGAATGGTGGTCGAAGTAATTATTTAGATAAGTTTGCAATGCAGTAATATATTCGCTTACCACAATGTCTTCGATATTACCTCTGCTCGTTGGAGCATGCGCTTTTTTAACACGGTCTATTCGTGCATAAAGTGTATCTGCCTCAGCGGTATTTTTTGTTGATTTACCTGCATTTAAATATTCACTAGTGCTGGCAGCACGCCCATTTTCAATACCATTTTCGCGTAAAGCCTTACCCCCGATTACAGTATCATCTTGTACGCCGGTATTGCTTGAATAATGGTTGTCTCGCATAGTTTTGTAAAACTGAGCCTGTGCCAGTAAATAGTCTACCGTCTGGTTTGGCAGTACTCGCTGTTCGTGCGCATATCGCGTCTCTTCTGCCACCCCGGGTGCAAATACGTCGTGAAGTGTAGTAATCAAATAACTCCATAACTCTTGATATTCTTCTTTTGGAAGCAGCTTCATCTTGCCCATCCCTCCCCGCAATAAAAGATTTCGTTTAACCGCTTCTTGTGTAATACGTGTCATTGAGTCCTCTTTCTGTACCATATTATTTAAGCGATCAAACCCTCGATTAGACTGTGTTACCTGACTTTGTTTTACCTCGTTTGTTGAGCGTATTTCTCCGTCGTATGAACGTTCATTAGGTGTACCGCGATACAACTCGGCAAATTGGTATGACGGAGTAAACGCATCACCTCTCAAACTTGTTTTCCTGCTTATCCCCAACCCACGAAGCGTATCTACGGCTGAGGTACTATCCGAACCACCTAAACTGTGCAATTGCGGCTGAACAAGTACCATAAACATCCATTTACCAATACCTCCTTCCATACCTGCTTTTCCGAAAACACTCCAAATTTCAGTTATGAACTCATCCATTTGCTTGTAATTTTCATCTATATCCCTTCCGAGTGGGCTGAAAAAAGTAAACCACTGGTTGTAAACATCATTGAATTCTGTAATTGTATAAGTAGGGCTGCTTGGAATTAAATTGGATTGTAAGGCTTGAACCCGTTCTTTTTGAGCATCAATTCGTTCGGCAACCTGAAACATCAGGTCTAACGAAACCTCATCCGTTTGTACCGGAAAAGCCTGCTCAGGTGTAACGACTTCTTCTAACGTATACCTTGGTATGTCACCCCCTATTTCGGCCGCCGATATTTTTTGTTCTCTTAAAATATCCATGTTATTGGCAAGCACCTTCATGGTATCGGCTTCTTTACGGGCATTTTCTCTTATTTCCTCAATACGTGCTTGATTATTTTCAAAATAGCGGATTAATTCAGTGTCTGTTGCTGCGTATTCTAATTCATCCCCTCTTTGCAATCTGCCTCTGAGCTGCATTAAACTGTCATTCAGTTGTAACACTGTACGGGAAAGTTGCCCAATTTGTGTTCCAAGCTCAATTTTCTCCTGGTCGTTTTCAGCCTTTTCAAAACGTTCTTTTAATTCCACTAACGCATCCATGCTTCCAACAAATTCAAGCTCAAGCAAACCATCTTTATAAGCCCATAGTGATACAAAATTATCTAGTTTGCCTATTAACTCATTTAGCGTATGGGTAAAACAAACATCCTCAGGATGAATGGAAACCGCTTGAACAGCCCCAATAAGGTAATGGCTAATACCGTTAGTTATGTGTTTAATAAAGTGATGTGTTCCATAAGAAATTTCGCTGAAGTGCTGAGCATGTTCAGGTGGTGCACCTAAATATGAACTCAGCCACCTTAAGGCTAAAACATAATCAACCAGATAGGTGTCAAGGAAAGTTGTTACATTTTCCAGTTTACCAACAGCCGGAAAAAGTAATGCTGTTTCTTCAGCTGTAAAATCAAAAGGGCTATTTGATATATGGTTTTCAATTGCTTCTGTAAAACTATAAATATCTGAATTTTCAATGTCAGTGGTTATATCCAGAAAGCCGTTGTAAATAGCGTCAAAAAGAGCTGATTTTAGCGTAACACAATCAAAATACGTTACTGGCTCACCTCCTTCTAACGGTTCGCGTTGTACGGCGTTTGTTTTAGTTTGATTTTGCTGAATGGTGTGTGTTAGCTCGTGTGCAAGGAGTTTTTTTCCTGTAGTTGTTTCAGGTTGATATTGTCCGGAATTGAAGTAAATATGGTTTCCAGTTGTAAATGCTTTTGCCTGAATTTGGTTTGCCATAACGTTGGCACCAGCATCTGTATGCACTTTTACTCCACTAAAATCTTCTCCAAATTGATTTTCCATGTACGATTTTACGGGTTTGTCCAATCCGCGTCCTGTGGTGGTTTTATTAACTGGCTGATTTGGTAATGCGTTTTGAGTTGAAGTGCTTTTATCTAACCTGCTGCGCTGCACCATACCAGTAGGCTTTTGCTTAATTAACGGGCGCATTTTTCGCTTACGGGGATGGTTTATTACAACTTGTTCGGCAATTTTGTCGGCTTCAATTTCATCCACCGAGTTTTGTGCTATTGCTTTTCGTTTAGGTTGTACTATTTCAGTATCATTCTGATGTTTTGCCTTTTGTTCTTCAATCGTCTTTGTAGCAAAACTTGCCAATGAAAATTCAAGCTCATCTTCTGCTACATAACCCAAACCTGAGGTATTTCTAAAAACATGTACTTCTCTTCCACCTCCGTGACGGTCAACATAAGCTCTACCGTAACGAATCCAATAATAACTGCTCAATTTCTCGTAGGTATACATGTCCGCAGATTTCACTTTCCAAACTGTAACTTCATGTGTTACATTGTTCGTTCGAACAAAAAGGTTTTCTTTATACAACGGAATAACTTTTGGGTGTCTCGCTCCGAAATCAATTTCATGATATCGGCCTGCTCTATTGTACACGGTTATACCTCTGTCGTGTCCAAAAATAAGTGCAGTATCGCGAACGGTGTGCACATCTTTTCCCATTTTTTCTGGCAAACGTTCTAGCTCTCCCTTTTGATTTTCTTCAAGCGCTTCATAAAGCGTGTTAAGGGGTTCTTGAATAATTTGCCGAATATGATATTGGTATTTTCCTTCTTCGGTATTCCACAAGCGCACGCCCCATCCACCATCAAACTTTTTAAACCAAGCACCACCGGTAACTGACTCAACCGCGTCGATCCAATCTGGTAGTGTAATTAATTGCACCATTAATAGGTGTACAACCGTGTTTAAGTCGTCGTTTGACACATCATTTATGACCACCTTTTCATATTCAATGGACTCTTTTCCAGGTTCTTCTCCCAACACCCGTAAAACTTCACCTTGTGATAAGCCTGCTATTACCTCAAGATTTCCAGTAAACCAATTACGCCCGACTAGTTTTAAGGTTGGTGACACACCAAAACTGTTCCACCAACTTACTTCAATCAATCCATTTCTTTTACTAATTGCATCATTACGTTCAGCAGCTTCTGAGGCTTCTTTGAGCATCACTCCCATTTCCAGTCCTACGCGTAGTAACTCAATTCCTGCCATGGCTCCGGCGGCAGCTCTTCGACCTCCAGAAATTGGGCGAATAGGTGTAACGTGACCCGAGCCCATTGCATTTAATGTTCGGATCAACTCCATGTGTCCTTTAATGCTTGAGAACAGTTCAGATTTAAAATCCTGATTCATTCTGCGTTGAACAGCTTCCATAGACATTCGTCTTGCCACGCTTCTAATCAGGCGAGGAGTCCATACGGCGCGAACACTTTTCCAGGCTTCTTTTACATGTTGTTCAACAACGGCATCTGATAAAACTCCCCTAGCGGCCGCAAACAACCTAATTTGTTCTGTTTTCAGTTCAGCAATTTTTTTGGTATCTCCTTTTTCTAATGCCTTCATCATATTGCCCAAATTGATGAAGAATTCGTTATAGGCTTGAATTCCTTTAATGTGCATTTCAAGCGCACCTTTTATTGGTTCAATTCTTAACTCGCCTAATTTTGTGTTTAACGCTTCAATTGCCGTTTGCACGCCGGATAAATTGGTACTTGCCCTTAAACCATTGGCAGAACCCGCACCTTCAAAAGCACTCCAAACTTTATTCAACTCTACCGCCAATGTACTTCTATATTCTTCCAACTGACGACTGTGCGTTTCTACTGATTCTACTATACCCGGAAATGTTCCACTGGCGCCTTCAAATACCGTTCTGAGTGCTGATATATTTTCTTGTAACGTTAAAATTTCATGCCGGTGCTTATATGCACGTGCCAATATACCTTCGTTGTTTCTAACTAACGCATCTGTAGCTTCTATTGCACCTCTGTTAATTGTTATGGATTCTGCTCGCCCTTCTGTGTATTGTATTACACTTGACCTTCCTTCGGTTGCAGGGTCATTCATCATACGTCGTACAGGGAAATTAGTGGTTTCAAGAACGTTTATTGAAGAAGAATCTCTTGCAGCAAAGTTTGGACTTGTTTGGGTCATAAACTCTAACTGACCATTGCTTGCTTCAAAAGCTAGTCGGTAATAAAGTAGCATTCCATTAACATGACTTTTATCTACTTTACCTCCGTGGTGAGGAATTTCAGCTATTTGTAAATTTCTACCTCCGCCACCGAGTACTCTTCTAAATGCGTCTCTGCCAACCACATTGATAATTTCATGTAACGTTTTTCCTTCAATATCGCCAGTAAAGGCCATTGTTTTGCTATTTGAAAGGTCTCGAATGATAGCCAATTCACTCGTTGCATTTTTATTATACCGGGAAGTTTCAAGGCGTTCGTGCTCGTTTACCAAGCGATATTCTGTTAACTGAATATTTCCAATAATATTAATTTTTGTATTTACCCTTCCACCGGTTACACTCAAACGAATTATAGATTGTGATTCGTTTAACGTAATGTTCATCCTTCTCCAGTCTCGCTGGCCAACAGCACTATCAATTTGCTGCCGTGTAACCCGAATGGCTGTTTCACTAAAGTTTGGTATTTCAAAAAGGCGTTTAATGGCATTAATGTGATCTGAATCTAAATGAGAGGTTGTTAAAAACATTGGGTTGCCTGCCAAACCAGCTCCGAATACATCCACGTAAGCCGCCTGTAACCTTCTGGCTGCTCTACCATTACTATTTTTTGCACCGCCAGCACCGGCATCCAGCACAATGGACGGTCCACCACTATTATTTGTGACCATCATGGAGCGACCTTTTCCTAAATTAAAAACAACTAACTTTATTGAAGCCTCTCCTGTAACTGCATCTATAATCTTATAGCCTTTTATTTTGACAGCATCTATTGTCGAAGAATTGTATGTTCCTACAACAATTTCAATAGGAGCTAACCGAAAACCAAATGGAAAACCACTAGCTATTATTGCAATGTCGTCGTCGTCTAACGAAAGGCCAAGAGGTTGAAGCGTGTCAATTACTTCTTCATAGTCGAGAATTGCTTGACAAACTCTATCTTCAACCGGAGTACTTTCTGACATTAACGAATCATCCGTACATTCTTCCGGGCTTAGTTGTACGGTTCTGTCAGTATTTGATAATGGCATCCGCATCACCCTATCCGCCATAATATCCGCCTCTTGCTCGTATCTATCGTTGGCGGAGCCTATTTTTAATTTTGACTGGACAAACGGTGGGTCGGATGCTGAGGATTGAGCATTATAACGGTCTTCTTTATCCCATGTTTTCCGTTGGATTTTCTGCTCGTCGTGCGCGCAGGCGGTGCATTTGCGTTGGACGTGCTGTTCTTCTGCACATTTGGCGCATTTACGCTGTACTTTTACATTCACGGCACCTTGCTGAATGGTGTGTGTTAATTCGTGCGCCAATAAGGTTTTACCGGCGGTGGTGTTGGGCTGGTATTGCCCCTGGTTAAAATAAATGTGGTTTTGGTGGGTAAAGGCTTTTGCCTGTATGTTATTACTCATTTGCTTGGCATTGCTGCCTGTATGAATTTTAACATTGCTAAAGTCTGCACCAAAACGGGAGCTCATAAAGGAGTTTGTAGCACTGTCTAATGGTTGGCCACTTCCTTTGGATTGGTTTAGTTTTGACGAAAAATTGCCCATTGGTGGGCCGCGTCCTGCTGTTTCGGTTTCTTTTTTTTGTAAATTATCTTCTTCTTCTTTTCGGTTTACAGTTCTATCCGTAGGCCGACTTGAAGGTTTCATTTTAAGGAGTGTTGCTGCATTGCGCAACGTATTCTTTTCTTTCCGTTGAACGGTTGGTTCGGGAGTATTTTTTTCGTGATTTTCTGTTGTGCAAGCGCTGCATTTGCGTTGAACGGCTGTCTCTTCTGTCGCCCCTTCAAGGTGATTGGTTTGATTGGCAGATGTGGGTGAAGCTAGCGCACCATTTGCCTTTTTTTGTACAACTTGTTCAGCCATCTGGTCAGCTTCTGCTTCGTATTTATCATTTGCAGGACCAATTTTTAGTTTGGGCTGTACCTTGCCACCGGTTATGCCTTGTAAAAAAGAAATGGTTGATTTACTTTCGGTAGCGGGTGTATTCGCTTTATTTTTTTTCCGCTGGACGTTTGCAATGGCTTTGGAAGCTTTGCTTTGCGGTTTTGCTATTTTTACTTGATGGCCCAAATTTTATTTTTTTAAAGGGTTTTGCCTTCTTTTGCAAATTCTCGGCGGATGCCTTGAATCAAATCTGCCTGTTTAATAACATTCCCTCCTTTTTTTATGGCCATTAATGAACTGTGGCGAATAATATTCATAATACTGCCGCCAGAAAGTTCATAATGTTGTGCAATTTGGCGCAAGTCGATTGAATCTTCTAGCGTGGTTTGGGTGGAAAAGCCGTTTTCCCAAATTTTGTAGCGTTCAGTTTCGCTTGGGGTAGAAAAATGAATCATTACTTCAAACCTGCGGATAAAGGCTTTGTCTATATTTGCTTTCATGTTAGACGATAAAATAACCACTCCATTAAAGTCTTCAATGCGCTGGAGTAGGTACGAAACTTGTTGATTAGCAAACATATCGTTTGATGATTCTGTTTGTGTTCGAGACCCAAAAAGTGCGTCTGCTTCATCAAAAAATAAAATCCAATTTTTGTTTTCTGCCTGATTAAATATTTTGCCTAAATTTTCTTCGGTCTCTCCAATGTATTTTGATATAACCAATGAAAGGTCTATGCGGTATACATCTCTTTCTGTTAATTTACCAAGCAGGCAAGAGGTCATGGTTTTTCCCGTTCCTGGCGGACCGTATAACAGGGCTCTCATTCCGGGGCGTATTTTTTTTCGTAGGCCCCACTCATCCATTAATTGGTCACCGTGATCTATCCATGTTTTAATTTCTTGAATTTGTGTTCGTGTTTTTTTGGGGAGAACAAGGTCTTCCCAATCAAGTTTGGTTTCAATCAATTTTGCCGGAAAATCACGACTAAAATTGGGTTTTCGAATTTTACCTGTTGTTAGCCGTTCGGTATATTCTCTTGATACGTTTAATTTTCCGCTTAAAAATGGCTCGCCTTGCACAGGCGCTTCAATAGTTAAAATTCCGGCTTTAGAAAGCTCATGGTTTCCGTCAAATAAATCATGTAATAAAAAACGTTTTTCCAAATCGCCCTCAGCCAATAGAAACAAGGCTGTCTCACCGGTTGGAATAAAACCGCCGTGCCCTTGCCCTTTTACACCCCCAAACTCTGAAAAACCTCTATCAAACGTAGCATTTTGAACAAAAAACACATCCAATAATTCTGGTTTTATGTGCGGTGCTAATCCTAAAATAAGTAAAAGTCGTTCTTCAAAATTTAAGTCAAACTCAGTTACCAACTCCACATAATTTGCCTTTTTTGGTGTTAACCGAGGCGGGGTAATCTCGTAAATAGATTGATGTGCGGGGTTTTTATCAAAGTAAATTTTAAACCTACAGTCCAGCACATCTGCAAGCCAATCCAGCTCTTTTTCAATAGCGCGTGAATTTATTTTTAGTTGAGATTTTACCATTCTACGTGTATCAATTTTTGCATCCAGGGCAGTTTTATCATTCTAAACCCCCACGGTAATTTGTCCAATAAAATATCTATTCCTTTTTGTTCTACTTTTAGCGTCAAACTATCATCATCTTCGTATAACTCGGCAGATCGTTGAATAAATGAAGCCCGTAAACCCTCTACACTTGTGCTTTTTAACACGGTCCAATTTTTAATGACATGTGTTAATAATGCATTACATTCTGCTTTGTCATCATTAGCAAGTGGTGGTAAAATAGGCACGGGTGTTTGAATGGACAGTTGGCATAATAATTTATTCAGCGGCATTTCATGCTCTTCCATTTCGTCTGATCCGTTGCAGATAAAATTCAACAGTTGTAAGGCTTTGAACTTACACCGCTCATTTAAAAAAGCATTATTCTCCATTATTCCCCTATCTTCAAACAAGGTGCGCAACATGGGCCAAATCAACACAATACCAGCGTGCTGAATTGTACATGAATCTGTGCGTTCCATTTTTTCTTCTTCCGCATTGATTTCGTTTACTTGCCTTTTGATTGTAGGCGGTTTAGTTGATTTCTCCAGTTGATTGGGTTGCAATTGTTTTTTACGTTTTGGTTGCCCATTTGACCGTAATTTCAGCTTCAAAATAATAAAGCATGGTCTCAATTTGCGCTTCATTATAAAATACCTTTGGTATATTTCGAATGATTTTCATCCTATTTTTTGACCAATCGCTGTTCGTTGTTATCGTATTTTGCAGACTTTGTTTTAAAAAAAGTAGTGCAGGTTTATTTAGCCGCTCAACACATAGATCAATTAAAAAATGAGGCGCATTTTTAATGGGAAGAATGCCTAGTTTTAGTTCCATTTTTAATTGATGCATTAGTTTTTCTACTGCTGTTTTAAACACAGCTAAAAGGTGCGTCAAGACTGTTTCCATCACTATAAAATCAGCCTTTAGCTGTTCAGTTAAACGGATGGTTTCGTCAGCAATAATTTTTGATTGAAGCGCCTTTGGAAGAACGGTTAAAAAACGTTCAAAGGCTTGCCTGTTTTGTTTCAAAACGAGTACGAATTGCTTTTTTTGTAGTTCAGTAGTTAATGTATTTTCATTTATCCATTCTGCAACATAAGTCTGCAATTGGGGATGATTTTTAATGGCACTCCACCAACTAAACCTGCCTTTTTTTAGGTAGTAAAGCACTGCTTCTAAATTTCGTTCCAGGGCAGAAACGGAGGCGTTTTTACGCAATTCAGAAATTTTATTTTGCCTTAAAGTGGGGTTGTTAATGCTAACTAATTGTTTGTTTATTTTTAATTGCTGTTTTAGGGTTTCCATTAACTTCTCCGGCAAATCACCCACTTCTACCTCTCCCAAATCAAGTACCAAGCGGTCAATTTTTATAACCGTATTCTCATCTACCAATTCGTCCATTATTTGACTGAATTGGTTTAAATAACTGGTTTGAAATTTTGATAAAATAGTGGCCCGTGTTTCTGCCAATTCAGTCCCATTAGACAACGTTAGGTTGAGGTTAATTTTTTTTATAATATGTCGGTTTGATCTCACCCTTTTTTGTTGAATGATTTAAGTAATTTTTTTGTAGTATTATTTGTCACTTCTTTTTCTAAGTTTACCAATTTTTTTTCGGGTTGGGGCACATGTTTTGAAATCGTGCTAAGCCCTTTACGCAAATCGTTGTCTATAAATTGATACATTTTGCTTGTTTTTGTCGTTGCTAAACCTTCTTTTTGCACGGCATTTACTACGGTTGCGGTTTGATTTTCGTAAAGCGTCACCAATGCATCCCGCGTCGCAAATTTATCGGCAAATGTTATTCGGTGTTTTATTCTATCCTTGATGTTTTTTGGCTCTTCCCCCACTTGTAAATCAATCGATTTAATGCTATCGGCTGTGTTTTTCATTACCCCCTTCAACTCGCTTAAAACATGGTTTTCATAGTTGGTTCTATTGGCAGGAGTAGTTGTTTCAGGTAATTCATCTCCTTTATCTAACCGAATGTAAATTTCTTTAGTGGTTTCCGTTAAATCAGCAGCCGTGTTTTCTTTTTCGTTCACACGGTTTACATGCATTTGCGGTTCAGCTAAATTGTACAGCCCCACTGCCCAAACTGTTTTTTCAGAAGGTTCATCCACTTTCTTGTCAAAATAATCAGGGTTGGCAAATGCTCCATCACTTGCCTCATTGTTGTGGAGTTGATTTGGTTTAACTGTTCTTCGACCAACAGCACCTATAAACACGCATGCGCTGTCGGTTTTTCCACTACTATTTTCAATCGTATAACTGAATTCATCATAGTCAAACGGGGCCAAGCTGGGTACTTCATAGTTTACCAATTTAAAGTTTGGCAATAGGTCGGTAGGGTCTATTATACTTAATGCTGCACCTGCTTTGCTGTGTGACGGAATGGCTTTTTTGGCGGCGAGCTTGAGCGGTAATACGTTTAAGTCTACACTGGCTTCAATTACATTCACCTGCTGATAAAGCACATCTGGGTTGCGTTCGTAAATTTTATAAACATTACGCGCAATAGGCGGATAAACCAAATCAGCATCCGGACAAAGTGGCGCTGGCGAAAGGTCACAACAAACGGAGGATGACGCAGCAAAATCTGCTACAACAATTGGTCTTTCATCTCCTTTTTGCTGGTCGGTAACTAATACTAATGTGCCTCCTTTAGGCACACCTGCCTGATGTTCAACACCCGGATTTTTTGCCACAAAATTAGACAAAACATAAGGGTTTTGTAGCTGTTTGATTCTGCTTCCATACGAAAAGTAGAGGGAAATCATTTGCGCATCTAATGTGCTTCTGAGTATATCGTATAAATCATAAAAATTACCCATAAACCCATATCGCACTAATACTCTTTCAAACATGTGTTTAATTAAAATGGCCTGTGCTGGTGTAAACGTTGCCATAAAATTTTCGTAAAACAACACCACAAAAAACACGAATTCCGTCAAGGCTTTATATGCCGTTCTGAACGTGCTTAAATCAAAATCTGATATACACTTTGGTAATGCCGTTCTGAGGTTATTTATTTCGTCGAAGTTGAAAATTTCTGATCGCGGCAATTCGTCTTTTCTTACGGCTAAGGAGTTAAAAAGCACGTGCAATATCCAAGAAAGCAGGGTGTCGTATTTATCAATTTCCAGTAAAATCTCATTGCGCAATTGTAAGTAATCGTCTTGTAAAGCTGCCAACCGATCATCATTTAAATAATTGGACCAATCGCCCTTTTGATGGTCAAAATTTAGCTTAATTTCGATCATTTTAAAGTCTAAATTGTAGTCTCTTCTATTGGTATAAATTTGTTTTTTGGCTTCAGTAATTGTTTTTCCTAAAATACCTTCAACCCGGTAAAAGTTATACGCGTCTTTGTCGTACGCCAACGGATTTGTAGAAAAATCGTGATTTTTGGCATATTCACTTGCCCAATAGCCTAAATTCATCCAAGGTTTACACCTTACCGTCCACTCATAATTCCACCATTTATAGAGGTTGTCAGGTTTATAGTAAAACGGAATGCTGCGCAATGCTAGGGGACTTTGTTTTTCATTGCTTGGTGTAATTTTTATTGCTGCTTTTTCGGGTACTTCAAAGTCTGCCATGAGGGCTGCAAACCGTTTTATGTCGTTTTGCAATTTGGCAATTTTATGTTTTTGCAGATTATAAATTGTCGTTTGGATGAATTGTGTTCTAAAAAAAGGTGGTTCGCACTTTTTTTCGGCGCAGCCAGTATCTACTTTTACTTTGCCTAAAAATAAATGGCGTGGAAATTTATTTTCTGCGGGTTGGCAAACGGATATTATTTCAAATGCATCCGCAATCAACTCGTTGTATGCAGTATAAAGATCTTTTAGGTAATCGTAAAAATATTGGGGGACGTTTTTTTCTTTTAAGATTTTTTCTTTAAGTTCAATTAACCGACCTAGTTTTTCAATCCACGCTTCGTCTGCATTAAACAACGGGCTGTAAATACGAAATGCCGTTTGCATTTTTTCAACGAATTTTGGTAAGTCTTCAAACGTTTGTTTATACCTAATTTGTAAGTCGCTTACAGATTTTAATTCGCCGCTAGTTTTCTTCGTCGCATCCTCCGTAGTTACATTCGTTCTGAACAGCATACTTTTCATGCGGGCAAACTCCGGTTCAAAACGGTTGTAGCGCACTAATTCGTCCATTGGCTGGGTATAAGCCGCATCAATTATCTTTTTCGCATCTTCGCAGTCGACTAGTAATTTACGCACATTAAAACGACGCTCTGTGCCTTTATCGTCACAGTTTTCACCCACACATTTTTCAAGTTCAATGTCTTGATATTCTACAAAAAGCAGTACGACTTTTGTGCTTAGGAACTCCCTTCCTTTTGCCGTATTAAATGGAATTACAGCTTCCTCTTCGCTGTCGTCAGGTAATAATTCAACCATTTCGTATGGCGCAGCTTCTTGTTCTTCTTCTGTGTTAAAAAACGCGTAATTTCCATCTGGAACCTGATAGGGATTTTTTGCACATTTGCTGTAGGCAGTTTCATTCAGTGTCACTAAAAAACCTTCAGAAGTAATGCCTGTACCGGCTGTAATTATAAGTTTATTTGTCGTGCGTTGCACTTCTAACCCGCACACAATTCCTATTCCGATTAGCCGAATACGCGCCAAACGGTCTTGCGTATCTAAATAATTGCGCAGTTTGTTTAAATGATTGCTTGTAAGCAATTGGTTGGGCTTAAATAGCGGATATGCCGCATTCAATTCGGGATTTAATGTTGTTTCAAATTCACTCATTTTCTTCGGGTATAAAAGTTCCTAAACTTGATTGTCCAAGAATTAAGGTATTTCCATCATTTTCTTGACAATCGTGTAAATTGGCTACCGGATAAACGTGGCGTAACTCTTCTAATATCGTGATGAGCTCATTTTGTTTAGTTGATAGTTCGGTTTGTTCTTGAGGTGTTTTTTGCAATGCTGATAACCACGCTTTGTAGGCGGTTTGAAAAATTTCCATTTGTGGTTGATCGATCCAGCAAATTTTCATAAAAATATGTGCAGGCGTTTCTTTGCGGATGGTTTGCTCTGCAAATCGGCGGAAATCCATGTTTGTAAAACGCCCCACCCAATACGGCATTATGCATGTTGCTCTGAATGAATAGGCATCTTCGTTTCCTGGGCAATAACACGTTTCGTCAAAACTTACTTTTAAAAAGTCATCCTGGTTTTTTGCACGCGGACGCAATAATAAATGTTCAATCAAATAAAACCCTTCGCCACTACAATCGCCTTCTAACAATGCAATTAATCGCCTCATTTTTAAATCGCGGGTGCGTTCCTGGTCATACAAATTGCTGGTTCCAATAATTTCTCCGTTTTGAGCAATCAGGTTGAAGTAAAAACGGCCGTCCTTAGCAGTTTCTTTTCGATAATTTCCTTCTTCCACCCCATTTAACAAAACAGATTTTACGCCTGTATTGTAACCAGATGGGCTGTTGTAGGCTTCACTTTTCAGAAAAATTTCTCCTTTATAGTCAATGTATCTAAAACGCAATTTCTTATCGGTGTCTTTAAATTTTTCAAATCCTTTTTTTGGTTCGTCGCACACATAATTACGGCGGTTATACTCTTCTATGCCAAGCAATCGGCTAATGCGTTTTTCCAGGCCAGAAACATTATTATTGTTCCAACCTTCTTTTGTATAATTAAAGGCTTGTCCTCTGGCATAACTAATTACCGGATATTCCTTTAAAAACTGAATTTTGTCAGCAATTAAATCTGCTGTGACTTTTTTTCCATCCATGCGGTAAGCGAGCAAGGCATAATCTGTAAATTGTTCGGCAAAACGGGCTAACAAATGATCTAAAAAAGCACTTCGCCTTTTTTCAAAGGTTTCTTTATTTTCAGTAATTTTATTCAATTCCTCTGCCAATGAGTTGTTTGCATCTGCCTTAAACTCTTCCCATTTTTCATGAATGTAAGACCGACTATCTTGCGCTGTATTAGCCGTTAATTTTGCTTTTTTGTTTACAAAATCTTTGTACAAAATAGCCCCGTTGGGTATGGTGTATAATGGTTGGTTAAAATAGGTTTTGTCGGTATTTTCATCTAACGAAAAAAGCTGGTTTATTTTACTTAATTGTGCGCAATAATTCGCTAAAATTTGATCAAACATCAACAAAAACCCTTTTAATTGGTTGGCTTGTGCCTTGCGTTGGTTCGTAGCGCTTTTTGGTAATCCCACTTTACTAATTCCATAATTTTCGGGATAGTGCTGCTGAATACTTGTGTACTCATCTAACCTAAAAAAAGTACCTTGCGGAATGGGTAAATCCAATGGATGACCTTGGTTTTTTGAGGCGTTGAATTGCTTATTTTTTTCGGCTAAAATTTCTGCCGTTTGCGTTTTATTTGGCAAAAAGGGAATCCCTCGTTTTAAAAATGTAATTTTAGATTGATTCGGGTTGAGTCTTGGTACAAAATTTTTGTCAAAAGCCAAGTTTAAACACCACTTTACATTTTGCGAAGCAATAGAATCATCACCCAATGGAATGTTGCCAATTTGCATATTTTTAATGGCTATAACGCCCGGAATATCCATTATGATGTTGATTAAGTCTGAAACCCGTACATTTTTTCTGCGCCCACTTTTTTCTAATTCTTCTGACCAAATAAAACCGTTGGTAAGTTGTGGTCCTTCAAAAATTTGATCTATGGTTTCTCCTTTCGCCAACAATTCTGCTATTGAATAAAAACAAACAGTAGGTGCTAAAAATTGCGCAATTAAAAAATAAATTTCTGCCAAAACTGCTTCGGCATCTGCATCTGTTTTCAGCTTAATATCGGCACAAATCACAATCTCCTCTACACGCAACGCCTCAAACGCTACAAAATCTTCGCACAGGTTACGGTTTGCATGGAGTTGTTGTTTTATGCGTGCCAAAATGGTTTGAATTTCAGCAATTTTTTCTTGTTGATCGGTGATTATATTTTCTGTTTCTTCGGGATTAATAAGCGCGGTTAGTTTCGCTTTCACTACAGTTTCCAATGCAGGCTGTTCGGTGTAAGATGTGCCATCTGTTTTAATGACGTTTACCGTTAATTCTAAGGTTTCATTATCCACATTAACGGTGACATCATAATTTGAAACTTGTGTTAAAACAATCACTTGAATTGCACTTATTTTTTCGGCTACGTCCGTTGCATTTTCCCAACTTTTATCAGCTTCCCATTTATGGTTCAATACGGAAACTCTACGGTGATTTGTAAAAGCAGTCCTTGTAAATCACCCGCTTCTATTTCTATGGTCCGACTCAAGTTATTGTCGTTTAAATCACCGAATTTTTCTGATTCATCTAACTCTAACAGCACTTTATATAAGCCGTTTAATGTGATTTTATCTGTTGTTTCGGTTGGGGTGTATGTTATTTCTTTTGCCAATCTATCCACATAAAAATCCACCTCACTCTCTGTGGCAATGTCCAACCAGGCATTCTTAACACCATCTACATCAATCAATAGTTTTCGGTAATCATTTACTGTAAAAGGCGCGTTTGTTAAAACTTGGCGTGCGGTAAAAAAGGTTGGGGCTGCATTGCTTTGTGGGTCTGTTGCTACTAAATCTTTAATATCAAAATTGGCGCGGTAACCTAAATCGCTAATGGCATAACATAAAATTTCCAGCGTTGTTAATCCGGGATCGTGTACATTAAAATCTGTCCAAATTTTACCCGCAACGCGTTGAATATAATCGAGCCCCGTTTTTTTTAGGGCGTCAAAATTCATGCTGTCTTTTTCAGAAGGCTTGGCAGATATGGTGATATGTTGGTTTGTACTCACGTTAATTTTGGTTTAGCATTCGCAATTTTCATTTTCCAGCAAGCACACCGCGTGGGTTGTGCTAGACACTAAAATGGCGGCTGAATTGGAAGGTATAATTTCTTCCAAATCTTTCAATGGGTTTGGGTTTTTGGCATACAGGTGAAACAACTTAAAATGGGTGACATAATCTACATAATGCAATTCTTCTATAAAGTTGATAATTTGAGATTTGTAAATCACACCTTCAAACGCTATGTCTTCGCCTTCTGAATAAGCCCAAGGTGATAAGAAAATTTCAAGGTCTGTAATGATTTGTTTTTCGTAATAACCCTGGTCCACTTCGGTGTGAAAACGCACATTAAAATCAACTTTAATTTCTTCGAAAAGTGGATTTTTAACATGAAGCTGAATAAATGGGTTGATTTTATTTTTTAAAAAATCCTGAATAGCTTGTAATGTTGCTATGCTTGTTTTTGGCTTAAAGCGATTTACGGCGTTTTTGTTGCGCAGGTTTGACACCACTACAATAGAAACATTACCGGGTGCCAATTCAGAATAATTTGCATTCATTCGGGTGTGGTTAAGGCATTTTACCTTGTAAATGGATGGAAATGCCTCTAAAATTATGCGTTCAAAATCCCATATTGTAATGGCTCTGTTTTTATGGCGCAACCGCTCTGATACACGGGTGTAATAATGCTCGGGTGTTTCTTCCGGTCGTCCACCAACGGAATTGTACGGCTGTTGTATTTTACGAATTGCAGCATTGCTTTCACCTAATTTACTAATGGTTTCTGCGGGCAAACCGTTTTTAAGATGGTCTAACGCATTGTTTTGATTGTAAAACTTGGCATTTGCGGCTTGTGCATGAACGTTAATCAACTCGTTAATGGCATCACTATTTTGGTTTACGCTTCCGCGTATCCAATAACGCCCTAGTGGCATAGTGGTATTCGAATTGGTTATATTTTTTGGTAATGAAAATGTAATAATACCCGATTGAATCAAGTTTTTGGTGTAATCTGCCAAAATTTGGTTTGACTTGAATGGCAGCCAGCCCGTGGCTGTTAAATATTCCCACTTTATTTTTTCGGGCAGTTTATCGGGGTTAGCGCTTCCGTCTTCTACTTGAAATAAAACAGATAGGTTTTGTGGTGCTTTTACATTTTCTAATCCTAAATAAAATAACCCTTCTTGTTCGTAATGCGGAAAGAGGTAAAACAACGGTTCATCTTGTTTTTTTTCTGTGTTTCCAAAAGCGGTAATGTGAAAAAACTGCGCGTTTTCAATCGCATCAGTTTGGTTAAAGTTTAACTTGTATTCGGCCGTATAGCTTAATGATAATCCGTTTGTTTTTGGCGTGTAGGGCTCTTTTGGTAGTGACCCGGTACCTAACGGTTTGGCTAGTTCTATTGCTTTTTCAACATATACATTTTGATATTCGGCGTGGCCTAGTGTTAGATTATGAGGTGAAGTACCCGCATATAATACAAATTTTACAAACCCGTTTTTTGCTGTTTCTAGTTGCAAATCTTCCTCATCTAATGATTTAAATGACTGATAGTTGCTTGAAACGGGCCGTGTAATTATATTGTCAAAAAGTTTTCTCTTATTCGCTATTTTCGTCGCTTCCGCGGTCAGCCAATTTCCATCTTCTAGTTTGTAAATATCGGCGTAAACTGTATTTCTATTTTTTACTACAGTACTCGGATATTGCGAATAATGGGAATAAAAAGACGACGGCACCCCGACCCAATCAAAATTAAACGTTAGCTGCGTTAGGGGTTTGCTCAACGCCTCACTACTGCCAACATAAAACTCGCTGTAAAGTGAGGGAGAAGTACCAAAAGGCAAAAAAGGTTTTGTGTTATCCACCACGCCATTTTCATTTTCAACGGTTAAGTTTTTGAGGCCTGTTACGGTTGTAGTTAACCGAACACCAGTTATTTTTTCTTTACCAAATGCGCCGTAAGATTGAACCGGCATGGGCTGTTTCCAACTTAACTTTAACAGTGGAAACACGGTGTTATAATTTTCTTCAAAAATGGCGTTATTATAATTTACGATTGGTTTTTTGTCGGCAGAAACGGTGGCTTTTATAATGGCAACTTTGTCTTTATCTTCTCCATCTGCAATAAAAGCAACCGTATTAACCTCCGCGTTTATCCAACCTTCTTCACCTGTCAACACCAAATTAAAAGCAGTCTCATTTAGTGTATTTTCTTCGGCCGGAAAATCTGCATCAAACACCGCATTTTCAAACGTTAGTGCCAACGTTAGTTCACGCGTACCTTCTTGCATTGCCAATAAAGGGCTCGCTATTGCAAATCCAATTTCAGCAAGTTGCATGGTTTTTTGTGTTGTTGGTTTAGCAAATTGAGATTCACCAAATGCGTACCATTTTGGATTTGCAGGATTCAACTCTTCACCAAGTCCATCCGCAGAATTTGCTACGGGTGCTGCGTAAATTGTCGTTTCAGTACTATCTGCTAATTTTTCTACAAAAACAGATTTTAGTTCAGCAATTTTAATTTCATTCGGCACAAAATCTGCCGTTGTTTCGTACAAAAGCGGTTGCCCTTCTTCGTCTTTACCAGCCTTTAAAAGTGTGCCTTTCGGAATAAGGTGAGCTTTAATATTATTTGCAAGTTCAAAAAGAATATGCACCTCATCCTCTTCTGCCGTTTTGCGACTTAACTGCAATACGTCCTGGTAATAAAAATCAAGGTGCTTGGTGGAGATTGCGTTAATGTCTTTTTGGGCGATTCCCATCAATTCAATAAACGCATTAAAAAGTGCAATGTGCGGAGTATTCGTTTCAACTATTTCTGGTGTAAAAAAAGCTTCCCAATCCCCGTCTCGGTTATTATTTAGGTTGTAATATTGCACTAATTTGGCAAAAGCGTTGGCAAATTTCTGATAATCGGTGGGCGTTTTGCCATCAATTTTTAAAGTCGTTGGATCCAAATTTTCAGTGTACCGCTCATTTTGAGCAGTTCCTTTTAAACGCAACGGATTTTTTTTAGTGCAGTTTTCTTCCATCACAATTCGGTATTTGTACCTTCTGTTAAATAATAAGGATAAACGTAGTTACTGCGTGCGTTGGTGGCGCGTACGTTGTAGTCAATTTCAATTAACAGCACGCCCTCATACTGCTGCGCTAAGTTTATTTTTACGTTAAGCAAATCAATGCGGGCTTCATGGCGTACTATGGCTGTTTCAATTAAATCTTTTATAAAAGTGGTGAGAGAGGTTGACAACGGCTGATGTAAATAGTAAGATAAATTACAGCCAAAATCGGGATGCATGAGTCGTTCGCCCAGTGTTGTGCCTAATAAAATGGATAAACTTTGGTTAATATCTGTCACCGCCGAAACCAATTTTACTTGATTATTGCCTTTTTCAAACGTGGGTGGAAAACTCCAACCCGTTCCTAAAAAAAGTGTATTTAATTCGTTTTCGTCCATTTTTATTATCCTCCAATATTCACATTTAAACTTCCGGCTGAAATTGATCCACCATGTTCTGTCGGGTCTAACTTACGCGCGGCGGCTTTTCCGTTAATAAACACAGTGGCAGACCCTCCACTAATTTTATCTGGCGGACCAACGCACAATACTTTATCTCCTTTTCGGGCGGCTTCTAGTCCATTAATTTTTACATCTGGGCTGCCTTTTGGTATAAACAACCCCACGTGCGGAACCGGCCCTGGTTCAGATTTTGGGCAAGTGTGTAAGTCTAATTGTCTTGCTGCGGCTCCCATTAGTTTAAGTTTATTTGTGATCCGTTAATCGTTGTTTTGCCTGTTGACACTAAGCTGGACGCTCCAGTATCTGTCTTAAGTTCATCTTTGGCAATGAGTTCAATTTTTTTTGCGTCCAAGGTTATTTTTTTATCTGCTTTTATGAGAATACCCTTTTTGCTTAGTTCAATTTGATTTTTGTTTTGATCCTGGATCAAAATCGTTCCATTCTTTTCATCCAAAATGATGGTGTTGTTTTTTGCTAAATTGGGCGGAGCAGAACGAAAATCTTTTAATTCCTTTGCTTCTTTATTGCTCAGCGTTTGAATTTTAATGGTTTGATTTTTATCGTCAAACTCTACTCTGCTACCGGCTTTTGAGTAATAGCCTTTTAGGTTGTCTTTATCTTTATTTAAAACCGGAGCGGGCTTAGCACTGCTGTTTAACATGCCAACAATAACCGGATAGCGCGGATCACAATTTACAAAGCCCACCAACACTTCATCATCCAGCTCAGGTATAAAAAATAGTCCGCGGTGTTCGCCGGCATCTGGTCGGGCTAATTTTGCCCAAACTCCTTCCCCTTTTTCATCAATAAATGGAACTCTAACTTTTACGCGATCTTCACCTTTGTCATCATCTAACCGCGTAACCACGCCTATGTGCAAACCCGACATGGATGGAATTAATCGTTCGTCCTGTTCGCTTGATTGTGCACGCGTTCCCCAATCTCGTGATAAGCCAAATTGCAGGTCTGTTTTCCACCGATTTTTAGCAAATTCATAACGGGCACCAATGGCAATCGTTTTTCCATTAAATCGGTCGCCTACACCTTTTAAATCAATCGTAGAAAGCGGCTGAACTATTACTGAAGAAACAAAAGAAACACGCCCAATAATCCGGGCTAATTTTGATTTCATCAGCTCACTTTTTACCCAATTTTTTAATTCCTTCGCAGTGAGGTTTCCCGCATAAGGTAGTTTTAACCCGTTATCATTTAGCACCCTGGCAAGCTCTTTATTCGCTAAATTTCCTTGCGCACCTAATTGAACGGAGTCGTCTAATTGTTTTAGTGCTTCCTCTGTAAGTTCTTGTTTGGCAGAATCCCACGCTTGTCCAATCACTTCATCAAATTGATTTTTGGCATCTATTTCTGCCTCAAACTCTATTATTTCTTCGCCATAGGTTAAGGTATAATCAGCCGTATCTTTTACCGTTGGGGTTACTGTTTTAAGTATGCCATTATCTGTATACAGCAATTGCGCATTTGCAATGGCTCGGGTTAAAATAAAGTCCCAGTCACTTGCATTGTATTGCACCAAACCTTCATGACTATTTTCAGTCGGCTCAAAATTTGTTTGAATTATTTTTTTACCTCCTTTTTTATACTGTCCTACGCATTCTTCAAACGCATCTACATCCGTTACATCTTCTCCAAAATAGCCACTCTTTTTTTGCGTGGTTAGGCAGACGGCTACATCTCTGCAATCTAGCTGTAAAATACTATTGCTGTTTTGCCGGATTTTAATGCCATGTTTTATAACCTCTCCTTTAAAAACGGTTTCGGTTGAATGCAAATCACCCATTTTTATGGTGATAAATTTGCCCGGAATCAATACATCTTCATTACTCACTTCAAAATCTTGCTGTGCTACACTGCCGTCTGCTATTTTTAATTTGGCATAACTAATTTTGTTGGCTGTTTTTAGCACTATAATTTCAAGTATTTCGTAATTATCGTTTATTTGCTTGCCGTCAGAATGCGGCGTATCACTTACAAAAATGAGTGCCTCATGAACCGCTTCATGTTTCTTTGTGATGTTATTTGCCGTTGTATCGCTCATGACACTTTTTCTGTTAATGGTGGAAAAAACACTTTTGACCCAACTGCTAATGTGCGGTAGTTTACCAACCCGTTTACTTTTGCCACCTCCAAATAAAGGGTTGAATTTTTGTATACTTCAAAGCACATCAGTGGCAAAGTATCACCTTCTTGTACTACTCTTATGCGCGTTAAATCCGGTGATTTTTTATTCTCTTTTTTACGTTCGGTAGCACTGTCCAAGTCTTTTTCAAAAACGGCATTGCCAATTGCCCTTAGTGGTGTGCCGTCTCGCTTAAAAAGGGTGTAGTCTATTTTTAACGACAGTAACCGTCCTTTGAACATTATTTCACCCCAAAAAAGTTTTATGTAGCCTGGCTCATGTATCTCGCCTTTTGTGACTAATGCCACTTCTTTAAACGCATTAATTTGCTCTTCAACCGTTCCTCCGGTAGATTTTGACTGTTCAAACTCTCCCTTTTTTTCAGGGTTACCGCTAGGGTATTGCTCTTTTGCATTTTCGGCAACGGCTGCATTGCTAATATCTAAAACACCTGTTCCGTCAAACACAAATTTTAAACTGAGTTTTGGAGATTGTATGGTTTCAAATTTTTTGGATTCTTTCCCCCCTTTTGGTTTAATTTTTTGAAAATCTGTTTTAAACTCCTGGCTAATTTGTTCGGGGTTAATTAACGCAACGTATGACTTACCATCCGCAGTATTGTAGCTGTTGTCGGTGTATGAAAGCAATGTTATTTTTTCAAGTTTACCAGTCATTAGGGTTGCATTTTTTCACGTAAAATTTCGAGTACTTGTTCCACACATTCTGCAATTATTTCAGCCTTATCGGTTGGTGATTCAGCGGTTTTTACCTCATCAACAATCCCGTTGTTTACCTTTTCGGTTAGGCTGGCATTTATTACTATTTCTTTAATTTCTAGCGGCATGGTTAAACAATGTCAGTTAGTGTAATGGGTTCGAAATACGAATAGTTTAATTTGAGCGACTCTACCACCAAATCGCTCGATTGGGCGTTAAAACCACTAATACCCCACTCAATTGGGTATGCATGAATGACTTTCCACCCCGCGAGGGGTAAGTGGGCATCATTTAGTAATACAACGGTTAGGTTGACGGGTTTAAAATCAAAATTTTCAATCCCATCTCTGCACCATTCAATAATGGTGGAGTGCACAAATTTTCCGCGTTTTAACTCAAGAGATGCGTAGCTTGACCGTTTGGGAAGTTTGTGCGAAAAGCGGTTTTCGCCCCCTTCTTTAAACTCCTCGGTTTCTACTGTTACGGTAAGTCCGGCAACTTCTTGAAAACGCAGATCAATGTCCCGTAAATTTTCCAAGTCAAATTTTACTAAGAAATGAAACCCACTTATTGGCCTTTCGATCATTTACGGTGTTTTATTCATTTTCTACTGATAAACCTTCATGCACTAGGGTAATGGTTTCTATAGCCACTTCGTTGCCCGTTGCATTTAAGCTGGCACCTTCTATTTTTGATGGCCAAGCGTTGTTGAGTTTCCATACCATTGTAGGTTCGTGGTTTTCATCTAACAAGCTAACGGTAATGTTTCTACGTTCTACCTCATTCATTGAAACGGTGTTCCACCATTTGTAAAACTCATTGTTTTTTCTAAAAATGCCACGCTTCAAGGTAATTTCGCCGTTGGTGTTTAACCCAGGCATTTTAATGGTAGAAAATACGGGGTTTAGTCCGTCTCTGTATTCAACTACTTGATGCTCTAAATTTAAACCGGACACCTCTGTAAATGCTCCGGAGGCTCCGCCCCATTCTACTTTAAAATGAAAGGCTGTTATTGGATAATTTGCCATGTTATTTCGTTTATTTAATCGTTAATTGTAAGTGATTTGGGTTGATTTTAAGATTCTTGTAATTTGTGCATGAATCGAAGCACTATAAATTCTGCAGGGCGCACAGCTGCCAAGTGGACTTCTACAATCATTCGGCCTTCCAACACATCTTGCGCCGTCATGGTTTCGCCTAAACCAATTTTAACTATGTAGGCATGTTCGGGTTTTGCACCTGCTAAGCCGCCTGCTCGCCAAATTTGGTTTAAGAAGTTTTCTATCATGGCTTTTGTGCGTAACCATGTATTCCGATCGTTGGGTTCAAACACTACAAATTCTGTTGCCTTTTTTACAGATTCTTCAATCATATTAAACAAGCGCCGAACCGGAATGTACCTCCATTCATTGCTATTACCGGCTAAGGTTCTGGCACCCCAAATTAATGTTCCGCGTCCGGTAAACGAACGGATTGCATTAATGGATTTACCGGCTGTGGCATCTACATTTAGTCCTTCCTGGTCATGGTTTGTAATGTTTACCACCGGACCAATTACCCCACTTAAACTGCGGTTTGCCGGTGCTACCCACACGCCTCTTTCATTGTCAGTAGCGGCATAAGCCCCTGCAATTGCTCCACTCGGTGGAATCGAAATACCTTCTTTACTAATGGCGTTTGCAATGTTGCTGTACACGACATTTGTTTCGCGCAATAGCAGCTCTAAATTTTCTTTACGGTTATTAATTTTTGCTTCAAAACTTTCATACAGGCTCAGTGCTTCTTCAAACAAGGCCTGATAAGCTGCTCGTGAGTTATCCGCTGCTTCTGTTGCACTATCAGGACTTCCATAAACGGTTGCATCTGCTACAACATTATCCGTTTTATAGGTGTAAGCTCCAATTAAAGTATCGTCCGTTTTGGTAAAAAATTCACTAAAATCCAGTTCCTCTGGTGTGGTTCCGTCGGTATAACCCAACCCGTAACTCATTAATTTTCTGAGCAACTCCTCTACTTGGGAGTATGTATCTGCCTCAGCAGGTGTTTGTGGTTGTATATCTGCTTTATGAATTGTAAACAAATCTTTTGTTGAAGGTGTTTCGTTTGATTCATCTTTGGTATCGGTTACTGTTAGTTGAACTAAACGGTCAAGCATTGCAGCAATGTAAACTCCTCTTGCTTCAATACGTTCTTTTGCTTTTCCTTCTCCTGTGTAAAATTCTTCTATTCCTTTATATCCATCTGCTGTAGACTTGTTTTGAATACCATCTTTTTTTATTGCAGTTAGCCATGCCGTTCCCGGCCCTGTATAACTAGGAGTGTTATAAATCGTTGAAAACTTGGCATCATCTGCCAAAACTTTTTCAAGATGATCGACAGGGCTGGCATCTGCGCTTAATCCACTCAAATTTACCGCAACATCTGCCTTGTAAATTGAATCTTTAACATCTGCGTAGCTGAATGAAAATGTTAAAGACGTTCGAATATTTGGATAATAAGCAGCACCATACTTCAAATATTGCGCTCCAACGCGATTTCTGAATGCCAATTCGGGTGTTTCGCCCTCAGTTTTAGCGTTCAGCTCTTTTGCGCCATGTTTCAAATCAAAAATGCAAAAACGGTCTTGTAAATCGTTACATTGTGCGAGTGCCTCTTGCTGTAACGCACCTAATTTATCTCGACCTAATAAATTTGCTGCATCTGGAAATAATAGTAGTGTTGGTTCATCTTTTTTCCGCAAGGCAGCTAATCCGGTTGATAATGCCGTTTTAATGCTCGTTTCGCCAGTGGTGGTGTAATCACCAACCGAAACAATGTAACAAGGGCCTCCGCCATTTGTAAAAAACATACGCATGCTGTCGTACAAACAAAATGCGGTATTAAACGATACTGATTTAACGGCATTATCGCTTTCTAAATCAACACGAATGTTTAGCTTTTGTCCTTTTCCAAAATACTGCTCATATTCAAGCAATGATTTAATCCGGGTGGGAACATTTTTAACGGGTAAACCATTTTCAATGGCTTTTTCTGTAAAGCCAACAAAAGCAGGAATAGCGGTTTCAACCTGCGCTATTGAGGCTGGTAGTGTTGATATTTCTTCAATATAAACACCGGGTGTTTTGTAAGTACTGGGCATAAATTTTAGTTTTAAATTTTTAGGTAAACTTTTTTATTTGGTGTATTTAATGATGGATTTGGTAATCCTTTAATTTTTACTTTTGGCTCTTCTTCGTCGTCTAATACAACTAGGTTTAAATCGTCAATACCGTGTTCTGATTCTTTTATCGTTTTGGCTGAAATGAAATAGATTTGTGCATCTTTTTCATAATTCGGTGCATCTGCTTCCGGGTTTATTTCTGTCTCTAAATCGTCACTAACTTGTTTAAAACTTAGTAAATGAGGGTCTTCTTCTAACAATCCGGGGCGAAACAACTGGAACGAATGAGCTGTATAATTTTTTGACAATGTTATTTCATAAATCCACTTACTTTCAAGCGCCTGTAGTTTTAACACTGCCTGGGTTAACGGGCTTTCGGCATTTATAGGATGATCTAGTTTTAATTGTACAATACCAAATAAATTTGCCTGCGCAAGCGGGTTGTATACAAAAATTTCTGTGCGTTTAATAAAGGCTCCATTCGCTGTTTTCATTAACTCAACAGTGTGCGTTTGCAGTGCAAATTGGGCAGGCAGCTGTACGTTAAATTCATGGTTGAACAAATCGTCGTCGTCCGCCGCATTTTTTATTCCGGTAGATGTTTTGGAGAAGATAATCTGTCCCGTGTCATTTACTACATTCAAGGTTAACTGCTCATTTTGATGCTGATGTAATTCAGTAAATTGCGTTGATCTTACTTGAATTGTGGTTAAATCAGTTTCGCCATCTGCCCAATCCATTTCAGCAAAATAAATGTCTGTCGAATTTTCTTTTTCGGGTAAATCCGTATAATTCAGTGCATTTAAGTTGGTTAAGTGAATGCCTACATAAAAAATTAACTCGTGTTCCAGTGCTTCTAACGCTCCGGTTCTGTTCTCTTGAGTTTTGTATGCTAAATCGAACCCTGTAGGGTGATGTTTAAATAACAAATCATGGACAAAAAGCTGTTTTGTTGTTTCGCCAAGGGGGGCGAAAGTAAAATCTGCCGAAACGCCGTTTTGGTAAAAATCATGTGCTACATTTAGCTGATATATTTTGGTATAAATCCGTTCCACTTTACGTTAACTTATAGTCTTCTTTTATGATTTTTACTTCTCCAATCGTTTCAATCAGAATTTCTTCCTGGATGACAATTAGGCGAAACTTATACAATGCTGAGGGCAAATATTTACCGCCTACCATGCCCCATAAATAATTTTGTTGCTCAAAGCTCAAGGGCTGCAATTCCACTACCAGCTTTTCTACCTTATCGGATAAAGCAGGTGTGTTTTCTTTATTAAACACACTTTTGGCTTGGAAAAACTGAATTACGTAAGCAATAAATTTTAGTGCTTCGTCATAACTTTCTTGAAAGTTTGCGGTAAACAATAAATATAAGTTCAGCGAAATAGGCGGGTTTATTTTAACATAACCTTCTACTTTTTTAGCATACGCATCATTTGCCCGGTTAACGCGTTCTTCTTCAATATTTACAAGTGTAATCCCTAAATGTGTTGGAATGGCCTCACCAGAAGCATTAAACAGGTGGCTCACATCAATTTTTTCGCTTGCCGGGTTTTCAAGCCCCGCAACACGGTCTAAATAATTGGCCAGTTCATTTGCAACTGTTTTAATCACTTTATCGATCACTCCATTCGGTTTTTAGGCGCATCTTTCCACAGAAGATGCTGGACCAAATCCAGTTGGCATCATGACGCTAGTTGGCTAAATAAAGGTACGAAGTAGCAGCTTCATTCCATTTATTTTTTAGGCTAAAAAAGCCGTGAGATTTGTTTTTCGTAGTAATCCGTTTTTGGTCCGGTTAATTTGCTTTGGTTGGTGTGAATGTAACCATTTTTTTCTTTTATCCAAATGGTTATCAAATTGATAATCATTTGATTTTTATTTGGTAACACTAAAAACAAGCCGTTCACTTACCGTGTAACTCTTACAGTCGGCGGGTGTTCAGCCGGTATTGTTTGGTTGTGTTTTTTTAAAAAAAATTGTGCTTAATTTTTTACGGTGTAGTCATTTTGTAGTTGGTTATTTTTTGTGTTAATTTGGTTTTAACCAACATTTTTATCAAAAATTTAAACCGGTTCGGTTTGAAAATCTTAATCTATTGAAGTGGTTGTTTGTTTTACGTTATTAGGGATTATTGATTAATTTTTGTTTTTTAGCACTAAATCGTGGCCTTATAAAGCTGACTTAGACGATTAGACGCATAGCTTTTTTTGCCTTTGCCATTTTTAAAGAAATTAAATGCAACAAACACACGTGCATAAATCATCTGCATTTCTGACGCAAGCTCGTCAGTTTCCGCTATGGATTTTGATTGTTGTGATTCTTTTTGGATTATCTGTTGTTCAAGATTACATCTACAGCCAAACGCAACACACGGGTTTTTATATTTCAGAGTCGTTATTGTACAACAGTATATGGTTTTTTCTGGCTCCGCTTACTTTTTTGCACGCCAAGCTTACGCGACCGCTTGTGTTTAACAGCCCACTGAAAAAATTTGGTGTTTTAGTGCTTTTAAGTCTACCATTTACATTCATTCATATTGTAATTTTTAGTTCGTTTTTTGTATTGGTCAGCTATTTTGTATTTTCTCCAACCCATTATTTCTCTGCTATTTTTAATTCGGCTCTTTCTAATCAGTTATATATTCTTACTTTTTTTTACACCTTTATTTATTATTTAATTCGCGCAACACAAACCAAAAATAAAAAGGTCCAAACACGGTCAGCAGATACTGTAAAAATCCACGTGAAAATTGGGCTCAAAACAATCTACCTAGAAACTGCTGCTATTGAGCACATTATAACCCAAAAACCGTATACCCTAATTACTGCTGAAGGAAAAGAGTATTTGGACAACCGTACTTTAAAAGATTTTGAAGCGCTACTGAATGCAAAAAACTTTGTTCGCGTACACCGCTCGGCAATTATCAATAAACATTTTGTTACGGAATTAAAATCACGGAAAAATGGTGATTATGACGCCTTTTTTGAAAGTGGTCAAGTGATTCGGTTCAGCAGACACTACAGAGACAATTGGATTCATTTATTCCAGTAAGCTGGTTCTTTACTCCACTTGGCAAATTCTAGCACATTGTACTGTGGAAAGCCGTTTTGACTCCCTATTTTAAATCCAAAAAGAAAATGAATACTTTATATTTTAAAGCGGCACTTTTTGTTTTGCTGGGATTGAATTTATGGGGATGCAATGGCCAAAACACACCTAAAAAAGCAGGTACTGAGCAATTCCCCGCGGATTTTGATGAAACCCTGCCTTTTGACTATAAAATGCCCGGTATATTATACCCCACTGATACAAGCCCAGGAGCTAAACAGTCCGGGCAAAAAATAACGTTAACCGGAACTATATACGAATATGACGGGGTGACACCAGCGCCAAACATTATTCTTTATTATAATCACACAGATGTTAATGGAGTTTACGCTACGAATGAAGGTGAAGAACGGAATATGCCCAAAAATAAATTAGGTCATACGCACGGTTATATAAGAGGTTGGATAAAAACAGGCAATGATGGTAAATACGCTATACACACCGTTATGCCGGGAACATATCCCAGCAGAGATGAGCCAGCACATGTACACCTAACAGTGAAAGAAAAAAACAAGCCCGAACCTTATTATTTGGATGATTTTGTTTTTGATAATGACAAGCTATTAACCACCAAAAAAAGAAACCAAATGGAAAACCGAGGTGGAAATGGAGTTATTCGATTTGTTGAAAAAAACAGGGTGTGGATTGGGGAACGCAACATTATTTTAGGGCTAAATATCCCCAATTATCCGAAAGACAAATTGCAAAGCGCACAATCTGGAAAACAGATTGGTGAGGATTTGCATTCTTTTACACCTTACCACGCTTATGGACCGGATAAAGGCACACGCACTTGCCCGATTTGTAAATATGGTTGGTATCACGGTATTTTATATTGTGTGGGTAAAAATCCGAATTGGAACGAAATAAAAGATTGGCTGAAATTTTTAGAGGCTGAAAGCCAAAAAAGAGAAGCTTACCTGAAAGTTTATTTTATATACGGAAACGAACATAATTATAGCATAGAAAATAGAATAGCAGAATTGGAACAATTGGGAAATGAACTGAAATTGAAAAATCTTGCGTTAACGTTTGTCCCTTCATTTTCAGATAAAAATTCTGAAATCTACCTAAATAAAATTAACCCAAAAGTTGAAAACACATTTGTAATTTACAAAAGGAGCATTGTTACCGGAAATTTTGTAAACCTAACACCGACACCCGAAAATTTTATGAAAATACAGGGTTTGCTCAACCAAAGTGAGAATGGGTATTTTGAGCTTCCTAGGGTTAATTCGGAATAATCGAACTTTTAATAACTTCAAGAATAATAATTTACCTTTTAGCTCGCTGCCCCAACCAAAACCAGTCACGATTTGATGCCAAATAATAAAGGAAGAAGTGTCATTAATCGGATAACTATCCAAAGAATCGGTTACCATCACATTTGGTGATGAGACGGCCTCTGTAAAAACCATTTTATTGGGTAGAGCCACTGGCCACAAATTGCCTGGGTTGGCCACAGTATCAAGGTATAAATGTTGGAAATTAGAGTCTGTGTCAAAATCAAAAAATTTAACATACTCCTCATATCATGCTTGTCCAAAAGTTATGGTTGGGAGAATAAACAGAGCAAGTAAAATTGTTTTCATGGTGTTAAGTAGGATTTTATATTTTATGTAGTAACGTGGGTACAGAATGAAAGGTTGATTTTGGGAGGGGTTGAAATGTAGTGTGCAAATTTTTATTAGTGAAGGTTGTAAGAGGTTATTGTTGAACTGGACGCATTTTGATGATGTGTTCATTTATTTGGAGTAAATGAACATACTATCTTTTAACAGGTAAAAAAGGAGACAATAATTAAATTGCCTCCTTAACTTAATGGGAGTAAACTCTATTTTTTACCTGACTTAGCAGCTGAGCTATGTGCTCTCGCAGCAAAACTCCCTTTGCTTACTTTCCCTCCACTACTTTTTGCAGTTGAACTTTGAATGCGACTTGCGGCTTTTCCTGTCATTTTTCCTTTCGACATAATTTTAAGTTTTAGTTAATAATTAACATCAATATAAGTTGATTTATTCAGTAAAAAACTAATTAATAAACAAACTTTTATAATCTCGCTATTTATATCTATGTAATCAATAGTCCATTTATAATTTATAAATCCACCTTTCCCACACTTTAAGGGGTACCAAAAGTCATTTATTCTAATAAGATTTGTTATATGAGTAAAAAGGTATCGGAAAAGATATATTTTGATTTCATTGGTAAACGTTTAAAGGAGCTTCGAATAGCCAGAGGCTTTTCTAATTACGAGCATTTAGCTTATGAAATTGGCATATCAAGATCGCAATATGGCCGGTATGAAAACGGAGGCAACATGAAGCTATCGACCCTTTTAACCTTATGCAATTTCTTAGAAATCACCCCAAATGAATTTTTCAAAGGATTAGATGAACACAAAATTTAGAGACATTAAGTTCCCAGATACTTACAAGTACAGTTCGGACTCTGAACATATACCGTTAGAGTTTTATGAAGATGCTTTTCCTATTTCTAAAACCATAGATTTATTGTTAGGCTATTTTAGTTCTAATGCAATTAAGGTGCTTTCAAGGAGTTTTGCGGAGTTTGTTTTTAACGAAGGTAAATTAAGAATTGTTACTAACCATTTTTTAAGTTTAAATGATTTTGAAAATTTAATCCAGAATAAAGAAATTTCAAATGAAGACAAAGTAATAAACATATTTGGAGATATTGAACTTCTCCAGAGCGAATTGAGCTCAGAAGGTCAACATTTTTTTGATTGTTTAAAGTTTTTACAAAAACAAGGTAGGTTACAAATCTTGCCCGTTAAGTTTAATAAATTTGATCTAGCTCACTGTAAAAAAATGGTTTTGCATGATGGTGAAAATTTTATAACTACGGATGGTAGTATAAATTTTACAATTTCAGCTTTAATAAAAAATTCTGAAAGTTTTCAAGTTGATACCTCATGGGGTGGTGAAGTATCTATTGCCAGAATAAAAGAAGAAAGAATACTATTTGAGCAGATAATCACCAAAACCCATCCTGACTATTCATATATTGACAATTCGGAAATTGAAGTCATTATTAATAAAATTGGACATAGTAAAGACATTCAAGATTTATTGGAAGATTCGTTAGAGTTGACTGAAAAATCAAAAATGAATGAAAAAGTTAAAACTATTTTCAAGAAAAAGAAAGCTAAATTTGAAACAATTATTGAGGCATTAAGGACAAAACCTAAGTTCCCGTTTGATAAACCTAGAAATTATCAAATGTTGGCTTATAAGAATTGGATCGACAACAATAGACAAGGCTTATTTGCAATGGCGACGGGAACGGGCAAAACAATAACGGCTCTTAACTGTATCGTTCAAGAATATAATATAAGTGGTTTTTACAAATTTATTGTTCTTGTACCAACAATTGCATTAGCAAACCAATGGAAACAAGAAGCAGTCGATAAGTTTAACTTTTCAAATACAATTGTTTGCTCTAGCAAGAATAACTGGTTTTTGGAATTACAGCAGTATGGCAAGGAGTTGAAAATGGGAATTGAGGATGATATTTGCATTATTACAACATACGCAACATTCAGAGGAGAAAAATTTCAATCCTTACTAATTAAGTATTTTGAAAAAGCTTTAAATGACTTCACATTAATAGCAGATGAAGCACATACATTTGGGGCTCCAAAATTATTAGAAATACTTCCGCATAAAATATCTAAACGAATTGGATTATCTGCAACACCTGAAAGAGTTTATGATCCTATTGGAGAATCTGAGCTGTGCAATTTTTTTAATGCTTTTGCACCGGAATATACTTTCTCATACAATATGAAAACTGCCATTGAAGAAGGTATTTTATGTAGATATTACTACCATCCTAAATTTGTAGATTTAAAAGATTACGAGCTTGAGGAGTACAAAGTCTTCACTAAAAAACTATATAAATATATTGATTCTAAAACGGGAAGATATAAGGACTTACCGGAGGTTGCAAATCTTTTAATAATGAGAAAGTCAATCATTCATAAAGCAGAAAATAAATCAAGTTGTCTTGTGAAGATTATTGATGAAATTAACCCTCATAAATTCACCTATGCTTTTATTTATGTTCCCGAAGGAAATACATATAATTACGATCAAGTAGATTACAATAATGCGGATGATGAATCAGAACGTATTATTGATAATTATTCAAAAACACTTTTTAACAAATTCGGTTTTAAACTAAGAAAATTCTTAGGAGAAACAAAAGACCGAGACCCAATATTAAATAGATTTGAAAAAGGTGATTTGGACGTGTTGTTAGCTATGAAATGCTTAGATGAAGGGGTGGACGTTCCTAGAACGCAATATGCTGTTTTTTGTTCTAGTACGGGGAATCCAAGACAATATATTCAAAGAAGAGGGCGTGTACTTAGAACTCATAAGGATAAGGATTACTCACATATTTATGATATGATTGTAAAGCCTCCAATGGATCACACTTTAACGGATGAAAAACAAATAAGTGCTGAAAAGAACATCTTTTTATCTGAACTGAAAAGGTTAATTAATTTCTCTGCTTTATCCGAGAACAAAATTGAAACGCTTGAATTAATTGAAGATGTTGCTAGCCATTACAATATTGACGTATATGGCTTAATCAATGAAGAATTAGAAAAATATTAAATATGAAATCTTTAAATGATAGTCTAAGAGACGAGTTTTATTTAATCCTAGAAAAAAGTGAATTCAAGGAAAAAATAGCAAACCAAAAACTAGATAACGAATTAATAAAAAAGGCTTTTGAAAAACTGATTGAAAGCAAAGAAGTTGGGACAATTGAAGATGACATAAATGATGCAAGATCTAAATTTCAGAATTTAATTGTAAATCATTTAAAAAGTATTGAAGTATGAGAATTGAATCTGTTAAAATAAAAAATTTCTTTTGTTATTTGGATGAAGATATTTTCGAATTCGATAAAGGTTTAAATATTATCTCAGCGTCTAATGGTGGGGGTAAATCACAATTGTTTAATGCGTTTTATTGGGTGTTTTTCAATCAAATTTACTCGAACATTGGAGAGAATAGCACCAAGAAAAAATGGAAATCTGTTGATGACATTATTCTCTGTCCTGATTATTATATTACGAATTCAGATGAGGGAGAAACAATTGAAACAGTTGTGGAAATTAAATTGCTAGCACCTCATTTTAGAATGAAAAGTGAAATTGATGATGTGCAATATACTTTTAGACGCATTATCAAGTATAAAAAAGAGACCGGCATTTTAAAAACATTCACCTCTACTGGATTGCAAATTGAATACATTCACGAAAGTGAGACTCATTTTGCTGAAAAGGTTGAAATTGAATATCTTCTAAACACCATATTCCCTGCTAACCTGCGAAAGTTCATGTGGTACCAAGGTGAAACAATGGATGAACTTTATGATTTCAGTAATAATGTTACATTGCGGAAGGCTATTGATGGTATATCCTATTACCCTATTTATGACTCCCTCCATAAAATAGTTAGCGAATCACATGAAAATATAAGTTCTAAAATTTACAGAGAACAGAAGAAGGATGATAAGATAGGTAAAGAGCAAAATAAGATTATTGATGCCATATATGATAATCAAAAAAAACTTTCCGAGAAAAAAGCAAATAAGCTTAATTACGAGAATGATATTAATGATTTGGAAGATAAAATTGTAACTATCGAAGACAAGTTATCTGGTTTTGACCATTTCATAAAATTCAAATCAACATTAGTAGGTTTAGAAGCTGAGTTACACCAGACAAAAAAAGATATTGATGATATAGATCATTCAATTAAAGAAGATTTGATAACAAAATGGATGCTAAATGGTTGCCAAGATGTAATTTCTAAATCTCAAATTAGCATAGATAAACTTGACGTATTCATTCAGAAAATAAGTAATTCAAAAAGTTCACTGCCTTTGAACTTACCAGGTCCAGAATACGTCAGTAAAATGATTGCCAATAAACATTGCGACTTGTGTGAGCGATCTGTTGAAGATGGCTCAGAGGCTTTGGAAGCTTTGAAAAGAAGAATGGTTGATTTTGAAGTGAATGTTCAAAACAGGATCTTATCTGATAATTATTCAGATTTAAACAGAGTAAAAAGGCGCGTTTTGAGCGATCTTCCGAAAATCAGTAATGACATGGAGGAGATCGAGAAGAAAAAAAAGAATCTAATAAAAAAGAGAAATTCTTTATCAAAAAAAATTGATAATCTATACACTGAGATAGGAAGCGAAAATAGAGGTCAATTAGATGATGGCGCGCACACAGCGAGCATGCTAACAAATAAGCTACACACTTATAATAAAGATGTTAAATCTAAAACAAGATACTTACAAGACACTGTAAATACAATTGCTGATTTAGAAGCGATATTACTTGATTTAAACAATAAAAGTGATGAATACACTAAAAAGAGCGGAAGCTCCGCGAGTGTTGAAGAAAAGGCAAAAGGATATATTCAATTATTTGTGGATTCTTTAGGAGTTCTCAAAAAATCAGCTTATGTGAAATTAATAATTGAAATTGAAAAAGAAAGTAATAGGTTATACTCTTTGTATCTAGGGAATAAGGAACAAGGAAATATAGTTATAACTAAGAATGGTATTAGAATTATTGATAAAGTGACATCTGATTTTTTATCCAATCTTAATGCTGGCGAAGAAGTAGCGAGTAATCTAGCGGTAGCGAATTCTTTTCTTTCGTTAAGTGCGAAGAAAAAAAATAAATCATACCCTTTAATAGCAGATGCTCCAACATCTGATTTAGACTATCAAAACACTTATAACCTTACCGTAAATATTAGTGATTCTTTTGAACAAATGATTATTATGTCGAAAGATTACACTCAATTTAATGACAAGCAAATAGTGGAATTAATTGATGATGCCAAAATATCAAACTTTTATGTAGTAGAAAATGCGTTAATAGATTCTGATGGTGATGATTCACGTACAAATAAAAAATCCAATGTGGTCAACTATACAAAATAGTAATTATGAAAGAAAAACTTTTAACCGAAATAAATAGTAAAGGTGTTCATTATGGTGAGTATACCAAAAAAATAATGGACTTGTTTAGTCGTCAAGAAGAAAAAGGTTCGAATATTACGAAGAAAGATGACAAATTCTTCTCAATGCTCTGGCAAGCGTTTGCATGGTCGGCAATAATTGGCTTTAGAAACTCCAAAAAAATAGATGGCGCTGACCTTGTAAACAAATCTTCTTTCAAGTTTCAAACTATCACTAATTCATCTGAAAGTATAGCAAACAGTCTTTTACTAATGGCTTTAGGTGAAATCAAAGGTGATACAGCTGAAGAGATTTTGAATTCGCGTAAACTTCTAACTATAATTGGAGAATATGCTGAAGGTGGCGCTAAACATATTCTGGAAATACGCCAAACTCCGGGAGAAGAAACAAGATTTAATTACTCAGATGATTTCTTTTTAGAGATTTATGATAGAGGCTAGAGTTTAATTATCAAAACATTATGAGAGTAGACCCAGAATATGCAGGTGTTGGTGAGTTTTTCAAGAATCAACCTATGTTTCGAGTTCCTAAATATCAAAGAAGTTATGCTTGGGAGATTGAAGAAATTAATGATTATTTAAAAGATCTCGAGGAGTGTTTTCTTGCTAGAAGGTCTGGAAATTCAAAAAATCATTTCTTTGGAGGAGTAGTCAGTGTTGAGCAAAGAATCTCAGGAGTGTTGCGCCAATCTCAATACGAAATGGTAGATGGCCAACAAAGGTTTGCTACTTTTGTATTAACCATTGGGGTTGTTTTAAAGATTTACAGAGATGATTTATTAGTTGAAGCAAACTCTAATAGTGATTCAGTTAATTCGGAAATAATTGAAAGAAGAATTAGAAATCTAACTGAAAGGTTCATTGAATTTGAACAAGAGGTCAATCGACGGTCTCAGTTTGTTGATGCCCTTATACTTTCAAAAGCTGATTCAGACTTTTACAGAGAAATAATTCGTGGCAATTCACCAACTCCAAGTCGAGGATCACATGATCGTATTAAAGCAGCATATGATGGGGTTTTAGAAAAGCTTAATTCATTCATTGTAGGTCGCTCTTTAATTGATAAAATGGATGATCTTGAAAAAATTAAAATTATAATTGATGAGGATTTTTCAATAATTAACATAGTTACGCATAGTAATACTGAGGCGTATAAGTTATTTCAAGTTTTAAATGATAGAGGTAAAAGTTTGACCGAGGGTGATTTATTAAGAGCGAAGACTTTAGAATTACTTGAAGGTTTCCGAAGCCAACAAGACTCTACTGAGGTAACATGGGATAAAATTCTAACTGACACTCCCAAAGTAATTGACAATTATTTAAGATGGTTATATGCATCATATAATGGCTCCCGAGCTGGAAGGAGTACTTTATTTAATGACTTTTTAAACAAATTCTACCCCGATCATGTCTTGACACCGATAACAAATGTTGCTGCTAATAGAATCAAGATCAAAACTGCAAGTATATATAATGAATTTTTAGTTTGTAGGAAAATATCAGAAGGCAATTGGCCTTTTGACACCTCTAATCGTCCTATTACGGCCTGGGATAGAAATAGACTTTCATTACTAATTAAAGAACTAGGATTAACCGTTTCAATTCCAATTTTATTAGCATCTTATCATTTAGGGGAAAGGAAATTTTCAGAGATAGTTCAGGTACTGGAATTGTTTCTGTTTAGATATAAAATTGTATCAAATCAACATATTGAGGCTGCGGTAACTGTTTTTCATACACAATCAATAGCAATAAGGTCTAATCCTGCAGGTTTCAGTGTGAATACGTTAAGAACAGCTTTAAGAACTTTGATGATGTCACGAGCGGGAGACACTCATTTTGGTAATAACATTGAATCAATGTCTTATCGTGATGGTGGCGGAAATAAACCGTTAAAGTATTTATTAATGACTATGGAGCACTTCAAAAGATGGTATGATTCTAGTACTTCTGGAAATCCAGTTTGTCATGATAAGACTAGGGTATATGATTTTTCTAGCACAACGATTGAACATATTATAATACTCCCCAAAATTAGGACAGTAATTTAAATCGTAAATTTAACACTGTCAATTATGAAAAAATCAAGAAGAAAATTCACAGCAGGTTTCAAAACGAAGGTAGTTTTGGAAGCGTTGAAAGAACGGCTAACTCTGCAAGAGTTGGCTTCCAAGTTCGAACTCCAACCGAATCAGATAACGCTTTGGAAGAAGGAGTTTTTAAACAATGCTAGTGCGGCATTTGAAAAGGAATCAAAAAATGATGATTCTGAAAAAGAGAAAGACAAGCTCTATGGTAAAATCGGAAGATTAGAGGTAGAGAATGATTTTTTAAGAAAAGTCTTGGGCAAATGAGTACAACCGAAAAAAGACAAAAAGTTGTAAAATCTCATCCAAGACTGAGTCTGGAACGGCAATGTGAACTCCTCGAAATTCACAGAAGTGGGCTTTATTATAAGCCTAAGGGAGAAAGTTCATTGAATCTTGAATTGATGAAAAAGATTGATTTGCAGTTATTTGATCACCCTCATTACGGTGTAGGGCGAATGACTGACCATTTAAACTTAGATTTGGGTTATAAAGTCAACAAAAAAAGAATTAGACGATTATATAAATTGATGGGAGTTCAGACCATCTACCCAAAACCTAAAACCACAATCAGAGACAAGACCAATTATATTTATCCCTATTTACTCAGAGGACTAGAAATTGATCACCCCAACCAAGTCTGGCAAACGGACATCACCTATATTCCAATGTTTAGAGGTTTTATGTACATGGCTGCTATTATTGATGTTTACAGTCGTAAAATTCTCAATTGGAGCATCTCTAACTCAATGAGTAAAGAGTGGTGCGTAGAGCTACTGAATGATACTGTTGAGCAATATGGTGCGCCGGAGATACACAACTCGGATCAAGGATCCCAATACACAAGCGACCTTTACATTGATGCCTTAAAAAATCATAAAATTAAAATCTCAATGGACGGAAGAGGTAGAGCTCTGGATAACATTTACATTGAACGCTTTTGGAGAACATTAAAGCAGGAAAAAATATACCTAAACCCAGCAAATGGAGGATTAGAACTGTATCAAAATGTAAGAAAATACATTGAATTTTATAACAAAAAAAGACGTCATACTTCAATTGGAAAAATTCCACCTGATGAGTTATTTTATCAAAAAGCTATGGCTTCTTAAAATAGAAGGATTATATTAATCCTGTCCTAAGGATGGGGAGTACTTTATATATACCCAAAAAGAGCAAGTAGTACAGGTATAATTGCATCAATTGAGCCCCGCAAAAATGAAATAGAAAACTTAACATTTATGGGACCAACCGACAACGTTCTTGGAGGAAATGATGATTTCACTATAAAAAAGCCAATTTTTCAAGCTTCCTCCGTTATTCTAAATCAAAGTATTGGAGCCCTGAGCCATTGGTCAACAACCGAATTGGATGCTAGAAAGACCGAATTAAAAACAATGGCTTGTTCAATTTTTGTAATTTGATAAAAATCTTTGAAGGAAGAATTTTGGGCAAAATCTTTGTTAATCAATTCAAACTTAAATCAATCTTCTCAACTAAAAAATCAAACCCATCAATGTTATTTACCTCACCGACTTCTTGGTTTATCAATTCAATCCCGTGATCCAAATGCAACTTAATCAACTTTGGAATATCATTATCTTGTTTGTAGAGCTCGTAATGCGTACAAAGCATCCCAATATAGATGTCGTAATTTTCACCAAAGAGAACTGATTTAGAATATTCCTTACCACCATGATCGCTCAAATCTTTGAACTCTAGTTTTATATTCTTAGATAGTGAATAGGTATAAGCGATTCTTGCAATCACATTCTCTGCTCCTAGATTTAACTTTCTAGTCAAATCAGTTACTATCTCCTTATTTGCTTTACTTGTCTTAATTTGAGAGAACATAATTTTGCTTATTAAATTCTATAAATAGGTCTTCTAATGCGTGCTCATTTATAGTGGACTCGTTGTTATTATTTTCAATTAGATAAACGCCATTTAGCTTATCTTTCAATAAATCATACTCATCTAGAGATAATTCTTTTTCAAGAAGAGGAAACAACACTACCTGATCTGAAATAGATGGGTAAAACTGTTGTATAACGTTCGTAGAATGTTGTTTATCAAATTTTTGCAGTGGACTATCTATGAATACTGGAAAATTAATACCAGACTCATCCACGAGAGCTTTCAAAAGTGCTGTTGCATAAAGCTGTTGTTCTCCCTTTGATAAAGAGTCTTTGTCAATTAAGTTCTTGTTTTCATCTAATAAGTCAATATCCATTACTTCATTTTCAATCCGAACTTGCACCTCATGAATGAACGCGTTTTTATGCATCAGTTTATTCAAGCCTAGCAAAATTGATTTTTGAAGTGAATACTTTTTCTCTTCTTTAATTCTGTTAGTCATTGTATTGAGCTTTTTCAGAACTTCTACAGTTACGTCATACTTCTTTTTATCCAAAGCTATTAACTTGTAATTCTTCTCATATTCCGATAATGTCTTCTCGTTAGTAGAGTACTGAATTCTAAGCGCTCCCATTTCTGCAATGAGTTCCTCTTTTTCGTTTGCTAAGTGTGCGTTTTTATTCTCCAGCTCCTCACTGTCCTCTCTTAGTTTTATTGCTAACGGGTTTTCTTTTCTGGCTTCAGCTTGTCGAATTTTTTGCTTTAAGCGACTTATTTTTAAACGACAATCCTTTTCATTTTTTACTATGATCTTAAACTGAGATCGAAATGAATCTTTGATATAATTGTAAACACTAATAATTTTTCTAGCGTCTTGATCCGCTAGATCAAGTAGTATTTCACTGGACTCAACTCTAACTTTCGATTTCTTTGATTTAACTTGGTTAATGGCAACCTTTTGAAGTTGAGTTAATAATTTTTTATCAATATTAAGTTTCTTAAACTCATTCAAAAGTCTTTTGGAATAAGCTTCAATTTCTCTTTCGATAATTTTTGAATCAACATCATTATTTTTAAGAGAAAATTCCAAGTTAATTTGATCGATCAACTCTGTTAGCTTATTGAATCCAATCACTATTGGGACTATCTCCATCAACTTCTTCAATTCACCTTTCGCTTCATGATGTCTAACTTTCAACAATGCCAGTTCATCTTTCATTTCTTTGAGTTCATCCAAACTGATCTCGTTTCCTTCTCTAATTAATTTTTCTTGATTAGAATCGAGTAGAATTCTGTTTTTGATGATTTCATCCTCAATTCGACTTTGCTTGCTCAAATTATTCTCAATCAGCTCATTAAATTGCTTGCTTTTGTCAATCAACCTATCAAGTTCAACTTTATCATGTTTTGAGACTCCACCTCGTCTTAATTTAGTGAGTAGTGTGTTCAAATTATGTTTTAAGTCTTCATATTTCTTAATCCCTAGAACTTCAGAATATGCTCTGCTTAAAGATTTAAGTTCTGACTTACTCTTTGCTTCAGCGAGAGAAACAATTTTTTCAGCATCAAAGAAGAAAAATTTTGCAATCTCTCTGGGTAAAATAAAATCGTTAATGAAAATTTCATAACCTACTTCTTTCGTAAGCTCATTTTCATAACCATCAATCAATATCCTGAGCTCTTCTTTTTTTGTTACAAAGTCATAACTCCTTTTAATGACGACTTTTTTGCATGGTATTGATGGTATCATCACATCAATTAAATGTAATTCCGTTGAAAAGGAAGCTTCTCCTTGGTTACTTTTTTCACGTTTTCGCTTGACTTTTCTATTCAGTAGGGATTCTAAGAAGTTGTCATAGCCTCCTGCATTCTTTATATCGATACGATATTTATCCTCAACTTGAGTAATTAGATTACCATATAGATTCCATATTAACGCAGTTAAAAAGGTAGTTTTTCCAAAACCATTTTTCCCAGCTATTAATGAGATATTCCTTTCTTTATGGTCGTGTAAATTAACCTCATTTATACCTTTGTAAATTCTAAAATTATTGAAGATTATCTTGTCAATTCTCATGCTTCTGAAGATTTTACAAAGGATTCAATACGCTTCTCAACATCATTGTGCAACCCGTATTTAGAAATCAATAACGTTTTTGATTCCTGCAACGAAATTAGGTTATCAATTAATGTAAATAATTCTGAGTTTTCCTCACAAACTTCATTCAGAATTCTTCTCTCAGTGTTGTCAAGAGATTTAATATTATTTGTCGAGATGTTTCTGTTATTTACCTCTTTATATATATCTCCAACATTGTAATCAAAAGTCCCATCTCTATTCCAAATCACCTGAATAGCGATTAATTCCTGATTTGTGATTAACTTTAAATGCGGCTTTACTTTTTGGATTTCCTTTTGAATCTCCAACAATTCTCTAAGAATTTTCGCCAAATATTTAGGTTTATAATTACCTTGATGGACTCCCTCTTCATCTATTGCTTCAACTCCATTCCTTCTAGTTGAAGACCTATTCTCACTCACATTTCGCTCATCTACTAATTGGTTTCTAAAATCTAATAAAGGCGCCATCCATTCTTGTCCTTTTTCAACCAAAGCCGACATAGATTTATCCTTTTTTACGACAGTACATGTCCAACATCCAAATCTACTTTGACCGCAGCTAGTGTGTTTCTTAGTCGTCACTACTGTTGGGCATTCGTAGTCGTCAGCACTTGCGTCCGAATAAATCTTATACAAAATCGAATTATCATATTCCCACGGTGAAGGAACGGAGTTAATGACGTACCAAACTTCTTCCAACATCAACTCCTTTATAGGAGAATAAACATAGGTATTTGGCGACGAAACATGTTTTGAAAGTCTTTTTCCTTCAACTTCATGTTTTCTTATCGACCTTTCTCTTGCTTTACTCTCTTCATATCTTGTTCCTAATAAAACAATGGCTTCTCCATTCTCATCAATCTGTTCGTGCAAAAATGCAGAAGTTGGTCTAATTTTTAATTTATCGGTACACCATCTAAAGGCATTATTAGGCACAGGGTAACCTTTTCCTAGTACACTCACCCAAAAAGATTGTTCCAATTTTGGTGTAGTTTTTTTGACAAAAATTGGAAGATTTTGCTCTCTCGCTTCCAACTGAATCTTCGCTAAAACATCATCAACATAAGTTTCAATTACTGGATTTTCAACCATAGTGTCATTGCAAACCACATAAACTGGCCTCTTCAATTGAAAAGGATTAGGTAAATCTTCCCTTATTCTTCTCAATGCGATCCACACAAGAGTCAACAAAACGGTTGAATCCTTACCTCCGCTAAATCCAATAATCCAAGGTCTATCAGTAGTATCGGCATAGGTGTATTGATCGATAATGTCATCAATAACTTTTTCTACTCTTTTACTCTTTATTGGCTGAAACTTTATTCTTTTCATTGATTAAACAAAAATACAAATGGTTTAGAGAAATCTCTAGCTTATAGCAAATTGATTGTAAACATTCTTTAAACAAGACATAAGTTTAAAAAACACAGGAAAAACGTTTGGTTTAATTTAAACCAACTTAGTCAACCATTGATTAGAGAGTTTGAAGTAAAGAAATCAGGGAAGTTTTCAAAGAAATATGATTCTTTAACCCAAAACTTATAAAAAAGTAAAACATTACTCTTCTTCTATTATGTATTCCGGAAACATCAAGAATGTTCTGTTTTTTTAAATTGGTTTAATTCAATAGATCTCAGTATTATTTTCTATTCTAATCCTTTAAATCCCTCAACCCGTTCCAAACAAATTTCCTCGGTCAATTTCAAAAAGACCCCCGCCTCTTGCTTCCAAAAGTTAATCTTATCCATATCAACAGGAAATTCCTTTTCATTGCGATAACGTCTTCTAATATAAGCATAATTCAATTGATCAAACATTGGACCACCCTCAAAAGTAAGGAAAGAATTTTACATGAATTATATTTTTGCGAATCGGTCTTCGGCTCAAACCTCCCTTTTAGCAAGGTCTGGACTCCCCGACGTTCACCGCGTTCAGTCTGGGCATACTTCTCGCACTTAAAAATTTGTGCAAAAAAAAGAGCTTTACTTTCGTAAAACTCTTTTTTTAAGCTCCTCCTCTTGGGCTCGAACCAAGGACCCTCTGATTAACAGTCAGATGCTCTAACCAACTGAGCTAAGGAGGAATTTATTTTCTTTTCCTAATTTGCTCTATTATTGAATTCATTTTGATGAACTCTAATCCCAAAAAAAGCTTTTTTTGAGGACTCTCGAAAAAGTTGTTTTTCGAAGTCAACTGAGCGAAGGATGAAGGTTTAAAATTTATGCTTAAAAAAAGGCTTTCCTTTTTCGTTTAGCGAGGGCAAATATAAATAAATTAAATGTAGAGGCACAAAAAAAGGAGGAAAAATTTCCTCCTTTTTTATATTTTTTTTGACTTCAATAAAAGTCGGCCTCCAACTCTTCTGATTCTTCGGTGTTTACCAATTCATTATTCTCGTCGTATTCACTGTCGTTTTTTGACGAATCACCCCCGGTTTTTAAAATATTGGTTTTTGAAACATTGAGTCTAATTTCTGACTTTATGCTTTTATCGTCTTGCAAGTAACCTTTGGCAAACGGTGTTCCTAAAACTTCTACCAAGCACCCTTTTTTTAAAAAATCAAGAATGCGCATATTAGCGCCATCCTTTTTCCAAATGGTACAATTTACCCATGTTGTTTTGGTGCGTTGCTCACCTGTGCGCTTGTCTCTCCAATTTTTGTTATGCGCTACCGGAAAATTGATTGCGATTACCCCTTTGTCCATTTTCTTTACAATAGCATCTTTCCCTACATTTCCAATTAATCGCGTTTCAAATACTGTCGCCATAGTTTTTGTTGAATTTCGTCTTATACGTAGGCAATTTAGCTTAATTCTGTGTAAATTCAAAACTATTAAATGCTTATTTTAATAGACCAACTACTCAAAATAAACGATAAACGCATCTTTATAACCGTTAGACTGGACAGACTTTTGTGCTTTTTTTGCTGTTTTTTTATCCGTAAAAGGACCGACATAGTACTTGTACTTGTACATGCTTGAGCTTTCAACCATTACGCGCTCCACTTCCATTTCTAGCTTTGTAAATTCGGGAATATCTGTTTTAATTTCGTCAATTGATGCCATAATTTGCACCTTGTAATGCGGTTGGTCGGGCTGTGCTGTTACGTCTTGTGGTGGGTTAAAATTAATCGAGGGGTGTTTACTTTTAATAAATTCGCGTGTGGCCCTAAAAATAGCGGATGCAATAATTTCTTGCCCATAAGCAGAGTTAAGGTATTTGCCCTCTCCGGAATTGGTAATAAAACCACACTCCACCAATACGGTTGGCATTTTGGTGTGTTTTAAAATTTGGAGTGAATGTCCAATATCTGCTGCGGTTTTTACACCACGGCTTTTTCTGCCGGCACGTGTTTTAAATTGCTCTTCTATCATTAACGCCCATTTGAAAGATGATTTTGCTTTAAAATTATGAATGTGGGTTTCTGTTCCAAAAACAGAGGGATTGGGGCTTCCGTTTATGTGGATGCTCAACATATAATCAACCCCGTTATTATTTGCCATATCCACGCGTTCATCTAACGTTGGGTAGTTGTCTTTTTTTCGTGTGTACAATACCTTTACATTGGACAAATTATAGGTTAAATACTGTCCCAATTTTAGTGAGATTTCGAGCGCTATGTCTTTCTCTGGCTTTAAGCTATCCACCAATGGCAAATGACCGGGATCTTTACCGCCGTGCCCCGGGTCAATTAAAATAGTTACACCCGATTTGCCGAAAACCGTTACCGTAAGTAGTGTGAAAAGCGTAAATAATAGTCCTTTTTTCATTCAGTTTAATTCTCTTATGAAGCTGCCAATTCTTCAATAGGCGAAGTTAAAATTTGTAACCATGCAAAATATCCGCATATTTACAATTAATTCAAACGCTGTTGTTTATAACCTGCATTTAAGCATTCTTATGCACGAAGAAATCAAGTATCAGACCAATTGGGCGCGGCTTTACATTTTGTTGGGTATTTTGTTTGGTTTGATGTTTATTTTTGGGGGATTATTGCTGAAAGATTACACTGTATTTTTTAATTTGATTGCGGCGTTTATTGTTATCTACATTGGATGGGGCATGTTAAAGCGGCCGTATGCCATTTATAATAATACTGAACTTATTGTGTACGGATTAACGAGTGCGGTACGCAAACACTACCAATTTAAAACAGCACAGGAAGTGGAAATACACAAAAACAGGCTGTACTTAAACGGTAAAAAGTTAAAAATTAACGGCTGGATTGTGGCAAAAGCAGATTGGCAACGAATGCTGCGCTTTTTTGGTGATGATGCTCCATTTAATGAGCTTCAGGATGATTAACCGATTGCTGATTGCGATAAAGGGCTAAGCTGTAAAACAAGGCAAAAATGGTTACCCCTGCCTGTGTTTCTATTACATCTTGAAATAAACATGCTACAATTAATGCCGATAGTACAATTCCGGTAAAAAAGTCTGGTTCTATCTCAAAAAATGGAATTATGAGCAATAAAACGAACAAAATCAACCCAATTATGCCCAAACTGACCCATAAGGTTAAAAACTGATTATGTGATCGGTGCTGGTTTTCTTCAATTAATTTAGAGTTCATGTTAGCGTATTGCACCGTAAAAGCATTTGGCACATCTCCTACACCCACGCCGGTTAACCAATGTGAAGCTAGAATACCACATGCCGCCTTAATATGCTCTAACCGTTGGATAAGTGAATTACCGTTGGGGTCACCTCCGTCTTTATAAATTTGATACTCCATTAAAAAGCCAGCTAAACGCGTTTTAAGCCCGTCATTTACAGCTATGCTTGTTCTGCCGTTTTCAATCTCCCGAACTTCTGCTGCTGTTAATTGATTCACTCCCGCGGCATCTTTACGTAACCCTTTTGATGTAAGGTAACGCATTAACGTACCAAACAAGGGTTGCCCTTTTTTATCTTCATCAAAATAATGAATGGATGAACGCTTGTTCCACGCCTGTTCTAACTCTTGCTGGTTTACATAAACCCACACTAAGTTGCCGTTTTCCAATTGATGATTGGTTGTATCATGAAAATAAGGGTTTCCCTGGGCGGTGTATAATTCTAACTTGCTGTAAACAACTTTTTCTGTAGTTTTTATACCACTTATCCACTGCATTAAAAATAAACCAACAACTACAACAGTTGTAACTACAGCACCGCCAACAATCCATTTTATTTTGGTCCGTGGTGCTTTTATCATCCACCAAAACAGGGCTACGCCGCATAAAATTACAAACAGCAAATACCCGTTAATGACCTGCGACGTGTACAGGTAAAACAAAAACCAAACGACCAATGGTACAACAAAAATGTATGACAGTTTGCCCTTAAAGGCTAAATAAAATGGTATAAAAAGTGCAAAATTAATGAGTATGGCATACCGCACGTGTGATATAAACACAGACATTTTGCGAATGTCGGTTGCGTTTTCAAGCACATAATTATAATGTACATAATTGTACACGCTTGTATAAAGCATAATGCCTAAGAAAACGTACAGTAAAAAGTGAAAATGTTTTTTTTGCAAGGGTTCTGAAGTACCCATAACAAGCGGAATAACTAAAAAGGGGAGTTTAACGCGAAGGTCTTTAAAACCATAGTTAACATCTGTACTCCACAGTAATGATACGGCTAACAATAAAAACAGGATAACCACTATCCAAACGGTGGTTTTAGATTTAAATCGGTTCCAATACAGCTTAAAATCACCTTGAATAAGCCAGTTTGCAATTATCCAAATGGCTCCAATACTCATTAAAACGTTTGACAAGGCAATGCCAACTGTTAAAATTGTTAAGGCGGTGATTCTGAGGTATAAATGGGCAGGTACATTCAACCATTTATCAAACATTGGTTAGTTTTCTAGATTCAACACCTTTTTATAACGCGCTGCATTGTTTAATATTTCAATCGATTCTAAAATAAATTCGTCTTCTATCAATGCATATTTTATTCGGCCGGTTTGGTAATAATAGCGTCCAATAATTTCATCTGCCAGAAGGGGTTCAATTTCAGCCCGATACTTTTTTAAATCACTTGTTTTGGACGGTTGTAATTTTTTTAACAAAGCATCATATTCAGCACGTACCTCATCTAATGAACTTTCGTATTCGGCAGTTTCTTCTAACTGTTTCATTAATTCAACAGAGGCGGTTGTATACTCAAAATCTCTGCTCAGCACATATTCCGTAAAGTCAGCATATAGGTCGTCTGTTACTTTAAACGCTTTCGCGTCGGCAATGGATTCGTTTTCACGTTTAAACTGTGTAGCGTAATCAAATAAAATATTTTTAATGACAATTGTAGCCGTTAATGCCGCAAATTCTTTTTCATCAATTTTTACATCTGGTTCTATTCCCCGTCCATCTGCAACGGTTCGGCCACGAAAGGTGTTAAACGTGTTTAATAATGAATCTGAAATTTCATCTGGGTTGTCACCAATGGCACGGTTTGAATAATCTAATTTTTGGATGCAACGCCCGCTTGGTGTGTAATATTTAGCAATAGTCACTTTAATTTTAGCATTGTACTTTAAATCTAGCGGACGTTGAACCAAACCTTTGCCAAATGAGGTTTGCCCTACAATTACAGCACGGTCTAAATCTTGCAACGCACCCGATACAATTTCACTGGCAGATGCTGAATTGCCATCAACCAACACAACCAATGGTATTTTTGTGTCTTGTGGTTTTAATTGTGCGGTATAGGTTTTATTCACATCCTCATCTCGCCCGCGGATGGAGACAATCTCTGTTCCTTTATCTACAAACATATTTACAATTTTTACGGCTTCAATAACCAAACCACCGCCATTTCCACGCAAATCAAATATTAATTTTTTCATTCCTTTGCCCTCTAAATCTTTGTAGGCGTTTAACACATCTGATCCTGCAGATTGCGTAAAGGAATTTAACTTAATGTAGCCTATATCATCATTTACCATTTCATAATGCGGCACTGCACTAAACTTTACTTCTTCTCTGGCAAAGGTTTTGGTTAATACTTCTCCATGGCGTTCAACCGTTACGGTTACTTCCGTTCCGGGTTTGCCTTTTAACTTACCCGATACCTCACTTGAGGTTAGCCCGGTTACATCTTTTCCATTTATTGCTTTAAAAACATCACCCGCTTGCAGCCCATTTTTTTGTGCCGGAAAACCTTCGTGCGGGTCAATAATCATTACTTCATCTTCTACCTGCCGAATTATGGCACCAATACCACCGTATTGTCCGGTTTGCATTAGTTTATAATCCTCTATTTTTGATTCGGGGATGTAGGTAGTATAAGGGTCAAGTTCGTAAAGCATAGCATCTATTGCGGCTTTCATTAACTCTCCGGGGTTAGGTTCGTCTACATAGTTTAAGTCAATGTTTTTATACACTAGCTCAAATAATTCTAAGTTTTTTAAAATTTCAAAATCTATGTCTTGCTGCTCTTCTAGCGTGGGTTGTGCCAAGGCGTTAACGCCTATGAAACACACCAACAGTGTGAACCAATTGCGAATGTTCATTGCGGTATAATGTTGCTTTTGCATGCTGTTTTTTTAGTGTAGCTGAGGTAAATTTTGCTCTACCTTTTTTAAAATTACTTTTATTTTTTCTTCAAGGAATGAATATTCTACTTTTTCTTCTCCGGTATAGATAAAAAATAGTGCCAAACTTGTTTCTGACTGTTTTAATTGCTGAATTAATGTGAATTTATTTAACCGGTAAGCCTCTTTTAATTGACGGCGTAAGCGGTTTCTTTTTGCAGCGCGTTTCACCTTTTTTTTAGGAACGGTTATCACCACTTTAGCGGCTGCTCCATCATTAAATTCATAGGAGATGTACTTTAAAATTAAAGGATAGTTTTTAATTGTGTCACCTTTTTTAAAAATGGCCTCAATAGCGGTTTTGCTCGTTAGTTTTTCGGTTTTATTAAATGTTTTTTTTGGCATTTTTTCGTCTCCGCCTTACTTAGTGGGCTGGTTTTTTTGCCTTTTCAGTTCAGCATCTACCACTTCTAGTTTATCATAAAACGCAGCACCATAAGCACGAATAAGTGGTTCTTTCAAAAACCGATACACCGGCACGGCTAATTCTTCTCCCAGCGTGCAAGCGTCTTTGCATATCGGCCATTTGTCATAATTCAGCGCTGTAAACGATTTGAATTTTTGCGCTCTGATGGGGTATAAATGACACGAAATGGGCTTATTAAAATCTGTTTTTCCGTCACGGTAAGCTTTTTCTACTGCACATTTTGTAATGCCTTTTTCATCAAAAAAAACAAACACGCACTCCGCACCGTTTACCAATGCTGTAACAGGTTCGTTTGCGTTGTCCATATAAAACACGCCATTGTCCGCAACTGCTTTTTTACCCGCTTCTGTCATGTAAGGCGTTATGGCATCAATATGATCTTCTAACTGATTTACCTCTTCCATTTTTAGCGGTGCGCCGTCGTCTCCCTCTACACAACAGGCACCTTTACATGCCGATAAATTGCACACAAATTGTTTCTCAAATACTTCGTCTGAAACGAGTTTATCTCCTACCTCAATAATCATGATTCTACGCTTTGCTACAAATATAAGTGATTATTTTGTGCTTCTAATCCTAGTGTTGAACGGATTCATGGCTTATTCTAACTCAAAATAGGCTATAATTTCTTCGCCGTCCGCATAAAAATGATACTCAAAATCAGACACGGTGTAACGATACGCCTTTAGCTTGCCGTTCTCTAGCTCAAATTTGTCCCATTCGTCTGTGGTGATGAGCTTGCCATTGTTGTTTACAAAAAAGTTACCGTTTTCTGTTGCCACACTAATGCCATAATCATAAACGGTTGCTCCTTTAAAGTCATAAAAATCTAAATAGGGGCGCGCTTTTCCATTTTTACCAAGCAACAGGTAACGGGCGTCATCTTCCATTTTATCAAATGTTTCATTCGCATACCACGTGTAACTTCCAGTTTTTACTAAATAGCCAAAGGGCACTACCGTAACGCTTGCATAATAAGGTGTTTTTTTCTGCCAGGCTCCATTTTTCAGCTCCCATACGGATGAGGCCTCTGTTCTGTAAGTGAATAATTCCATACCGCTTATTTCATCATACGCCATAAATTCAAGCATTTCTTGCTCAAAATAGCCTATGTTGCTGTATTCATCTGTATCGTTCAGTATTAACTGGTCTCCTTTTCGCTCAATGCTTGAATAGGCAAAATTCAGTTCTGAGACAGAAAATTTGGCACCGTCTAAATGGGTTTCAACTAGCGTAGTGTCTTTATTTTCAATTAACTCAAGCGTGGCTTGGGCTGCTTTTTCCTTATCCACAGTTAGTGCTATTTTTCCGTTATTTTGGCTTACGCTGTATACCTCTTTTTCTAACTGAATGTAAATTGAATCATTTTCTAACCAATAATAATAATCGTAAGTAGGGTTATAATGTACAAAGGGTTTTGGTTGCGTTATAAAGCCAAGTTGGTCGTCAGCACCATAAATTCGATATTTTTGATTTTCAAATATGTAATAATTATTTTGTTGCGCCTTGCTATGTGTGCGTTGCCCCGCCGGCGCATTAAAATAATCTAACTTTTTATCAAAATCTATCAGTTTAGGCGAACTTGCATCTATTAATATGGTTTCTTCGTTGGTTGTTTTTAGTATCCACCCTTTTTTTAAATCAAAATAACCCAATTCTGTTTTTTGGTCATCTGGCATTTTTCTAAAGGTCATAAAACCTCCATTAAAATTGGGGTACACTGTATAATTGGGTGCAATAAGCCATTTTTTAGAAGTGATGTTAAACACACCACCGTTTTCTATTTCTTCATGCAAAATGTCACTTCCATAAGCCAAATCTATTGAACCCGTTTCGGAATTGAAAACAACAGAATCTGCTCCCGGATAAATGATACTCGTTAACGGATAGCTTGGGCTCTTTTTTCTGATCTGTAATTTACTGAAAAAAGCAATGTATCATTGTACTTAACAATTCCAAACATCTCTTTTCCCAAGTAGGTTTTACCCGGTATCTCTATGGGTGATTTTTTATTGTCAATTTGCACTTGTTGTAAATCGTTGTTTGGTGGAACATCATCCATAAATTCATCTAAAAATAAATTATTTGGATAGTAAAACAGCAATTCACTTTTTCCAAATCCGATTGAATCAACCTTAAAAACTTCTTTTTCGACTTTAGCAACACGATAAGCGGTAATCGGATTTGACTTTTCCTGCTGATAGGTAATTGCGCAGCCTAATTCTTCTGAAAAAAGGATAAAATCTGTTGTACAAGGCAACAATTCGGTAAATTTAGGTTGCGTAATTAATTGGTTTGATTCAAAAAATGGATCAAAATACACCAATCCCGTTTTAGCATTTTTAGTGACGCGATAGTAATTTCTATCGGCTGTTTTTTCCACCATTTCATACCCAAAAATGGTGGCTAAAGTTGATGTATTATCAGTTAAATTACTTGTCTGGCTCAGCAGTATTCTATCTCCTTTTTTTTGGTAGATATCATACGTTTTTTCTGTTGAGTTTACTGCCTTTAATGCCAAAACTGAACTATTAAAACAAAAAACGTGTAAATAATTTGGTGGAATAATCCATTTGTTTGCTTTCACCGACCACACTCCGGATTTTCCAATTTGTTCAACTGTCGCAGTTCTAGCCGCTTTTTGTGGTTTGTAAGCAACGTTTAAATAAACTTCATCTTTTTTTGTTGTTATTTCTAAATTGGCGTATTGCGTTTTGTTGCGCATTGCTTCTTTTGTGGCCTTAACAGTACTTTCACCTTCCGCATCCATGAAAAATGTATCATTTATTCTATAAAATTCATTTTGGTTTGTACTGTCCGTGTAAAATAGTGCAATGCTGGCCTGTTGGTTATTTTCAATCTCAATCATCCACTGTTGCGCCGTTGGGTTTGGCTTTTTGAGCGCTACGCCCTTTTTTTGTGCAATTGCGTAAAAATCAATCTCTGGAAAATAAAACACATTTATTTTATCAAATTTGGTCAAAAATTGATCTGTTTTTTTGTTGTAGACAGCTTGTTTTTTTCCTTTGTATAATACAGCTGTTTCGGGGTTCGTACTCACTAAAAATGAATCACACTTTACATTACCAAATTGCTGCCCAACACAAAAGGTGCTAAGGGCAACAAATAGTAAAAATGAAATTATTTTGTCCATATTGGCTGGTGTTTAATCTTCAATACAACTTACAATGGCCTGCTGTGTTTGGAGTGGTTTATTTAATACCATAAGGTGTGTTCCACCCTTAATAATTGTATGGTAGTTACCTTTTTTGTTGCGTGGCAAAATTAAGTCTTTTGTACCGTGAATCCTATACAGGTTTTCTGGGATTTTTGTATTGTCCCATTTCAAAACGGCGTTCAATGCCCATTTTAAAAAAAAGTGATCTATATTCTCTAGTACGGCATTTAACTTAACCTTGGAGTGTTTATTTTTTGCGCCAAACAATCTATGGGTCAGCCATTTTTGTTTGCCTAAAAACTTAAGCGGCATCCATTTGTGAGCGTTAAAAAAGCCTGCTATTTTGTAATGAACTGGTAATTCTGCCCGTTTTGTTACGGTAGATAGCGCTATAATGCATTGCGGTTCTATGTGTTTACTTACTTCAAGGGCAAGCATTCCGCCTAACGACAAACCGAGTACAATGGGTTTTTCCGTCGTAATTTGTGGTAGTAATTTTTGAGCGTATGTTGCCAATGTATCTGTTTTAACTGGTTGCACCCATTTAATGTGTACCAGTTCATAATGCTTAATGTTTAATTCACTAAACATAGTTTCATCTGCACCTAAGCCGCTTATGACAAAAATTTTGGTCTTCATCTCACAACAAATTTAAAGATTGCCCGAAATTGACCTCATTTTAAGCGATTAATTCTTATTCGCTTACAAAAAATAAGCTGTGTAAAACTTTAGCACACTATTTGGTTTATTGTAGGCTCAACACCTTAATTTTGTAAGTTATGAGGAGTCGATTTTTTATTTTGTTTGCCATTTTATTTTCTATGCGTTCATGGGCTCAGCCAGACACCATAACGTTAGGTTTGGAGACAGTTTTGGTAGTTCCGAATGCAGGTAAATTAAATGTAGATTCATTATTGGACATTGAAGACACGGTAACCCTTGGCCCTAATTTTTACAAAAAACGGTACAACGAAACCGATTTGATGTACAAAATAACGGACAATAAGGGCAATGGTTTTGACTCATTGTACGGCACCCGTAATATGCGCCCTATTTTGCATGGTGTGGCGTATCGCGGTGGTGCCAATAATTACTATCATCTAACCGATAAGCGAAACAACCATAACCCCATTCCGCTAGACGGTATGCACGGCTTGTGCCAGGAGGGATTTTCTAAGGGGGTTTATTTATACCGCGAAAATTTTGAAGAATCACCGATTGGTGACACGTGCAACTGCATTAACGGGGCTTATAATGCCTTAGCATACGAACAACGCGATTACTTTGATTCTACCCACGTATATGAAATGCTACAATGGACGTATGACGCCGCCACCAAAACTGATGTGGGGCCGGTTTATTTGCATTGTTGGAATGGTTGGCATGCATCTGGTTTTATTAGTGCGGTTATTTTAAAGCAGTTTTGTGGGTACTCAGATTGGGATGCGGTAAATTATTGGGATTTAGGAACAGATGGTGCCAATACAAGCCCCCGTTACCAAACACAGCGCGAACGCATAAAAAACTTTCAGCCTTATGCCGAATTTGCCATTTCAGATTCTTTAAAAGAATGCCTGTGCCCTCCATTACCTGAAAATATTGACAGCACACAATTACACATAGAAATTGAACATTTGGTGGTTGTGCCGGAAGCCATTCCCACCGGTTTTCAAATTGTATTGTACAACGTAAAGTTTGGTTCAGGTAAAACCAGTTTTTCAAATATTTTAATTAATCAAGATATTGTTTATCTAAAACAAGCGTTGGACAACGACCCTAATTTGGTGATTGAAATTGGCGGTTATACGGACAATTCGGGCAGTTATGCTAAAAATGTAACCATTTCAGAACAACGGGCTAAGTTTGTTTACAATCATTTAATGGAGTCTGGCTACACAGCAGACCGTATCACCTATAAAGGTTATGGTCCCGAAAAGCCTATTTATAGCAACCGCTATAAATCTACCCGCGAAGGAAACAGAAGAATTGAAGTAAAAATAATGAACAAAACAAGCCACAGTTCAGACAAACTTGTGGATGAAAAAGCATACGACCAAACCGTAAAAACAGCAGAAGAATTAGAAGAGGTGTACCTTTCTAACTTTTTACGAGACCCTGCTAAAGAGGGGTACGGAAATACATTTATTGTGGATTCGCTTGCGTTTGCCTCTAGCAGTTATCAGTTACCGGTGGAAGGAAAAGGGCTTGAAAATTTAAATGACTTGGTGACGTACCTTAAAAATAACAATGACCTAAACGTTAATATTAATGGTTACACAGATTCTTCGGGCATTAAAGAAAATAACGACACGCTTTCTCAAAACCGCGCGCAAGCGGTGTACAACTATTTGGTAGAAAACGGAATTGAAGCAAAGCGATTGCAACATAATGGTTTTGGTTCTGAAAAACCCATTGCGCCTAATCGTTACAAGTGGGGACGCGATATTAACCGAAGAATTGAAATAGAGTTCGTTGCTGATTAAGGATTTTTGTATTTTAGCGGTGAAAACGCTTCGGTTTGAACGCTAAAAACAAAATAGAACATCCATTTAAACAAAGCCGTGTTTACCTTGCTATTTTGGTTTGCTTAGGCGTAACTGCATGGATTTATTGGCGAGAGGCGAGCAACTCTTCTGGAGACATTCATGCCTTAAATTGGACACCAAAGGCTATTGGTTGGCTAGCTGTTTCGTTTATTATGATTGGTTGCCGTGATTTGGCTTATATCATCCGTATTCGTTTATTAACCAAGCATCAATTTTCGTGGAAAGTATCGTTTAGGGTTATTTTGTTGTGGGAGTTTGCTTCTGCCATTACGCCAGGCGTTGTTGGCGGTTCGGCAGCAGCATTATTTTTACTGAAACGCGAAAACATTCCAATGGGACGTTCCACCGCAATTGTCCTTATCACCTTAATTTTTGATAATTTATTTTACGTTGTTTTTATTCCGCTCATTTTTGTGTTTGTTGCTGAGGCTTATTTGTTTCCAGAGGGGTTTGATGCCTTTGGCGAACGTGGTATTCAGCTATTTTGGTTGGGTTATTTCATTATTCTTGCCATTACAGCATTACTAATTTACAGTGTGTTTTATTCCAGCCGATTAATAACCGCACTTGTGAAAGGTGTTTTCAAATTGCCGTATTTAAAAAAATTCAGCCAAAAAGGAACGTCTTTTTTGAAAGAAATTGATTTAACTTCTGCCGCGTTTAAACGCGAACCGTTTCGTTACTGGGCAGCATTATTCGGGCTTACAATATGGTCTTGGTTATCGCGTTTTTTGGTGCTTAACTTTGTATTATTGGCATTTATAGAAATGGGGATGCTGGATCAATTTATTGCCTTGGCACGGCAGTTAATGATGTGGCTTATAATGATTGTTACACCCACCCCAGGCGGTAGTGGAATGGCTGAATATGCATTTACTAATTTATTTGCCGATTATGTGCTTACAGCGGGTGTATCTGCCATTTCATTAGCGTTAATTTGGCGATCTGTTTCGTATTATCCTTACTTGCTTATTGGTTCGGTTTTATTGCCGCGGTGGTTGCGCAAAACAAAAAAACGGGTGTAACCGATTTAGTCTGGGTTGTTATTTAATAAAGATTCAGACTATGAAGAAGCAGGTATTAGGGTTATTGGCAGTGGTGTTTTCAAGCGGATTATTTGCACAGACAGTTTTATTGGAATGTGGTCAAAATTCCGGTCGTAATTTTAACGGTTGGTTTTTGGATTCGCATCAGTTGTTTGACGACATTACATTTGATGCACACAGTGTACAATTTGAGCATTGGTTGGGCGGTAATTTTACAGTAAGTTTAACCACAGAGGTTGATGCGTTAAATGAATATGATTTTATACGGTTGCTGTTTAATTTTGAGGTAGTAAATGACTGTGAAATACAAGATGTGGTTTATTATGTTTCTGCAGATGGAAAAAAATGGAATGCCATTAACGACAGTCGGAATAACGTTGCGATAGGCATTGAAAATTCAGATCATACTATTCGGTTTGTACGTGTGGTGGCCAATGTGGATTTTGAAGAAGATGGACGCGTGGAACTGAATTATGCAAAAATTGAAGGCGAAATGCACCCTACTTTATCGGCCTCAGAACGGTTAAGCAAACTACCCGAAGTAGAACATATTCCGAGTTTTTACCTTTTTAATTACCAAAACGCTTTAAATATAGAAACAGAAAGTGAAATCCCGTATGAACTTCTTATCACCTCTGTTAGCGGAAAAATTGTTTACCGCAGTTCAATGAATGGTAGCAAACGGGTTCAGTTACCCGCAGATTTAAAAGGGATATATGTTGTTTCGGTTATTCAAGAAAACGCTTTCAAGGCATCTAAAAAAATTATTATTTAACGTGAGTTCGGGATAAGCACATTAGTTGACAACAACCAAAAAACGGGGTGCTAACTTAACTGCTAGCACCCCGTTTCATATTAAAATACGAGTTTGTTTTAAAACAGTTCCTGAAACTGCTTATACGTCATTTCTCCTTTATCTGATCCGGCGCAATTACTTTCTTCTGCCCATTTATGGTAATTTTCTACACGGTTAGCTGGGCTTGGGTGTGTACTTAAAAACTCTGGTGAGCGTGCGCCACCTTGCGCTTCAATTTTCTCGAAAAATCCTGCTCCGCCGTCTGCTGGCCATCTTGTACCACAAAGGTATTCTACAGAAATACGGTCGGCCTCAGTTTCGTGTGAGCGACTAAATCTTAGCCCAATTAAACCGGATGTAATCTGCTTTAACGCTTCGCGTTCTCCTAATGCGGCATTAATTAAAATTTGTAAACCATACGTTTTTGTCATTTGGCGTGTAGAGTGTCTTAAATCTGCATGGCCCATTTCATGCCCCATTACTCCTGCCAATTGTGATTCATTTTCTAAATACTTGATAATTCCTGTATAAAAATAAATGTAACCGCCTGGCGTACAAAATGCGTTTAGGGTTGAATCATTATCAATAATGCGCACTTGCCAAGCAAAATCGTCTTTATGGGTTACTTTACCTGTTTCTAAAATACGGTCACGAATGGCATAAATGTATTTATAAGCCGCAACATTTCTTGACGAATCTAATACGGGATACTCTTGCGGGTTACTTGCAATTTCATTTGAAACTTGTTTTCCTAATTCTATGTCTTGCTGGACGGTAAATACGTTAAACCCACCGTCTGGGACGTCACTGTCGCTTCCTTTTCCTAATCCGCAGGATGTTAAAACTACCGCTATTGCTGTTACTACCGTTAAGTATTTTGTTTTCATGTTTTTTTGGTTATTTCTAATTTTCATCCATCCGATAAACGAAAATAATGCCATTTGTAGTGGCAAAGATATTTAATTGAATGAATTTGACATAAAAAAGAATGTACTGTGCGTATTTCTTTTAAATAAACAGCCCGTATTTTACCGAAACATACATCACTGAAAATCCTATAAAAGAGCCAAAAATAATTTCGTTTAATGAATGTGCTTTTAGGTAAAGGCGGGCTGCTGCAACTAAACCTGCTACACAAGCCAGATAAACAATAATGTAAAGATTAGTAATTAGCTGACCTTGAAACCCTGGTAGCTGTGTTTGGCTATAGCCCAGCAACATGCCGCAAAGCCCAAAAATTCCGGCAGCATGCAGGCTCATTTTAACATAAACATTTACAATTAGCGCAACCACAAATATTAATAAACAGCCAAATAAAAATCCAATTAATGCGGGGTGACGCAACTCTTCTGGAAAAAGGTAGCGCACATAAAAATAGGCCAATAAATAATAAAAGCTAACCAGTAATAATGGGTAGGCTCTTTCAGCTCTGTTTTCCAAATTAAAATTGGTAATTATTTTGTTCCAATACATAATAAGTAAACTTAATAACGGAGCCAAAATGGTGAGAATACCCACAATTATGTAGAGGTAATACTTCGCTAAATCCGGAAAATTAAATAAAGCGTCTAGCACGTTATACGAAACCGGGGTAGTTTGGAGGTTAAATAAGAGGTAAATGCCAAGCAATGGCATAAAAACCGGATGAAACAAATACGAAAGAGAAACAAAAAACTGCCTGAGAATCATAATTCTTTTCTTAACCGCGCAACGGGTATATCTAATTGTTCGCGGTATTTGGCAACAGTTCGTCTGGCAATGTTATATCCTTTTTCTTTTAGCAGATCTGTTAGTTTTTGATCTGTTAGTGGTTTTTTCTTGTTTTCGGCATCCACGGCGTCTTGTAAAATCTTTTTAACCTCTCTGGTAGACACTTCTTCTCCAGACGAAGTAGAAAGCGATTCTGAAAAAAAATACTTTAGCGACATGATGCCATAAGGAGTTTGAATATACTTTGAATTTGCCACCCTTGATATGGTCGAAATGTCCATTTCCACTATATCGGCAATATCTTTCAATATCATTGGCTTTAGGTCGGTATCGTCTCCCGATAAAAAATAAGCGCGTTGATACTCTAAAATGGCCTTCATTGTAAAAAGTAACGTTTGCTGCCGTTGCTGAATGGCATCAATGAACCATTTGGCAGAATCTAATTTTTGCCGCACAAACTGTAATGCGTCTTTATCTGACTTAGACCCTTTTGCTCCTTCTGCATAGTTGCGCAACATTTTTTCATACGTTTTGCTCACTTTCAGTTGTGGTGCATTTCTGCTGTTAAGCGAAAGGTTAAGTTCACCTTCAGTTTCGGTCAAAATAAAATCTGGAATAATTTGCTGAATGTTTTTGGAGTTGGTTGACTCTTTCAGCGAGTTTCCGGGTTTTGGATTTAATCGTATAATTTCTTCAATGGCTTCTTTTAAGTCTTCGTCGCCAATTTCAAATTTTGCCTTTATTTTTTCGTAGTGCTTTTTTGTAAACTCGTCAAAGCTTTTTTCAATGATTTTTTTTGCTGTATAAACAGCAATGTCTCCGTGGTGCTGTCTTTCTAATTGTAGTAAAAGGCATTCGCGTAAATTACGCGCACCAACACCTGCCGGTTCAAAGTCCTGAATAATAAACAATACGTCCTCTACTTCTTCTTCTGTCACCATTACGTTGGCAGAAAACGCCAGGTCGTCCACAATGGCTTCAATTTCTCTTCTGAGGTAACCGTCATCATCCATATTACCAATAATGTTTTCTGCAATGGCCTTTTCTTTGGGCGTTAATTTGCGCAACATCAATTGGTTTTCTAAAATTTCATGGAATGATTTTCCACCAGAAATAGGAATAGCCTTTTCATCCTGATCTTTACCCGCGTTAGAAACTGAAGTTTTGTACTGCGGTAAATCGTCGTCTAAATAATCGTTAATGTCAAACTCTTCATTCGCCTCAGAAACATCATCACTGTATTCGTCGTCATACTCATCACTTTCACTTTCTTCTTTCCCCTCTTCCAACGCCGGATTTTCTTCAATTTCCTCCTTAATTCGTTGCTCCAATTCCATAGTAGGTACCTGCAACAATTTCATTAGCTGAATTTGCTGCGGCGAAAGCTTTTGAAGCAGTTTATGACTTAAGGTTTGCTTTAACATTCTATTCTCTCTAGTTAATAATCAAAAGTACAAAATAATATCAAACAAGAATCAGCTAAAAATAGTTCATTTCATAATAAAAAGAATAAATTTGATTAAAATTTAATCATAAATTTGACGGAAAAAGTAAAAACAGTATATTTGGGTGTGGGAGAAAGAGAGAAGAAAATAGCATTGGGTAATTTACGGGGGATAGGCAGCAAGCGCGCCAAACTATTAATTGCCAAAGTAGGTAGCCTTGAGGGTGTATTCAAAGAATCAGAAAATAAGTTAGCACTAATCGAAGGAATAGGCAGTGTTTTTGCACGCAACCTAAACCGTACAGAAGCCCTTAAACGTGCAGAAAAAGAAGTTCAATTTATAGATGAAAACGGTATCGAACTGCACTATTTTGAAGACAAAAACTATCCTCAACAATTAAACGAATGCCCCGACGGGCCAACCTCTTTTTTTTCAAAAGGAAACGTTGATTTTAACAAAATGCAAATAGCCATTGTTGGCACCCGCAAAGCCACTCCTTATGGCAAAAAAATAGTTGAAGAATTTATCCATGATTTAGCTTCGCTTGATGTTCAGATAGTTAGCGGACTAGCACATGGAATTGATAAAATTGCACATGAAAATGCAATCCTGCAAGGCTTGTCAACCGTTGCAGTTTTAGGCCATGGGTTAGATAGTATTTACCCGGCAGCCAACAAACGTTTATCAAAAAAAATGCAAGCGGATGGCGGGTTAATTTCCGAATTTTTAAGCGGTACGCCTGGAGACCCCTGCAACTTTCCAAAACGCAACCGCATTGTAGCAGGCTTATGCAAAGCCACAGTAATTATAGAAAGTGCCAAAGCCGGAGGATCATTAATTACAGCACGCCTTGCAAATGACTACAACCGTGATGTGTTCGCTTTTCCCGGAGGCGTTAACCAACCTTCTTCTGCGGGTTGCAATGCATTAATTAGACAAAATAAAGCCCATTTAATTACGTCTGCGCAAGATTTAATTGATTACATGGAGCTTAATGAAGTTAAAAAAGAAGAAACCGTGGCGCCGCAGTTGGATTTATTTGAAAGTATGTCTAAAAATGAAAGTAAAATCGTTTCGCTAATGCAACCGGCAATGCCCGCACATATTGATGACTTAGTCGCAAAAACAAAAATGATTGCAGATGACGTTTATACGCATTTACTGAATTTAGAAATGCGCGAAACCGTGGTTTCTTTACCCGGTAATTTGTATAAAATAGCCTAATCGGTATTGTTCATTCAAGTCACTAAAAAAGGCTGTTCAACTTAATGAACAACCTTTCTTTAATTCAAGTTTAACGGGAGTTTAAATTGTACCTGTAACAATAAGTATCGCATAAATTACAGCGATTAAGGAAAGCAAGCCTCCAATACCGAAGCCTAAAAAACTACCCCCAAGTAACCAGGCCAAAAGCCAAAGTATTAATGTAATCCAAAAACGGTCTGTAATTCCTTCGTAAATCCCAACAGCAAGTGGTGCTAAAATTATGGCTAATATAATAAGTAAAATAAGCAATAGGTCATCATCCCCATCTGCTGAGCTTATGCTACGCTTTACATTCTCTTTTGTGCGTTTGATTTTTTTAATCGTACGATTTACAGAAGAAACAAGCCTGTGCTTTTTCACAGGAGATGTTTCTAATGTTGTTACTTTTTCCTTTTCAACAAAAACAGGGGACGGATTTCTCTCATTTTCATTCTGCGCTTTAGCGTCTTGATTTGTTGTTAAAGTCTCTTCGCTATTTTCAGTTAACGCAGTACTTTTTTCTTGTGTGGCTTTTGCATCTGTCGATTCTTCTTCAATTGGATTCTGCGGTGTTTCTTCTAACGCAATTTGGTCATCATTTTTCTTTGATGAAGCTCCGCTGTTTTTTCCAAAATCAACAAAAAAACCTTTGTTATATTTTCTTTTTTGGATGCGGCGGTTATTTGTAACGTCATTTGAAGTGGCGCATGAAAACATGAGCCCTATTAAGGCAACTAGTACAAATTTTATGTGTAATTTTCTTTTCATAATTGTATGTTTTAATTAAGTTAATTGGTCGATTAAAGTTCGTTATTTTATTCCACTTTTTTGTGGTTTCGCTTTTTGTTACGAACAAGCAATATAGATTTTTGTTTTAATACGCTGTTATTTTTTATCAATTCAGTTCGTTTTTCTAGTTATTGGAATAAAAAAAACCCGGCAAAACCGGGTTTTTTTTATTCATATATTTTTTAATATTAAAGTCCCAGCAATACTTCTAGTGGGTCTTTGCCTCCAAAAATCATACGCTCTGGATTTTCTAGCATCTCTTTCACTTTTACTAAGAAACTTACAGACTCTTTACCATCAATAATTCTATGATCGTAAGATAAGGCTACATACATAATCGGACGAATTACAATTTCGCCATCCACCACCACCGGACGCTCAACAATATTGTGCATTCCTAAAATAGCCGACTGTGGCGGATTGATGATTGGTGTTGAAAGCATTGACCCAAAAACACCTCCGTTGGTGATTGTAAATGTTCCTCCTGTCATTTCATCTGGTGAAATTTTACCATCACGTGCTCGGATGGCAAGTCGTTTAATTTCGCGTTCAATTTCTGCCAAACTCATTTGCTCAGCATTACGCACAACAGGTACCATTAATCCTTTTGGTGATGACACCGCAATTCCTATATCCGCATAATCATGCATAATCATTTCTTTCCCTTCTAACTGTCCGTTTACGGCCGGAAAATGATTCAATGCTTCTGTTACGGCTTTTGTAAAAAACGACATAAACCCAAGGTTTACATCATGGTGCTCTTTAAAAAACTGCTTGTATTTTGTTCGTACGTCCATGATTGGCTTCATATCAACCTCATTAAACGTGGTTAACATAGCCGTTTCATTTTTAACCGCAACTAAACGCTCTGCAACTTTACGACGAAGCATAGACATTTTTTTGCCTTCTTTATCGCGGGTGCCGCCCCAACCTTGCGCGTCTGATGATGAGAAACCAGCTGCCATAGCTGCCAATACATCTTGCTTGGTTATGCGCCCGTCTTTTCCGGTTCCGTTAATTTGGTTGCTTGACACACCATTTTCAGCCATTACTTTTTTGGCTGCCGGAGAAGCTGATCCTTTTGCATACGAATCTGAGGTGGAAGCCTCTTTTTCATTACTAGACGGCATTGGATTGGGCGTAGCTTCTGTTTTCTTTTCCTCTTTGGGAGCTTCTTGCTTTGGCGCCTCCTCTTTTGCTGGTGCCGAACCCGCAGGTTTTTCTGCAGAAGTATCAATCAAACATACTACTGCACCTACAGTAACGGCATCCCCTTCTTCTGCCTTTAGGGTTATTGTACCAGACGCTTCTGCCGGTAATTCCAACGTTGCTTTATCAGAATCTACTTCTGCAATGGCTTGGTCTTTTTCTACATAATCTCCATCCTCTACTAACCACATTGCGATTTCAACTTCTGAGATCGATTCTCCCGGTGAGGGAACTTTCATTTCTAATACAGACATGTTCTGTTTTTATTATTGGTTATGTTTTAATTTCCTAAGCAGGTTCTTTCTGCGCAATCTTATCAAATAAGCGGCGGTATAAGTCTGCCAATCGTTTTTTATGTAAATCACTTGAGCCCGCGGCTGGGGCTGCCGAAGCACGTCTTGAAACAACGTCTAAATTATATTTACGCAAGTGCATTGCCATAAATACCCAAGCCCCCATATTCTCTGGCTCTTCTTGTGCCCAAACATGGTTTTTCACGTTGCTATATGTTGACAACACTTCGTCTAATTGCTTCTCTGGTAGCGGGTACATTTGTTCTAATCGAATAAATGCGGCATTGGTGATACTTCTTTCTTCAGCTTCTTCTTTCATTTCGTAATAAAACTTACCTGAACACAATACGATTGTGTCTATCTGGTCTTTGTTTTCTACAGTATCATCTAATACTTCTTTAAAGTGCCCGTTGGCTAATTCCTCAACTGTTGAAACAGCTTTAGGCGAACGCAACAACATTTTAGGTGAAAAGCAAATGAGTGGTTTTCTAAAATCACGGTGGAGCTGGCGGCGTAATAAATGGTAATGATTAGCCGGTGTTGAAGCATTGCAAATTTGCCAGTTTAAATCTGCACTAGATTGTAAAAAACGCTCTAAACGAGCGCTTGAATGCTCGCCTCCCATCCCTTCGTAACCGTGAGGTAATAAAAGAACTAAGCCGCTTTGGACATACCATTTGTCCTCTCCCGAGGAGATGAATTGGTCGACCATAATTTGTGCACCGTTGTAAAAATCGCCGAACTGCGCCTCCCAAATGGTTAAACCTTTTGGTGTAGCTAATGAATAACCATACTCAAATCCTAATACTGCATATTCTGATAATAACGAATTGTAAATAGAAAATTCAGCTTGGTCGTCTGACAGGTTATTTAAGGTGATAATCTCTTTCTCATCATCTTCTGTTGTAATCACAGCATGACGGTGAGAGAATGTCCCTCTTTCAACATCCTGACCAGACATTCGGACATGATACCCCTCATTTAATAATGAGGCGTAGGCTAACATCTCTGCCGTACCCCAATCCATTTCGTTCCGCTTAATTTGCTCGGCACGATCGTTTATTAATTTTTTTATTTTTCTGAAATACTTATTCTCTTCAGGTAGGGTCGTCATTTTAGTACCCAAATCCTCTAGTGTTTTTTTGTCTACACTTGTGTTTGGTGACGTCTCAAAGTCTTCTGCCTTTCCGTGGCGGTAACCCTCCCACTCTTCTGCTAAAAAGTTTAAAACGCTTGCTTTTTTCTGCTCTTTTGAACGATCGTAAGCAGAGTCTATGGAAGCTGAATAATCGGTTTCAATTGTATCACCCTGCTCTTTTGTAAGCACGCCTTCTTCAATTAATTTATTCAAATAAATTTCGCGTACGCTGGAGTGTTGAGAAATGGCTTTGTATAACTTTGGCTGCGTAAACTTTGGCTCATCCCCTTCGTTATGGCCGTACTTACGGTAGCCCAATAAGTCAATAAAAACATCTCTACCAAACTCTTGGCGGTATGCTGTTGCAATTTGCACTGTTTGAATAACCGCTTCAATATCGTCTCCATTTACGTGGAAAACGGGTGAAAGTGTAACTTTGGCAACATCTGTACAATAAGTAGATGAGCGGCCGTCTAAATAATTGGTTGTAAAACCAACTTGGTTATTTACGACTATGTGGATTGACCCTCCGGTGCGGTACCCATCTAATTGTGCCATTTGCACAACTTCGTATGCTACACCTTGGCCTGCTATTGCGGCATCTCCGTGGATGATAATTGGAATAATTCCTTTTTCATCATTCAATTTATTATCTATCTTGGCGCGGGCAATACCTTGCACAACGGGTGCTACAGCTTCTAAGTGAGAAGGGTTTGGTGCTAGTGTTAGCCTCACCTTGTGTCCTTCTGTTGTTTCTATATCGTTAGAATAACCCAAGTGGTATTTTACATCACCATCAAAACTATCGTCTGTATCGAACTCTTTTCCGTCAAATTCATTAAAGATAGATTCGCAATCTTTCCCCATGATATTAACCAATGTATTGAGCCTTCCGCGGTGTGCCATTCCAATAATAAACTCTTGCGCACCTAACTCAGCACCTTTTTGGATTAATGCGTCCAAACAAGGAATAAGAGACTCTCCTCCTTCTAATGAAAAGCGTTTTTGACCAACGTATTTTTTATGCAGAAACTGCTCAAATATTGTAGCACTGCTTAATTTTTTAAAAATTTCAAGTTTGTCCTCTGATGTGTAAGTGGGCCTGTTTTGTAGCTCAATATGGCTACGCAACCATTTTAACCGTTCAGAAACACGAATGTAAGCATACTCAATGCCGATTGACTGGCAGTAAGTATCTTCCAGGTGTTTTATAATGTCTTTTAAAGAGGCTGCTCCAATACCAATTTCCATCCCGGCCTGAAATGTAGTATCCAGGTCTTGCGTTTCGAGTCCGAAATTTTCAATTTCTAACGTAGGGGTATACTGTCTTCTTTCGCGAACAGGGTTTGTTCTGGTAAACAAATGTCCTCTGAATCGATAGTCTTCAATAAGGCGAAGGACTTTTAATTCTTTTTGAAAGTTTTCTGGAACCATTCCTCCTTCCGGATTTTCAAAATCCATCTTAGCAAAATCAATTCCTTCAAAGAATCGAGCCCATTCGATATCAACCGAACTGGAGTCATTTTTGTACTTTTCGTAAAGATCGTCAATGGCGTTTACGTCGCCATTTCCAACAAATGTAAATTTGTCCATGTATTTTTTTCTATTACCAGTATTAGTACAAATGTAAAAATTATATAGCGAAGCGGTGAGTTTTACACGTATTAATTAACGAATAACTGCACGAATAAGCGGTTTTTTGGCAAGACTAAAACACCAATAATTACATTGTTTTAAATTGGTGGCGCAAATAGACTTTTTGTGCTTCGCGTTGGACGATTAAAAAAGAAAGTTGATCGAAATTTTCTGCGCTCATGGCAGCTAAAAATTGTTTTTCATCAATATCTACCCGATAGATAAAAGCCTGCAACTGCCCGATTTGCGCTAACGCCTCTACAATTAAATTTAGTTGTGGAATAATGTGCACTAACGGTTCAACGGTTGTGGCGGTTACTTTTTGTAGTGTAAAACCGGTTAAATCTTTATTTAGTTGGCGGCAAGTTTGGGTAATAAATTCGTGTTGACTTAAAAAATCCCGAACACGTGGGTATGTGTTCGGGATTTGTAATTTTTTATTTGTTGCCATTTACGTTTTTATTCGTCCCGCATTATTTGGACAGTACCTTGCCCCTTAAAGGGGTCTCCGTTGTCTGCTTTACCGACATAAGAGTAAAAATAAACACCTTCTTTACATGGAGACCCAGATTTATCTGTACCATCCCATCCAGAAGTTACGTCATCAAACTCAAACATGGTTACACCCCAGCGGTTTACAATTACACATTTAAACTCTGCAACGGCTTGCTGTCTAAATTCAAATGTAAATAAATCGTTTATACCATCTCCATCTGGTGTAAATATATTAACCGGTTCAAAACTTAACGGATCAAACACAATAATTTCTGTACAGGCCGTATCGGTACAATTATTATTATTAAATACTGCCAAACACACTTCGTACGTTCCGCCTACGGTATATGTTGTATCGTACTCCTTATTGTAATTGTCCGTATTCTGCCATGGTAAACCATCTGCTCGGTTTAATGTCCACCAAAAATTAGCTGTTGCTGAAGGGTCATTCTCATTGATGTAATTTTGTGAGGCGTTTTGAAAATTGACCGTAACCGGTGCAACTCCTTTATATTCTGAAGATAATTCCGTTGACGTAATTACAAAATCTGCAATTGGGTTTAATGAATCAAGCTGAACGGTGTCTAACGCAATACATCCATTTGCATCCACTGCCGTAAACACATAGGTTCCTGGGTTTAACCCACCCCATGTGGTATTTTCTGTGGAGGTTTCATCTATCGGGTTGCTCCATTGGTAATAAGGGTCACCTGTTCCTCCGGTAGCAAAACCTTCTACAATTCCGCCTCCGCTTTGGAAACCTGCCGTACGGCAATAAGAAGGTGTTACATTCGTAGTTATAACGAGTGGTGTTGGCTCATTAATGGTTGCATTTATAATTTCAGAGCAACCGTTTTCATCATTTATGGTTAGCACATAAGTACCAGCACCTAAACCATCCAGCACATTCTCTCCTAAACCGTTAGACCCCGTTGGGTTAGGCACCCAAGCGTAAGATATGTTAGTGTAATCTCCTGTGTAATTTAAAATAGTATCTGCTACAATTACACCGGTTTTGAATCCGTTACATAGCGGGTCTGTGATGCTTAAAATGATTTCAATTGGTTCTGGATCTGTCAGCGTGATTACATCTGTAGCTGTGCAACCTTTACTATCTGTCACAGCAAGTGTATACGTTCCTGCGGGCAATGTATTTGCCGTGTTGGAGCCATCTGGATTTTTTAAAACACCATCTTCATCTCTAATTTCGTAGGTGTTTCCACCATTTCCGCCAGATGAGTTAATGGTAATGGAACCATCTGACCCTTGGTTACAAATGGGATTATTTGAAATAATGCTCATGGTTAATTCGTCTGGCTCAAAAATATCAAACACATACGACCAAGCGCAGCCTTCACCGTCTGTTACCGTTACTGTCCAGGTACCTCCGAATAAATTATCAATATCATCACCACCGCCAACAGAAATGCCCGGCGCGGTTGCATACGTTCCACCAATGGTAGACCAAACCGCGGTAAACGGAGGTGCTAAACCGCCATCAATGTTTTCAATAGCTGCTCCACCGTCCAAATCGCCAAAACATGTTACGTCTCTTAAGCTATCCATCACAAAATCAGCCGTTACCTCATTATCACCTAAACCTACGTAAATACTTGTATCTAAAAAGCAGCCTCTTTCATCTACAATGTTGAGTAAATAAAATACACCACCCGGCAGGTCGTCAAAAACGTTATCTCCCGTTGGACCATATACATCTCCACCGCCTGCTAGGGTATAAATCCAATCGGGGTCATCTGGTAAAATGGTAATTGAACCTAATAAGCCGGGTTGATCTTCGCACACCTCAGCATCTACCACATTAATAGCGGTTACGTCTACCGTTCCAATTTCTACTTTTGACGAGTCAATAACTGTATGACACTCATCTGTTATAGTTAAATAATACCATGTCGTTACGTCTGGAGAAACAATAATTTCAGGATCTGTTTCCCCTGTTGGTGTCCATTCGTATGCTACGTCCCCAAAAGTACCTTCTGCCGTTCCGATAAGTGTGGCTTCGTCTGAAGGACAAATAATGGTTAAATCTTCATTAAAGGTAATGGTTGGTTCCGGTGGAAGATCAATTGAATAGGGCGCTGTAATGATGTTGTATTCATACTCACATTCTAACACCGGGCTGTCCTGATCGCCTAAATCAAGCGGATCAAAAAGAGCCGGAATAACCTCTCCAGGTAAGCCCGCAAAGCTACCGTCGTCATTCAGAACAATTGTAATGTCTCCAGCCAATGCGCCATCCAAACTACTAATGTCTATTGCAAAATCAAATGTTTCACACTGCCCCTGGTCAATATCCAAATCATACGATTCTGTTTGTAGATAGATAGCTGTAGGATCTGTTGTAGGATCTGCAGTATAAAATGAAACAGGTACAGGTATAGTTAAATCTGTTCCGCCCGAGTTACAAATTTGCATTTGCATGTGCACACTATCACACCCTGTTGTTAATGCATCATTTTGAGCAAAAGTACTGTAGACTAGATTTACTTTAGACCCTAAAAACGTCATATTTAAAATACGTTCATAGGCAATTTTATCATTCTCTAGGTGTACTCTAAAAATATTTGGCTCAATGATTTCAAAATTCAGGCGTTCATCCGCATTGGGCAATTGCCCATAAATATCGAGGGTTGTAATATCTATGGCAGGGTCTATTGGTATTTCCTGCCAAGCATAAAGTTGCTGCTGCGTGGAGGTAGTAATGGTTACGAAATAACCTGTGGTTTCGTCTAAATCAAAATTAACCTCTGTAAATGCATACATTTGGTTACCATTTGTACGGCTTGTATTATTTGGTGCAGGCCCATACATAAGAGTCCAATGAAAAAGGGCTCCATAATCCGTTAGCTCTAATTTCCAAGTACCCTCTTTTTGCCCCTTGTGGAATTTCAAAATCTACAAATCCATCCACACTTACTCCGTCATTTGTTCCTCCAAAATCAAATCCAATATCTGTAGGAGAACTATAGGCATTTTGTGTTAAGTAAAAGCTGGATGAATACGGTTGATCGGAATAGCGTAAAAACTCTACATAATAAATTTCATTAAAATCGGCGCCGTGTTCATCACTCCTTGTCATAATTAGCTGGTCGCCTACTACCTGTAATGTCATATCGCAAACTGCTATCTGATCTGGCGGTAAAATGTTTCCGTCAGAATCACCTAACAACGTTGCATCTGCTGTAATGGATAAGCCAGAAGTAACATCATAATCTGAAAACGTAAAGGAGCTGTTCATATCCGGAATATTACCATTATTAACTGTAAGATTACCGGAGGCAAGCATGGTATTTAAATCAATAATCATGTATTTAATAGACATGGCTTCTTCACGTGTATCCTGCACTAAAACACCGCCATTTCCTAACCGGTTTTGGTTAATTCCGATTGCGCGAATTTGAATATAATCTGGAGCGGCATCACCTGTAAGCATATCTACAGTCGCAGTTAAATTTTCAGGTAAATCGCCCGCGTCATAATAAACGGGGTATTGAGTAGGTCCGCACCCGGAATACTCGTCATACTTTGCGAATCAAAATTTCCGTAAAAGATGGAATAATAACTAATGTCTACATCTGCCTCAGTGCAGCCTAAAATTAAATTAGTTGGAGATGCATCAAACTTGAACTCAAAATCTGTTAACTCAGTAAAGTCATGCCCCACACGTGTGTACGTTTCTGTCCCTGCAGGACCCATGGGCTGATCTACCCAAGAAAAACGTTTAGATTCGTGATTGTTTACTGAATATTCTACCCAGCCAGATGAGGTTGCATTGTCCAAATCTAGCTCTACACGTCCCCAAACAATACGTTCTTGTGCGTGATTTAAATCATTAATACCAGTGGCAGCATCAACTGGTGCCTGTTGGTACACACCCTGAATAATTAAAGAGGCTCGGTTTGTTGCCGCGGGGATGGGAATGGTAACATCTGCAACAGAGCCACCTGCCTTGTAGCCACCTTCGGTTCCAGTAATATCAGGATAATATCCAATTGGTAAACAACTGCCGGGAAATGCAAACGCGGGACACGCTTCATCATCCAAACAATCGGGGTCAAGACAGTCAATTAGTCCGTCGCCGTCATCATCTACACCGTTGTCGCAAATTTCTTGCGCGAAAAGGCTTGCTGAAAAAAGAAATAGTGCGAAAAAACTGAGGGTATTTTTTAAATTAAACCGTGTATTCATGTTATAGGTTGTTGTGTTATAGAGGAAAGACTAATTTTACGACCAACAGGTTGCACGTTACCGTTAAATATCGTTTTTCTTCGTTTAAGTATTGTATTGTTTGGTTTTAAAGATAAGAATGTTTTCTGTAAAAAGCCGGTGTAGGCACCAATTCCAATGAATATCTCACAAATTATAGTTTAATTGTGATAAATAACAGAAACCAAGTGCTTTGTAGCACCTATGTTTATGAAAGCTATTATTTTCGCAAAAAAAGGATGGAATGAGAGTTTTTAAATTTGGTGGTGCCTCTGTAAAAGATGCGAATGCTGTGCGCAATGTCGCTTCTATTTTAGAGCGTTTTCAGCAATATGACGAACCATTAATTGTGGTGGTTTCTGCCATGGGTAAAACAACTAATGCGCTAGAAGGTGTAATGGAGCACTATGCAAACGGAAACCAAGAAATGCTGGAAGAAACGGTGCAGGGTTTGGCTGCATTTCACCAAGGTATTATTACGGATTTATTTGAGGAAAAAACGCCCGAAGTATTGGCCGAAGTGAGCTTTCTTTTTAACGCATTAATTGATGATTGTAGAACACCATTATCAAAAAATTTCAATTTTCATTACGACCAAATTATTTCGCTTGGTGAAGTTGTTTCTACTAAAATAATTACTGCCTTTTTAACTAAAACAGGCGTTAAAGCCGAATGGTTAGATGCCCGAAAATTAGTGCGGACAGATGACCGCTGGCGAGAAGGACGTGTGGATTGGGACACTACCGGGCAACTGATAACACAACAGTTAGATGAATCATTTAACACAAAAGGCAAACGCGTTGTGGTTACACAAGGCTTTTTAGGGCATACAGCACAGGGAGACACCACAACACTGGGCAGAGAGGGGTCTGATTTTACGGCTTCTATTTTTGCGTATGTGACAAATGCAGAATCTGTAACGATTTGGAAGGATGTACCCGGTATGCTAAATGCTGACCCAAAATATTTTGACAATACAGTTTTATTAGAAAAAATATCATTTAAAGAAGCCATTGAACTGGCGTATTTTGGTGCTTCGGTTATTCACCCTAAAACCATACAGCCTTTAAAACGCAAAAACATTCCGCTTTACATAAAGTCTTTTGTGCATCCGGAAAAGCCGGGGTCTATCATTCAAGAATCGTTAGCGTATGATGACCACGTACCCTCTTTTATTTTTAAGCTAAATCAATTATTGATTTCACTTACTCCAAAAGATTTTTCGTTTATAATTGAAGAAAATTTAGCCCATATTTTTAATTATTTGAATGATGAGAGTATTCGCATAAACTTGATGCAAAACTCCGCGGTGAGCTTCTCATTTGTGGTAGATGCCGGCAAAATAGATTTGGAAAAATTTATTCATTATTTTCAAGACGAATACATTTTAAAATACAACGACAAGTTGGAGTTAGTTACCATTCGTCATTATGACGACCCAACGATAAAACGTGTGACCACCGGAAAAAAAATAATTTTAGAGCAAAAATCCCGTCAAACCGCCCGATTGGTGATATCCGATTAAAAGAAAATGAAATAAACGATTAAAAAACTGTCAAAAAATTGTAAATTTGTTTAGATACTAATCAAAAATACAATTGCGTTGTACCTAAACACCCACACCTACTACAGTTTACGTTACGGCACATTAAGCACCAAACGCTTATTGGAACTTGCACAATCCAACGGAGTAGCCGAAATGGTGCTAACCGATATTAATACCACATCCGCCTGTTTAGAGTTTGCGCGCATGGCGCCACAATACGGCATACGCCCCATTTTTGGTATTGATTTTAGAAACGGTATTCAACAGCATTATGTTGCTATTGCAAAAAACAATGCCGGTTTTTATGAAATAAACCAACACTTAACCGCCATTTTACATGAAAAAACTGAATTAACAGAAGAAGCGCCTGCTTTTGAAAATGCGTATGTTATTTATCCGTTTAAAAAAAACAAAACTTACTTTTTAAAGCCAAATGAATACATTGGAGTATCCACGTATGATTTAGATTATATCCGTCTTAAAAAAATAGATACATCTCGCTATGTTATTTTGCAAACGGTTACTTTTCAAACAAAAAAAGACTTTAACGCTCACCGTTTATTACGCGCTATTGATAACAACACTTTACTGAGCAAATTACCCGTTTCAGAACAATCATCCTTAGAAAAAGTGATTGTACCACAAGCTATATTAACACAAAAATTTGCAGATTTTGATAAAATTTTATCAAATACGCACACTATACTACACAACTCGCATATCAATTTTGACTTTTCCGACAAAGCCCCTCCTCAAAACCAAAACACCTACACCGGATGCAAAAAAAAAGACCTAGCACTGTTAAAAAAATTATGTGCAAAAGGATTAAAATATCGTTACCCTAAATCATCTGACATTATCCAACAACGGATTGAAAAAGAATTAACGACCATTCAAGAAATGGGTTTTGTGTCTTATTTTTTAATTAATTGGGACATTATTACCTATGCACAGTCAAAAGGGTATTTTTATGTGGGACGCGGAAGCGGAGCAAACAGTGTTATTGCCTATTTACTACGCATTACAAATGTTGACCCCATTGAGTTAGACCTTTATTTTGAACGATTTATTAACCTTTACCGCAAAAATCCGCCCGATTTTGACATTGACTTTTCGTGGAAAGACCGTGAGGATATGACCCGCTATATTTTTGAGCGTTTTCCGAATGTGGCACTGGTAGCAACTTACACCACTTTTCAGTATCGCGCAGTTATTCGTGAATTAGGTAAAGTATTTGGGCTGCCAAAAACTGAAATTGATAAACTAAGCAAGGGTTACACCAGTTCGTTTGACAGTAACCACCTGTCTATGTTAGTGCTAAAGTATGGTAAATACATTCACGGTTTTCCGAACAATTTAAGCATACATGCCAGTGGCATTATTATAGCAGAAAAAAACATTAACTACTTTTCGCCCACATTTATGCCTCCAAAGGGCTACCCTACCATACAGTTTGACATGCATATTTGTGAGGATGTGGGGTTATATAAATTTGATATTTTAAGCCAACGCGGATTGGGCAAAATAAAAGACACGCTGGCTATAATTGCAGAAAACAACCCAAGTGAACCGCCCATAGATATAGACAATATTCAACGATTTAAAACGGATGAGCGCATTAAGCGCCTGCTTAAAAATGCAGATGCTGTGGGCTGTTTTTATGTAGAGTCTCCGGCCATGCGAATGTTGCTGAGAAAACTACAGGTAGATAATTATTTAGGATTAGTGGCGGCAAGCTCTGTAATACGCCCCGGGGTAGCAAAATCTGGTATGATGCAGACCTATATTAAACGTTACCGCCATCCCGAACTACGCAAAGAGGCAAATAAAACACTTTATGACTTAATGCCCGAAACTTATGGGGTAATGGTTTACCAAGAGGATGTAATAAAAGTAGCACACCATTTTGCTGGTTTAGACTTGGGAGAGGCCGATAAAATGCGCAGGGGAATGTCGGGCAAATACCGTTCGCGTGAAGAATTTCAAAAAGTTAAGGATGCTTTTTTTTATAATGCCACAGAAAAAAAAGGCCATGACGAAGCTTTGGCAAAAGAAGTATGGCGCCAAACAGAAAGCTTTGCAGGATATGCATTTGCAAAAGGGCATTCTGCATCTTACGCAGTGGAGAGTTACCAAAGTTTATTTTTAAAAGCCTACTACCCTATTGAATATATGGTAGCTACAATTAATAATTTTGGTGGATTTTTTAGCACAGAGCTTTATATTTATGAAGCCCGCAAAGCCGGAGCAACCGTAGAACCACCTTGTATTAACAATAGTAATGTAGAAGCAAAGTTAGCCAACACAACCATTTATTTGGGTTTTCAATTATTGCGCGCATTAGAGGCCGAAAACATTTCGCAAATAGTAACAGAACGCACCCAAAATGGTGCTTTTATTAGTTTTGATGATTTTATTGATCGGGTAGCAATCTCACTAGAACAACTTGCCATTTTAATACGCATTAATGCTTTTCGGGTTTTTGGTAAACCCAAACGCACGCTAATGTGGGAAGCCCATTTAAAAGTTAACAAAAAAGTAACCCCTAACGAAACAGACCTTTTTAGAATTGAAAAAAAACAATACGAAGTACCCACCTTGTACAATTCATGGCAAGAGGATGCCTTTGACCAACTAGAGTTACTGGGTTTTCCGCTATACAGCCCGTTTAGCATTGCTACAGAAAAAATAGAATATCAAATTTTAGCCAAAAATTTACATAAATATGACGGTGAAAAAGTATGGGTATGCGGTTACCTAATTCATGCAAAACGCACCACTACTAGCCGTAAACAAAAAATGTTTTTTGGCACTTTTTTAGATGAGGAAGGCGCGTGGTTAGACACTGTTCATTTTCCAGACGTGGCACAACGATACCCATTTCGCGGAAAAGGAATTTATAAAGTACACGGCAAGGTAATGAGCGACTACGATTGTATAACAATTGAGGTGGATTACATGGAAAAACTAGGCGTAATAGAAGACCCGCGTTACAGTAACCTACGCTTTGGTGAAACACCTGCTAAACCATTTCATACTCAACCTAAAGAAAGTGAAGTAAACCATAAAACACTAGGGTTACCAAAAGGCAGAAATTATTACGTATCTTGATGCTGCTTTTGTTTTAGCTCTAAAAATGGCTTGCGTTTTAACTTACTTTGCACCCACGTTAAAAAATCAAAATACTCAAACACCACTTGCTCTTTTGGGTCTGCTTTTAGCTTAATTAGTTCTTTTTCAATTGGAATTAATCGCTCTTCCAAATCAAAAAAGTTATCGGACTTTGACATTTGTGAAATTAGCTTTAAAAACAATTCTTCAAACGCATAAATACGGTTTCTGTTTTTTAAATAACGCTTAGTGGCGTTTAGCGCGTATGGTAAAAAGCGATTATTGTCCAGTTCTAGGTGCAGAATTAAATTTATAAGCTGTGCAAAACAAAAAATATCTTGTTTTTGGTCAATTTTACTTTCATTTAAAATTTTGTTAATCCACGAAAGTGCATTGGAATAATCACCTAACGAAAGGTAAATAATACCAACCTTAAAATCAATATACGCTTTCCGCAAACTGTTTACGTGATTACCATATAAGCGATACGCCTCTTCAATTTCAGGCACTAAGCCCAGTGCTTTTTTGTAGTCTCCTTTTTCAATTAATAAAAACAGCTCCAAACTCATTGAACTTGAAAAATATTTTATATCTAAATCCAACGTTTTTTGTTGTTTACCCTTTGCAGAAAGCCCTTTTAATTTTGAAAGGTACGTTTGCGCCTCTTCGTATTTTTGCAGACGGGTAGAAACATAAATAATGTTGGTAAGCAATGAAAAGTAAATGTTGGGCCTATTTTTTAATGCGGTTTTATTGTTTTCTAGCAGTTTAATGTTTGCATCTAAATGATAATAAGATGATTCCAAATCATTCACCGAAAAGTAATAAGCACTATGAATGTGGTGATACAGGTATTTTGTTTTATTGGAATATTCTTTCACATCTAAATGCGTAATACGATCTACAAAAGATTTTAACTTCAGCGTGTCTTCTTCATTTCGTACACTTCCTCTTAAATTAATTTCTTGAAACAGTAAACTTTTTACATTCCACAATTGATGATAGGTGGTAATTTCATCAATTATTTCCTTTTCTTCCTCAAACATTTTTGTAATTTGAGTGGACTTTATTTCTGTATACAACTCGTTTTCGATTAGCTTTTTTTGCTTTTGTTTGATTTCTAATAAAATCGTAAACCGCTCGTGCTTATTAGCCTGTTTTTCTGCACTGCTCAGCAAACGTTCGCATTGTTTATACAGTCCTTTATCATACAAAATATCTGCACAGTGTAATGACCGATACAGTTGGGCATCTACCGAACTATTGGTATTGAATGAATCTAAGCTACGCAAGATGTTATTATACAGCCGCGCTTTTGTAATTGAAAATTTATTGAGCAACGCTTGCCCTTTGAAATGCATAAATATCAAATCTTCTTGATAGTCATCCATACGGTCAATAAAATCAAATAAACGCAAGTAACCATTCTCCTCACCAATTACATGGCGGGATGAGAACAATTTGAAATATCTTTTTTCTGACTTGCTCAAACTCTTTATTAATTCAAAGAGGTGACTTGATACTTTGTTAGACATATATAAAAAGGGGTTTGTTTCTTACTTATTCATTATCAATTTAAGGTGAAATGAGCGGATAAGCGGTTAAAAAAGCCTTTTATGCACGTTTTATGTAGTTAACAATCCGTTTTGGCTATTTAACTGATATATTAAAAACTACTTTTAACCTTAAAGAATAGATTGGTATAAAATAACATTCCGGATAAGTAGGCAAACCAAAACTATTACAAGGACAATGACACTTTTATGACAAAGCAGGACGATTAAATTGTGATTTTTGCAAGACGAAATTATTACTGTGAAACGTTTTAACGTAATTGCTTTTACACACACCGGAATTGGGCTCAATGAATTGGGTCAATTTCACCTTGAACCTCAAGAAGTTGCAGCAAAAATGCAACAGCTAAAAACAGATTTGGCGCTTGAGGAAATCATGTATTTATCTACTTGTAACCGTGTTGAACTTATTTTTGTAGCAGATAATGACGTAGATCACCTTTTTATTGTGCAGCTTATTCATACTTTCCAACCCGAATGGACGGATGAGCATGTGCTTTCTATTGCTAAAAAAACACGTTTTTGGAGTGGTATTAATGCTGTAAACCATTTAATAGAAGTGGCCTCTTCGTTAGATTCTATGGTGTTAGGCGAGCGTGAAATAATTACCCAAGTGCGCAATGCCTATGATTATGCGCGTAAACACCACCTGTCTGGCGATACAATTCGCGTTGTTATCCGCCAAACCATTGAAACTGCTAAAAAAGTATATACAGAAACATCTATCTCTAAAAAATCCGTATCTGTTGTTTCATTAGCGTATCAAACGTTTGCTAAAAAAAATATTCCGCGTGATGCACGTATTCTTATAATAGGTGCCGGCATTACCAACCAAAACTTGTGCAAATTTTTGGTGAAAGATGGCTACACCAACTTTACAGTATACAACCGCACATTAGACAAAGCAGAAAAACTAACCGAAGCAATTGGCGGCACTGCGCAACGCTTAAGCCAGCTAACACAGCACAATGGCGGGTTTGATGTATTGATTTCATGCACCGGAGCTGCACAAGTTATTGTTAACCGTGAAATTTATCGCCATCTACTGAGCGATAAAAAAAAGAAAACTATTATTGATTTGGCTATTCCAGAGGATATTGATGCTGAAATCATTGAAAAATATAAAACCGACTATATTTCTGTTGCTTCCATTAAAGAAATTGCAGACAAAAACCTGGCAGAACGCCGAAAAGAGCTCTTGAAAGCACGCCATATTATTTTTGATTCGCTAGAGCAGTTTAAGGAGATTTACAAAATGCGCCAAATGGAACGCCGCATGCAAATTATTCCGAAAAAAGTGAAAGAAATACGTGCAAATGCAGTAAATACTGTTTTTTCTAAAGAGTTAGATGAATTAGATGACGAATCTAAAATAGTGCTGGACAAAATTTTGAACTACATGGAAAAAAAGTATGTAAGCATACCTATGTTGATGGCAAAAGAAATGATTACTGAAACAAAATAAGCATGCATATAAAAATTGGTTCAAGAGGAAGTGACTTAGCGTTATGGCAAGCCCATTTTGTACAGGCCGAACTTGAAAAATTAGGCCACAGTGTGTCCATTGAAATTATAATTACCAAAGGTGACCGCATACAAGACCTTAGCTTTGATAAATTAGAAGGAAAAGGCTTTTTTACCAAAGAAATTGAAACGGCTTTGCTTGCCAACACCATTGATTTGGCAGTGCACTCACATAAAGACTTGGAGACAACAAACCCCGCAGGGCTTAAAATTGGTGCGGTGTCGTACCGTGAAAACCCAACAGATATGCTGTTGATTAAAAAAACCGTTGTCGACCCTAATTTTCCGTTGTCTTTGCCTGATAACGCGAAGGTGGGAACATCTTCTGCCCGTAGAAAAACGCAATTATTAAGATTTAACCCAAGCTTGCAAGTGGTGGACTTACGCGGAAACGTACCAACACGGGTAAATAAATTGCGCTCGCCAAATTATGATGCCATTGTATTGGCATCTGCCGGAGTGCAGCGGTTAAAGCTTGATTTGTCAGATTTTGAGGTGATTGAATTAGATCCAACGGCATTTGTACCGGCACCAGCACAAGGGGTGCTAGGCCTTCAAATTCGGTCGGCGGATACGGATTTACAGCAAGTGCTAAATGAACTGAACCACGCAGAGGTAGCAGCACAAATAAAGATAGAACGTGACGTTTTGCGTTTACTTGAAGGGGGCTGCCAATTACCCCTAGGCGTTTATTGTGAGCGAAAAGACGACCAATGGACAGTACACACGGCTTTCGCCGAAAATAAAAACGAACCCGCTATTTTAAGTAGTTATGAAACGGATGAACCCGGTACGATTGCTGAATTAATTGTAAAAGATTTAAAAGGTGAAACTACAGAAGAATAAAACTGTTTTCATCTCGCGCAGCAGCACTGCTGTTAAACCAATTGCCCAATGGTGTAAAAACCATGACGTTCATCTAATTGCGCAATCATTTATAACAATTACGCCAATCACGGACTTGTTCATTCCGGTTTCGGACTGGGTATTTTTTAGTTCGCCTAAAGCTGTTTATTGCTATTTAGAACATTACGCTGTTGATGATAGAAAAATTGGGGTATATGGCAAAGGCACACTTAGTGAATTAGAAAAACACGGACACACTGCGCAGTTTATTGGTGACGACCCTAATCCGACAGCCGTAGGCAATGCTTTTAACTTAATGGTACATGCTAATGAAACGGTTTTATTCCCGGTTAGTTCACGGTCGCATTTAAGCATAGCCAATTGTTTAGCCGCCGAACAATGTAAAGTAGTAATTGCGTATAACACGACGTTGTCACCTGTTGAATTACCTGAAAGGCCAGCTATTTTGGTGATTACCAGTCCATCTAATTTTGAGAGTTATATTCAAAAAAACAGTGTAGATACACAACAAATATTTATTGTACTTGGCTCTACTACTCAAAACGCAATTGATACTAAAAAATTGGGGCTAAACGTTCAACAGACTAACATGCCCTCCGTTCAAGGAATAATAGACACCTTAGCAGCAATTATTTAACAGAAGGGGCTTCTTCTGTAGGGTTAGTTGAGGTAGAATCCTTCGATTTAAATGGTGATTCAGCGAACTCTTGCGGGTCTTTCTCATCTCTACGGAAAAAAGTACGGTAACGGACAATAATTAAACCTACCCCTACTGAAATAGAGAGGTCGGCAAAATTCCATATCGCACCAAAAATTTCATTGCCCGGGCGTATGCCTAAAAAGTTAATTTCGGGCATCCAACTTGGCCAGGTTGATGTAAATTGAAACATATCTACCACACTACCTAGTAAAACGCCGTTGGGGCGCATTTGTGGATGCATGTAACCGTCAGAATCTGTCATTAAATAACCACCCTCACCATCTGGCGCCCAGTTCCACGCCACATTCATGTCCACGTCAAAAATTAAATCATAAACAAGGCTATCAATTAGGTTACCTGCAGCACCTGCAAACACAAGAGCAACGGCTATAATTAATCCTTTTACTGTTTTTTTATCTAAAATTAACTTGCGAATGTACCAACCAATACCAATGATAGCAACTAGCCTAAAAATAGAAAGCACATATTTGGCAATGGTACCATCTCCAAGGGTAGCGCCAAAAGCCATGCCTCTGTTTTCAATATAATACAACTGAAAAAAACCATCAATCACCCCGATTGATTCATGCGGAGCCATAGCTGTCTTCGTCCAAATTTTAATAATTTAGTCCAGCACTAAAATGGCTGCTATAAGAATGACTATTTTTTTTCCCAAAATTTGTCGTTAGCCTTGCGCACGTTTTGCTTCAATACTTAATGTAGCGTGCGGTACTAATTTTAAGCGTTGTTTTTGAATTAAATTACCCGTTACCCGGCAAATTCCGTAGGTTTTATTTTGAATTCTAATTAACGCGTTTTTCAAATTTTGAATGAATTTTTCTTGTCTAACGGCTAGTTGAGCCATTTCCTCTCTCGATATTGTTTCAGACCCGTCCTCCATCATATTGAAAGAGCGTCCTGTGTCATCTGTTCCGTGATCATCACTATGATCCAATTGACCTCTCAAAAGATCCAAATCGCTCTGTGCCTCAACCAATTTAGCCTCAATCAACTCCTTAAACTCTGCTAAGTCCTTATCTGAATATCTCACCAAATCTGCCATTGTATTTCCTTTATTTTAATGATGGGCAAATATACATTTATTTTTATATGACATGCCCGCGTGTACTTTTATTTAGGTTGTATAAACGTTAAATCTCAACATTTGTTCAAATTTACTCAAAACATTAATTGCTTTTAACCCATAAGTAAACCATGTAAACCCCTTATATTTGTAATTAATACAGCTGTTTTCAATGGAACACTACATTATGAGAGACCAATTAATTAACGCCCTTAACGCAAGATATGCGACAAAAGTATTTGATGGATCAAAAAAAATTAGTGAGGCCGATTTAAATGCCCTTATTGAGGCGGTGCGCTTAACGCCAACCTCTTACGGATTACAGCTGATGAAAACGGTTTTAGTAGAGGATAAAAAACTAAGAAAAGCGTTATTAAAACATTCTTTTGGTCAAGAACAAGTGGTGGATGCCTCTCACCTAATGGTGTTGTGCCGCGAAAAAATAGTAGACAAAAGCCACATTGGCGATTACATTCAAAACATTGCTACAACACGAAATTTGGAGGTAGAGCATTTGGCAGGGTTTGAACGCATGATGAACAACTCAATTTTACCGTTACCCGAAAATGAGCAAAATGCATGGATGGACAACCAGGTATACATTGCATTGGGTAATTTACTTACCGCCTGTGCTATTTTAGGGGTGGATGCCTGCCCAATGGAGGGTTTTGTTGCCAATAAATACAACGAACTTTTAGGGTTAGATGAGTTAAACTTAGCCGCCGTGCTTGTTGTTCCTATCGGTTACCGATCTGCCACAGATAAAAATGCAAAAATCAAAAAAGTACGCCGCCCCAATGAACAATTTTTAGTGCGTATTTGATTTTTAAGCCCTTGCTGATTAGTGTTTAAAATTGAATCAAGTATTCTCACCTCATCCACTAATTAAAGTAAAGAAATAGCGTTAAATTTGTAGTGATGTTTGAGCACCTCAGAGAAAAAATACAACGCATCCCCGACCGGCCGGGTGTCTACCAATATTTCAATAAAAAAGGAGACATTATTTACATTGGCAAAGCAAAAAGCCTTAAAAAGCGTGTATCATCTTACTTTAACAAAACGCAAGACCGCCCAAAAACAGCCATGTTGGTGCGCAAAATTGTGGACATTAAATATTTAGTAGTTGATACGGAGTTAGACGCACTACTGCTCGAAAATAACCTCATCAAAAAGTACTTACCCAAGTACAATATTCAACTAAAAGATGACAAAACTTACCCCTGGATTTGCATAAAAAACGAGGCATTTCCGCGTGTTTTTCCTACACGGCGTGTGGTAAAAGATGGATCAAAGTATTTTGGACCGTATGCCTCTGTAAAAATGATGCATACTTTGCTTGATTTGATAAGAGATGTTTACCCCCTGCGTACCTGTAAACTTAACTTAGCCGAAGATGCGATTGAAAAAGGTAATTACAAGGTATGTTTAGAGTACCACATTGGCAACTGCAAAGGCCCGTGCGAAAAAAAACAAAGCAAAGCCGTATATGATGGCTACATTGAAGAAATTACAACCATTTTAAAGGGTAATGTTAATGCTGTTATTAAAGAATTAAAAGTATTGATGGATGCGTATGCGGCAGACTTGAAGTTTGAAGATGCCCTGCAGGTAAAAAATAAAATAAAAAGTTTACAGCGGTACTATTCAAAATCTGCCATTGTTAGCCCTACAATACATAATGTAGATGTAATTACAATGGTACAGGACGATAAATCTGCATTTGTGAATTTTTTAAAGATTAACAATGGGGCAATAATCCATGGACACACCGTGGAAATTAAAAAGAAGCTGGACGAAACACCTCAAGAAATTATTACGTTTGCACTTATTGACATGCGGCAGCGTTACGGAGATGAATCTACCGAAATTATTACAGACGTAAGTATTCAAAAATATTTTCCGGATTTAAAAATTTTAAAACCTCAACGCGGCGATAAAAAAGCACTGCTTGATTTATCCAAGCGCAATTCCAAGTTTTTTATGCTTGAAAAACACAAGCAAGAAAAATTAATCGACCCCGAACGGCATACCGAGCGGATAATGGAAACCATGAAAAAGGATTTGCGCCTGAAGAAGTGGCCAACCCATATAGAATGTTTTGACAATAGTAACTTGCAAGGCACAAACCCGGTTGCGGCTTGTGTGGTTTTTAAAAACGGTAAACCCAGTAAAAAAGATTACCGCCATTTTAACATTAAAACAGTTGTTGGGCCAGACGATTTTGCCTCTATGGAAGAAGTTGTTTTTAGACGCTACAGCCGTTTGCTAAAAGAGAACGAACCATTGCCACAGCTGATTATTATTGACGGCGGAAAAGGGCAATTGAGTGCCGCCATGAAAAGCATGGATGAATTGGGGCTACGCGGTAAAATTACTGTTATTGGTATTGCTAAAAAATTAGAAGAAATTTACTTTCCGGGAGATTCCATTCCTGTTTACATTGACAAGCGTTCTGAATCATTAAAAATTATTCAGCACTTGCGAAATGAGGCGCACCGTTTTGGCATAACCCACCACCGCAACAAACGCAGTAAAAATGCGCTTGGAACAGAACTTACGCAAATTAAAGGAATAGGCGAAAAAACGGCAGAAGACCTTATCAAGCATTTTAAATCTGTAAAACGGGTTAAAGAAGCATCATTACAAGACTTAGAAAAAATAGTGGGATTTTCAAAAGCGAAGGTGGTTGTTGACCATTTTAACTAAAAAAATCCGCCAAGGTGTTCACCACCTCAGCGGATAATTGTTTCATAGCTTAACCTTTATTGCTTTACAACCGCAACTGTTTTTGTTTTATTGGCTGCACGAATGTTAATGATATATGTGCCCGTAGCAAAATCGCCGAGATCTATTTTTTGGGTATTAAACGCTGTACCTGTTAAAAGCACACCGCCGTCTAATCCAACTACTTCATAAATAAATGTTCCATTTACAGTTAAGTTTATCCAATTCGTTGTCGGGTTTGGATAAATTTCCACATCCATTTCATTTTCTGCAATCCCCACTTGACTATCAATAATTACCATTTCTGTAATGTCATCACAAATGGATTCATCTTTTACGACAACGGTATACGTTCCGGCGGTTAGGCCTGTAATTGTAGCCATATCGTCAAAATCTCCGGTTCCGTCATTGTCCCAATCGTATGTAAACGTCTCTGACCCGCCAGAAGCTGATACAGTAGCCGTAGCATCACCACCTAAAAATTCATCTGTTGTAACCATTGAAATTTCAATTGGCTTACATACTTCGGTAATTATTACCTGTCCGTTAGCTGTGCCTATGCCTGCTGTGTTATCTTGATTCTCTCCAGCGTTGAACGAACCACCGCCACCACCGGCATTGTACTCTCCAGAAATGATTTCACCACCGGCACCACCGCCGCTGTAACCGCCTCCGCCACCACCGCCAACTGCGCCGCAACGTGCATTGCCACCGCCACCGCCGCCAAAGCCACCGGGTGCAATAGATTCTCCGGATCCACCACCAAGGCCACCAAGTCCTCCATCTAGCGGTCGTTGACCACCTGTAGAGTTAGAGGTGCATCCGTGCGTTGTTCCATCAGAACCATTCGAGTTCCACCCTGCACCACCTGAAGCATAAGTTGCAGAAGGAGGAACAGACCCACCTTCTCCCGCAGCCCCTGCACCAGCACCATACCCTGCTCCATCTATTCCATTTTCATCAGTAGATGCATCTAAGGCACTTTCATTCCCTGAAGCACCATCTGTGGCACCACCGCCACCACCGCCGCCGGCTGCAATCCATAAATCTTCTGTTGCGTCGTCCCAAACGAACGTGCCGCCACCGCCACCGCCAACAAATGTTCCGTTGCCACCTTGCTGACCTACTAATACCTTTAACTCTTGCCCGGGCACAACATTAAATGTACCGACCATTTGTGTTCCTGCGCCTGCTGTTCCGCTAATGGGTGCAGAGCCTGCACCTCCTCCAGCTCCGGTTGCGTCAATTTCAATTGCATAAACATTTGCCGGTACAGTATAAGTTTGAATACTTCCGGTATAATCAAAACTAGTTTGAGTATACCCGTTAGTTGCTAAGCCGAGTAGGGCAAACGCAACAAATTTTGTGTAATTGTGTTTCATTTTTCGTATTAAATTTAGCCTCAAAAATAGGGGCTATTCGCTGTTGCCTTTTGCGTATTTTTACGAACGCCCTATTTTTTTTCATTAATGACGCTTTTTGTGCGAATTGTATTTTATACCATTCGGCTATATGAAATAGCGTATTCTTCAATTATTCCTATTTTTGCATAAAACAAACAGCTTATGTTGCAATCAATGACGGGTTTCGGAAAATCAACCGGAACTTTCGCAAACAAAAAAATTACCGTTGAAATAAAATCACTCAACAGTAAAAATCTTGATCTTTTTGTGCGCATGCCCAACCTTTACAAACAAAAAGAAATTGAGCTGCGAAAATTAATTAGCGCGCAGCTTGACCGCGGAAAAATTGAATGCAACATAAATGTGGAGAGCATTGACAACGCGAATTCGCAAACCATAAATGAAAGTTTGCTGCGCAGCTACCACGAACAGCTAACCAATTTAGCAACAGAGCTTAATTTAAATACAGAACGCCTGTTACCTACCTTAATGCGAATGCCGGACATTTTTTCTTCAGAACAAGAGGATTTAAGCGAAGGTGAGTGGGACTTTATTGTGGAAACAGTAAAAAAAGCGCTTGAAGAGCATAAAAATTTCCGGTTAGAAGAAGGGCGTTTATTGCAAGAAGAGTTTACCATGCGTATTGAAAACATTCAAAAAGCATTTAACGACGTACCACAGTACGAAGAAACCCGTGTAAAAAGCATAAAGGAGCGTATTGAAAATAATTTGGAAGAGTTTGTAGGACTTTCTAAAATTGATAAAAATAGGTTTGAACAGGAATTGATTTACTATTTAGAAAAATTTGACATTTCTGAAGAAAAGCACCGCTTGGGTAATCACCTAAGTTACTTCATAGAAACGTTGAACCAACCAAAATCGCAAGGCAAAAAATTAGGTTTTATTAGTCAGGAAATAGGCAGAGAAATTAATACCCTCGGTTCAAAATCGTACGACTCAGATATGCAGAAACTGGTTGTTGGTATGAAAGATGAATTGGAAAAAATTAAAGAGCAGGTTTTAAATACCTTATAAAATGGATGCAACAACACCCATCAATTTAGCAGATTACAACAACGGGAAATGCATAATTTTTTCGGCTCCCTCAGGCGCAGGTAAAACAACGATTGTTCGCTACTTACTGCGGAATGTAGATAAATTAGCCTTTTCCATTTCAGCGGCTAGCCGCGCACCCCGTGGGCGAGAAGTAAATGGCTTAGATTATCACTTTTTTTCGGTAGAGGAATTTAAAACCAAAATAGCGGCAGATGAGTTTGTGGAATGGGAAGAGGTATATAAAGACAATTTTTACGGAACACTAAAGGCAGAAGTTGCCCGGCATTGGGAGGACGGTAAAACGGTTTTGTTTGATGTAGACGCAATTGGCGGATTAAATTTGAAAAAAATATTTGGTTCCAAAAGCCCTTTCCATTTTTATTCAGCCTCCTTCTTTATTTGTATTGGAGCAACGCCTAAAAAACCGCCGAACTGAAACACCGGCTCAAATTAATATGCGCCTGGATAAAGCAAATGAAGAATTAAGCCATGCCAGTAAGTTTGATTATGTGCTAATGAATGATAACTTGGAAAAAGCATGTTATGAAATAAAAGAAGTGGTTCAACATTTTATTGCCCAACCGAATGAGTGATACTGTAAAAAACTTAATTGATGGATTTGCCGGGAAAGAAGAAAAATTTAGCCGCAAGGTAGGGCTTTACTTTGGCTCGTTTAACCCCATTCATATAGGCCACTTAATTATTGCAAATTACATGGTAAGTTTGGGTGAATTAAACGAAGTTTGGTTTGTTGTTTCGCCTGAAAATCCGCATAAAAAAAAGAAAAACTTGCTAGATGATACGCACCGCCTTGCTATGGTGAGGATTGCGGTAGAGGATAATCCAAAGCTAAAAGCTTCTGACATAGAGTTTGGCTTACCTAAACCATCTTACACCACCTACACATTACAAGCGCTAAAAGAAAAATATCCGCACCACGCCTTTACCCTTATTATGGGAGAAGACAACCTGCGAACGCTCCATAAATGGAAAAATTACGAATACATTTTAGAAAATTACGCCATTGCTGTATATCCGCGCGTGGCAACCATACAAGAGGAAGCAACTGCTACAGAAGAACCGAAAAACGGCCTTATTGACCTGCCGAACATTACCCTAACAGATGCACCCGTAATGAAAATATCTGCAAGCTTTATCCGCAATCACATTAAAGCTGGTAAGGATGCACGCTACCTTTTGTCTGAGCCTGTTTTTAAGTATTTAGATGAAATGAATTTTTATAAATAATGAACTACCAAATAGTCCTTTCATTGCACATTATTTTTATTGTAACATGGTTTGCAGGGTTATTTTATGTTGTTCGTTTATTTGTGTACCAGGCAGAGGCGCATCAAAAACCAGAAAATGAACGCACAATATTGTTACCCCAACTTAAATTAATGACCAAACGGTTATGGTTTGGCATTACGTGGCCGTCTTGCGTTGCAACTGTAATTTTAGGTCCAACCCTGCTGTATTTAAACCCCGGTTTACTAAAAGCCGGTTTTATGCACATTAAACTTGCCTTTGTAGTAGGGTTATTAATCTACCACTGTATATGCCACGTTTATTTTAAACAATTTGAAAAAAATAGCTGTACCAAAACGTCCGGTTTTTTCAGAATATGGAATGAGGTGGCAACCCTTTTTTTAGTGGCCATTGTATTTTTAATTGTGCTAAAAAATCAAGTAGATTGGATTTACGGCACAGTTGGTTTTATTGCGTTTGGTATTGTTATTATGCTTGCCATAAAAATTTACAAGCGAATACGCAACGGCAAAAAATAAGCTTACATTAACGTGAATATGAGTTTAGGGTAAGGATATTCGTTCAGAATCCTAAAAATCAACGACGAATAAAAGCTGAACCGTCTCACACAAAAACCTGTTTATAATCTATTGCCGGTGCGCCCGCTAAACCGGATTTTTATTTTTAGCTTTAACTATTAAATAAATTTACAATTACAATGAACTATACGAACGTTTTAGTTGAGCAAAATGGGCTCATAGTTACGATTACAATAAACCGTCCAAAACAGCTAAATGCGCTGAACAAAGTGACAATAGAAGAGCTAAACCATGCACTAGAGGCAGCTAACCTTACAGACTCTGTAGGGGCAATAATACTAACCGGTGCAGGTGAAAAAGCGTTTGTAGCGGGTGCAGACATTAAAGAGTTTGCTGATTTTTCTGTTGAAAAAGGAAAAGAGCTGAGTGCAGAAGGACATAAAATTTTGTTTGACTTTATTGAACAAATGAATAAACCTGTAATTGCCGCAATTAACGGCTTTGCCCTTGGAGGTGGCTTAGAATTGGCAATGGCATCACACATTCGCATTGCAACAGACACGGCGCGCTTAGGCTTACCAGAAGTTTCGCTTGGTGTTATTCCGGGTTACGGGGGCACACAACGCTTAGCGCAATTAGTGGGCAGAGGAAAAGCATTTGAAATGGTAACAACCGCCGGTATGATTAATGCTACAGAGGCCATGCAATGGGGACTTGTAAACCACGTGGTGCCACAAGAGGGTTTAATGGCGCTTGCAGAAAAAATTGCGGGTAAAATTTGCCAAAATTCACCCAATGCTATTGGCGCAGCAATGCGTGCAATTAATGCGAACTACGTAGACGGCGTAAACGGTTACGAAGTGGAAATAGACGAATTTGGAAAATGTTTTGGAACACCCGAATTTGTGGAAGGTACAAGTGCATTTGTAGATAAACGAAAAGCAGATTTCAGAAAACACACTAAAAATCCACTTTAATGCAAACGGTGATTTAAAACAGGGAAAATAACGCGTGAGTGCATTAAAAAAACTAGCAGGGCAAACAGCTATTTACGGAGGGTCTACCATTGTTGGTAGGCTCTTGAATTATCTTTTAGTGCCATTACACACCTGGGCGTTTTTACCAAATGAGTACGGTTCCATATCTATTTTATACAGTTTTGTTGCGTTTTTTATTGTGCTGCTAACCTTTGGAATGGAAACCACGTTTTTTCGGTTTGTTAACCGAGCAGATGATAAAGAAAAAGTGTTTAACCAGGCGTTTTCAATTGTGCTTATTGTCAATGCTGCTATTGTTTTAGGTTTACTTGTTTTTTCACAAGCCATAGCCAATTGGTTATCGCATCCCGAATTTCAGCGTTACATTGTTTGGTTTGCTTTTATTTTAGCGGCAGATGCATTGTCGTCTATTTTAATGGCACGGCTTAGGTTTCAAAACAAGGTGCGTCAATTTGCCGGTATACAGCTTAGCTCCATTGGATTAAATATTCTATTAAACGTACTTTTTTTATTGGTTTTTTATGATAAATCAGGTGATTCGTTCGGTATTGGATACGTTTTTTTAGCCAATTTATGTTCTAGCCTTCTAAAGCCGGTTTTATTGTATAAAGATGTGTTGCGGTTTAAATTTTCATGGGATGGTGCATTGGCCAAAAGCATGTTTATTTTTGCCGTTCCACTAGTAGTGGCGGGTTTTGCCGGAATTATTAATGAGGTGATCGACCGTATTTTATTGGGTAAATTATTGACAGAACCCTACGGAATTGAGCATGCCGAAGCACAAGTGGGCATTTATTCAGCCAACTATAAACTGTCTATTTTAATTACGCTTTTTATTACTGCTTTTCGTTATGCGGCAGAACCTTTTTTCTTTTCGCAAGAAAAAAGCAAAGACAAAAATAGAGTGTACTCCAAAGTGATGACCTATTTCGTTATCGTCGTCACTTTTATTTTTTTGGTGATTTCACTGAATTTAGGCATTTTCAAATGGTTTATTGCAAAAGAAGCCTATTGGGAAGGGTTAAAAATTGTCCCTATTTTATTATTGGCAAATGTGTTTTTGGGCATTTATTACAACCAGTCCATCTGGTATAAATTAGCAGATAAAACGCGTTATGGCGCTTACATTGCCATAGTAGGGGCAATTATTACATTAGTACTAAATTTTGTACTCATTCCAGAAATGGGGTATATGGGCTCTGCCATTACAACACTGGTGGTTTATTTTTGCATGATGCTTGGCTCTTATTATTTTGGACAAAAAATATATCCCATTAAATACAACCTGCGTAAAACGGGACTTTACCTCATAGCGGCACTTGGTTTGTTTGGGTTAAGCAGGCTACTAGTTGAAAATCCCTACCAATTCAGTTTAAATGCTTTTCTGCTAAACAGTTTGCTGATTAGCATCTTTATCGGCATAGTACTGTTTATAGAAAGACCTTTTAGAAGGCTAAAAAAGCCATAATTTTAACTAAATTTGATGTTTTATCCTACCATGATAGTAGAACTAATAAATAAATCAAAACATCCTTTACCAAAGTATGAAACCATACTTTCTGCCGGAGTGGATTTACGCGCCAATATTGAGGAATCAATCACCCTACAACCGTTGGAGCGTACGTTAATAAAAACAGGGCTTTTTATGGCATTGCCAGAAGGGTACGAAGCACAGGTAAGGCCGAGAAGCGGGCTGCGCCTACAAGAATGGCATTACAGTTTTAAATGCTCCCGGCACTATTGATGCCGATTACCGCGGAGAAATTGGCGTGATTTTGGTAAACCTATCAAACGAGGCGTTTACCATTGAAGATGGTGAACGCGTGGCACAATTAGTAATTGCCAAATATGAACAAGCCCATTTTGAAAAAGTAAACCAGTTAACCGAAACAGAACGGGGCGCCGGAGGGTTTGGTAGTACCGGAAAAAAATAACGACAAACCTTGCTAAGCAAAGCAGGGCTAAACATAAAATTAAACGCATGAAGATTATTGTACCAATGGCAGGCAGAGGAAGCCGGTTGAGACCACATACACTTACCGTTCCTAAACCATTAGTACCCGTTGGGGGCAAACCTATTGTTCACCGGCTGGTGCAAGACATTGCTAAAACAAGTACACAAAAAATAGACGAAATTGCTTTTGTAATTGGTGATTTTGGTAAGGATGTAGAAGATGAACTGATTCGTGTAGCGGAGAAATTGGGTGCTAAAGGGCGCATTTTTTATCAAGACAAAGCCCTAGGCACCGCACACGCCGTGTTGTGTGCGGCAGAATGTTTAAAAGGCCTCGTGGTGGTAGCATTTGCCGATACTTTGTTTAAGGCAGATTTTGAACTGGATAATGATGCAGATGGTATTCTTTGGGTAAAACAAATTGATGACCCTTCTGCTTTTGGCGTGGTGCAGTTGGATGATGAAGGCGTGATTGTTGATTTTGTTGAAAAGCCAGAAACGTTCGTTTCTGATTTAGCAATGATTGGTATTTATTACTTTAAAGAAGGTGAAAAACTAAAAGCTGAATTGCAATATTTAATTGATAATGGAATTATTAAAGGGGGAGAGTATCAGTTACCAGATGCCTTGCGGAACTTGACCAAAAAAGGATTAAAATTTAAACCCGGAAAAGTAAGCGAATGGCTGGATTGCGGCAACAAAAAAGTAACGGTGCATACGAACCAGCGTGTGTTGGAGTTTGACAAGGATAAAGACCTTGTTTCAAAAGATTTGGTATCCAATAACTCCATTGTTGTACCCCCTTGTTTTATCGGCTCGCACGTGGTGTTAGAAAATGCAGTAATTGGGCCACATGTATCTATTGGACGCGGAACTACGGTAAAAAATTCAGTAGTGCGCAACTCTATTGTCCAAAAAAATGCCACCATTACAAACTCTGTTTTGCAAGATTCCATGATTGGAAACAACGCCAAAATTTTAAGCCATGGCAAAGTCATTAGCATTGGTGATTATACAACAATAGAATAGTGAAAAAAAGGCACCATATTGTTTTGAGTTTTTTAGCTGCACAACAACGAAGCGGATTCGTTTTTATAATGCTGCTATTACTAGCCACCGGTTGCAAAAATGCGGAAGAGGCTACAGAGAAAAAACGATCTGTTTACACAGAACGTAAAGCTTTCCGGAGTGTTTTTCATGAGGCGAATTCCGAAAAAATGATTGGACATTACGAAAAGGCAGAGGCATTATTTAAACAGTGCTTATCGATTGAGCCAAATAATGCCGCCGTCCATTTTGCACTTGCTGATTTATACGAACGTCAGCGCAACACCACCCAAACATTGGCTTACGCCAAACGCGCCTATGAGTTGGATACAGATAATAAATGGTATACGCTAAAGTTAGCTGACCTTTATTTTGAGCGGCAGGAATTTAAAAAAACAGCAGACCTTTATGCGCAGATTATAGCCGAAGAAAAAAATATCGACCTAAAGTTTAAATATACAGAAGCGCTTATTCGGTCGGCGCGTTATGATGAGGCCATTAACATGCTCAATGAAATTGAGATAGAAACAGGCAAAATTCCGGAAGTAACTTTTACCAAAGCAGATTTGTACAATGAACTAGGCCAAGACACCGACATTGAGGCTGAGCTAAATGCATTTTTGGCAGACAACCCCGGAAATGCAGATTATACCATAATGGTTGCCGAATACTATATGCAAAATCAAGAATTTGCAAAATCTGTCGGGTTAATTGAAAAACTATTGGTAACTGACCCCAATAACGGGCAGGCTTACATTATGATGGCAGACTTGCGCTTGCGACAAGATGATGTTGCCGGTGCTTTTGTTAATTTAGAAAAAGGATTTGACCAAAAAGATGTAACGCTAGAGCGTAAACTAGATTTATTAACCGGGCTTATACCTTACACCGCACCTGGCCAGCGCGACGCCGAAACAATGGCGAATGGAGTGCGTAGTTTATTTGAAAAAACGTATGATCCGGAATTGAAAAATGCCCAACTGCACGACACATACGCTTATTTTTATTTAACACAAAACGAATTGGTTAATGCGGAGGTTCAATACCAATTAGCCGCTGACCTTAACGGCACTTCTTTCCAATCATGGTTGCGGTTATTAAACATTCAGTACGAGTTGGAAAAATACAACGAACTTTATACAAATGGAGCAGAAGCGGTGGAGCTTTTTCCTGCGCAGCCCTTGCTTTATTTGTTTACCGGAATTGGTGCCAAAGAAATAAATAACCTAGATGCCGCAGAAGAATGGTTGTTTTTAGGAAAAGATTTGGTGGTGAAGGACCCGGAATTGGCCTCTGAGTTTTTGTACCACTTAGGTGATTTAAGCTTTAAACAAAATGACAACGAAAAAGGTGAGCGCTATTTTGACCAGGCATTAGAGCTTTTTCCACAAAACTTGACGGTGTATGTAGACAAAACCGAACGGTATCTTAACCAACAACCAGCTAAATGCCGCCGAAACAGAAATTAAAAAAGGACTAGCACTTGTGCCAAACAGCCCTTATTTATTAGACACCTATGGTAAAGTACTATTTAAAAAACAGGAATATCCCAGTGCGGTTGATGCTTACAAAAAAGCATTATTAAGTAATTACCAAAACAGTGAAATTTTAGATCACTATGGGGATGCATTGTTTAAAGCCGGTAAGATAGAAGAAGCAATTACAGCATGGGAAGATGCCTTGAAGTATGGCAATGATTCGCCAACTTTACAACAAAAAGTAACGGATAAAACGTACTACCCAACACCGAATGAGTAAAAAAGTGGGGCTGAATCAAGATTACATGAAAAAACAACTAAAATATCTTATCGTAGGCGCATTAATGGTTATGCTAATGTTGAGTAGTGTTGGCTGCGGAAACCGAAAACACGAAAAAGGCAAACCAGGTAAACTTGAAAAGCTCAACGATAAAGTGTTGCAAAGTGCGCTTGAGCAACAGTCTAAAATTCCGTTTGAATTTATGACAGTGCGCATTGGTGTAGATTTAAAAAGCACTGCACGAGATGCTTCTTTTTCATGCTATTTAAAATTAAACGTAGATAAAGAATTTGGTGGTTCAGTAAAAGTAGGACCCGTAGTGTTAGCCTCTTATTTAATTAATACTGACTCGGTAATGTTTGTAAACAAACGCGACGATTGCTACTTCCGTGAAAGTATCGATTATGTTTCATCTTTATTTGGAACAGAAATTGAATTTGACTTTTTTCAAGAGTTATTGACTGGTCGCCCTATTGGGTATGACGCTGACATTAAGTACAAGCAAATTGATGCTGAAGATCACTACATCTTATCTACACATAAAGAACGTGTATTTAAAAAGCTAGAAAATGATCGGTTAGACCCGAAAGACGATTTAATGCTTATTCAGTATCACTTTAACGCGGCATCACTTAAAGCAGATCAAGTAAATGTTCAAGTACCCTCAGACACGGCGGAAATTGAAATTAGATACATTGAAGAAAAAATAACGGACAATGTTAAGCTGCCAGAAGAAACCACAATTTTAATTACTAGCCCCAGAGACACGCTTTTTATGCGACTAAACTATGGTGTTATAAAATTAAACGAACCTAAAGTCATAAACATTAATATCCCCGACTCTTACAGTGAATGCCGTTAAGTACATATTACTGATCGTTTTATTTTTTGGAGGACAAGCAATTGCCCAAGAAAAAGAAAGCGACCGCTTAAAACGGCAGCAAAAAGAGCTTGAAAAAAAAATTAACCTCACAGAAAATCTGTTGAAAACAACAACAGAAAATAAAACAAGCCTTTCAGAGAACATTAATTTAATTGACCGTAAAATTCAATACCGGCAATCGCTTTTAGACAATTTGCAGCAACAAATGAGCAAGTTAGAAACCGACATTGCTCAAATTAACCTCTCCATTGCAGATTTAGAAATTCAAGTTGAACAACAAAAAGAGCAGTACCGTAAAATGATTGTACAAGCATACAAAATGCGAAACTCAAAAGCCTCTTTATTGTTTATTCTTTCATCAGAATCATTTAACCAGGCCAATAAGCGGATGGAGTATTTGGAACAACTCTCAAAATACCGCGCAGACCAAATTCGTAAAGTACAAGCCTCTGTAAAACAACTACAGGAAGAACGAGCGCTTTTATTGGCCAAACGAACCGAAAAAGACCAGGTTGCCAAACAAAAAGTATCTGAACAAAAAGCATACGTACGCGACCGTGAAAATCAGAAAAAAACAATTTTAGAAATTCAAGGGCAAGAACAAGAGTTGAAACAAGAGTTGGCGCAGCAGCGCAAAAAATCGCAAGAAATACAAAATGCCATTAACGCCGCCATTAACAAAGAAATTTTAGCCGAGCGCAAAAAGAAAAATACCACTGCAGAAACAAAAGAAATTGCCTTAAGCAATAAAGGTTTTGAAGATAATAAAGGACGACTGCCCTGGCCCGTAAAAACCGGTGAGATTACCAAAGGTTATGGCAAACAACCGCACCCCGTGCATGTGAATGTTTTTACCTATAACAACGGTGTGGACATTACCACCGTAAGAGGCTCCACCGTGCGCGCTGTATACGGTGGTGAAGTAACGAGTGTAATTGTAATACCCGGCGCCGGAAAAGCCGTAATTATTGCCCACGGAAATTACCGCACCATTTACTCTAACCTGCAAGAAACATACGTTACTGCAGGCGAAACTGTAACTGTAAAACAAGAAATAGGAGCGTTATTGGTAAATCGTTCGGGGAATTCGGATGTTCATTTTGAAATACGGAAAATTACTCCTGAGGGGCAAATTGACAACATTAATCCTACCTACTGGATTTATAAATAATCGGCGTATCGGGCAAGCAAGCGCTTTCGTATACCCACTTTATTTTTCGTCAGTCCGTATTATTTCTATATCTTCTTCTAATTGGTAAGCCGAAGTCCCCTCTATTAAGTCAAACTTAAAGTAAATATGCTGGCGCGTTACCAGGCTATTTCCGTTTGAATTTTTTGCAGGATACCAATTTGGCATAATCCGTATTACGTGGGTAGCCTTACCAATAAACAAATTTTCTATCCGCTTATTAAACAAACGGCGCATTCCGTTAAACGGTTTGCCAGCCTCTTCGTTACTTGTCATTTGCGTACATTTTGGGCTTAGTTCACTTATTTTACCGTCATAACCAATTAAAAAATCTACCCGAATCACTGCCTCTATCCCTTTTAATCGCGCTGTTTCTGGATACGTTAAGTTATCTTCAATAAAGCTTTGAAATTCACCATTTCCTCCAGGAAACGACGCCAATGCAGATAAGTCTGCAATTTCATTTTCGGCTGGTTCTTTTGAGTTAGCGGTTTGCTCAGCTGTATTTGTTTTTTCAACGGGTAAATCATCAACCATACCTATTATAGACTCGTTTACCATGCGTTGCCTAACATTACTTTTTGTTTTATCATTTTCTTTTACTGCTTTATAGCTTTTGGTTGATGAAAACAAGGTTTCTGGCTGATGCTGAGTTAGCATAACAGCCGTATCTACCTGTAAATAAACCGGGTCTAATAATGTATCTGTAGCAAACGTTGTTGCTTTTGGCATTTCCACCGTAATTTCATTTGTGGCAATTTGCTCTGTAGCTTGCGGATTGTTATCTGCTGTAAAAAATAAAATACCTGCTGTAACTAAACCGACCACCGTTACGCCAGAAACACCAAGTGCAAAATTGCTTATCCCGCCGCCGCCTGCGGCACCAGCTACACTATTAATTTCACTTCGTAAAGCATTACGGTTAACTGCACGGATAAAGTTTTGCTGTTGCCGTACCTGTGCTTTTAACCCCGGGTCGTTTGCCATTTCTTGCTCAAAAGCCACGCGTTTATCCGCAGGCATTTTGCCTGAAATGTATCCATCAATTTGCTCTAAAACGGCCAGCTCTTTTCGCATAATTTTTAATTGGTTGGGGATTTACTTTTTTTTGCAAGTAATATAGCTTTTTCCATACACTTATACTTTTGGGTTTTGGCAGAATTAACGCTAGAAAACTCCAGCTCTGTAGCAATGAGTTTCATACTTTTTTTCTTAAAATAAAAGAGTTCAAATATTTTTTTACACCGTTCTGTTACCTGCGCCAAAACAGACTCTAACAGTTTTAGTTGCTGTTCTTTTTCACCGTTATAATCTAAATCATCTGCAGAAAGTATAAGGGTATCTCTCCACTCTAATTCTGGATTTTTTTGCCTGCGGCGCGCTTCATTTTTCCACAAAAATCGGTTAATGCCATATAAATAAGTAGATAATTTTGAAGTTAATTCGAATGAAGGTTGTGCTACTTTTTCAAGCAATAAAATAAGGCTGTCGTGGAAAATTTCGCGCGCAATTTCTTCATCTCCTCCGCTGGATACAATATTGGCGCGTACCTTCGGGAATTCTTTGTATAATTCCTTAATGGCTTTTTCTCGTTTGCCTTTTTTTATTTTTGATATGATGTCCTCATCCCGCATCTAACCCCTTTATGTCGGTTTTTATTAAAGGTAACCTTTTGAGCATAAAAAAAATTTATTGGTTCTGTGAATTCATAAAAAAAAGGGGGAAACCGTCCTGTAAGACCGTCTCCCCCAACTTAGCTCATCAATAAAAGTAATTTACGCTTTTACAAACTACCAGTTTTGTATTACTTTTATCTGATTGCTACCATTAAGCAGCAGCTGAAGCTGATGAGCCCCAATCTGTAGCAGTACCCAAATCACCACTTAACGTACTGCCATCCCAATAAAATGAAGCAAAAAAGCAGTGAACGTCTGCTGCGGCACGTCTTAACCAACCACCTGCTGCTGTCTCTATTGGATCGCCGTCGGCAAATTCGTCATATAATCCGTGCCAAGAATGCGTTGTTACAAAAATGGAATTATACCAAAAATCATAGCTGTTTCGCGCGATAGAGCATGCGCCCAAAAGACCTGCAGCGTCATTTCCGGTTTTTGTTGCGGCATCATACATTACTAGACAGTTGGCAAAAATATAGTTTTCAATAGTGCTAATGCGAGATGAAAAACCTGCTGGGGTGATAAGCGCCGTTCCGTCAGCTTCTAGTATCTCCTCTTGCATTACATCTAAGAAAAGTGCTGCTGCGTTGTACACATTCATGGTCATGTGTCCGTCTGCCAATAACACATCTGCTCCGGTTGTTGCATTTAACGAATAGGCATAATTAATTTCGTTCTGAATTTCCGTAAAACTTGGGTTAAACGCCGGGTGCTCTGTTTGGATGATATTAACAGTGGAATAATGCCGCTCTGTAGCAGATAATGTTGTTAAATCTACTGAAGTGCCTACTTGTTCTAAAATTGCATTGTGCCGCGTTCCAAATTCATCAAACGACGAAACACCAACAGTTTCTGTTCATTGGGCTTGTAGGTGCTGTTTCATTTTCTTGTACGGTTTTTTCTTTCGTACATCCAATTAGCATCATCAATGATGAAGCTACTAAAATTGTCTTTTTCATAAGATTAAGGTTAAATATGTGCCTACTCTTTAAGGATTTTGGGCTTCCTCCTGCATTCTTTCTTTTTAATGATCGAATGCTTCCAAATCTATATAAACCAAGTATTTAGTGGATGAATGTTTTGACAGTTTATATGAATGTTTTGACAGTATTTTGAAAATAACGGTCTTTTTTTGAGGTAAAACAATCGATTTTTTTAACTTCTTCTGTTTGCTAATAATGGAGGTGGCTCCCCCGTAAACGGATTCCACCTTGCTATGGTTTTTGCTTCAAAACCAGCAGCCCGCATAATGGCACGGTCACCATAGCGTTCTCTAATCCAATCCATAGCTTGGTATAGCCTAACAGTGGTGGGGTTATCAAACAAATTAATTTGGTGTCCTCCCTCAACAATATGGCTAAACCTTACCCCTACCAAACGCACAAGCATTCGGCGGTTGTAAAGTTTTAAAAATAATGCTGTTACAATTGGTAAAATTATATGGTCTGCTGCGCTATATGGTATTTTGCGTTGCAGTGTAAAGGTTTGAAAATCTGAATACCTAATTTTTACGGTTATACAAGCAGTTAACTTATTGCCTCTGCGCAATTGAAACACCAAATTTTCTGCCATAGCAGTCATTAACCCCTCTAATTTTTTTATGTCAATGGTGTCTTTATCAAATGTGCGTTCGGTTGATATTGATTTGCGCTCGCGGTAAGGAATAACCGGAGAAAAATCAATTCCTCTTGCTTTTTGCCAAATAGATATGCCCGGTTTGCCAAATACTTTTTCCATTAATTCCACCGGCATTTCCTGGATGGTGCGGATATCTTTTACACCCAAATCACACAACGTACGGTATGTTTTTTCGCCCACCATTGGTATTTTACGCACAGAAAGTGGCGCTAAAAAAGGCTGTTCTTCTCCTTTTAAAATAGTAATTTCATTATTAGGTTTTGCCTCTCCGGTAGCAATTTTAGAAACGGTTTTACTAGGCGATAATCCAAAAGAAATGGGTAATCCGGTTTCGCGAATAATTTTTGCCCGCAGTTCAGAAGCAATTTGCTGACACCCAAAAAAACGATCCATCCCTGTTAAGTCTACATAAAACTCATCAATAGACGATTTTTCGTAAAGCGGTACATCTTCTTTAATAACATCTGTTACCAATTTAGAATATTTGGTGTAAATACCCGAATTGCCTCTTAGCACAACAGCCTCTGGACACAACTGTTTTGCCATGCGCATGGGCATGGCAGAGTGTATACCAAACTTTCGGGCTTCATACGAACATGAAGCTACAACGCCTCTTTCTGAAGTGCCGCCAATTAAAACTGGTTTTCCGTTTAAACGGCTATCAATTAAACGTTCACAAGACACAAAAAATGTGTCTAAATCTAAATGCATTATCGACCGATCCATCATACGTTTCTTCCATTTTTTTAACCTAAACTGTAGGTTGTTTTATTAAAAAAATTAGGCTTACTCTTTTAAAAAAGAATAGCCTTTTGCGTATAACTTCTACCAAAAAGTCCCCATTAATAAACGCTATTAATGGGAATGAATGTGTAAATAAATTACTTTACATAGTAAACTATTTACGTTCTGCTTTTTTATTGCTAAAAAACAGCATTTTTACTTCTTTTACGAAAACAAATCTGAATTTACCCGCTGGGATTTTCTGAAACGTTCGTTTAATTCTTCTACCAAAAACGAATTAATTTGAACAGTTACAAAATTACGTGAAAAAGCCCCGTTTGAAAAATAAATATGCGATTATAGTTATGAACATTGTGCGCAATTGCCGTATAAAAACTAGCTTGCTAACGGTTTTAAAGAGTAGTATTGTCAACCTTAGTTAACGCAGCAGGGTTACATGCCCCTTAATTTCTACAGGAATACCGGTATCAAACTCGGTGTAGATAATTTTCCAAATATAAACGCCGTCTGGCGCAATTTTTCCGTCAATATATGTGCCGTCCCATGTTGCGGCATATTCATTTGCAGTATACACCAACTCTCCCCAACGGTTGTAAATATAAAGCTGATACACTTGGTCTTCATAAAAAACAGGTTCAAACACATTGTTATATTTATTACCATCTGGCGTAAAGGCATTGGGCACAATAACCGGAATAATTGGCACTACGGTAACTTGCTGATAACTTCTGTCGGTACAGCCATACTCATTAGTTACAATTTGGAAAGGGTAATAAACCCCCGGGTCACTATAGTTGTGCCATACTTCTGTTTCGTCAGACGTAAATCCGTCAGCAAAATAAAAGCGTTGTGAAACCCCATCTTCTGAAAAGTCAATGAAATAAAAATCTGCGTGGTATTCATCTTGCCGATCCGGAGCAACGGTAAATTTGGAGATTGGTCGCGGAAAAAGTTCAATTAAATCTTCGCGTACTAAGGTTAGTGTATCAATACAGCCCGAATCTGTACGAATGGTTAGCGTTACATCATACACACCAATTTCAGTATAAACATGGGTGGGGTTTTGGTCTGTAGAGGTGCCTCCGTCACCAAAATCCCAATCATAATAAATGGGGGTATGCGCAAATGATAAGTCTGTAAACTTAGCTGTGTATGGTGCACACTTTAGTTCATCCGGCACACTAAAAAGGATAGACGGCTCGGCAAATACAAAAATTTCTTCGGTATGATTTATTGTACATACATCATAATTTACAGTATAGGTTACCTCATGCGGCCCCGCAGTTGTAAACACAATATCAGACGGGTTTTCAGCATCAGAGGTCAACGGATCAGAAGCGCCTCCAAAATCCCAAATAAAGCTGGTTCCATCATCCGGATAGGTGCCTCCTCCAAAAAAGTCAAAACTATTGTCTACAATACACTGCGGATCGGGCGGTACAAACTCTGCCGTAACGGTATCATTCACAATAAAAATTTCTGTAACTGTATCTGTACAAGGCCACCCGGGATTAACCACTAACGTAACTTCATACGTGCCTGGTGCAGGAAAAGTGTATGAAGGTGAAAATTCAGTACTTACGTCTGTATCAATGCCCGGTACACCAAAATCCCACTTATAAAACTCGCCGCCATAGCTATTGTTTTGAAAATTTACAGCGAGCCCCTGGCAAAAAGAAATAAAGCCGGGCAATTGGGTTTGACTTAGCATATCTGCCTCTAATTCTATCTCACAATTTAATATTTTGAATAAAAAATCGCGGGTGGAGGTGGAAATAAGGTTACCGTCCCGGTATTCTTTAACACATACACCAACCACATAAAGTCCCGGCACTTCTGCCACTCCGGTTAACATGCCGGTTGATGCATCTATAGACAAGAAGCCAGGGCCAAATGGATCTGTCCCGCTGTATCCGGCAGCCCATGTTACAGGCGTGTAAGGCGGTGCTGTAGCAGGGTCTGGCGCCGGTAAAAAAGATGTACCTCCTGTAAATGGGGTACATAGTTCGTACACCAATTCGTCGCCATCCGGATCTGTTGCTGAATGGTCAAACGTAATTTCTTGATTGGCACAAATAACCAACGGCGGATAATTGTTAAACCGAGCGTTGCTATTACACGTAGCCAATTCTGGCGGCGGAATAACAACTGTTAACGTTAGTCCAATATCTTCTGGCACTTCTAAATTTGTTACACCCGGTCCACGGCAGCAGCGCTGATATGCCAACGTGTATCCGTTGGTTGATGAAGGCAATGTTATTGTTCGTGTGTAAATGGCCTCCTCCACACAAATGTCCGTAGGCAAGGTAATGCATTCGTTATTAAAATCGGGGTCAAGCAGTGTACTACCCGGAAATGGAATACTAAAATTACCAATTTGAACATTTGAACCATTAAAAATTGTGATGGGTAAGTTAGGATCAAACCCCGCTCCGTCAGAAAGGCAATCGCGGTATAGCTTTACGGTAATGGTATAGGTATTGCCTCCTACACAATCATAATAAATATCACCGCCAACAATGTGAGATGCCTGCGCTTTAAAATGAGCACAACACAAAAGGATTAATATGATTAATGTCTTTTTCACAGGGACATCTAATTTAGTGAAAAAAGGGCAAAAACACCTCATTTTTACATCAATGGTAGCAACCATGTAGTGTACAGTTAACGTTCAACAAACGAACTAGTTGTGCGCAACCACCACTCTGTAACAAATTTACTTGGGTTAAATGTGGAATCCTATACCGAAAGAAGACCGGAACTCATCTAGAAATAAGGGAATACTGTTGGAAGTATGTTTTCCAACCACTTGGCGAACTTCTAAAAACATAAAAAAGCCATTATCAAAGTTTAGGGCTGTGCCACCTGTAATTGCGGCCACCGGGTTTACCGTTTTTTCATAAACTAAGGTTTGCGTTTTTTGATCTAACGCACCTATTTCACTAGCTTGCGAATAGGCCAACCCAGGTTGGAATCCTACATAGGGTTTTATTCTTTTTAAATTAAACGTATAAAACGCCCCAAGATAAAGCTGGTTGTTAATTGAAAACCGCGGACGATCGCCATAGGCTTTTAAAAAATAAAAACCATCTGCCCTCAAGGCTATGGCTTGATTTGCGGGTTGAAAAGCAACGGTGAGCTGCGCTTGTGTCGTTTGGGTATTTTCTGTCAAAAAACCAACCGCTAACCCTGCACCAATTTTAAAAGTCGTTACTTTGGGCGAAACATTTGCTTGGTTTGATTGCCCCATTGCCTGAAATTGAAAAGCAAGTAAACAAATAAGTGCTATTTTATGTTTAACTAGTTCCATAAATGCGTAATTACATAGTTTAAGCCTACTGTTACCAACAATGTTGAGCGCGCCTCAGCTGCGTTACTAAAAGTGGCAGTTGGCATGGTGTTTAAATAATACGCTTCGCCCGTTTGTTCTAACTGATAATTCAACTGATTACCGAAGTTATAGACATATTTACCTGTAACAGAAAGGCTAAAATCAGACGTAATCCAATAATTGAAACCCGCACCAAACTGTAAGGCTGAATTCCATTGTTTTTTTACCTCTTCGGACCTATCCAAAAAAGGACTGCTAAAAGGTACAACTACTGTATTGTTTTGAAGGTAGCCAACTAAAATGGTAGGCGTAAATGCTTTATTTTGTAACGGGTAATAAACGAGCGCTCCACCAATTTGTGTGCTGTTTTTAGTACCTGCTCCGTTTAAATCACTTGTAAAAAAATCGCCGCTAACCTGCACCATTAAACCATCCAATAAACCCAACTGAATGTGCGCCCCGCTTCCAAACCCAACAATATCATCTTGATTTAAAAAACTTACACTACTGCGCACACCTGAAGCAAAAGCACCTTTGCTAAAAAAATCACGTTGTGCAGTTGCAAAAAAACTAACCGTTGTAAAAATTAAAAAAGCCAGGGTTTTAGTCATAGTCGTTAATTATTGCATTTTCTTTTTGTATAAAAATACTGAATTGTAAAACTTGTTATTAAATGATTTGTTAATAAAGGTACACACATTATTGTTATTGTACTTTTACATACTACTAATTTATACCAAATGGCTTCTTCAGACAACCTTTACCACTATTCCTTCAATTTACCAAACGGAATCCCCTACCCGATAAACAACTTAAAAGGTAAAGTTGTACTTATTGTAAACACCGCAACGCAATGCGGCTTGGCACCGCAGTTTGAAGAGCTGGAAGAATTGCATCAGAAATATAAAGACAAGGGGTTGGTGGTATTGGGCTTTCCGTGTAACCAATTTCGCGGACAAGAGCCTGAGACCAATGATACAATGGTGGAGACCTGTGCCATTAATCATGGTGTAAGTTTTCAGTTAACCGAAAAAATTGATGTGAATGGCGCAAAAACACATCCGGTGTTTAAATGGCTTAAGCGTAAGTCGCGTGGTTTTTTTGGTAGCCGAGTAAAATGGAACTTTACCAAATTTTTGGTGGATAAAAACGGGAATATGAAAATCCGCTACGCACCGGTAAAATCGCCAAAAAAAATTGAACCAGAAATTGTTGAATTATTAAATAAGCCCGTTGGTTGATTTTTTAGGCAAATCCTAAACTACCAATGCTGACTTTTAAGCGAAAGCGGCTACATTTGTAAGGGTATAGATCAAAATTAAATGAACAATGAGTAAAGGGTATCTTCGCTTTTCATGGATTACACTGGTGTTAATTTTTTTAGTGATTTTAGCAGGCAGCGTTGTTCGCACAACAGGGTCTGGTATGGGTTGCCCCGATTGGCCAAAATGTTTTGACCGTATTATTCCGCCTACTTCTGTAGATGAGCTACCAACGGATTATAAAAACACATACATTGCTTACCGCCAACAAAAAATTCAACGTTTTGCTAATTTAATTGAAAAATTGGGGATGGATGAAACCGCCGCAGAAATTAGAGCGGACAAAACCATGCTGGTGGAAGAAGATTTTAATGTAGCACGCACCTGGACGGAATATGCCAACCGCTTAGTGGGCTTTTTAGCGGGCAATGCTGTGCTTATTTTATTTATTTGGACACTTATTCGTTACCGCGAAAACCGTTTGCTGCTGGGGCTGACATTTTTAAACCTTATTTTAATGGGGTTTGAAGGTTGGTTTGGATCTATTGTAGTGGCTACAAACTTAATGCCCTGGACGATAACGTTACACATGTTATTTGCGCTAATCATTGTTGGTATTCAAATCAAAATTATCCGCATGGCTAAAAATCGGCGTTTTGAGTTAGCCTTAACGCCTGCTTTTAAATATTTGTTTTATTTTTCATTGATATTGACCTTTGTGCAAATTATATTGGGCGCGCAGGTGCGCCAAGAGGTTGACTTTTTAGTGAAGGATGGTGTAGACCGATCGGCATGGATTGATGGCATGGGGGGCAAATTTTTACTTCACCGCTCATTTTCATGGCTACTGCTTGTGGTAAACGGTGTATTGTTGTGGCTAAACCAAAAACACGGGTATGGCATTCCGGTATTAAAATACATTGTCGGCCTTATTTTATTATTGTTTGTAACGGGTGTTTTATTTTCATACGCGGGTATGCCGGCAATTATACAGCCACTTCACTTGCTTATTGCTGCTATTTTGCTGTGTGTACAGTTTTATAGTTTGGACTATTTAAAGTACAAAAAATCATCCATGATTCGGTAACCCTTCGTGGTTAACGTATACCGCCAAAATGTTAGCAGAAAATAAACAATGGTTAAAAAAAAATGACCTTTTTACTATCAGCAATAGCAAAAACCACTACTTTTGTTGCCCCTCATTATAGAGAATGATTAGAATATGTTGTTGAAGAAAATAGTTTTACGGAATAATGATAATTTTGCGACTGCAATACAAGATTGGGCAGGGAAGCAAGGTATTGATGTAGAGTCATTTGACGGAAAAGCGAGCCTTTTTGATGTGGTTGATTCACTTGTAATCATTCAAGAAGATCATAACGTCACCAAGGAAACCAAAGAATTACGCGATTCAATTGAGCGTATTCACAAACCGACCCATCAAATAGATGTAAATGCAACTATGAATGCCTCTGTGGCTTCATTGCGCTTTTGGTTAGAAAATAATAAACCAAAAAGTGTTTTATTTGTGGGCGACGACAAATTAACAGAAAGCCACCGGTTTTCTGAATACTTAGAGAAACTAGCCGTTGTTCTTTAATTGAACTTCGTTATTTAAAATCAAAAAAAGCGTGTTGAATCATCAACACGCTTTTTTTGGGTCTGTAAGTTTAGTCGATTTGGACTAACGTCAACGGATCCAAGATTAAAAGTTGGGGAGAAAACATTTTTTTTGTCAATCAAGAGCTACTAAATTCAGATAAAATATAGCCACACTGTTGTACTTTTTGCTCGACCAAAAAGTACCAAAAAAGTCTCCCTAGCAGGGCTTGCATCTCGAAGGCGCATTCTCGAATCAATTTTAACTTCCCTCATAATAAGTGCGGGCGGGTGATCTCCTGCGGAGCTTCCCGCTCTTTCTAATTATGAGCTTTGATAAAATCAATTCTCCGACCTTTAGGTTTGTACTAATATGAATTAAGAATTAAATTTAAAAAGAAAGGGGTGAACTTTTTCTCCGACTAGATTTGTAGATCTATCGTTCGTATTAGTCCCCTTTCTTTTTATTGTTGCTTTAGAACCATTTAGAATCATAGTCTTAAAGGACTCATAAAGGTCTTAGTTTTTAGCAACTTGTTTAACTTAAAATTAAATATATGAAATTTAAAGATTCAGTGGGTATTGATGTATCTAAAAAAACGATTGATGCAGCTGTATTCAGCTCTAAAGAAACCAGGCAATTCGACAATGATCCAAAGGGGTTCAAAGATTTAATCAAATGGATAAAAAAAGGAGCTAGTGTTGAGCCTAATCAGATCATTATTTGCTTTGAAAACACGGGTATTTACTCCTTACCTCTTGCTTTATTTCTTGATCAACAAAAGATCTCATTCTCTGTGGTTCCAGCCATGGAAATAAAACGATCTATGGGCTTAGTCCGAGGAAAAAACGACATTGTAGACGCAATAAGAATCGCTGAGTATGCATACCTGAGAAGAGAACTTTTGACACCTTCTAAAATGCCTTCAAAAAATATCCAGCACCTTCAGAAACTGCTTTCTACAAGAGAAAAACTAGTAAAACAAAAAGCGGGTTATTCTGCTGATTACAAAGAGTATAGCAATGTTCTTAAAGCTCATAATTGTAAGTCAGTTCTTGAGGTTCATAAAAAGATGATTCATTATCTCAATAAACAAATATTAATTCTTGAAAAAGAAATAAAAACACTCATTAAAAATGATCATAAGATCAATGAAATATACGCTCTAATAACATCTGTTAAAGGTATTGGACTCGTTTTAGCTTCTAATTTTATTGTTCTCACAAATTGCTTTACGAACTTTAAAGACAGCAGGAAATTCGCCTGTTATGCAGGGGTTGCTCCATTTCATATACAATCTGGGACATCTTTACTTTCCAAATCAAAAGTTAATCACTGTGCTAATAAGAAAATGAAAGCTTTGCTTAATATGGCTGCTTTTTCTGCTATTCAATGTGATCCAGAACTGCGTTTATACTATCAAAATAGAGTCGAAAAAGGTAAAAGTAAGATGAGTACGCTTAACATCATAAGAAACAAAATTGTACACCGTGTTTTTGCAGTGGTTAGAAGAGGAACGCCTTATGTGATGTTAGAAAATATCACAACCTGATAAAATAAATCCATATTTTCTTGTTTTTGTCTTAGAATACGAACGCCACTAACCATTTTAGCTTCGAATTAATAAACTCGTATTCTTTACATCTAAAAAGCTTTGAGAAATGATTAAACCACTCGGTTCTTAGTCGTTAACAAATTTCATTCTTTTTCTTAGACTCCTCCCAGCAATTAGGACTGATCCCCATCAACCTCAATTCTTATTATAAACCTGAGTTCGTTTTTTATTCTTGAGCACTGCTTATTACTTCAATATCAAAAATTAACGTGGCACGCGGTGGAATGGATGAACGTCCATTTTTGCCATACGCCAACCAATATGGAATTATCAATTTAATTTTTCCTCCAATTTCTGCCAGCTGAATCCCTTCATCCCAACCTTTAATTACACGACCTTGTCCTAAAACAAACTTAAATGTTTGGTTACGGTCTAATGAAGAGTCAAACTTTTCACCGTCTACAAATGTGCCGGTGTAATGTACCTCTACTTCGTATAACTCTTTTGGGTTTACGCCTTTTCCTTTACCCGTAACTTCATACATTAGCCCACTTTCAGTTTGTTTTGCATTTGGGTATTTTACAGACATTTCTGTGTAAAACTCTTTATTGCGTATTTCATTCTTTTTTATTTCTGCTAAACGATAAGCCTCTACCGCTTTTGGAAAAACCTTGTGTGCTTTAAATTTTCTGGCTTTTTTACCTACTCGAATCACCTCCACAGTTTGAATTGTATCCCCTTGTTCAATAGCGTCTACAACATCTTGCCCTTTTACCACATGTCCAAAAATGGTGTGTTTGCCATTTAGCCACGGCGTTTCTTTATGTGTAATAAAAAATTGGCTGCCATTAGTGCCTGGTCCGGAATTGGCCATAGAAAGTATACCCGCACCGCTGTGCGTTAACGTTTCGTCTATCTCATCCGGAAACTTATATCCTGGATTACCCGAACCTGTCCCAGTTGGGTCACCACCTTGTATCATAAAATTATCTATCACACGGTGAAAAACTAAACCGTCAAAAAAAGGTTCTGTAATTTTAACCGTATCATATTTTAATTTACCCTCTGCCAAACCAACAAAGCTGGCCACAGTCATAGGTGTTTTTTCAAATTCTAGCTGCAATAAAATTTCACCTTTATCTGTTGTCATTTTGGCGTATAACCCTTCCTCTAAATCATCTTGCGCTATTAAGCTAAAGCCTGCAAATAACAAGACCATTAAACTCAGTAATTTTTTCATATTCATTTTGATTTTTCACAAATATAAACAAAATGTATACCCAATTGTTTGCTGATAATAACCTTGCGTTTACCAGAGGGCTTAAAAATCATGCAGATTGCGGGTTTTCTTTGCCCGTTTAAACGCAGAATAAAGTAAATTTGTACGAATGATTTTTGTCACAGGCGGTACGGGCTTATTAGGTAGCCATGTTTTGGTGGAATTGCTAAAGCGTGGAAAAACCGTTCGTGCATTGCGGCGTTCGTCTAGCAATATGAATATGGTTAACGCCGTGTTTCAGCATTTTTTTAAGACAGCGTCTGACACTTATTTCAATAAAATTAAGTGGGTAGAAGGTGATATTTTAAACGTGCCTTTGTTACTGGAACATACGGAGGGTTGTACAGAAGTTTACCATTGCGCGGCTCTCGTATCGTTTAAAAAACGTGATTTTAAACGGTTAATGAAAATTAACAAAGAAGGCACAGCCAACGTAGTAAATGTTTGCCTGGCCAAAAATGTTAAAAAACTATGCCACGTTAGCTCCACAGCCGCTATTGGTAGATCTGCCACAAAAGAATTTTATGACGAAGACAACAAATGGGTAAACGACCGGTCAAACTCAAATTACGCGATAAGTAAATACAGTGCTGAAAATGAAGTATGGCGCGGCAGAGAAGAAGGGTTAGATGTTGTGATTGTAAACCCAAGTGTAATTTTGGGCGTGGGTGACTGGAACAGTAGTTCGCTCAGTTTATTTAAAACCGTAAAACAAGGACTAAAATTTTACACCCCAGGCACCAATGCTTTTGTAGATGCACGAGATGTCGCTTTTATTTTATGTGAATTGGCTGAACGCAATATTGTAAACGAGCGTTTTTTGGTTATTTCAGAAAATGTGCCCTTTAAAGCCCTTTTTACTAAAATAGCACGTGCCTTTAATGTAAAACCGCCCCATATAAAGGTAAAAAAGTGGATGACAGCTATTGCGTGGCGATTAGAAGGTTTTTTGGCATTTTTATTTGGTAAAACACAAAACATAACCAAAGAAACGGCTAAAAGTGCCATGCAAACGCATAAATACAGTAACGAAAAAGTTAAAAAAGCCCTCGATTATGAATTTATTCCTGTAGAACAAGCGGTGAATGATGCGGCGGCTTTTTTTAAAGCCTACCATGAGTTGGGTTAACCCCTTTTCTTTTTAAACACCGGAACAGATGAGCAAGGCTCGCCGAACATAAGGTTTTTAACAACCGGCACTAGTTTTCTTGTCAACACAGTGTAGGCGCGGTTTGGGTTTGGAATATCCGAACAACCTTTTACCATTACGCGCTTATCTGTAAGGTGGGTAACATCCCAATTTTCAAGACGATTAAAAAACAATTGCTCTTTTGTTGCCGCAGCATTACCAAACAATACATTTTCAGCATCATTAAGGTGAGCGGTAATCAACATAAAAGCCCATGCGGGTATAATGGCATCATTTGAGCAATAAATGTGTACAATTTGATTGGTGTATTGCGTCCAATCATGTTCTTTTACCCATCCTCTAAAATCTTTTTCTCGCAATACTAGTTCATTCCATAATTGGTCTTTAATGTCTAAACCAACCAATGGTGTTTTTACTGAAAAATCGAATAAATCAATTTGTTCAATTTGTGCTTGCGCTACTTTATTAATGATCTCCTCTGCCATAGGTACAAAGATAATCGTTTTGAGTGGTTCTTCAAAAAAAGAAAACGCGTTTGGGGGTACCAACCGCGTTTTCATTGAATTACTTGTTTGTTTTTTAATCTCCACAATAGGTATACGGTCGTGCTGTATTATCTGTTTCGTCTGTTTCAGCTACGTCATCCCAAATGTCACATGTAAGGATAAGTTGTTGCCGCGAAAAGGGTAAGGTACAACCGCCAAATGGTGCTGGCCCGATAAAAAATACATCTGTTGCACCAGGTGCTAATGATGCAGATGGACTTGTACGGTATACTTGGGTTGTCATTCCAGTGGGTTTGTCCATTAAAATGTCATACGTACTGGTTGTTGGTGCATTACCAATGTTAGTTACATGAACTTCTAATGTGTTTTGCGTTCCACATGTTGGCTGCTGGGCTCGGGCACCACAAGCAGATGGGTTGACAAATGGCATATCACTGTTAACGAACGTTACCACTAAGTTAGGTCCATAGGGTACAGGGTCTGGCCCTTCTACAGGCGTTCGCACTGTTTCTGCCTGTGCTTCGCTTTTTTCTGATTTAATTTCTTCTTTTTCACAAGCCATAAGGACAATGGCGGCTATTCCGAATCCGGAAATAAGTTTTACTACATTTTTCATACGTTAATTTTTTGTTGATTAATACCGCTAAACTAATTGCATCTGGCGGCTTTATCAAACCAAAAAAAGTGTGTAAATCATGTTTGAAATGTAGTTTTAAAGCATAAAAGTAATTGAAAAACAACAAATTACCCCTCACTTAAAACATGTTGAAGAAGCCAATGAGCGGAATATAAACGTATACTATCTTTAAATAAATTTACAGTTACTGTATCGTATCCTTTTGCTTTGGATCAGAAGGGTTAAACAAACGGTATAGCAATCGCCCGAAAATAAAATACAAAACGACTACCGTTACCGCGCCTAAAAAAATACCGTTTTGAATAATTGCGGCTACACCATATTTGTAAATGAAAAGGGACATGCCCAACACAAAATTTAAAATACCATAGGCGATATTGGCCTTATTACCATACCCCAGGCCTCCTAAAATACGGCCGTTCCAAACGCCCAAAACAAAGTGTGGAATTGCGTTTACGATTGTTACGCCTATTAAAAAATCAATAAAAGAAAACTCCATGTTGATAGTTGGTTTATATTATTATTAAATATAAAACAGTTTAGGGATATGTACTAAAAGTTGCAGAAAGATTTAAAAAATCATCTCTCAAATTTCACTCTAAAAATTGTTATAAAAAAAGAGTCCGACCATTCCCCCAAATGACCGGACGCTGATATGAAAAAAAGCTGATTTTCCCCTTAACTAAAATCAGACTAAATAATCCCGACGGTTATCGGGCTTACTACATATTGGTTGACTAAACCGTGATGTTGTAGCGGTAACAAAAGTATACGATCTATTGATTTTTGATGTTAAGTAAATATTTCCAAATAATTAAATGATCGTGTGCAATGTAATTTCCAAAGCCAATTGCGCATCTATCAAATGCGTGTATCTTTGCAGTATGAAGTTTACTGATTACCGTTTGTCGGATGAGTTGAAGGCTAACCTTACCAAAATGGGGTTTAAGCGTCCAACAGATATTCAATTTAAATGTATACCCACCATTCAGCGGGGAGAAGATTTATTAGCCATTGCCCAAACGGGGACGGGTAAAACAGCCGCTTTTGCCATTCCTATTATTGATAAAATACAGTTTGGCAGTAAACGGGCGGGCGCACGTGAAATTCAGTGTTTGGTTATGGTTTCCACACGTGAACTTTCTATGCAATTGGGAGATGTTTTTCGCGCTATTGCTAAAAACACAAAAGTACGTACAATCAGTATTTATGGGGGTATTGAGCAAGATGAACAAATTAATGCGCTAAACAACGGCGCCGATATTTTGGTGACTACACCCGGAAGAATGTTTGATCTGATAAGCCAAGGTTATATTGACCTTAAAAACACAGATACGTTGGTGCTAGATGAAGCTGACCAAATGCTTAACTTAGGTTTTTATAAAGATATTCAAGACGTGATTCGTTTTCTGCCAAAAAAACGGCAAACCTTGTTTTTTTCGGCCACTATTGATAAAAACATAAAAAAATTAGCGTATTCACTCATTAGTAAAAGCGCTATTCGAATTCAAATTTCACCAAAAAATCCGGTTTCTAAAAACGTGACACATGCCGTAACGTTTGTAGAAATGGACAATAAACGGTTTATGTTAGAGCGTATTTTAAAAGAGCATGATACGCTAAAAGTAATGGTGTTTGTACGCACGAAAGTGCGGGCAGAACGTTTAAAAGCGGCCATGGAACGGGTGGCGATAACAGTTGAAACCTTACATGGAGATGTGGAGCAACGCGAGCGTGAACACGTATTGCATGATTTCAAGGCGGGACACTCGAGGGTGCTTGTTGCCACAGATGTTTCTGCGCGGGGAATTGATATTCCAAATGTGGACTATGTAATTAATTATGACATGCCGGATGTGGCTGAAAACTATGTACACCGCGTGGGCAGAACCGGGCGTGGGCGAAATAAAGGACAAGCATTGTCCTTTTGTAGCCAAGGCGAACGCGAATTGCTAAAAGGCATTGAAGAATACATTACCGTGCCAATAGACATCCTTGAAACCACAAAGCGCGACATTGAAGAAAGCATTCTATTTTCAGACGACGGTACCAATAATTGGAAAGCCTTACTAGAAAAAGATAAAACAGACAAGAAGAAAAAACGCCGCGGCAAAAAGCACTAAAAAATTAATGCGCTATTAACTTTTTTGTAAAACGGACATTGCCTAATTCATCCGTTAATGTAACAAAATAAACACCCGTTGGTAAATTTTGCTTTTGCAAGGTAACTGTACTTCCGGTAACATTATTTTTTCTTAACACCACCTGCCCCATTACGTCATATAGTAATATTGAATGATTGGCTGTAAGTGGGGTTGCAAAGTAAAGCGTAGTTTGGTCGCTAAATGGATTTGGTGCAATGGTAACATCCACTTTATTTTCTGCTGAAAATAGTCCTAGATCGTCAATAACTGTTACCAATATTGACAACGTGTCTTCTTGATTACAACTTTCTTCTCCGGCTGTAATTGCAACATAATATTCAGTGGTTTCTGTAGGTGTGGCTGTTGGCATAGCAATTGCCGGATCACTCAACCCGGTTGTTGGAAACCAATTGTAAGCTACACCGCCGGTGGCTTCTAGTAATGTGCTTTCTCCTTCATTAATCGTAATATCTTCACTTATTGTTGTAATAAATGGCTCGCCAATAGTTTCAATGTATATTGAACGGGATTGAAGCGTAAGACAGTCTTCATAAATTCCATTAACAGTATAGGTTGTGCTAGCATTCGGTGTAGCTACAACTGAAGTACTACCTGCCGTATCTAAATCAGTATCTGGTGTCCATATCCAATCTTCAACCCCATCAATAAATTCACCATTCACCGACAGTAATACGCTTTCTCCAAGGCAAACTGTTAATGTATCTACCGATAATTCCTCACATTCTGCTGCGGTGCCACCACCTGTGGAGCCATCTGGCAAACTATAATTAAGCGTATACGCCGCAGAGAACGCATCATCAAGAGCCTCTTCGGTCAGAATTGTAGTAAATGTAAATGTTATAGAATCATACGCCGCTAAGTCTGTTTTATAAGCGAGCGAAATTGCTTGATCCGAGTGACTCGAATACCCAACAGTTCCATCTAACCCTGTAGCATTCCAAATGTCCTCTCCATCTCTATTGTTAAATCCACCTGTTGATACTCTAAAGTTTTCTCCAATGGCACCTAGCCCAATATAAGAATGATGTGGAGAACTTTGTTCAGCAGAAACCAATGCTCTTTGACATGAAGCATCAGGCTGAGCGACGATTGTATTTTCAGTTACAAACGTACCACCGATTGGTTGATTATTATCCGGATCAATGTTTTTGTAGTAGTAAACATCTGTCAAATTGGAATCGGTATTATTATATAAGGTGACAGTTGTGTTGTAATACAAGTCGCCTGTTTTAATCGCATACGCTAACTTTACTGTTAACGAGCTGTCTTCAAAAGTATGCCCCTTCCAAGTAACTGTTTGACAGCCACCATTTTCTTCGTAGGTGAGTACACTATCAGTAATAATTTGATAAATATTATAATTATTGTGGTAGCCAGTTCCATTTACTTTAACTCCAAAGCCATTTTCAGGTGTGCCAGGTGTGAAAAAGTCACCGTCATAAACAATCCAACCATCCGCAGCCGGATTAGCGACAAACCCAAATGATCCACCGGCTCCACCGCGGGCATGGGAACCAGGGATGTCTGCTGCGCCTTCTCGTCCGCGTTGGCCATCAATTCCAATTTCTAGCATGTCATTAAATAAATAGGCATCTCCACCTGCTAATTGAGCATTTGCTGTGGCAGCTAAAAGAAGAACTGTAAAAAAGGAGACAATAAACAATTTCATGTATTTGACTTAAGTTAAGTTGCCAAATTTACAGGAATGATATCACTTATAATTACGTAAAAACCGCAATTTTTGGACTTTTAACGTTACTGCGGTTTTTCGGGTGTATCGTTATCTGTATTATTTTGCTTTCGCTTATCGGGCATTGGCCCGCGGAGGTGAATCACTAACCCGTTTAAAAAATTACGCAGAATTTGGTCGCCACAGTTGCGGTATTTTGGGTGACCTTCTTTTCTAAAAAAAGCGCCTAACTCACTTTCAGACACCTTAAAATCCACTAGTTTGCAAATTTCTACAATATCTGTATTGGTTAATTTAAGTGCTACGCGTAGTTTTTTAAAAATGTCGTTATTGGTCATATTTCGCTTAATTTTTCGGGTTAAAAGTACTATTTTTTTGGGATGATTGATTGGTTTTTATGCACTACATCACTAACTTTAACTGTTATCAACAGAACAAGTTTGTACGTTTTTTTGTTACCATTAAATAATCATTCACTTAACTAATGCATTTATATGAAACCTAAATTCAACTCAATACTCGCTGTGCTAACACTATTATTGTGTATTAACCACGCCAAGGGACAGCAAATGACCACCGCAGATATTCCGGCCAAAAGCAAATACTTTGTAGACTACGTAATGGGACCTTACTTGTTTATCGACGATATTCCTTATGAAGCCGCTTTTATGAATGGCTGCAGGTTAGGTTTTAACATCAAAAATCGATTTAATTTTTCGATAGAATATGTAGCAGGTAGCAATCCTGATATATTGGATAATATTGGACTAACACACAATGCAAACCTACAGTTCGCCTATTATTTTAAGCCCACCAGTGCCCCGTTTAATCCTTATGCTTTTGTAGGCAGTGGTTTTTTAGAATTTAAAGACTTTACCAATGATGTTTATGGTCTTTCTTATCACGTTGGTTTAGGAACCGAACTAAAATTCACAAACAGAATTAGCGGCATAATAGAAGCGCGCTATTTAAATACGTCTTTGTTAGACATTGACGGACAAAACCAGTTAGGCGTATTTTGGGGTGCACGGTTAGCCTTCTAACTAGTCCAACACTTTTACACGTATACCGTCAGAGTGTGATGTAAATTCGGGTGCGTACATGCACTGTATGGTTGCAATTCCGTTGGAAAAATCACCGTTGTGCTGTACCCTTAAATCATACTCAAAAACATACGTTCCTTTAGGAATATAGTCAAAGAAAAAGTGTGTCGCTACATCTTTGGTAGATTGGTAATACCCTAATCCATCTTGATAACGGTAACGGCTTAACACATCTATCGGCTCAAAACCTGCGGCACGCATATCCTTTAGGTGTACGTATTCCAAATTCCTATCCGTACGCAGTTCAATACGAACACGCACTTTTTTACCAATTTTCAACTTATTTTCTGCAGTTATTGGCTCTAATTGTTCACCGTTATCTGTTACTGCTACTAAAAACAAGTCTTTTTTCAGCTTCAAGTTTGTTTCAGCATAGGTTATTTTATCAATGTCCTCAAAATACTGCCAATAAGCTGCACCCCAAGCTATTCCCTTATCCTTTTTTTGCACTTTAATATCGCCCATGCGGGCTTTTACTGCTTCACCCTCCCATGCCGTTTTAAAGTAGCCGGTGCCAGCTTCTGCATTTACCTCGTAAGGGTCGGTTGAATTTTTAGCCGTTGCTTTGTCTACGTATTGTATTTTTTTATCTCCTAAGGTTATTTCCACTAACTCGTCCGAGCTGAGCAAATCACTACCGGTTAATAACAATGCAAAAACAGCTTCTGTAGTTTGTTTGGTGGTTTTCCAACTTGTGGTTTGTTTTTGCTTTAACAACCACACTTTCAGTTCGTCTACCACCTGTTGGTCATTGGTTATGTCGTTAAACATTTCAATCATCAGAGCCTGTGTTTCTACCGGCGCTTGATACCAATAATACCCTACTGTGTAATCTTTCCAATACATCCCCATTTCTTCAGATTGTATCGCGCGGTCTTTTAGTGATTTTACAATGTCTGTGGCTAGCGTATTCATTTCAAAACGGTGTGCCGCCAGTGCAATCATGCCCTCTGCATAAATATTAAACTGCAACCAAAATTTAGTGGCTTGATCTTTATAATAAGCAACAGCTGTCTGTGTCGCTCCGTCCAAATTTATTTCTGGAAAATATGACCGTGCATATAAGTATTGCACCTGTAAATAGCCAATATGCTGGTTTTTTAAATAGTCTGGATCATATCTTTTCGCATTTTCAAAGTCATTTACGATTTGCTTATCCAAATAACCTACTGCTTTTTTGACCATTTTCCATGTTTTGCTATCATTGCGCACATTCTTTATTCCTAAATGGTCCAGGTGTCCCATACCGGTTACAATATGTTGGGTAATGTACCGGCTTTCGCGCATTCCCGGAAACCAAGGCCAACCACCGTTGGACGATTGCGATTTAATGGTTTTACCAAGGGCAATCTCCAGCTCTTTCGTCATCCGGTTCATGTCTAACAAAACAGCCAAATTACGCTTGCTTTGTTCCTCATTTTTTGCGTTCAGCACCCACGGTGTTTCCTCTAACATCACGGCCTTAAGCTCTTGGTTTTTTTGTAGATTGGATAAAAATGCTTCTGGAGATTCATTTGCCCAAGCGTCTACCACCTGTTTAATTTTAGGATTTGAGCCCATTATATGACTTGCAATAGCATTTGAATAATAACGTGTAAACACTTGCTCAGCACATTCATGCGGATATTCCATCATATACGGCATAGCTTGTATGGCATACCATGCCGGGTTAGATGTAAACTCTAACGTAAACCTGTGGTGGCGCAATGTTGAACTGCTATTTGCATTTTTTAATTTATCAAAAGAAAAGTTTTTGGTTTGGTTTCCTCGAATTGGCATTGGCAATGATTCGGTTACCAACATACGGTTAGACAGTATTGGCAATACATTCTCTTCTCCATCAGAAAAAGAAGCTGCCGACGCCACAATTTTATATTTTACCGCACCTAATTCATACGGTACTTTAACAGTCCATGAAACAACCGTGCTTTGCCCTTTGTTGGCGCTGAAACTTTTCTGGGCATTTTGCAAGTTAAATTTGGCACTTACAGGCTGTTCTGTAAACGGGTCTATTAGCACTAACTGTGCTTGTCCGCTTAAATCTTGTTCTGATATGTTAGAAATTTTAGCTGAAAGTGTAATTGCATCATTTTCGCGTAAAAAGCGCGGCATGTTTGGCACCACCATTAGTTCTTTCTGCGTAATAATTTCTTCTTGCAAATAACCTATTTTTAAATCTTCTGTATGCGCCAATCCAAGAAAACGCCATTTGGTTAATGATTCTGGTATCGTGAATTTTATAGACACATTACCTTCTTTATCCGTGGTTAATTGCGGAAAAAAGAAAGCCGTCTCATTAAAATTGGTACGGGCTTTAACTGCTGACAAATCTTCATTTCCAGAATTTTCCGTATTTTCTTTATTCGAATTATCAGTTACCGGCGCGTTATTGGTCATGCTTTCATCCTTATCGGCCTTAAATTCACCCGAAGGGGCTTCTCGTTCAACACTTTTTTTGTTTCGCGTTGTTGTACTTCCAGAGGCTTTAACCGCATCCACCTCCATCATTTCTTCTGCAATACCATCATCAAGCGCGTAATTTCTGCCATAACCGCCATAATAGCCGGGGTAGTAATAAGCCTGCCATCCAAAATAGCGCAAATACGGGTACGAACGGCTAGGCATCCCCACTGTTTTATTCCAATAATAGTTTGAATTTTGGCTGTAGCCATTTCCAAAATCTACCGCACCTCCCCATGCGCGTTGGCCGTAAAAGGTTTGGTAAATGTTCATGTAAAATGAATTTGGCGTATACAATGGGTCTAAACTCGCGTCATATAATGTGGCTAACAGTTCTGCTTGTTCTTTTTCACCGTATTTATTTTTTATGGTGACGATCCATTCTTCTGCCGCACCGGGTAATAGTTTATTTCTAAACGTAGAAAAACGAACGTCCAACTGTTTATTGGTATACGGCACTGTAATATTTACAGATTCTTGCACTTTTTTATTATTGCGGATTGCCGTAAAGTGGATGGCAAAATTACCACGGAAGGTTTCTTTCACATCAAACGAAAGTTTTTGTTGCTCATTGGAAAGTTTTAAGGTTTTACTTTCTAATAAATTACCATTTGCTTCCAAATCATAATGAATAAGCACATCATTTTCTAATGTGGCCAACAATATTTCCACTTTTTCGCCGGGTTCTGCAGTTAATTTTAACGGTTTAACCCACACCAAGTCTGTGGCTGGACTTTTAGTTGAATTAGGGTTGAAAATGGTAAAATAGCGCATGTCTTTTACCTCCACACCATTTTTATCCAATGCAGTGGCTTCATATTTATACATACCGGGTTGCCAACTTTTAAAATCGTTAATTGGTAAGCTGTCTGAAACTTCAGTATTAAAAGACGCTTCAAAAACTGTTGATTTTACTGACCAGTTTTGCGGTTCATCTTCATTTTTATAGACCTGTTTTGGAAACAATGCTTTAAACTCTGCTTCGGTCCAGTTTTGCATGTCGGGCTGTTTCCATTTTCTGCCATACAGTGCCTCAGTGGGCATTTGTAGTTGGTGAATGCTTACTTGCCCTTTAGCATTTACGGGCTGCCCGTTTAAATTGGCAGATGAAATTCGCAGTGTAAAATTAGTAGCATTGTTCATGTCTGCGCTTAGGTTATTGCCCAACTGCATGCTTTGATAACCGGCCACAATGGTTTGCGACGTGCTATGAGTTTCACCATTAATGTCCGTTACATCTACATAAACGGTATAACTAAAAATTGGTAAGTCTTTAGGGTTTGATTCACGGTCTGGAATAGCCTCAAAATTAATTTCAAATGCTCCGTTTTCATCCGTTACTAATGTGCCTTGTGTAATTTCTTTAGGTTCTGCCGGACGATACCACCAATACCAATAATTGTTGTACGAGACGGAACGCACAACGCGGTAAGTTACTGCCGCACCGTCTATTTTATTGCCAGCGTAGGCTTGTGCTACACCCGTGGCTGTAATCGTGTCGTTTACTTTAAATTCACCCTCAACAGGGTTCATTTCAATGTTAAATTTAGGGCGCTTATATTCTTCTACACGTATCGTCGTAGAGCCGTTGGTATTAGAACCATTTCTGCTAACAATTCGCATTGCGCCGGTAAGCACACCAAAAGGTGCTTTAAACTCGCCTTGGAATGAACCAAATTGGTTTGTTTTAACACTTGTCTTAGCAACTTCTTGCCCATTTACGTCATAAAAATAAACGTCAGAAACATAACTTTTTTTCAATTTTCGCTCTTTCCCTTGCGCTTCGTATATAATACCTTTATAAAATATGGACTGCCCCGGACGGTAAATTTTTCGATCTGTAAAAAGACTTGTTATAACTCTATTTCCACTCCCTTTATTGTAAGTATAGTTGTAAATCTGGTTATCAGGTCGGTAGTTTTCACCTTCGTAATCAATGGTTATTTCATAAGAGCGGTAATCTGGCACATTTGCAAACTGAATTTTTCCGTCGGCTCCGGTTGTAAATTTTCCTACGGTTTTTTTATCGTATCGGTTTAAGGTGTAATTGTATTTTTCATAAAACACGCCTACGCTTGCCCCTTGTACCGGCAAACCTGTAGATCGACTTGAAACCAACACATCATTTTTACCATCTTTTGACCGGCTTTGGTAGGTTAAATCTGTCACCCAAAAAGGCTGGTAGGTAAATGCTTCATTCTCTCCACCATAATCTGCATTTGTTGAAAACACTAAAAAGTACATACCTGATTCTAGTGCGGGTAACATTAACTCTATACTGTGCGGATTATAGTCTTTTGGATCTGTTAATGCTAGTTGTTTTTTGTAAACTGGTTTTCGCTTAGCCAATTCTGCCTTAAGTTTTTCTGTTGTGTAGCGCTCTCTGTCATTTTTAGAGGGATCAAATGCTACAATTTTAAAATAAGCCATTTCAAGGTTGCGGTAATCCAATAAAATTTTAGCAGTTTTATTCGGTATCACGGCTTCTTCTGCATTTACGCCAAGCTGTTTTTGCAATAAGGCAGACTGTAAGGATAAACATTGTTTTGCCCCGAAACTCTCGGGGTACTTTTCAATTGTTTTTTGGCAAATTTCAAAGGCTATTTTACGTTCGTCTTTTAAAGGAGATTCTGATCCTGTCATGTATCCGGCTGCACGTTCAGCATGGTATTTGGCTTGTTCGTAAAAAGCCTCTGCCGCAAAGGGTTCAGTTTTATACGCTTCTGCCAAGCGTGAAACGGCGCGGTAATAATCGTCATCTTTTTCAGGCATTGCGCCCTTCTCTCTTACATATTTAAACCGTTCAAGCGCAATGTGAAATAGCGGTTCGCTGTTTTTATTTTGAAGGTGGAAATCTGTCAACAACCGGTAAACTTGAATAGCCAAAAATCGCGTGTTTAACGAATCCTCAGAAATAGCATTAAGCTTTACAAAGTTTTCATTTGTACCAAAGTAGGCGGTTTGATCTATGACATAAGTATCGGCAGACCCGCCCAACTCAAATGTATTGCTTTTAAAAAAATCCAATGCACGGTGTGCTAAAAAGTCATATAATGTTGGCCGAATAGCCAATGTGCTTTTGTCAGCGCTTATAATGGTTTCAAATTCTGTAATAGACGCTTGTTTGGCATATTGGTCATTATTTAAGGATTGAGTATAGTGGTAACGCACTTTTTCTGCAATCCGTTTTAAGTCCCATGTGCGTATGTCTTTTAGATCTACCCCAACTACGCTTGTCCGATTGCTAAACTTCCAGCTATTGGCTGAATAGTAGCCCCAATATACCTCTGCAAGTATAGAATGGAAAATTTCTTTAGATGGTGACGGCACCCTTTCAATCGTACCTTCTAGTTTATTGATTCCTATTACGTAATCATCTTCTTTCAGATAGCTGTTGTACTTTAATTCGTACAATACCGCTTTGATTACTTGGTTGTGGTCAGCATTGTCAGAGGCGGTTAAAAATAGTCTGCCAACTTCTTCCAACGCCATGTTGTAAAGTCCTTTATTTTCTAATGAATCAATTTTTTGCCATTGTTTAGCGTACATCTTGTCATTTTTGTCGTCTAATGATTGAGGTGTTGCAAAACAAACCGTTGAAAAAACGTTCAACCAAATTATTAAGCTGTAAAATGCGGTTTTCATGTCTAATGTAATTCTGTTCGACTAAAAGTACAAATTATTAGACGAAAGGTTCAATTTCCTTTTGCTGTTAGGTGTTTTGACTGATTTTTATAACTTGAATTTAGCGTAACTTTACATCCTCAAGTTGATTAAATTTAATGAAGCTCGAAACCAAAATACTACCCGTGTCTATTAATGATCTTCGCGACCGTTATTTTGAAGGTATTTCTTTATCTGAAGAAGAGGAAATGGCCCTGTCTAATTTTGACCAATATCGACTAAACAAACTGAATAGCGCTAGATCAGATGCTGAATTCAAATTAATTTATTTGAAAATTCAGGCTATGGCTAATTTATCGTCTTACCGCTATTTTTTAAACATGGATTTACTTCAAAAAGTATAAACTCTTTTGGTTTAAATCTCAGTTTGAATTTATTTTGGTGTCGGCTTTAATAATTGGGGGTGAATATGAATGGACCTCAGTTCGATTATGAATATCCGCAAGTGATTCTGAAGCCATAAATGAGTTGATAAACCCCGTTAAATTGAATTATACATTCTCAATAGGCTCTCGTCACTTTTTGCCCAACAGATTCAGTTTACTTCGACTATTGCTACATAACTCCTCTCATTGCGATTAAAAAAGATGGTTAGCTTATTTTTTAATCGCTAAAAATTTATGCGTAGCCCCCCAACTTTTGATTTTTATTCTATTTCCTCTCTGTTTTTTCAATGGGTTTACTCCATAAAAAAACTCTCACTCCACTAAAGGAATGAGAGTTTCTTTTAATCTATTTTGTTAATCAGTTCTTAACCCATTCGGATTATTTTGTGATTACCATTCTTTTTGTTACTTGCTCAGCTCCAACTCTGAATGTGTAGAAATATACACCTTCAGCGTAATCATTAGCGCTTAATGCTAATGTGTAAGCACCAGCAGCTTGTGTACCGTTATTGATTGTAGTAACAACTTTACCTGTTAAATCCATAATCTCAACAGAAACATTTGCAGCTTCGTTTAACTCATAATTGATTATTGTATTTTCACCAAATGGGTTTGGCATGTTTTGTCCTACAGAGAAGTTTGTTGAAGCAACTTCCTCTACACTTGAAACATCTCTCATTTCTAATGTAATCATTACTGCTTCTGGATCAATTAAAGAACCAAAGCTACCGTCTCCAGAGATACCAATTACAGTACCTTGATCTACAGATTGTGCAGTTGCATAGTTAATTTCTCCACCAGTGTAGCTAGACCCTAATACTAGGATATCTTGACCAGCAGTAACTTCAATTGCGTTTTCAAATTCCAAATAGATTTCAGTTCCGTTATTTGCGTCAGTAACTTCCATATCTGGTGTTTGATCTAAATATGTATAAGCTCCGCCTGCTTCATCAAACAAGTAAATTTGTCCGAAGAATAATTTCCCAACATGGTCTGCATTATTTGTAATTCTAACATACATACCGCCGATTTCGTCATCAGCAAAAATGTGCATTTCATTACCAATTGCAAAACTTCCTGTGTTACCGCTAAAATCAGAAATTGATCCGTTAGGGAAACCGTCGTGACGTGAATAAAAATATTCAGTTACTTCAAAGTCATCTGTTAACTCATCATTCGGACTGTACGTATCTACTTCAGTAGATGTATACGACCAAGTGATTGTATGCGTTCCTAAAGCAGTTGGTGTAAACGTAGTTGAAACACCAGAAGAATCACGCTCACTAGCAGCAACTGAAGCTGCAGCAGAAGTTCCAGAAAAAACAGAAGCACCACCTGTAGTTACGTCAACATTCAATGTTAAATCAGAGAATGTAGATCCACCTTGATTAATTGTAACAGCAGAGAAAGTAATTGGTGCTGCTTGATCTAAAGGCATTTGGTAATACTCTAAACCAGAAGGATTAAATTCTGGATCTAAGTCAGTTCTAAAATATGCAGCTTGAATATCTGAATCATAAGGATGACCTTCAACAATTCGAATGTTATCTACATACCAACCGTAATCAATATAGTTGATATCAGCACCGTTCATTGCTCCATCCCAAAATAATCGTACCATTACGTTACTTGGATCTGCAGCGATTTCAGATGTGATATTGAAACGTCTTGTTTCTGGTCTACCGTAAGCTGCACCGCCACCAGCAGTTAGTGGTGGAATGTCATCATTGTTTCCAACTTGTACCCAGGTTGTACCACCATCTGTACTTACTTCAACAGCTTGAAGTGTAATAAAACGTGCTCCATACTGTTCAAATTCTAAGTGAGGTGCTGGAATTCCAGTCAAATCAATTACTCCATCATACATAAATGTAAAAGGTCCGTCAGCAACAAAATCTGTTGTGTTACCATTTCTAAATCGGGCAAAGTTTCCAGTTGTTCCCATGTCGGCTTCCATTCCGCCCCACCAGCTGTCTGTAACTGTTCCTACAGTCCAACCAGACTCAGCAAAATCTCCACTTGGTCCTGCTCCGATCCAATCAGCAGCATCAGAGAAATCATTTTCCCAGATAATATCATCCGCGTCTCTATCTCCCGCTCTTGGTGCAATTGTAGGTCGTACATTTGCATCTGTAGCATATTGTGCAGGAGCGGCTTCGCGCTCCGTTAAAGTAGTTTGTGCATTAACAGCCCCCGCTGTTAACAACAAACCGGATACTAGTAAGTATACTTTTTTCATTTTTCAGTTTTTATATTAGTTCTGCAATATACGAAATAAGCATCATTGCTGCAAAAAAAAAGGGGCATTCATTTATTTAAATGTAGTTAATATTGATTTAACTTATGAAAATGCCTTGAAAGCGCTGAAAAAAGGACGGTTTTTGACCATAAAACACTAAATTTTAACTTGTCTAACCACACAAACACAACCTTAAACTGAGTAATTACTCGCCTTTTTTACGGCTAAAATGGCATTGTTTTTTTATTGATTATTTAAGGCTAAATTCATCTGCATCTAAATAAGCAGGAAATTTCTTTTTAATTTCCTCTAATGTTTCGCGTTGTAGGGTTTGGGTAATTATCCGTTCTTGGTCGTCTAATTCATTGAGTGGGTTTCCCCATGGGTCTATCACCACTGAGCGCCCCTTGTAAGCAATATTTTCACCATCTGTACCTACCCGGTTTAATCCAATGACATAAGCTTGATTTTCGATAGCGCGGGAAACGAGCAAGTTGTCCCAAACGGCAGCTCTTTTTGCCGGCCAATTTGCTGTGTAAATGAGTGCATCATATTCTTTTTCACCATTTTTTTCTTGATTTCTTGAAAAAACTGGAAAACGTAAATCATAACAAATTTGAAGCATTAATTTCCACCCTTTTAGTTCAAAAATAACGCGTTTTTTTCCTGGTTCGAATTGGTCATGTTCTGCCGCCATTCTAAATAAGTGACGCTTATTGTATTGCGCAACTATTCCATGTTCATCAACCAACACAAAGCGGTTAAAATAGTTGCCGTTTTCTTTAATAATGAGGCTTGCGCCCATTACGGTAGTTAGTTTTTTTGCCCAATGCTGCAGCCATTTTACAGATTGCCCATCTGTTGTTTCGGCTAATTTTTCGGGGCGAATTGAAAATCCGGTATTGAACATTTCTGGCAACAACACCAGATCTGCAGATTTTGGAGCAATTTGACTTAAAAACTTGGTTTCAAAATGCTTAAAATTCTGCTCCTTATCTTCCCAAAATTGGAAAGTTTGAATTAATTTGACAGTTAAATGCTGCATAACTTCTCGGCGGCTTTTATTAAGGTTTCATCTTGCTTGGCAAAGCATACACGTATAACATTACGATCTGCTTTATTTTGATTAAAAACAGAAACAGGTATAGTGGCAACCCCATGCTGAATGGTTAGCCATTTGGTAAATTCAACATCTGGCAAATCAGAAATCGCTGAATAATCCAACAAACAAAAGTAGGTACCATCACACGCTAATGTTTTAAACCGTGAATGTTGCATTTTATCTAAAAACAGATCCCGTTTCTTTTGATACATTTTTGCAATTTCTTTCGCTTGAAAATCATTGGTTAAATATTGCTGAACAGCATATTGCATGGTATTATTAGCACAAAAAACCATGTATTGATGTACTTTTTGTATCTCTGCAGATAGTTCTACAGGTGCTACGCAATAACCAAGTTTCCACCCCGTAGCGTGCAATGTTTTTCCAAAACTGTAAGTGGCTACACTGCGCTTGCGTAAAAAATCATCTTTTAAAACGGATTGATGTTCTCCTGTAAACTGTATGTGTTCATACACCTCATCACTTAATACAATTAGTTTTGGAAACGCTTTCAAACATGATTTCAAATTTTCGGTGTCGGCTTTTGTCCAAACGCTACCGGTGGGGTTATGTGGATTATTAATGATAATTACCCGCGTGTTTTCGTTGACTGCTCTATTTACTTCATCCCAATCAATAATGTAATTAGGATGTTTTAAATTTAAATGCACAGGGGTTCCTCCGTTCAAAACTACTGCAGGCGCATAACAATCATACGCCGGATCAAATAATACAACCTCATCACCAGTGTGCACAATTGCCGAAATAGCAGCATAAATGGCTTGTGTTGCGCCTGCTGTTACCGTAATTTCTATATCGGGGTTTACCGTTATGTTGTGTTTCTGTTTTAGCTGGTGCGCAATGGCTATTCTTAAATCTGCACGACCGGGCATAGGCGCGTATTGAACATGATTTTTATCCAACGCTGTTTTTACATAACTGGCAAGTGACGGATCAATTGGAAAATCGGGAAAACCCTGTGACAAGTTAATGGCGTTATGTTTTGACGCCAATTGAGACATTACTGAAAAAATTGTGGTGCCAACAGTTGGTAATTTTGATTGTATTTCCATTATTTATCGTCTTTTTCGCATGCCTAAAACACCAAGTAGCCCGCGCGTAAGTTCACGCATAATGGTTGTGCCAAAATCATCTGGTACGGTTCGGGTAGTCGTAGTTTTTCTTGAGCGAGAAGTTGTCTTCCGTTTTTTAGGTGTTTGTTTGCGCACCGTTTTTTGCATTACCTTTTTTTCTTTTTCTTCTGCCGCACGAATTTCCTGCAAACGTTCTTCGTTTTTGGCTTTGTCAATTTTCTCGGTCAATATTTCATAGGCACTTCTGCGGTCTATGTCTTTATTGTATTTTTGAGTTAGGGTAGAAAAATCAACAATTTCTTTTATTTCTGCAGCTGACAGGATGTCCATTCGGGTGGCCGGACCGCGCATTAAAGTAGCGGCTAATGGTGTTGGAACACCATCTTCATTTAAACCCGTTACTAATGCTTCTCCAATGCCCAGAGATGTTATTACCTCGTCTGTCTCGTAAAAATCACTTAGCGGATAGTTTTCTGCGGTTTGTTTTATTGCTTTACGGTCTTTCGCCGTAAATGCCCGCAATGCATGTTGTATTTTTAACCCAAGCTGGCTCAGCACCACGTCGGGAATATCGGTAGGTAATTGCGTACAAAAATAAATTCCAACGCCCTTGGAACGTATGAGCTTAATAATCACTTCTATTTGGTCTAGCAGTTCATCCGTCGCTTGGTCAAAAACCAAATGGGCTTCATCTATAAACAAGCAAAGTTTGGGCTTGTCCGTATCTCCTGCCTCGGGCAAAGTTTCATACAACTCTGCCAATAAACTAAGCATAAAGGTTGAAAATAATTTTGGACGGTTTTGAATATCTGTCAAACGCAAAATGGATAGCTGACCCAAACCACGGCTATTTACAAACATTAAATCTTCCACATCAAATGACCGTTCGCCAAAAAAAAGTTCTGCCCCTTGTTGTTCTAGCGCTATTATTTTACGCATAATGGTATTTACAGAGGCTGATGATACTTGACCGTATTCTTTTTTAATCTCTTCTTTTCCATCTCCAATAATAAACTGTAAACTTTTGCGCAGGTCTTTCAAATCCAGCAGCGGTAAGCTATTGTCATCACAATACTTAAATAAAATGGCCAAAATAGCGGACTGGGTTTCATTTAAGCCCAAAATTTTTCCTAATAATGTAGGTCCAAATTCAGAAACGGTAGCTTTCATTCTAGTACCATTTTCATCTGAAATGGAAAATAATTCAACCATTAATTTTTCTGCTTTATAAGGAATTCCCATAGCAGCTGCACGTTTTTCTATGTGCTTATTTGTTTCGCCTGGCTGCGCCAACCCCGATAAATCTCCTTTTAAATCCATTAAAACAGATGGAATACCGTTTAGCGCCATTTGCTCTGCCAACACTTGCAATGATTTGGTTTTACCTGTACCTGTAGCTCCTGCAATCAGGCCGTGACGGTTTAATGTTTTTAAGGGTATTTTTACATTTGCATCTCCAACGGGTTCACCATCCAGTAAAGCTGCACCAAGCGTTATGGATTCTCCCTCAAAGGTGTATCCTTTATTGATGCTTTCTTTGAATTTTTCTGCTTTGCTCATGAAATTTATCGGTATTAAAAATGGAACGTATCTGAACAAAAATAGTGAATTTTTTTTGCGCCTTGTTTTAGTTATTTAGATTAGTTCTAAATAATAATTGTTAATCACAACAATCTCACTAAATTTGCAAAAAACAAACTATGGCACTAGCTGTTTCAGCAATACGAAATCAATTTCCAATACTACATACAAAAGTGGGCAACTACCCGTTGGTTTATTTTGACAATGGAGCCACTTCTCAAAAGCCGCAAGTTGTAATTGACGCTATTGACCGTTATTATTCGGCCGAAAATGCAAATATTCACCGCGGGGTGCATCATTTAAGCCAAATTTCTACTGAAAATTACGAAAACGCCCGTAAAACAATTCAGCACCACATTAATGCCGCGCAAGATTATGAAGTGCTTTTTACTAAAGGCACAACGGACGGTATTAACTTAATTGCACACAGTTTTGGAAAATTGCTAAAGGCGGGAGATGAAATTATAATTTCTGAAATGGAGCACCACTCTAACATTGTACCCTGGCAAATGCTTGCAGCGGAGCGTGATTTAGTGCTAAAATACATCCCCCTTACAGAAACGGGCGAGTTAAATATGGCGGCCTATGATGAGTTGCTAAGTCCTAATACTAAACTTGTTTCCATTTCGCATATTTCTAACTCGTTAGGGACAATTAACCCCATACAAACCATTATTGACAAAGCCCACAATGTTGGCGCAAAGGTGTTGATAGATGGAGCACAGTCGTTACAGCATATTAAGGTGGATGTACAAGCAATGGACTGTGATTTTTTGGTTTTTTCTGGTCATAAGGTTTTTGGGCCTACTGGAATTGGCGTGTTATATGGTAAGGAAGAATTGTTGAATGCAATGCCACCGTACCAAGGTGGTGGAGACATGATTAAAACTGTGCGGATGGAAAAAACTACCTACAATGGTTTACCTTATAAATTTGAAGCCGGCACACCTAATATTATAGGCGGAATTGGCTTGGGGAAGGCTATTGAATGGTTAGGTGAATTAGACATGGAGGCTATCCACGCTCATGAAACGGAATTGCTTCATTATGCTACTAAGGCTGTATTATCTATACCCGGCGCTAAAATTTACGGCACCGCTAAAGAAAAAAGTAGTGTGGTTTCATTTTTAATTGATGGATTGCACCCTTATGATATTGGAACACTTTTAAACCAACAAGGAATTGCGGTGAGAACAGGGCACCATTGTACCCAACCTGTAATGGAATATTTTAGTATTCCGGGAACAATTCGGGCTTCATTTAGTTTTTATAATACAAAAGAGGAAATTGACTTATTTAAGGCTGCGCTAGAAAAGGCGGTAAGCATGTTAAAATAAAACGCAAAAATGACGATTGAAGAAAAGGAAAATGAATTAGTAGACAGTTTCGCCATTTATGATGATTGGATGGAAAAGTACGAGTACATTATTGAACTTGGAAAAGATTTACCACTCATTGATGCTGCTAATAAAACAGACGAAAATATAATTAAAGGATGCCAATCTACGGTTTGGCTACATGCTGAAAAGAAACCGGACGGCCTGGTGTATTTCACTGCAGATGCAGATGCTATAATTGCCAAAGGCATTATTGCCCTTTTGGTAGACATACTTTCAGGGGAGCAACCGCAAACGATACTAGATGCTCGGATGGATTTTATAAAACAAATAGGTTTGCAAGAACACCTGTCGCCCACGCGGAGCAATGGATTAGTTGCCATGGTAAAACAAATGAAACGCTATGCGTTGGCTTTAAACATGAAAAAATGATAGTTTCAAAAAAAGGAGATATGGACAAAGCTGCCATAAAAGAGTTAGAGGAGAATATTATTGCTGCATTAAAGGAAATTTACGATCCTGAAATTCCGGTGGATATTTTTGAGTTGGGACTCATTTACGAAGTAAAAATAAAAGAAGACGGCAGGGTGGATATTGACATGACGCTGACTTCGCCAAACTGCCCTGTTGCAGAAAGCCTGCCTGTAGATGTTAAAAATAAGGTAGAAAGTGTGGAAGGTGTTGAAGAGGCGAAAGTGAATATTGTTTTTGACCCACCCTGGGATAAAGACATGATGAGTGAAGAGGCGCAGTTGGAATTGGGGTTTTTGTAGGTTTCTAGTTGTTAGTCTTTAGTCGTTAGCCGTTAGTCGTTAGTCGTTAGTCGTTAGTCGTTAGTCGTTAGTCGTTAGTCGTTAGTCGTTAGTCGTTAGTCGTTAGTCGTTAGTCGTTAGTCGTTAGTCGTTAGTCGTTAGTCGTTAGTCGTTAGTCGTTTAAGGATATTAATTTTTAGTGATGTTATTATGGCTAAGCCATTTAAATTAAATGGTGTAGTTATCTCTTTGTGGGAGTTAAATAACGTGAATTCGCGCTTAGCAAAAGCGTTTCCTTCACCCTCACTTATCGCGTTAGCACAATGTAATCTTGCAGTAGGGTTTTTAAGAAGGATAATTTTTTTTGTGGAACTTCTTCTAACTTCAGCTCTTCTGCTGCTTTGGCTGCAAGTTCTCTGATGAGCTGTTTATGTGGTTCGTTTGGAAATTTTTTAACGCGTGTGATGGCGTTTTTAATCAAAATCATGTCTTCATCTGTAAACTTAGCGGCGCTTAAATAAGTTGGTTCATGTTTTGACCGATCTTTAATATTTAAAATATCGCGAATGGAATACACTTGCTCGGGTTTGTTACGTACCACCGCAGTTTGGGCGAGTACGTCACCTAGCCGTTGCCCTTTTTCTGTCGTTGTAATAAATAATGCTGCTATCGCCCCGGCAGAAAACCAAAAGTCAACTATTTTGAATGACCACCGCAGTGTGTAATCACCTAAAGAGGCGTTTTCACCATTTAAATTTACCACACGAACACCCATTGCCAGCTTTCCGATTGTTTGCCCTTTCAGCAAATACTCAAAAATTAGGCTGTAAAACATCATGGGTAATATGGTAACAATGTAATACAACACCAAAATCATATCAAAATCATCTAAACTAATGCCAATGATGGATACGAAAATAAAAAGGGTGAGGATATAATAGACCCCAAGCACAATTAAATCTAAAAACAGTGCTATGCCTCTGTGCAATACGGAGGCGGCTTCGTATTCAATAGAAATATTATGAGATGTAATAACATCTACCTTTTTCATGGCAGTGAATTTAATCATTATTGACTTGAAAATTTATGCAAACACATTTTTATTGCGCTAAATAGTGGAAGATTAATTATTTTTGGACAAAATTTAGATAGTATGACACGAGAAGAATCAAATGCAAAAATAGACGCCCTACTAAAAAAGCTTGAAAAGGGGTTTGATACTGAAAAGGTTCCTACCGCTTTAATGGACTTAAGAGAGGATGCCTTACAGGATGAAGATCCGCTTTTGGCAAAGACATTCCGATTGGCGTCAGAATACATTAATGAAAATGAATGTTTTGACCACACGGTAGAGAAAGAAGAGGATGAAGAAGGGGAGGAACATTTGGTTGAACCAGGAACAGATGCCGAAAACTTATCGTATTTACTACACTTAATAAAACGTGCAGACAATAAGTTTAACCGTGAAGAAATTAAAGAAATGCGAACATTTTTAAAGCTAAAACTTTATTAAGCTATCCATTTTTTAATCAACACTAATCCTCACTGTGCAAAACGGTGGGGATTATTTTGTTTTAAGGCATTTATTTTTGAGAAAAAGACGGAATATAGCCGGCAAATTAATCTGCCGCAATCAGAAAAAAGCTCAAATTATTATGCGCCTTGTAGTGACCGAGCGGAACGAATGGTTTTAACCATGTCCTCAATAATTGGTTTCAGTGATCCTTCTTCGTCACTTTTAAGCACATAATTGTAGCCGCCAACTAATTCCTCACCATAACAGTGGTAAGAGGGTTTACCCCCCTGCCCTTCGTGCAATTTACGCTTGTACATAATTAATGAAGGTTCATCTACAAGGTATTCTATTTCGAAAATAGTTTCCAACTCTTTCAAGCGTTTCTTCTCTTGCTCTACTTTATTCATTTCTTTACCAAAATCTTCAATAATTAATGAAAACCGTTGCCCAATGGCAACATTCCATAAATAATCGCCCTCTTCATGGGTTACCAGAGGGTCTATCGCATTTCCCGTAGCAGAAGCAACTTCTGGTAGCATAATGCTCATGTTCAAGTCATACGCTTGCAATGAAAGTTCTGTCATGTCTGCAAAATCAATACTTGTTGTATCGTTATTTGCTTGATCTGAAGCTTTATCGGTAGACGAATCACCACCACAGCTAATTAGCGCAACGGTTAAAAATGTGCCGATAAATAGTTTTAGTGTCGCATTTTTAAATGTCATTTTAGTGGAATTTAGTTTTTTGATTTGAGTGATTAAGTTATAAAATAATTGCCGCATAGGCAAATCACAAAGTAAAGAAAAAAAACGTGATGCTACGCTTTTTGGCAACAAAAACACCTTATGTTTGTTAATTAGATAACATAAGTATACTGTACATATAATGATCGTTTAATTTTTAGTCTAATGAAAGTCTCCGTTTGCAGAAAAGCCCATTTTAATGCCGCCCACCGCTTGTTTAACCCCAAATGGGAGATGGCTAAAAATGATGAAGTTTTTGGAAAATGCAATAACCCAAATTACCACGGGCACAATTATGACTTAGAGGTGTGGTTGCGCGGTGATGTTGACCCCGAAACCGGCATGGTGATTGACTTAAAAATTTTACGCAACCTTATTAAAACAGAGGTAGAAGACCGATTTGACCATAAAAATTTAAACCTGGATACAACTGAGTTTAAAACCCGCATACCTACGGCAGAAAATATTTGCATTGTAATTTGGGAACTGCTACGCGCTAAGCTAGACGATAAGTACACGCTAAAAGTACGCCTTTTTGAAACTGCCCGTAATGTTGTAGAATGCGGTAGTTTATAAGGGTAATTTGTTTTTTTAATACAATCAAGATTAATGGTCATGGTTGACAACTAGTAACCGCAGTGCGCCTGCTGCTACTCATCAAAATAGGTATATTCGGTAAACTGTAAAATGGTAACAAAGTTAGTTGGTTCATCTCTTAAAATAATGGCACCTAGCATATAGGTACTTTCGTCGTAAACAATTTGGTGTTCGGTCATGTATTCATTATTTCGGTAATAAAACTGCGCTAGTACATTGTCAAACTCGTCATACTCATAACGCCATTCAGATACACTTTTGCTCGTGGTTTGATTCTCTTCTTTTTTTGAGGCCACTCGTCCTTTAAAATCATACGTGTACGTTGTTTTGCTAAAACCCGTGCCCATTTTTAGCCGAGACTCTTGTGTTTTAAGGTTTCCAAACTCATTGTGATAATAAAATTCTTCTTTATAGACCTTACCAATGCCATTGTAAAACACTTTTTTATAATCCATCCCATCAAAATCCATGTAAGAGAAATGCTCTGTATTTACACTAAATGTGCGGTCGAGCTGAAAATTCATTTTGTCACCGGTCTTATTTAAATCACGGCGATATTCTTTACTAAGCACGCGCCCGCTTTCATCATACGTATAAATATACGTGTAAAAACCTCCGTTATCTGATCGGCGCAACTCTGCTATTTGCCCTTCATCATTATACGTATAATGTGAAATAATCGTGTCTTTATATTGGGTGCGATATTCTTTAATTAATTGCCCATTTTCATTGAACTCGTAATAATAAACATCTTTAGTTCCTCTTATATAATCCAAATCTGCCTTTGTGGAATAGCTTCCTTTCATACTCTTCAGCTTATTCCGCTTCACAAAATCTTCATTAAAAAAAGGGGTTTCGCCCAAGGTTTTACCATTGGTATTGTCTAGCATTTGCCCGAAACCGGAAATGCTGATTGATAGGATGAGTAGTTTAATAAAATGCATTGTAAGTACAAAAAAACTTGTTTTTTGTTGATTTGTTTCAGGTAACTGCAAATTTTAGTCCACAATGCACTGCTGAAAACTGAGTAATTTTTTTAGTTTAATGTATTTTGGAATCAAATTTGGTATTTTTGTTACATGAGCAAATTAAGTTTATTGGTATTGGTTGCATTTATGGTTACGGGTGTAAGCATAAGCGCAACAGCGGATGATAAAAAAAATTATAAAACTGAAAATGTATTAGTTTTAATAATGGATGGACCCCGTTATTCAGAAACATGGGGCGACCCTACGCATCAGCACATCCCCAACATGGCTAATAATATGGCACAACATGGTGTTATTTATGAAGGGTTTAGAAATAATGGCCCTACTTACACATGCTCAGGGCATACGGCTATTTCTACCGGAATTTATCAACGCATAGACAATACAGGCCGCGAATACCCAAAAAACCCGAGTATGTTCCAATACTGGTTAAAAGAAAGTGGTAAGGCCCGCACGGCTGCATGGGTAATATCAAGTAAAGATAAACTACACATTTTATCGGACTGCAAAAATAAAAAATGGCGTGGTACATATCGTCCTTATTCTGATTGTGGGTTAAATGGTTTTCAAACCGGTTATCGAAAAGATGAAGAGACGCTTGAGCACACCTTAAGCACGCTGAAAAAAGAGCAGCCTAACTTAATGCTTGTTAATTTTAAAAACCCGGATTCTTGGGGGCATGCGGGCAATTGGGAACGTTATTTATCGAGCATGAAAAAAACGGATGCTTACATTTATGAAATTTTTAAATTCATCCAAAACGACCCGCACTATAAGGGTAAAACAACCATTTTTGTAACAAACGACCACGGCAGACACCTTGATGGACGCAAAGACGGATTTGTATCCCACGGAGATAGATGTGAAGGCTGCCGAAAAATTAATTGTTTTGCCTATGGCCCAGACTTTAAAAAAGGGGTTATTTCAAATGTAGCGCGTGAATTAATTGATATACCCGTAACCATTGGTGTGTTAATGGGCTTTACAATTCCTAAATCAAAAGGAAAAGTAATGACGGAGCTTTTTATAGACTGTTAACCCTTACTCATCTGCATACACGCGTTGCACACGTGTGGATATCGTGCTAATAATTTCGTAAGGAATGGTTCCTAATTTTTTAGCCATTTCAAACACCGAATTGCCTTCACCAAAAAGCTGAACCCGCTCTCCGGCTTCTACCTCAGGAGCATCTGTAATGTCAACCATGCAGGCATCCATACAAACGTTACCAATTAATGGGTACGGTTTTCCTTTTAGTATAACATACCACCCTACCTCGCCTAAACTACGCCGAAAGCCATCACCATAACCAACTGGAATAATACCCACACGCGTAGGCTGTTTTGCTACAAAATTGCGCCCATAGCCCACGCTCTCTCCTGTTTCAATCATTCTAACCTGCGAAAGCTCTGAGGTAAGCTGTATGGCTTGTTGCAAATGCCCCGCCGCAACTTCTTGCTCAATTAAACCATATAAACCAATGCCCAAACGCACCATGTCAAAATGTGCTTGGGGATAGTTTAACACCCCGCTGGAGTTGGCAATGTGCCGCACAAATGGATAACCCAATGCATCTTGTAACTGGCGCACGCCCGTTTTAAATACCGCTATTTGCTGTAAAGTATATGCTTTTTGTTCCACATCATCTGCCACGGCGAAATGCGAAAAAACTGACTTTACATACACCTCTGGCTGTGCTTTTAGCAAGGCAATAAGCTCGGGCAAATCCGCGGGGTTAAACCCAAGCCTATTCATCCCAGTTTCTAGCTTTATATGGATGGGAAAACCGGTGCGTCCTTTTAATATAAGTTGATGAATAAAAGCATCTAAATGCGCAATAGAATAAATGCTTGGCTCCAGCGAATAGTCAATAATTGTATTGTAAGCAGCAGGCTCTGGGTTCATTACTAAAACGGGCTGCGAAATGCCCGCTTGCTTTAACGCTAATCCCTCATCCGCATAAGCTACACCAAAATAATGCACACCCTCTGTGGCTAAAAATTTAGACATTTCTACAATTCCACCACCGTAAGACTGGGCTTTGACCATGGCTAAAATTTGTGCTTCTCCCCCTAACTGAGCTCGGTAATAATTTAAATTTTGCCGCACTTTTGAAACATCAATCTGCAGGCGTGTAATGTGTTTTTGTGCTAAAAAATAACGCACTGCTTTTTCTAGTTGCGCGTTACGTGAGCCTGTAAAAAGTAGAGTGGAATTTTCAAATTCTCGCGGTTGTGCCAAAAAATCGTCTACCGTAGCATAAACGGTATGAATAAAAGAATAGTTTGAAGCCACCGTGGCATCTCCAAAGTACACCACATGGTCTACATGAATGGATTGGAGAAAGTGTGCTAAAACCGGTAATAATGTTTGATTGTTTTGAGTATCCTCTGCTATGAAAAGCACCGTTGTTTCGTGTTCTTTATTCGTATGCAAATAATGCAGCCCTATTTCTAGTGATTTCGCATCAATCGTATAGGCATCATTAATTAATAAATTATTATTTCGTCCGCGAATTTTTTCAAGCCGCATAGAAATTTCCGGCAACGTATTTAGTTTTTTATTTATCACATCTTCAGGCACGCCAAGGTGTTTTGACACCAATGCAGTTAAGCCGGCATTGGATGCAAATTTTGACTGATTGACACTATAATTGTTGGTTGTAGTCGTTGTTTTATTAATCAAACTCAGGTTTTTACCTTTAACAGTGAGTTCAATTTCTTGTTTTGGATGATTTTTTTGGTCAATAAAATAACGATCGTTATCCCACGCAATAACTGTATCTGTGTTGGCAAATAATTTGAATTTCTCCATCTTTTTTTCAGCCTCCGGGTTTGATCCTGAAAAACCACTGTTGTGCGCATCCCCTATGCCGGTAAAAACGCCAATGGTTGGTTGAATCATTTGTTCCAAGTGCTCCATTTCTCCAGGTTGCGAAATTCCTGCTTCAAAAATTCCTAAAGTGTGATGAGGCATTATTTCTAATACAGAAAGTGGCACACCTATTTGGCTATTGTAGCTTTTAGGGCTTCGCACTATGTTAAAATTGTTTTTTAACGCATGATAAAGCCATTCTTTTACGGTAGTTTTACCATTGCTACCTGTAATGCCTATTACCGGAATGTGAAACTTTGTGCGGTGGTGGGCGGCCAGTTGCTGCAATGCTTTAAGCGGATTGGCAACTATGAATTGATTCACCTCAATCCCTGTAATCTCTTTTTCAGAAAGAAAAAAACCACCGCTTTTTTGAATAAAATCATGAACAAAGCGTGTCCCTTCGGTTTTATTACCTTTTAATGCAATGAATAAAGTAAATTGATTAATACGCGGCGACCGGCTATCAATAACAATATTTTGGATAAGTGCACGGTCAACATCTACGGTTGTACCTTTAAATTTGGCACCTGTTATACGCTTTAGTTGGTTTATTGATAGCGAAAGATTCACTCCACCTTCAGTTCATTATAGCAGCTGCGGCAAAGCGGTACATATTTGTCTTTTTCGCCTAATACAACCACACCACCATCTTTTACTACGCGGTGAGAAAAACGAGCCTTTCCAGAGCAAAATGTGCAAACTGCATTTAGTTTAATTACCTCATCTGCCAAGGTTAATAATGCCGGCATGGGGCCAAAGGCATCTGCCCGATAATCCATGTCTAACCCCGCTAATATTAACGATTTCCCTTGATCTGCCATAACAGAGCAAACCGAAACAATTGAATCATCAAAAAACTGCACTTCATCAATTGCCACAACATCTGCCTGATGAAACAAGTCTAAAATTTCTTTCGGATGCTCAACACTATACGCCTCTATTTCATCCTTATCATGCGAGACAATTGCGTTATCAGCATAACGGTTATCTAACTTTGGCTTAAAAACCACTACTTTTTTACCCGCACTCCGTTTTGCATCAATTGCATTGATAAGTGATTTTGTTTTACCCGAAAACATAGGGCCGCAAATAACTTGAACATTGACGTTTTTCACACGGGGGCTGAATGAAAAATTATCGGAGATGTTAACATCTGTATTTTGAGAAATTTTCAAATCGTTAAGGTTTTAATCTCAAATATAACTTTAATTTTAACCGAAGTTTGAAATTGTGAATAAGTTATAGAAAATGGGTAAAACATCTTATAAAAATACGCGTGAATTAATACAAACCCTTTCTGAAAATATAGACCGGCTGAATAGCGGAAAATTAAATGTAGATGAGTTAGACGCATTGGTACAATCAAGCAGAGACCTTTACGAACTATTAGTTGTGCTACGTTATAAAGCATTTGATAAAGGACTTGGAGCTACCCAGGCGCACCCTGCGGAAGCGGTAGTAGAAACACCGAAGATAACGCAAGAAGAAAAGAAAGAAAAACCTGCCGAAGAGCCTTTATTTGATTTTACGGCCATGAGCGAGCCAGAACCAAAAGAAACTGCTAAACCAGCGGAAGAAGAAAATGGTTTTGACTTTACATTGGACGAAGCAGCTGCAGAAAGCGAAAAAGAAAGTGCCAAGCCCTCAAAAGAGAAAGAAGAAATTAAACACACCAACACAAAAGCACCTGAACCCGAAGAGGAGCCTGTAAAGCAAGCACCTTTTGCCACTTCGCAAGCCCTAAAAAGCGAAGCGGATGATGAAGAGGAGGACGATAACAACTCATTAAATGATTTATTTAAAAATGAAGAAGATTTATCCCTCCGAAAAAAATTTCAAAACACACCCATTTCTGACATTAAAACACACATAAGTATTGCCAAAAAATTCGAATACATCAACAGCTTGTTTGAAGGTGACTCCACAGCTTACAATGAAGCAATAGAGGTATTAAATGACGGTAGTGACGCTGCAGAGGCTCGCAGTAAGCTTGATGATTACAGTAAGCAATACAATTGGAACTTGGAAGATAAATCAATCATTAAATTCATTGAACTTGTTGAACGTAGATACCAGTAAAACCATGCGCTTTGTGGCGTTAATATTCACTTTTTGGGCAACCATGCCCTTAAATGCACAACAAGATTACGCAAAAACCATTTTAGATTCATTGTGCGCTCCGCGTTATGACGGTAGGGGTTATGTAAACAATGGCGATAACCGGGCAGGCGATTTTATTGTTCGAGAACTTGAAAAAATTGGGGTTTGCCCATTTAAAAACAGAGGTTTTGAACAGCCTTATTCTATTAATGTAAATACTTTTCCGACGACGGTGACAGTTGTTTTAGATGACGATACATTAATACCCGGTGCCGACTATTTGGTAGACGCCGTTTCGGGAAGTGCCGCTGGAGATTTTGATATAATTGAAGTGAACCCGACAAACATTCGCGAAAAGTTTCAAAACGAAATGCAGACATCAACCAAAAAACAGCGGTTGTATGCCTTTAATTTTACAACTGTAAAAGACGTGAAGCTGCGCCAGGAATATAAGCGAATGGCCTACCAAACCATACAGTATTACCCGGTAATTTGGGTAGAAACCGGTAAACAGATGTACAGCGTTGGACGGCAGCAAGCCAATTACCCCCTTATTGCTATTGATTCTGCCCGTTATAAAACGGCAACCAAGGCAGCGTTAAACATTTACAGCCAATACATTCCAAATTACACTACAAAAAACGTAATTGGTTTAATTCCCGGAAAGAAAAAAAGAAAATATGTGGTGTTTTCTGCGCATTACGATCATTTGGGCCGAATGGGAGAAAGCACTTATTTTCCCGGAGCGAATGATAATGCCAGCGGAGTAGCAATGCTGTTGTCATTGGCCAAGTATTTTAGAGAGCATCCGCCAACATACTCCATTGCTTTTTGTTTTTTTAGTGGGGAAGAAGCTGGGCTGGAAGGTTCAAAATACTTTGTATCGCACCCTTTTGTTAAGTTAAAGCAAGTAAAATTTGTGCTTAATGTTGATATTATGGGAGGTGCATCTGATGGTGTAACGGTTGTTAATGGGTCTAAACACCAAACTGCTTTTGATGAACTTGTGGCGATAAACGACGCAAAAGGTTATTTGGCTCAAGTCAAAAAAGAGGGCCGAGCTCTAATTCAGATCATTTTTTCTTTTCAGAAAATGGTGTACCTGCCTTTTTCATTTATGCCATGGGAGATGTTAAAAACTATCATGACATTTACGACACGGCAAACAATACACCGCTTGAAAAATTTGATGAGGTGCAGGCTTTACTGGTTGATTTTGTAGCAAAATTGTAGCCCTCAAAATAATTTAACACTTTTAGCTCTTCGTATTAAAAATATAACCACTGGCATGGTCACTCCATTTATTTTACTAAAAACACAGGTGATTCCGCGCGTTTTCTCTGAATTGTGATTGATTAAAATGTATGAAAAACCTAGTTATCTGCTTACTTAAACGGATAAACCTTACATTGATTTGCACTAAATACTGTACAAAACCATTTTTTTTTCTTAATTTCAGAAAAATTTTTTCGAAACGACATGAAACAAAATTACACTTTTAAATCTAGACTAAAAGTTGCGCTAACCTTGGGGATTGCCTCAATGGGGGTGGGTGCTTTTGGTCAACTTTACGAGTTCGACACACACACATTTACGAATGCGGGTGCTGAAGGACAATTTGGACCGACATTAGCAGAATGCGTTAGTGAGTATACGGGAGCCGGTGAGGCTTGGGCCTCAAACCCACTATTTTTAAACATGACCGACCAAGGTATCCAGCAATGGACTGTTCCTGCAACAGGTGACTACACGATAGAAGTTGGTGGAGCACAAGGGGGAAACCACTTGTACACTGTTGACCCGGAAGATGGTGGTCTTGGAGCGGTTATGGAAGGAACGTTTGCCTTTACCGAAGGAGACATTCTTTACCTACTCGTAGGGCAACAAGGTGTTAACTCCATTGCTACTCCTAGTGGATCTGCAGATAACGCCGCACCTGGTGGAGGTGGAGGATCTTTTGTTTGGGATCCGGACGATACTTCTGAACCTTTAATTGCAGCTGGCGGTGGTGCTGGTGGTGCAAGCCCCGGAGGATATGCCGATAGAAACGCAAACGCTACGGTGGACGCAAATAACGCTGATGGACTAGCTAATGCAGGTACAGACGGTAACGGCGGTGGAATAAACAATACCGGAGGAAGCTATTGGGCTGGTGCTGGTGCTGGATGGTTGACCAACGGTACAGGCGGAAATAAAGCGATACTTTACGATTACATACCCGGAGGAAGCGGTGCACAAGGAGGAAGATCTCCTTTAAACGGTGGTGCCGGTGGTACAAGATGGATTGACGGAGGTGACGTTGCCGGTGGTAACGAAGGTGGAGACGGAGGATTCGGCGGCGGCGGCGGCGGCGGATCAGATAACATGGGAACCGGCGGTGGCGGTGGCTACTCTGGTGGTGGTGGAAATAACGGAAGCAGCGCTTCTCGCGCAGGCGGCGGCGGTGGTTCTTTCAACTCCGGAATTGACCAAGTTAACGTAGCAGCTGCAAACGAAGGAATGGGATACATTACCATTACATTGTTATGTAACCCGCTTGAGATTGATGTTACAGATGACGGTGTTTGTTCTGGAGATCCGGTAACATTAACTGGAACATCTGTTACAGGAGGTACTGTTACATGGGATATGGGTGTTGATAACGGTGTAACGTTTATTCCACCAACTGGAGCAACGGTATATACAGCAACTAGTACAAGTGCTGATGATTGCCCTTTCCAAATTGAAATTACATCTACTGACATTCCAGATATTGAAGCAAACTCTAGTACGCTTGCAGCATGTGAAGGTGCAGAAGTTACAGTATTTGGTACAGGTGGAGACGAATATACATGGACAGGTACAGGGGACGTTGACCCGATAGATGGTGAACCATTCCCAGCTGAAGAAGGAACTACGACGTATACCGTAATGGGATCATTATTAGGTTGTGAAGGTCCTGCGGACATGATTACATTGGCAGCAGCACCACAACCAGAAGTTACTGCATCTATTGAGCCGAGTGAAATTTGTCTTGGTGAATCTGCTACCTTAATGGGTGAAGGAGATGCAACTACATACAACTGGGGTGGTGGAATTACAGATGGAGCTTCTGTTTCTCCAGCAACACCTGGAACTTATATCTACACTGTAATTGGTGTTTCTGATGTAGGATGTGGTGATACCGCTACAGGGACATTAATTGTTAACCCTATACCAAATGTAAATGCAGGAACTAACTTTGCAGTTTGTGAGGATGAAGAAGTTATTTTAACTGGTTCTGGTGCATTAACTTACACATGGACAGGTGGAATTTCTGACGGAGCTCCGTTTGAAGTACCAGCAGGTGAAACAACTTACACGGTTACAGGAACAAATGCAGTTGGCTGTACGGATGATGATGAGATTACCATTACTGGTGTTGAGCGTCCGGTGATTACTGCTGTTGAAATTACAGACGAGTTTGAATTATTTGAAGGAGCAATTGACATCACCGTTTCTGGCGGATCTGGATCATACACATTTGAATGGTCTAACGGTGCAATTACTGAGGATATTTCTTCTTTAGGAGAAGGTACTTACACGGTTGTAATTAATGACATTACTGCAGAAAAAGGTTTATGCCCAACTGAGCAATCATACACTATTCAACGATTTGTTGGACTTGAGGACAATAGCTTGATTGAATTATCAGCTTACCCTAACCCAACAAATGATAATGTTGTGATAGCTTACAGCGGAGCATTTAACTACGAAGTAGTAACTGTAGACGGTAAAACGTTGATGGCCGGAAGCGCTGTCGATCAAGAAAAAATTTCAATGGAATCATTAGCAAATGGTACTTATATTATTAAAGTAACTGCTGGTGAAAACACAAACTTTGTTCAAATTGTAAAGCAATAAAACAAGGTTAATTAACAAATTACAAAACCATCCCGAAAATTCGGGATGGTTTTTTTATGCATTTTAAATTTTACTCGGAAAGAAGTGATTTATAGTAGCTGAGGAAAAAATCAAAAATAAATTGCAGAAGCACCGCTGCTAACTTCTAGTTGTAACTATTGAGATACGACACTCAACATCAAGAAAAACGTAAGAAACGTGAGTTCGGGACAAGAAGGTTTAACGAAAAGCCAGACTAGCGTTAGTAGCCACAAGTGTCAGCAGCCCTTCGATATAAAATTGACTGAATAAGAATTTGTTAATCCATCCGTACAATAGAACATCACACTAAAATCTTTCGCCCACTACCCACCTAGCCTACTGTCTATTGTCTATTGTCTATTGTCTATTGTCTATTAATAAACTAAAAACAAATGGTTAAGTAGCACTTTCTTCGTCTTTCTCCTTCTTAAACCCATAAAACAAGTGCCCAAAAAACGTTTTTGGAAATTTTGATACATTTTTAAAGCCTATTCGAATGTCTCTTCCGTCTTGCGGAATGTAATTTGTTCTGAAAATATAATCCCAAAGGCTTAGTGAAATAGCAAAATTAGCTCCGTAGCGCCTTTCTGGCGGTAATTCGTAAGCGTGGTGCCATATATGCATTTTGGGGTTATTAAAGACATACTTAAACGGACCATACGATAAATTTATGTTAGCATGGTTTAAATGCCCAATGGTAATGGCAATATAATACGCTAAAAATGCCATTTGAAAATCAAACCCACCAATTAGCATTACCGCTAAATACTTCATAGGTGTGTAAAATACATTTTCCATCCAGTGATAACGCAAGTGTGCAGCAAAGCCCATTTCCTCTACGGAGTGATGCACTTTATGAAAACGCCATAAAAACGTGAAGCGGTGGAGCATTACATGAACAAACCATTGTATAAAATCAGTAGCTACAAAAAATATAATGAGTTGCACCCACAGTGCCAGTTCTGACAAGTTTAACAATGAATATTCTGACAAATTGCCCCCCATTAATTCGGTAAAACTTTTTTCTGTTAAGTTGGCAAACGCCATAAAAATGATGAGGCGAAAGAGGTAGAAATTAAAAATCATATAAAATGCATCCAACCAAAAGTCTTTTCTGAAAATGGGCTGATTTTTTCGCCAAGGAAATAAAACCTCTAATCCCCACACGGCAAACGACACCAAAAGAAGCATCCAAAAATAATTAATGTACCACGGTTCCACTTGAAAGGTAATTTCTTGCCAAATGTAACTCCCATACGCTGCAAAAGAGTTAATAAACACCTCCCAGTACGATTCCTCTTGAATTGAAACATCTTGCCCAAAAACAGTGAAGCCGCATAGCCCAAAGCAAACCAATAAAAGAGATTTT
>CAVTPI010000010.1:0-296804 GCA_963736585.1 Crocinitomicaceae bacterium | reverse complement strand
ATAAAAACGTACTTTTCAAACAAGCTTTTGTCATTCAACCAGTTAATGTAAAACATTAAGGCAACCATCACTATTTTTTTTCGTTGTATTTCATACAACAACATTATCATCAACTTCTCTCCACCCTTGGTTAGGTTATTGGTTATGTCTTTATAACTATGAAAAGAATAATCCTACTCATACTACTGTTCGGACTTTCCGGAGCAACTTTGTTAGCCCAAGAAATTTGTGATAACGGTATTGATGATGACGGAGATGGGTTGATTGATTTGAATGATTTAGATTGTTACTGTAATAACCTTCTAGAATCTAGCTTAATACATAATCCATCTTTTGAAGAATATACTTGTTGTCCAGGAAATTTCGGAGAATTGGATTGCGCTATCGATTGGGTTCAGGCCTCTACGGCTACTAGTGACTATTTGAATACATGTAATTTTGTAGGAGATGAATTCATTGCTGAACCACCTTTACCTCTTCCAGGTGTACCTGGAGATGGAGGGTTTATAGGTTTTTTTATTCAATACGGAGTGATGTATAAAGAATATGCGGGAGCCTGTTTAGCCGGTTCAATGTCAGCTGGAATAAGTTATACGCTGAACCTATGGCTCGCCCAAGGTAGTGATAGTAGCGAAATTGACCTTGCTATCTTTGGAACTCCAGATTGCTTTGATCTTCCCTGGATAGGTACTTCCTGTCCTTTAGATATTGATGGTTGGACAACATTAGGAACACAAGAGGTTACACTACCGGGTACAGGTACTTGGCAAGAAATTTCAATCACCTTTACACCAACTGAAGATATTAACGCAGTAGCGATTGGTTCTAATTGTTTTACTCCATTTGCTCCAGGAGTGGGTTATTTTTTTATGGACGAAATTATCTTAGTAGAAGACGCCCTGATACCAGCAATAGAGTCAACTGGAGGTTGGTGTACGAATGATTTAATATTAAATCGGTTTACAACCGAAGAATCAGGGGATTGGCAATGGTATAAAGATGGAGTTGCATTGGTTGGAGAAACAGAGGAAACATTAAACCCAATTTTATATGGCCCAGGTGTTTTTACAATTCGTTTTGAGAACGAAGATAATTGCTTAAGTGCTGATTATATTGCCCCTGATGATGAAGTAGAAGCTAATTTTGAGACGATTGAATTTGAATGCAATACAACGGTGAGTTTTATTAATGAATCAATAAGCGTGGATTATGGAGGCTTAAACTGGGTTTGGAATTTTGGAGATGGAGAAGAGTCAACATTAGAGAACCCAATAAACACATATGAAGTTGGCGGTAGTTTTGATGTTTCACTTGTAGCAGTAAGCGAGGACCCATCTTGTAATGACACGATAGTTCAAACAATTTATATACCATATGAACCTGAATCTAACTTTTCTTTTGCCGGTGATGGACTATTTGCGTTTGTGGGCTCTTTTGGCACCTGTACGAATAATAGTGTTAGTTTTTATGATGAATCGACGATTGATGCTGATTCAGAAATTGTAGAGTGGTTTTGGGAGTTTGGAGATGGCACCACATCAAACTTGATAAACCCTGTTCATAGTTATGAATCTACTGGTGAGTTTGATGTTCAATTAACTGTTACTTCGGTTTACGGTTGCTCGAATACGAGTGAAGCACAAACTATTTTTATTTTTCCTTTAGAAGCGGACTTTACGGCTTCATCTGTTTGCCCTAATGATACAGTATTTTTCACAAATACTTCTGATGCCGCGGACATTCTTGAGTTAGATATTTGGGAATGGGATTTTGGAGACGGTGGAACGGGTAGTTCAACAGATGAAACACATATCTACACAGTTGCTGGAGATTATGAAATAGAACTTATTGGTACTACGATTCAAGGCTGTAAAGACACCGCTACACAAACCATTACAATTTATCCCGCCCCAACGCCCCAAATCAACTTTGAAATAGGTAGCTTTACACACTTAGATGATGGAATAACAGGAGGCTGCTATCCAAGCACAGTTAATTTTTCTGATGCCGGTGGAGTAGAAGCACCTTATGTTGTAACCGATTGGCTGTGGGACTTTGGCGACGGTGAAACATCAACCGAAGAAAACCCCGCACACCTTTACGCGAGTGAGGGAATCTACACTGTTATTTTATCTACTGTTTCTGATGGGGGATGTGAGGGAAGCGATACGCTTGAAATTACTATGACAAATGGGTTAGCTATTTTATCTGCCGACACTACGGTTTGTCAAAACGGAACAGCAACATTATTTACTTCAAGCGGAGATGGCAGCATTTATACGTATGATTGGTCAATTCCCGGTGCGGATGATGGTAATACGCAGATGATCGAAGATATAGTTACAGATCAGTGGATTTACGTTAGCGCCACAAGTGAATATGGTTGTACCTCTCCGCTAGATTCGATTTTTATTTCGGTGAACGATCCGATAGCAATTTCAGTTACCGCCCCCGACACTGCTTGTTTGGGTGAAGAATTTACGGTAAATGTCACCGCAACAGGTGGAGATGAAGATTATTCGTACAACTGGACGGCAAATGATAATCCGCTACTTGATAATACAGCATTAATCACGGCTAACCCGTCCATTTCTACAATTTATTGTGTTACGGTGGTAGACGGCTGCGAATCTACTCCTGTTGATACGTGTATAAATGTTTACCTTCCAGAAACCCCTTCCTTCACATCTGATACAACAGAGGGGTGTGAGCCTACAACCATTACCTTTACAGATGAAACAGGGCCATTCCCCGGTTTAAATGAATCAACGTGGTACATTGAAGATGAGATTTATACCGAGAACCCTATTGCGCATACATTTACCACAGCTGGTATGTATACTATAAAATTAGATGTGCTTTCACCTGAAGGGTGTTTATCCACTTACACGGCAGAGAATTACGTAACGATCCACCCGTTACCAACACCAAATTTATACGCTACACCAAACCCCACCACTTACTTTGATACCGAAGTACAGTTAGTGAACATAAGCCCAAGTGCCACAAGTTCATTTGGTTGGTACATGCCCGGTGCAACAGAAACTGCAGAAGAAAGTGACTCCAGCGTTATCGCTTTTTACCCCGAACTCATCAGCAATACGTATGACGCTTATATAATAGAAACCACACAGTTTGGTTGTACAGATTCCACCCGTGTTCAAATCATTGTAAATAATGACCAACTCATTTTTGCATCTAATGCATTTACCCCAAATGCAGACGGTATGAATGATGAATGGCTGCCCATAGTTTTAGGCGCCAACCCCAATGATTATTTACTGGAAATTTACAACCGTTGGGGCGAGTTAATTTGGCAAACAGCCGATTTAAACCAGGGGTGGAACGGAATGTATCAAGGTGTTTTGGTTAAAAATGATGTTTACATTTGGAAAATCATCACCACAGATTTAGAAACAGATTTAAAATACCGCTTTGACGGAATGGTGACGGTGGTTAAGTAGTAGCGCTAAAACAGTGGAAATGGATTGGTAAGTAGCTGTTCGTGCCCAATCTCCTTAAACATACTCGCTTTTACACCAATCTTAAATAAAATACTCCAATTTGCTTTAAAAAATGGATTCAATTCCGGTTCTGGATTAAATAAAGGACCAAAATTTTGAAAATAAATACTTGTTTCCCAGCAATGCAAATCACGCCATAAGCCAATGTTAAAGTTAGAAAGTTCATTGGCTTGAATATCATAATTTAGCAAATAGTCAAGTTTCCATTTATCGTTAAAATTAATGTTGCCATCCAGCTGTATTGTTTGGATAATTGTGAAAGTATCAACCAACGTACCAAGGGTATTTCTTAGGGAGGCTTGATCGTACTTTACGTTGTACGATAAATTAACCAACCATGGGATAGAAAATGAATTTACCTCCGGATCACCCGTTTTATCGTTTTGTTTCTTGTCCTCTTTTTGTTTTTCACCAATATTTTGAGGCTTTTTATTTTTCTGACTAGAAAATGTGGCATTAATTGTAGCTTTTGCCGTTTGAATACGCCCGATACCGTTATCGTCGTTCCAAGCATAGGTGGATGTTTCAATACCCGTAGAATCTATCCAGCTATAAGGCGAAATAGAAGCATCTGATTGAAAACTAAATACGTTCAAAAAACGAGCAGTTCTAAACGCTAAAGCAATATTGCTTAAATTCATAGAATCCTTTAGCAAATCATACGAACCACCAACAGAAAAGGCATCTACCAATTTAAATGTTTTCATGGTTTCATTAATGGTGTCGTTTTTTGCCTTCTTTTTCATTTCTAATGTATTATTTACACTAAATGATAGGCGGCCAGAAGAACCTTGAGAAGTTTCACGGTACAAGCTTTGGTTAAAGGGTGAATAATAACGCAATGTTCCGTTTGTATCAACTTGAATCTCCTCGTGCAAACCAATATCCGGACGATAAGTAAAGTTTAACGTTGGAGAAGCCACGTGCCTAAATTTTACACCTTGTTTACCCTTTAGTTTATAGTAACCAAAAAAGTTGGAGTTTAATGTGGCTCCAAAATTAATATCACGAGAAGAACGAAATGAATTTACTTCAGTCGTGTCTACTTTTTGCGTTTCGGGATTCCACTCCCTATCTTCTGACTGAAAGTTCCAAAGTTCACGATAATTTACAGAGGGTGTAAAAGTAAAGCGCCCTCCAAATAGCCGCAAGTTGGACTGTACTATGGCATTTTGCTCAATTCCGTTAATTGCATAGCTACCCACTTGGTTTAAATCATTAAAATTAAAAATACTATCGGGCGCGGTAATGGAGTTACGGGCGGTCATATTGTAAGTAACATTTACTTTTTCATACCATTTTTCACCAATGGCAGATCGCCTTAACACCCCAAGGTCAAAACGGTTTATTGAAAGGTTGTAGCGGGGTAATTCCAGTACATAGTTTTGCGTTTGTGAGTTTTGGCGCAATGAACTTTGCAGCCCCATTGAACCATTAAACTTCCCTAATTTCCAAATTTTACTTAAACTGACACTTGAGTTAAATGTATTGTTAAAATAATTTTGGTTAATGATGTCTAAACTTGTTTTTGCCGTATTATCTGAAATAAAATTAATGTTTGTTGTAAATTTAATGGATGGATGCGCTTTTGCATCTTGGTTATGATCCCAGTTTAAAGACCATTTTTGAGCAATATCAGGATCATAAAACTTACCGCGCAATTGTTCAAACTGAATACCGAAATTTCCCCGTGATTTATATTTTCTGTAATAATTAGTGACATTTCGCAAGCTACCATCTTCCCGTTGTGTACGCACTCCCGTAAAAGTAGGTTTCCCAATCATCACCAAGCGGAATGTAATAACCCAACCCTTCTAATCCAAAGCCGTAGCGATCTGTCGCAGCAACTTTAGGAATAATAAGCCCGGATTTTTTTTTGTCCGAATTTGGAAAAAAACCAAAAGGCGCAGCGAGTGGAGTAGGCACTTTTAAAATTTCCATGTAAACCGGTCCAGAAATAATTCGCTCATCTGGTATTACAATGGCACGGGTTAGTTTAAAGTGGTAATGCGGTTTTTCTTTGTCGCAGGTTGTAAATTTTCCGTTTTTAAAATGAATTTCTTCATTGGGTTGCACTTTTGATTCTGCCATGTGAATGTAGCCCTCTCCCTGCTGCATGCGCACCTCTTTTACAAACCCTTTTTTAGTTTTAAAGTTGTATTTAATATAATCACTCGTACTTTCTTCTCCTTCGCCAGAAAAAACAGGTTTTCCAACCGGGTTTCCTAAACTATCTAGCGTATAAGTTGCAATTACTTCATTTTTAACAATATCAATTTCAATCAAATCCGCAGTAAGGTCAATCCCCTCATACTGAACGTTGGCAGCACCGTATAATCGAATAATTTGACTTGGAATATCAGCAACAATAGAATCAGTAGCACTGTAATTAACAGGGCTGTTTAACCCCTCGGTAGAAGATGAACCGTTTAACTGACCGTATCCGTATTGACCAACCCCTAAGGTGATTATCAACAATGATAAATTGAAAACTAACGATATGTATCGGTCTACCTGCAACTTTTGGTCTTAACTTTGTTATATAGATTGAAGAAACGTTCGACAAATCTATAATTTTTAAGTCAGATGAACTCAAAGGCATATAACATTTCAAAATTCTTTATATTGTGTTGCGCAGTATTTTTTTCTCAGTATGCTGCGGCTCAGTTTGATGAAGCCATGCGCGGAATAAAAACTGTTGTGATAGATCCGGGGCACGGTGGACAAGACCCTGGTTGCCATGGCGCCAAGTCGCATGAAAAAGAGGTGACACTGGCCATTGGGCTAAAATTAGGAAAATCCATTGAAGCAAATTTTCCAGACATAAAAGTGATTTACACCCGTAAAACAGATGTTTTTATAGAGCTGGATGAACGTGCAAGCATTGCCAACCGCAATGATGCCGATTTGTTTATTTGTATTCACGCCAATGCGGGGCCTTCGAAAGCCATTGGGGCAGAAACGTATGTATTGGGATTACACCGTACAGAGGCGCAACGTAAAATAGCCGAACGTGAAAACTCTGCCATAGAATTTGAAAAAAATAGTGAAAGCCGTTACGAAAAGTTATCTGCAGATGCCATTATTGCACGGCAGTTGCAACTTAGCGTATTCTTAAACCATAGCATTGAATTTGCAGCACGGGTGCAAGATCAGTTTGTGCGTTTAGGTCGCTCAAACCGTGGCGTGCGACAAGCAGGATTTTTAGTGTTGTACAAAACAACAATGCCCAGTGTTTTGATAGAAACAGGTTTTTTAACCAATTTAGAAGAAGAAAACTTTTTGGCAGATACGGCGAACCAAAGTAAAATGGCCAATTCTATTTTTGCGGCATTTGAATCGTATAAAGCCTACTACGAATCGGCAGATCAATCCACCAATTTTGAAGTAAGCGAGCCAGTGAATTATGGGATGAAAGAGGAAGAGTTGGAAAAAGCAGGTGATGAACAAGTACTTTTTAGAGTACAAATTGTAACAACGGCCGAAAAACTAAGTAAATACGACGCGCGCTTTATGGGGATGGAAGTGTGGGAGTATGAAAGCAACGATTTGTACAAATATACAGTGGGCTTGTTTGCTGATATCGAAGCAGCTAAAAACTTGAAAGTAGAAATGCGTGAAAAAGGATTCGAAAACGCCTTTGTTGTTGCATTTCAAGGGAATAATCGAATTAACATTGAAAAAGCCATTAAATTGGTAGAAAATTAAAATCAATCTAAAATTTTGCACTATTTTAGCAATTTAGAAAAAGAAAGAAAAAGCTATTAATAAAGTTGCATGAGAGTATCAAAAGAATTTAAAGTAGGTTTACTTGTTATCCTTGGATTACTTCTGCTGTTTATCGGCGTAAACTTCTTAAAAGGGGGATCGCTTTTTGGGCAAGATCGTGAATACGTTACAGAGTTTGAAAACTCATCTGGGTTGCAGGTTTCAAATGAAGTACAACTAAACGGTTATAAAATTGGACAAGTTTCTTCGGTAGGTCTTCATCCAAATGATCCGAACCGAATTTTAGTAAAATATACCATTACAAATACTGAGCTTCAAATTCCAAAGGGTTCAAAAGTAGAGTTAATTAGCTCGGATATTCTCGGAACAAAAGCCTTGGATTTAAAACTGAATGATGGATTAGGAGCCAATATTGAATATTATGATAGCGGCGACACGCTGGAAGGGTCTATAGAAATTTCGCTTCAAGAGCAAATTAACGAGCAAATTTTACCGTTAAAGAAAAAGACGGAAGAATTAATTGGATCAGTCGAATCAATCATTGTTTCTGTAAATGCCTTTTGGGATACAAGTGCGGCAGAAACCATTGATGAAAGCTTGTATGAAGTGCGGGATGCGATAGGAACTTTTGCTGAACTTGCCGATAACCTGAGCATATTAATTACAAAAGAAACCGATATGGTAGATGGTATTTTACGTGACGTAAATGCCGTTACAACCAACTTAGCTTCAAAATCTGACCAGATATCAAACACAATTGATAATATTTCAGCTATTTCAGACACATTAGCCGCCTCCGATTTAAAGTCTGTTATATCAGAAACTAAATTAACATTGACAGAACTTACAGGCGTGTTGGAACGCGTAAATAATGGCGAAGGCTCACTTGGTATGTTATTGCATACAGATAGCTTGCACAACGAATTAGTAGAAACGAACCAGTCCATACAAAACTTGTTGGACGATATGGAAGCCAATCCAAACAAATACGTTCATTTCTCATTATTCGGTAGAAAAACCAAAGGTGTACAGTTGACACCGGCAGAAGAAAAGAAATTGGATGAAATGTTAAATCAATAAGCGCTTCATTCATCACAATTTTGTCAACGTCCAGCCTTGTTTCTACGCTATTATAATTTTAATTGAAGATGGAAATTAGCAGCATCATTTTTATTCTTGTTCTAGTAGGGTCTAGTGCATTTTTTGGATACAACGTCAAAAAAATTATTGACAATATACGTCTTGGAAAAACCGAAAACAGGTCTGACAACAAAGCCGAACGGTGGAAAACCATGATGCGTGTTGCGTTGGGGCAATCCAAAATGACGGCGCGCCCAATAGCAGCAATTCTTCATATTTTTATTTATGTTGCGTTTGTAATTACGCAAATAGAGCTAATTGAAATTATTGCAGATGGTATTACGGGCAATCACCGCATATTTAAGCCTTACTTAGGTGGTTTTTACACCTTTATTATTTCCTTGATAGAAGTGCTTTCATTCTTAGCCCTTATTGCAACGTTTGCATTTTTAGCACGCCGAAACTTATTAAAAATACCGCGTTTCATGAAAAGTGAAATGACCGGGTGGCCAAAATTAGATGGTAACATTATTCTTTACCTTGAATTGGTTTTGGTGTGTTGTATTTTTACTATGAACGGTACAGATGAAGTATTGTATCAAGCTGGTCAATCGCATTATATGGAAGGGCAAGCCGGATCATTTAATTTTGCTATAACATCTTGGCTTGGACCAGCCCTTTTTGGCGGTATGGAAACCGAAACGTTGCATGTTTTAGAACGAATAGGGTGGTGGGGACACATTTTAGTGGTGTTTACTTTTTTATGTTATTTACCATATTCAAAACACTTGCATATTATTTGGGCCTTTCCAAACACTTATTTTTCAAAGTTACGTCCAAAAGGGCAGTTTACGAATATGGAAAGCGTAACCAATGAGGTAAAGCTGATGCTAGACCCCAATGCAGATCCTTATGCAACACCGGCACCAGATGCCAACGCAACTCCACAGCGCTTTGGCGCTAAAGATGTACCCGATTTAACATGGGTAAATATTTTAAACGCATACACCTGCACAGAATGCGGAAGATGTACAGCAGAGTGCCCGGCCAATATTACGGGTAAAAAATTATCGCCGCGTAAAATTATGATGGACGTGCGCGACCGTGCAACAGAAATTGGAAACGGAAAAAGAAAAGACGGTGAAGCGTTTGACGACGGAAAGTCACTTTTGGGAGATTACATAACACCAGAAGAATTATGGGCGTGTACCACATGCAATGCCTGTGTGCAAGCTTGCCCCATTAATATTGATCCATTAGAAATTATTATGGATTTGCGCCGTTATTTAGTGATGGAAGAATCGCAAATGCCGTCAGAATTAGTGGGGATGAATACCAATATTGAAAATAACCAGGCTCCTTGGCAATTTTCACAGACCGACCGGTTGAATTGGAAAGACGAAGCATAACGATAAGAAAATAAGCGCCCTAAAAGGCTAAAAAAACAATAAAATGAGTGAATTGAAAGTACCAACAATGGCAGAAATGACAGCTTCTGGAGATACACCAGATGTGCTTTTCTGGGTCGGCTGCTCAGGTAGTTTTGACGATCGCGCAAAAAAAATCACCAAAGCAATTGTTAAAATTTTGAACAAGTGTGATGTAAAGTTTGCCGTTTTAGGAACAGAAGAGTCATGCACTGGTGATCCGGCAAAACGTGCGGGAAATGAATTTCTTTTTCAGATGCAAGCCATGATGAACATTCAAGTATTGGATGGTTATGAGGTGAAAAAAATTGTGACAGGTTGCCCGCATTGTTTTAATACGTTAAAAAACGAATATCCAGAGTTGGGAGGGAATTATGAAGTAATTCACCACACCCAATTAATTCAGCAATTATTTGAAGAAGGAAAACTAAGTGTAGAGGGAGGAAAATTTAAAGGTAAAAAAATCACCTTTCATGACCCATGTTACCTTGGGCGTGCGAACGACGTGTATGAAGCGCCTCGTTCAGTATTGCAAAAGCTAGATGCTGAATTGGTGGAAATGAAGCGGTGTAAAGCAAAAGGTTTATGCTGTGGTGCAGGTGGAGCACAAATGTTTAAAGAAGCAGAAAAAGGAAATAAAGAGGTGAATATAGAACGCACAGAAGAGGCATTGGCAACAAGCCCAAATGTAATTGCAACGGGTTGTCCTTTTTGCAACACTATGATGACTGACGGAGTGAAAAACTTTAATAAAGAGGATGACGTTACCGTAATGGACATTGCTGAAATGATAGCCACTGCCGCAGATTTATAAGGAGTGCAACTAACCTTTTGAAAACGAATTACGTATCTTATAAGGAGAGACGACAATTGAATTAAATTATGAAAAAAATTATTTTAATGCTGGTGATGGGAGTCACAGCAATTGCGATAACGAGCTGCAAAAAAGAAGGATGTACAGATGAGACAGCGTTAAACTATGATGCTGAAGCGAAAGAAGATAACGGAACGTGCGAATACTTTGTTCCAGATCCAAGAGATGCGGTAGTTGGTAAATACGTGACAGAGGACTCTGCTTTTTTCGAATCTGATTTTGTAAGTGAGCAAACCTATACGCTTACTATTTCTTATAACCCAGATGATGATGACGAAGATCGTATTTATTTAGAAGGATTGTGGGGAAGTGAATATACATTTTATGCGGGTTATTTAAATGGTACATTCCTTATTCCAGATCAATTGGTTTACGACGGGTATACAATGTCCGGTGAGGGTCAAATTTTTGGCAATAAAGTAATTTACGAAACTTCTGGAAACGACTTTTATAACAAAGGCGAAGGAATTCGATAAATTACCGCCAACTGAATTATTTGTAAATAAAGTAAATGCGGGTGCGAAATTACTGCAAAATAAGTGTGTATTTGGCAGTAGTGTCAATCATTTCCTTGCGTTGTTCGGATACAACAATAACCGCTGATAATAAAGTGGGTGAACGAGCCATTAGCCCCATAAAGAGAAGCGCAAACGTAAAAATTCACGAAATAAATAACCAGCAAACCAGCCAGCAATGGTGGCAGAGTTATGCTACAGGTTATACTGTAATAGCTGGACAAGATTTTTTTGACAGCGACCAGCTAACCCTGGAGGTTGTAAAAACAAAAAATGCCGTCAACCTAAGAGTTTTGGTGGATTTAACAACATTGGGAGAGCCGCCAACGGTATACAATAGAAGTTTCAGAAAAGACGAACCAGCCGACCAATTACAGTTTACAATGGTGTTAAAAGACCATAAAAAACGAACAATTGCCAAATTAGAGAGCAAATCTAAATCAGATTCAAAAAATGCGACAGCCTTTACCTTAACCCCTAAGGAGTACAATTTGTTTAAGGCCGGCCTAACCAATATGAACATTACGATTGATACTGAATACATTTCGTTTTTTGGTGTAAAATCGGGTGTACATCCTGTAACAGTAGAAATTGAGACACCTTTTCAGTTACCAAAAATTTACCGCACCACACTTTATTTTAAATCACTAAAATTAAACGAAGAACAAACCAAAGCACTGCTTGGAGATAATGACTGGAATAACCCCGCGCCAGAGGTAGGTATACACATTTCTATCGACCAAATGACCGTGTTAGATGAGTTTGAGAAAAATTCGTTTGAGTTGAAAGGCCCTTTTAAAAGTGATATTTTTCATTGCTCCAAAACAGATTTGCTCAACATTAAAATACAAGATGTAGATTATGGTTTTAATGGAAGTGATTTGATAAATGACACCCTTATTCCAATTAAAAACTTAGAGGGGAAAGACTACATGCGCCTTAAAATGAACTATGTGGATGAATTATGGATGTATGCAGAATTTAAAGGAGAAGTAAACTAAAATGCTCACATTTACCCCTGTTACATCTGCCGCGCAAATTACTTTTATTTCCAATTTAGCATTTCAAATTTTTCCTAAGCTTTATGGTTCCGCCGTTTCTATTGACCATGTAAACCATTATTTAAACCAAAACCAAACGGTTTCTGCCATTCAGCAACAGTTAAAGGAAGGCTACACGTATTCAATTCTTTCAGTAAAAAATAAAGAAGTGGGCTATTTGGGGTATTATTTTTCCGAAGACGCCTTGTTTTTAAGCAAACTATATTTTGATGAACATCAACGCGGAAAAGGATTCGGAACAAGAGCTATGGACTTTTTAATGAGTGAAGCAAAAAGCCATGGAAAATGCAAAATAGAACTTATTGTAGTGCCCGCAAATAAAAGCGCTCTTGATTTTTACCTAAAAGCAGGCTTTGAATGTACAGAAAAATCAAGCTATACATCACCAACAGGAGAACGCATAGAAAATTGGAAAATGATTTTTTTGATTGACTAATCAGCCGTCTCAACAGTGGTCTTTTACAACGGCAATACAGTTTCACATCTGCGATCAATCCGTTAGTTTTATAAAAAAACGTATCTTAGAACAAATAATAAAGCATGAAAAAATTAGTAATTGGTGCAATCCTCATAACCGCCATTATTCCCAAATCATTCAGCCAATGCGAGGAAACGATTGAACCAAAAGTGTTGCTAGTTGGAGATAGTTGGGCGTTTTTCTTAGACCTTGACCAAAGCATAACGAGTACGCTTAGTAAATGGGGACACTCCAATTTTACCCATTATACAAACCCTACATTAGCTGTAAATGGCGCACGTACAGACGATTTTTTAGAGGAGGCACGCTTAACAGAAATCAAAAACCAGTTAGAGTCTAAACCTTCAATAAACGTGGTGCACCTAAGCATAGGCGGAAATGATATTTTAGGGGATTGGAATGTCGATATGACAACAGAAGAGGAAGAGGAGTTAGCCGACGAAGTTTTTGTAAACATGACGGCTATAATTGATTTTATTAAGGCTGTACGTCCGGATGTGCATATTGTTTGGAGCGGATACATGTATCCTAATTTTGAGGAAAGTATAGAAGATGCTGCGCCGTTTCAAACGTCACACCCCTTTTATGAAACATGGTCGGACATGGGTTTTCCTAATTTTGAACAAATTAATAACGTACTGAATACCTTCTCTGTAGAGATGGCAGAATTAGCCGCTACAGATGATCGGGTTGATTTTGTAAACGTACCGGCTTTAATGCAATACCATTTTGGACAAGAACACACCATTAGGGGTAGACCCGGGTGGTACATACCCGCATTTTCTCGCCGCTGAACCTCATGGTGATGCTATTTACCCGTCTCCAATGGCCGCTATGCGAGATTATGGAGTTGTCCGCGGCACCGTTTTCATCTTTCGCCAGCTGCTTATTTTATAATGATGGATTACCAAATGCAAAAGTTTTATCAAAAACACGTTATGGATGACGTGTATATAGTAGCTAGCGAAATGGAGGAAAATGGTTCTGTTTCTTGTGACGCTGACGTAAGTACAAGCCTAAAGTTGGGCGAAAAAGAAGGAGAGACTTTTAAAACGGTATTGTCGTTTGCTACTGGAATAATGGCAGATACTACTGTAACGGGTGCAAGTATTTTTTTACACCGCGATAGTGTTTTTAATGCGTCTCCGGTAGGCACAACATTGACCGCCACGATCAAAAATGGTGCAATGGGCGTAAGTTTAACTGTTGAAATAACAGATTATATAAACACAGGAGATGCTGAAGCTACAGCCTGTATTTTTGGTGAGAATGACCAAAATGGAGACTGGTTGCGAATTGATTTACCAGAAACGTTTTTCGAATACATTAAAAACGATAATAAAACCCAATTCCTTTTATCGGCAGAAGGTGCCTCAGAAGAACTCATTTATTTCTCTGGTACAGACGATTCAGAATTTGCACCAATTTTAAATGTGCAGTACAAGAGTGTTTTTGCAAGTTTAACCGCAGATAAAGCGAAGGAAAAAGTTACCGTTTTTCCAAACCCCGCAACTAATCAATTAACCATTTTAACTCCACAGCAAGAAATAGAAGAAATAACAATTACTGGTTTAAATGGTCAACGTGTAATGCTAAATACTGCCCCAACATCCAATATAATCGATATACAAATGCTTCCGAAAGGACACTATTTTATAAAAATTGTGACAAAGAATGAAATTTTTATTTCAAAGTTTATAAAAATTTAAAACGTTGATAAGCTGTGTTTTACGGTTGTTTTCTTTACGGTTTGACTTTTTGTAAACACCATGAATTATTTTTTTTTAAGGAACGGTGTAACTTTTCTAGCTGAATAGTGTCTTACATATAGAATCGATTAAAATTCGATATTACGTAAAACAAAATATTGGAGGTAAAACTCCTAAAGAGGCTATTATTTTTTCATTAAGTAAGCGTAAGTAGAAATAATAGATTTTTTCATGGATCCCGGTCATTCGCCAAAGTGACCGGGATATTTTTTTGTGTACTTATCCATAAACCTGCGTTCGATCATAGCGGTACTGAAAAGTACCTACCTGCCTTTAATCAACCTTAGGTTCAAAAAGCAGCTGAACAATAAGAAATCAAACACAAACCACAAATACTCGCCGTGATTTATACAACACTCACCACTAAATACTACTTTTGTAAACCAACATGAAATTACTTCGATTCATATTTTTTCCTTTTGCCATTATCTACGGGTTGATAACCGCAATAAGAAACGGGTTTTACAGCATAGGAATTTTCAAGGCATCAAAATTTAGTATTCCCATTATTAATGTAGGCAACGTAAGCATGGGTGGAACGGGTAAAACCCCACATACCGAATACTTAATTCGTTTATTAAAAAACAATTATAACGTTGTAACACTTAGCCGCGGGTTTGGCAGAAAAGAACGCGGTTATATTTTAGCAGATAAAACCACCGCAACAGCCGAACAAATAGGGGATGAGCCGTTGCAGTATTTAAAAAAATTTGGAGATGAAATTAGCGTAGTGGTAGATGCAAACCGCGTAACCGGTGTAATGGACACGTGCCGTCTTTTACCCGAAACTGAGGTGGTTTTATTGGATGATGCCTACCAACACCGCGCTATAAAACCGGGTTTAAATATCCTTATTACCCCGCATGATGACCCGTTTTACAATGATTTTATTTTACCCGTAGGTAATTTGCGAGAAGCCCGCGCCGGAAAAAAGCGGGCAGATATTATTGTGGTAAGCAAATGCCCACCGTTTGAGGAGCTGAACAAAGAGCATATTTTAAAAAAAATAAAACCAAAAGCACACCAAACGCTATTTTTCTCCCGCGTGGTATATTCAGAAATTTTTACCATTGGCGAACCAACCCCCATAGCATTATCAACCAACCAAAACATAATTTTAGTTACGGGTATTGCTAACCCAAAACCGTTGGTAAATCACCTAAAAAAAACACACCAAATTCTGCACCATTTTCAATACAACGATCACCATAACTTTAAGGCATCAGAACTCACTGAAATTCACAATTTATTTGATAAATTTGCAACTGATAAGCCAGTGATTGTAACAACCGAAAAAGATGCAATGCGACTGTTAAAACCAGCATTGTTTCAACAAATTAAACCTTACAATTGGTGTTTTCAAAGTATTAGTATTGAGATAGATAACGCAGAAAAATTTAACCAAAAAATTACAACGTATGTGGAAAAAAATTGTTGAAGCGACAGAATACATTCACGAACAATTTGACCAACAGCCCGAAATAGGAATAGTACTGGGAACCGGTTTAGGTGGATTGGTAAATGAAATTGAAATAGCCAAAACGCTGGAATATAAAGATATTCCTCATTTTCCACTCTCAACGGTAGAGAGCCATAGCGGCAAACTTATTTTTGGAAAACTAGGGGGCAAAATGGTGGTTGCCATGCAAGGTCGCTTTCATTATTACGAAGGTTATTCCCTAAAAGAGGTAACGTTTCCAATTCGCATAATGAAAATGTTAGGTGTTAAACGCCTTTTATTAAGCAATGCTTCGGGTGGAGTAAACCCCGATTTTGAAGTAGGTGAAATTATGGTTGTAAACGACCATATTGACCTGTTTCCGGACAATCCGTTACGTGGAAAAAATATAGATGAATTAGGACCGCGTTTTCCGGATATGAGCGAACCGTATGACAAAGAAATGATTGACTTGGCAAAAACCATTGCAAAAGAACAAGACATAAAAATAAGTGAAGGAATTTATGCCGGATTAACCGGCCCATCTCTTGAAACACCTGCCGAATATGCTTATATTCGCTCAATTGGTGCAGACACTGTTGGGATGTCAACAGTGCCAGAGGTAATTGTAGCGCGCCACATGGAAATGCCCGTGTTTGCCATATCCATTATTACAGATTTAGGCGTACCGGGAAAAATTAAAAAAATTAATGTAGCTGAAATTATTGCCGTTGCGGGGCGTCAAGAACCAAAAATGACGCGTATAATGAAAGAATTAGTCGCACGAATTTAATACAAGCGGTAACTAAAAATGGAACTAACAGACGAAATAAGAGCGAAGTATCAACCTGTAATTGGGCTGGAAATTCACGCCCAAATGTTGACGAAAACAAAGGCTTATTCAAACGATAAAAACGAATATGGCTCAGCTCCAAACACCAATGTAAGCGTAATTACACTCGGACACCCGGGTACATTACCCCGCATGAACACTAAAACAATTGATTACGCCATAAAAATGGGATTGGCGCTGGATTGTGAAATAGCAGAGGAGCAACATTTTGCACGTAAAAACTATTTTTATCCGGATTTACCAAAAGGGTATCAAATAACACAAGACACTACACCGATATGCACAGGTGGAAGCCTTACTGTTAAAGATGAAAACGGAAATGATAAAAAAATTGGAATTACACGGATACACATGGAGGAAGATGCTGGTAAAAGTATCCATGATATAGATCCGTTTAATACGTTGATTGACCTAAACCGCGCGGGTGTACCATTAATTGAAATTGTAACCGAGCCGGATATCCGCAGTTCAAAAGAAGCCTACAATTACGTGACAGAAGTACGTAAGCTAGTGCGTTACCTTGAAATTTGTGATGGAAACATGGAAGAAGGGAGTTTGCGGTGTGACGCAAACATTTCTGTTATGTTAAAAGGAGCCGATAAATTTGGTGTACGGGTAGAGGTAAAAAACATGAACTCTATCAGAAACGTACAACGCGCTATTGAGCACGAAATTGAACGGCATATTATAGCCATTGAAACAGGAGAGGAGTTACGACAAGAAACGCGTAACTTTAATGCCTTAAAAGGTACTACAACGGCAATGCGATCAAAAGAAGCTGCGAATGATTACCGCTTTTTTCCGGAGCCGGACTTACAACCAATTAAAGTAACGCAAGAAAAAATTAATAAGCTGAAAGCAGAAATGCCACCGCTACCAAGTGAGTTATTTAAAAAATACACTACTGCGTTTGACCTTTCTGAATATGATGCCGGTAACTTAACAGACCAAAAAGAAATTGCCTTGTATTTTGAAGAAATTGTGAAACATACAACCAATTATAAATTAGCGGCAAACTGGTTAATGGGAGATGTAAAATCATACTTAAATGCAAATGCATTAAGCATTACCGAATTTCCAATATCGCCAGAAAATATTGCAGGATTAATTGCGTTGATAGATGATGGTAAAATTTCAAACAACCTGGCGAGCCAAAAGGTATTTCCAGAAATGTTAAAGTCCAGCCAAACGGCGCAAGAAATTGCTGCGGCAAATGATTGGATTCAAAATTCAGATGAAGACGCAATTAAAACGTTGATTCAAGAGGTGTTTGACGAAAACCCGGCAGAACTTGAACGCTTTAAAAACGGAGAAAAAAAATTAACCGGATTTTTAATGGGGAAAGTAATGCAAAAAAGTAAAGGGAAAGCTGACCCTCGATCAGCAAGCAAATTAATGAATGAAATGATTAAGTAATGAAAAAACTATTAGTAGCATTATTAGCGTTACCCTTTTTTATGGCTAGCTGTGGAGCAAGTAACGAAACAGATGGAAATGAAAAACCAGTAATTTCAGGAGAGATAGAAAATGCTGAAGGTGAAGATGCCGTTTTAATTGTGTTTGAGAACCAAGCCGAGCGGGTAGTGGACTCTGTAAAAATTCAAAATGGTAAATTTTCCATTGAGCTTGACACGACCGATTTACGCGAGTATATTTTAATTATTGGCAAACAAGAAGTGCCTGTGATTTTGTTTTTAGACGAAAACACCAAGGAAGTTAAAGTTAAAGGGTCATTGCCCGGTATTGGAGAAAACTATACGGTTGAAGGATCAGAAGAAAGTCAACAAATTAAAGATTATTTGAGCTTTTTAAAACCATTTTTTGAAGAGGAGAAGTTGTTGTACATGGATTTGCAGCAAACCAACCCCTTGGATACCCTTAAGGTGCAAGGCTTAATGGCACAATTGGACAGTATGGCAAAACTGCAACGCGACTATGCAGTGGAGCGCATAGAAGCTAACCCAGGTTCGCCCAGTAGCTGGATGATGCTACGCGAATTAATTCCTGCAAGTGGATTGGTTAATTTTGATACAACAGAGATTAGTTATTTTGAATTGGTGGCCAAAAGCATGCGCCAACGTTATCCAAATTCAGAATACCCAGACTTAATAGACAAAGATATTGTAAGTTTAAGAACCCAATTGAAACAATTAAGCAATGCCGATTTTGAAGACAATATGGCACCTGAAATTGTAATGGCAGACAGAGATGGAAACCCATTAGCGCTTTCTTCCTTACGCGGAAAAGTGGTATTGATTGACTTTTGGGCATCATGGTGCGGCCCTTGCCCGACAAGAAAACCCAAATGTTGTGCGGATGTACAACCAATACAAAAATAAAGGCTTTACCGTATTTAGCGTTTCATTAGATAAGAAAAAAGACGAATGGTTAAAAGCCATTGACGCAGACAACTTATTGTGGCCCAATCACGTTTCTGATTTAAGCGGTTGGCAATCATCCGCAGCGGTGGATTATGGCGTAAATGCCATACCCGCTACTTTTTTGATTGATCAAAACGGTAAAATTATTGGTAAAAACCTACGTGGCCCACAGTTGGAACAGAAATTGCAACAAATTTTTGGATAATATAAAACACTAAAAACAACATTAAACTATGCACTTACGAAACCTCACAATATTACTTTTTACTTTCAGTACTATTTTTGCCATTGGTCAAAATCAATTGGTGCCGCAAAAAATACATATAGAAGGACAAATTGTAGGAGCGGAGAACAAAAACATTGTGTTGGCAAACCAATCAATGGGCGGGGTGCAATCGCCATTAGCCAAAGTAATGGCTGATGATAAAGGAAAGTTTGAAATTGACACAACAATTGCGTTTGAAGATTATTACTTTATTGGTGTTGAAGCCGGACAATATGTCAACTTAGTTTTGCGCGGTAATGATGATATTAAAGTGTATGGAGATGCAAAAGACTTAAGCACTTTGATTAACATTATAGGGTCTGAAGATTCTGAAATTTTAAATACGTACGTGGCACAGCAAAAAGTTTTTCAGCAAATTGAAGATTCGCTGCGTGGTGTGCTGCAAGCTAACCCGGCAAAGCAAGATGAAATAAACGCTTACTTTAAACCACTTGCAGAAAATTTTTATGGCTACCGCAATAACTTTATAAACAGCAATCAAAACTCACCGGCATTAATAGCTACATTAAACTCTATTAACCAGGAACGTGAGTGGAAAATGTACAAACAAGTGGTTGAATTACTAGCGAATTCATTTCCGCTTTCGCCAACAGTGGCGAATGTTAAAAAGTATGTAATGCAAAAAGACGTGCAATTGCAGCAAGAAAAAGCAAGCAATAGTATGTTTGAACCAGGCACAGCTGCGTTAGACATTGCCTTGCCTAATTTGGACGGAGACACCCTGCGCTTGTCAGATTTAAAAGGTAAAGTTGTATTGGTGGATTTTTGGGCGTCATGGTGTGGACCTTGCCGCAGAGAAAACCCAAATGTTGTAAAGGCCTATAACAAATACAGTAAAGATGGTTTTGACGTCTACAGCGTTTCATTAGATAAACCAGGCGCTAAAGAAAGATGGAAAGCTGCCATAGCAAAAGACGGTTTAATTTGCGCAAACCATGTAAGTGATTTAAAAGGGTGGAGTTCAGCCGCGGCACAGGCGTATAAAGTACGCAGTATTCCGTTTACAGTATTGATTGACCAGGAAGGAAACATTATTGGTACAAACATTCGCGGGCCACGGTTAGAGGCTGAATTAGCAAAGATTTTTGGTTATTAATGACAGAAAAGCGCATCTATTTTGCTTCTGATTTTCATTTGGGAGCCCCTTCGTATGAAAAAAGCTTAGAACGCGAAAAAAAAGTAGTGCGTTGGTTAGATGCAATTGCAGATACTGCCCAAGAAATTTATTTACTAGGCGACGTTTTTGATTTTTGGTTTGAATATAAGCGCGCTATTCCCAAAGGTTTTGCGCGTATTCAAGGTAAATTAGCCGAATTGACAGATCGGGGTATACCCATTCATTGGTTTATTGGCAACCACGACATGTGGATATTTGATTACATCCCAAAGGAGCTTGGGGTCAACATTATCCGTACAGAAATAGAAAAAACCTATAACGGTGTTTCTTTTTTTATTGGACATGGAGATGGGCTACGTGCGAGACCGTGGTTATAAATTTATTAAGAAAGTTTTTCGAAATAAAGTGTGCCAATGGCTTTTTGCTCGGCTTCATCCTAATTTTGGCATTGGCCTGGCAAATGCGTCTTCTCAAAGAAGCAGAGCCGCCACCGGAGAGAATGATGCAACCTTTTATGGAGAAGAAAAAGAGATGCTTATCCAATACTGCAAAAAAAAATTGACAGAAAAACACTACGATTATTTTATTTTTGGTCACCGTCACTTACCGATTGACTTTCAGTTAAACGAAAAATCAACCTATATAAACATTGGCGATTGGATTACCTATTTTACCTACGGCGTTTTTGACGGAGAAACATTTCAGCTAATGTCATTTAAAGAAGAAAACCTTACCACGCCCTTTGATGCGAAGGGTTATAAAGCAATCACTTAAGCCATTTTTTCAAAATAAAACACGAGAAATACCAAAAAAAAGTGAAACCTTTTTAGTGGGTTTTCGTTCTAATTAATGTAAAACGAATCTTACGATTTAGACTTTACAGGACAATAAGGGTTAAAGAGAGTATGAGAGTACTCTCTTTATTTTTTTCTAAAACCTTGCACATCACGTATTAATTCGTACCTTCGCCGTAAATTAAAGGTAGTATTAATTAAAAGCTACCACAATACAAGTATCATGAATAAAGGAAAAGTAAAATTTTTTAACGAAAGCAAAGGCTTTGGTTTTATTATCGACGACGAGTCAGGAAAAGAGTATTTCACACACATTTCTGGTCTGGTTGACGAAATTAGAGAAAATGAAAGCGTAAGTTTTGATTTACAAGAAGGTAAAAAAGGACTAAACGCAGTAAATGTGAAATTGGTTTAAATGATTTGATAATTTAAATACAAAGCCTTACTACTTGTGTAGTAAGGCTTTTTTTTATTATGATTGAAAGAAAATGCCTCCACTGCGGCACTTGGAATAATGACGAAAAATATTGCAAGAATTGTGGAGAACCGTATTGCCCCAGAAGAAATAGACCGTTTAGAAACAGAACGTAAACAAATTGCCGCCGAAAATGCCCCCAAAGATAAATGGACACTTTTTTTAGAAAAGTGCAAACATCATAAATACCTAATTGTACGAATCGGCTATAAAATATTCCATTCAATTAGCTTAGTTTTTGGAGCCATTGGCGCCTTTTTGGCTTGGATGGTGGCCATGGCAAACGCTTAGTGATGAAACGACTCTTACATCCCTATTTTTTAAGCTCCCTGTTTATTTATAGTGCATTGCGATTCGCCCAATACATTGGGGTTCAATTTCCAGCATTTTTCACTTCTTATTTAGCCGATTTTTTGTGCATGCCCGTTATTTTAACGCTATGTCTGGTAGGTGTGCGAATTATTAAACGTTTGCCTGTATTTGAGCTTACGCTAAAAATGGTTTTTAAAATGACACTGTTTTATGCCGTACTTTTTGAATGGATGTTACCTCATTATTATCCGAACACATACACGGCTGATTTTTTTGATGTAATTGCTTACGCAATGGGTGGTTTAAGCTATATTTTAGTCTTTCCGCAGCGGAAGAAGCACACCACTAAAGCACATACTCATCCTGCGCAGCAAGTACGTGGTAACGCGGATCATCCACATCCGTTTCAATAACTTTATCAAGTTCCGGATTCGCTTTTGTAAGTAAAAGTACACACTGCGGGCTTAAGTGCTTAAGCGTTATTTTTTTATTGGCTGCATGATAACGCTCCACTAAGTTTTTTACAGCCTCAATGCCAGAATGATCCGTTACTTTAGACTCTATAAAATCAATTTCTACAGCATCCGGATCTTCAGAAACCGAAAATTTATTATTGAATGCTAAAATGGATCCAAAGAACAAATGGCCCCCAAATTTCATATACTTTAGTTCCATCTTCTCGCACAGTTTTGCGCGCTCTAATGCGTTTTGCATTCTCCCAGGAAAATACTAAGGCCGACACAATTACACCCAGCACAACAGCTATGGCTAAATCAAAAACAACCGTCATTCCAGAAACTAAAATTAATACAAACGCATCTGACCGTGGAATTTTGTTTAAAATTCGAAAACTAGACCATGCAAACGTACCAATTACAACCATAAACATTACGCCAACCAATGCTGCAATAGGTACTTGTTCAATATACGTTGCACCAAAAAGAATAAATAATAAAAGCGCAACGGCTGCAGTAATGCCTGAGAGCCTGCCACGACCGCCAGAGTTAATGTTAATGATGGATTGTCCAATCATGGCGCAACCACCCATTCCGCCAAATAACCCGTTTACAAAGTTTGCACCGCCTTGTGCAATACATTCGCGGTTGCCGTTTCCACGGGTTTCGGTTAATTCATCTACCAAATTTAATGTCATCAATGATTCTATTAAACCAATGGCCGCCAAAATAAGCGCAAAAGGGAAAATAGTTTGAAAAGTTTCAAACGTCAATGGAATTTTAGAAAACATATCCAGTTGTAATGTTGGCAAACCACCTTGCACACCTTCGCCGCCACCTTCTTTAATGAATGAGCCTACGGTTGTTACATCTAATCCACCAAAAATAGTAACACAGGCTACAACTAAAATAGCAACCAAAGCGGCCGGAATTTTTTTGGTGAGTTTTGGTAAAAAGTACATAATCCCCATAGTAATGCCCACAAATAGCAGCATTAGCAATAGTTGATTAAAAGGCAAAAATGATTTGGAAATACCCGCGCTTTCTACAGTATATATGCCTTCATCTTCTAAGTTAAACTTTACTGTTTTCGTTTTAGGATCATACAGTTGGTTGTCACCAATCTCATAATACAATTCGCTTGATTGACTGTCAAATACCTGATTGTTTTCAATGGTAAATAACTGACGACCCGTGGTTAAATCTAAAATAGCGTTATCATCAACTTTATAGGCTAAGTCTTTAGAAATAGTAGCCGTTTTAGCCTCTCCGTAAATGTTTTTATCTACGGTTTTAAACATCCCCAATTGCGACAGGAAAATAACAATAGCTAACCCGTTTACAAATCCCATCATGACAGAGTGGGGGATGAGGCGTACAAATTTACCCAGCTTTAATAATCCGGCTGCCATTTGAATAATACCCACCAATAATAAGGTGAGCAATAAGTATTCTAAGCCTAAATCGCCATTGTCGTTACCAATTTTAATTAACGCAACCATTACTACAGCCATGGCACCCGTTGCGCCAGAAATCATTCCGGGTCTACCACCAAAAATAGATGTAATAAGCCCCATCATAAACGCACCGTACAATCCCACTAGCGGATCAACCCCCGCAACAAAAGCAAAGGCAACAGCCTCTGGCACCAATGCAAGCGCTACAGTTAAGCCTGATAAAAGATCATTCTTTGCGTTTTGTGTTGTATTTCGGATGAGTTTAAACATAGTAATGCGCTAAAAAAGGGCAAAGGTAACGCATTTACGAAGTTTACGCTTGAATTTTGCTAAAAAGATAGTGACAGCAGTTTGCTGTTTGAAAAAAGAGTACAATTATTCAATTACAAACGTTCCATTTTGAATCACTTCCTTATCAATTATGAAACGATAGAGATAAACACCCGTTGCCAGGGTCGAAAGATCTAGCGATTTTAGGTGTTGACCTTCCAAATAATCAAAGGCTGCAATTTTACGCCCTTCAAGGCTCATTAACCATATTTGGGCTGTTGACTTTTCTGGAACCGTAAAAGATAGTGTTAAATGCCCGTCAGACGGATTTGGATAAAGGTTAAAAAGTGGTGGTGTTGATGATTCATCTTTACTATCACCAATAGTGCCGGGTAATGTTGGAGTAGGGTAACAACCTATTAGCTGAATGGCATTTGGTGAAGAAATAACCGAAGAAAAATCTCCAGTTATGCCGCCTGCAGGAATTTGATAAGCAGAAGTATCTACCCAAATGGTATCTAAAAACAATCCTTCTATACCATAGCTAATAATGTTTTTTTGCTTACTCAATTGTTTTTTCCAATCATTCACAAAATGTTGTTGGATGGAATCTACACCGCATTGTTCCATATTCGCAATAATACTAAGTGCAAGTTGATGGTTACCAAGTTTGTTAAACAAGTGTGCCTTATCCAGTTCAAGTTCAAACTGCGATTTGGCGTTGTTTTGAGTTATTGCTTCGGACGATAAGGTGTTCAGCACGTTGACGTAACGGGTCAAATTTGCATCAAAGTTAAGCTGATTTTGGCTGATGTCTATTTTGTTTGTGGCAATGGCATGCTGTACGGTTTGTTTCATTAATGTGTACGCATGTTGGATGAGTTTGGCGCGATTAGCGTTGTAAGCGGTGTCGTTGTAGTTATAGGTTAAAATTTCTTCAAATAATTGCAATGCATACAAATCATCTTTTTGAGTATCGAACAGTTCGGTGTTCAGTATGGCGGTTTCAACAGCATCATCCATAGGAACATCCGGAAACCCCGGTGAAATTATATTACCTAAGTCTGCATATTCACCCTCTAATTCGGGTAAATCTACTGTAGTATCATACGTACCGCAGACACTTGCTTCTAAAGAGGGAACAGATACTACAATGGGCCACCGCCACTGCTGCTCGTAATAGTAAAATCAGCGGCTACTGGTACATACCCCGGACTTGTTAAACTCCATTGATTATTTGGCGCAGGAATAGTGGTTGTTACTCCAATCTCGCCCAACTGAATACTCCCGTAAATAATTGGATTACTCCCCGCATTGTCAAATTTATTTGAACCATCAATTAAACCCAAATATTGCGAATTATACATGGTGATGTTATAACCAAAACCCGGGCTAAATTTATTAAACGTATTATACCCTAAGTTCATTCCTGAAGTCATTTCTAATCGGGCATCATTACCACCTGCAGCACCTGCAATTTTAAAGTCTGTAAAACGATTGCACCTTAAACTGAGTTGCCCATAGCTTTTTTCTACACCTACCCGCGTATCGTTAAAATCAGAATTAGAGACGCGTATTTCAGCACTGGAATAATCCAATAACCCACTCGTAAAATAGTCTGCAGTATTGCCGTTAAACGTTGAATTAATGATTTTTGAGGTGAGTGTTAAATCATGCGATAAAACAATTTGATCTGAAGATGAGTTAAACGTTACGTTATCAAAATGGAAACCTCTGCCATATACGTTTACATCATACAATCCCGTGTTATTGTTAAATGTTGAGTTTGTAATTCTTAAAATACCGTTATTTTCATAAAAAAGAGGTGCGTAAACGGTTATATTATCTAGATTACAGTCAACAAAATTAGTGAAACGGAAAAATGTTAATCCTTCGTTATCATCAAATCCTACAAACTCACATTCCCTTGCATCAAATTTACCATGTGAGATAAACGCGCCACCGTTAACTATTTCTGTTTTTGCTGTGCGCAGTGTGATAAAGTTTAATTGATCGTTCGCCCAAAATTTAGCGTCTGACTCAACGCGAATCATTACGTCATCCCTATTTACACCTTTTAAAAACATAGTGGAAGAAGGTTCGCCATATATTGATCGTCCGCCTTTTGAGAAACGCAGATACCCACTTTCGGTATACCCCGTTGTATAAATTTCAAACGTTGTATTTTCTGCTATATGTAAATCACCACCGTTAAAATGAATTGAAGCTGCTGATCGCGGCATTATAATACGGGCTCCATCCTCATAACGCAATACGCCATTATTGGCTAAATCCATTGTTTCGGGTAATCCGTTCAGTAAAATTTCACCGTAATTTACAATTTTTCCGCCATTTTCTACAATTAGCTGCGCACCCTCGTGTACAATAACTTTTGAATTTTCGCGAATGTAAAGTGACCCGTTATTGCCAATGGTTAGTGTAGTTCCTTTTAGTAAATGCAAATCTCCGGTTTGGTATTCCCCTTCGCCTACATAGAGCAAACCACCTTCATCCACCAATAGGTTTTTACTACTTGCCCCGCATAATGGTTTTACACTCACTACAAAATGCGTAGGGTTTGAGGAGGTACCCAAAACAGTATAAGAACCACCGTCTACTGTTATGTGTCCAATTCGGTTGCTCTTGTTTACGTAAACTTGCCCTGTGCCAGTAATCCGGCTCAGTACATCAATTTTAGAGGTTGTTCTTCTGTGGTCTGTATTCAGAAAATTATCCGTAGGTCCAAATTGTCCTTCACCAAAATTAAAACTACCCGTTGACCAAACAATAGCTTCATTAACTTTATTATTGCCGACAAGATGAAACAGAAACCATTCGGCGTTGTTTTGGTAAAAGTTAATGTGTAGGGAGTTGTCGAGCGTTATATCTTCCTGGAAAAAATTACGCCATGGATACGTATCATTACTAATTACCGTTCGTTTTGCACTGGATAGTGAGTTGACTAAATTTTGATTTGTCAAAACAGCATACGGGTTTGTTTTATAAGAAGCGGGTAAATCTAAAGCAGAAAATGCCGGAATAAAGTTAAATGTATTTGCAGTAATACTGATGTTGCCACTTTCCACGGCAAAATCAAACGCTTCAGGTGTATCACCATCAAATAGAGTACCTATATCAGCCGGAATTTCATAAAAACCACCGGGAGCACTATCGTATGGATAAACCTCCTTGACTTTTACTTTTTTATGGGTAAAGAGGAGAGATGCAAGGGGGATACCTAAAATATGTATAGACAAATGCCCTTTATAAACTACTTTTTTTACGGCTGTATAATTCGGTAATGCGTTAACTCTAAAATCAACAAACCCTTGCGTAATAAGTGAGCCAATTGCCCAAACCAAACCTACGCCTGTTGCTTTAAAACCCTCTGCAAAGGCATCTCCTGTTGAGTTAATTTCTCCACTAATGTCATCCAGCCAAAGATTGTGCAAAAAAGTGTTATTAAATTTAATGTGAATCAGTTCCTGTTCCGGTTCAAACTCTTGTTCACCGTCACCCCCGTAAGGCGAACCATTGGATGACATTAATGTTTCGCACTCTGTTAAGTCGGGCAAGGCTGCATATTCAGCATAAAATGTTATATGTTCAACAGATGTTAAGCTGGTACCCGTTTGATTTGAAAAATCCGACGGTGCATAATAGATAAGCATTTGCTTGGCCGCTCGCGAATCTAACATTTGTTCACCCAATCGTATATCGGGTTGCCCCGCAAGATCAAAATACTGCCATAACGGAATGTATGCTATATTAATATTCGGAATATGGCGCGCCGCATATTGTGCCGCAATTGGAATATTTGCCCCAAGGTGCGGCGAATCTAAAGACATATAAACACTTACGTCATGGTCTTCGCTAGCCGTTTCCATTTTACTTAACGCGTATTTGGCAATGATGCCACCCATGCTTTCTCCAATTACTACATTTTGCTCTGTACTGCCATTGGCTGCTTTTTCTGCATTCGCCCAACGAATTACTTCTTGCACGGTGTACGCATTTTTCTGAATCCAATCTCCACCGTCTTCAAAGTCTACATAAACAAGGTCATAGCCTTCTTCTTCGCAGTATTTAAGCAGGTTTTTGTCTTCTATTAAGTTGTCTTCTAAAATCGTTATCATGTAAGCTGGGTCAAGATTATAATCTGAATTAAAATCGGTCAGCGCTTTTGGGTTAAACCCCTCCACCCAAATGAGGGGCTTTTGCAAGTTTTTATGCCCGCATGCGAGTAATGTGGTAATAGTAGCAGAACCATACTCACCGCCGAATGAGGTCACGGCATTTATAGTGAACGGAGGTAATATATCCGTTTCATAATCACTCGGGGTCAAGTCTAAATTTTGATCAATCATCAGTTGTGCATGTGCGGTGTAATCTGTACTATCGGCATAATAAAAAACACTTGTAATGGTTTTTAACCCTTCAGATGTGTATTGGGCAATGTAGGTGGAGTCTATATTAATAGTGCGTAAACCACTGCTGTTTCCAAAGTCCACTTGTATGCTGTCTAATGTTTTTCCGGTATTTGAAAATAAAAGATCTGATCGCCACGAAAAATGATTGGTTAATTTCGTGGATTTTTGTTTTAAAGGAGCAACTAAAAATACTTCTTTTTGTTCATAAGGCGTGTCAGCTGCGGGTACATTGTGAAAAAGCGCACCGTCAAATGTCAGTAGATTGCTGTCAAGTGCATGCGGTTTAAACTGATGATAATTATAATGCATAGCTCCCATAAAAACCTGATGGGGCAGTGCTGTTGCTGCAACGGTCGTGTAGGCTGTGGGGGCAGGGAGTTGCTTTGTGATATCAATTACCATTCCGCTTAACGTGGCGTACATTTTGGCAAATTCAAATCCTGACGCTTTATTTTTATCGGTTAATGCACTACCGTCATACGTCGTATAGTTTACAAAGGGTAAAGATTGGTCTGCCATTAATCCGGTGGTTACGGCGCTCAAGTCCAAATCGGACGTTAGCATAGTAAATTGTTCCATGGGAGAAACGGTTAAACTATCTTCAATGTCCACTAGTTGGGCATTGGCTATGGTTATGCAATTCACAAGGATTCCAAGCGATATAAATCGAAATTTCATATTGTTTTGGGTTATAGGTGGGTGTTAAATTTAATTAGGGTTGAAGCTTTTTATTATTGTATTATCATGCTATTCAAATCAAATCTACCTTCTGTAATTTTTAATGTATCCCCTAATTCATCATTAAAAATAGTATACTCAAATTCACCAGAAACTATTTGGTTTTCTAAATCTAATCGAGTTATATCCACATAATAATTTTTCGTAGAGTCTATATGGTAAAGCACTTGAGTATAATCTTCACGGAAATATTTATACTCTGGATATAGGGAGTTTATCAAATTTGTACTTTTACCAACTGTCCATAAGTCTTTATAAATATCCACATACATATAGACATCATTTGGATAGTCATAAAGATTTTTAACTCGAACCCAAAGTCTACCTTCTTCCAAATAATACTTTGGATGATCAATCCCCCAATAATTTATATTACCATTCGGTAAAAAAACCTCTCCATTTACTTTGCAACCAAATGTATTTTCACCACTTGTAGTGGCAGGGGGTAATACTCTTTCTTTTGGCTCATCATTTTCTTCGGGTGGGTTTAGTTTTTTACAGCTTGCAACGGTAAATAAAATGCCAATAAATAAAAAGGAAAAAATTTTCATAAGCTTGAGTTGTTTTGTAAAACTAAACTCTTTTTGTTCAAATGTCAAGTATTGTGAGGTTAAGTTTCTGTTAATGATGGGGAAATGGTTATGCAATTCACAAGGATTGAAAGTGATATTAATCGAAATTTCATGTTGTTTTGGGTTATAGGTGGGTGTAAATTTAATTGGGGTTGAAGTTTTTTATTATTGTATTATCATGTTATTCAAATCAAATCTACCTTCTGTAATTTTTAATGTATCTCCTAATTTATCATTGAAGAGTGTATATTCGAATTGTCCTGAAACGATTTTTTTATCCGCATCAAGTCTATTAATTTGAACAAAATATTCTTGCGTAGAGTCTATAAAGTAGCTAGATTCCGTATAATCTTCGTAGCTAATTCTGTAGTTGGGCAAAAGTGAATCAATTAAATTATTAAAAGTACCTACAGAAAAAAAAAATTCATGAATATGAACATACATTGTAATTCTATTGTGGTAATCATAAATATTCTTGACTCTAATCCATAACCGCCCTTCTTCCTCATAATATTTAGGATGATCTATTCCCCAATAGTTCAAATTTCCCTTCGGTAAAAACACCTCTCCATTTACTTTGCAACCAAATGTATTTTCACCACTTGTAGTGGCAGGTGGTAATACTCTTTCTTTTGGCTCATCATTTTCTTCGGGTGGGTTTAGTTTTTTACAGCTTGCAACGGTAAATAAAATGCCAATAAATAAAAAGGAAAAAATTTTCATAAATTTGAGTTGCTTTGTAAAACTAAGTTCTTTTTGTTCAAATGTCAAGTATTGTGAGGTTAAGTTTCTGTTAATGATGGGGAATGGTTATGCAATTCACAAGGATTCCAAGCGATAAAAATCGGGTTTTCATATTGTTTTGGGTTATGTTGAGTGTTAAAACCTTTAATTTATTAACCGTTGTCTACATCTAAGTTGTTTAAATCAAACCTACCTTCTGTAATTTTGATGGTATCAGCAAGCTCTTCATTGACTACTGTATATTCAAAAGTTCCAGAGACTATTCGGTTTTCTAAATCTAATCGTGTAATATCCACATAATAATTTTTAGTTGAATCTATGTAATAACCAGTCGCAGTGTAATTTTCGTGTAAAATTTCATATTGAGGATAGTTTTCGCTAAGAAGCTCTTTTGTTACGCCAGTAGAGGAAAGTTTATCATCTATATATATGTACAAATAGATGTTATTTGGATAATCATAAAGATTTTTCACACGAATCCAAAGTTCCTCGTAGTTTACGTAATAAACAGGATGATCAATCCCCCAATAATTTATATTCCCATTCGGTAAAAACACCTCTCCATTTACTTTGCAACCAAATGTGTTTTCACCACTTGTAGTAGCAGGTGGTAATACTCGTTCTTTTGGCTCATCATTATCGTTGGGTGGGTTTAGTTTTTTACAGCTTGCAACGGTTAATAAGATGCCAATAAATAAAAAGGAAAAAAATTTCATAAAATTTGAGTTATTTCATAAAGCTAAGATCTTTTTGCTGAAATGTCAAGTTTTATGAGGTTAAGTTTCTGTTAATGAATGGAAAAATGGTTGGTGATTTTTTATTCAGACATTACTAAATAAACGTTCTTAACAGGCGGTGGGTTATAGGTTGTCCATTAGGTCGTGGCTTTTACTCTTTTGCTCAATAGCAATGGTTTAGTTTCAGGGCTTAGTGAGGGTAACGTTGTTCTTTTTCCAAGCTACTTTGGCAAACCACCACAACAAATCCACCTAATACTCAATACTATAAAAAGCGGTATCGAAAGCGGGCACCAATACAGAGTCAACTTGAGAATTGCCGGCTGTTACGTTTACTTTAATAAAATGAACGTATTCTTGACCTGTGGTGAGGTAATTAAACGTGGTGTCTATTTCACCATTAAAAATTAATGTAGAGTTATCGGCACAGCCTATGCAGCCCTCTCTAAAATCTTGTCGAATAATTTTGTATTCATCTGTTTCTGCTCCAAAAAGGTTTGTTACGTTAAACCGAATCCATCCTTTAGGGTCCATTTTTTGGCTTAAATCGTTTATTTTTCCGGTAGATATATTTGCAGAACTTTCTTCACGTTCAACAGAAAAGTAATTTTCTTTGCGGTATTCAATTAAAAAAGCAGTGGCTTTATCACGTTCAAAAACAATATCAAAAATACCGCTCGCATCTGTCACATCTTCACCCGCTACGCTAAAAGCATTACCAATTGAACCATTATTCAGTACGATTTGCGAAATGGTAATGCTTGTGCCTTCTATACCATCACCCGTATGTGTCGCTGTTACTTTTCCAGAAAATTCGTACTGAATAATTTCTTTTTCACACGAATAAAAGAGGATGGCAATAGCAAAAACGACTAAATGTAAATACGGACTAATTCTGATCATAAATAATTTTTTCATGCATAATTTTCCATAGGCTATTCAAAAATACGTGCTTTTGATGAAAATAGCAAAACCCACGTAAGTTGATTGGAATTGTGCAAAAAACATACCGTTAGCGTATACTAACTAAAATGATTAGACGAAAAAACAATGAAATACATACATGAATGTGCGAATTTGTTTAAATTAGAAATTGAAAATACAATAACATGAAAAAAATAATTGCTCTATTCGCCCTATTTATTTGTACTGCAAGCTTTGCTATTAATGAAAAAAATGTGTTTACCATTCCGCAAGATTCATCAATGGTATATGACTTTCCTGAAAAGATGGCTCAATTTCCAGGAGGTGCAGATGCCATGGATATGTTTATTCGTAAAAATTTAGAATATCCGGCAGCATTAAAGGAGAGTGGAGTAGTAGGGAAAGTGTATGTGCAGTTTATTGTAGAAAAAGATGGTACAATAACAGACGTTAAAGTAAGAAGGGGTACAAATACAGGATTGGACAATGAAGCGGTAAAAGTGATTGAAAAAATGCCAAATTGGCTTCCGGGTTCCGTTCGTGGAAAAAAAGTACGCGTAAAACAAACCATCCCAATTACTTTTTCGCTTAGTTAGAAGCAGTTAGAGTCTTCTAACGGATGTCAGTGATTTTATACGCAGAATGGCGTATTTAAAGTTTTTTTTCAAATTAAGATTGGTATTAGAACAATTTTTAGTCTAGGTTTGAATAAAAAATTTAAAAATTATGAAATCATTATTATCCTTATGCTTTGTCTTTTTTGCGGCAAACGTTGTATTTAGTCAAGTTTATTTTAGTTGTAATTTTCGCGAAGAATGTGATTGGAACACGTCAGAAGAAAAGTTTGACAATTGTGAAAAATGGGAAGATTTTTCTATGTTCAAATTGAATGCTGATGCCTCTATGTTTACACATACAACTGACAAAATAAAAAGTGTTTATTACGTTGAGTCAAATGAATATGACGAGGAGTATGACGTTTACACTTACAATGTTGTGAGTGACGCGGGCAATAAATATTATTGGATAATTGATTTAACGAATAACGAAATTCGCTTGATGCCACTAGGGTCAGATAATATTTACCTTGTGCGTTTTTACGTTAAAAAATCGTGGGCAGAGGGTGAATAAACCTACTTAATTTTATCTTTTAATAAATCCGGGCGTCTTTCGTTTGTACGAAGGACGCTTTGTTCATACCGCCATTTTTCAATATTGGCAGCATGCCCCGATAGCAGTACGTCTGGTACTTTATTTCCTTTATAATCTTCTGGACGAGTATAAACAGGAGGCGCCAGTAAATCGTCTTGAAATGAATCTGTTAACGCTGATGTTTCGTCATTTAACACGCCGGGTATAAGGCGTACAATGGCATCTGTTAACACAGCAGCCCCCAATTCACCTCCAGACAGCACATACGAACCAATTGAAATTTCTTTTGTGATAAACAAGTCGCGTATGCGTTGATCTACCCCTTTATAATGCCCGCACAAAATAATCATATTCTCTGCCATTGACAGTTGGTTACAGATGGATTGCTCCAACAACTCACCATCCGGAGTCATGTAAATGACTTCATCATATTTGCGCTCGTTCATTAATTTTTCAATACAATCAGCAATGGGTTGTATTGTCATTACCATACCTGCACCGCCGCCGTATTGGTAATCGTCTACACTTTTTTGCCGGTGGGTTGAATAATCGCGAATGTTATGAATGTGAATTGAAACATGCCCATTTTCTTGTGCGCGTTTCAATATAGAATCACTAAAAGGGCTTTCTAACAATTTTGGTAATACGGTTAAAATATCAATGCGCATAAGGCAAAATTAATGAAAGAAATAAACGGTAACAAAAAATAGAATAGAGAACAGGAAAGCCGATAGCGCCACTTTTTTAAGTTCCGGGTCAAAATCTTTTGGGTTTGTAATGCGGGCTACCGTTCTGATATGTAAAAAATGCAACACTAAAATGGGCAGTGTAAAAATAAACAATTCGGGATACTCGGTACCTAGCAATAGCATAGGAATGGGAAAAACTAAATACCCTACAATAAAAATTGCATAATGGTATACTTTACTTTTTTTGAAGCCTAGCTTTACCGCCATAGTTCGTTTGCCCACCAATGCATCATTCTCACGATCGCGCATATTGTTTAAATTCAATACAGCTACGCTAAAACACCCCATTGTTATAGCCGGTAAGAAAATTGCGTTAAAATCTATCGTTAAGGTTTGTAAATAATACGTGCCCACCACGCCTACAATACCAAAGAAAAGAAATACAAAAAAATCACCCATGCCGGCGTAGCCGTAAGCGCGTTTGCCAACGGTGTATTTAATGGCCGCAGCAATAGCCGCTAATCCTAAAACAATAAAACCAGCAAATGTCCAATTTAAATGATCTCCAAAAGCCACCAACAACAAACTTATACCTGCTATAAATGCTAAAACAGAGGTGATAACAATAGCCCGTAGCATAGCACTGGCCGATATTGCTCCGCTTTGGATGGATCGCATAGGACCAATTCGCCCTTCATTATCGGCCCCTTTTAATGCATCACCGTAATCATTCGCCAGGTTAGATAGTATTTGTAAGAGTAGCGTAGTGGTTAAGGTTAGCCCCATAATTAGCCAGCTAAATTCGTCGTAGGCCAACCTTCCCCTGTTTTCTTCAATGCGCAAATAAGCCAATGCACTGCCCAGTAGTATGTTACTAAATGAAAGTGGTAGGGTTCTTAACCGAAAAGCGTTTAACCAATGTTTCATAACTATTTTACCTGTATTTGTCTCCCCAAAGGTTTTTAATGGTTTTTTCAATGTCTTTTTCCCGTTGAGAATCGCCTGCATTAAAAAAAGTAATTACGGTTAGTTCATCCGGTAAAAACTCCTGCTGCACAAAATTATTGGCATAATCGTGCGCGTATTTGTAATTTTCGCCATAACCCAAATCTTTCATCAACTTGGTAGGTGCGTTGCGCAAGTGAAGCGGTACACTTAAATTTCCGGTTTGCCGCACAACCTCTTGTGCTTTACCAATGGCCATGTACGAACCGTTTCCTTTAGGAGACGTTGCTAAATAAATAACACATTGCGCTAAAACAATGCGTCCCTCTGGCCATCCAATTTTATGAATCGCATCAAACGCGTTGTTTGCCATTATCAAGGCATTAGGGTTTGCCAAACCAATATCTTCTGAGGCAGATATGATTAAGCGCCGGGCTATAAATTTAGGATCTTCGCCTCCTTCAATCATCCGTGCAAGCCAATAAACCGCTCCGTTAGGGTCACTTCCTCTAATCGACTTTATAAAGGCAGAAATGATGTCATAATGTTGTTCACCGTCTTTGTCGTAATTCGCAATATTTGCTTGTATAGTGGTTGTTACCAATTCGTTGGTTATCACCAGTTTTTTACCGTCATAGGCCTGGTCAATCACCATTTCAAGGGCATTGAGTAATTTGCGGGCGTCTCCACCCGAAATTTTTATGAGCGCCCCTGTTTCTTTTAAATCTATTTTTTTCTGCTTTAACTCGGCATCTTCTGTCAATGCACGGGTCATTAACGTCATCAATTCTTCTTTTGTATGGTGTTGTAAGGTGTATACCTGGCTGCGCGATAAAAGGGCAGAAATAACCTCAAATGAAGGATTTTCTGTCGTTGCACCTATGAGTGTAATAATTCCTTTTTCTACAGCACCTAATAATGAATCTTGCTGCGATTTGCTGAACCGGTGAATTTCATCAATAAATAAAATCGCATTATTGCCGCCAAATAAGCCCGCATTTTGAACCTTGGCAATAATTTCTCTTATATCTTTTACGCCCGAATTAATGGCGCTTAATGAATGGAAAGGACGGTCAACCGTATTGGCAATAATTTGGGCTAATGTGGTTTTGCCAACTCCCGGCGGACCCCAAAAAATCATAGAGGGGATGTGTCCGGATTCAATTGCTTTTTTTAATCCCGACGTATCGCCTAAAATATGTTGCTGCCCAACATATTCATCCAACGTTTTTGGACGCATGCGTTCCGCTAATGGAGTGGTGTTCATTAAAACGTGAAGTTAACTATTTATTTGCAGTCGGGCGGCTGTGTTTCCACCTTTTGTGCGACCACAACCAATATTCGGGTTTTTGACGAATTAAATCCTCTAGTAATTGGGAATAGATGTCGGTAATTTCGCCCGTGTTTTTATCCTTTGGGCTTTCGCATATAGTGGTAAACTCCACCTCATAATACCCACGCTTAATTTTTTTAGAATGCCCAAAAAGTACGGTATAATCAAATTTTCGCGCCAATTTTTCCGGGCCAATATTCCAACCCGTTTCACGGTTTAAAAATTGGTTCCAATGCGCACTTTTTTGGTTGGTTGGCGATTGGTCATTTACTATTACCACCAACTTTTTATCGTTAATGGTGCTTGAGAAAAATGGAATAATATCTTTTGTACAAATCAAATTCATTCCATTTCGGGTGCGTGAATTAAATAAAATTTGATCGTAAAATTTATTTTTTAATGGCTGATAAATAGAGTAGCTGTCATATTCTGTCAGCGCTGGTAAACTGAGCGAGTAAAATTCCCAATTATTATAATGTCCGCAGGTAACAATTACATTTTTGTCCCTTTTGTAATATTCTGCAATTAATTCGGGGTTTTTGAGGGATGTACGTTTAAGTACCTCTTTTTTAGAGATACTTACCGCCTTAATGCTTTCAAATATAAAATCAATGAAATGACGGTAAAATCCCTTCTCAATTTTTTTGAGTTCTGCAGCAGGTTTGTTTGGAAAAGCAGATTGCAGGTTTTCGCTTACAACTTTTCTGCGATACCGCACAAAGTTATAAGCCAAAAAGTAGGTAATATCCGAAAAGAAATACAACAGTCCCAAAGGCAGAAAAGAAAGCGGTTTTAGGATGATGTAAAACAATATACGGTCAGCAATTTTTACCATTCACAATGAAAAATAGGTTGCAAAGTTAAAAGGATAGACTAATTGTGCCCTATTATTAATCTGTTTTTATTTGAATTAATTCAGCAAAGTTGAATTTTCTATTCAATATTGTATATCTAAATGTTTAATTTTGCGTTGAATTAAGAAATGGGTAAAAAATTAAGCATATTCGGACTACTGCTATTAACAGGAATTGTAATAGTGGGGTGCCATGTTCAAAAAGGCTTTCAAGCATTGGACGTATACAACTATTTTGCCGCGAAAGAACATTTTGAAAAATCGTTGAAAAAAGATGAAGTAGCAGCTTCTTACGGTTTGAGTATCATTTATTTGAGAGATGACAACCCGTTTAGTAATATAGACAGTTCATTGCATTACATTGTAAGGGCAACTACAAATTACAGTACCTTAACTGCAAACCAAAAAAAAACGTATGCCGAGCTTAATGCAGATAGCCTTAGCATTTTTGAGTTTAGAGAAAAAGTAGCGCAGGAACATTACAGAAGAGCGCGTCAACAAAATTCCATTCCGTTGTACAATCAGTTTTTAGCCAAAAACGGGTGGAGTACGTTTTACGATTCTGCCGTGTATTACCGAGATGAATTAGCATTTCAACAAGCGTCTACAACAGGCACAGCCGAAGCCTATGGACAATTTTTAGAAACGTACAAAACATCTGTATTTGCTGCGGAAGCAGAATCAAATTACGACCGATTGGTGTATCAGGAAGAAACCGCAACAGATAATATCACAGATTACCTCTCTTTCTTAAAAGCGCACCCCAACAGTCCTTACCGTGCAGATGCTGAAGACCAAATTTATCGGCTGTACACTAAAACAGGCAGTTTGGCAGCCTATAAAAAATTTATTGAAACTTATCCAGAAAATAGAAACGTACCCTTTGCATGGAAAAAAATGTTCATTACCTATTTGCAAAGCAATTATTCTACCAATAGCATCCAAAATTTCTTAACGGAGTTTAAAGACTATCCGTTTAAAGCAGATTTAGAAGAGCAAATGGCCTCTGCCGACTTGTTGTTACTTCCCATAAAAGAGCGCAATAAATGGGGCTATATTTCGGCTGATGGTAGCCGGTATATTGAGCCACAATATGAAGTAGCAGAACCGTTTTACGAAGGCCTGGCAATTGTGCTTTTAGAAGGTAAATATGGGTTTGTTAATAAAGCAGGTGATTTGGTGATAGACGCTTTGTTTGATGATGCCTTTAAGATGAATGAAGGCCACGCCGTGGTGGAAATTGATGAAAATTGGGGCATGATTAACCGCAGTGGCGAGTTTGTAATAGAGCCGGAATATGAAGATTTGGGTAACCTAACAGAAGGTTTAGCCTATTTTTTACGAGATGAGCTATACGGTTATTTTGATCAGAAAGGAATTGAACGCTTAACGCCGCAATACACCGCTGCAGAAGATTTTAAGAATGGTAAAGCAGTTGTAAGTCGCAATGATTATTATGGGTTGATTGATGCATTTGGCACCACTGCCATCCCGTTTAAATTTGACCGTTTGCGCGAATATAGCAAGGGTATTTATGCCGCTAATTTTGATGATTACTGGGGGCTAATTAATGAGCGTGGTGATACGTTGTTACCATTTGAGTACGACTATATTGGCACCATGCAAAATAACCGTGCGATTGTAGAAAAAGAGGATGCCTTTAATTACATTACACCATTTGGCAACTTAATTCTTAACGAGTGGATTGAAACATTCCCCGAGTCGCGGCAATTAGCCACTTTCCAAAATAACTATGCCCGTGTGGCTTTTGAGGATGGATATAATTTAATAGACACTAACGGACGCAAACTTTTTAGCCAAAACCGTGAAGATGTTAGAGGCTACAGTAATTTTATTGCGGTAAAGAAAAACGACAAATGGGGCTATGTTACACCAGGCGGTAACCTCATTATCAATTACAATTTTACGGCAGCCCAATCATTTGAAAATGGAATAGCCTTAGCTGGTGGTGCACCCCTAACAGGTGTTATTAACACAAAAGGTAATTACGTAATAGAACCTTATTTTGAACGAATTAATTTTATAAATGATTCATTAGCCATTGCAAAAAGTCGGGGTAATTATGGTATCTTAAACGCTAAAGGAGATACCGTGCTTGGTTTTAATTATAGTTCTGCTGAACTTTATACACCTAACTTTGTACAGTTAAAAACAAGCGAAGCTGTTTTTTATTATCAGTTGGATACAGGACGTTTTTTAAGAAAAGAAGAGGAGTAAGTGGATCAGTTTTTGGATTATATAGAGCGTTATAAGTTTGCCATACTTGGCACAGTACTTTTTCATGTCTTGTTTTTCTTCGTAACCAACTTTGTTACGCTTAAAAGTCCGTTTAATGGCTCGTCGTATCAAGAAGAAATTACCGAAGTAGAAATAGAAACAGATGCCATTGAAATGGATGAAGAAATGCTGGAAATGTTAAACAAGCAAAACCAATTGAACAATGAGCCGCTTTATAACTTAGCAAGTGATGAAAACGATCAACGCGAACGCTCTTACGAAAATTTTTCAACTCAATCCATTGACGAGCAAGTAGAATCAGAAGCGCGTAAATTAGAACAACAGTATTTTGAAGAGTGGGCAAGTACTCATCCGGATGAGCCTGCACCGTCACGAAGTAATAACAGTGAAACGGCGGATGACAATCAACAAAAAAAACAAACCGCAAACCAAAATAACAATGTTGATACCGAAGGTGGGAATGCATTTGCGGGGCAAGTTATGGTTTCGTTCAATTTAAAAAGCAGAAAAGCCTATTCATTAGAAATTCCTGGTTATACCTGTAATGGTTCGGGTACGGTTGTTATTGATATTAAAGTGGATAAAAATGGAGATGTGCGAGATGCCGAATTAAACACGGGTTTATCTGTTGGCGCAACAGAATGTATGATTGCAAAAGCCAAACGGTATGCTAAGCGCGCCCGTTTTAATTATAGCGGCACAGCAGATAATGCCCAAAATGGCACAATCACTTACAAATTTCAAGGACAATAATGAGCTTAAAAGACTTTATTCGTCACTTAACCCCCGAGTTTGTGTTGGAAATAAATCGCAAACGAAAAAAAAACGCTCGCAACGCAGCCTTACGTCAACAAAAAAAAATCGGAAATAGCTTTACGCAAAAAGATTTAGAAGAGCAACTAATCAATGCCGGAATAACAAAAGGAGATACTGTTTTAGTGCATAGTAGCTTAAGCAGAATTGGGCATTTGAAAGATCTAACCAAAAACATTGGTTGACACGTTAATGGAAGTCGTGGGCAAAAATGGAAATGTATTGATGCCAACGTCTCCCAATGCTGTTTTTCAGCTCAATTATATTCAAAACACTCCTTTTTTTGATGTGCTTCACTCACCCTCAAAAACGGGTGCGGTTACAGAGTATTTTAGAAAGTTGCCACAAGCCAAACGCAGTTTACACCCAACAGAACCTGTTTCTGCTGTAGTGGCCGTTGGCCGATTATTTTACAAAAGATCATTTTGGAGAACTAACGCCGTATACGGACAAAAGCCCGTTTTACAGAGTAACTGAAAAAAAAGGTAAAATTCTGTATATCGGGGTAACACTTGCCAATGCAGGTACTAATTTACACACGTTAGAAGATGCTGTGAACGATTTTAAATTTCCGGTTTATTATCCAAAAATTTTTGAGATAGATGTAATTGACAAGCAGGGCAAAAAACACCGTGTAAAAACCAAAGTGCATAACCCAACTTATTCTAAACAACGCAAATGTGATGAATTGATTCCTGTTTTTGAAAAATACGGAGCGTTAACCAAGCAAAAAGTAGGGAATGCAGATACGCTTGTTGTAGATGCTGCGCGCTTTTTTGATGCAATGATAAAGGAGTATGAAGAAAATGGTGTAACCATGTACACCCCAAAAGGAAGTTAGCCAAATGGATGTTAAATTACCCTCACCTGTTATTCCGTTAGAAAATGAGTTGTTTACTTCAAAAGGACTAACGGTTAATGTAAAGCGAGATGATTTGATTCACCCAGTAATTTCGGGGAATAAATGGCGCAAATTAAAGCTAAACATAGAGAAGTATAAAGCGAAGAAATATGAGGGCATTGTTACATTTGGTGGTGCTTACTCTAACCATATAAGTGCGGTGGCCGCTGTTGGCAGAGCATTAAACATACCAACAATTGGCATAATACGCGGTGCAGAACTTAATAAAACCACCAATGCTACCTTACAGCAAGCCCATGCAGATGGCATGCAGTTACAGTTTGTAACACGAGAGGAGTACAGTTGGCGGTATGAAATGGATTATAAACACCAGTTGCGCACCAAGTTTGGCAATGTGTTGGTGATAGAAGAGGGGGGCGCTAATTTTCATGGTGTAATGGGGTGCGCAGAATTGGTGGGTGAAGTAGACAAAGAACCCGATTATTATTGCTTAGCTGCCGGCACGGGTACAACTACCGCGGGTATTTTATTTGCATCATCAAAAAAGGTGCTTGTCGTTCCGGTTTTTAAAAAAGGTGATTTTATACGGGATGAAATTAAAGACCTGCTTTATTATACTGGCTTGACAGATGAAGAGCTGGAAGAAACAATGAGCCGATTAACCTTAGCTACCGATTATCATTTTGGTGGTTACGGAAAGTCCAACCAACAGCTCATTGATTTTATGAATGAATTTTATAAAACATCCAGCATTCCCACTGACCATATTTACACGGCTAAATTGTTTTATGCGCTAATGGATTTGGTTGAAAAAAATGAATTTGAGGAAGGAAGTAATCTATTGGCTATCCACACAGGCGGGTTGCAAGGAAATGCCTCTATTAAAAATAAATTGATTTTTTAGGCACTTTCTGTTGACCAAAATAACGAACTACAAGCCAAGGTACCATTCTAACCTGAGTTCAATCCAAGGGTTGAAAGCCCCGCGTTCAAATTCTCAAGACGTTTAAATGAAAAATAAGATTCTATTTGTTGAACAAAAAAATGTAGAATTGAGGAGGTTGAAATTTGATATTTGATCCATTTTCTGTCAAGAGAAGGTTATCTTTACAGCATGCCGGCTAAACTCCTTTTAATCACTCCACCTTTTACACAGCTGAATACGGCCTATCCGGCAACGGCTTATTTAAAAGGATTTCTAGAGCAAAAGGGACTTGTAGTATCACAATTTGACCTAAGTATAGAACTTTTTACGGCTATTTTCACCAGTGATTTTCTTTCGGAAATTTTTGAGGTTTCGGATGAATCAGAAGAGTCGATTTTTCAGGAAGTCCGGAAAAATAAGGAGCATTACATTTCAGCGATTGATTTGGTGATTGACTTTCTTCAAAAGCAAGACATTCATACCGCCAATAAGATTTTAGCGACTAATTTTTTGCCCCAAGGCCATAGGCTTAGCAAAGTGAACACTCAGATTAAATGGGCAGAGGGCGAGCTAGGCGTCATTGATAAAGCAAAGCACCACGCCACTTTATTTATTGAAGAAATCGGCGACTTTATTCATGCCAATGTAGACGAGTTTTTTGCTTTTACAAAATATGCTGAGCAAATTTCAACTTCGGCAAGTAGCTTCAATCAAATTGAAGAGTTTCTGTTTTATGAGCCAACGCTCATTGAAGATAAAATGCTCGATATTTTATTGGAACGCATCAAAAAAGAAACACCTGACCTGGTTTGTTTTACCATTCCTTTTCCGGGTAATTTGTTTGCCGCTTTGCGTTGCTCGCAGTTCATTAAACAGTTTCACCCAGCTATAAAAATTGCTTTCGGTGGTGGCTATTGCAATACCGAATTACGTTCACTTGAAGATCCGCGAATTTTTGAATTTATTGATTTTATCTCATTGGATGATGGTGAAGGACCTTTACTGAAAATTGCTGAGTTTGTAACCGGAAAGTGTGATTTGAATGAGTTAGAGCGCACGTTCGTTTTAGAGAAAAAACGAGTAGCGTACAAGAACAAGATTCCGAATACAATTTATCATCATAAAGATTTGCCCGCCCCAAATTATTCAGGATTGCCATTTGATAAATACTTGTCTTTTTTAGATGTGGTAAACCCCATGCACCGCATGTGGACAGATGACAGGTGGAACAAGCTAACTATTTCTCACGGATGTTATTGGAAGCAATGTTCGTTTTGTGATATCAACTTAGATTATATTGGCAATTACCAAAATACAACGGCAGTTGATTTGGTGGATAAGATTGAGAAAATAATTCAAGATACGGGGATCTCAGGTTTCCATTTTGTAGACGAAGCGGCTCCGCCCAAAATGTTAAGAGCGCTATCGGAAGAGTTAATCAAACGCGAACTTAAAATCACTTGGTGGACCAATATCCGCTTTGAAAAAACCTTTGATTTATCGCTTTGTAAAATTATGGCTGAGTCGGGCTGCATTGCTGTTACTGGAGGGTTAGAGGTAGCATCAGATCGGTTGTTAGCTAAGATGAAAAAAGGAGTTGACATTGCCCAAGTAACGAAAGTAACGCACAATTTTTCGCAGCAAAACATTATGGTGCATGCTTATTTAATGTACGGCTTTCCAACTCAAACAGAGCAAGAAACCATTGATTCTTTAGAAGTTGTACGTCAGTTATTTGAAAAAAACTGCATTCAATCTGCGTATTGGCACAAGTTTACGACAACCATTCACAGCCCAGTAGGCCAGAATCCAGAAGCTTTTAACATCAAAATTACAGGTCCAACTTTTGAAGGTTTTGCCCAAAACGATTTGTATCATGAAGATCCGAAAGGAGCCAAGCATCATAAATACAGTAAGGGGTTAAATGCTGCTTTAGACGCTTATTTGAATAACCAAGGATATAATAAAAATCTACAAAGTTGGTTTGATTTTTCAGTCGTACCAACTACTCATGATAAGGGTATGATTGAAGGTTTTTTGGGTGAAAAGATAACTTGAGTTGTCCAAAGCCCAATTCTTGGCACTACGATTACCATAAAACGGTTAAAGATGAAGGGTTATGTTAGTTTATCAGAGTACTACAAACGGTTAAGTATCATTGTCGAATTGCCGTATACGAGACCCATAAGTACGTTGGTGTGAGAGGCGCACTCCGTCAGTTAGTTCTGGAGGAGCCGTCTACTCGATTGTGCTCTTTTATTCTTCTTTCTTTTTTAGACTTCTCAATCGGCTTAATAATGAATCGTATTGATAGATTCCTTTCAGAATTTCTTTTGTGAATTCTATTGAAATTTCAATTTTCTCTTTTCCGATTTCGTCATAAGTTTGAGCCTCAATATGTGCTGCATCATTTCCTAGCAGCCTTAGTTCCTGCATTGCTTCTTTTAGTTCGGTCGGCAGGACTATCTGTGTTGAGAGATTTTCAAGTCTTTTATATAGATTCTTTCCTGTCGCTGATTTATCATTACAAATTTCTTCAAGAGTCTTTCGAAGCATTATAGCAGCAGCCTTTAAACAGTTGTTTCCATGACACATTAGTGCCTCTTGAAATGAATCTAGAATTCTTTGAGGAATATTGGTAGTGTAAAAGGAAATTAGTCTTGGTGGATAGCAGGTTAATAGATTGGTTCCTCTACTCACTGTAAATATTTGTCCTTTACATTGAGGTCGAGGACATCTTCGTTGCCCAAAACTATGAGTAGTCCCGTTAGTATTTATTCCTGAGTCACTTCCAATATTTTGAAAGGTTCCAAAATGACCGCAATGAGGACACTCAAGAGAAATTGTTGGCGTACTTCCTGAAGTTGTACTATGTACTTTGTAAAACATATTTATCGTGTTTCTAATTGAGTATAACGGTTAAATAAAATTAGCCATTTATCGCGAACTGCCCTAGCAGTAAATTTTGCCTGTTGTTGGCGTTATTTTTTATTTTTTCTTATTCAGTTCCTTCCCAATAGTCAATTATTCCATTCCACGCCTTTTGGGTTTCTGTTTTTAGCCACTCGTTAAATGAATGATGATATTCAATTTTTTCTGTACCAGTATTTTGAATTCCCTCAAATAATCCGACAACAATGAAATTCCGAACATCTTTGTCGCCATTTATATAAACGTCTTCAATGTTTTCAAACAGAAGGTCAAAATGAGAAGTTTGATTATCGAGCTTTTTTTCGACAACAAACCTGGAAATCGAACCAATATCAACGTAAGGAATATTATCTTCTTGATTGTAGTCCGAAAGGTCGACTTCTTTCATAAAATATTCGGTCAGTTCTGCATTTCCTGAAATCAGTTTTTCAAACACCTTTTCAATTTCTTTATACGTATATTTTGGTTCTTTTATGTTCATTTCTCAAATTACACACAACGTTTGAGTAAATGTAGCCATTTATGGCAGCGTTGCGAAGCAATGGCATTTACTTTTTGTTGTGTTTAGTTTTTTATTGCTTTAATAACATTTGACATGATACCATCCGAACTAATTGAAATTAGATAAGCACCAGATTCAAGTTCTGACAAATCTAATTTATACTCAGTTTCTTCTGAACTAACTTGCTCTTCTCTTAAAATACTTCCAGACATGTTTGAAATACGTAACATTGCGGAATCTGTATTCGGAAGAACATAATTAACAGTCAGTTGATTAAGAAATGGATTTGGAAATATTTTAACAATTTTAGGAATTGATTTTTTCTTTTTCCTTCTCACAATTACAAATCCGCCAATGCCTAAAAGTAGCACACCTGTAATACTACCTCCAATTAATAAAATTTTTTCTAATTCTGCCTGCTCACGAAGTTCCTCCTGTTTTTTCCTTAATTCTTCATGCCGATTTTCCAAATGCTCAACTACCTCTTGAGGCAATTCAAATTCAAACTCGTTACTGTTAAAACTTAGGGTGTCATTATTAAAGTAAAACTTAATCTTTCTGAATGGGTCAACAGAATTGTCTTCATTTGACACATAATCGAGCTCGTATATTGACCGAAGCTGTTTTTTAATATTCTCATATATTTCTGTGAGTTTTGTTGGTTCATTAGTATGATAGTAAAACCCATTGGTAGAAGTGCAAATATGGTTAAGAATGGATGAGTTTACATTACCTAGACCAATAATGTATATTGGAACTTGGTGTTTATTAGCAAATTCAATTAATTCATCATATTCATGCACGGAAGAATTGTCTCCTCCATCAGTAAGGGCGATAACAGCTGGTTGAGATCTATGATTCTTCAAGGAATCAACAGCACTATATACCGCGTCATAAAATGCTGTCCATCCTTCTGGTTTTACATTTTTAACAATTCTTTCAAAACGATCAAAATTATTTGTCAATGGTTCAATTTTGTCAACAGTTTTAGAGAAACCAACAAAAAACATTGAATCTTCTAATTGACTTTCGACATTAAAAAAGTTCAGAACTGCCTCTTGAGCATATTCAATGGACATTACATAACCATCAGGCAACATTCCATAAAAATAGAGATCCTGATAGGAAACGGATGTGTCTGTCATATGTTCTGGATTCTCGATCATTGAACCTGAGTGGTCGAAAACTAATGCTAGATTTAAAGGTCTCTTTTCAGAGATATTACGAACATCAATAATTTCACATTCAAAGGTGTTTTCACGAACATTAAATTCGTCTTTTGTCAATAACCAAAGTGGTTCTCCGAGCTCATTTTTCGCTTGAAAAACTACAGATACTTTTGGAAATTCCTGAGGGAAAATCTGAATTATTGAAATATCAAACTGATTCTTTGATTGAATCTCGGTTGTAATATCGTTATTTCTTGATGCCGTTATTTGTCCCGCTACATTTAGACTAAGAAAACAAAAATTGTAAAATAGGTAAAAGTACTTCATTAAGGTTTTGTATAATTATCTACTAGGTTGCAAAAAGTAATCTTGTCAATTAAACACAACGATCGGCTAAAAAGCGTTGCTGTCCCGCAGGGCAGCTATGATTTTTTAGCCATTGTTAGCATTCGTTTTAATTCTTCTTTAGTCGGTATTTTTCCTTTTAATTTTTCTGGTAAATTGCGTGTTAGTTTATATTCCGAAACTCCAATTGGTTTAGAACTTGTCCTCAAAGCATATTCCACTTCAACATCATCTTTTTCTGGACAAAGAATTATCCCGATTGTCGGGTTATCGTCTACTGTTTTTACTTGTTCATCTAAAAGTTCCAAATAGAAATTCATCTTTCCTGCAAATTCAGGTTCAAATTCGACTGTTTTTAATTCAATTGCTACTAAACATTTTAATATTCTGTGATAGAACAGTAAATCAATAAAGTATTCTTTTTCATTAAGTTTTAACCTATATTGATTACCAATAAAACAAAAACCATATCCAAGTTCCATTATTAAATTCCGAATATTCTCTATTAATTTATTTTCTAGTTGTCTTTCCAATATCGGAGAAGTAATTCCAAGAAAATCTAAGTTATATTCACTTTTTAGAGCTTCATTTGCTTGTTCTGATAAATGAACTGGCAGTGCTTTATCGAAATTACTCTGTTTTGGATTAAGTAAAGTTCGTTCATAAGCTCTCGCCTTAATTTGATTTAGCAAAACTGACCTACTCCAAGCCATTTTGTTTGTTGCTTTTAAGTAAAATATCTTTCCTACTACATCTTTTATCTTATGTATTATTAGCATATTATGTCCCCATGGAACTTCTAGCGCTAATTCTAGCAAATCAGAGTTGTCTTTGTACTCGAGATAAAATTGACGCATATTCCATAGATTCTGAGGAGAGTACCCCTTTTTACCATCTATAATTTTATTGATGTCTTTAGAAAGTGTGTCAACAATGGATTTACCCCAATTATTTTCATTCTGGCTTTCTACAATTAATTTACCAACTTCAAAATTCAATGAAATAAGATGTGTATTAACAGCTTTAAAAGCCTTGAAGCGAGATGAGTTTATTGTTTCAACAATTTGTTTAAATAATGATTGATATGTTGATTTATCTATATTTCCCATGTATTTTATAATATCTCTAACAGCTGTTGGAGAAATACAAATGTAAGTAAAATGAAAATCTCTAACGGCTGTTAGAGATTTTAGAGTTATTTTAAACCAATCTCCTTTAATTTTGACCTCTTCCACCATTTCGACCGTAACACCAAGATTTAGTTCCTTTAGTCTTTCAGCAAATTCATTACCATCTATTAAGTCAATTGGAGTTGCCCCATCTCTTGTTGCTTCTTTTTTAGCTACTGTGTTATGCTCAGTTTTCTACTCCTACAAGACCTATTTTTCTTTAGGAATGTATGAACGGCTTTCACGTTTGAAACTGCCATCTTTGTTATATTCCATGAAGCAGTGTTGCAATGGAGCTCCACATTCTTTTGAGATTATGACTTCAAAATTAAGTTGTCCGTTTTTATAATAAAATTTGAAACCTGTCATGAACCCATTTGATGTCATGAGTTCTGACCTTAAATTACCATTTGGGTACTTCGTAATATATTTCCCATTGAGCAATATGTAATTCCCAAGTTTAAGTGTGTCATTTTCGGGAAACATTATTGGGCTCTTTTTGGTTCCCCAGCCTTCTCCAAACCTATATAACCATATGTCTCTTCGGTAATAGTTATACATACAATGCGTTGCTCCGGAGCTATCCTTTAAAACTTTCAAATTATTATCCAAATATGCTACGCACCAACCAGTCTTTTTTCCATTTGAATCAACCTGATTCAAGGTGTCAGATTGGCAAAAAGATAGCGAAACATTGAAAACAACAAAAAGGGTTAAAATTGAATATCTAATCATGATTTACTTACGTTTTTACATATATGTAACTATTTTGATAAAGTAACCTCATTTACAGTATTTTAATTGAGCATAACGGTCTCGGCTATGAGTAGTTGCGTGATTTAGCGATTAACTTTGCAAGTACACACCAAGTTGGAAATTTCGCAGGAATTTACAAAGTAGGCGAGTAGAAGCAATTACTTATAGCCATTGTTGTGTGGCGTATTTTTTAGAGTTCTTCCGAACTTCCGATTACTATTTTTTCTGCAATTATTCTCATTAAGATAATTTCTCTCGATAATTCCTTATCGTGTTTAAATGGTAAATATTTTGTTTTATCTGTGTCCTTACTGTGAACAATTGAATTTCTCGTTTTATAAATTCTCTCTCTTAAATTTTTTAGAATTGCTTGTCTTTCTTCATCAAAATTGACTCTATTTCCTTTTGAAAAAGAAACTTCATTTGTTTTGTAATATTCAAGCAAACTTGAATCGTAAGTTCCTATTTCTTCTTTCAGTTCGTCAAACTCAATTATAAATTTATCAAGAACAAGTCTCAACGCTTCTGGCTCGTTTATTTGAAACTCTTCATTTTTATATCGTAGTTTATCTTGTACTATTTTGACTAAAGAATTTAAGTCTTTCGTTCTTTTGTATGAGAAAGAAGGTGCAGTCAATTTGTCCTGCACAGACTTTATTAATTCTTCGTTGTATATTTTTTCGAAAAAATGTTCTAAAATATGGTAGAATGATAAAAATTGTAAATCTGCGCTTTCTGCCGAAATACCTTTCTGATAAAAGAGAATTAAGTCTTGTTGATAACGTCTTTTTGGTACTTCAATGTCCTCAATTCTTGCCCTTCTAATTCTTCCAATTCTAACTGTTCTACTAAAATCCTCAATGATATTTGTAGGTAAAAATGATAAATCTGTATTATAACCAATTGTAAATAGGAAACTGGAACTGTTATTCTCAAATTCCTTTAATGATTTTTCAGTTTCAGAAGTAATTTGAAGAGTTCTAAATTTTGGAATGATTTCTTTTAATATGTCAAATAGCTCAATGTTTTTTTCCTCTTTTTCTTCACGTCCTCTAAGGTACATTCTATTCCTCAATCTATGCAACATAATAGGTCTTGATAGTCCTTCGCTTTTTGCTAAATCATAGAGATTTTTCACGAAAAATAAAAGATACTCATTTGAAGGTACACCCAATGAATAATTTATTTTGTTTACGTGGTCTTCTTTACAAGTCTCATCTCGTCCTCCATAATAAATACGGTTACTGTTTGATAAAGAAACCTCATAACCTTTAGTACTATAAATTTCAAAACCATCAATTGAATTCAGTCCATCTAAATTCTCGCAAGTTTCTCTAAAAAGCTTTTTCTTAAGCCTAAATTCAATGCCTTCAAACTTGTAGTATTGATAATGATTTGTGTCCCTTTCAGTTGTAAATCTGAAAAGTTTCTCAATAGCTTTATTAAAATCTGATAATTTCATTGTTTGGTTTATATGACACACAACGGTTAGTATATGAAATCGTTTGGCATTTCGGAGAGCGAACCTGTCAGGCCGATACAAATTTTATTAGGTGTAATAACCTCAATATTAGCACTATCTGCCAAATGTTTTATATACATTGTTTTAAGCCGTTTTTATTCAGTTGTTGTATTCGGTTTATGTTCAATTTTGAAGTTGCAAGAATTTGCTATAAAGCACATTTTATTAGCTTCTTCGTGTAATTCATTTGCTTTTTCTATCATATTTTTTTCCGTAACTTTTACTTTTGGATTAAGTATAACTTCAGTAAATTTTCCGCCTCCATTTTTTGTTTCTTCCATAATTCCTGTAGCGTTGTCCAAATATTCAGTCACTATAATTTTATGTACAGAACATAAATGCAAATACCAAAGCATATGACAAGCAGACAAGGAAGATAGAAAAAGGTCTTCTGGATTGTATCTTGTTTTATCTCCTAAGAATGAAGGGTCAGATGAACCATTAATTACACTATATTTTCCATCAGCTAAGATTGTATGATTTCTGTTATAAGACTTGTAATTCAGGGTTCCGTTTCCCTCGTTTCCAGTCCATTCAACTTTTATTTCGTAATTGTGTTTTTTCATTCTGATTTCATATTCTTATAGAGGTTTCTCAAATGGCTTACAACGTGTACCTAAAAATAGCAAATTTAATTTGCGTCGCGACGTGCGCTGGCATATTTGTGCGCCGGCTACCCGGCAACTGGACACGTAATGGGCGCTTCCCGCGGGTGGATGAGCGGGGCAGTGTTTTTTAGGTTGTGTTATAACCCGTTTTCAACCATTCAAAATAATTGTTTCAAACTAGTACAGATAGAAATTTCTCTCGAGAAGTTTTTTGTTTCCAACTTTAAGAATTAATACCCACATACCTTTCTGAACTTCATTTGGTAAGTCTAGAGTGTATGAAGACCATGAGCCTCTGTTGGTTGGTTGTTTTCTCTTATATCCAACCTCTTCCATTAAATTTCCCTGATGATCTTTTGTTCCTTTCGGTAATTTCCACGTGATTTCTAACCAAACATATTTATTTCTGGAAGATTGAAGAATATATTTTACCGCGAATTGTGTTTTGAGACTTGCTTTAATTGAATCAGTTTGTTCAATGAATTTTAAGCCCTTCTCTTTTTTATGATTTCCGCTTAAAGAATTTTCCATCTCAACTTGACTCGTCGTTTCTGTTTGACAGAGACCATAATTCAGTTCCTTTATAGTAATATTATTGTGGTTAGTGTTGTAAAGAACACATGATGTTAGCAAAGAAATTGTTACTAGAGTAATTATTATATATTTCATCATATTTAATGGGTTATAACGTTTTGTATATGAAAAGTAGGCGATTTCTATGAACCAAACTTTCAGTTAAGCATAAAGTTTGATATGAGCCAAAACCCTTAATTTTACTACTCATTCGCCTATTTTTTATATACATTGTTAGCGGTTCGCCTTTGTTTTTTCATTGTTAAGCCTGTATTGTTTACCCCACTCGGCCATTGATATCATTATCGGTGACAACGTAAGTCCAAACTCGGTTAAAGTGTATTCGACCCTTGGGGGTATTTCTGCATAAATTTTCCTGCTTATTACCCCATCATCTTCTAATTCTCTCAACTGCTTGGTAAGCATTGATTGAGTAATTCCCTTTACGCTTCGCTTCAATTCACCAAACCTGGCAGGAGAGGTATGATAGATAGCATTGATTAAAATTGATTTCCATTTTCCACCTAAAACTTGCATAGTAGCAGTAACAGGACAAGAATTTTCATCAAAAACTATTTTTTTCTCTTCCATATCTTATTGATTTACAGCGATAGTATTTTTTTTCATACTAGGTTCTATTTATTGCCCTACTTGTAAAAGTAAAATAAACTCCGAATATTTGTACAACACAAAAATAAGTTACAAACTTTAAAAATCAAATTCAAATGGAAAAATTTATGTTTTTATTCAGAGGCGGTGACACTCATATCCATACTGCCGAAGATACAGAAGAAGTTAAGGCCTACATTGAATCATGGAATACGTGGATGGGAGGTCTTGCTCAGAAAGGAATCCTTGAAGGGGGAGAGGCGCTTCAAACCACAGTCAAACTGGTAACTGGAAAAGATAAAGTAGTAACAGATGGTTCCTTTTTGGATGCTCAAGATATGGTAGGCGGAAACCTTATCGTTAGGGCAAAAGACATTCACGAAGCAGTAGAGATTTCAAAGGGATGTCCTATTTTCAAAGAGAACGGAAAAGTGGAAGTTCGTCAAACTCAGAAAAGGGGAAACTAATTCCCGACTCTCAAAATTCAAATGTTTACAAATAATTGACCATCTTTTTCGCCACTGGACGAGAAGGATGGTTTCTATTTTAATACGTTTCTTCGGTGACCGCTAACATGCGGCTAAAGACAATTGTCTTTATTCCTTTTATATGTTATTGTGCCACTAATCTAACGAATCAAAAGGACTTTTCAAATTTTGAATATTTTGAAGTGTAACATGCGTATATATCTCTGTTGTTCGACTAGAGTTGTGCCCAAGAAGTTTTTGTATGTACCTCAAATCTATTCCCTGTTCTAAAAGATGAGTGGCAAAGCTATGACATAATACGTGCGGAGTAACTTTCTTATTAATCTGTGCATTTACACATGCTTTATTAAGTACGTTTCTAATGCTAGTTGCACTCTATTTTTTTCCCGGTTTACCCTCAAACAAACAGGTTTGGGGATTCCATTCTTTAAAATAGACTCTTAAGTCTATCAATACTTTTTCACTCAATATTGAAAGTCGATCTTTTTTTCCTTTATTCTGATTAATCAAAATAACCATTCTGCTGGAGTCGATATCTTTAATTTTCAAATTAAGTGGTTCCCGCTCCAGACATAATATTTCTCATATTATTTTTAATTCAACAAACTCTTACCAAATAATTTGTCTGCCCATTTGTAGGCTTGGATGTAGTTATTAGCTCTAATTTTCTATACCTATAATTCAATTTCTAATTCTGAAATTGTCATATCCTGTACATTTGGGTTTAACATGATACCATTTTTCTTGATTAACCCAGCCTTGAATGGAATGGTTATGCTACTTGAAGGGAAAAATCCAGAGCCATCATCATTTTTCAGATAAATCCAAACTTCTCCATTTTGGCTATAACTGCCTTCGACATGTATGTCAATCCCGAAAATATATGGTAAAGATGACCACTCATCATATTCATTAATTGTTTCGATAATTATCATATCTCCAACTTCATAATTAAAGTTAGGCGTATATAATCTTAATGATGTTGAATTGTCAAAGGTTAAATTAAAATTTTCAACATAGAGATTTTGAGGATTTGCATTTTGTATCTCTTGAGCTGTGATACAACTTCCATTATCTTTTTTTGCGGTCTCTGAATAATTTAGTGCCATTGAATCAGTACATCCCTCCTTTTGACAAGAATAAACGACAGGTAACGTTAATACTAAGGTAAAGATTGTTTTCTTTAACATTTTGATTTATTTTTAAGTTATATTCTTACTTCTTATTTATAGAGTGTTTAGGTATTTCGTGTTAGTTTTAACACGTTAGAAACTTTCCAGCTTTTTCCGAACCCAAAATTAACTCCCTAATTAAAAACTAACAACCGTATAAATACCTGATTTCAAAAATGCCACATAGCCTGCTAAAAACACAAATAACCTGCCGAGCGCATGAAAAAAATCTCCCAACACCATAAATTAACATCCAAAACTCAACTCGGTTAAATTCATGCCCCCTACAAATACTCCCGAGCCAACCCATCCATAAAACTAATCACCGCTTGCTTTTGATTTTTGTAAATTCGTTCACCGTTATAAATGTGGCGCTTATCCAGCAACGGCTTTAAAATAGCGGTGTAGTTACTCGATAAATACAGTTCAATAGCCTTATAAAAATCTGTGGTGGAGAACTGTTCTTTAATTTTGCGGGTATCTTTGTTTAAATAGCAAAAGTATCTAACCTTCACTCAAAAAATGGCAAAAAGTAAGGCAACGTCATTTGCCAACTATTTTTCAACAATAAAACGATTCATAATTTAGTCGTGTTGAACGGTGCTAATCGCACTTAAAAATACCGTTGAACAATAGCATCCGCCAACTTATCAGCAGCTTTGTCATTTTTACGAAACCATAACTCTGGTTCTATGAGTTCCACTTCGCCAACGGCAAGCTGGTTATCATTATCAATTACCACATCCACACGGGCGTAAATAGGCAGTGGTTTGCATGCTGCTGAAGCTTTTTCGGCAAGTTCTACTTCTGCAGTACTTGGCGCATATAAATCAATGGTGCCACCAAAATCATCCTGTACTCTAAAATCACCCGCTTTTGCTAATTTCAAAATAGAATGGCTATACGTTCCATTAATCACAACGTGCGAAACTTCGCCATGCTTTAAAATGTTTTCTTGAAACGGTTGCAGCATAAAATCTTCGTTTTTTAAAACCGGGGCAATTAATTCTTCATGCTCGTCCAGATTTTTTTCATTTAACAAATACGTATGTCGCGCTGTGCCAGAAACGGTAGGCTTTATCACTGCTTTTTTCCATCCTAACCTTGCCAGGCGTTTTGCAAGGTCTGGTTTTTCTCCACGTGGTATAAAAACTGTATCAACGCAGTTAACTCCAGCTTTTTCTAAATCAGCTAAATAATGTTTATCAATATTCCACCTTATTTGTTCTGCCGGATTTATAAGTGTACAAATTTTGCTTACGTGATCCAACCACGTGCTAAATTCAGCAAATCGGTGAAAATAATCCCAAATTGTTCTGAACAATAACGTTTTTGCCGTGGTCCAATCAAAACTGGCATCTGCCCAATCTTTTTTTACTACGGTCAAGCCCTTTCTTTCCAGGGCTTCTTGTACGAGTTTATCCTCCAGCAGTACCTGGTCTACGTACCAATTGGTTTTGGTTGGGTTGATGTACTGCGCCTCAGTCAATATAACAACGTCAATTATTTTGCTCATTTTTTACGGTAATTGTATTAGGTTATGTGGCAATACTCCAAAGGTTATTTCTTTTTTTGTAGCCATACAACCAAATCTGAATCATTGGCCTTAAATTCCATTAAAACTAACTGTTTTGTGGTTGCTAAATGCATTAAAAATTAAAACTTACAGCATTTCTAACCGAATAATTTGTCTTGCGCACATCTTCGATATTCCGTGAATCATGCGTTAATGAATAAATCATTTTAAACGTCAAATACTTGTTTATTCTAAAGCGCAAATGCGTTTCATTTGAAAGCCGATAATTCCCAAAATCAACTAATTTTGGTTGAAAATAAGTGATTGAGTTTAACCCAATAGATTCTGAAAATTGGGCATCAAACGAAATATAATTGGCAGACAAAATATCGCGTGAAATTTCATCTGTACTCAGTTCTTCATACTCTCCCATAAGCCCTGCGCCCAAATTAAGCTGATAGTTTTGTTGGTCGATTAGCAAAAAACGGAACCCCGTACCTACCAAAATCCGAAGGTTTATCCGTTGCACTTTGTTAAATTGACCTTGTTGATAGGCTTCATAAACAATACGTCCCGAATCTTTTAACGTATAATTATACCGCACATGCTCAAATCCATTATTTATAAAGGATTCATCATCACTACGCACCAATGAATGGTCACCTATCAACATGGTATAGTGTCGTTGTTTTTTATGTGCAATTTTTAAATTACTGCCGAGTTGAAGCAAGTTTTTAGTATTGACTGTATAGTTTAAATTGAGTTCAACACTACCAGAAAAGCCTTCTTTTTTTGCTGAAAGGCGCTGGTTTTCAATATTTACAATTTGCGACAGGCCGACAAAAGGCAAACAAAGTAAAGAAAGAAGTGTGATAAAAGAGGTGTGTGTTTTTAGTTGCAATGCGTTGTTTTTAATCCGGTTCGTTGACAATATAACGGGACAAATTTAAAAACTCCTCAGCATTGTTCCCACTTTTTCGGTAGGTTTTTACGGTTCGATAACCTTTTTCTTCAGCGCGTTCTAACCGAATTGAATAGTCATCAAGTGCATTTTCTGCCATAAACGAGCCTGTAAACTCCTCCTGCGAAACAGAAAAGCGCATGTAAAGGGTTTCGTTATGTGGATTTTTAAAGCGTAAGTCTTTGTAACCATAAACTACAGTAGCATCTGTGCCAAGTGGAGTATACCGCTTATCTTCTGCATACAAATCAATGGTGTGGTTATGGCGTTCAATAATTTCCATACCGGTTTCAAGCGCCAAATGGTACAACATGCCCGAAACCTGGCATAATCCACCACCAATATCTTCTTTTAACGAATCGCCAATAATATTTCTACCTGTTTGGTATCCCTTTTTTAGAGTAGGTTTTTTAATGATTTCCCAAAACGAAAAAACTGAATTGGGTTGTATGGCATAGGCGGTTAACGCATTCATGGCAATGCGAATGTTCGTGACTTTATTGGCAGACAACGGATTGTAAAAAATGGGTTGATCTATGGTTTTAATCACTTGCAACAATTGTTCGTTTGGATAATTCTGAGGCTGCGAAAATTGGTTTCGCACACCCGACTTTCGATCGGCAAGTTGGCGTTGCATTAACCGAATGTTGCGTTTAACAGAAGCGGGGAGGAGTGCTTTAAGCATGAGCGGGTTTTTGAATAACCTGAATAAGGTAAGATGAATAACGTTTAACAGGGCTGCGTGCAGCAAGTTGGTCAAGCGGAAAAAACAACTTTCTGATTTTAGTGCTGAACTGATGAATTGGTAAAAATAAAACACCGCGTTTTGTTTTGGTTATCCAGTGGTGTTTTTGAATAAGCGTGCGCATTTCTCTGGATTTAAAATGATTACCTCCGTGCCAATTTTTTGCTTTATAACGCGTCAATTTTCGCCGCTCTGCAGAGGGGTAATCAAAAATAAACGTGCCGCCTGGTTTTAAAATTCTGTTTACTTCTCTAAAAATAGCGGCCGTTTCTTTCGGAGATAAATGCATAATAACGTGGAAGCAAATTATCTGGTCAAACGAATTATTTTCAAAAGGTGTCGTATCTGCCTCAGCAACGTGATAACTTTTATTTGGATGCTGTTTTTCTGCCACTTTTAACATTTCAACAGAAAAATCCAGCCCATGCGTGCTATATTCCATAAAACGACCTGTACCACAGCCTAAATTCAACGTGGTTAAGTTAGTAGTTAGGTGTTTTTCAATCAATTTACGTTCTTGCCGATCAATAAAATCCCCATAGGTGTTTTCAAAACGACTGTTGTCATACGTTTGCGCAATTTCGTTGTAATACGTGCGCACCTTTTCATTCGTCATGCTACGAATATAATGAACTAATTTGTAGGAGTTAAACGCCGTTTATTATTTGCAATGTTGTGGCTATTAACAGTAAAACAAATGCTGTTTTAACTCATCACCGCACCTAGCGCGTAGGGTTTACGTTGTTTGAAAGGTTATATTTTTGAGAAATTCCGCCAGAAATACGCATTAAATCATAATGGCTTTGCAGTAACTCAAATAGCCGATCGTAATAGTTTAAAACGGTTTGTTCGTAGGTTAATTTTAAATCATTTAGATTAAAAATATTGATTAACCCCAGGTCATATTTATCTTTACCAAGTTGCCATAGTTGGTCGGCGTGGGTGCGTTGTTTAGTTGCCATTTCCTCAACTTTTGAGCGGATTGTATACAGCTCGTAAATTCCTTTAAGTTGATGCGACAAGTTGTTCTTTAAATCATCAATTTGTAAAGCGGCTACGTTTAGTTGAATTTCGGCAATTTCATTATTTCGTTTACGGTTCCAGCCTGTAAATAGATCATACTGAACATTTATTGTTCCTGTATCTGCCCATGCGCTTGTTGAGGTAGAGAAAGGCTGGTCACCAAACACGCGTATGTAACCAAAGGATGGTGCAGTTGATAAATTGAGCGAAACCACAGGGTAATAGGCACTTTTTTGAGCGCGGCGGTTAAGTTCTTGTAATTCGTAGTTAATGTACTGGTTTTTAAGGTTGTTATTATCTTGCATCATTTGTTGGCTTAACTGATTGTAATCACCCACTGTAGATGGAATTTCAATAGAATCTGTTAAGGTGTAACGGATTTCAACATCTTCTGCCATTAGAAGGTTTAGGTTACGTTGGGCATTGTCTAACGCCAATTGTTGTAATAAAACATTCGAAGAATCTGCCAATACTTGATTTTCAAACTGAAGTAAATCAAAACTTGTGCTTAAGCCCATATCACTTTTAAGGCGATAGTAGGCTAATTTTTCTTGCGAATAATCAAGTAAATCCTCAATAACGGCTAGTTTGCGCTTTTGCACCACAGCGGTGTAGTAAGCCAAAATAACGTCATAAATGGTAGATTCGATAACAATAATAGCATTGCCTTTGGTTTGCGCTTCTAATTGTTCAAAACGTTCTTTATTGATACGAATGCCGAATCCACTAAAAATTGTCCATGACATATTTAGCGAAGTTTGCAGGTTATCGTTAAATAAAACCCCCGGAAAAAAGGTAGCCGGGTTGTTTGTATTGTCTTGCAACAAAGCCGTGTTGCCAATATTTAAAGAAAAAGTAGGGATTGCACCCGCTTGCCCCCAACTGTTTTGCAATTGAGATGCCTCATAATTAGCGGCAACAATTTGAATTTGATAGTTATTTTTTAATGCTTTTTCAAGCGCTCCAGAAATTGAAAGCGGCTCTTGTGCAACGCTGAAACTTGCAACGAACAGTAAACAACCGATTGTAACTAAATTTTTCATACGTTATGCTAATTTTCGCTCCTCCTCATGCTTTTTATTCAAAATAACCGGTTCTATTGTTCTGCCCTCTACAAATTCTTCACTCGACCAGATCATGCGCAATAAGCGTTCAAATATTTTGACAGGGAAAACCGCTATCACCATAACTGCGGCAATTACAAGTAACCATCCCGAAATAACAATAAAGGAAGAACCATTTTCTAGTGTTGCTATATTATAGCCCGTAAATAACAGTAATACAGGTAAAATGTATAAAAATATAGTAACGACCATTTTAAGCATTTTTAAAATGCCCTGTCCCGTTTGTTTCGCTTCGTATTCTAAATCAAATGCATCAGGTTCATTTTCTTTACCGTTCGGATAAAAAATGAAATTCCACGCGCGGCGCATATCGTTATGTACCAAAATAACGGCTGGAAAGAAAAATAGAATAAATACCGTTCCAAATATTAAACCGAAGGCAATGGAAACCGCCATTGGAATTAAAAACTGTGCTTGAAACGACGTTTCCAAAATTAGGGGAAGTAATCCCGCAACAGTAGTTACAGAGGTTAATAAAATAGGGCGGAAGCGTGACCGTGCTGCATCTTTCACCGCATCTTTAGTGGTCATACCATCTAATAGATTACGGTTGTAGGTATCTAAAAACACAATCGAATCATTAATAAGAATACCAATGAGGGCTATCATACCAAAAGCACTGAGAATTGAAACAGGAATACCAACAATGGAATGCCCTAAAATTCCACCTGTAACACCCGCTGGTACAACAAGTAGTATCAGCAAGCCTTGCCAAACAGATTCAAAGTTTAGCGACATAATTATTATCATCACAATAAACAAAATACCAACGTTTATCATCATGGAGTTTAACGCTTTGGTGCTTCGTTCGCCTTGCCCACGTTGTATAATATCTACTGCTGGATATTCAGCTAAAATTTTAGGGACAACATCACTTACAATGCGCGCATTTACATCTCCAATTTTATTGGGGTCATCCACACTACCATCCACAATAATTTCACGGCGACCGTCACGGCGTTTTAAACTTACAGGGCCGCGCTCAATATCGTACGTTACCAATTCTGACAATAAAATTTGTTTACCATCTGCAGATTTTATGCGAATGTTATTCAAGTCAAATTCATCTTGCCGATCGGCCTGCGCGTAACGCACCCAAATTTTTACTTCATCAGTCCCCACAATTACGCGTTGCGATTCCTGACCGAATACCCCTTGCCGAATTTGTTTGGTTACCTCAAAAATACCCATGCCGTAAAAATCAGCTTCGGGTTTCATTTTTAAATTCACCTCTTTACGCCCAAGGGGAACATTATCTTTTAAATTGCTGACCAACGGAATTTGCGCCACGTATTGCTTAAACTTTTCTTTGGCTTGCATTATTTGTTCGTCGTCATTACCGGTAATAGAAAACTCTATGGGTTTACCAAAGGTGTGAATACCGCTTCCCAGGTAAAAATTGGTCGCTAACCTGGTGTCTTCAATGGTATTTACTTTGGTTAAAATACGTTCAACCAATGAATCTACGGGAGTAGATTTACCTTCACCGTCAATTACCATAGAGATAGACCCCGCATGAAAACCGGTTTCTCCAATACTTTGCGTAACGCCAAGCATAATAGAGTATTCTGAAAGCAATGTATCGCCCGTGGCAGCAGCCAATTCAGTATTGGCCTGTACCACCATTTTTTCTGCCGTGGCTAGCCACTCGCGTGTAATTTTTTTACCCGTACCTTGTTCAAAGGCAATTTCAAGTGCTATTCTGTCGGGTTTAATTTCGGGGAAAAACGTGTAACCAATAAACCCTTTAAAACTAAATACAATAACAAAAATGGTAAATACAAGGGGTAACAATACATACGCCCGAAATCGCACCGTTAAAAAATCAAGAATATCTAAAAATACTTTGTCCTTTAAATAATCTGTGGCTTGGGTAATTTTATTCCGAATTTTAAACCGCTTGGTGCCTGGCTTTGTTTTAGACAATACCTTAGCACTGGCAAGGTGAACGGGTAAAATAATAAACGCCTCAATTAATGAAAAACCAAGCGCAATGATAACGACAATTGGCATTTCGCGCATCATTTCCATATTCTCTACAAATAGTAAAATAGAAAAGGCCGCCATGGTGGTTAAAACAGATGTAAAAACAGATGGCATTACCTCCATTGTTCCGTCTAGTGCGGCTTTAAACGGGCTTTTACCACGTTCAAAATGGGCATAAATATTTTCTGCAATTACAATTCCATCATCCACCAAAATTCCAACAACTAATATCATCCCAAATAAAGAGATCATATTAATGGTTAGCCCCATCATATTGGCTATAATGAACATGCCTAAAAACGAGAACGGAATACCAAAAGCCACCCACAATGAAAGCCGTGTACTTAAAAATAAACCAAGCATGAGCAAAACGAGCAACAGCCCTACAAACCCGTTGGATGTTAACAGGTTAATACGGTCTTGTAATGAGGCTGCAAATTCATACTCTAGCGTTAAATAAGCTGGGTTTGCCTCTGTATTGTATTTTTTAATATAATTCTTTACATAATCTGTAATAGCGCCCAAATCTTGATCGGGTGTTTTTTTTACGTCCACGGTAATGGCGGGCATGCCATCAGCATACACCTCGTACGAATTTTCAGAAAATTCCATTTTTACGTCTGCTACGTCGCCAATGGTAATTTTTTGACCCATTTCTGTGGTGCGTAATACGATTTGCGAAATCTCTTCGGGGTCTGTTGTACGGGCATAAGACCGAATAATAAGCTCCTCTTCAGAATCACGTAAAATTCCGCCGGTTAAGTCTTGATTGTTACGCTGAAGAGCTAATGATATTTCATCAATGAGGATATTGTACTTCAATAAGTCATTTTCGCGTACGTTAATGTTAATTTCTGGCTCGGGAAAACCACGTAAATCGATAATGGAAATTAAACCGGAGGCGAATAAATCATTCTCAATTTTATCGGCTTCTTTTTTTAATACCCACAAATCCGGATTACCTTTTAGCCCCAGGGTTGCCACCATTTCTGACATGGGGTTAGATTTTAGCCGTTGTACGATTGGTTTTTCTGCCCCTTGCGGAAAAGAGTTAATGCTGTTTACGGCATTTTCTACATCCTTGTAAACTTCATCCATGTCCGCATCTTCAAATCCTTTAACCCGAATGGCTGCACTATTTTCTGAAGAGGTAGAGGTAATAAGTTCTACGCCATCAATACCGCGCAGTGCTTGTTCAATTTTAATGGTAACACCATCTTCCATTTCTTGCGGCGAAGCACCGGGATACATGACATTTACCAATACGGTTTGCGGATCCATTTCTGGAAAAAATGACCGGTTAATTTTTACGATACTGAAAATACCAAACAGCACAGTAACCACGATTAGGGCGTTTGCCCAAATTGGTTTTTTTATGAAAAATTTTACAATCCCTCTCATCTTTTACTTCATCAAGACCTGATATTTGGTCGTATCGGTGTAGTTTCTAACTTCTTGTGTAATTACAATTGTATTATCGCTAAGTCCTTTTATAAAATGTCCTTTTTCATTCGTATCGGCAATTTTTATTGATTTAGGGGTGATCGTAGAGTCTTTTGGAGAATACATCATCACTTTATTATCCGTGACAGCATCCTTCGGTAAGCGAATACCATTGTGCATGCCTTCTTCATCAATTTCTACTTTCACGTATTCACCCTCGATAAACCGTTTACCCTCTAATGCTTTGGGGCGCACGTATGCTTGTACGGATTGGGTGGAGCGACTAATCACCTCAGAAATACGAATAACTGTTCCTTTCCCTTTTAATTCGCCGGTGGTGGTGTAAATAGAAACACTGGTGCCCACCTGCACATCTGCTAATTGCCCTTCTTGAATGGCAACCGGAATTTCAAAATTACCCGTTTCTGCTATTCGTATTATACGTGTTCCTGGTCCTACAACAGAATTGTCTGTTATGTAAGCATCTGTTATTACGCCGCTAAATGGTGCGTAAACTGCATATTTTTTCAACTGTTCTTCTAAACTTTTAATGTTAAAATATTCTGTCAACACATTGCGCGTAGATAGGAATATTTTTTCTTTATTGCTTGTCCACGCGGGTAATTCGGGTAATGATTCATTTAACCGAATGGATTCAATGTAGTTTTCCCATTTATCATATTCAGCTGAAAAATCAACCCTTAAATCGGGTAGGAGGTTAGCAATTATATTAATAAAGCCACTTTTACGTGATCGTAAATTATAACGTGCATCTGTATCGTTAATTCTAAAAAGTAATTGTCCTTTTCTGAAAGATGTACCAGGTTTTAACCGAACCCCCTCACTTATTTTTCCTTGCACCTCGCATGATAGGTCTACCGCATTAAATGATGATACCGTGCCAAAGCCCGACACATTAAAAACTTCTTCTTTGTTTTGCACTTTTAGGGCTTGCAGTGTCTGAAAAAAATCTGCTTTTTCTTTTTTTTCTTCTTGCGGCTTCATGTTGCCTAAGTTGAGGGTAAAAAGTACCACAACATTCACGGCAACGAAGAGAATTAAAATGATGATGTGCCTTAGTTTCATTTTTGATTTTTAAACGCGTTAACCTTAAAAATACACAGGCATTTAAAAAGTTTAAGATACGCAAGATCTAAGGTACAAATGTACAGAAAGGTGTTGAAACAAATGAACAGAAAAGAATGAATGGTAAGAAATATCAACAAACGGTATTTTTAACCGGTTCTACTTGTTGTTTGGTTCAATAAAGAGCGGAATTTTTGAACGTTAGTCGTTAAGCCAGTTTTTAAAGCGTTGCCACAATCCTTTTGGCTGTTCCTTCCGTTCTTGTTCAGCCTTTTTTGTTTTGGTTGCTTCTGTTTTTTTGGCTTTTATTTTTTCACTTTTTTTAGACGTTTTTTGGCGTTTTCGTTCCGCCATCATTTCTTCGTAATGCTTTTTCTTCGCCTCTTTTTGTGCTTCTTTTTGGCGTTTTAAGTCAATTTCTGCAACGTGTTTTTCCCGGTTTGCTTTTTGCTCTGCGCTAAAGTGGTAAATGCCTCTTTTGTCTTTAAAAGGAGAGTCCTCTTCTTCTTCAACGTCAACGTGTTTTTTTACAGCCTCTGGTTTGGGTTGGTCTACCACACCTTCTTTCACATCTTGCACGGCAGATTGCATAGCCGCATCTAATTGTGCAATTTCCTCTTGTTCTTTTTGCGATAATTCCTCAGCAGACGCTTCTTGCCGTTCTTCTAATTCTTCTTTTTTATCAGATGGTAGTTCTATTTTGCCAAGAATTTTTAACCCGTCTAGCTTTACCTTTGGCGCACCAATTACAGGGGCACTTCGGTCAACGGGTACTTCTTCAAACGGTTTTTCTTCTTTGTCTTGCGCGTTTTCGGTATCCTCTGTTTCGGTGTCTTCGTAGTTAATTTCTACTTTGTCCAACTTTTCTTCCATCTCTTCAATCACCTCTTCTGCTTCCTCCTCATCAATTTCAGTAATTAACTCAGCCTTTTCTGTTACGCTTGTCTCGTGCAAGTTGGGTAACTCCACCGCTTCATTTGCTTTCTCCACTAAATTGGTTTGATCCTCTGCCGCGTCTGTAACAGTAACAGGGGGTACGTCTTCGGTAGAAATTAATTCCGGCTCGGGCGTAATGTCCTCTTTTTGAGGCGTTATTTTTTCAACTTCGGGTTCAATTGGTAGCGGAAAAGCTTCAACCACAGCTTCAATATGATCTTCATCTAATTTAAAATTAGGATCTTTTCCTATGGTTAGTTCAAACTTGTCTTCAAGAAAACGTTTCACTTCTGTTGGGGTAACTTTCACCTTACGTGCCAATTGTGCAAGTCTCATACCGGTTTTTTTGTTTTATTCTGGTTTTTGAACTACAAATATAACGGAACTTTGAAAATACGGGCAAATTGTTTAGCTTAGCCCTTGTTTTTTTTACGTCATTAACACCTCACTATCAATTATGAAATTTGGAAAAGTAGACCAACCCGAACTTGTCGATTTTACCTTGCCGGAGGATCATCCCGGAACGGCAGAAATGCTTAAGAATAAAGGAACTACCGAACCGTGTAAGTTTAGTATTGGCTGTGCAAAATGGAATAAAACAGATTTAAAAAACTTTTACCCGCGGGGCACAAAAAATGAACTTGAATATTATTCGGGTGAGTTTAATAGTATTGAACTTAATGCCACGTTTTATCGGTTTTTTCCGCGTGAACAGTTTGAGAAGTGGCGCGATACGGTTGGCGATAATTTTCGCTTTTTCCCAAAAATCACACAAAACATTAGCCAATTTAAACGCTTGAAGGATACAGAAGCGCTGGTAGATCAGTATGTGGATGGAGTGGAAGGGCTTGACACTAAGTTAGGAGGTGTTTTTTTGCAAATGATTCATAATTTTGCTCCGAAAGATTTTGAACGGGTGCAGGCGTTTGTAGCGTATTGGCCAAAACACATTCCCCTAGCCATTGAACTGCGCCATACAGATTGGTACAATGATGCAACCGTAGCCAATGAATTGTATGATTTATTTGAACGGAATAATGTTTCTAACATCATAACAGATACTGCCGGCAGAAGAGACTTATTACACATGCGGCTAACCAATACCAAAGCATTTATTCGTTATGTAGGTGCAAACCACCCGTCAGATTATGATCGGTTAGATGTTTGGGTAAATCGGATTAAAAATTGGGTGGATTTGGGGATAGAAGAGGTAAACTTTTTTGTGCATCAAAATTTAGAGAAAGAGTCGCCTTTATTGAGTACGTATTTGGTTAAAAAGCTAAATGCAGCGCTTAATTTGGATTTAAAAGTACCTGCTAATCTTTTAACCGAAAAAACGCCTAACTTATTTGATTAAACATTCGGCAATTTATCGCCAGCTAAAGTTTAAACCGATTGTTTTTAAAGGCTTCGTTTAATTCTTTAAAATCAAGTTTTCCATTAACACTTTTTAAGTAGTCTAATACCACAAACGCTTTTTCCATTTGTTTAGTTTCGCTTTTTGGTTTGCCTATTACATAAAGTAAGCTGCGTTGTTTACCCGGCGTTAATTCATGGAAAACTTTACTGCCCTCAGGGTCTTGTTCGCATAATTCCAAAAAAACTTCCGGAGCGGCTATACCATAGGGACTTGTATCTTTTTCTAACGCTACGTTTACCTTACTGCCAACCCCCAAACCAAGTTTTTTACGAACTTCTTTGTTTATAATAATGTAATAGCTTCCCTCGCCATTGGGCATTAAGGCGGCATGTATTTTCTTTTCTCCATTCAGTACACAAATCACGCGCCTGTCGGGTTTATTTAATTGTTCAGCATAAGTAGCTGGCACATGAATTAAATAATACCACATTAAAGATGAATTTTCATCTTTCAAAAGTGGCGTATCGTAATTAAAAGTCATTTTTTCTTATAAAGGTTCTTTTCAAATATAATAATCAATTTAGGATAATCGCCTAACGTTGATTTTAGGGCGTTAGAACACCTTTTTAGGCGTGGCACAATTGTTGGTAAAATCTTGGTAACAAAACCATTATCTAATTTAACGATCGCAAAAAATGAAAACCAAAATCTTATGGCTTTTTGGGAGTATACTTTTACTACCCACACATGCCTATTTACAAAACAACAATACAGAGAAAATAGAAAATTTTTTAAAAAATTACAAAGCGCCCGACTTTAAAGTAAAACAACTTCAGTTTACTTCGCAAGGTTACGGCGCGTTTGGTTCAACTTCTGAAAACAGTGAAACCAGTTTGCAAGGGCGAATTAATTATCAATATTTTTCAAACTCCAGCCGTTACCAAGGTACAATTAGTACAACGGTTAGTGGTAATTATGGTAAACGCTCATTAGGTGTTAACCTTTCTAATCGGTTAGCGTTAATCGGAAGTTTTTGGCATGTTGGGCGACTGTATCATAAAAGAAATCGCTTTTTTGGTTTGTACGGAGGGGTAGGTTCCACAAACTTATGGAATCAAAATTTAAATAATCCAATTCCCTTTCGGCTAAACCAATTTGGTGCTACACCGGCTGTTTCTTATGGTTTTGGTCGGTTAGAGCCAGTGCAATATGCCAGAAACGCAATGGATATTGAAAAATCGTTAGACAAAGGAGGGCGTTTAAATCGCGAATTTACGGTAGTAGAATTAAACCAGTTGGCTAAGCGGCTGGCAGAAATTAATAATGTGCGGTTTTATGATTTTCGGTTGAGAAGAATAGAGCAGTTTGAAGAAATAGATGCTGTACTTTCTGATTTTGAAATTGTTTCAGAAAAAGATATGAAGTATTTTGCCTATTTATCAGACGCTTATTTATATGCCCAAAACCAACCCCGCACTTCTGGCATGATTAACGAAGTTGGAGTGCGTTCTGAGTTTACGGTAATTAGTATAACACCAATCGTAGAACCTGTCGAACCTTTGTCACCCGATATTCGCATAGGTACATTCGGTTTTTATAATTTTGAGTGGAGTATCCCTCAGTCGTATGCCATTCAGCATAATTTTAAAGCCGGCGCCAACATTACGCTCGGTAATTCCTTACAAACAGGCGTTTATTTTCCAACATGGCTCAACAGTAGTTATACTTTTGGTTTGTATCCAACCACACGAACGTATATGGCATTAACGGCAGAAATAGGCGCCAACTTTGACAAAGTAGAGGCAATGGGCTATGGTTCTTCTTTAAATTATGAATTTCAGTATTATATTTCTCCGCGTGTTCGATTTAATGCTGACGCGCGTTTGTTTGCAGGCGAAAATTACCGTAGACATGGCTTTTTTCTACAGTCTGATTTTATACAAAGCCAATCAGAGTCTTATTTGAATTACACTTTTGACATTCGTTTTACATACGCCATTTTTTGATCGCAAAAAATAGTTTGGTGTATGGGTAGCACATTCCTTGGTTGGATTGTGCTATTTTTGTTGTCTACAAGATTAAACAAACCATGCAGATAGACCAAGATGCCCAACGAAACCATTTAATAGCGTTAGTAAAAACGCGTATGCCTTATGGTAAATATAAAGGATGGTATTTGTCTGATTTACCTGAACCCTATTTGTCGTGGTATCATGCAAAGGGCTTTCCGCAGGGTAAAATTGGGAGTTTGTTGCATTCTATTTACGAAATTAAACTAAACGGGTTGGAGTATCTTTTAAAACCAATTAAAGCAAGTGTTGGGCGGTAGAAACAATCAATTTTATAAACTTCGTTATTGGTAAACTTGTAGTTGCGCAGTTTTATGCTTGGTAGATGGTTTCTCTCCGTTAGCTGGGTTAGTCGGGTAGGGTTTTACATCTATTAGCTTTACCTTGTATTGGTCAAAACTGCGTTCAGTCTCCATAGTTTTATTGGTGTTCAATACAAATGACGTGTTCTTTTTACTCGCCAATAGGGTTAGCGCAACTTCAGCATTTCCTTCCCAAATGCAATTGGCATCTTTCGGACATCTTGAATCTGCAACCAATGAGTCAAACCGAATAATTAAATCCCAGCCTTTTGGTTTATAATAACGCACCTCTTGTCCTTCATCCAACTGCACAGTGTCGCCCATGTCATAATAATTAGCAGCCGCTAAATCAGCATTTTTTTTATTTCCGCAAGCGGCAACCAGTGTGGTTATGAGTACAAGGGTCAGCCCTATTAATTGTTGTTTCAGCATAATGCTAAAATACTTAAATATTTGTAAAAGCATGAACAACTTTAAATCTGAATTGTTTGTTTAAACATATAATTGTAGATTTGTATAAAACTATCACACATGCGATCCATCAAACACATTATTCCAGCTGTACCGGTTAACATGGGCGGCATTATTTTAGACCAGGCCTTGCCCGTAAATGGTATTGAACAAATTGATCCGTTTTTATTGCTGCACCATTGGAGCGATACCTTAGAAGGAGGTAAAAAGCCAAGCGAAGTAGGTGTTGGGCCTCATCCGCACCGTGGTTTTAGTCCTGTTACGTTTATTTTTAAGGGCGGTGTACACCACCGCGATACGTTAGGACATTCTGAGGTTGTATATGAAGGCGGTACGCAATGGATGAATAGTGGTTCGGGGCTAATACACAGCGAGCGGCCGTATACCGAACTTGCTGAGAAAGGCGGCGAATTTGAAATTATCCAATTTTGGATTAATGCACCGAGCCATAAAAAAATGGAGGCTCCATCTTACCAACCGTTGCAAAAAGAAGAAACGCCACATGTGCTAAGTGATGATGGCAAGGTGCTAACCCATGTGGTAGCGGGTTTGTATAACGGAGTTAAGGGCAAAATTGTACCCCATTCTGATGTGTTGATAACGCGCGTAACTATGGAGGTAGATGGAGAAGTAGAAATTCCGATCCCAACTCATTTTAATGCTGCGCTTTATCAGTTAGATGGTGAGTTAATTATTAATAATGCTACTACGAATAACCAAAAAGGCATGATTTGGTTTGAAAATGATGGTGAAACCATTCGCGTAAAAGCTACGAAAGAAACCCGTTTTATTTTGCTTTCGGGTGCACCCATTAATGAACCGGTAGAGTCGTACGGCCCGTTTGTAATGAATAACCGCCAAGAATTACAACAAGCGGTAAACGATTACCATGCGGGTAAAATGGGCGTTTTAGTAGAAGATTTTAGCGGTTAGCATCCCGTTCAGCCTGTTTTTTTGTTCCTTTAAGTGGTGGATGCGTTAGCGGATTATCCGGCCAGGCGTGTTTTTTGTAACGCGACCGTAATTCTTTCCGAACTTCAAAATAAGTTGTAGCCCAAAAGCTGCTCAAGTCGCCTGTAATTTGCGCGGGTTTGTAACCTGGAGAGAGTAAATGCAATAAAACTGGTTTTTTGCCATCATTTACAGTTGGTGTTTCTTTTAAGCCAAAAATTTCTTGAATCCGCACGGCTAAAATAGGCGCACTGCCGTTCTCTTGATAATTCAGCCGAATGGACGACCCACTGGGAACGGTGATGCGTTCCGGCGCAAGTTCATTTAGCGTTTCTTGTTGAGCGTAGGTTAAGCTAAATTGTAACACTTCTTTTAGGTTGATTTTTTTTAAATCTTCGGGTTTCTTTACCGTTGTAAAATAAGGGCTTAACCATGTTACGTTTGTTTCTAGCAATGTGGCTGTTGTTACATCTGGCCAAGGTTGGGTGGGGTTCCATTTTTTTAAACTTATAATTCTGTTTTGCCACTGGGTCACTTCATCATTAAAGTCCAGCAAATGTTCACCTTCTTTCGCTACAGCATCAGAAATGGCTTGGGTTAGCAATTCCTGATCGGGATTTTGTATTGGGGTAGATTTTAAAACAATATTACCAATGCGCGTTTCCGTTGCAGCAATAACCCCGCCTTGTCGCGTATCCCACTTTGTTATCGTCAACTCTTTTACAAAAGGCGCCAAATCTGTCGGGTTTAACGGAGCGGCTAAGAAAATTTTTCCTGTTCCGTGGTCTCTGTCATTAAGGTGGGCAATGGCAAGCCATGCTTCATAAGCCAAATCGTCTTTGTGTCCCGCCATGGCGTATTTACCATTAGCCAACTGGAATTGCGCATTATTTCCGGGGCGTGCAAAGGCTATACGCTCGGGGTAAGCATGTACCAGTAACAGCCCTGCTTCATAAGGGTCAAAAGCATCATTTTCTACATGCAGGTTGAATAATTTTCGGTAGTTTTTTGCCACTTTTTCAATGCGTGCAAACGGGCCACCTTTTCCGTTATTTTGTCGGTAGCGACGCAATGCTTCAATTCTTAACGTAATGTCAATACCTGTTTCCTTTGGCAAAGGGTCTCGCTCTTCTACAGTCGCGGCAAGGTCGGTGGCTAAATTTAGTAAGCCTTCTTCTTTAGCGGTTAAAAGCATTTGTGCAATTCGCGGATGGGTGGGCAATTGGTTCATTGCTTTGCCATGTGTGGTAATTTTTCCGTTTTGCAAAGCGCCAAGTTCCTCTAAGGTTTTACGCGCTTCTTTTACGGGGTGTTGTGCCGGCGTATCCACCCAATCTAGCTGATGAATTGAATTAATGCCCCAATTGGCAAGGTCTAGCATTAGTGGTGTTAAATCGGCCTCTAAAATTTCGGGTGTGCTATGCATTGCTAAATGTTGATGAGTTCCGGTAGACCACATGCGGTAACAAACCCCTGGGGACAATCGTCCCGCACGGCCCGCTCGCTGGTCGGCAGAATCTTTTGCAATGCGTACTGTTTTTAAGCCCGAAAGCCCCGATTTAGGATCAAATTGGGCAATGCGTCTAAAGCCAGAATCCACTACAATTGTAACGCCTTCAATGGTTAAACTTGTTTCGGCAATATCTGTAGCAATCACAATTTTTCGTTTTCCGGCTCTATTTGGTAAAATAGCCGCTTGCTGTTTTGAAAATGGCAATTGTCCGTATAGTTCATGTATCCAAATGTCGTCCGTTTTTTGATTTAGAAGTGCGGCACATTTTTTAATTTCTGCCTGTCCGGGTAAAAACACTAGTATGTCACCTTCTTTTTCGGCTTTAAGTGCATTCAGCACTGCCGCAGCTGTTAATTCGGGTAGTGAATAAGGGTCGGCATCAGTTAAATACCGCACATCTACCGGATATTGTCTCCCTTCACTTTTCACTAAAGGTGCGTTTAGCAAATCGACCAATTTTTCTTGATTCAGTGTAGCAGACATTATCAATAGCCTTAAATCATCTCGTAAAACAGTTTGTGTTTCGCGCGCTAATGCTAACGCCACGTCTGCATGAATGCTCCGTTCGTGGAATTCGTCAAAAATAACCATACCAACCCCTTCCAACGTATTGTCATTTTGCAACATTCGGGTTAAAATACCCTCGGTTAAAATTTCTATTTTGGTTTGCTCACTCACGCAGGTTTCAAATCGTATTCTGTAACCGATAGATTCGCCCACATTTTCGCCAATTAAAGCAGCCAGGCGTTTGGCTATACTTTTAGCGGCTAGTCTGCGGGGTTCTAGCATAATAATTTTTTGATCGCCCAACCATTTTTCCTGCATTAATGCTAATGGCAATAAGGTACTTTTTCCTGCTCCGGGTGGGGCGCTCAAAATAAGCGTATTACCGCTTGTTAAGTGTTGTTTGACTTGATCGAAAATTGCTGTAATGGGCAAGTTTTCTTGGTACGGATCAAAAGCGGTTGTGGTCATGCTACAAAGGTAGTGAGATTATTCCAAGCTAAAAAAAGGATAACCCAACCACTGTTGGAAAAATAACGGGTTTTGAATTTAACTCACTATGTTTGGACAAAATTATGGAATGAACAAGTTTGACAGAACGGTTTCTATTTTACTATTGTTGCAAACCAAAAAAACAGTAACGGCGCAAGAGTTAGCGAATAAGTTTGAGGTGAGCTTACGTACAATTTATCGTGATTTACGTACGTTAGAAAGTGCGGGTATTCCTATTTATGCTGAAGCTGGCGTAGGCTATTCACTGGCACATGGGTATCATTTACCGCCGGTGCTTTTTTCTAAGGCAGAGGCGCTTTCGTTTTTAGTGGCAGAAAAGATTGTAGAAAAAATGACAAGTTCAGATACGGCCAATGATTTTTCAAATGCGGTGAATAAAATTAAAGCGGTTTTAAAAGATGCCGACAAAGATTCGTTCAACCGATTGACAGATCACATTCACGTTGCAGAGCGGTTATCGTCTCAAGTAAGTTTTGGGGAGCATTTTTTGCAGGAAATTTTAGGGGCGATTGATAGAAAAGAGCAATTGAACATTGAATACCACGCGGTTTATTCCAAATCACAAAAAACCGTGCGACGAATAGAGCCTTTGGGGTTGCAATTTTATTCCAGTTATTGGCATTTAATTGCCTTTTGCGAATTGCGACAAGGATACCGTGATTTTAGAATCGATCGGATTAAAAAATTAGAAAGCACAGGTGACTCATTTGTGTTTAATCACCCAAATTTGAGCGATTACATGGAAAAAACGGCTGCCGAAAAGCAGCTAATTCCCGTAGAAGTGGTATTCACTAAAAAAGCCGGGGAATATGCACGTACGCAAAAATATTTTTACGGCTTTACACACGAAACAGAAACCGAGCAGAACATAACCATGCATTTTTTAGCCTCATCATTAGAAGGTATGGCGCATTGGCTGCTCATTTTTATTGATAAAATTGAAATCAACTATCCACAAACACTCATTGATTTAATGAAAGAACTTTCAAAACGATTAGCTGAAAATTACAAAAAGTACTAGCCTGTTGACATAGGGTTGTCAGTGGTGTGGGGTAGGTTTGTTTTTAGAGTAAAGAGTAAAGATTTTTAGACGAAAGACAAAAGATGAAAGATGAAAGACAAAAGATGAAAGACAAAAGATGAAAGATGAAAGACGAAAGACAAAAGATGAAAGATGAAAGACAAAAGACGAAAGACGAAAGACAAAAGACGAAAGACGAAAGACAAAAGATTTCAGATGATTGGATGTTGAGTTTGTGTAATCTAAAATTCTAATATCTAGAATCTAAGCATCTAACATCTATAATCTAAAAAATAAACAATGAAAAAAGAAAGCACGGTAGAATTACCTACCACAATGGAAAATGTCTGGAAATTATTGACAGACCCTGCATGGACGAAAAAATACATGTACAATTGCGAAATAGTATCTGATCTTAACGTTGGGTCAACAATTGAGTGGGTAGGTACTTTCCAGGGAGTTGACACGCGGTTAGTTGGTAAAGTACTGGAAGTTGAGGCCGGCAAGCGGCTAAAATACTCTGGTATTGACCCTGCATTGGCTGATGAAAGCGACCCGAATGCTTATTTCCATGTCACTTATATAATGGAACCTACCACTACTGGTGTTTTATTAACCGTTGTGAATGAGACGTTTGACGGGAACGAAGAGCGTATGGGTCATATTACCGGCGGATGGGAAGGCATGGTGTTTCCCAAGCTGAAAGAACTTTCTGCAACATTTTAAAAGCGACTTACTTAATGGGGAGTACAATGCGGCTTGTGGTAAATACTTTGTGCATTGCTGGTGTAAAATCGGTTCGTTTGGCGTTGTAAATATCCTCCACATAGTTTTGAGGGTTTAGGTCAAAAAGTGGGAACATTGAACTCTGAATCTGAATCATAATTTTGTGTCCCTTTTTAAAGGTGTGGAAAACATCAAGCAACGGAACATTTACGAGCGTTTTTTTGTTTTGCTCAAAAGGGATTCCTTTTTCAAAGCCGTCGCGGTAGCGCCCGCGAATGTAACCGACACGTACCAATTGTTGATACCCGTTCATTTTTACACCTTCGGGATCTGTTTCTTTTACTTCGCGATCTATAGGGTAAACATCAATTAGCTTTACGTAAATATCGGCTGCGGTGCGGTTTGTAGCAAAATCTATTAAGGCTTTTACTTCACCTAACACAGTTACATCTCCTTCTAAAATTTGTGTTTGGTACGTTAATACATCTGGTCGTTTACTGGCAAAACGTTGGTCTGCCGTAAAATATGCTTTTGGTGGCATCCGGTGAAATTCATCACCCTCTACATAAGGCACAGGATGAAAAGGATCCGCATAATACGTTGCAAAATTAGGGTTTTGGCGTGTGGCATCAAAATCCACTAATTCACCATCTTCTAAGTTCAGCACCAACGCAGGTTTTCCTGTCTCATAAGGGTATTTATCAAATTCTTCCCATTCGTTTTTACCCGTGTCAAACAAGCGGACACGAAAATCGGGCGCAGAGCCATTTCCTTTTAAATAATGCTCAAAATAATTAAACTCTATATCAGCCATAAAATTTTCAGACAAATCGTTGCCATAAAAAACATCTCCTAAATAATAGGCACTGTCCTTACGCACCGGGTGTCCATGAGACCATGGTTCCATCACAAACTGTGCTTTTGGGTTTGTTTTTTCCAGCTTTTTATAACTGTTGATGATGCCGTAGAGGTTTTGTTCATCACTCCACCCGCCAACTACCATTATTGGGCAGGTTACCTTGTCTAAGTACTGAATCCAATCGCGTTTTTTTCTAAATTCATCTTGGTTGGGGTGTGCTTTAATATTTTTCCAGAAAAAATCCGTAGAATCTAAAATATCACCATAGTTATTTAAAGTCAATCGGTTTAAAAAGAAATCATAATAATCTGTACTTCTGCCCGTTGAGTCCATTCCATAACTGTCTTTTTTATCTACCCACCAAGCCGTATCAACAGGTTCGGGACGCGGTGTTCCAAACACACTAATTACCGGTAAATAACTCAATGAAAATAACCCGTAACGGTTAAAATCTTCAAAATAAAAATCGGTAACAGGTGCCATTGGCATGGCTGCTTTTAATGAGGGATGGTTAGAAGTAGCTGCAACCAATGATGTCCATCCTAAATAAGAATTACCATAAATACCTGCTTTGCCATTGTAATGCGGTAAGCTGTCCAACATCCACTCAAATGTATCCCAACTATCAGTTACTTCATCCGTAGCGGTAGAATCATCAAACGAGTAGGGGGGCTTTGTGTTTTCAAATGTGCCTTCACTCATCCATCTTCCGCGCATATCTTGCACAACAAAAATATAACCAGATTCGGCCAATTGCTCATTGTGTGATAAGCGTCTGGGCATAGTATCTGCGCCATAAGGCTGCGCACTGTACGGCGTTCTTTTTAATAAAACGGGATAGGTTTTGGAGGTGTCTTTTGGCGTGTAAATGGTCGTAAATAATCGGACACCGTCACGCATGGTTATGTAGCGCTCTGTTTTGTTGTAATCGTTTAAATAACTGGCTAATGCAGGTTCATTTTTAGCTACTTCAGCGCTGTTTTGGTCAGAACAAGCAACCGATAAAAATAAAAAGAGGACAAAGGATAAACGTAAGCGCATAAATGGGTGTCAATGGTTATTTTTTCAATGGTTAACGCAAAGATAAATGAATTATGCGGCTGTGGACATTTTGAACTGTAAATTTACTGTTTAGTTCATGGATAATATTGTACTTTTACGGTCGAAATTAAAGGAAATGAAAAGGGGAGATTTAATTGAAGTAACAATTACTGATTTTGCATTTGGCGGAAAAGGAATAGCCAGGCAGGCAACAGAGAATGGGAACTACATTATTTTTGTGGACAACACCATTCCTGGACAAACGGTGCAAGCACGCATTGCAAAAAAACGGAAAAAATTTGCAGAATGTAAGTTGATTAAAGTGTTAGAGCGCTCGCCGGATGAAAAGTTGTTGGATTATCAGCCCATTTCGGGCGCACCTTTTATTTCACTCCCGATTGATTTACAGCACAAGTACAAACAGGAGTCTACCTTAAAACAATACAAAAAAATAGGTGAAATTGAACAGTTAGAAGATGTATTTGATGAATACATTGAATCGCCGGAAGTGTTTAATTATCGCAATAAAATGGAGTACTCTTTTTCTACCATTCGGCAAGATTTGGAAACAGGAGAAGAACTAGACGACCAGTTTGCATTAGGTTTTAAAACCAGAGGCACATGGTGGAAGGTGGAGAATTTAGACGGCGCGGATGGGTTGTTTGATGCTGCATTTGAAGAAAAACTAAAAGAAATCCGTACGTTTTTAGAAAAAACAGGGCTTCCGGCCTGGCATCCACCACAAAAAGTTGGCTTTTTTAGGCATTTAGTCGTGCGCAAATCGTTTGATGTTAATCAACTGTTGATTAATTTGGTGACTTCCTCTCAAGGGTTAGAAAATTTTGACCGCGAAGCCTTTGTTGCGTTTATGGTAGATTTGTTGGGCGCTCGTTTAGCAGGTTTGCAGCACACTGTAAATGATGATGTAGCCGACCGTGCCAAAATAGAGAACGGAGCCAACGGATTGTTGTATGGCAAACCGGTGGTGCTAGAGAAACTGTTAGGGCTACAGTTTGAAATTAGTATGGAAAGTTTTTTTCAGACCAACCCCAAAAGTGCAGAGCGTTTGTACAGTAAAGCCATAGCTTACGCGCAAGAAAAATTTGATTTAAAAGGTGAGTTTTTAATGGATTTGTTTTGCGGAACAGGCACCATTGGGCAGATAATGGCCAACCAAATAGAGGGAGTTAAAGTAGTTGGGGTAGATATCGTCCCCGAAGCAATAGCGGATGCAAAACGCAATGCCGAGCGCAACGGAATTGGTAATTTAGATTTTTACGCGGCTGATGTCGGTAAATTTTTAGTGGAATACCCAAATTTTGAAAATAAAATTCACACCATAATGTTGGATCCGCCCCGCGCTGGTATTGCCCCAAAAACCTTAAATAAGGTAATTGCTTTAAATGCGAAACAAATCGTTTATATTTCTTGTAATCCAGCCACACAGGCACGAGATGCTAAGACACTGGAAGATGCGGGATATGCGCTAGAAAAGTTATCATTGGTGGACCAATTTCCACACACGAGCCATATAGAGGCGGTGGCGTTGTTTGTGAGAGGGTAGATATCACAGAAGGTTAATATTACTATACAAAACTATGAATGGAAAAATTTTTCTTAGTATACCTTTAGTTTTCAGTTGTTTATTTTCTTTCACACAATCAGCGGTGAAGAGTCAAGGAAAAAAATTGTCTCATGTAGGCCACTTGTCGCAGATTGAAGGTGCTTATAATATGTCGAATGACAATAGTACTATAGCTGCTTACGTCAAAAAAGTAGATAAGCTTGTAAAATCGGGTGATTTAGACAAGTACTTTTACGTAAATATGTCATTTTGTGGAGGAGGTCTATATGGTTATTACAAAGGTGATGAACTTATTTTTATAGCCTCTGTATATGGAGGTGAATTAGGAGGATTTCGAGCGAAAGATGTTTACTGGAGAAACGATACAATTGTACAGTTAAATTATCAAGAATACTTTCCAAATTATGAGGCTTTTAACGAAAAAATTCCTGAGTTAGAATATGAAGAAAATCTTGAAAAAATGATCTACAGTGATACATCATACCATCTTACTTTTGGTCAAACTTTTGAGCAAGTTGCATATTGCGGAAATACACAAGTGATTAGACCATTAAATGAGGAGGAAATTAATTATTTAATAGAATGCGCTTATAGCATGAGAGAAGAGTTGGACTCCGATAGCGTACTTGAAAAATAAAAAATATAAATTATTCTAAATAAGCTATTTATCGCAAATCCAACCCCCGACTTTGCTTTCCTAGTAGGAGTGAATTGTCATTGATTTACCCCACCTTCACAATCAAATCAACCAATCGGTTAGAGTAGCCGGCTTCATTATCATACCACGAAACTACCTTAACCATTTTGCCAATAACGCTTGTTAGTTGCGCATCAAACGTAGCAGAAAAAGGACTACCTAAAATATCAACAGAAACAATCGGGTCGTTTGTGTAATCAAGCAAACCTTTTAATTCGTGTTGCGCGGCTTCATAAAATGCTGCATTAATTTCATCAACTGAAAGTTCTGTATCCATAATAAACGTCATATCGCTTAACGAACCATCCGGAACGGGTACACGAATACCGCAACCACCCATTTTACCGTCCAATTCAGGAAAAATTTTAGTAATCGGCCTTTGCTGCACCTGTAGTTGTTGGTACGATAGATTCAGCAGCAGCTCGTGCACGTCTTAAATCCTTATGCGGCGCATCATGCAACCGTTGGTCAGATGTGTACGAGTGAACGGTAGTAATAAAACAACTTTCAATCGTTCCTAATTTTTTCATTACATGCACCAATGGCGCGGCAGAATTTGTGGTGCACGAAGCATTGGAAATAATGGTTTCATCCCCCGTAATGGTTTCATCATTAACACCTAATACGACAGATTTTATCCCCTCAGACCTTGGTGGCGCGCTTAAAATAACCTTTTTAGCACCGGCAGTCAGGTGCTGCGTTGCTAATTCTTCTGTTCTAAAAATTCCGGTGGACTCTAACACCACATCAATTTTTAATTCCTTCCAAGGCAAGTCCGTTGGGTTTTTTTCGCTCAGCATTTTGATGGAATGACCATTTATCACCATCTCATTCTCCCTGGCCTCAACCGTTCCATTAAATCGGCGGTGAACAGAATCATATTTAAACAGGTGGGTGAGGGTTTCAACATCACTCAAATCATTTATAGCCACTAATTCAATTGCTGCATTTTCAATTGCCATGCGGGTAAAATAGCGTCCTATTCTTCCAAATCCGTTAATTGCTACGCGTATTGCCATGTCATTTTAATTTAAGAAGTGAAGTTAATGATATACCACCGAAATTAGGGTGCTATTCAACATTTTTTATCAAAAAAAAAGAAGCTGCTGTTCTGCAACTTCTTCCATTCGTTTATTCAATACCTCCCGTTATTTATCAAGCAGTGTTTTTAGGTGGTCGATTTTTCGTTGTTGGTTTTCAACGTCTAATTTTATGGCGTTTAATTTTTCCTGTGCCAGTTTAATTTTAGTTCTGCGCAGTTCAGCTTCGGCCTCAGTAATGTCCTTATTCTCTAAAGCAGTGTTCACCCGTTCGTGTGCAGCATCCAACTTATCTTGCGAATTGTTAACATGTGTTTGGGTTTCTTCCATCTTACGTTTTGCCGCGTCGTATTTTTTTTGAGCATTGTCTTGTGCTTTATCCGCACGTTCACGGGTAATTTCAGTAGATTCATCAACACCCGTGCTCATTACCTTCACGTTTTCTTCTGTCTCTTCTACGGCCTCATTAATTAAGTTTTGCGTCTTATTCTCCTGTTGCGTTTTTACGTCCTCTGCGTTTTTCTGCAGTTTTTCTAAGTTTGATTCACCCTTTTCCGTCAGCTCGTTTTTTTTGTTTTCAGCGTCTTGTTGCGTTTTTTGAACCGCTTCAGTGCTGTTTTTCTTTGTTTCGTCAGCGTTTTTTTGAATTTTTTGCGTTTCCTCCTGTTTGGTTTTTTCTGCTTTTTTTAATAAGTCGGACTGTGCACTAGCTGAAAAAGCAATGCAAAGTGCAGCAATAGCTATACTTAATTTTTTCATTTTCTCTTATTTAAATTCCGTTTAATAATGAATCAATTTCATTATCCATTTGATTCAACTCTTTTTCTATCGTTTTCATCCCTTCATTTACCTCCATGGTTGCGCTTTCTAGTTCAACTACAGATTCACCATCAATTTCAGTTGTCGGTACAGTTTCGTCGTTTTCGGCTTCGTCACCACCGCATGCCGTTAGCAAAAACAGGGGCAATGCATAGATCATTAATTTTTTCATATCTAATTTTTGTTTAAAATTAATTGGTTATTTCACATAAACAGAAAAAGCGCATTAAATGTTCATTAAACAGCTTATGGGTCTACGAATTAGAGCGGATAATACTTTATTACACGACTGGTTAAAGTCGCTCTAATGTTCGTTTTTCTAGTGCTATGACCAAAAGAATAACCGTTAATTCTGCCATAAAATAAATAAAACCAAGTGGCGTAATTTGTTGGTTATAAATAATAATTAAACTTAATGTGATAAGGCAATAGCCACTGTTAGCAGTAATTAATGTTATAAAGTAAGGTTTTTGTTGGTGGATGACACGGCTAAAACAATAAAATGAAAAAAGCATAAACGCAACCGCCACCATTCCGAGTAAATAAAAAATAAATTGAGGAAGACCAATGCGGTAATGAAATGGCGCTAAAATAAATAGATTTAAACAGGCGGTAATCATTGCGCCAATGCCGTCTGTCAGAAAAACTATTTTTGGTTTATGGGCTAATTTTTCTAACATGCGTTTTTTAAGTTTTAATGCTCAAAATACGTATTGTTTTAAGCAAATTAAAGCCATTTATATTGTTAACCTCAATGTTAATCAGCACTTATGCGCCAAGGGTTTGCATAACAAGTGGTTTTACCATTGCGCGAAAATGATAACAATGTAATGCCGTATTCTTTTGCAAAATCTACCGCTAAAGAAGAAGGAGCAGAAACAGCCATAATAACGGGTATTTTAGCACGAAAACATTTGGATACAATTTCATAAGAAATACGACCGCTAAACGTAATCACAGCCGCTTCTGTTAAATTTTCTTGGCTTAGCAACATTCCAACAACTTTGTCCAAAGCGTTGTGCCGTCCAATATCTTCCTTTAAAACAAGCAATTTGCCCTTTTTGTTAAAAGCAGCTACACCGTGGCAACCCCCTGTTAATGAAAAAAGCGTTTGATGACGCACCATAGTGGTTTGCATTTCAAACAATGCGTTTACACTGAGCGGTGCGTAATCCGCAGTGAGTGTTTCACCACCTTGGATCAAATCATCCAATGACTGTTTACCGCAAATACCACAAGACGATACAGAGAGTAGACTGCGCGCGCTTAAATAGCCTTTACCCAATTCATTTGCAGCTACCGTTGCATTTACGTGGGTAATTTGGTTTAGTTTGTTTTGGGTGGTTGTAAAAGTTACGGATGTGTTTTTTTTTAAAACATCCTCAGCATAAAGCAAACCGCGCGCTAAATCAACTTCGTCTCCGGGTGTTTGCATCACCACAGTAAACGCTTTGCCGTTAATATCAATTTCTAATGCTTGCTCAACAGTTAAAGGGTCAACAACAGTGGTTATTGACCCTTTTTTAAACTTTTTTCCCTCGTATTCAAGTGAATTTGACATTTAAGACAAGCCCGATATTTTACCATCATTATCAATCGTCATCCCCTCAGATGCTGGCGTAGCAGGTAAACCGGGCATCCGCATCATTACACCCAAAATAGGAATAATAAAACCTGCACCGGCAGCAAATTCAAATTCACGAACGTTCACCGTAAAGCCGGTTGGTCGGCCTAATAAAGCATCATTATCAGAGAACGATTTTTGAGTTTTTGCCATACAAATCGGCAGTTCGGTTAATCCAAGCGCCTCAATTTGTTTTAAATCTGTCAATGCTTTTTTGGAGTATTCTACACCATCTGCGCCATAAATTTCGCGCGCAATGGTTCCAATTTTTTCTTTAATTGGTGCTTTCCAATCGTAAAGGGGGGTAAATTTATTTTCACCCGACTCTATAACCCCAACAACAGCTTTTGCCAAATCTGTCATTCCTTCTCCGCCATTTGCCCAGCCATCTGCAACAATAGCCTTAACACCTCGGCTGGCGCACCGCTCTTGAATGAGCTGCACTTCCTCTGCCGTATCTGTGGGAAAAGCATTAATTGCCACAACGGGGTTTAACCCGAATTTTTGCATGTTTTCAATGTGCTTACCTAAGTTAGAAAGCCCCTTTGCTACACGTTCTGTGCTTGGTGTATTGTATTCCTCTTTTGGTGCCCCGCCGTGGTGGCGTAATGCCCGAATGGTAGCTACCAAAACTGTTGCTTTTGGTTTTAACCCGGCAGAAACACATTTTATGTTTAAGAATTTCTCTGCACCTAAATCTGCACCAAAACCTGCTTCTGTTACGACATAGTCAGAAATAGACAATCCCATTTTTGTTGCTAAAATGGTGTTTGTACCCTGGGCAATATTTGCAAATGGTCCACCGTGTATAATCGCTGGGTTTCCCTCTAAGGTTTGTACTAAATTTGGCTTTATGGCATCTTTCAGTAAAATAGCCATGGCATTTTCAGCTTTTAAGTCGCGTGCATAAACAGGGTTTTTATCAAATGTCATTCCCACATAAATAGCACCTAAGCGTTCTTTCAAATCTTTAAAATTTTCTGCCATGCATAAAATGGCCATTACTTCAGATGCTGGCGTAATGTTAAACCCATCCTCACGCGGAATTCCATTACCCGTGCCACCTAAACCAATTACAATGTCACGCAAGGCGCGGTCGTTCATGTCCATTACGCGTTTCCACCCAATGGTTCGCGGGTCAATATTTAAGTTATTCGTTTTGCTCTGAATGTTATTGTCTATTAAGGCAGAAAGTAAATTATTCGCTTTTTCAACAGCTGAAAAATCACCTGTAAAGTGCAAATTAATGTCTTCCATTGGCACCACTTGTGAATAACCGCCACCTGCGGCACCGCCTTTTATGCCAAAAACAGGGCCTAATGAAGGCTCACGCAGCACAACGGTTGTTTTTTTTCCAATTTTGTTCAGTCCCTCCGTCAAGCCGATAGAGGTTGTTGTTTTTCCTTCTCCGGCGGGCGTTGGTGTTAAAGCCGTAACAAGAATGAGGTTGTTTGTTTTGATTTTTTCAGCATTAATCAACCCCAAGGGTAATTTGGCTTTGTACTTACCATACATTTCCAGGTCATCTTCATCAATGTTTAGTTTTGATGCAATTTGTGCAATGTGTTGCATTTTAGCAGCTTGCGCAATTTCAATATCAGATCCTACTTGTTTTGCCATTCTTGTTTTGTTAAATTTCGGTAGCAAGATAATAAATTTTTCATGTGCTGATAATTATTTAACCTTTTCGTGCAGGTAAGGGCTGCCGCTATTCAAATCATTTTTTTAACTTTGATATGATGATCAAAAAAACAGGAGTGGTTTTGGGGATTTTATGGCTAGGTTTAACCAGCTGTAAAAAGGATGTTGTTTTGCCTCCAACGGCAGGTACGTTTAAAGGAACTTTTGCACGTATTTTTGATGAGGATGATACCATTGGATTTGGTAACGTTTCAATTTCATTGCAAGAAGCTGATTTAAAATACCAATGTTCTGTTGACACGGCGAGTAGTGTACCCGTTTCATGCGCGGGTAGTTACTTTTTAATTGGCACAGATGAAATTGTTTTTGAACGTGCTTCTAACGTTGCCCTGCCAGAGGATGATCCGTATTTAATTTTAGATACCAGCTACACCTACTTTTTTAACGATACTTCGTTCAACTTTGACTTTACAGCGGATGAAGTGCGTTACAGTTATCGCTTGCAGCGTTTCTAATCTTTGCCAAATGAGTGTACGTCGTTGTGTTTTTCTTCGATCTCGTCTTTAACGTGCTTAATTTTTTGTGAGATCATGGCAAACTCTTTATGATTGTTTTTTATTAACCATTTTAACGACGCTTCACTGCCATCTCCTGCAAGGGCCAAATGTTTTAAAACGTTAAAATTAGATTTTTCCAACCACCGGATAGCGTCTTCGTTGCCTTCTACACCATTTATCATGGCCATAAGGTGTGCATAGCCATTTTTCATTAACCATTCTCGTGCGTCGTCTTTCAATAAAATAGCATGCACCGCAATACCCAATTCTTTGTATTCCTGGCTCTGCATAAACCAGTCCCGTAATTCGTTGTTTCCACCTATCGCCTCTGCCCATCCAACAAGTATTTTTGAAGGATAATTGAGCGGTTTTAGCTGAACAACTTTGGTTACTTCAGCGTCCTTTTTCTTTTTTTTCTTTTTGAAAAACATGGTATGCTTGTTTAAGTTCAAATTTAACCAAATAGAATGGACTATTAAATTTTTTACGGAATGGAATTTCATGAATAATTCCCAACAGGAAAAAGAACAAACTACACGGTTTTTTGGTTGTATTAAAAAATACTAATGGTATATACTATTAAATCGTAAGAATATGGAAAAATCAAAAGATGAAATTTACAGTGTGTTTTATGAGGCTGTGAATATGATGCCGAGTGAATTGGAAAAATGGCTCAAAACAGAAAAATCAAAAAGGGTGGGGCAGGATAGTGGAGATGGAGAAGCAATTGGGCATAAAAGCGGAAGAAAAATTATAGAAATTAAGCGAACGAACAAGGAAAATCTAACAGAAGAAGATTACGAACACATGAATAAAGTAGTGGGTTACATTAATCGGCACACTGCTCAAAAACCAGATGGAGATATAGAAGATACGCCTTGGCGATACAGTTTAATGAATTGGGGGTATGATCCGCTCGCAGACTAATGTGGACAAACCAACTAATGGTATAAGTTAAAAATTGCCCAGGTAGCGAATGGCTTTTATCTTACCTTTTTCAAATTGATACTCGTAGGTATCGGTGCTGGTGGCAGTGCTTAATTTTGTAACAATAACGGCGGCTGGTGCGGGTTCAATTACATGTTGTGTTCTAATGGCAGAAATTGTTCCCGTAGCATCTAAAAATTGAATCACTTCTGCTTTATTAAAGGCAACTGTATCATACGCCTGATCATAAATTACACAATTCTCTGTCATTAATGGTCGGTTGTCATTACTGGTTTTATTCATCCAGTTTTGGGTAAATGTTTGCGCCATTTCTGCCGGGGCTATACCTACTTTACTGTCTCCAAAAAATAAGCTAGCAATAAGTATAGCAGTAACAACACCTCCCAAATCTGCCAATAACCCCACTTTTACAGCATAGCGTGTTTTGCGGATGCCAACAGAGCCAAAATAAACGGCAATAATATAAAATGTAGTATCTGTGGCGCCTTGCAAGGTTGCCGTTAATCGGCCTACAAAACTGTCTACTCCAAAGGTCTGGAAAGATTCTAACATCATTCCGCGTGCGCCAGAGCCACTAAGTGGTTTCATTAAAGCGGTGGGGATACCGTTTACAAAGCGCGTATCTGAAGCAAATAATCCAAAAAACCACTCTAGCCCGGCAATTAAATAATCCATTGCGCCAGAGGCTCTAAAAACACCAATAGACACTAAAATAGCCACCAAATACGGAATAATTTTAATGGCAATGCCAAAGCCGTCTTTCGCTCCTTCAATAAATGTTTCGTAAATGTTTACTTTTTTACGAACCGCCAGTAGGATGAATAAACAAATTAAGCCATACAAAATAATGTTGCTAATTAAAGCAGACTGTGTTTGCAGTTGCCCCTCTGTTAAGCTATTAAAATAAAAAATAAGACCTGCAATAATTGCCGTTAACCCGCCCAGATAAGCCAAAATAACTTTATCTAGCAAGTTAATTTTTTGATAAATAGCAATTACAATTAAGCCGACTAAAGAGGCTATGAATGTAGAAATAAGTATAGGAATAAAAATATCAGAAGGATTTTCTGCCCCAAATTGGCTGCGATAATTCATTACAGCCACTGGAATAAGTGTTAAGCCGGATGTATTCAACACCAAAAACATAATCATGGCATTAGAGGCGGTATCTTTTTTATCGTTCAGTTCCTGTAACTGATCCATTGCTTTTAAACCCATGGGGGTAGCCGCATTGTCTAACCCCAACATATTGGCCGAAAAATTCATAAGCATGGATCCGCGGGCAGGATGATTTTCGGGTACATCTGGAAATAAACGATTAAAAAGGGCCAACAATTTTTGACAGACCATTTACAGCTCCACCTTTTTCACCAATTTTCATGATACCCAGCCACAAACATAAAATACCGGTTAACCCTATGGAAAGTTCAAAAGCCGTTTCGGCGAGTTCAAACGTTGCGTTTACAATGGCTGTAAAAACTTCCAAATCACCGCTTAAGGTTTTAATGATAGCGACAAGTAGTGCGACTAAGAAAAATCCAATCCAAATGTAATTGAGAACCACTGCTTATTGTTTTGAGCGAATGTACAAATGAAATAGACGAGTTGGAAACGGTTGCAATTTTTATGTTAAATAAACATTGTTAACTACTGTTGTAATTCACCAATGCCCTGGCGTATAATCTCAACTTCGCCTGCCGAAAGGTCAACAACGGTAGAGGGGACGTTTAAACCATAACCACCATCTATTACGGCATCTACCTGGTTTTCCCAGTCAGCAAAAATTTGGTTTGGATCTGTTGTATATTCTAAAATTTCATCATCAGAGTGGACGGATGTAGTAACAATGGGGTGGTTTAATTCGCGCACTAAGTCCAGCACTATATTGTTGTTCGGAATACGAATACCAATGGTTTTTTTTTTACTGTCAAACAGTTTTGGAATTTGTGATGACGCCTCTAAAATAAATGTAAATGGACCCGGTAAGTTTTTATTTAAAATTTTATAGGTTGATCGATCCACCCGTTTGGTGTATTGCGAAAGCTGGCTTAAATCATTAAAAATAATAGAGAACTTAGCATTTTTCAGCTTGACTTTTTTTAAACGCGCCAATTGCTCTATAGCCCTTTTTTGGTGCAAGCTGCAACCCAAGGCATAAACCGTATCAGTAGGGTAAACAATTATGCCTCCGCGCTCTAAAATTTCTGCTACTAATTTTATTTTACGTTGATCCGGATTTTGCGGATGAATGATATGCTGCATTTTACTTACCTTTTATTAAGCCTGTTCGGCGATCATAACCATAAGGACAATGTTTACAACCACTTTTACAGCAATATCCTCGTTTTAAATGATACTTCTCTGTAAAAACAATATAGCCCTCTGCTGTTTTGTAAAAATCTTCCGGGTCTAACTCAGAACGTTGCGAAAATTCACTCATTTATGATTTAATGAATTTTTTAAGCTGTGTGCTTTGTGTTGTTTTTAGTTGAATCACATAAACCCCCTTTGCAAAAGTACCAGTTGGAATTGCCTCACCATTATAACCCTTTTGGTGGTAAATAAGTTTTCCATCTGTACCAAAAATTGTAAATTCTTCAATTGGTTGGCTGGAATTTAAGTAAAATTGGTCATTAACAGGGTTAGGGTATAAGGTAATATCATTTTCTAGTTCGGTTATTCCTGCCGGTGAACCAATGTAAACGCAATAATCTTCATACTCTCCGTAATAAGCACCTGTTGCGCATGCATCCGGATCGTCTAGCGGTTTCATACCAATGCGCATTTTTGTAACACCAATGGTTGCCGTTGTAGGGATTGGAATTTCTAATACAGCCACAGTGCTGGCAGAAAAATCGTCAATAACGCGATCTTCTATCAAACTAAACTCACCGTCATGGTTAAAATCGATATATACAGAAAAACGCTCAGTAAACGTACTACCCGAATAACCTGCCCTTATGCGCATTGGGTATGTTTCACCCGGGGTTAGTGCTACAATAATACTTTCAGAGACATAACGCCCGTTATTATCGCCTGTTTTAATGCTGTAACCGGCAAACGATAGAGAGTCTATCCACTCAAAGCGCGTATCGCCCGACACGGGTATGCAATATTCAGCCTCTGTGCATGCACCACAGCCAGCAGTTCTAAAGGTGTACGTTTCACCATACCCTCTAGTGCTGTCTGCACACAATGTGTTAATTTGAAAATCGTATTCAGTACATGCCGCCAGGCTATTGATTTCAATGGGCGAGCTAACCTCTGTTATTTCCTCCCATTCCTCTGTGCCTGCCAATGCAAAGCGTAGGTTATATTGACTGGCATACAGTACATCAATCCATTCTACAGTGAGCGCACTTTCGGTTTTTCCTGCAACCATTAATGGTGGGTTTTTACAACATCCGTCTGTTTCAAATGAAATGGAGTAAGAGTCAATTGAAAATTCGCCATCACCACAATTTGCTTTAATTGAAAAGGTATAAACTGTACAAGGCGTTAGTGTATCAAAACTTATTGTTGTTCCGCCAACAACATCAATCGCTACCGGAGGATAACCAGCCTGCGTTATAGTAAAGACATAATCTGTTGTAAATCCATCCCACTCAATACTTGCAGAGGTATCAGAAATTTCATCTATACGCATGTTGTAGGGCGCAACACAGGCTTCTGTTTCGCAGGCAGCCAGCATTAAGTTAATCGAATTTTTTACGTTTAGGCGTCCATTCGTACCAACTTCACCCAAAAGCGCCGGGCGTTCATCTACACCGTCTAAAATATAGCCTTTCATTTGTAACGCTGCTGCTTGTGGGTCATATTTCGCAAGGTTGATAAAATCGGGACAAGGGGCAGAGTAGGCCAGTGCAATTGCACCTGTTACACAAGGTGTGGCAAACGAAGTACCATTGGTACTTGCATAGCTGTTGCCCGGAATTGGTAAACGAACCCCACTGCCTGGTGCTGCTAAGTCTACAGACGTTGATCCGTAACCAGCACCCGCTCTCGTATCTGTATTATTAGTCATGGTTACACCAATAAAATAATCACTTGTGCAAGTGGTGGGTAAATCGCCAACAATATCTACGTTCGCATCATTATTTGTGGTAGCGCCAACACTTAAAATTCCGTATACGCCTAATGAATCGTACATGGCGCACCAAAGGGGTGAATCGTCCGGGTCTCCGTTATCAATTCCCCAGGAGGCGTTTGTTGCAACTACAAATGCACCTTCTGCACCATAAGTTTCATTATAACGCTTACGCATTAACAGGGGATACGAATAGGCTTCTATCACGCTGGATTCAACACTTGCCTGCTGCCCTTTTACAATCATCATTTTTACATCCCAGTTTACACCGCTTGTTCCTATTCCGTTGTTTCCTTTTGCGCCAATCATACCACAAACCCTTGTGCCGTGGCTTCCAGAACCCACTGCACCTGTTTCGGTTTGCACGTTCCAACCATGGAAATCATCAATATATCCGTTGCCGTCATTGTCAATGTCGTCATCTGGAATTTCACCATAATTTTTCCATAAGTTGCCTTGTAAATCTTCATGGCTAATGTCTACACCACTACCTTCTATTACACACACCACAATGGTATCGGCATGTGTGGTTAGCCCACCTGTGGTTATGTCCCACGCGTCCGTTGCATCAATGTCCGCATCTATTGTACCGCCATCAGCGCCAGTGTTTTTCAAATACCATTGGTCTGAAAAAAGGGCATCTGTCGGAATGGTTTCTCGGTTGGTAACGTAGTGATTTTTTTGTACCGTTTGCACAGCATCATAGCTGTAAAACACGCGTGCGTAACGGTCTAAGTTTACGCTTAAGTCTGTAAACTCCAATAAATAGACATTTACAATAGGGCTGATGCATTTAAATTCATGCACACCTATATTCTGATCTGCCTCAAACTGCCTAATAACTGCAGTGGGGTTTGTTTTAGCTTTAAACTGAATTAATAATTGACCATTTACCACGCCATTTTGCTGAGCAAAACCAGCGCTTATGCCAATAGAGAATAAAAAGAGTAGTAAGTAGCGCATAAGGGTTTACGTATTTTAAGTTAAAAATAAGCAATTTTAACACGCCATGCATGGCTATTTAATGAAACGTTATAATTATTGACTAAACGGTAGGGAACAAGGCACATTGCACTACTTTTTTATTTGCCAAATGGTTGGTTTTTTAAAAGGTTGATTTAAAACCAATGTGAATCTTCGTATCAGACAATAGCAACGGATTATCGTTTAACTTACCAGTTGCCACAATAATGTCTAACTGGCTGTTATTGTTAATAAAACCAAAGCCAAAACCAACACTGTGGGTGTAATTTTGCTGCTGGTTGGCAAAGGTTGAATAATCGTATAATACTTTTAGTGCTAACTGAGAAAATGGCTTAAATTCCACTTCGTTTTGCAAAACCCATATTGATTTTCCTGAAAGTTCCAATTCATAAAAACCGCGCACGCTTTGTAGTCCTCCAAAATAAATAAACTCATTGCGCGCCAATTCTGTGGACGACTCTAAACCTTGATAAGAGAGGTGATTATTTAAATGAAAATACTTTAAAAAATCAATTTTATGCGAATAAGCGAGTCTGTATTTACGGTTAGAGGAAGTGTTTTGGGCGTCGTCTAATGTATCTGCGCGATAATTGAAAACGCCACCTGAAATCTCAAATTTAGGATGATAAAAACGAAGATAATCTGGTAAAAATGGTTTGTAGGCAATGCTCGCTCCAATCGTGTTTTTGGCGTAATCTCTAAATCCGGGAATGGCTACTGCAGAGATGGTAGACGATTGTTCAATTTGATCGAAAATGCTTACGCGAAATTGAGGTGTGCGGTAAATCAATTCCAATAAAACATCTGACCGTACAAAAGAGGTGTCTTGTTTTTGTAAATCAAGCGTAGCCCCAACACCAATGGGGGAACCAAAAAGGTATGGATATTCAAATTTTGCTTTTAAATCTTGTGTTTTGGTAGGGCTGTTGCGCCAATTTAGGTCAATAATTTCAGCCCGGTTAAGGGCGTTGTGTAGCTGTAAATTAATGTAACCATTTAGTACTAGCTTTTCGGTTAAACGGTCTTGCTGAAAACCAACATAACCATCTGCACTGCTGGCTTTTTTCTTTTCTAAATAAATAAAAAGTTCGGCCGTGCCTTCTCTAAAAAGGACCTCCACCGGTCGTATTAGGCTATAATTATTGTCATTGGTTATAATTTCTTGTATCACCCTTATTTTTTGTTCAGAATATTCATCCCCTGGTTTTAGACCTAACGCGCTTAATACCGTTTTTTCGTGGAGTGGGCTTTTACTTTTTAAGTTGATTTTATCAATAATGGTATAATAACCCGAATCTACTTTATAGCTGAGGTAAAGCACATCTTCTTTTTCTTGTTGATCTACAATTTGCAGAGATGCAAACGGAAAACCATTATTTTCCAACATTTTAATACGCTTATTTATGGCGAGTAGCGTGTTAAAATAATCTTTACTTGTGGCGGTGTAAGGGCGTTTGTCAGCAACCTCTTGTAGTTCTATTTTTTTAAACCGGTGGGCGTAAGTGTAGTAGTGATGAATACCGCTCCTTTTTTTTGCGGTTTCTGTCAATGATACCCCATTGTAACCATTCATATTAAAATAAGTAATGGCTTTACGCTCATTTTTAACAGTAGCAACACTGTCTTTTGAGGTTTTTACTTTGTAGGTAATTTTATCAATGTGGTAAAAAGTGTTGCCTTGAGCCACTAATTGCTGGGGAATCCATCCAACTAAAAATAACATTAGGTATTTCCACATAATAGTTCGTATAACGAATAAAATCCATTAAAATTTTAGCCTAAACGAATTTAAGGTAAAATTGGAAACTAAGCAATACAGTGTAGTTGTTTAATGTGTCCGTCCGGGATACACTTTTAATGCTTCTTCCAAACACTTCACTGCTTTTTTCAGTGCGTCTTTCTCTAACACATAAGCAATGCGCGCCTCTTGTTTACCAAGCCCCGGTGTGGCGTAAAAACCACTTGCAGGTGCCATCATCACGGTATCGCCGTTGTAGTCAAAATCTTCTAACAACCATTGGCAAAACTTATCGGTATCATCTACCGGAAAAGAGGCGATACAATAAAACGCACCTTTTGGTTTTGGGCAATACACTCCTTCAATGGCGTTTAGTCCGTCTACAGTAATGTTTCTGCGTTCTACATATTCTTCCACCACGTCAGAAAAGTAACTTTGCGGTGTTTGCAATGCAGCCTCACTTGCAATTTGCGCCAATGTTGGTGGAGACAATCGTGCCTGTGCGAACTTTAATGCTGTCTCCATCACCTCTTTATTTCGTGATATCAATGCGCCAATACGCGCACCACACATAGAGTAACGTTTAGAAACAGAATCTACCAATACCACATTTTCTTCTAAACCAGCTAGGTTTAAAACAGAAAAAGGAGCCGCTCCGTCATAACAAAACTCTCTGTACACTTCATCTGCAAACAAATAAAGGTCATGTTTTTTAACAATTTCACTCAATTTTTGCAATTCAGCTTGTGAATAAAGGTAGCCCGTAGGGTTAGCAGGGTTGCAAATTACAATCCCTTTTGTTTTATCAGTAATTAAGCGTTCAAAATCAGCAATATCCGGTAATGCAAAGCCATCCTCTATTTTTGCAGTAACTGGAACTACCGTTATGCCTGCCATTGTTGCAAACCCATTATAATTGGCATAAAACGGTTCTGGAATTATCACTTCATCACCCGCATTAAGGCAACTCATAAAGGCAAACACTAGCGCTTCTGAACCTCCTGTTGTCACCAAAATTTCATCTGATTCTACATGTACTCCACTCTTTTTGTAATAGTCTGATAAACCGTCGCGGTAAGACTGAAAACCGGCTGAGTGGCTATATTCAAGTACGTCAATCGTAAGATTTTTAACAGCTTCTATGGCCACCTTTGGACTAGCAATATCTGGTTGTCCAATGTTTAAATGAAAAACGTGTTTTCCTTCTTTTTTAGCTTTTTCAGAAAATGGAACAAGTTTACGAATTGGTGATTGGGGCATATTCACCCCTTTTGTAGATAATTTTGGCATGCACTTATTTTTGTGCAAAAATAAAGAGATTAATTCGAAATTTACAGCGAATTACCGAAAAAACTGCAAGGAGTAACACAACGGTTAAAAAACACCAATTATTTTTTAACGAATGTGCGGAAATACAAAGGTGTAGCTAAATCCACCTTGGGTATTAATTCTTAAAATACCATCTAATTGCTCGGCTAGTGAAAAAATAAGCTCCATTCCTAATGAATCCTCTTTCAGCTGTTCAATAGTTTTGGTAGAACCAATGCCGTTATCCTCAATCACCATAATGGTTTCGCCCATGTTATTATTGTGCACGGCAATGCGAATTTCTGGTGCTTTTTGGTCTGTAAAGGCGTGTTTTAAAGAGTTAGAAATGGTTTCGTTTAAAATCAAACCAATTGGAATTAAGGTGTCTATTGTAAATTCTTGTGTGCCAATGTCAAATTTAAACTGTACGCGGTGCAAATGGTCATACGTGTTTAATATGTTGATGCTTAATTCTTGTATATAATCTTTAATTCGTAAGCGCGATAAATGTTTGGATTTATAGAGCTTTTCATGGATGAGTGCCATGCTGCGTATACGGTTTTCAACTTCGTTTAGCTTTTCTTGAAAATTATCTTTGTCGATATAATCAGACTGTAAACGAATGAGGCTGGAAATAATTTGAAGATTATTTTTTACGCGGTGATGAATTTCTTTTAGCAGTATTTCTTTTTCTTCTTTTGATATGAGTGTTTGTTTCAGTTCTTCATTTTGTTCCTTTAAAATAAAACGGTGTTCTTTCGTTTGTTTTATCCTTTTTCTGAATGAAAAAATCAAAATAATAAGGATACTCATCAGTAAAGCGAAAATTAAACCAAGATAAAGGGTTTTTTGGCTGTTTGCATCTTTTTCGAGCTGTGTATACTTATCTCTTTCCTCACTTAAGACTTTTTTTAGTTTATTTTGTTCGCTTTTAATGCTGTCTGTAAACGCTTCAAGGTGGGCTAGCACCATCTTTTTCCGAAAAAAAGCTATTTTATTTTCATCACCACAGGCGTATGACAACCGCAATGCCAAATCACGATAATAAACAAGGCTATCACTCTTTTTGGTGTAATTGTTGCCAACAGTTTCTGCGAGTAAACAAGGGTCGTTTGGCGGGGCAATGAGGGTGTCAAAATCAGCTTTAGCTATTTCCTCAATCGTTTGACCAATTGTAACGCACGGTGTAACTAACAAAAAATAAAATGAAATGATAACCCGTGTTAATTTGATCATTCTTGCAGTATTGCTTAAAAGTAATAATTCTATTTGAAATCAATAAATTTCAACTCATTTTATTGCGTTCATTTCATTTCAGTTTTTTCATTTTTAATTTAGGTGTTAAAACACCAATCAAAGCAATGTTTTGGCTATTTTTGTAAAAATGGCAGGAAAAAGCAAACTAGACTTACAGTTACTGGGTAAATTATTGGGGTTTTCAAAACCGTATCGTCTGTTGTTTGGTGCGTCTATTTTTTTAATGATTCTTTTATCATTTCTAGGTCCGTTGCGTCCGTTTATGATTAAAGAGTTGATTGATAATTACATTACTGGAGACGGAGCAGAATTGACACGATTTGGCGGCGTTATTCAAGGCATTGTAGACGTTTTTTCAAACGCAAGTACCATTGAAGGTATTTTGTGGAGCTGGACATTGCTTATTTTAGCCGTGTTAGTGTTAGAAACAATTATACAGTTTTTTTTAACGTACATGGCAAATTTATTGGGACAGTCCATTATACGAGACATTCGCACAAAATTATACGCCCATTTTAATTCCTTTAAACTTAAATATTTTGACAACACGCCAAACGGAACCGTAGTTACTCGTTTAGTGTCAGATATAGAGGCAATTGCAGATGTTTTTGCCGTTGGGTTAATTACTATGTTGGGTGACATTTTAAAATTAATTATTGTTATCTCGCTTATGTTTTCAGTGAGTTGGGAGCTAAGTCTACTGACCTTAATTCCCATACCGTTACTGTTAATTGCCACCCGAATTTTTGCACGCGCCATGAAAAAAGCTTTTCAGAAAGAACGCTTGCAGGTAAATAAATTAAACACGTTTGTACAAGAGCATATTTCGGGAATGTTTATCGTGCAATTGTTTAACCGTCAAAAGATGGAGTATGCGAAGTTTTCGTCCATAAATAAAGACCACCGTCAAGCGCATATTGATGCGGTTTGGGCAAACTCTATATTTTTTCCGGTTGTAGAGTTATTGAGTTCACTCTCTATTGCCGTGTTAATTATGTGGGGGATGCTGCAGCTTGATTATTCAGATGGTGATGTAAAAGTTATTTTTGGGACAATTTTTGGTTTTATTTTATGGATACACATGCTGTACCGCCCCATACGGCAATTGGCAGATCGGTTTAACGTATTGCAACGCGGTTTGGTACGCGCCGAACGTGTAATAGAACTGTTAGAGCATAAAGAACATATTGACGATAAAGGACAGTTAAGCACCGTTAATTTTGATTCTAAAATTGAGTTTAACAACGTTTGGTTTGCTTATAAAAATGAGGATTGGGTACTAAAAGGGATTAATTTTCAAGTAGAAGAAAAACAATCCATTGCCCTTGTTGGAACCACGGGGGCAGGAAAATCAACCATTACTAATTTACTGACGCGTTTTTATGAGTTTCAAAAAGGTGATATTCGCATTGGAGGTGAGAGTATACGCGATATTCAGTTAAACACGCTCCGTTCAAACATAGCCATTGTGTTGCAAGAGGTGTTTTTGTTTTCAGATACCATTTTGTTTAACATTACGTTAGGTGACCAATCCATTTCAAAAGACAAAGTAATTGCTGCGGCAAAGCAAGTGGGTGCGCATGATTTTATAATGCGTTTACCAGGAGGGTACGATTATAACGTTGGTGAGCGCGGGGGTGTATTGTCCGTAGGGCAAAAACAACTCATTTCATTTATTCGGGCGTATGTGTATGACCCGAAAGTGCTTATTTTAGATGAGGCGACGGCAAGTGTTGATTCAGAATCTGAAGAATTGATTCAAAACGCGACCAAAGAATTACAAAAAGGGCGTACCTCAATTGTCATAGCGCACCGTTTATCTACCATTGTTAATTCGTCTGAAATTTTAGTTATTGACAGTGGAGAGATTCTTGAACGCGGTACGCATCAAGAATTATTAGCCATGAACGGCCATTATAAAAAACTGTACGATTTAAACTTTGCTTAACGCCGTTTTTTTACTTTTCAAAAAAGTGTTTAATAATACTCCAAGTAGCACTAATGCTATCCCCATAGATGACCAAAGGCTAAGCGTTTCATCAAATATAAAATAACCAATAGAAACGGCGTAAATGGCACCAATATATTTAATGGGGGTAACATTTGCCGCAGATGCTGAATTAAACGCACGCGTCATGCACACTTGCGCTATTTGGGTCATTACACCAATTAAAAGTAACATTAACCATTCTACGCCTACGGGTATTAAAAAACCATCTACTAACGTTACCACAAGCATAACCGGTGCGGCAATTAGCGGAAAATACATCACAACAGTTACAGGCGCATCTGTTTTTCTACATTTCATAATCGCATTATATGCTATACCGGTAAGTAATGAAGATACAACGCCAATAATTAACCAAAATGGGTCATAATCGACACTTCCACCACGGTCTTTCCCAATTATGTATATACCAAACATTGATACAGCAAAAAATACCCATTGAACAGGTTTTACTTTTTCTTTTTGTAAATAAATGGCAAATATAATGGTGAAGATAGGGGAGAGGTATTGTACAACCGTAGCAATGGCAAGCGGTAAATTTTTAAGGGTAAAAAAGAAAAGCGTAAGGCTTGTTGCACCAAAAATACCGCGAATAAGCAGCCATTTTTTATTGTTTCCAAAAAACGGAATCCCTCGCGTACGAATAATAGCAACACAGATAGCCAATGAAATAACTGAGCGAAAAAAAATAAGTTCTGTAACCGGATAGGCTTGGATGGAAGGTAAAATACCCGTGTCACCCGCCAGTATTTTTACAATGATATTTACAATTGCAAAACTTATAGAAGACAATAACATGTAAACTACCCCCTAATACATGCCGCAAAAGTAAGGCTAATAATCGAATCCAAGTTAGAAATAAGTGGGGAAGTAACTAAACCCTTACACCTAAAATGCATACGTCATCTATCTGCTCTAAATTTCCTTTCCAAGAGGTGAAAACAGCTCGGAGGTGTTTTTTTTGCTCGTTCATTTGCAAATGCTGTATGCTTAGTAATAAGTCAACAAACCGGCGTGTTTTAAACTTTTTTTCATTTGGTCCGCCAAATTGGTCAATAAAACCATCTGTAAATAAATAGAAGGTATCGCCTCTGTTTAGCTGAATTTCGTGTTGGGTAAAGTCATTGGTTTTAATATATTTTCCAATGGGTTGACGGTCTGCTTTTAAAACGGTGAGTTCACCTTTGGCAGATATTATGTATAAGTTATTATTGGCCTCGGCATATTTTAGTAAGTTGGTATCAATGTCCAATGAAATTAGGGAAATATCCATACCATCTTGTACCTCGGCTAAACTATTGGTAAAGGCAGAAATGACCAAGTCACGCACTTTGTTTAAAATTAGAGCGGGTTCAATTAAGTCAAATTCACGCACGGTTCGGTTTAATGTATTGTTGCATACTAAACTTATCATAGCACCGGGCACGCCATGCCCTGTGCAATCAGCCGCAGCGAGTAGAATTTTATTCTCTTTTTCTTCTAACCAATAAAAATCACCTGCCACAATGGCTTTTGGCGAAAAGTAAATAAACACATTTGCCAATTGGCGTTTTACTTTACCACTAGAGGGTAAAATGGCTTTTTGTATGCGCTTGGCATAATTAATAGAATCTATAATTTCCTGGTTTTTTGACTCTACCAGTTCTTTTTGTTTTACCACCTCTTGTGTGCGTTCATTTACCAAACTTTGAAGCAGCCTTTGCCGGCGGATGAGTTTATTTGTGCGCCACGTTACAAATGCTACAATTAGGCTGATAGCCAGAATAAAATAAATAATAAATGCCCATATTGTTCGCCACCACGGTGGGTTAATTCGAATGGGAATAGAAATGGCATCCGTCCATGAATTTCCTTCTCCAGCCGCTTTTAAGCGAAAAGTATAATTACCAGCGGGCAGGTAGCTGTACACAACTTGATTATCTGTTTTGGTACGCCACAGGTTATCTTTTCCCTCTAGTTTGTAGCGGTATTTCAGCTTATGCTGTGCTGTCCAGTCATTGGCAGAAAAATGAAAGGTAAGATGGTTCAAATTATACGGAATCTCGATTTCTGAAGGAACGTTTGCAAATTTTTTAACGTGTTTAAAATTTACTTTTTTTAAATCAGCAGAACTAAAATAGGGGTGGTTGTAAACTGCACCTGGGTTTTTGTTGGCTACCTTTAACGCTCGAAAATCAACATAATGCTGGTCAACTTCCATGTTTGTGAGGCTGAGTTTAGGTGCTGCGGTACGCTTTTGGTATTTATTCAAGTCAAGCATAGACAAACCTTTTCCGGTTCCCCACCAAATTTTATTATCACTGTCCAAACACACCGCATTCGGATAAAAATCAGTTCCTTTTAGTCCATCTAGTTTGCCATAGTTGGTAATGCGAAGGTGCTCTTTTTCATTAATTTCGATTAAATCCAGCCCATTTTCTGTGCCAACCCATACATTTTGGTCGTAATCTTCGACAATGGACCATATTATATTATTACTTAGTCCATTTTCTTCTGTAATGGTATTTATCATTCCATTCTTTAAAATAGAAATCCCACCAGACTCTCTTCCAATCCACAAATTACCTTCAGTATCGGGCATTAAACTTAAAATGGTGTTTTGCCCTAAGCCTTCTTTCTGGCTATAATGGGTTATGTTTTCACCATCCCATTTTTCTAATCCTCCGGCTACCGTTCCAAACCACATATTGCCATCTGCGTCTTGCGTAATTGCCCTAATCACGTTGCTAGACAACCCTTGCTCAGTCGTGAAATGATAAAAATTTTCACCATCAAACTTTGTTAACCCTTTGCCGTTTGTTCCCATCCAAATCGCGTGGTCATCATCTTCGTATATCGACAAGATGAAATTATTTGATAAACCGTTTTGTACAGTATATTGAGTAAATGTTTCACCGTCAAAATAAACCGCGCCACCAGCATTTGTAGCAATCCATAAATTTCCCTTATGGTCTTGAATTAACGCACGCACAAAATTGTCACTCAGCCCTTGGTCCGTGGTATATTGCTTGAATGTTTCGCCATCAAACTTACTAATACCTTTGGCATGTCCAAGCCATATATTGCCAAATTTGTCTTCACAAATACTGCGAATCACTAAGTCTCCTAATTCATCTTCTCTTGTAAAATTGCGGAAAGAATGTTCGTTGTACTTATTTAATCCACCATCCGTGCCAAACCATAAATTGTTGTTACTGTCTTTATAGATTGTGCGCACCGTATTGCTGCTTAAGCCCTCTTTACGGGTAATGTGTAAAAAGTGTGAGCGGTTGTATTTACAAACCCCACTATTTTCTGTACTTAACCATATATTTCCATCACCATCTTCGGCAATGGCAGAAATAGCGTTTTCAGGCAATCCGTGAGATTCGTTAAACGAAAAAAAAGTGTAGCCGTCATAAATTATTACACCGGCATCACGGGTTCCAATCCATATATTTTCTTTAGAATCTTCATAAATGGCTGTTGTATTATTACTCGTCAAGCCTTCATTTGTTGTGAAATGTGTAAATAATACGCCGTCAAAAATAGACATGCCGTTTTCGGTTGTAATCAAAATACTGTTGTTAGACCCATTTGCAATATTGGTTGCAATGTCGCCTCCAAGGCCCTGAGCTTTGCCGTAATTAATAAACTGTTTTCCGTCATATTTAGTGAGCCCACCGTTTGTAGCAAACCATAAATTATTGCGCTCATCTTCTATAATTTTAGACACCGTGTTGCCCGCAAGGCCATCATTTACCGTGTAAGTGGTAAACTGGTCACCGTCATATTTGCAAACCCCGTCATCATCTGACCCAAACCATATATTACCCTGGTTATCCTCTAAAATAGTCCAAATGTAATTGCTTACCAAGCCGGCATCAATCGTGTAGTTTGAAAATGAATTTCCGTTGTACATAGAAACACCAGATGCCCAGGTGGAAACCCATAAATTACCGCGAGAATCTTCTGTAACGTCCAATATAAAACCGGGGCTTAACCCTTGGTCAACGTCTAAGTATTGCAGGTTGTAATACGCGGCATCCGCAGAGTTTGGAGGCAGTGCCTCTGTTATGAGGGGAAAATTTATGTTTTGTTTTTTTCCGGTGGGAGTTGTTTTTACCGGTAATTTATATTCGCCCTCTCCGGGTTGTGCTGTTGGTAAGTCTGCTGCAACTAAACGAACGTTAGGCGATTTAATGGGGAATTTATTTTTATTGGTTTTTACAATTATGGGTTCGCCAACATTAATTTTTTCTGCCGGTTTTTTAGGCAGGATACATTTCAACTCTGCTTTTAACGGCGTACCAGTTACAAGCGTATCAAATAAAGAGGTAGCAGCGTTTGTCGTTTGTTCGTTAACGAAATTGGTCGAAATCTCCGTTTTCTTTTGGTCACAAGCTATTGTTGCACAAAAAAGTACACTAAAAAAAATGAATAGCTTTTTTTTCAACCGTAACATACTTGGTGGATTAAGGTACGTATTCTCAGCATGGTGTACTGTATGTTCCCCGTTTTTGTTTCTTTTATTTGATGATAAACTAAAAATAAGATGTTAATTCATTCTTAACGTATAATCGTTTTTATAAGTAGATCTACGTTATTTTTGTGCATTCGCACACAAATAAAATGATAGATACATACCGACATAAAGGACTGCGCAAACAATTGGTTGAAGAATTACGTGAAAAAGGCATTACAGATGAAAGCGTACTAAAAGCCATAGAGAATGTACCACGCCATTATTTTTTAGATGCTGTTTTTACAAAACAGGCGTATAGCAATATGGCATTTCAAATAGGTGCAGGGCAAACAATCTCTCACCCTTACACAGTTGCATTTCAAACCGAATTGCTCCAACTAAAAAAAGGACACCGTATTTTAGAAATAGGCACAGGATCGGGTTTTCAAACCAGCATTTTGTGCGAGGTGGGCGCTAAAGTTTTTTCAATAGAACGGCAACGGGAATTGTATTTAAAGTCAAATCAAATTATTCCAAAGTTGGGATATACCGCCAAGTTAAAATACGGAGACGGTTACGAGGGCTGGCCAACTTATGCCCCTTTTGATGGAATTATCGTAACATGTGGCGCGCCTTTCATTCCAGAAGCACTTGTACAGCAATTAAAACCGAATGGACGAATGGTTATTCCAATAGGATCTGGTAAAGATCAAGAAATGCTACTAATTGTAAAAGAAGAAGACGGTAGCTTAACACAGAAAAAATTAGGTGTTTTTAGTTTTGTGCCCATGTTAAAAGAAAAAGCTAAATAAGTGCAAACTGTAGCAGAACATAATGGAATGGTGTTGGCAAGTGACATGCGTACTTTTGTAAAAGTGCCTGCGGATGCTACTTACATTGTATATGCTCAAGGTTTAAAACAATTGCATTTGCGCACCAATGGTTATGAATATGTGGAAAAGGGCGCCCCTTTTTTGTATTTAGAAGAGTGGGATGAAATGGAAACGTTTGACCCCCTGCTTTTTGAACAGTTAGAGGCAAACGGGGTGTTAAACAGTGCTAAGCTGGTTACATTTTTTGCGTTTGCTAACTGGTTAGGTTTACATGCTACGTTCAATCATTTAGCCATTCAGCACGGCAAAAAATGGGAATTTGTATTTCCATTACACACATTTTTTCACAATAATAGTACGACTGAAAACTTTTACAAACCGCCATTTATGCGTTTTTTAAAAGGTAAATTAAAAACGGAGAAAGTGACAGCTTTAATTTCTGATTTTTTTGCCTTGATGGATGAAAAATTTGAAAGCAAACTTTTTAATGCTTTGGTGCTTTTCCAGTCAGAAACGGGAGTGAAGGTTGACAAAGGGGGACTGCTCGCGCAGTTATTTGACGCGAAAAGAAATGCCGCATTACGCACTTTTTTAATGAATGAATTAAGTTAATATGCAATCATTTTTTACACTTATTTATGTGGTGATGAATCGGTTTTCTGATGAGAAAATTGTAGTAGGTGTGTTAGCAAATTTAGATGGGATACCCCACTTTGCTTATGCAGACAGGAAATTAGCATTTGCGTTGCGTAATTCTTCAGCAGCTTTTAAAGCTTCTGTACGCAAATCATTTCGGTTAATGGATTTTGATATCAATAAGATTAAGCGCGGTGAGGAGGCCTTGTCATTATTTGATGCACCTTACTCCAAACGGTTGTTAAAAGAACTAACGCATAAAAAACGTGGCATTATTCAGTACAGTGATTTGTTTGAGGCAAAAACAGGCGGTAATTTAGCATTTGATAAACTGTATAAAAAATTTGTTGGTGAAGAGGTGCCTGTTACACAAAAAGCAAAACGGTCTGCTGTTAATTTTAAAGCACGGTTTAAAGAGTTCGTGAATACAGATCGGTTTAAAACGTTTACCTACAATTTCAAATTACGGGCAAACAACTATCCGTATATCTACAAAGATATGTCTGTAGATTTATTGCGTAAAACAAGTTATTACACTGTTTTTTATATCATTGATTTTTCAAAATCTGTTCAAACCATTCAGGTTAACATAAGCCGTTTTAGAATGATTGTGCAAAGTTTACAGCAGCAGTCCGCTAAAGAGGGGTTAAGCTCCGGGCGCTATTATATGGTGTACGAATCTACCTCAAGCCAATCAAAGTTAGACTTGATTACAGCCATTAAAAAGGAACAAAACATGGGGTATGAAATTATTCGGATGACGGAAATGAAAGACAAGGTTTAGTGATAACCTTATCGTAAAATTAAATTAAAACGCACACCGTTAGAACGCACAGTTAAACACCGCGGTGCAAAATTAAGTGTTGTTCGGTCAATATAAAGGGTTTCAATACTTCGCATTCTGCAAATTTCATAAGCAATGGCAATGGTTGGCCCTGCATACGATAAATCCAACGTGTTTAGGTGGGGTAGTTCATAAAATTCGGGTGGTAACGCCGTTAATCGGTTTCTGCCAATAATAAATTCTACTAATCCTTCTAATTTTCCAATTTCATTGGGTAAATACTCAATTTGGTTATAGTCAACGTATAAATAACCAAGCGAATCCAGATCACCAATGGCTTGGGGCAAATAGGTAAGTTGATTAAAACTAAGGCGTAGTACCTCAAGGTTTTTGAGGTTGCCAATTTCGTCGGGTATTCGTTCTAACTTATTGGCTTTTAGCGAAAGAATTTCCAAGTTCTCAAGCGCTCCAATTTCGGGTGGTAATGTCACCAAGTCGTTACGGCTTATAATTAGCTTTTTGAGGTTTTTTAGCTTTGCAATGTCCGCAGGTATTTCCGTTAGTTTATTGTGGTGTAGGTCTAACACCCTCAAATCGGTCAGCTTCCACACATAATCTGGAATTTCGGTTAGGTGGCTGTTGCTCAAATCTAACTTTCCGCGTCTCGGTTGCGGAAAATTGTTTTTTATAGATGAAAATGCACCACATCCGTACAAAATACCGCCAAAAAGTATCGCGCAAACAAGCCCTATTTTTATCCGCCTTTTATTTTTCAATTTTAGTCCAGTAATTCGTCCACCGCAGCTTTTAATTGCTCGTCTACACCCGTTGTAAATTTAGCGTACGTATTATTCACTTCAATATCTGGTTTTAGGTTATGGTTTTCTACCAAAAAGCCTTCTGTCACACTTCGCATACCCACTTGTGGAATACCAAATACAGTTTGTCCATCAATCATAGTCTCCCACCACACGGCTGTTCCTGTGCCGGGTACAGGCATTCCAATTAACTTACCTATCCCTAAGGCTTTGTAAGTATACGGAAAAAGGTGTGCGTCAGAATAATTACCTTCACTCATTAAAACGCAAGATGGTTTTTGCCATTTCCATAACGGTTCTCCACCCATATTTTTTTGCCCTCGGGGTTCAAAATTCATATAGGCTTTTCCGCTTAAAAACGTTGCCAAGTCATCATGCAACCAGCCGCCGCCATTAAAGCGTGTGTCCACAATTAATGCTTCTTTTGTATGCAGTTCGCCTAACGCACGGTCAAAAATTTCTCTAAAACTTTCAGAGTTCATTCCGCGTACATGCACATAACCTAACCTTCCTTCTGAAAGTTCATCTACTGCTTGTTCACAATTTTTAACCCAGCGCTCATACGTTAAATTACGCTCCTGCCCGGTTGAAATTGGTTTTACTACTTCGTCCCAGCGGTCACCTGTTTTTGGGTTGTATAGTGACAATAGCACGCGTTTACCTACTTTTCTGTTTAGTAAAGGGTAAAAATTTTGCTGTTTTTCAATGGCTTCTCCGTCAATTTTTTCAATAATTACACCCGCCACAATTTTATCTGATTTTGTGTCGAGTGGGCTTTTATCCATAACTTCTATAATTTTTAGGCCATTTCCTTCATAACTTTCATCATAATAACATCCTAAAACCGCAGTTTGGTCACCATTCGGGTCAAAGTCACGGTAACGCGCCCCCGTGTGTGATGCATTAACTTCACCCAACAATTCGCTTAGCATTTCCGAAAAATCATACCCATTGGTAATGTGGGGTAAAAATTTAGCGTAAACGGTTTTGTACATGTCCCAATCTACACCGTGTAGGTCAGCTACGTAAAATTTTTCGCGCAACTGTCGCCAGGCGTGGTTAAACATATATGCACGTTCTTTGCCTGGGTCAATACGCATTTCGGCTTTGTATGCAACAGGGGTTGGCTTTCCGCTCGCTAAGTCTACTTTAGCTATACCATTTGCTGTTCGGGTATAAATGTTTTTTTCTTCTTCATCAAAATACATGGCAGATCCATCAGAACCAACACTGCTGAGCAGTTTGGTTTCTTTTTCTTTAAAATCCGTCATCCAAATATTAAACTTATCTTCAAATTGGGTTAAGTAATAAAGGGTTGTTCCTTCATTATTCACTAAAAAATCAGTAAGGTTAGATGAATGAATAGTTAGCCGTACGCGACGATCTTTCAACCCTTCTTTTTCCAGGGTCAATGGTTCAATTTTTTCTTCAGTTTTATCCTTTTTGTCATCATCTCCTTCGTCCTTCTCTTCAGTTTCACCCTCTTTTTGCTCCTCTTTCCACCGTTCAAACTCCTCTTTGTTTAATTTAAATTTTTTATACGCTTCTTCCGTTAAAAAAACAGCCTCAACATCTGTTTGCGCTCCCCAGCTTCCGTGTGATCGCATACCGTAACGATCTGTTGTGTAATAAACCATTTCACCGTTCATGGCAAATTTTGCACGCGCATTGCTGTATCCACTTTTTGTCAAATTAATTGGAGGCTCCTGTCCGCTGGCGTTAATCAGCCCAATGTCTGTATTCCACCGTTCAAACTCAAAAAATTCGGTTAAAATCCACTTTGAATCAGGCGACCATGTAAAATATTGGTCACCATCTTGATAGGAATAATTAGCCGTTTTTGGAAGCACCTCGCGCACTTTTTTTGTTTCCAGGTTAATAATTTTAATTGATGTACGGTCCGCTAAAAAAGCAACCTCTTTTCCATCTGGCGAATAGGCAGGTTGAAAAGTTTCTACCTCAGTAGTTACCAGCGGCTCTTCTTTTATAAGCGTGGCATTGTAAAAATAGTCCTCACCCTCACGGTCATGCGTTACCTGGTAAATGTTCCAACTTTCGTTACGCTCTGCGGCAAATAGCAATTTTTTACCATCTGGGCTAAAGCTAATGTTACGTTCTTGTTCGGGTGTAAATGTAATTTGCTTTGTGGTGGCGTAGTCAATTGATGTTACAAAAACCTCTCCGCGTGAAATAAAAGCCATTTCCTTCCCATTTGGAGATACTGAAAATTCAGAGGCTCCTTTTACCCGTTCCAGCATGGTTTTATTGGTTGTAATATCTTTTTGTATGCTTATGTTAACCTTTTCTGGTTGTCCACTTTTTAGGGTATAAATTTCGCCGTCATACCCAAAACATAACGTACCGTTGGTTGCACGTGTCAAAAACCGTACAGGGTTCGTTGCAAAAGTTGTTAACTGGGTTTGATAAGGGTTTTCAATTGTACCTTTCCACACATTAAAAGCACCCGATTTTTCACTTAAAAAGTAAATAGTATCGCCATCACCCCATAGTGGGTTCCGGTCTTCACCTTCCCATTCGGTTAGTTGTTTGTACGAATTGTCTGAGGTATTGTACATCACCAAATCACGGGTTACGGATGACGTGTGGTGTTTGCGCCATTCATTTTCATAGCCTTTTATGTTTTGGAAAATTACCCGTTCTCCATCTTTATTAAACTGGACGTACTCTGCGGGGATGGTGGAGTATTGCAATTCTTTTCCACCCGTTACAGGCACTGTATACAATTCAGAGAGTCTACCATACGGAAATTGAACCGAGTTAACATCATCCAAACGAACTGATTTAAAAAGGACCGATTGCCCGTCAGGCGTATAATCATAGGGTAAATCATCTGCTGAATGATAGGTTAATCGCCGTGGTTCACCACCAACTGCTTTTACCGTATAAATGTCAAAATTTCCGTGCCGGTTAGAGGCAAATGCAATTTCCTTTCCGTCGTTCGACCATACGGGTTGGTAATCGTAAGCCGTATGTGTAGTAAGTTGTTTTGCCGGGCCTCCATTACTGCTTACAATAAACAAATCTCCCTGATAGGAAAATACAATTTCGCCCCCACTAGGAGAGATTGCGGGGTAGCGCATCCATAACGGTTGCGAAAAACTAACGTGTGCAACGCACAACGCGGCAAGAAAAAGAAATTTATACATTTAGGTTTTTTTAGCCATACAATGTAATCATAATCTGCTCATTTATAATGAAAGGTTACCCAAAAATGTACCTGCGCACATATCTGCTGATGGATGGTTTTCGTTTAACTTTTGATTGGTATCTTTCGGCTGTATTTTATGACGAATGATACTCCGCTTGTTTCTGTTTTAATGCCTGTTTTTAACGGGGCTGAATGGCTTGTGGAGTGCATTGATAGCATTAAACAGCAATCGTATACCAAATGGGAGTTAATAATGGTCAATGATTTTTCAACCGACCATTCGGCTGAACTAATGAACCGAATCGCCCAAAACGATAAGCGAATAAAAGCAATTGATAATCGTGATAAAGGCATTATTCCAGCGCTTACACTGGCTTTTAATCATTCCAAAGGTGCGTTTATAACACGAATGGATGTAGATGATTTAATGCCTCCAGATAAGTTAAACCAGTTTGTTGCAGCAATGGAAATGGGTAAAAAAATGGTTGTTACAGGAAAAGTACACTATTTTTCAACGAATGCCGTCAGCGAGGGGTACATGCGCTATGAAAAATGGCTAAATGAACGTGTTGTTCAAGATGATTTTTACGCGCAGCTGTATCGTGAATGTATTGTTGCTTCTCCGAATTGGATGGTAGAGCGGGGTTGTTTTGAGGGTGATATTTTGTTAAGCACACTCAATTATCCAGAAGATTATGACCTGGTTTTTAGGTGGTATAAAGCGGGGTATCGCATAAAAGGAATAAACGAACTAACGCATTTATGGCGCGAACACGGTAAACGTACATCCAGAAATTCAGCAATTTATCAGCAACAGCGTTTTTTTGAACTTAAAACAAATTGGTTTATCCAAAATGAAATGGCTACAACCACAAAAGTGCAATTAATAGGGGTGGGCAAAAAAGGCAAACAGGTGGCTAAATTACTAATCAAACAACAGGTGGATTTTACTTGGTTTGATGTTGCTGCCCAACGCTACAACCAGCCTGTTTTAGGTAAAACTATTCAACCAATTGATGATTTGACCGCAACACTAACAGTTTTAACCAATTGGCCATTAAACGGTGGCGCCCAATTAGCAGTAAGGCAATTTTTAGTGGATAAAGGATTGGTTTTTGGTGATAATTGTTACCTGTTTTAAAGGGAATATACGCTTAGTTTTATTTGACAAGCTCAAACATTAGCTGCTCTGTTTTTTATACCATTTATTTTAAGGTTAATAAAATGCTTACCAGGGTAATGCTTACGGGTTGTTAGCTCTTTAAAAATAAGTTTTTTTTCTAAGTTTATGGATTCATTCGGCTGAATCTCTGCCTCTTTAATTTGAAATACCTTTTCGTTATGGGTTCCGTTTTTTTTCAGGTATTCAATGCTATATTCTAGTCGAAACAACCCTTTTTTACCCGTGTTAATTACGTCTAACAAAAAAGTGGTGAAGCCACCTAACGGAATTGTGTTACTATCCAGCTTAAAGGTGTTTACTTTTATGGCATCAATTTTTCCAAAGCCAAAAAGGCGCATAGCTTTTTGGTTGCCTTTTTTTAGTAAGGTGCGCAGGGCATGTTTACATACCCATGTCGTGGTGTCAGATTCATTTATCCATTCCTTACAAAGGTTTAACACTAAGTCGGGGTGATGTTTGGATATATCGTTTAAATTATTGGCTACACTGCGGTAAACGTAATCTTCCGGGTCGTTTTTTAAATTTGTCAGAATCGGAATAATAGCAGAGGGGTCCTTAACAAAATCGGTTAGCTTCATAGCCCAGGGCAATAATGGGCGGCAACCCTCACTCGCCAGGCGGCGCACGTGGTAATTAGGGTGCATACTCCATTGTCTAAGTTGCTGCATTGTTTTTGGATACTTTACAATAAATGGGCGTATGGCAAATTCAGCGGTGGAATACTGTGTCATTTCTTCTAATGCAGCAATGGAGGTTTCATAGTCATCTAACCCATAAATCTCCACAAAAGTAGGAAAAACCGTAGCCGTAAAGCCATTAAAGTGGCGAGACGCTGCGGCAAGAATTTGCGCTTGTTTCGGATAGTTAAAAGGTAAAAATGCAGCAAAATTATTAGCAATATGTGTGGTTCGCGCCTTTAACTCTTTTTCTTTCCAGTCGTTGTCTAAAACTGCTTTTTCAAATTCGTTTTGGTTAAATGCCGGGCATTCTTCTTTTATTTTATTTGCAAATTCGGTAATTAGAGCATTTGAGTACTGCAGTTTTAATAATTCAGCCATCTGTTATAATTTACCAATCCATTCAAAATAGTTCTTAAAAGCCACGCTGGGTTCGGTTTTAAAAATACCATAAACGCTAGAGCCTGTTCCGGTCATACTTGCGTAAACAGCTCCGTTTTCATATAATTTATCTTTGAGGGCTTTAATTTCTGGAAATTTTGGAAAAATTGTGGTTTCAAAATCATTCAGCACGTGTCCCTTCCATTCATTAGGGTCGTTTTTAAGGTGATTGTGCAATTTGTATTCATCATGACTCAAGCTAATATTTTCAAAAGCAGCAGCCGTACTAATGTGAATTCCCGGATTAACAACCTGAATGTAATAACCAGTCAAATCAAAATCTGCCGGTTCTAATAATTCGCCCCGCCCTTTTACATACGTTGGCTCTTTGGCAATAAAAAACGGGCAATCACTGCCCAATTGTTCAGAAAGTTTGCACAATTCCCCTTCTTCCATTTCTAATTCAAATAATTGGTTTAACAAAACTAGCGTTGCGCTACCATCTGCCGAGCCCCCGCCTAAACCGGCACCAAGAGGCACATTTTTGTGCAAATGAATTTTTACAGGGCCAATATCAAATTTTTCGTGTATCAAGTGGTAGGCTTTAGCAACCAGGTTATTTTCAGGGTCGCCGTCCACTTCAATTCCAGAAAGATCAAAAGAAAACGCATCACTTTTTACAATTTCCAATACATCAGACAAAGAAAGTGGATAAAAAACACTTTCTAATGCATGATAGCCTTCGTCTCGTTTCTCTATGATATTCAGACCAATATTTATTTTACTGCCGGGAAAAATAACCATGTTTTATTTGATTTTGAGCGAATATAAATGTAAAAATAAATTTTGAAGCTAGTCATCATTCAAAAAAACACTAAATTTGAAAACGCAAAAAGAAAATCGACATGGCAAATTACTTACCTTTTGAAGAACCAATTGCAAGCATTGAGGAGGAGATTCTTAAAGCCAAGGAAATTGAAACAAATAGTGGTGTTAGTACTTCTAAAATGGTGAAAGACCTTGAGAAGAAGCTGAAAGAAACCACAGAAGATATATTTAAAAAATTAACCCCCTGGCAACGTGTACAATTGTCAAGACATCCGGACAGACCGTATACATTAGATTACATTAAGGCATTAACCGGTGGCGACTTTATTGAGCTACACGGCGACCGAAATGTAAAAGATGACAAAGCAATGGTGGGCGGATTTGGCAAAATTGATGGTGAAACAGTGATGTTTGTAGGTCAGCAAAAAGGTTCAAACACAAAACTGCGCCAATACAGAAACTTTGGAATGCCCAACCCAGAAGGGTACAGAAAAGCATTGCGTTTATTCCGTTTAGCTGAAAAATTTAACAAACCAATTGTTACGTTGATTGATACACCGGGCGCATTTCCGGGATTAGAGGCAGAAGAGCGTGGGCAAGGTGAAGCCATAGCCCGTAATATTTATGAAATGATGAACATTAAGGTGCCTATCATTTGCATTATTATTGGTGAAGGTGCTTCTGGTGGAGCATTAGGCATTGGTGTTGGCGATAAAGTAATTATGCTGGAAAACTCATGGTATTCTGTAATTTCACCAGAAAACTGTTCAACCATTTTATGGAGAAGCTGGGATTATAAAGAAAAGGCAGCAGAAGCCTTGAAACTAACCTCGGCAGACATGAAAGCGCTGAAAATAGTGGATGAAGTGATAAAAGAACCTGTTGGAGGTGCACACCGATTTCGCGAAGAAACGTTCTCAAACGTCAAAAAAAATATTCAGAAACACCTAACCAAACTTCAAAAAATGGATCCTGTTAAACGCTGCGAGAAGCGTATTGACAAGTTTACGTCTATGGGAGTTTTTAACGGAAAATAAGTACGGTAATTTCCGTTTTTTACTATGATTGGTCAAGATTTTGAAAAGATTCACTTTAACCTTTTCGGATTAGATTTGGTGGAGCCCATGGCATTCGTTACAGATACGATTATGGGTGTTTTTAGCGTTGTACTCGCTGTTTTACTGATGCGCATAAAAATAGATCATCCGGCGCGTACGTATTGGATTTGGTTTTTTTTAATTTTCGGCATTGGCGCATTTGTTGGCGGGCTAGGGCATGTATTTTTTAACTATTGGGGGGTAGCGGGTAAGTTTCCGTCGTGGATTGCTGGGCCGGTTTCTATTTATTTATTAGAACAAGCTGTTATTTCTGCTCATCCCAATGAAAAATTATTATCATGGTTTAAATTACTCTCTTTCATCAAACTAATTATCGTTTATGTGATATTTACATTGGTTTGTGTTTATGCTCCTATACGCGAAAAACCGCCACTGGCATTTTTGCCAACTGCCATTAACACTATTTTTGGTGTTATTTTAACGGCGGGTTTTTTAGCGAACTATTTTTCAAAAAAAATAGCTCCCGAGTTTAAATATATGGTCTACGGCGTATTAATTTTATCACCCTCTGCATTTGTGTTTTTATTAAAAATTAATTTACACCCCTGGTTTGATAAAAACGATTTAAGCCACGTGCTGATGATTATAGGAATCTATTATTTTTATCTTGGAGCAAAACGTACATTACCTTACCTTAAAACAGCTCCTAAAATTGCGTAACGTAAAACAACATTAAGTCCGCTCAATAAAAAATTTCAGTATGGTTTATGCATTTAATGGTTTTATTCCGGTAGTTGATGAATCTGCCTTTGTGCATCCGCAAGCCACTGTTACCGGCAATGTAATTATTGGAAAAGATGTTTATATTGGTCCTGGGGCTGCTTTGCGTGGCGATTGGGGACAAATTATTATTGAGGACGGCTGTAATGTGCAAGAAAATTGTACAATACACATGTTTCCTGGTACAACAGTAAGGTTAAAAAAAGGAGCGCACATTGGACACGGCGCGATTATTCACGGGGCTACAATTGGCGAAAATTGTTTAATTGGAATGAATGCTGTAGTAATGGATGATGCGATCATTGAAAAAGAATGTATTATTGGTGCATTGTGTTTTGTTCCGGCAAAAATGCAAATTCCGCAACGCAGTTTAGTGGTGGGTAACCCTGCCAAAATCATTAAACAAGTGTCAGATGAAATGATTCAATGGAAAACCATGGGCACTGCGCTTTATCAAAAATTACCCGGCGAATGCCACGAAACACTTAAAGCGGTAGAACCCTTACGGGCTATTGAGCCAAATCGCCCAACACAAGCATCTATGTACCAAACATGGGAGCAAATAAAATCCGACAAATCCTAATCTAAAACCGTTTAGAACAGTTGGCATTATTGTTGGTGTTTTTCAGCAACGATTAAAATTCCGGCTATGTTTAAACAACTATTTTTTCTTTTTTTTGGATTCTTATACACCATAGCTGCCACTGCGCAGGAGCCGTCTTTTATTCAACTGTCACCCAACGGAAAAATTGAGCAATTCACCTATGATTTTAATGGAACAGAGCAGGTTTATCCGTTAACTAAATTAACAGTAAACAGAAACGGCGGTGTAAGCGGTTTAACGTTAGCTATTAATGATAAACAGCTTTGGGTAGATGCTAAAGGGCGATCGTCTTTCAGAACATTACAAGTACCATTTAAAATAGAGCTAAACAGCAATAATTCTATTGACCGTATAAAAAAGAATCATCAAACCCTTTACCGGTTTTACTATGATTTTGACGGGAATTTAGAAAAAATAAAAGATGAGGATTTTAATGTGTTGTTTGCTCTGCGCTATAATTTTGACGGTTCTTTAGATAAGATAGACAAAGGCAATTTTGATTATTATGCCCGTTTTTATTACGGTGAAAATAACCGTTTAGAAGGCATAAAAAATGATGATTTTAACTACGTCTGGAAAATTTATTACGGTACCAATCATAAAATAGAAAAAATAAAAGATGCAAATTACAACGTCCGTGTGGAAATGGATTATACTTACAACCAATTAACAAACATATCCAAATACAATTCCAATACCACATTTAAAGTTGGTTACCCCACCCAAAATCAATACGGACAAAGTCAATATGGACAACAATACTACAACCCATACAACAATGGCAATTGCAACCAATATGGGCAAAACGGTCCAGTTGTTACGTTTTTCTCTAACGCTAACTACCAAGGAAACTCGTTTAGTTATGGTTTGGGCAATTTTGGTCAATTTCCATCTAACTGGCAAAATTGTATTTCATCAATCGTTATTCCACAGGGTGTTTGCGTTATTGTATATGAACACAGTAATTTTTGTGGAGCTTCTTTAGTGATTGATCAAAACTGGTCATGTGCGTATTGGGGTGATTTTTGGAACAATCGCATTTCATCCGTAAGAGTTGTATACAGATAGCCTAAAGCCGTTGTGTTTCGTTTATTTACCGTTCACTCAATAGTCTAACCGTGGCGTGGCTATTTCAAAAATATGTTCTATTTTTGAGTAGTATGAAAAAAATAATAGCATTTATAGCACTTTTTGCTTGCATCACAGGTACTTTCGGACAATTAAACATGGCAGAATTAGGCCGTTTGGATATTCCCGAAACACACACCACAGAATTGAATGACATTTGGGGATACACCGACGAAGCAGGGAATGAATATGCCTTAGTTGGCACTATGGATGGTGTTTCAATTGTAGATGTAACTGATCCTTCTGCACCAACAGAAGTTTTTTGGACACCCGGGTCTAATTCTATTTGGCGTGATTTAAAAACCTATAATGACTATCTGTATGTGACCACAGAGGCACTGGATGGATTAATGATTATAGACCTTTCGCCCTTACCCGAATCGACAGATTTGGATGTGACATTTTACACTGGTCCGGAATTAAACCCGTGGGAATCTGCACACAACCTTTACATGAGTGACGGTTACGTGTATATTTTTGGTGCTGGTCGTGACAATGGCGGCGTGATTATTTTAGATGTTGCAACAGACCCTTTAAACCCGATAGAGGTTGGCGTTTTTGATGATTGGTATGCGCATGACGGCTATGTGCAAGATGATACAGCTTATTTTGCACATATTTATGACGGCTTTTTTAGCGTTGTAGATGTAACGGATAAAACGGCTCCCGAATTACTTGGAACGGCAATAACACCAACCAATTTTAGCCACAACATTTGGGCTTCTGAAGATGGTGATTTTGTGTATACGACGGATGAAGTTTCGGGCGCTTTTATTGGCGCGTTTGATGTTTCTGACCCTTCATCAATTATACAGCTTGACCAAATTCAATCCTCACCGGGAGAAGGCATTATACCCCATAACTCACACGTAAAAGGCAATTATTTATACACCTCTTATTATACGGACGGTGTGGTAATACATGATATTACTTACCCAAACAATTTGATTGAGGTAGCCAATTATGATACAAGCCCGTTTGATACCCCAAATTTTCAAGGGTGCTGGGGTGTTTATCCGTTTTTTGAATCGGGTACAATTGTAGCGAGCGATCGGAAGGAAGGGCTAATTGTATTAAGTGCAGCACCGCACCAGGGCAGTTATTTAGAGGGTAACGTTACAGAGCTGGGTACAGGAATGCCTGTAAATAATGTGCAGATTACGATAGAGGGTGAAACAACCGTTGATCAAAGTAATTTATTTGGCGATTACGCTACCGGGATTGAGAATGAAGGCACACGAGCGGTAACCTATTTTAAAGTATTGTATTATCCACAAACGTTTGATTTGCCTTTTGAAAACGGTGAAATTACAGTTCAAGATGTAGCGCTAGAGCGTATACCAGAATATGCCATAAATGTAAAAGTGTTAGATGCCGCCACATTGGACCCGATTGAAGGTGCAGGCGTTCGTTTACAGCACACCTATGTGGCAGAAGAGGGACTAACCAATGCCGACGGGATTTTAGAAGTACCCTTGTATTATCAAGACAATTACCAGGTGTCGGCTGGTAAATGGGGGTACGTAACCGATTGCTTTGTTGATACATTGATTACGGATGAAACGGTAGAAATTATTTTGTACTTAGACCAAGGCATTTATGATGATTTTACGTTTGATTTTGGCTGGACAGAAGCAAGCACAGCAAGCAGAGGCGCCTGGGAACGTGAAATTCCTGTGGGTGTGGCAAACGGCGACGGTGAAGTGCAAAACCCGTTTGCAGACGTTACTTCGGATTGTGGAAATTTAGCTTACTTAACTGGAAACGGAACTACTGTTTCCAATACAGAAGAGGTGAATGATGGTGTGGTTTTTCTTTTTTCACCACCGTTTGATTTAACGGGTTATGATAATCCGCACGTTAACTTTGCTTCCTGGTTTTTCTGTAAATACGGGGCTGAACCGAATGATACCTTAGAAGTATTTGTGGCAAACGGAACAGGTGAAATTGTGCGCATAGCTCATTTTTATAACGGAGGTTTACCCATGAGCCAATGGAATTATTCATCCATAGCATTGGAGCCATTGGTTGAAATTACAGCAACAATGCAGGTGTTTTTAAGGTTGAGTGATGAGTTAGAAACTGAAAACATTACAGAAGGTGGAATTGATCATTTTTCCATCACTAATTTTTCTGTAACCGCTACAGAACCAACGGTCGGTCCTAATCAACACATAATTGAACTTTATCCAAATCCGTTTAACAATACACTAAACATTAATGGCGTTTCAGCAGGGTGGGTAACTGTTTATGATGTTTCTGGTAGGTTCATTACAGAACGCGCTATTCAGCCTACAATCGGTTTGGGTGATTTGGAAGCGGGAACGTATTTTTTCGTAATTTCGGATGCTGATAGAAACCAACTTGATGTAATTACACAAGTAAAACACTAAAAACATGCGTTATTTATTGGGGCTTTTGCTTGTTATTGGTTTAATGGCGTGCGGGGGTGAATCTACTACTGAATCTGACTTAAGTACATCAACAGACTCCACGACTATTGTAGAATATGAAATGGACAACGAACGACTTTCTGCTGTTGAATACAACAATGAATTTACATTAATGCAACAGCAGGTGTTAGATCAAATTGATGTACTTTTTAAATCAGACACAGGTAACGTGGTAACCAACCATCAAAATGCATTATTTGAGGTAAATTTAAAACTAAACGATTTAGAACGCATGAACCCTCCGCAAGGCGGAGAACAATTTAAAAACGCATTGAATGATTTGTTTGTATTTTACAAAAAACAACTCAACGGTGATTTTGAAGCAGTAATGCCAATTATGCAAAAAGCTGAAATTTCAGAACAAGAAAATGAAGCGTTGGAAACATTTAGCGAGCAGTTCGCTTTAAAGGAAGATTCTCTTTTTCAAAATATCCTATCAGCGCAAGAAACATTTGCGGCAGAAAATAATTTTGTAGTACACTAATTTTTTTTTCGATTATTTTAGCAGCATGAAAAAGTTTGGTTTTTTGTCCATTAGCACCATTATTTTGGTTGTTAGCGTTATTTTTTTGTCAGTCGTTATTACACAGCAGTTAACTGCATATAAATCTAAAAAAGAAGAAATAGCTGCCGAATTAAACTTTGAAAAACGGCTTATGAATGCGTGGGAATGGATACCCGGAAGCACCGTTGGGGAACAAAAAGTGAAACAATGGATGCAGTTAGAAGAAGAAGCCAAGGCACACTACAACGGGGGGCTTTTATACGGTGGTATTTTGGCAGTAATTCTTGTTTTATTTGCCTCATTTAACTTTTTACACTACCGCAATAAACCCCACCAATGGCAGGCCAGGGGACTGGTTATGATAATTTCCGCTGTTTCGTTACTCTTTCTTGGTTTACAATCGCCGTTAATGGAAATTCATGCGTACAGCAAAGACTTAGCATTCAGCTTTCCGATAGATATTAACCTCAATGAAATGGATTATATTGGACAACTTGGTTTAGGCGAATACCATTACAATTATGAACGCGTTGTGGAGGGCAGAACGTATTACCTGTATCAAAACAAGTCTATTTTTCAACTCATTGCATTATTGTATTCTGGGGGTAATTTTTTAGTGGCAATTATTTTGATATTGTTTAGTGTTGTTTTTCCACTTGTAAAATTAATCACATCTGTTTTTGTATTAATTCATCCGCAGAAATTAAGGAGTGCTAAATTATACAATCGCATTAAAAATTTAGGAAAATGGAGCATGGCAGATGTTTTTGTTGCCGCCATATTTTTAGCTTTATTTTCGTATGCCAACATGAATGTGGGGATAGATACCGGAACAGCAACGTTAATAGGGACATATTTTTATCTGGCATTTGTTATCCTTTCCATCAGTTCTGGGTTGTATTTAAAAAAGGCAATGGTTATGAGTACCCAACAAGCTGCTTAGCGAATGGTATAATTCCCTTCGCAAATAAAAAAAGCCATTCTGAACTTTAAAAAAGCCCATTCAGCAGGTTTTATTCGTTTTTAACGCCTTAGTTCATAGTTTCGATCATACAAAAAATCGAAAATCAATGAAACAGTATTTATTTAATGACGAAGAAATATTAAGCGAGAGCTTAAAAGGTAATGTTACTTTAACGAATTACCGGATACGGCATGAGAATTCAAAATCTAGTGGAGGGTTTGTTACCTCCATTTTTTTAAATAAAATCAGTTCCGTAGAAATTAATTACAAAAGCAATCCTATTTATATCGTGTTGGCACTTCTTGGGGCAACAGCTTCTATTTTATTGGCTTCTGAAAGATTAAATGAAACCGCGTTAGCAACACTCGCTTTTGCTGTAGTATCCTTCATTTTTTTCCTTATTTCAAGACGCCAATTATTAATAGTAGCATCTGACGGTGGGTCAAAAATTAATGTTGAAATAAAAGGCACCAAAAAGCAAATAATCTTGGACTTTATGAATAAAATAGAGCACGCTAAAAAGAATTTTTTAAGAGAAGCTACTCCGCTTTTTCCGTTGGAAAGTTAACCGTAGCATTTGTTCGCAGGTAGTACGTGTCTCCAAAGATGAGTAGATCCCCTCTACGTAATTTTATTTCAATGTAAAAATCATCCTTGCGTTTCAATAATTTCTTTTCGATACGTTTAGGGGCTTTAAGTGAAATACGTACAGGTTGTAAAAACGACAGGCTTCTTTTTTCGTTAAAAGCATAAATTTCTTTTCCATTTGCTTTTTTTAATGAAACAGAAATGGCTGTTTCTGTTGTGTCAATGGTATCAGAAACCACGGTCAAAACCAATTTTCCTTCGGTTAATTCTAAAGATGCAATAACGGGTTGATAATATTGCTGCACAGCTTTGTAGGCTTCTTTTTCCTGCCCATAATAATCAATCACACTCCAAGAAGGCCCCGGCCAGCAATCGTTCAACTGCCAAAATAATGTACCCATGCATTTTGGGGTTTGTATGCGGTGTTGTCGAATGGCAAACCCCATGGCGTGTGCTTGCACCAATTGGCTCAATTTTATCCACGTAGCGAAGTCAGGCTCGTCGTACGCATATTTTTTTATATTTTCTTCAATTATTCCGTTGCCGATATAGCTTTTCTGACGATTTTTCATGATTTCAGCTTCCAGGTTCATGTCGCTTTCTTCCATTACCTTTAGCAGTGTTGCATAATCTGGAAAAGATTGATAACCGTACTCCGCAATAAAACGGCCGACATTTTCTTTAAAATTTTCAATGGGTTCTTTACCGTGCCACACGCCCCAATAGTGCATGGATGAATGGTTAAAATTTTCAGCTTTCCCCCCAATTACTCAATGGAGTAGTGGGTACATAAGCTCTTGTGGGGTCATATTTTGAAAGGGTTTTCGGAATCATTTCATGAAATAGGGCGGTATAGTTATCCCAAATTTCAGTTTCCTGGGCTTTTGAGTAACCATATTGCTTTTGCCAACCCCAGTTTTCCCACGCCACTTCAATTTCATTATTGCCGCACCACAACGCCACGCAAGGATGATTGCGTAATCGCTTAACGTTGTCTATAATCTCTAACCTTACATTCTCCTTAAATTCAGCATCCGTAGGGTACATGCTGTTGGCAAACATAAAATCCTGCCACACCAATATGCCGTATTCGTCGCACAAATCGTAAAAATAATCACGCTCATAAATGCCACCGCCCCACACACGAATCATATTAAAACCCGCATCAGCAGCCTGTTGAATAAGGCGTTTATAATTATTGGGTTTTACACGGTTTAAAAATAAGTCTTGCGGAATGTAGTTGGCGCCTTTGGCATAAATGGGTTGGCCATTCACTTTAAAAAAATAAGACGTTCCTATTTCATCTGTTTGATTAATCAATTCTACTGTTCTAATGGCAAAGCGAATAGTTTCTGTCCTAATTATACGTCCATTTTTTAGCGTGTTCAGTTCTTTTTCGTAAAAAAATTGCTCACCATAACCGCTTGGATGCCAGAGAATGGGGTTTTTAATCTCAAACAAATAATCAATCTCGTTTACACCATGTTTAGGTGATGCAAAAGGAAAAATATCATCATCACCAAATTGAAAACTATATGTGGCTTTTTGGCTACTGTCTACAAGGGCTTCAAACGTTAATTTTAGTTGTGCTACACTGTCATTTTTACCAACCAAATAAACAAAAGGGTGCGCAGTTTTAATGCCGCTCCAGCCTTTAAAATAGCATTTTTTCCAAAACCCCATGGTTACAAACCGCGGTCCCCAATCCCAGCCGAACTGGTAAGCTGCTTTGCGTGTATAAGGCGACACTTTTAAATTTACGGTTTCATTTGCAGCTGGTAGTTCGTAAGCGGCATTGTTTACTTTGTTTTTATTGACGTTTAAAGGAGATTCAAAAACAACCCGCAATGTATTTTTTCCTCTTTTTAAATGAGGCTTAACATCAACCTTCCACGTTCGAAACATATTGGTGGCGGTCAGTACTTTTGTATCGTTTAAATAAACAGTGGCGTAGGTGTCTAATCCTTCAAAAACAAGTTCAATATGATCTTCGCCCAGTGCTGAATCTTCAAAGTCAATCGTTGTTCTGTATTCCCAATTTTCGCGTTCTATCCACCGTTGTGCTAACTCATTATTCCCGTAGTACGGGGCATCAATCTTACTGTTTTCCAATAAATCCAGGTGTACATCAAAATGATTGGCGGGCATCCACTCATTTTCTGTTACGTTTTTAAACTCCCAGTTATATTCAAGTAAATTACTGAATTTTTGAGCCTTTGCAGTAATAACTGTGAAGGCAACAACAAGTAAAAGGCTTAAAAAATTAAACAGTTGATTCATAAATTAAAATGGGCAGCAATGGCTTTAATTTTTTGTTTATCTACCTCGTATAAATCTCCCATATTTAGGGGTAGCTGTTCATCTGTTCGTTGCCGTGCTGTAAAATGGATGGCATCAATATCCGTGTCAATAAACGTTTTTGCATTGTCCGGGTTTATTCCGCTTCCAGCCATTATTTCAATTCTGCCCGCCGCTTTTTCATGCAGCGATTTAATTAATTCAATTCCGGCTAAAGCAGTCGGTTGTCCACCAGAGGTCAAAACACGATCAAAACCAATGTGAATGATATGCTCTAATTCTTCTAACGGATTTTCGGTAAGGTCAATGGCACGGTGAAACGTGGTTTGCAGGTTTAATTCCACAGCCGTTTCCATCAGAAAAACATTTTTCTTTACGGCCACTTCGTTTTCATCATTTAAAATGCCAAAAACCACTCCTACGGCGTTTACACTTGCTGCGGCTCTCATGTCGCGTTCCATCAGTTCAATTTCAGCATCAGAATAGTTAAAATTACCACCTCTTGGGCGTATCATTACAAAAACGTCTGCACTTGTTCCGTTCACACATGCTTCTATCATTCCCACACTTGGTGTAAGGCCGCCTTCATCTAAAGCAGCACAAAGTTCCACCCGTTTTGCACCAAATTTACCGGCTATTAAGGCACCTTCTATGCTATCAATACATACTTCAAAATCCATTATTTCACAATTATTTCATCCATAAAAATCCAAGCGGGAGAGCCGGCAGCCTCATGCGCCAAAGGTACTTTTCCCAGATTTAATGCTTCAATCCGCAAATAACGCACTTCTTGCGGGTTTGGCAATTCAATTTTTATGGTTTTAATACTTTTTTTGTTGCTAACATCTACTGAATCGGTTGAAGCATAGCGCAAGTCGCTCCACTTTTTGTTATCCGTACTCCAAAACACGTTTACATTTGGTGGAACAAAAATCCATGAATTCGCATATTGATAAAAGCGTAATTCAACAGCTTCAACTAATTTAAGTTTGCCTAAATCAAGTTTAATGTACGCATCATTTCCCCAAAAGCCCTGCCAATTTCCATCTCTAAAGTCCAGCGACCCTAATTTGCCGTCTACCAGTGCTAAGGTGTCATTTGCGGTGTACCATTTGTTGTATGAGGTGCCATAAACTGCTTTAGCTAAAACACCTTTATGTTGTCTAAACTGCTGCAGAATGGGTTCGCCGTAAGGTTCATTATTTTTGGTGGCTTGCACGTTTAAATCACCCGATTTGTCAAACGGTATCGGGGCGGTATATTCCCTTAATGAATCATTATCCCAACCATACAACACGTCCAAATTCGGCAAGTTGGCTTTTACAATAAGCTCAATTTCTGTAGGGGTAAAATTTTGAGTAATGGTTGCGCCAATGGTTTCTAAACCGTACTGAATGTTAAAAGCTTTTAAAGTAGGATAATGGTATTGTAAGCGGTCATAAAATTCAATAAACGAACGGTTTTTGTTATATGTCCACAGCACTTCTGAAAGACCAATAAGGCGTGGAAAAACTTTACTGTCTAGGCTTTTTTCGGTCGGAACGTGTTCTGTCCACATATTGCCTTCGGCGCCAATAATAAATTGGTGGTATTTTTCATCTAACTCACCCGGAATAGGGTCGAAGCCATATATTTTTTCTAAATCAATGGATTTCAGTCCATAATCCAAATAACAATGGCTTGTCGGAGACATGATTACATTGTGCTGGGTAGATGCTGCTTTAATTCCACCTTCAAAACCTCTCCAGCTTTGCACTGTCGCGGTAGGAGATAGGCCACCTTCTAAAATTTCATCCCATCCAATTAATTTTCGCCCATTTTCGGTTAAAAAGGCCTCAATGCGTTCAATAAAATAACGTTGCAGTTCGTGTTCATCCGCCAACGCTTCATCCTTCATTCTGTTTTGACATTTTTCACACGTCTCCCACCTGAACTTAGGAGCTTCGTCTCCGCCAATATGAATGTATTCAGACGGAAAAATTTCCATGACTTCAGTTAAAACGTCCTCCAAAAAAATAAATGTACTATCATTACCAGCGCAATAAATTTCTTTAAAAACGCCCCAATCATTTACAACTTCTACAGGCTTTCCGGTGCACGAAAGGTGCGGATAAGCCGCAATTGCCGCTTGTGAATGTCCCGGTAGTTCAATTTCGGGAATAACAGTAATATGTCTTTGAGCCGCGTACGCAACAATTTCTTTTAATTCTTTTTTGGTGTAAAAACCGCCGTATTTATTGCCATTGCTATCCAACCGAAATGCTGATACACTGGTTAGCTTTGGATACTTTTCTATTGGAATGCGCCATCCTTGATCTTCTGTTAAATGAAGATGCAATACATTCATTTTATAATAGGCGAGGGCATCAATGTATTTTAGTACGACATCTTTTTCAAAAAAATGGCGACAGACATCCAGCAAAAAACCACGGTGCTGAAACGCCGGAAAATCTGTTATTTCTAATTGTGGTAAAAACCAATTTTCACGTTTTTCCTGTTGATGAAAAGCATTGACAAATAACTGCCGTAATGATTGTACGCCACGCATAACGCCAGCAGGGGAACATCCGGTAATTACGACACTGTTTGAATCAATGGCTAAATGGTACGCCTCCACATTTGTGAGGGTATCGGCAATTATAGGGGTTAATTTTAGATGAATAGCTGTTGAAGATGAATCAGAATTGGCAGAAAGTGAAAATGCAGAACTGTTTTCAATGAGTTGTTTAAGGTAATTTCCCTCATTGACCAAGGACGCATCAAAAATTAAAGCAGTTGTTGCATTTAACTCAAAATAACTTTCGCGTTTATCAACAAATTGAGGGTAAGGAATAAGGGGTAGTTTTCCTGTGGTGGAAATAAGCTCAAATTTTTCATGTTGTTGTGTTTTTACATTGTTGCCGCAGCTTAATAACAACATGCTGATAACAATAAATACCCACTTATTTACCATTCTTTTTCGTAGTTAGCGTCTACCATTTTTTCTGTTGTATTGTCGTGTAGTGCAATGTTAAATCCGGCATATACACTGTGGCAGCCGTAGTTTCCATATTTATCTAAGGCAATAAAGCCCACTTGCAAATTCGTTAAATCTTTGTGTACGTGCATTATTCTGTTCACCGCTTCCTCACAGGCTTCTTGCGGAGATTTTCCGTTCCGCATCATCTCAACTACAATGGCACTGCCGGCTACACGTATTACAGCTTCTCCAACACCCGTTGCACAAGCAGCACCCACTTCATTATCCACAAATAAACCTGCGCCAATTAATGGCGAATCTCCAACTCTGCCATGTAACTTGTAAGCCATGCCGCTTGTGGTACACGCGCCCGCCAGGTTTCCCTTTTCATCAATTGCTAACATGCCAATTGTATCATGGTTTTCACTGTTAATTACCGGCTCATAGTCTGATTCTTTCAACCAATTTTGCCAGGCTTCTTCCGCTTTTTTGGTCAATAAATTTGTTTTTTTAAACCCTTTTTCCAGTGCAAACTGAAAAGCACCAACCCCTGTAAGCATTACATGCGGCGTATCTTCCATTACTTTACGGGCTACAGAAATGGGGTTTTCAATGTCCTGTAAAAAAGCCACCGCCCCACAATTTGATTCATGATCCATTATGCAGGCATCTAAGGTTACTTTTCCATCCCTATCAGGTAATCCACCTAAACCAACGCTCATATTTTCAGGGTCTGATTCTGTCACCCTAACACCCGCTTCAACAGCATCTAAGGCAGCACCACCTTCCGCCAAAATTTTCCAAGCCGCCTTGTTTGCATCAATACCATGGTTCCATGTTGAAACCACTATTGGCTTGGTAGCTGTCTCAACGGTAGTAGCGGTTGTTTTTTCGGTGTTTTCTTGTTGCTTAGGTGGGTTTGCGCAGGCTGCAGGTGCTATAAGGGCTACGCTTCCTGCCGCAGTTATTTTAATAAAGTCGCGTCTTGATTTCATATAATCGAATGTGGTTAGTAACTTCTAAAATAAGTCTATTTTATGAGAGCGTGGTGTTTTATTGTCGAACTCAAGTTTACAATTATGACTACTGGCACATGTAATTTAGTTATATCGCTTACCGGTGGTGAAAAAATAAAACAAGCCGTTTTAATACTATTCCTCTGAATAAGGAAAGCGCAAATGGCGAACAGAAGTACCATTATTCTTAATTTCTTCTAATGATTTTATGCCGATTTGAATGTGCTCTGTTACGTAATTTTTAGAAACACTTTCATCACTTTTACTTGTTTTTATGCCTTCTGCAATCATAGGTTGGTCAGAAACAAGTAGCAAGGCGCCGGTAGGAATTTTATTTGCAAACCCGGTAATGAATAAGGTGGCTGTTTCCATGTCAATGGCCATGGCGCGTGTAATGCGGAGGTAATTTTTAAAATCTTCATCATGTTCCCAAACACGGCGGTTTGTCGTGTAAACCGTCCCCGTCCAATAATCACGTTTAAATGAACGTATGGTAGTGGATACAGCCCGTTGTAAGTTAAAGGCAGGTAATGCCGGAATTTCCGCGGGGAAATAATCGTTTGACGTTCCCTCACCCCGAATGGCTGCAATCGGTAAAATTAGGTCGCCTATTTCTGTTTTACGCTTTAGTCCGCCACATTTTCCTAAAAATAGACACGCCTTTGGCGAAATTGCGCTGAGCAAATCCATAATTGTAGCTGCATTGGCGCTTCCCATTCCAAAATTAATAAATGTAATACCGTTTCCGGTGGCGTTGGGCATGGCTTTATCTTTGCCTTTTATTTCTAAATCATAAATTTCAGCAAATATTTCTACGTATTTATTAAAGTTCGTCAGCAAAATGTATTCGCCGAAATCCTCCAATGCTGTTCCGGTATATCGGGTTAGCCAATCTCTTACAATTTCTTCTTTACTATTCATCTGTTCTTATCATTTTTCTTAATGATGTGTGCTTTAAAAATAACGATAAAGGTGAGAAGTAGAATGGATTTTAATGAATTAATGATACCCCGACAAAATGGTTAGCGCCAGGGCTATTTTTTGGTAATCCATAGTTTGGTTTAACTGCTCGTAGATAGGCTTTAACTGGTTGGTGCCTTTTAATTGTTGCCGCGCCGCTTTTACCTGGTTAATTTCATATTCGCTTACATATTTATGTAAATCAATGGTATAACCCTCTTCATATAGCTTACATAAATGGCCAAAAACTGTTGTTGGGCTCAAATTTCGTGCAGCACAAATTTCTTCCACATCTTTGCCTTGAGCGTACAGTTCAAGGGTTTCATCTAATGTTGATTTTTTTTGAGCTGATTTTGCCGGACGCCTGGCTTTTTCATTCGCCACAATTTCTAATACAATTTGCCCAAACCGTTCAATTTTTACCGTACCCATTCCTTGAATATCTCTTAATTCAGCTTCGGTAGATGGTTGTTTAGCCGCAATATCATTGAGTGTAGCATCATGAAAAATAACATAAGCCGGCACCTTGTTTTCTCGGGCAATTTCTTTACGCCATGCTTTTATTGCTTCTACAATATTTTCATTTGGCGACCCGCTTGCCTTGCTTTTTGATTGAACTGTTTTTGCTTTTGTTTTTGATCGTTTTTCGGGTTTTACTAGTTTTAACGGTTTGTCAGTACGCAGTACTTCATCTCCCAATGGGGTAATTTTTAGTTTTAAATGATCGTCATAGGCAATTTCGATTAATCCTAAATTAATAAGTTGATTAATGTATTGCTGCCAATTGGCAAAGCTATCATCTTTACCGGCGCCGTAGGTTTTTAGTTTTTCATAACCACGGTCAAACAAATCCATGGTTTTAGCTCCCCGTAAAATATTTACCAACATGTTGGCACCAACTTCTTCATTTGTGCGGGCAATGGCAGATAAGGCTTTTTGGGCAATTACTTTACCATTAATAATTTGAGGCGGATTTTCACAAACGTCACAATTATTGCATGGTGCTTCATTAAACTCACCAAAATAAGAGAGTAAAATATTTCGGCGGCATGAAGTAGCCTCAGCGTAATTTAAAATTCGCTTAATTTTTTCTTGATAGGTGGTTTTTAAATCAGAGTCTGTAATAAAGTCATTGAGCAACACCACATCTCTGTAATTGTAATACAAAACTGTATCACTTGGTAACCCATCCCGGCCGGCACGTCCAATTTCTTGATAGTAACCTTCTATATTTTTAGGTAAATTATTGTGAATAACCCACCGCACGTTTGATTTGTCGATTCCCATTCCAAAGGCAATGGTTGCACAGATTATTTTGCAATTATCATGTATAAAACCATCTTGCACCGCGTTTCGGGTAGCTGCGTCTAGCCCGGCATGGTAAAAACGAGATTGTATGCCGTTATCGTTTAAAAAAGTACTCCATTTCTCTGTTTCCTTTCTTGATAAGCAATAAATAATGCCAGCTTCATCTCCGCGTTCACGAATAAAAGTTAAAATTTCTTGTTCTTTCTTTTTTTTGGGTATTTGAGAGCGAACCGCCAGGCTCAAATTCGGCCGGTTAAAGGAGGATAAGAACAGTTGTTCATTCACTAACCCTAACTGTTGTGCAATGTCCTTTCGTGTTGTTTTATCGGCAGTGGCCGTTAAGGCCATAAACGGCACATTTTTATAGTGTTTGCGCAAGGCTTTAATTTGCCCATATTCTGGTCTAAAATCATGTCCCCATGTAGATACACAATGGGCTTCATCTATTGCCACTAACGAAACCGGAATTTTATTTAGCCAATGCTCAAACGCATGCACCAATGTTTCGGGAGAAATGTACAGAAGTTTTATTTTATTCTCCATACATTCTTCAATAATCATTCGCTTTTCAAAATCAGACTGTGAACTGTTGAAAAATGCGGCTTTAACACCATTTGCGTGTAAGGCTTCTACTTGATCTTTCATTAAAGAAATAAGCGGAGAAATAACCAAGGTCACCTTATCAAATAATAGCGCAGGAATTTGAAAACAAACAGATTTTCCACCTCCAGTAGGCATTATTACAACACTATCTTGACCACTTAAGGCATGTTCAATCACCTCGCGTTGCAACGGTCGAAACTGGTCGTAGCCGTAAACCTCTTTTAGTATTTTTTCCGGTTGTTTCATGAATGGGTAAAGGTAAAATTTATTCGGGAGGCAACCTAGCGTATTATTACGTCTTCTTAATTTCTGCGCCAATAGTAAGGTGTAAACAACAGTGCCACAGTAAACAGTTCTAAACGACCAAAGAGCATAAGAAATGAAAGTAACCATTTACCCGTTGGGCTAATGGCAGAAAAAGTGTGCGAAGGTCCCACCTCTGCAATACCAGGCCCAACATTACCTAACGAAGTTGCAACGGACGAAATAGCAACTTCAAAATTTTCGCCTAGCGCTGTCATAATTAAAGAGCCTAAAACAAAAACAAATAAATAAAGGAAAATAAACGCCAGAAGGTTATAAATAATATGGCTGGGAACGGTTTTTTTATTCAAATAAACCGGGATAACAGCATTGGGGTGTAGTCGTTTCTTAAACTCTAAAAAGCCATTTTTTATTAATATTACAATTCGGACAATTTTTATCCCTCCGGAAGTTGACCCCGCGGAGGCTCCAGAAAAAAGTAATAAAAAGAAAATAAACGTTGCCAATGATCCCCATGTTGTAAAATCTGCAGAGGCATAACCAGTTGTAGTAATTGTAGCCACTACCTGAAACGTTACATCACGTGCCGACCGCCAAATTGTATTGCCTGTTTCTGACCAGACTACGGGTGTTAAAATCAAAATCAGCAACAATACAGCACCTAAGTACCACTTAAACTCATCATTTTTCCAAAATTTGCTAAACTTTCCTTTAAAACCAAAGTAAAGTAGGGTAAAGTTAGTACCTGCCAAAAACATGAATACGACAATTACAGCTTCAATTAATGGCGAATTAAATGCGGCAATGCTATCTTGCTTTGTGGAGAATCCTCCGGTGGAGTTGGTGGTTAAAGCATGGTTAATGGCATCATAAAAGTTCATGCCGCAGAACATTAAAATAACCGTTTCTAACAAAGTTAAAAACAAGTAGATGATCCAAAGGCGTTTAGCAGTTTCTTTAATTCGTGGGTGAATCTTGTCTTTAGTAGGGCCTGGCGCTTCTGCCACAAATAATTCCATTCCTCCAATACCCAAAAGGGGAAGCACAGCAATGGTTAACACAATAATTCCCATTCCACCAATCCATTGCGTCATGCTACGCCAAAATAGAATACCTTCCGGCAAGCTCTCAATATTGTCCAAAACTGTTGCTCCGGTAGTGGATAAACCAGACATAGTTTCAAAAAATGCTGCCGAAATTTCGGGAATACTGCCACTTAATAAGTAGGGGAGTGTACCAAATATAGCCATTGAAACCCAGCCTCCTGTAACAATCAAATAACCGTCGCGTTTTTTTATTTCGGCATCTTTACTTTTAAGTGTTGATAGTTTAAAAATTCCACCAATTGTTAAGGTAATACCCGAACTTGCTAAAATGGGTAATAAATCATCTCCACCGTAATAAATTGAAAAAGCTGCGGGTGGCAACATTAATACGCCCATAATCAGAAGCAGGCTTCCAATTACATTAAGGGTTACATTTGTATTAATAATTGGTCTTGCCATTTATTGGAAATACTTCTCAATTAAATGAATGGATTCTGTAAGCGAAAATACCACGGCTTTATCATCTTCTTTTAACTGAAACGAGCCGAAAGGAATGAAGCCTACGTTGTTTCTTACTACGCCAGCAATATTGGCATTTTTAGGAAAGTGGAGTCGGTTAATTGGTTTGCGTGTCACCTTAGACCCTGGTTTTACAATGTATTCAATAATTTCAGCATCAACACCGTTAAGGTTAGCAATTGCCATTACCTCTCCTTTACGCACGTATTTAAAAATATTACTCGCAGCAATTACTTTTTTATTAATTAGTGTGTCAATTCCTATGTTTTGCGAAAGGTGAATGTAATCTATATTCTCTACCCGCGCAATGGTTTTTTTTACGTTGTGATTCGTGGCGACTAAAGATGACATAATGTTGGATTCCGAATCGCCCGTAACGGCAATAAACGCATCCATATCCGCCAAACCTTCTTCTTCTAACGCTGTTACGTTTCTTCCATCTACGTTAATAACCAATGTTTCTTTCAACCGCTCGGCAAGTACTTTACAACGCGCCCGGTCACGTTCTACAAGGGTTACATTGTAGTCATTTTCTAACATGAGTGCTGCTTGGTACCCAATGCTGCTTCCGCCCAAAATCATAATGTTTCGTATTTCAAAACATTCTTGTCCACAAATTTCTATAATATTGTCAATCGACTCCGGGTTTGAGATGAAATAGATAATATCATTTGGTAAAATGGTCGTATCTGAACTTACAATAATCGTTTCATCTCTGCGGTGAAGCGCAATCGGCTTAAATGCCAATTCCGGATTAAGGTAAGCGCTCTCCTCAACTGTCTTATTTGCCAACGGTGATTTTTCGTGAACAGAAATACCAAATACCGTTAACTTGCCCCCTTCAAACTCATGGTCATCTGTAAAAACAGATCGTTTAATCAACCGCACAATTTCTTCAGAGGCTAATTGCACTGGCGAAATCAATTCATCAATACCCAATGAGTTGAGCATGGCAAAATTTTCTGGTTCTTTCAGCTCAAGGTTATTAATACGGGCAATGGTGCGTTTGGCGCCAAATTTTTTAGCTAAAATAGACACCAATAAATTGGTTTCTTCAGATGATGTAACGGCAATCAATAAATCACACGATTCAATATTCGCTTCTTTTAAAACAGAAATGGATTTAGCATCTCCGTGAATAGCAAAAATATCCAAACTAGCTTGTACATAGTCCAGTCGATCTGCATTTTGATCCACTAAATAGATGTCTTTCAGTTCGCTGGACATCATCTTCGCTAAGTGAAAACCCACTGCTCCCGCTCCGGTAATAATTATCTTCATGCTTTACCTCAGAATAATTGAGTACAAATATATCTAAAATTGAGGTGAATCTATCTTGAATAATATGAAAATGCAAGTTTTAGGCACGGTTTAAACCATCAAATTAATGGATGTTTATCCCAGACAAAATCAATTTATTATCAAGTTATAGGCGCTAAAGTAGTTAAGGAAATTTGAATCATTATCTTTGTAAAAAACAAAATTATGCAAGTACGCGAATTAGAACCAAAATCAGTTTGGAATCATTTTGAAGATTTGAATGCCGTTCCTCGACCATCTAAAAAAGAAGAGCGGATTATTCAATTTATGCTTGATTTTGGCGAAAATTTGGGATTACCTACCGAGCGAGATGCAATTGGCAATGTTATTATTAAAAAACCAGCCACTTTGGGGTATGAAAATCGTGCGGTTGTTATTTTGCAATCGCATATTGACATGGTGCATCAAAAAAATGCGGCAACACAATTTGATTTTGAAGAAGAAGGTATACGATCATTTGTAGACGGTGAATGGGTTACGGCAGAAGGCACAACATTGGGGGCAGATAATGGAATGGGAGTAGCGGCAGCAATGGCTGTGTTGTCATCTTCAACGCTAAAACACCCACCGATAGAGGCTCTTTTTACAATTGATGAGGAAACGGGGATGACCGGAGCGAAGGAGTTAGAGGCAAACCGTTTGACAGGTACTATTTTGTTAAATTTAGATACCGAAGATGATGATGAATTTTCTGTGGGTTGTGCCGGAGGAATAGACACCAATACAACGTATAATTATAAAGAAGAGGACATTGACGAACCAGTGGCCACGTATGCCATTACCATTAATGGGTTAAAAGGAGGACATTCTGGTATGGATATCCATTTAGGAAGAGGAAATGCCAACCTATGGATGAATGAATTGTTAGCGGGCTTAAATAAAGAAATTGACGTACGTATTGTAACGGTAGAGGGTGGAAGTTTGCGCAATGCTATTCCGCGTGAAAGTGTTGCAACAGTGGTTACGCCCAACGAAAATGCCGCCCATTTTGGTGAGTTGTTTGAAACATTGGCCACACACATAAAAGCCACTTTTAGCAAAACTGATCCAGACGCTCAATTTACGGTTGAAACGGTAGCAGAAACGCCGGAGAAACGGATGGAAAGAGCGGATCAAACAAAAATTATTAAGGCGATTGCTAACGTGCCGAACGGCGTTTGGAAAATGAGCGATAAAATAGAGGGATTGGTTGAAACTTCATCCTCTTTTGCCAAGGTGGATATAAATGCGGGCATATTTACTTCTAAATCATTGCAGCGCAGCATGGTTGAAGAGGGCAAGGCAGAAGTTGCGAAGGAAATACACAAGGTATTTACTGAATTGGGTGCAGCTGTTATTCAAAATGGAGACTATCCCGGTTGGGCGCCAAATCCATCTTCTGAAATTTTAAAGGTTTTAACCCGCGAATATAAATTCATGTTTAAAGAAGAGCCGCACATTGCCGCTTGCCATGCAGGCTTGGAGTGTGGTATTTTAAGTAAACACTTGCCGCAATGTGATATGATTTCTTTTGGGCCAACTATTCGCAACGCCCATTCGCCGGATGAAAAAGTGAGTATTCCATCTGTTCAAAAATTTTGGAACTTTTTTGTAAAAGTGTTAGAAGAAGCTCCCCTGGCCATTTAAATTAATACGGCGTGAAACGGGTATGTTTAAGTCTACTATTGTTTTTATGCGTTACGGGGTATACGCAGTTTACCATTGGCGTAAAATTTGGCGGGCTGGCATTTCATCAACAAAAAGTTAAACCCAACTATTACAGTTGGAATCTTGATAAAAACGGACGATTTGTGGGCTATTTGGGCTTTTCCATAACGGCGGGCTATCAGTTTAACCCGTATTTGGGTGTTAAAGTAATTCAAACCATTTTACCGTATGATTGCGCCGGAAAATTCTCGGGTATTACACATTTTGGTATTGATTTTTATGACAGAATTGTGGGATGGAAAAATAACCAACACAGAGGTAGTGTAAGTTTTGGCCCATTACTTTATTACCGTAAAAACTGGAACAAAGTGGTGGATTATTATGTGGATGATGGCTTTATGAAACAAAGTGAAAATGGGAAGTGGGAGCGGAAATTTGTGTGGTATGGCGGGCAAATTCAGTATGATTACTACTTGAATGAAGTGCGTTCTATTTCTACCAATTTTTTACCGGGCTACCCATATATTTACACTTTTATGGTTGGTATACAAGATCGGTTTTAGCAGTTTATGCCAATTGCACCGTTTTTTTTACCGTATCAACTTTAATCTTATTGTCATCCGTCAAGTTGCGTAAAGTTTCTAAAATAGCGGCTCTATTTTCAGTATTAAGTTCAGCTATTAATTGATTAATGCTGGTAGCTACCGGGTAATTTGCTTTGATTTTTAATAAAATACGTGTTTTTAAATTGCTTTCTGTCAAAGCGTTTGCTTTTAAACAACTTGAGCATTTACCACAGGGCTTAGTGTCAACTTCATCAAAATAGCGGAGCAAGGTTTCACTTTTACAATCGGTTGTTCGCACAAAATCGATTACGGCAGTTAATTTTTTTTGTGCTACTGTTTTGCGTTGATGATAAAAAGTAGGGTCAATAAACAAATAATTATCGGCGACTCGTTCTTTTTGATAGGTGACAATTGGTAAATCGGTTTTTGGAATATAATTCAGCAATTCTAGTGAGTGCAGGTAGCTTAATTTAGCTGAGATGACTTGAACAGAAAGCCCCGCTTTTCGCGCAATTTTGAATTCATTAATACTAACGTAATCTTCAAACGCTCCGAGTTCTGTTCGCAAAATAAATTGGATTATTTTATTCAGCTGTGGGTCGCGGGTTTGTTGTTGATACAAATCAAAGTTGGATGCCGTCATTTTTAATTGGCTAGGCACTTTGTAATTATCGCTTAAGCTAATGTAACCGCACAGTTCGATAAATTTTAATGAATTGTAAACCAACATCAACGGTTGGTTATATTTTTCGCTAAATGCTGTTAAGTCAATGGGGTATTGTTCGCCCTCGCCGGCGCCAAATGCCAGCTGTAAGTGGTTGCCCAATGCATTGTACACCTTTTTAATTGTATCAATTGGCGGGTATTTGTTCGCGATTGATTTTTTGAGCAGTGCAATATCCTCAGCTTCATAAAACAGTACAGCTTTTGCTGGTTTGCCATCTCGTCCGCCTCTGCCAGCCTCTTGATAATAAGCCTCTAAACTTGCGGGTATATCATAATGCACAACAAACCGCACGTCTGGTTTGTCAATTCCCATTCCAAATGCATTGGTAGAAATCATTATTTTAAATTCATCTTTCGTCCATGCCGATTGTTTTTGTAAGCGCGTCTCAAAATCAAGTCCTCCGTGGTAATAATCTACAGAAAAACCTTTTTCTAAAAGGTAAATGCTTAAGGTTTTTACGGCTTTCCGGGTGGCACAATAAATAATGCCACAGCCTGTATTTGCTTTTAAAAAGGTTTCTATCCGATTTTTTTTATTATTGGTTAAAAACGTACCGTAGTTTAAATTTTCGCGTAGAAACGATTTCCGGATAACCTGTGGGGTTTTAAACTCCAGTTTAGACTGAATATCTTCAATTACATCTGCAGTTGCTGTTGCGGTTAACGCCAAAAAAGGGACAGTAGGGTTTAATTTTCTGAGTTCGGCAATCGTCATATACGACGGGCGAAAATCGTATCCCCATTGAGAAATGCAATGGGCTTCATCCACCGCTATCAAACTCACCTTCATCCGCTGAAAACGAGCTTGAAAAATGCGTGTTTTTAACCGTTCTGGTGAAACGTATAAAAACTTTGTATTGCCATATATAGCATTGTCCAGCGCAATGTCAATTTCTTTTTTAGACATGCCAGACGAAATCGCAACAGCGTTAATTCCTCTTTTTTTGAGTTGCTGCACCTGGTCGGTCATCAAAGCAATTAATGGCGAAATAACAATACAAACACCCTCTTGCGCCAATGCAGGCACCTGGTAACAAATTGATTTTCCGCCCCCGGTAGGCAATAAAGCCAACGTGTCTTGCTGAGCTAAAGCACTGTCAATAATCGCCTCTTGCATAGACCGAAAGGCGGTATATCCCCAATATTTTTTTAATATTTCTGTGCTGTTAATCAACAAAAAATAGCTTTTAGACGTTATAAAACTAATCGTAAGCGAAATTACACAATCCCAGTCGTATTGATTGGAAAGTAAATTTAAAAAATTGATAAAGCAATAAATAATAGCTATCTTCGCGCAACATTAAAAGGGACAAATATGGCATCAGACACCGTGAATATTGAGATTACAAAAGTTGATAAGTCCAAAATTGAAAGCGTTGACTTTAGTAATTTACCATTTGGCAAGCATTTTTCAGACCACATGTTTGAGATTGATTTTGCAGACGGAGAGTGGGGTACACCTAAAATTGTGCCGTTTGCCGATTTGAAATTACACCCGGCAACATCTGCTATTCATTATGGACAATCAATATTTGAAGGGTTAAAAGCCCAACGCGGTGCAGATGGAAAAGTATTGGTGTTTAGACCTGATATGAATGCTAAACGTTTTAATGAATCTGCGATACGCATGTCTATGCAGCCCATTCCAGAAGAAATTTTTGTAGAAGGCATTAAAACATTATTAGATTTAGACCGTGATTGGGTTTCTGAGCGCGAAGGTCTTTCATTGTACATTCGTCCGTTTATGTTTGCTACGGATGATTACGTTGGAATTCGCCCTTCTCAACGGTATAAATTTTTGATTATTACGTCGCCTGTTGGAGCGTACTATTCAGAACCGGTAAAAGTAAAAATAGAAACACATTATACCCGTGCTGCGGAAGGTGGAACAGGAAGGGCAAAAGCAGCAGGAAACTATGCGGCGTCGCTTTATCCAGCTAAGCTAGCGGCAGAAGAGGGGTATCGTCAACTCATTTGGACGGATGCTAAAACGCATACGTTTATTGAGGAAGCAGGTACCATGAATGTGGTTTTTATGATTAACGACAAAATTATTACGCCGTCAGAAGAAAAAGACACGATTTTAAAGGGTATTACCAAAAAAAGCGTTTTAGAAATTGCACGTGATTGGGGTTACGAAGTAGAAGAAAGACAAGTAACCGTTAAAGAAATTATTCAAGCGTTAAAAGATGGTACGTTGCAAGATGCTTTTGGAGCGGGAACGGCTGCAACAATTGCGCACATTAGCACAATTGGGTATGACGGTACAAATTATGACCTCCCGGCGATTGAAACACGAAAATTCTCGAATCGTGTAAAAGCCTATTTAGCAGATTATAAAAGCGGATTAATTGAAGACAAGTTTAAGTGGCTTGTGCGCATTTAATTGAGCAATAAAATAAATACTAAAGGGGAGTGGTAACATCATTTCCCTTTTTTTATGCAAAAACACGGTTATGAGCGTTAAAAAATTTGGGTTAATCGGAAAAAAACTGGCGCATTCCTTTTCAAAAACATATTTCACTAAAAAGTTTAAAGAATTGGACATTGAAGCCACTTATGACAATATAGAGATTCCGGCTATACGAATGGTAAAAACGGTTTTAAAACATGGCGCCATTTACGACGGTTTAAATGTTACGATTCCATATAAAACAGCCATTATTCCTTATTTGGATGAGCTAGACGAATCTGCCAAAGCGGTAGGGGCAGTCAACACAGTATTAAATAAAAATGGTCAATTTATTGGGTTTAATACAGATGTTTATGGCTTTAAGCAAATGATAAAACCTTTTTTCAAATCGCATCATGAACGCGCGTTGATTTTTGGAACAGGAGGTGCTTCAAAAGCGGTGGCTTTTGTATTGGAGCAATTAGGCAGCTCCGTTATAACTGTTTCGCGCACCCCCGAAGGTGCAAATCAGTTTGGTTATGACGAAGTAAATGAGAACATGATTGCTTTTAATACCATAATTGTAAACTGTACACCAGTAGGTACTTACCCAAATGTGGACGAATGTTTGCCATTGCCTTATGAGGCGTTAACGGACAAACACCTGGTGATTGATTTAATCTATAATCCGGAAGAAACATTATTTTTGAAAAAAGCTAAAGCACAACAGGCATGGACGCTTAACGGATTAACTATGCTGCACCAACAGGCTGAAAAAGCTTGGGAAATTTGGAACAAATAAATAAAAAATGAAACAACTATTACTTTTAACTGCAACAGTACTACTCATTTTTTCATGTGGCGAAAGCCGTCGCGAAAATTTTACGTCATTAGATGAAGATGGAAATATTGTAATTTCACCGCAATCCACTGAAATTTTAGAAGAAATAAAAGGGGATTACGACGATTGTAAAGCCAATGAAACAAAAGAGCGTGAATGCAATCGGTTTACGGCAGAGGCGTTGTGCCGCTTTTATGAAATTAATGATTTTCAGCAAGATGAAGATTATGTAACCTACAGAGAGATTAAAGATGTTGTAACGTTAAATGGTGGTATTTGGGAACCAATAGGGTTAGCAACTTCGCAAGAAAGTTTAGAACAAGCGCAAAAAAATGCGAACAATACAAAAGCCACCATTGCCTTTGATCCGACAAAATCAAACCATGTAGCCATTATTTTGCCTGGTAAAATGGTTCCATCAGGTTCATGGGGATTAGATGTACCTAATTCAGCCAGCTTTTTTATTCATAAACCGGAATGTTATTACAATAAAGGGTTAAGTTATTCTTTTTCTGCACCGGAAGGTATTATTTTATATTCAAAAAAATAAAACCAACGGTTGACATACTCACTATTTTAGGTCCTACTGCAAGTGGAAAAACAGCGTTAGCCTGTGCTGTTGCAGCTGCCGTTAAAGGTGAAATTATAAGTGCAGATTCGCGCCAATTGTTTAAGTATATGGACATTGGTACAGGTAAGGATTTAGAAGAGTACAATGTAAATGGTGAACCCATTCCGTATCATTTAATAGACATTAAAAATCCGGGTGAACCTTACAATATTGCTGCATTTCAGCTAGATTTTATTGATGCGTACACAACCATAACCAATAGGGGGCGGTTTCCTATTTTATGCGGCGGCAGTGGGTTATACATTGAAACGGCTTTAAAAGGGCAAGATTTTTTGGGAATTCCCGGAGATGATGACCTCCGCGTAACGCTGGAAAAATTGAGTGATGAAGCTTTACAAACCCATTACGCAAAACTACCACAACCTTTGCAAAACCAATTGCAAGCCACAACCCACCGCAGAAAAATTCGCGCAATAGAAATTGCAAATTTTCTGGCGGCTAATCCCACATGGAAACCCATTCAGCCTCCAAAAATGAACGGAATTATTGTTGGTGTAAACATAAACCGTGACAAACGCCGAGCCAAAATAACCAAACGACTAAATGATCGGTTAAACAACGGCATGATTGACGAAGTGGAATTTTTGCTGGAAAACTATTTAACACATCAAGATCTTGCGAATTATGGATTGGAGTATAAATGGGTGGGTCGTTACCTAAAAGGAGAAATTACGAAGAAACAATTGGCTGAACAATTAATGATTGGTATCCACCAATTTGCAAAACGCCAAATGACATGGTTTAGGCGGATGGAAAAAAAAGGCTACACTATTCATTGGGTAGATGCCGAATTGCCATTGCAACAAAAAACTAAAGAAGTACTAAAATTAATTATCCGTTAAGCTGAAATAATCAAACGTATAACGCAATGATACCCCGAATACGGCAGGGTGAAAAGTACCAATCGACTCAAAATTAGTAAAACTACCCAAGAAAAAAAGTGGATTATAGTCTACAGCGAACACTAGCGGAACGTTCAATGCATTAAAATTATACTCCAGGCCCAAAAGTGCGCTAAGACCACCAATGTTTTGTTTAAAACCCGAACTGAAAATACCAGCTGAAATACGGTAACGGTAATGCCCACCAATGCCGTAATAAAAATTTAGCCCAGCTGTTAAATTATGCACCCGTTGGTAATAAACAGAGAAATTTCCGTATAAAATAGTTGCAGTATTCGCATACTGTTCACTTATGCCGAGTCCAATATCTGCACGACTTTTGTCGTTTAACTTTAATTGGTACGACAAGTCCAAGTTTGCACTATTAATACCAAGCTGAGCACGAATACCGATTGCGTGATTTTCAAGTTGAGCCACTCCGATTAATGGTAGAATCAGGGTAAAAAAAAGAAATAATCGTCCAATCATAATAAAATGTGGTTTTGTGTCTGTTTAAGTGTAACGCTTATAAGTCGTATTAAAAATGAAACTCCCCTACATAACGGTTTTAAGTTAATGAAATGTATAGCGCAATGCTTATAGAAGAAGTCAAATAAGGCTGTTTTATTCGAGAAAACGGTGTTAAAATCGCTTTTTTTAATAAAAATGGTATTTTTTTCAAGAAAAACACCAAAAACCTTGACTTTGACAGATTTGATTGATACTATATAGGTAAACAGAATAAAAACAAGTTTGCAGGCAAGGCAAACAAAAAAAACAGAAGTGAGAAACGAGTATGATTAGAAGTGTAGAACTATCAAGTGGTAGAAACGTTAAAATGCATTTAGCAGAGGACTGGAGTGAAATAACATTTACTGAAAACGGCGAACGATTACCGGGAGAATTTGAATTTATACAAAATGAATTTGATGATAACCGTTTTTTATTGGCAAGAACATACAGCCCAATTCCAAGACAAGGATTAGGGGAGGCGGCATTGCGCTTTTTTAACGAAGTAACAGATGCTGTTGTATGGACACGCGAACTTGACGGTGTTCGTAGAAATGATGGCAGCCATTTAACAGGTGATGCCCCCGTTTTTGTAGGAAAAATGCAAGCCTTGGGTTTAATTGAAGCACCGCATGAGTATTACCCCGGTACAATGTATTAACCAAAAAAAGCAGCGCAATTCGCGCTGCTTTTTTTGCATTTAAAGAATAATGTAAGAAAAACCTACCGCTTAATTAAGCGTTGTGTAAAAGTAACGGTTTCTGTACTAAACTGAATTAAATAAGTTCCACTTGCTTTTGCGGTTAAATCAATTACCTGCGTAGCACTGGTTAATTGCTGTTGCGCAATCACTACACGTCCCGTTAAGTCCATTACAGTGTAAGTTACAGGTGTTGTGCCCTCTTGCATTACCGTAAACACGCCTTTTGAAGGGTTCGGGTAAATGGCTAACTGAATCTCATTTTCAATAACAGACATAGTTGATTCTACCACCACGTTTTCTTCTAACGCAACACATCCGTTATCATCTGTAATGGTGCAGTTATATATTCCGCTAACTAAGCCATCAATATCTTGCGTAAAAGCTTCAAAACCATCCGGACCAGACCATACATAATTGTAGCCCGGCGTTCCACCAGAAACGCTTAAGTTAATTGAACCATCTTCACCTAGTGCTTCTGGCATTGTGCTCGCCGTTGCAACAATAGGAGAAGGCTCTAAAATTTCTACATTAATTAATTGTACGCAGTCCTCAGCATCTGTTATAAGAACTGTGTAATTACCTGCTGACAATCCTGTAAATGTTCCTGAAGCTACGGGTCCATCTCCAATGTTGTACGTGTAAGGTGCTACACCATCAGCAACGGTTAAAATAATTTCACCTTCATCAAGTCCAAAGCAAGCTGGTTCTTCTGTGGCTACTGAAACTGTTCCATCACAAGAAATTACAGGATCATAACCATCATCCGTATCAGCATCTCCACAATCGGTTAAATGGTCACTTACTCCGTTCACCCAAGAAACACCGAAACGTCCATAAAAATCGTAAGCATCATTATCAACCGCTCCAGAACACGCAGCTGCACCGCCGTAAAGTTGTCCAATAATGCGCCCGTTTTGGTCAAATAATGGCGACCCGGATGAACCAGGCTCAGTAACACCCTGATCCCAATCATCAATCCACCAAACTTGCGCACCGCCTGTTGCATCATGATACGGAGCATCATCCTCACGGCAAATTTTCATTACATCTCCGCTTGGGTGGTGAATACCCGTGGCTTCTGTCACTGTTTCTTCATCTGTATGATCCCAACCCGCAAAAAATACTTCGTATTCAATGGCTAGGTCTAAATCTAAATTGTCAATCTCTAATAAAGCAAAGTCAGCAATTGAACCATTCTCTAATACCGTTGCGCCATTTAATGTTTGGTCGTATGGCGACCAGGATCTGTACTTCCAGAAAAGGTAGCGCATGATTCTGTACCTTCAGGGCTTTGCCAGTTAAAACGAAACGCCCAGTTAGCTGTTGTACCGCCTAAGCAATGGTTCGCCGTTAAAAAGAAAGGTCGTCCGTCATCACACGTATTGTTAATTAATGCGCCCGAACAAATACCATTTCCACTTACTACAATCATAGCAACAGAACGAATCTGTGGTCTCCAATCGTCTCCTAATTCACACTCAACATCAATATTGCATGCTCCGGCATCATTTAAGCCTTTTTCTAATTCTTTCTGAATACGGTCTAAACTTCTGTATCCGTGAATTACATTTGAAATTGTAAAACTACCTTCACCAGCAACAGTCGCAGGCTCATAATATTCTATCACAATTCGGTCACCATGAATTAATTCCGAACCTAGCTCGCGTTCTTCACGATTGTTTTTATTTGTGTAAGCACCAATTTTGTTTGTGCGTTGCGCATCATACAAAAATAATTCACCACCTTCTGGTAATTCAAAATTGGTAAATAAAAGATTAATGGTCATAGCACCTTCAGCTTCAATGCCTAATCGCCATAACCGGTCACCGTTTTCAAGCGTTGTCCACTCACCACTGTTTGTTAACGAGAAATTAGTATCATATTTATAACCAAAGCGCCACGGTTGGTCTTTTGTTTCATCATTTCGTAAGTCCTCCTCATCTACAGCCGCTTGGTCATAACCGGGCATAGGTATATAAGCGTCTGACGGTAAAGGAGCAACGGTGGCTATCCAGCCTAAGCTAGTTGCATTAGTATTGGTTTGCGTAAAACCAATTAAAGAAAGTGCCATAAAGGCAATGCCAAAGTAAATTTTTTTCATGTAAGTCGTTATTAAGTAACTATAAATCTAGGTTTTTTTGCGGACTAAATCCAGTCTCACTTGAAATTATTCTGAGCAAAATAGGAATCTTAACCAATTCATAACATATTTAGTCTGCACTCCGCATTAGTTGGTCGGTTTTGATTTTAAGTTCATCCAATAAAAAATCAAGAATAAAGAAAAAAAAGCAAGAATGTCACGGGATAAAAAAATGGTACAAATAGTCATGGCAGATTTTTTGATATATTCGCACTAGTTAACTTATAATACACCAATCACCATGACAAAAGCGTTCGCGTTTATTTTACTTTTTTTAACCGTAACAGCAACAGGTGTTAACGGACAACAAAAACTCTCTAACGACTTAATTTGGGCGAGTAACACGTTTTCTCCGGAATATGTGTATGCTGTTCGTTCAATGAATGATGGTGAACACTTTAGCGCGCTTGAAAACAATAAAATTATAAAATACAGCTATACCGATTTTGGGAAACCAGTTGGTGAATTGTATGACGGTAAAACAAATGAGTTAGAAATTGATGATTATTTTTTTAACGCCAATGAAACCAAATTGTTAATTGCCACGAATCAAACAGCGATTTACCGTCGTAGTTTTACGGCAGATTATTATGTAGTGGATTTAGCTTCAAATACCACAACGCCTTTATTTGAAGAAAGTGAGCAAATGCTTGCAGATTTTTCTCCGGATGGTTCTAAAGTGGCTTTCGTAGTTGAAAACAACTTATACATTAAAGATTTAACAACAAACAAAATTACACCTGTAACAAAAGACGGTGAAACGAATACAATTATTAATGGTTCTGCTGATTGGGTGTACGAAGAGGAGTTTGAGGTAACAAAGGCGTTTTATTGGTCACCGAAGGGAACCAAAATTGCGTATTTAAAATTTAATGAAAGCCAAGTGCCTGATTTTACAATGGATTATTATACCGGAGGCACGTACCCCACACCTTACACGTTTAAATATCCAAAAGCAGGTGAACGAAATTCAGAACTAAGCCTGCATATTTATGATTTAGCGGCTACAACCACCACGCCAGTATCAATTGGTAATAATGAATATGTGCCACGCATGAAATGGACAAATGACGATAACCAATTGGTGTTTTTAGTAATGAATCGCCATCAAAATGAACTGAGTTATGTGATGTCTACCATTAATGCAAATGGTGAAGCTGAAGGCAATATTTTTTACACGGATAAAAGCGATACGTATGTAGAGGTAGATAATAACCTAACTTTTTTAGCTGATGGAAAATCGTTTTTAAGAACCAGTGAAAAAGACGGTTACAGACACATTTATAAAGTAGATTTTGAAGGAAACGAAACCCAGTTAACAAAAGGTAAATGGGATGTAGTGGATTTAAAAGGAGTGAACATTGACAAAGAAATCGTGTACTTTACATCTGCAGAAGAAGGTGCCATGTATAAAGCACTTTATTCCATCCAATTAGATGGTAAAAATAAAACAAAACTATCCACACTAAGAGGTAGCAATGACGCCGAGTTTAGCCAGGGGATGAAATATTACATTAATTATTATTCGAATGCGAATACGCCCTATCAAATTACATTGAACAATGCAAAAGGTAAAAAACTAAAAGTGCTAAAGGACAATAAAAAGTTAGTGAACGAACTTGACCAATACAAGCTAGCTAAAAAAGAATTTATCACCATAAAAGGGGTGGAGCATGATTTAAATGCATTCATTATCAAACCAAAAAACTTTGATCCATCAAAAAAGTACCCTGTTTACTTTAATATTTACAATGGTCCCGGGCATAATATGGTGGCAGATTCGTGGGGCGGAAGCAATTTCTTGTATCACCAGCTATTGGCCCAAAACGGGTACATAGTTATTTCAGTAGACACGCGCGGGACAATGTATAGGGGCGCGGCATTTAAAAAATCAACCTATTTACAATTGGGTAAGTTAGAGACAGAAGATATGATTGCTGTGGCAAAAGAAGTACAGCAATGGGATTATGTAGACCCTAAACGCATTGGTGTAATGGGGTGGAGCTATGGCGGATACATGACCTCTTTATGCATGACAAAAGGAGCAGATGTATTTAGTATGGGAATTGCTGTTGCGCCAGTAACCAATTGGCGGTGGTACGATAATATTTATACCGAACGCTTTATGCGCACCCCGCAAGAAAATGCAGATGGTTACGACGACAATTCACCCATTAACCACGTAAAAAAAATGAAAGGGAAGTATTTATTGGTACACGGTTCGGGAGACGACAACGTACATGTGCAAAACTCAATGGAAATGATTGATGCGCTCGTTACAAACAATATTGATTTTGATATGTTTATCTACACCAACAAAAACCACGGTATTTATGGCGGATACACCCGGTTGCATTTGTTTAATAAAATGTTGAAATTTACAACAACAAACTTATAACAGATGAAGAAAGGGGTGTTCGTATTAATTGTGAGTGGTGCGCTTGGCTTTTTAAGCGCATGTGGTAATGCAAAGTCAAACTTTACGCAAGACCCACCCACAGAGGTAGAAGATAACCGTACAACTAATAATGGAAACGGAACCACTAAGCTAGAAACCTTTACAGGAGCAGACCCTGATGCAGGAAAGCCAAAAGCTGAAGAAGAAGCCATAGACATGAGTGACGTTAAATCTGTTGCAACTGAAATTGAGTGGCTTGATTTTGAAACAGCTATCGATCGCAATAAAGAAGATAAAAAATTCATTTTTATTGATGTATATACTGATTGGTGCACGTGGTGCAAAAAAATGGATCAATCCACCTTTAAGCATCCGGACGTAGTACGCTTTATAGATGAAAATTTTTATGCCGTAAAGATGGATGCCGAAACAACCGAGGGAATAGCTTACAAAGAGGTGCTGTATGAGCAAAAACGCTACGGACAAAAAAATTACAATGAATTAGCCGTAAATTTATTAAGTGGAAAAATTAGTTTTCCATCCTTTGTTGTTTTAAATAAAAGAGAGGTAAAGCGCGGTGTAATAATTGGTTATCAAACAGACCGGCAGTTATTGCAAGTTTTACAAAATTATTTAAATTAACAGCACCACTGTAAATTGCAGTGCTTTAGACAACCATTTTTTTTACGGTTTGTAATGAAGTAGACAATTTTTTATGAAACAATTTATTGCGCGGCACAAATTCGCCCTATTCTTCCTGTTCATTTACCTAGTAGTTAATTTAATTTTTGCATTTGTTTCCAACGTTACGTGGGATGATGACTGCCCTAGCCGTTATTACAATACTGTAAATGCGTTCAATAATCCGCGCATGTTCATTAGCTTGTGGAACAGGCCGTTATTTACCGTCATTTTTGCAATTCCGGTTCAGTTTGGTAAATACAGCATTCCCATTTTAATGTGTTTGATAACCGGTTTGTCCACCTTTATGCTGTATTTGGCATTGTACAAACAACAGATAAAAAATGCGTTTTTAATTTTACCACTTGTTTTATTTCAAACTTACTTTTTTGGCATTAGCCGCAATGCAGAAACAGAACCACTTGCGGTTTCGTTATTTTGTTTAGGGTATTACTTTATGGTGAAAAAAAAATGGGGTTGGTTTGCACTTATGGGTGGTTTGCTACCCCTTGCTCGGCTTGAGCTGTGTTTGCTTTTTCCTTTTTGGGCTATTATTTTGCTTCGTGTTAAAGCATACAAAGAAATTTTATTGCTGGGCGCACCGCTATTGTCATGGAATATTGCCGCAGGCTTTATCACGGGTGATTTTGCATACGTTTTTACTGAAACTATAGGTAAAGATAACTCCTCTAACCGCTATGGACATACTACTTTTGGGCATTACTTTCAGCGTTATATATACGTCGTTGGTCCCATTTTCTTTTTCTTCTTTACGTTTGGGATATGGAAGGCATTAGCCTCTAAGTTGCGCACGAATGGGTTTGTGTTTTTACAGTTCATTGCAGGTTTTATTATTTATGTTTTATTCTCATGGAAGCTAAATATGGGTAATTCAGCCGGGTTTATGCGGCATATTACACCCGTTTCTGCACTTGCGGCTATAATTGCATTATGGGGTTTCAATTATTGGTGGCAACTCATTAGCAAACCAGAACCTTTGGCCATTCCAGAGGCGTTAGAATCACCAGAAAAGCTAACGGAAACAGCACTGAATGAATTGAGCCGTAAAAAGAAGAAAAAATACCTTTCAGAACAAAAGAAACAAGCAGAAGCCCTACAAAAGTTGCAGGCAAAAGCTGAAAAAGAGCAATCCAAAGCAAAAAAAAGAGCCGTTATACGTTTTGTGGTGTTGGGCGCAGTTTGTGGATTACTGATTTTGCTGGCTTACCAATTCTTTTCACTTAAAATGTACAATCATCAATCCTTAAAAGATTTAGAGGATTATGCAATAAACCGTTGGACATTATTGGCACTAACAGGAGTCACAATTTTGTTACTACTCATACAATTAAAAAAAGTAATTCCCAACGCTTTGGTTGCTTTTTGCGTGGGTAGTGCTATGTTAGCCCTTACCGCATTAGTTGAACCACCAAACGCCAATCAAAGTATTGAGCGTAAAATGATGGATAAAGTATCGAATCATTTTCAGAATAGCTACTTTAACGAACGTACCATTTATGTAAATCACATTTGGTTTTTTTGGGCGAATGATTTAGATCGTTATGCTGAAACTTACAAAGGCGTTACAATGGCAAATTTAGATTCTGCCGACAACGGAAGCATTTGCATTTGGGAGTCGCATTACTCGCACCGCTTAGCCGGAGATGTACAGCCAGCTTATTTTGGGCAACACCCAGAGTGGGTACAACTATCTTACTACACCGCCGATAGTACACGCTTTAGGTGCAACATCTACCAAAAAATAGACCTTAAAGCAAACGAAGGTATTTCAGCGTTTGAACGTTTTATTGATGCCACTCCTGTCCGGTCAGCGAACTATGTTAGCCTTGGTAATTACTATTTAAATTATAAAAAACAACCCGACAGTGCAATAGCAGCATATAACGAGGCGCTAATGATAGATTCGACAGATGTGTTAGCGCACTTTAGCAAAGGGGTGGCTTATTATGGTCAGCGAAAGTGGGAGCAAGCGGCAGAGCAATTTTTGGTTTGCACGGTCTCTCACCCTAAATGGTCAGACGGTTGGGTGAATTTAGGGTCAACTTATGGGAATTTGAAGCGATTAGAAGAAGGAGTGGAAGCATTTTCAACAGCCATTTCGTTAAACGATAAAAACGTGAGAGCCTATACCAATAGAGGTTCGTTGTATCAGGCATTAAAAGACACCTCTGCGGCCATAACCGATTTTTCTAATGCAATACAGCTTAACAAAAACAATAAAACGGCTTATTTAAGACGTGGCGCACTATTTTTTGGACGCAATTACCTGGATGATGCCATTAAAGATTTTACTAACGTTACACGAATTGACCCTAATTATTCTGAAGGATGGCGCCTACTGGGGGTTACCTATTTAAAGTTAGGAAAAAAAGAAGAAGCAGAAAAAGCATTAAAAAATGCTGAAAAACTTGGAAATGCATCCGCAACACGCTTTTTAGAAATATATTTTTAATTTTGACCCCTAATGATTCAAAAACTATCCATTCTCATTCCTGCTTATAATGAAGAAGCGACGATTATCGACTTACTGGAAAAAGTTAAATCTGTTGAGCTAGAGCGTCAAATCAAAAAAGAAATTATAGTGGTTAACGATTGCTCTACCGACAATACATTGGCATTAATAGGACAGTTTAAAACAAATAATCCAACGCTGGATTTTACGTATCATACGCAAGATGTAAACCAGGGGAAAGGGGCAGCCATTAACCGTGCTATTCAAGAATGTACGGGCGATTATTTAATTGTTCAGGATGCTGATTTGGAGTACGACCCGGACGAATATAATTTATTGCTACAACCCATTTTTAAAGGCAATGCAGATGTTGTTTATGGTTCGCGGTTTATTGGAGCTAACCCGCACCGCATATTGTTTTATTGGCATTCAAGAGGTAATAAATTTTTAACGGGCCTTTCAAACCGTATGACAAATTTGAATTTAACAGACATGGAAACCTGTTATAAACTGATTAAAAGCGACATTGCAAAATCCATAAACATAAAAGAAAACCGATTTGGAATAGAACCTGAAATCACGGCAAAACTGGCCAAAATAAGAGGGATACGTATTTTTGAAGTGGGCATTTCATATTATGGCAGAACGTATGAAGAAGGTAAAAAAATCGGCTGGCGAGATGGTTTCAGAGCCATCTATTGCATTATAAAGTACCGCTTTTTTAGTTAAACGTTCTTATTAAGGTAGACTTTTTCAATTATTTGCTTTCATGTAGTTTGTCTTTTTTCTGTCAAAACCTCACTATTTTCAAGCCTTCTGTGGAAGTTTAAAACAATACCTCAGATTAACAAGTAATATTTCCAGCATTCGTTGAAATAACGGCAGATTATCTAGCTTAGTTCATTCAATATATTTTTTATTAAAACTATTTGTTTAGGTATAAGAAAAGGCCATTTAAGCAAAAATAATTCAGCTAATTTTGGCATAAAATTGAACCCTCCGAAAGACCAACTAATTGAAATTAGCGCGGGTGACTTTTTGGTCGTACTTTCAGAAGATGAATTATAAATTTCAAACTCCGAAAACAAAACTTGAAAAAATTTGTTCTACTGTAAGAAGAATGGAAAAAAAACGACTATCTTAGGCGGAATTATAGTAGGCAAAATACAAAAATTTAATAAAAAATGAGCGAAATAGCAAAAATCGAATTGGGAGGAAAAACCATTGAATTACCAATTATTACTGGTACTGAAGACGAAAAGGCCATTGATATTTCAAAGTTAAGAGCCGAAACGGGCTACATAACGTTGGATAGAGGGTTCAAAAATACGGGGTCTTGCCAAAGTGCTATTACATTTTTAGATGGAGAAAAAGGTATTTTGAGATACAGAGGTTACCCAATTGAACAATTGGCAGAAAATGCAACTTTTTTAGAAGTTTCTTACCTAATTTTAAAAGGTGAATTACCAACAAAAGAGCAATTAAAAGCATTTGAAGAAGATATTGACCACCACACATTAGTACATGAGGATATGAAACGTTTCTTTGAGGCGTATCCTGCCCAGGCACACCCAATGGGTATTCTAGCGTCAATGATTTGTTCAATGTCAACATTCTATCCAGAATCGCAAGACCCAAATCGTTCAAAAGAAGCATTTGAATTAAGCATTAACCGTTTAATTGCAAAATTGCCAACATTGGCGGCAATGGTTTATAAAAACGCGGTTAGACATCCGTTTATGTACCCTAAAAACGATTTAGGATACATTGAAAACTTCATGTACATGATGTACGGAATGCCAACTGAAGATTATGAGCCAAGTCCGGTTATTGCAAAAGCATTAAATAAATTATTAATCCTACATGCCGATCATGAGCAAAACTGTTCTGCATCTACTGTTCGTATTGTAGGTTCTTCACAAGCCAATTTATATGCGTCTATTTCAGCGGGTATTTCAGCGCTTTGGGGGCCACTTCACGGTGGTGCAAACCAAGCCGTAATTGAAATGCTTGAAATGATTCAGAATGACGGTGGTGATTTAGAAAAGTGGATTGCAAAAGCAAAAGATAAAGAAGATCCGTTCCGCTTAATGGGCTTTGGACACCGCGTTTATAAAAACTTTGACCCACGTGCAACGATTATCAAAAAAGCATGTGATGATATTTTAGATGAATTAGGAATTGATGATCCAACATTAGGCATTGCTAAGAAATTAGAAAAAGTTGCGTTAGAAGACGAGTACTTTAAGTCAAGAGGGTTGTACCCGAATGTAGATTTTTATTCTGGAATTATTTACCGTGCAATTGGTATACCAACAGAGATGTTTACCGTAATGTTTGCATTAGGTCGTCTGCCAGGATGGATTGCACAATGGCAAGAAATGTTAGACAACGGAGACCCAATCGGTAGACCGAGACAGGTTTATACAGGTGCAACCAAACGCGATTTTGTTCCAGTAGAGAAGAGATAAAAACAATTTAGATACATTAATTTATAAAAGGGAGCTGAATTTTATTTCAGTTCCCTTTTTTGTTTTATCTGTTAAATAGTTTATTTTTAGCACCTGACTAATTGTAATTCTATGAAACAAAAACTACTTTCTTTAGCCACAACAGGTTTGTTGATGGCGGCAGCAACTTTTTCTAATGCGCAGGTTGTCACCACATTTGATTATACCGGAAGTATGGAAACCTATACAGTTCCTCCTGGTGTGACAGAAATTCAAATTGAAGCCTATGGTGCTTCTGGTCAATTAATAACTGTGGACGATTACGGAGAATCTTCTGGAGGCCTTGGAGGCTATGCAATAGGACTATTATCCGTAACGCCAGGTGAGGTGCTGAATATTTACGTTGGAGGAGAAGGAACAGATGGCGTTGCAGGCTACAACGGTGGTGGTACAGGAGGACTTGGAACAGCCGGTGCTGGTGGAACCCTGGGCTACGGAGGTAGTGGTGGTGGAGCATCTGATGTAAGAGTTGGCGGAACAGCTTTGGCAGATCGTGTTATTGTTGCCGGCGGCGGCGGTGGCGGTGGTCGCAATTACGTTAACGGTACATGTGTACCTTGTGGTCAAGGTGGCAACGGCGGAGCCGGAGGAGGAACAGCTGGTGTTGATGGTTCAGATCCTACAGACCCCATTTATGGCGTGTATTTTAATGCCGGCGCCGGAGGTGGTGGCGGTACAGCTGCTGTTGGTGGTGCCGGAGGAGCGGGAACAGAAGGTACACCGGGAAATCCGGGAACGTTGGGCGTAGGAGGTAATGGAATTAATGCTACGCAAGGTGCCGGAAGTGGCGGCGGTGGCGGCGGCTATTACGGTGGAGGAGCAGGTGCAGCACCTAGTTCGGGATCTGGAGCAGCAGGTGGCGGTGGCGCAGGTGGTTCTTCTTATCTCGGTACGCTTACAGATGCATCAACAACCCCAGGTTTAAACGAGGGGAATGGACAAATTATTTTAACTTTATTTTGCGACCCTATAACTACAGAAGCTTCTGCATTAGAAATTTGTGAAGGAGATGAAGTAACTTTAACGGCAACATCTCCCGCCGGAGGGACAATTACTTTTGAGGACGGTATAGAAAGCGGAGTTCCCTTTACACCAACTGAAACAGGCACTTTAACATACGCTGTAACCTCAGATGCAGAAGACGAGTGTGGACATCTTTTTGAAATCCTTGTAAATGAGTTACCTACAATTACAGCTATTGCAGATGACGCATCAATTTGCGAAGGAGACGAAATTACATTAACCGGAACCGGCGCAGCAGATGAATATACGTGGAACTATGGCGCAGTAGATGGTGTAGCGTATGATCCGGAACTAGCACCGGGTGAATATACGTTTGAAGTTATAGGGTTAAATACTACAACAGAATGTGAAAATACAGCAACTATTGAGATAACTGTAAATGAATTACCTATTGTAACAGCAACTTCAGATAAAGAAATTTACTGTGATGGTGATTTGATTACACTAACCGGAGCTGGTGCAGACACGTACACATGGGACATGGGTGTCGAAGATGGTGTAGGTTTTACACAAGCCATTGGCACAGTAACTTATGGCGTTATTGGTACAAACGCAGATGAATGCACAAGCATAAGCACAATTGATGTAACCGTAGTTGAAAATCCGACAATTTCAGTCGTCACTTCAGATGAACTTTTTGGAGGTGACGGTACAGCAACGGCAACTGTTGGTGGAGGAGCAGCACCTTATAGCTTTGATTGGGACAATGACGGAACAGGTGATTTTGATGACGACCAAGACCAAACAACACTTGATGGTGGAACGTACACTGTTGTGATTCAAGATGCTAACGGATGCACTGCGACTGAAACTGTAATTGTAAATTCACAATTAGGTATTAATGGTGATGCGTTAATTGGTTTAGAAATCTATCCAAACCCTACTAGAAAAGACTTTAAAATTCAGTATAACGGAGCCTTCGCCTATACACTTTACAGCTTTACGGGAGAAATTATTCTTTCTGGTGCAGCCACCAATGTTGAAACACTTGATGCATCAGAATTAGCAGCAGGCGTTTATTTGGTAGAAATTAAAACAGCTAATCAAGCTAAAACTGTGAAGCTGATTAAACAATAAACTACCCCGTTCATAAATTTGATTGACCCCCGTTTCTTTTCCAGCGACGGGGGTTATTTTTTTGTGATGATGAGCCGAATGTTTTATAACTGCCCTAACGTCATTTATTAGTCAAACAAAAAAACATTAGTGACTGCGAATGTTGATGTTAAAATGATTTACGGGCAAAATTTAGCTGTAATAATTCAAGAATCTTCGCATTGGTGCGTTGATTTTTATTTTGAATGAGCATACGCGTGTTGGTAATGTACTTATGGTTAAACGTTGAAAGCAAGGTGTCATCTATTGGAATAGAATAAAGCAATAGGTTTTTATAGACGGTTGTATCATTGTAACGCCATGTTCTCCGATCGCCTGATTGAATAACCGTTTTTAACTCATACGGATAATCAGCGTTGTTATGTGTTAGTGGGTAATACGCGTAGCCATCAAAAATATCATTCCAGTAAACACTGCCGCAAATAACATATTCAACGGAATGTTGGGCAGCTAAGTTATATAGCTCTTTGGTGCGCTCTAATAAAACTTCATTTTTATCCACCGGAAAAACAGTTTCATTTACAGAAGTGCTTATTTTTTCTTGAATTGAATAATTTTTTAGAAAAAATGCAAAGCCTACAATGGCAAAAACTGCCACGTTCGCTATTTTGTGTGGATTAGTGTTTTTAAACGCAAGGTAAAGGCAACAAATAAAACTGAGTGGCAATAATAAATACAACCGATTAACAGAGAAGAATATGCCGGCATTTTCATAAATGCTTTGAACTTTGGGAATAGAAAATGTGAGTAATATAAAAGCCAGTGTGCTGCTTGCAAAAATTAAGGCTTTAGTGTTCAAACGCAGGGCAGAATAAATAATTAAACCAATAAAAAGAAACAGATAAATAAGCCCCCAATTTGAAAAAATTGGAAAAAGGTAGCTGAAATGATCAGTGCGGCCTATACTTTCAATAAATTGGCTTCCATTTAATTCTAATCCCGAAATTCTATGACCAAACGATCCGGATGGTGAACATAATAGTTTTTTGCAAAAAAATCAACCACGAGTATTGGTACAACCCATAATGATTTTAAATAAAACCCCACTGATTTGTAGTGGTAGCTGTAAACTACTAAAAATAAAGGACAAATAAGCACAAGCGAACTAGGGTTAGCAACAAAACAAAGTGCCGCAGCAATGTATAATAAACCAATGTACTTTTTTTTAGTAGGGTTAAAAAATGGAATAAAAAGAAACGGAACAAAAAGGTGGGCTTGCACAAAACCCCGTGAAATAGTGGTGATTAAATTATGTTCTAAAGGCAACGCAATTAGCAAGGCTAGGGTAAGGTAACTCCAAAAATAAGCACGTTTGCGATAAAAAAAACAAGCAAGTACAACAAACGGAAGAATTGCAATAAAACTAGTAACCAAAGGCAGTGCAATATATACGGGTACTCCAAATTTCACCAGGGGACTGGCAACAAAAGCCTCAATCATGTAGTTATAGGGTTGCCCGTAAAAAAAAGGTTCATGAAATATACCTTGGGCGTAATCTGTTGCACCGTTCCACATTATAACCTGGTCAATATCGGTATATACAAATCCAAAATTAATAAGTGTATACAGGCGGTCCAGTATTAAAAGTACCACTAAAAGTAAAAAACCGAGTAAGTAGTTAGAATTTCCAAAAACGCTTTGATTCACATCACTAATTTTTGCACTTGTAGGAGTTGATGAAACCGCATTTTTTGACTGCATAGTGTAATAGGGGTTGAACCACCACTTAGCTTTAAGAAATGGCAAGTTTGCTATTAAAAACAGCCAAAAGTATAAATTTATTGTACGCAGTGCATTAAACTTATTAATTCAGACCTAAAACCTTACTTTTTTTGCAATCCTTATAACCGAACTCAGGTTTATACGTTGTTTTGATTAAATAATAACTTTAATTGAACCTAACGCCATTAAAAGTGTAGTAGTAATAAATTGAATTAATAAAAAATTAAAAAATGCACAAACTATTCTTTTCATTCGTTGCCTTATTTTTAACGCAGTATCTGTTAGCTGAGGATGAATTAATCACAAATGTTATTTACATGACAAATGATGTGGAAGACAACAAGGTGCCAGAAGGGTATTGTTTATTAGTGGGACGCGTGTACATTGGCTATTCTGACATGAGTGTAAACGAAGCTACGGTTAGTAATTATGGTACAACAGCGTTTACACAAACCGACAAACTCGGAAAATTCAAACTCCTTATTCCAGCGGTAGATTCTGTTATTTATATGCATCATCCGCAGCATGGTGAAATAATAAGCGAACCATACAATTTTAAAAGCGGGCATGTTGTAACAGTAGAAATTGTTACAGATTTGCCAAATACATATTATGATGATATGATGCCGGTTGCTGAAAAACCAATTATTTACTTTTACAATGATACACCGTTAAATGTAAGTGTTACCCTAAAGCCAAAAGGCGAACTAACGTTTACATATCCTGAATACAATAAAAAATGGGATGCGACGGTAACGCCGAACGGTTTAGAGGTGAATGATAAAGCATATCCTTATCTATTTTGGGAGGCCGAAATAGAGTTGGACTTCGTATCGACACAAACGAGTATGGAAGGTTATTTCATCCGAACGGATACTGTAATTTCATTTTTAGAGAATGAATTAACCGTTTTGGGATTAAACGCCATTGAAAAAGCAGATTTTATTACCTATTGGGGACCACGCCTGCAAAAGCATGATTATGCCACCGTGCAGTTTTTTACAGACGAAGTGTATACAGAGTATATTGCTGAATTAAAAATTACACCACAACCCGACCATATTCGGCGAGTGTATATGATGATGCAAGGGACAGCTATACCCGTTTGTAGGTATCAACTCACCAAACCGACAGTTGAGTTGTTTGAAAGAGGTGGCTTTACCGTGTTAGAGTGGGGAGGAAGCGAGTTACAGCAGCGTTATCCGGTAAACTAAACGTTACTTTACGCCAAGGTAAATAAACGCTGGCGGAATGTTAATGGCAACAAAGCCCATTTTTAACTTGCCAAATTTTTTCTCTAATAACTTTTTGGCGTTTAATGAATATTGATATTGAACGTATACACCGCCTTTGCGCAGCGAGTCGTATGATTTAATGATGATTTTTTTTCGGATGTTATCTGGAATCACAGCAAGTGGTAAAGATGATAAGATAGCATCCGTTTCTTGAGCACCGTGTTCAGCCAAAATTTTGTCCAGATTATCGGCACTTTCACGCAACAAAATAATGCGCGGGTCATTAAATTTTTGTTCAAGCAATTTATAAAAATCCTCATTTAGTTCAATGACGAAAATTTTCGTATCTGCATTAGCGCGTTTTAAAATTTCACTTGTAAAAACACCCGTTCCCGGGCCTAGTTCCACAATTACCTTTGCGCTGTCAAAGTCAATTTTGTCGCACATTTTTTTTACCAAAAAACGAGAGCTTGGGGCAAGCGCACCAACCTGTTTACGTTCTTGGAAAAACGTTTTTAAAAATTTTGTACTATTTTTTCGTGTCTTACTCACAATTACTTTACAGATAAAATTCCTTCATTCAAAATGCCATAAACAACACCCTTTAAGGTTTTGCCAATTAATGGGGTGTTTTTAGATTTTGAACATAAATCAGCAACATTTACCTCAAATGCAGCTGTGGGGTTAAAAAGAGTTAGGTTCGCCATTTGACCCACCTCAATTTTAGGTTCGGTTAAGCCAAGCGCTTTACGCGGATTCGTGGTTAACAAGGCAATTTTTTTAGCTAAATCCAGCTGTTCTATCGAATTTAAAGCAGCAAACAAGGTTTGTGTACCAATGGCTCCAAAAGCAGCATTGTCAAATTCCACTTCCTTATTTTCAATATCTTCTGGTGTATGGTCTGAACAAACATAGTCAAGTGTTCCGTCCTGTAACCCTTCAATTAGCGCTATTCGGTCATCTGCCGAGCGCAGTGGCGGCAATACTTTATAAGCCGAATCAAAGCCTAAAACAGCATCCTCTGTAAACAATAAATTTGGAATATAAACATCTGCCGTTACGGCTAACCCTTCAGCCTTTGCCTTTCTAATCCGGTCTACACTTTCTTTACAAGATACACCTGTGAAATGGATACGGCCACCGGTGTAGCGTACTAAATTAATATCGCGCTCCACTACCATATATTCAGCCAATGCCGGAATGGACTTTAACCCCGTCATCACACTTAATTTACCCTCATGCACATATCCCTCGCCAAAAACAGAACGGTCAAACGGAAAACTGATAATACGGCCATTGAAATTTTTGGCATAAAGCAATGCGCGGTACATAATACCACCACTTACATGTTGTTTAGCATCCGTAAAACCTACCGCACCTGCCGTAAACAGGTCATATAACTCGGCTAAGTTTTCGCCTTTCATATCTGCCGTTAGCGTAGCATACGGGTAAGCATCTACCGGAGAAAAAGCACTTTTAAATTTTAAATATTCAATTTGTGACTTATTAGAAACCACTGGTGCCGTATCGGGCGAAATTGCTACGGCTGTCATACCGCCAGCTTCGGCTGCTTTTAATCCGGAATTTAAATCCTCCTTCACCTCATTACCAGGATCGCAAAAGTTTACTTTCGCATCAAACCAACCAACGGAAACGTGCATGTTTTCGCGTTCTATTATATGGTCTGCATCCCCCTCAATAGTAGGAGCTATTTGTTCAATAAAACCATTTTCAATAAGCAAATCATATTGGTCGCTAAGGGTATAATCAGCTGAAACAATATGGCAGGATTTTAGAATGATTTTCATAATTAATAAGCACTACAACTAGCGCTTCCAGCGTTTTAAAAGTAAGACTTCCAGGGCTAAAAACAGCACTGCCAAAATTAAAAGAATTCTCCAGTATTCCGTTGCCTTTAGTTGATTTATTTCTATTGCACCGCTTGTGTTTAAATCAAAAGCGCGCGTGTTTTTCCAACCTAATTCTGCAAATTGAGTTTTAATTTCTTCTGGCGTAAAACTCGCTGTGTATGATTCGGCCCTGTTGTAGTTTAAACCTATTGTTTTATTAAAATCTGCTTTATCTGTAAGGGTATAAAAACCAGCCGTTTTTAGTTCATTTTCTAAATGGTTAAAACTTATGGAGCGGCTATTGCGAACAGTTGTTAATTGTGGAATAACATCTACTTTCAGATCCTCATTAATTAAGTGTACGGGCAATTTTTCTGAAATTTCTTGTTGGACTGGAAAGTTGTCCATTTTTCCAATAGTAGTGTACAGCGGTTTTTGAAAAGAGGCCGTTTCTGCAATTCGTAAAAAAGTAGCAGCAAACAAAGCCTGGTTCTGAAAATTAGTGTAGGACTTAAGTAGGGGAGATGCCATTAAAAACACTTTACCGTTTCCTTCTTTTTGATATAAAAAATAGGGCGAACGCGCACCCATACCGAATAACGTAATAAAATTTTGGTTACCTAAGGTTTGTAAATTGTACTGTGCAAATAATTGGGGATACTTATAGTTAGAAGGTGTTTCTTCAAACACTCCAGCGTAAATAGGATCTTCTGCATTAAAATAGCTAAGTTCGCGGTTCGTCGTGTCTAAGCCTTGTAATGTGGGTAATTGGTGCGCTCCTAAGTAACTGTTCCAAGCTGTTTTATCTACATTTGGACCGGGTATCAATACAACAGAAGCACCGTTATCCACAGCCTCGTTCAGTAATTCACCAATTCCACTAGAAAGTTTATCTGCATTTTGCAAAATAATCAGCTCTTTTCCGTTAAAATCTTCTGGAATTACACGCTCTGTACTTACGGTTTTGCATTGATAGTAGGGGTCTAAATTGTACAATTGCTCTAAGTTCAGGTTTTTATCGGCCTCTCCACGAATCAATAAAATTTCAACCTGGTTTTTAATGTCGTAGGTAAAATAAAAATCATCATCAAAAAATAATTGAGCTGTTTTTAGGCTGATTTTCGCATTTTTTGTTCCCGTGGAGCGGTCGGTAAATGTAATTTTTTCATCTGTGTAAGACCCTGCCGGAACAGAAAAGCGTTTTGGTGCAGGTTCGTTGCCGTTTATGGATAGCCGTGCCGTCATGTCTTCCAAATCGGCATCAGCTGTGTTACGCACACGAAAATAGACATCTACAGGAGCATCAACACGGTGAACAGGGCTCTTAAACCAAATACTATCAATAAATACATTGTCTTTAACGACTGGTTGGGCTTGGTAAAAATAGGTTTGAATTTCTGGACGTTCCCAATTGCTTAATGCGCTTGTTGATTTCTGAAAATCACTCAACACAAAAATACGACGGTTGCCTTGCTTCTCATCATTTACCAATAAATCAGCCTGCATGCGCAACGCATCTTGCAAGGCAGTGGTTTTGGCAGAATAATCAATCTGCTTAATCATGTCAATTATTTCTGACTTGCTATAAAATCGTTGTTGGACAGAAAGCAAGTCACTGGTCATTAAACTAATGCGCTCATTTGCTTCAAGTGATTTTACAAGTTCAATGGCTTGGTTTTTTACCTCATTCAGCAAATCACCATCATTTCCTTCAGCCTGCATGCTGTAAGAATTGTCAATGTAAATAGAAGTTAGGTTTTCTGTTTGTGTCCCTTCTTCTGTGGGGATGTAAGGCTGAGCAAAAGCAATAACTAAACAAGCCAAGGCCAACAAACGAGCAAGTAAAACCAATAAATGTTTAAGTTTTGCGCCAGCTTTCGAATCTTCTACAACCTCTTTTAAATGTTTAACCCTTGAAAAATAAACGGTTTTGTATCGCCTAAAATTGAATAAATGAACAATAATAGGGATGAGTAGTACAAATAACGCCCATAAAAAATTAGGGTATACAAAATTCATACTACAAATATGCTAAAAGCGATTCAATTCTACCGTATGGTTTTGCCTAAAATCTTAGGTATAATTTAACAGCACGATTAATCAACATCACATCTATTTTATTTTAACGGGCCTAAGGCTTGGTTTACACCAACGCCAAACAATGCGTAGTCATATTTACAAGGGTCTGCCGGGTCAAATTTGCGAACATTTGCCATTAGCTCTTCCAGCGCTTTCCAATCATTTTGTTTTCTGCGGATTAGCTTTAGTTTTCGCGCCACATTTCCGGTGTGTACATCTAACGGAATGTATAATTCGGCTGGCTGAATGCTATCCCATATTCCAAAATCTACCCCGCGTTTGTCGTTTCGTACCATCCACCGTAAAAACATGTTTATGCGTTTAGCTGCTGAACCTGTAAGCGGGTTAGAAATGTGTTTTTCACTTCTTTTTTCATGCGGGGTGGTCAAAAACTGTGTTCTGAAATTAAAAATGCGGTGTTGCATGCCATTTTCGCCGGCAAATGCAACTTCTAATCCATTTTCATGCTTGGTGTACAATTGCCGTAAACTGTGTATAAAAAAACGTAAATCTGCAGCATTAAACGTGCGGTGCACAAATTTTAGGTCGGCTAACTCAGCCTCACTTGCATGCATTACAAAGTTATGCGGCTCGTTCCCCATTATGTTTACCAGCAATTCGCCATTTTTTAAAATACTTTTGCGGTTACCCCAAGAGAATGTAGCCACAATAAAACCAATCGTTTCAATGTCTTTTTTTTCGGTAAACAGGTGGGGGATAGATACGGGGTCGTCGGTTATAAACGCTTTATTGTTGTAACGGTCTGTCTGCTCTTCTAAATAATCTTTTAACTCTTTTTTTGTCATCTTACGCCACTATCAAGCCATCTCGCATTTCTAGCGTTCGGTCTGCCATGTCAGCCAATGCGGGGTTGTGGGTTACAATTACAAATGTTTGCCCCATTTCTGCTTTTAATTTAAAGAATAATTCATGCAACTCTTGCGAATTTTTAGAATCCAAATTTCCCGAAGGTTCATCTGCAAAAACTAACCCCGGATTATTTATTAAAGCCCGCGCAACAGCCACACGCTGTTGCTCACCACCAGAAAGTTGTGAAGGTTTATGATTAAACCGATCCTTCAACCCTAAAAAGTCCAACAGTTCCTTTCCGCGTTGGCTTGCGGCAGTCTTATTTCCTGTTCCAAAAAGCGAGGGTAGCATTACATTTTCCAGCGCAGTAAACTCAGGTAGTAATTGATGAAATTGAAAAATAAACCCCAATTGTGTGTTTCTGAACTTGGCTAATTGGTTGCCTTTAAGGTTAACAATGTTTTCACCTTGTATCAAAATTTCACCTTTGTCGGGCTTGTCTAATGTGCCCAATAATTGCAAAAGGGTAGTTTTACCTGCTCCGGAGGCGCCGACAATACATACCACTTCTTGTTTTTCTATTGCTAAATCTATCCCTTTTAAAATAGGAAGTTCGCCGTAATTTTTATAAATTCCTGTTGCTGTTAACATACGTCGATAAAAATAAGTAGATTTGATAGTTAAAGCAGAATTTTTGTCAAATGTTTGAAGAAAATGACAATATTTTTCCCACAAAGCCGGTCTTGGTAGATGGTGAAGTGCAGAATAAGGGGGCTAAATTAATAGCGCTTGGATTGCTCTTTGGTTTTATTGTAATTAATTATTTTGCAAATGCTTATGTGTTCTTAATTGAACTTTTACTTGTGTTGGCTTTTCACGAATTTGGGCATTTTTTAATGATGCGTATTTACAAACGACGATCCCAGGGTTTATTTTTTATGACTTTCTTGGCGGGGCTCACTAAATCATTTCGCCCATCTACGTCGCAACGCAAGCATGTGTTTATTAACTTAATGGGCCCTTTGCCGGGTATCTTAATTGGCTGTGCATTATTTTTTGTGGTGTTGTATACTGCGCCAAATGTTTATTTGCTTGATCTTTCTATTTTATTTGTAGCGATTAATTTGCTGAATTTATTACCCATTGATCCATTTGACGGCGGACGTATTGTTGAGATTTTATTTTTTAGCCAAAATGATCGGGCAAAGATGTTTTTTGTGTTGTTTTCTTCTTTATTAATAATTGGTGTAGCGTTTTATTTTGAGTTTTATCCGCTCATTATTTTTGGTTTTTTAATGGGACTAAAAGTACGTGGATACCAAAAAAGTATGCAGCTTCATCAAGAGTTGGAGGAGGATAACATCAATTTTAAAAAAGAGTATAAAGATTTAACCAACCGCGAATATTGGAAAATAAGAAGTGTATTTTTAACAAATAACCCAAAGTTAAAAGAAATGATACCCTCTGGTTATACCCTTTGGGAGAATGAACGGTTACTGATGGAACAAGTGCGCCAATTGCTGCGTTTAAATTTAAAGCAAGATGTTTCCACCGGAGGTAAAATAGCCGTTGTGCTTATACTTTTGGCCGCCATTGGCTTGCCTTTGTATTTGTTTTACAGCAACACTGCTTTGATTGAATGGTACATTGAGAATGCAAATTTTTAATCCCGGAGATAGCGTAGCGGTTTTAGATGATACAATAAAAGGAAAAGTAGTTGTATCGTCTGGTTCTGTTGTTGTGATAGAAGATGAAGACGGTTTCGAGCGTCATTACCATCCCTCCAAAATTGTTATTCAAAAATCAGAAACAGATTACCGCATTGGCAATAAGCTAAAGGATAAAGAAGCAAATGAGCTATTGGCTCAACGCGTCCGGCAAAAACAGGCATTTACCCGCAGCAAATCGCAATCAGCAAAACATGTTATCGACCTTCATATAGAAGAATTAATAGATGACCACAGCGATTTGGAGAACCATGAGATTATTCAAATTCAAATGACCGCATGCCGCAGTTTTATTCGTCAGTCAATAGATAATGGATTGAAAAAAGTGGTGATTATACACGGAAAAGGGCAGGGTGTACTAAAATCAGAAATTTATCATTACTTACCACGCCTTAGTAATGATTTAGGGTTGAGTTTAACCTTCCATGATGCAAATTTCAGATCATTTGGAATGGGTGGGGCCACTGAAGTAATTTTAAAATAAATGGTAAAAAAAACAGTATTCACACTTTTATTTTTAAGCATTTTTAGTGGACAAGCACAATTAGCAGACTCTGCCAACATACGTTTATTGCTTCAAACAATCATTGAAACAGATAAACCCCGTAATTACTTAGAAGTTCCAACGTTAGATTCTGTTGCTGACTTTATATCAACTTATTTTGCCAAATCGGCTGATTCTGTTCGTTTTCAGGCATACGAAGTAAACGGTAAGGTGTATAAAAACGTAATCGCCTCATTTGGTACAGAAAATGAAAACCGTATAGTTGTGGGCGCGCATTACGACGTTTGTGGCGCACAACCCGGCGCAGATGACAATGCATCTGGAACGGTTGGCTTATTAGAGCTTTCACGTTTATTAAAAGGTCAAAAACTGAACAAACGGATAGACTTAGTGGCGTATACATTGGAAGAACCCCCTTTTTTCCGGTCAGTAAACATGGGGAGTTACAGACATGCTAAATATTTAAAAGAAAACAATATTTCGGTAGAAGGCATGGTTTGTTTAGAGATGATTGGTTATTTTAATGAAGCACGTAAAACACAAGACTACCCGGTGCGTGCATTAAAGTTAGTATACGGTTCTAAAGGCGATTACATTACGGTGGTACGCAAAACGAATCCTGGCTATTTTGCCCGAAAGTTTGACAATGCCATGAAAAGAGAAAAATACATTAGAACCCGTTCTTTTCAAGCCCCAAGCGGTTTGCCGGGTATTGATTTTTCAGATCATTTAAATTATTGGAATTTTGGTTTTAGTGCCGTTATGGTAACAAACACAGGGTTTTACAGAAATAAAAATTACCATAAATCAACCGACAAGTTAAATACCTTAAATATTCCAAAAATGACTGCCGTTATTCAAGAGGTTTACGCCGCATTGATTAGTATGTCAACGAGTAACGGTAAAAAGTAGCTAATTGACATCTGAAAAGTGCTTCTCGGCTTTGGTCGAAGTACTTTCCTGTTATTCTGATGTAATGTTAAGCTGTAGTGGTAGATTGGTTTTAGTGAGGTGCTTCTCGGCTTCGCTCGAAGTATTTTTCTGTTTTATTATAATTTTTAAGTTTTATTGGTAGATTGGTTTGAGTGAGGTGCTTCTTGGCTTTGGTCGAAGGTCGGTTTGAGGTATGGGTTTGTTTGTGGTTATGGTTCGGGTTGTTTTTTGGCTGCGCTAGGTTGTGGTTGACGTGCTTCTCGGCTTCGCTCGAAGGTCGGTTTGACGTGTGGGTTTGTTTGCGGTTATGGTTCGGGTTGTTTTTTGGCTGCGCTAGGTTGTGGTTGACGTACTTCTTGGTTTTGGTTGAAGGTCGGTTTGACGTGTGGGTTTGTTTGTGGTTATAGTTCGGGTTGTTTTTTGGCTGCGCTAGGTTGTGGTTGAAGTGCTTCTCGGCTTCGCTCGAAGGTCGGTTTGACGTGTGGGTTTGTTTGTGGTTATAGTTTGGGTTGTTTTTTGGCTGCGCTAGGTTGTGGTTGACGTGCTTCTCTGCTTTGGTCGAAGGTAGGTTTGACGTGTGGCTTGTTTGTGGTTATGGTTTGGGTTTTTTCTTGGCTGCGCTAGGTTTTGGTTGGCGTACTTCTTGGTTTTGGTTGAAGGTCGGTTTGACGTGTGGGTTTGTTTGTGGTTATAGTTCGGGTTGTTTTTTGGCTGCGCTAGGTTGTGGTTGAAGTGCTTCTCGGCTTCGCTCGAAGGTCGGTTTGACGTGTGGGTTTGTTTGTGGTTATGGTTTGGGTTTTTTCTTGGCTGCGCTAGGTTTTGGTTGACGTGCTTCTCGGCTTCGCTCGAAGGTCAGTTTGAGGTATGGGTTTGTTTGTGGTTATGGTTTGGATTGTTTTTTGGCTGCGCTAGGTTGTGGTTGACGTGCTTCTTGGTTTTGGTTGAAGGTTGGTACTGCTGTATTGTGTTCTGTTCTCAAAGATTTAAGTACGAATCAAAGCGCCGTTCGAGCGGAGCCGAGAACAAGCGAATCCTCATCAACTATTCCAGATGGAACAAACTTCAATAATCGTTGCCTTTTGGCTAGGCTAAACCAAAACCAGCATGTTGCCGTAAAAATTCTAAAACTAAACCCGCTCTATAATTGTAGCGTAACCTTGACCTACACCAATACACATAGTAACCAATGCGTATCTTTTGTTGGTTTTTTGTAATTCAATAGCAGCTGTTTGCAAAATACGTCCTCCTGTCATGCCAAGGGGGTGTCCGATAGCAATGCCGCCGCCATTTGGGTTAATACGCGGATCGTTGTCAGCAATGCCAAATTTTCGTGTACAAGCCAATACTTGAGCTGCAAATGCTTCATTGATTTCTATTATGTCCATATCGGCCATTGTTAGTCCTGCGCGGTCTAATGCTTTTTCTGACGCGTAAACGGGTCCAATTCCCATTATGCGTGGTTCAACACCTGCCACTGCTGCAGATACAATGCGTGCCATTGGTTTGAAATTATTCCGCTTCACCGCATCTTCTCCGGCAATTAGCAACGCAACAGCTCCGTCATTCAGTCCAGAGGCGTTACCGGCAGTTACCGATCCACCTTCTTTTTTAAAAGCGGGGCGTAATTTACCAAGTACCTCTAATGTTGTGGTTGGGCGTATAAATTCATCCTGATCAAAAATGATAGGGTCTTTTTTTCGTTGAGGAATAGAAACGGGTGTAATTTCTTCTGCTAAACGACCATTTTCTTGAGCTTTTGTAGCCTTCATTTGGCTCCAATACGCAAATTGGTCTTGATCTTCGCGCGAAATGGAATACATTTCAACCAGATTTTCTGCTGTAACACCCATTCCATCAGTTCCCCACATTTCATGCATTTTTGGGTTTACAAAACGCCATCCAAAGCTAGAATCATGCATTTGTGCATCACGCCCAAAGGGTTTAGACACTTTTGAAATCACCCATGGCCCACGTGTCATGTGTTCCACACCGCCTGAAATGTAAATGTCTCCGGCACCATCTTTAATGGCACGTGCCGCATTAATGGTAGACGCCATTCCAGAAGCGCACAACCGGTTTACGGTTTCACCACCAATGGTGTAAGGCAAACCTGCTAATAAAGAACTCATCCGCGCTACGTTTCTATTGTCTTCTCCTGCCTGGTTGGCACAGCCAAAAATTACGTCTTCAATTTCTTTCGGATCAAAACCCGCGTTGCGTTCCATTAAGGCTTTCATCACCAACGCACCAAGGTCGTCTGTTCTAACCGGTGCTAAAGTTCCACCAAAATTTCCAACTGCCGTTCGTATAGCATCAACAATAAATACATCTTTCATACCGCGTTTTTTCATTTTATTCGTTCTTCAAATTTAGTAAGTTTCTTGCTGCTTTTTGTCATTTTTAATGAATTACTTCCAAGTCGTTTTCATCAATACTTTGGTTCTACTATCTTTACAGCCGTGAAAGATAAATGGATTATTGCTTTACTACTTGCCGCACAAACAATACTGTGTTTCTCGGTCGTAAACCAATTCCCCATTTCGTTAGACGAGCCTTTTTCCATTTTTCATTCTCAGCAATCATTGAGCGAGTTATTGGCCATTTTTGAAACCAGTAATAATTCGCCGTTACACTTTGTGCTGCTCCATTTTTGGATTAAGCTGTTCGGTATTTCACCGTTGGCAGTTCGGTCGCTTTCTATTGTCATTAGTTTACTAACCATTGTTGTATTGTACAAATTCGGTCGTCGGTTTTGGCAAAAGGAGTTTGCCGTACTCCTTGTTGGGCTGTTCATTTTTTCAAGGTTAAACCACTATGTTGCATTGGAGGCGCGGATGTATGGCTTATTTAGCCTGTTTTTCGTATTGATTTTACGTGATTTACACCAGTTGTTAACCACAAATAAGCGTGTTTTTATTCAGTTGGCCCTTTGGAATGTTTTGTTAATGTATACGCATTACCTGGGCGGAGTAGTAGTGGTGTTAGAGGTTATTTTGTTTTTAGTTTATATAAAGCGTTGGAACAATACCAGAATTTTACAAGTCGTGCTAAGCGGGGTTATTGCTTTAATTCTGTTTTTTCCGGGATTACAGTTGTTTTTTAATCGATCATTAAACTTTGCATCCGCAGGTACATGGGTTTCTTCTCCAGGTATAATTGATTTATGGATAAATTTTGTAAAGTTGTTCAATAACCAATTCACATTAATTGCTGTTGGTTTACTACTTGCCGGGTTTATGATTTTGACAAAAAAACAAACGGGGAAGTTGAATTGGGCAAAACACACATTGGTTTATTTTGGCGGATGGTTTTTAGCGGGGTACGGGCTGATTTTTTTAATTTCAATAACCGTACAGCCACTATTTTTGGCTAAGTATTTACAGTTTTTAACCATTCCGCTAAGTTTTGTACTTGTTTCAATTATAGCTGAGTTAAAAATAAGCTGGAAGTCACGCTTGGTGTCTTTTATATTTTTAATACCGTTTGCACTTAGCTTTAAACCCGTGCCAAATGTAGATCGTGAAACGGATGTAATGTTAGCAGCTATTAAAAAAAACAAAGCTCAGAATACGGTTGTTTTTTATTGCCCACCACATTATAACCTCACATTAGCTTATCATTACAACCGTTCTGTTTTTGCCGATTACGGACAGACAACCGAACGAATGGAAGATAAAGGTTTTATTCCAATTTACAGTGCGTTTGACATTCAAGATAACCCGCCAAACTCCAATTTTATCTACGCGGATTTTAATGCTACATTTCTTTATCCTAATAATAACATCTTAAATTATTTGGATACTGCCTTTGTTTTTGACAAAGTTGCCTCATACAGTGGAGATTTTAATGTTTATTACTACCGAACCAAACCATAAACTGATTGTTTTACTACCTTAACAGGCAAATGGTAAAACTGAAAGAAAAACATATCATTATTGCGCTAATGACTCTACAAGTGGGCTTGTGTGCCCCTTTTTTGGTTTACAATGCCATTGCGTTAGATGAACCGTTTACTATTTTTCACAGCCAAAAACAGTTAGGTGATTTACTTCAGATTTTTGAAACAGAAAACAACCCGCCGCTCCACTTTATTTTATTGCATTTTTGGATAAAATTATTCGGAATATCAGCCGCCGCAGTGCGCTCACTGTCGCTTATTTTTAGTTTACTAACCATACCTGTGCTATATAAACTAGCTCGTAAAGTAACAAGTGTACCATTGGCTATTGTAGTAACGGTTTTATTTATTTGTTCATCTTTTCATCATTATCATGCCGTAGAGGCGCGTACGTATTCCTTATTTGTGCTACTGTTTTGTTTGATTTTGTACGATTTATATAGCTTTTTATTTGAAGCCAAAAAATTTACTTTTCTTCGCCTTGCCGTTTGGAATGTAGCACTGCTGTATACGCATTATTTAGGAGGTTTTATTTTAGTTGTAGAAGGTATAATGCTATTGGTGTTTTACAAACAGTTAACACGTCAAAAGCTAAAACACATTGGCATTGCAGCAGGCATTATTTTGCTGGCTTATATTCCGGGCGTACGATTATTGCTAACGCGGGTAGATTCTTTCGCTAGCAGTGGCACATGGGTTCCTCCGGCGCAATATTCCGAACTTTACGGTAATATTGTACGGTTTTTAAATGGAAAATATGCCGTTTTAGCAGTAGTTGTTGTGGTAATAATGGTAGCGGCAGTAAATTTTAACGTTTGGCGTAAAAAACAAGAATGGCGAATGCTCAAAACGACAAATCACCTCTTCTTTATTTTTGCTTTTTTAATTCCTTACTTGGGTATGTTTATTGTTTCTAAGTTAGTTGAACCTATTTTTTTAGATCGGTATTTATTGTTTACAACCGTTCCGCTTTTTATTATAATAGCTGTAATAATTGGGTTGTTTTTAACAGCCAAATCAAAGTGGTTTTTGTACTTAATTCTTTTCCCGTATATATTGGCAATGCAGTTATTGCCAGAGAATAATAGACAACCATTGATGGCAGCAGAGTGGGTGCAAAATAAAAAGGCATTGAACCCGCAAACTGAAATTTACATTTGCCCCGCGTTTTATGAGCTTACCTTTTTATACCACTATAACCGGCAAGCGTTTAGCGATTACAACCAATTGCCCGAATTCAAAAACAACCACAATATCTACACCATCTTTTCTGCTAATGAAATGAATATACAGCCGCAAACGCAAGCCATCATTTATATTGATTCTGACGCTAAGTTTTCTTATCCGAATAATGGAATAGTGGAGGAGATTGAACAAAAATTCACGTTTATAGAAGAGATGCTGTTAAACGGCGGATTAACAATTTATTATTACAAACGTCAAGGGGGATGATTAAATCGGTAAACATAATAGGCGCGGGTAACGTGGCCACACATTTGGTAAAAGCAATTAGCGCACATGCGGGGATGCTACGCGCTGTTTATGCCCGTAATTTAGAAAAAGCGAATGAATTAGCGGCTGTTGCCGGGATAGGTGGAGTGGCAAAAATAAGTGAACTACCATTGGCAGATTTAACCATTATTGCCGTTAAAGATGACGCAATTGAGGGGATTGTCGAACAGTTGAATCCCGATTTTAAAGTAGTGCATGTTTCGGGCTCTAAACCATTAGAATTATTGGATAAATTTAGCCAGAAAGGCATTTTGTATCCGTTGCAAACATTTAGTACCAAGCGTGAATTGGATGTGCATAAGATCCCTTTTTTTATAGAGGTAGTAAATGATGAATTTAAAGCAGAATTACATCATTTTTGCGCAGCCTGTTTTTCAGAAAATATTCATTACGCTAATTCACACCAACGGGCTACAATTCACCTAGCCGCTGTATTGGCAAGTAATTTTTCCAACCATTTGCTGGCAGAGGCACAAACCATTTTAGAAACAGAAAACTTGCCCTTTTCCATTTTAGAACCGTTGATGGTTGAAACATTGCGAAAAAGTTTTGATTTAGAACCGCGTAACGCACAAACAGGCCCTGCTGTTCGAAATGATACTGCCACGCTAACGCATCAGATAAACGCATTGCCAGATGAAGATTTAAAGCTAATTTACCACCTTATCTCTAAACGCATACAGCACCGCCCGTTAAACGATTGATGCGCTAGTTTTTAACAACGCGTTGGGTGTATTGTCCTTTTTCTGTACTTATTTGCAATAAATAGATGCCATTCGCCAACATGCCTAAACCAAGTTTGGTATTAAACTGGTTGTTCTGCTGCTGAAAAACAATTCTACCATTCATATCCATTAACTGTACATTAAATAATTCATTTACACCAGCAATGGTAATCTCTTCTTGAAACAAAGTCGGATAAAGTTGAAAATCGTCACCTAAATCAATTTCGGGAACGCTTACTGTTATTATTTCGGTTTCCATCATGGCAATATCAAATGGATATGCGTTTACCTGATCGATACGAAAAATTATCATGTTGGTACCGCCCGTAGATTTAAACCGCGATTCACCAATACCAACAATGCCACCATCAAAACAATAATCCAGCCCGTAAACGGCGTCGTCTCCTTGCTCTCCAAAATTTTTAACGTAGTCAAATGCGGTGAAGTAGGTGTTTAGCAATTTACCTAAAAAAGCATCTGTTTTACCTTCTGCAATATCAATAGAACCCCAGCTTGTGGTGGAGCCCCCGTAAAAAATATCATCATTTTCATTCAACACAATATCATAAACACGGTCTTCACCAAACTGCGTACCGCCCCAGGTAGTATCCACAATTGTGGCAAAATTTACAGTATCAGCCTTGTGCACCCAAAAATCCAGGCCACAATCACAGCCCTCGGCATAATTGTAGCTGCGCGAACCACCAATTGCAAAATAATCTTTCTGCTGTGTAATGGTATTAAAAAAGTCTTCACCTTCCTGTCCAATCACTTTAACATCACCTATTGTACCGTCTCCAACAAAACAATTCAACATAATACCGTCTAACATTCCGCTACCAAAAGATTCTGTTCCGCCCACAACAATTATAGTATCGCCCAGCAAATAACAATCACTGGCAAAATCTAAGGCCTCACCACCGTAGGTTTGTGTCCACACTTCGTCTCCGTTTTTATCTAGCCGCACTATGTACATATCAGCATCTCCTGCACCGTAACTAAATGTTTCGCCCACCACTACAAAACCGCTATCGGGTAATTGTACTAAGCTGTAAGCACGGTCCCAATCTGAACCGCCATAGGTTTTTTGCCATTCGGGCACTCCGTTAATGTCTGTTTTTACTACAAAAAAATCAAAACCGCCCGTGCCATAACTGTTTGTGTAACCTGCTAATGCAAAGGCAGAATCACTGGTTAAAACTACTTTTTCTCCCCAATCTGCACCAGAACCACCGTAATTGTATGACCATTTGAAATTTCCAAGCGAATCTACTTTCATTAAAAAAGCATCTGCCGTGGCTGTGGCAAAGCTACTTGAGCTACCCGTTGCAATGTATCCTGTGTCTAATGTTTGTTTGATGTCACGCCCAAAATCATAACCGGAATTTCCGTATGATTTAATAAAAGTAGGTATTTGAGCATACGCCTGGGTGGATAGTACCACAAAAAAACAAACGCTAAATAGTTGTATAACTTTTTTCATTTTATGCTTTAAATTTTAAAGTGAACAGAGAAGTTGACGCTTCTGCCGTATCCAATTTCTGATGCTATATTGCCAATCATATCAAATGTGCCTAAACCAATGTATGCTTTGTCCTGTATCCAATAATTTAAGTTTAGCCCCCATTGTAAGCGTCCAAAACCACCGTAAGATAAACGCGTAGAGGCGGAGAAATTTTGAACGGGACTGTAGTAAACCCCTGCAAAAAAGTAAGGAGCATAATCTGACGTTAAAATAGTTTTAAATCCAAAAATAGATTGGAATTTATTTTCATGGTTGCGTTGTGGCATTTTTTGCAATACAAATTCAATGGGGAGCCCCGTTCTGTTATTGCCTTTGCCCTCAATAACACCAAGTGTGTCTATAAAGTTATATGTCTTCGCTTCGGCATTTTCATCCCGGTTTATAAAGTCTTGCACGTCAAACCCTGTGTAATTCGTTGTAGAATCTGCAAAATAGGTGGATGATTGGTTGTTCCAAAAAATAATTCCCAAATTGTTCACTTGTAAATTCATCATTTGATCGCCAAATTTTTTGGTGGAGATATTGAAGTTGTAGTTGACGTCTACCGCAAAACCGGCACCTTGAAAGGCCCAATAAGGGTAAAAGCGATCTGATTTAAAGCCTGTACCTTGTAACATTAATGAAATATTATCTGGTTGGCTTACTAAAAAAGAATTATTGAGCCGTGACTCAATTGTTTTGGAACCCGCAACATAACTAATGCGCACACTTGACCGTGTTTTGGTATCATATAAACCAAATCCAAATTTTTGATAGTGTAAATATTGGAAATGCGTAAAGCTAAAGTCCATGGTGTCCCCGATATAAGCAGCATTACCGTACATTACCGTGTTAAACAAATCGGTAGATATATTGGACGACAACAAGTGATTATCAGAAAAATTAACGACTAAGCCATAACGCGTACCCCCAAATGGGTGTATGTCTCTACTGTAATGCGTAATATTTTGGTTAGATTCTGCCCCAAAACGGTTGACACTACCTAGTTTATCTTGGGCGCGGTCTTTAATTTCTCCGGTAACTTCTCCACCAAATAAAAACTTGTTGGTAAAATCATTGTTTAAGGCATTGCTCGCATGGTAATTTTGTGAACTTATCTCCGTCCAGCTTTTTGCTTCAATAGAGTCGTGCTGAATCGGTAAAATTTCTTGAGCTGTTAATGATGCGCAGCCCAATAATCCAATTAAAAATAGTGTCTGCTTCATTACAACTTTAATTTGATTTGTAGGTCTGATCTTAACTTAAAGTCAAAGTAAGTATCGGGGGTTATTTTTATTTTCTCTGTACCATCTGTGGTAAATGATACACTTAAAACCATGCGGTTTGCCAAATCTAAATTCGCCACTCGGGCGCTCGGTATACTAAATACCATTGAGCCCGCACTTGCTGTAGTAACAAGTGTTGCATTATTATAGTTTCCAGCGCTTATTGGTGTTTCACTAACCAATGAGTCGATAATCTCACCTGTTTCATCTAACAAGTAAAACTTAGCCACAGCGCCCACTGGAAACCCGTTCTCATAATCCAGATAAACGGTTCCATCTACCGGTTCAACACGGGCATTCGTATTGTTAAAGTCAATCTCTAATGTGTCTTGAATGGTTAAATTATTTGCTCCAAAATTCAATGGGAACTCACCGTCTAAGTACAGTTCCATCTGCGAATCGGGGAAAAACTCATCATCACCACCAGTAGTATTACCAAATGGGTTCACATCAAGTTCATACCCCACCACAATAGAATCGGACAGATTTTCAAGAAACGCTATAATATTAGAATTTGCATTGTTTACAGGAAGTGGATAAACAGAAGGTGTATAGTCGTACAAACCACCGTCTGCACGGTTAATATTAATCGTTGTATTTTTGGTAGGGAAGTTTAGCTCCACCTCACCACCTGTGTGGGTGTTAATGCCCGTAAATTTAGTGATTTTAGATTGGGCAATTAAGTTGAAACCATTGCGGATAGATAGGTCCAGACGAATGGAGTCCAAATCTATCATTCCGTCCGTAATACGATCCATAAACCCAAGGCCAAAGCCCGTTGTATCATCAAAAGAATATTGACCGAAATAACCCCGCGCATATTCTGGTATAAGTTCTGTAAATGAAAAGTCAAATGTAATGCTGTCTAAATTTGTTACCGTAAAGCTAGCTGTTTCTTCGTTGGATCCGATTACCATTTTTCCGGTGAAGGTATTGTATTGGGTATTGTCCATACCTGTCATTTCCATAGTGTAGCCCGCCATGTCAATTATGTCAACGCCATTTGCTTCTGCTTCGGGCGTTCCGGCATCTAAAAAATACAATCGTGTTAAAACCTCACCATTTTTGGTGGTGTTTGGCAATGAAAAATCTACCTTTAATTTTCCGCCCCAGGGTGAAAGTACATCAATGGTGGCAAAACCTTGCTTAAATGTAACGGCTTTCAATTCAATATCTCCCAATGTGTATTGCTGATCGTACTCGTATACAATGAAATCTCCCGGATCAAACGTAGCTGTTTCCAACCCTGTTGAAAGGCGTTGAGAAATAATGGTATCGGGTAAATCCAACAATGTGTCCAATTTAAAGGTTAAAATAGGGCGGTTGATAATGATGGACAAATAATCGTCATCATTAACAGTGGTTAAATCAACAGCTAACATGTCTTGAACTGTTAAGCGGCCATGTGCCAATGGTGCAGACCAATCTGAATTCCACGAAGTGGTTTCCCTTTTACACGCTGATGCGGTGAGCATTAACGCAAAAAATGCAATTAAATAGCGTCTTTTCATACAAAAAGCTTTGTTTTACACACGAATTTAACAATAAAAAGGTTGGCTGAAAGAGAAACTAAAATTTCTTAGACGAATATGAATTCACACCCGACCAATGTTTAACTGCTTTTCAGCTTTTATAACTGTGTGGATAATGCCTATATTTGTACCACAAAAAACAGTGAATTATGCCAAAGTACAGGACGTTGACTAAAGATGAATTGACAGCTTTTGAAAAGGAGTTTGTCGATTATTTGGTGGTGAACGGTATTACAGCAGATGAGTGGGAGCGCTTGAAGAAAAGTGAAAATGAAAAAGCAGAGCAGATTTTGGCTTTGTTTAGTGATGTTATTTTTGAAGCTGTTTTGCGTAAAATTAAGTTTTTAGATGTTCAAACAAAAGGCTACATTCAAGCCATACAGTGTACTGGTAAAAAAATGACAATGGTAGCCTTAACCACAATGGATGATGAAATTGACCTGCGAAATATAAAGGGAGATTTAAAACCGCTTTTATTAACGGGTAAAATACAACTGCATCAAGGCGAAAAAAATTATACTGACGAGCGTGAACAAGAGTTGTTTGAAATGACGGAGCGCGGTTGCCAGATGGCAGACGGAACATTGTTTAAACAATTAATTTTATTAACGGCATAATGCGCATTGCTGTTGTTGGCGGAGGAGCGGCAGGTTTTTTTGCTGCCATTCACGCAAAAGAAAATTACCCAGCCGCAACGGTGGTAATTTTAGAAAAATCACAAAAAGTATTAGCAAAAGTTAAAATTTCTGGTGGTGGACGCTGCAATGTCACCAATGGCTGTACGGATATAAAGGCCTTGTCCGCCGCTTATCCGAGAGGGGGTAAACAACTGCGTAAAGCATTTGGACGATTTAATACGGAACATACCATGAATTGGTTTGAACAGCGAAATGTTCCACTTGTTGTACAAGATGATAATTGTGTTTTTCCGGTTTCTCAAAATTCACAATCCATTATAGATTGTTTTTTGAATGAAACGAAACGTCTTGGAATAGCTGTAAAAACGGGATTTGCAGTACAAGCGCTAGTGCCGCAGAAGAATGGGCAACTGTTGCTGCGTGAAAGGGGTGGAAGTGATCATACATTTGAAAAGGTAATAGTCGCCACAGGCGGATCACCAAAACGTGCGGGTTTGGATTGGTTAGCTGATTTAGGACATGCAATCGCGGAGCCGGTTCCTTCTTTATTTACATTTAATATGCCAGATGAAAATGTAACCGAATTAATGGGTGTGGTGGTAGAAAAAACCTTGACACGCATACAGGGAACCAAGCTAAAATCTGACGGGCCATTGTTAATTACACATTGGGGTATGAGCGGCCCTTTCTATCTTAAAACTGTCCGCTTTTGGTGCGCGTGATTTGGCAAATTTAGGATATAACTTTAAGCTTCAGGTGAATTGGGTTAATGAAAAGGATAACAGGGTGGTAGAAGATAAAGTTGATTCAATTATAAATGAACATTCCAGTAAGCAATTGGGTACCATACGCCCATTTTACATTCCCGATCGGTTGTGGCGATACCTGGTGAACAAATGTGGCTTTTCAGTTGAAAAACGGTGGAATGAATTAGGAAAAAAAGGCGTAAATAAAATTGTAGACTGTTTAACCAATGATACGTACGACGTAAAAGGAAAAACGACTTTTAAAGAGGAGTTTGTTACGTGTGGAGGCATCAGTTTAGCAGATATTGATTTTAAAACCATGCAAAGCAAAAAAGTGAAAAACCTCTATTTTGCAGGTGAAGTAATGGACGTTGACGGAATTACGGGTGGGTATAACTTTCAAGCCGCCTGGACAACGGGATTTATTGCCGGGCGATTGGAGGAAGGATGTGGCTAGAGCGCTACGCTTTTAGATAATAGATTATAGAGCGCTACGCTATCAGATAATAGATTTTTAGATTACAGCGGATAGAGTGTTGTGCTGTTAGATGTTAGATTGCAGCGCATAGAGCGCTGTGCTATTGGATAATAGATTTTTAGATTACAGCGTATAGAGCGTTATGTCTTAGACTAAGGACTTGATACTGAAAACTGAAAACTAGCCACTAAAAACTAGCCACTAAAAACAACAATCCGTTTTCAGACGATAAATTTCTTCAGTCTAAAATCTTTCGTCTTTGATCTTTTGTCTTTGATCTCTTGTCTTTGATCTCTTGTCTTTGATCTCTTGTCTTTGATCTCTTGTCTTTGATCTCTTGTCTTTGATCTCTTGTCTTTGATCTCTTATCTTTGATCTCTTATCTTAAATCTAAAAATCTTTAATCTAAAAACCTTTCCTCTATTTCTCACCTAAATCTTTCAAATGAAAAATCGGCTTATACTTTTCTTCATTAAAGAATGTTTCAAACAACAGCAGGTACGATTTTTTCTTTCGGCGTATTATAAATTGGTTTTCGCCGGTTAAATCTCTTAGGATATAAAATAGCAGTTCTGAACAAAAAATTTTGTCCTTAGAAAAAAGGTTAAAACCATGGTCAAAGGGTGTTTCATCTGCCAAATACTTGTAGGCTTCGTCGCGCATTTGAACGCCTAGCGAATCTTGAAAGGTAGCGCGGCAAATAAACAGCATAGAATCGGCCGCGTAAGAGACGAATTTATCCAAATCCATGATCTGAACACCATCTTTCTCTTTTTTACTTACAGAGCCGCCCATTGCGTGAATAACGCGCCACGTCTCATTCTCTTTTACAATTATACCACAGTGCGAATACTCTTCTTTTGTGGCATTCATAATATGAAACGAAAGTGGTCCAGAACCTTTGCGCAAAATAATATCACCATCTGCCAATTTATTGTAAACAGAGTCTGGTATGACAGGCGGAACGTGCACGTACTTTACAGATTCTTCACCGTTACTCTCCGTTCCGCACCCAACGAATAAAAAAGAAAAAATAGCTAAAAAAGCAGCCGTTCCAAGTGTTATTCTCATTTCAAAAAATTATCGACGACAAAGATAGGCATAAAAAAAACTCGTTTCAACAATTGTCAAAACGAGTTTTAATTTTATTCGATTTCTGTCAGTGCTTACTCAGCTCCTCCTAAATCCATATCTCCCATATCTAAGTCCTTAGAGTACTCAGCTACTTTCCATTTTCCTTCAACTTTAGAAAGCTCATACTTGTAAGTCATGTCCATTCCTTCTCTCTTCTCAGTACACTTACATGAAGCAGCTTCCTCTGTAGTTTCGCATTCAACAGAAACGATTTCAGTATCGTACGCTTCGCAACCAGCTTCTTCTGTACTTTTTACAGTTTCTTCTGCTGATTCGATCGCCATTTCCATAGCTTTACCACAATCACCGTCAGCTAAAGCCTTAACGAATGATTTAGTTACATCCTCTGGTGACGTTCCACCACCACAAGCAGTCAGTACTAAACCAGCAACTGCTCCAACTAATAATGTTTTCAATTTCATAACTTACTTTTTCTTACTTATAATTATATAAGGTGCAAATATAGACTTGTTTTCAACAAATCAAAACTTTTTTATTTAAAAAGATGTTTTTTTGAATTTTGAACCCTTAAATTTGCAAAAAATAAAAGATACAAGAGCGGATGATTCAAGTAAATAATTTATCATTACAATTCGGAAAAAAAGTACTATTTGAAGACGTAAACATCAAGTTTACAGACGGTAACTGCTATGGTGTTATTGGAGCAAACGGAGCGGGGAAATCAACTTTTTTGAAAATTTTGACGGGTGACCAAGATCCAAATCGCGGCAACATTACCATTGAACCCGGAAAAAGAATGGCGGTTTTAAAGCAAAATCACTATGAATTTGATGAATTTAACGTACTAAATACAGTGATGATGGGCCACACAGAGTTGTGGAAAATAATGGAAGAAAAAGATGCCATTTATGCCAAGCCAGACTTTAGTGAAGCGGACGGAATGCGTGCCTCTGAACTAGAGGGAGAGTTTGCAGAAATGGATGGTTGGAATGCCGAAACGGATGCAGCTACCATTTTAAGTAATTTGGGAATCAAAGAAGATCAGCATTACAGCTTAATGAAAGACATGCCGGGCGAATATAAGGTGCGTATTTTACTGGCACAGGCACTTTTTGGAAACCCGGATATTTTAGTACTGGATGAGCCGACCAACGACTTGGATATTAAAACAATAAGTTGGCTTGAAGATTTTTTACTTGACTTTAAAAACACGGTAATCGTTGTATCGCATGACCGTCACTTTCTGGACACGGTTTGTACGCATATTTGTGATATTGATTACGGAAAAATTAACTTATTTACTGGTAACTATACGTTTTGGTATAAATCCTCTCAATTGGTGTCACGCCAAATGTCTGACAAAAACAAAAAATTAGAGGACAAACGGAAAGAGTTACAAGAATTCATTTCACGTTTTAGTGCCAATGCATCCAAGTCGAAGCAGGCGACTTCCCGACGGAAATTATTAGAAAAATTGCAATTGGAGGATATCAAACCCTCCAGCCGAAAATATCCGGGAATAATTTATGAACAAGAGCGTGAAGCAGGTGACCAAATTTTACATGTAGAAGGATTGGGAGCAACTATGGATGGTGAGTATCTGTACAAGGACGTAGATTTAAACGTTGCTAAAGGCGATAAAATTGCTTTCCTTTCAAAAAACAGTATGGCCATTTCGCGTTTTTTTGAAACCATTACCGGAGAAATTGAAGCCGAAGAAGGGGAGTACCATTATGGTACAACCATTAAAACAACTTATTTACCAAGCGATAACTCGCCCTATTTTCAAGATGATTTAAACTTGATTGATTGGTTGCGCCAATATGCCGTAACAGATGAGGAGAAAGATGAAGTTTATTTGCGCGGTTTTTTAGGACGAATGCTGTTTTCTGGTGAAGAAGCACTTAAAAGTTCTAAAGTACTTTCCGGAGGGGAAAAAGTGCGTTGCATGATTTCACGAATGCTGTTCGGTAAAGGTAATGTGTTGATTTTAGATGAACCAACGAACCACCTTGATTTGGAGTCAATTACGGCATTTAACAATGCGCTTATCAACTTTCCTGGAACGGTTTTGTTTGCCTCGCATGACCACGAATTTGTACAAACCGTAGCAACTAGAATAGTGGAACTTGCACCAAACGGATTTACCGATAAACTAATGACATACGACGAGTACCTAGAGGATGAAAAAATCCAATCGCAAGTAGAAGAATTGTACCCTTGATGGCGAGCTGGAAAAATTCGATTAAAAAATACCTTCCCTACTTTGTTGATGTCTGGCAGTACATTGTAATCATTATTGCATTTGCAATAGCCGTTATTTTTGTGTTGTGATTTAGAACAAAGATTTAAGACTTAAGATAAGAGAGAATAGATCAAAGACGAAAGATCAAAGACAAAAGACGAAGGATTTGAGAACAAAGACAAAAGAAAAAAGAACAAAGAATTTGCTAAAATGGGTTCATCTAAATTAATCTAACAGTGTAACGGTCTATGCTCTTTCATCTAGAAATCTAAGAACAAAGAGAAAAAGAATATGCTAAAATGGGTTCATCTAAATTAATCTAACAGTGTAACGATCTATACTCTTTAATCTAACAATCTAAGATCAAAGACGAAAGATCAAAGACGAAAGATCAAAGACGAAAGATCAAAGAATATGCTAAAATGGGTTCATCTAAATTTAGTCCGGCAATCCAAAATCTATCCCCTTTCATCTAGAAATCTAACAGTACAACGGTCTATGCGCTGCAGTCTAATAGCACAGCACTCTTTAGTCTATAAATCTAACAGTACAACGGTCTATACGCTGCAGTCTAACAATCTAAAAGCGCAGCGTTCTATAATCTTTAATCTAAAAATCACTTCACCCGATTCATCCCCATAGCCTTCAGCATCCAATCTGGCAAACGTTTTTTTGGGTCACGTTTTTTAAGGTTAATATACCAACCCAAACTCTTCATAATTGGCACTTTATGCGTTTCCACAAATTCTATCCATGTGCCGTCCGGGTCTTCAATGTATGAAAAACGACCACCAGCTTCGCCCATGTCAAATGTGTCACCACTGTCTACGGTAAAAGCAAAACCAGCAGCTTCACATTCTTTTTTAAGTGCATCCATGCCTTGAATGTCAAAACAAAGATGTATAAAACCCCAGTCCCCCCAAAAACGATTTTCAAATATCTTTCTTGGTTCACGGTCTAACGCCTGCACCAATTCTATTTTTGTTGGTCCTAATAATTTTGAAAATGGCCCTTCGCGTTCCTCTTTATGGGAGAGTAGCACCCTTCTGAACTGCTGATCGCCGGATACCAGCCCTTTAAAACAATCAAAATTGCCAATTTCATCATACTCAACCGTTTCATACTGCAAAATATCACGGTATAACTTTAATGAAGCTTCCATATCACTTACGCCAATTAATGCGCCACCAACAGCTCCTGTTTTTGCAGGGTGTTTGGTGTTTTTAAACCAGCCGGAACCTGCTACTACATTAAAAATGTTTCCGTTCGGATCTTCTAAAAAGTAATTCATTTTGCCTGCTGGGTTTATACTTAGTTCACCCATTATTGTTGCGCCTTGTGCCTTGTGGTATTCGTAACTTGCCTTAACGTCTCTTGATTTTATACGGCATGCATACAGCCCTAAATCACCTAACTGAATGGCAAAGTTGGCACGCTCAGTAGGGCGGCTTGTGTACTGCCAAATTTCAAATCCACCACCACTTTCCATGCTTAGCGCTAACGTGGCAGTGCGGCTTTGCACCTTGTCCCCTGTATATCGCGTCATTAACGGAGCCTCTGCTGCGTCTTCAAATAGTCGAATGTCAATGCCAAACATTTTGCGATACCACTTCCAAATTTCTTGAACGTCAGGTACACCAATTCCCATTTGTTGAATGCCGGATATTACTTTTTCCATTTCTGTGTTTAATTTGCCGCAAATATAAATAACTTCAATGAATCTACTTTTGTTTAAATTGGTTCAATTGTGAAAAACTATTCAAAAAAGCTGGTCTAATTTTTGTTATTTTTGAGCGGAACCAAAAAGGCTGCTCGTATTGTTTTTTACCTTAAAACCGATTGAGCAGCGCAATTAACATGAAGAAAATCATCCTAAGTTCGTTAATGTGTATGTTAGCCGTTTTGGCGGTTGCACAAACTAAACTGTATAAAGGCGACGGAAAGTTTAATACAGATATTGCATTTACAATAGACAATGGTACGGTTTATCATGGTGATAACAGGGTAGGCGCACCGGTTTACTACACAGTGTCCAACAATAAAGTTTATTTAGGACGATCACGTTCAGCATTTGATTGTTTGTATACCGTTAAAGAAAATAAAGTGTATAGAGGCGATTCTTCTTTTGCTTCGGACGTTTTGTACACAATAGAGGATGGAAAAGTATACAGAGGAAACACCACATTTTCTTCTGAATGTTTACTAACTTTTGATGGCGAAAAAATTTATATGGGTAGTTCATCCTTTCCATCCGACCTGTTATTTACAATTGGAGGCGAAAATGTGCTTTCCATTGCCCTTTTAGCCTGTATTGTTGGCCCATACTAAACTTAGTTATGAAAAAATTAATTACCCTTTCCCTATTTTTATTATCCATTTTCCAATTGCAGGCAGCTTCGGTTGTGCGGCAAGCTACTGCTCAAGACCATGACACTTCGTTTACAATTGTGGCGTTTGATGCACTGCAGGGCCTGTTTTATGCATCTGAAACGCCCGACTTAAAAGTTATTTTACCGTCAGATTCTACACAATATGGCGCTGTGTACGACAATGGCGAAAAAACATTCACCGCCCAGGGCAGCATTATTATTAAAAGTATCGAACGGGGTGACCATACACTAACATTAAAGCAAGCCGGTGCAGAAAAAGAGTTAAGCCAATCATTCAAGGTGAAATCATCTCCGCCTTTTTTAGACAATGACGCCAGCGTTTTTGGATTATTAATGCTTATTTTATTTGTTGTGTTCCGCACTTCAAACAGTAAAAATGCAGGGCTGCAAAAGTTTTACAGAGTCGTACCGGCCTTATTGTTATGCTATTTTATTCCTGCGGCGTTCAACTCACTTGGCATTATTTCTTCAGAAGAATCAAACTTATATTTTGTGGCATCTCGTTATTTATTACCCGCCAGTTTAATATTGCTGTGTTTAAGTATCGATATTCCGGCCATTAAGCGATTAGGATCAAAGGCCATTATTATGTTTTTTGCTGCCACCATAGGTATTGTAATTGGTGGGCCGTTGGCACTTTGGCTGGTTTCACTAATTGCGCCAGAGGTGCTAGAGGGTGAAATTTGGAGAGGTTTATCAACCGTTGCAGGTTCATGGATTGGTGGTGGAGCGAACCAAACTGCCATGAAAGAAATTTATGGCGCTAGTGATACGTTATTTTCTGCTATGATTGTAGTTGATGTTTTTGTGGCCAATGTGTTTATGTCCGTTTTATTATTTGGAACGGGAATGAACAAACGCATCAACAAATTTTTTAAGGCGGATGATTCAGCTATTGAAGGATTACAAGCAAAAATGGAGGCTTTTCAAGCCAGTGTTTCTAAAGTGCCGTTGTTTAAAGATTTTATCTACATGTTAGGTATTACTTTCTTTTTAGTTGGTTCAGCACACTTTTTGGCCGATTGGTTAGGGCCCGTTATCGGTGACGGGTTAAAAGAAATGCGTCAAAGCGAAAGCTCATCTACCAAAATGGCGGCAGATTTAATGGTTTCATTCGGCAGTAAGTTTTTCTGGTTAGTTGTTTTTTCTACTGTTTTTGGGGTGATTTTATCGTTCACAAAATTTCGATCGTTTGAAGGCGTAGGAGCATCAAAAATAGGAACTGTTTTCTTGTACATTTTGGTGGCCACTATTGGAATGAAGATGGACATTGCAGAATTAATCGCCAATTGGGGCGTGTTTAAGTTTTTACTATCCATTGGTTTAATTTGGATTTTGGTACACGCAATAATTTTATTTATTGTGGCAAAAATTATAAAGGCACCATTTTTCTATGTGGCGGTTGGTAGTCAGGCCAATGTTGGTGGAGCGGCATCTGCGCCAATTGTGGCAAGTGCATTTAGCCCGGCGTTGGCTCCTGTTGGTGTATTGCTGGCGGTTTTGGGTTACGCAGTAGGTACGTTTGGTGCTATTTTATGTACAATTATGATGCAATGGTTATCGGTAGGGTAGTATGATGAAGTGGACGGTGTTGGCGTGTAGCATATTGGTGTGTAATGCTCTTTTTTCGCAAATTAGGGTAGAGAAACCAGTACATGATTTAGGTGATATTTTTGAAAATAGTGGGCGTGTTACTACTAATTTTGAACTGTTTAACCCGTATTTTAACGACACCATACGAATTGTAGATGTAGAAACCTCTTGCGGGTGTACCGCCATTTTAACCCAGGATACATTGATAATGCCACGATCTGCCTTAAAAATGGAGGTGGCTTACGATCCTAAAGGACGTTTGGGTTTGTTTGTAAAGAGTATTGAAATTACATCAAGCAAAACAACCGGAGGCGAAAAAAGTAAACTATTTTTAAAGTTAACGGGTAATGTTGTTGCTGAAAATTACACGGTAAAAAAAGTCAATAAAAACTTGGTGGAATACAAAGTGGCGCCGCTTTATTTTTATCCTATTACCGGTTTCGATACTGCTTACTTGAACTTCAGTTACATTACCAATTTTATTAATGATTTAACATACGAGATTGATTTTTATCAATTCGTAACCGTTGGTGCAGAAATAGAGGTTGCCAATTACGATCAAATCGAACAATTAACGCATTTATTAACCTTTTCGCAAAAACGATTGTTAAAAGGATTTAAAAAAAGGGGGTATGCTGCAGATGTGGTGTTTTTTGATCCCCCTGTATTTAAGTTAAATACTGATTTGCCCGCTTGGGCGGCAGCCACAATTCGGCTGCACTCGGTTAACTTTGATGCTGGCGAAGAGGCAACCAGTCAAATTAAAGTAACATCAGACGAAATAATTGAGCAAAACAAACTATTAATGGACTACACCCGGTTTGCCTTACCAGAGGTAGATGAAGTGGTGGAGAGTGTGAATTTAGAAGCAATAGAGGGAAAGTTGTTTTTGAATGGAGAAATTCGATTAAAAGGTATGCTGTTAATGCCCTGGAAAAAAAGTGAAAAAGAGAAACAGAAGTTTGCCAAAAAAATAGAAAAAGCACTCGCCAAAAAAATTGAAAAAACAACTGGTGCAGGTAAAAAAGAAGTAACGATTACGTTTGATTCATTAGGTGTCCACCCAAAGGACAAGTTTCAATTTTTGTTATGGGATAAGTCAGATGAGCAGGGACTTGAAAAGATAAAGTATGAAGTGATTAAAGAAAAAATTACGCCTCCGCTTTTACCCACTTATCGCCAGCCTTATTCGGTTAACTCTGCCATTGATACTGGTTCGGTTTTATTTAGGCAATTTTGGGCTAACCTTATAAAAAATGCCGTGTTTACAGATACACTTTCGCTTTTAAACATTTCTTACGTTCCGCGTATTACCAATAACTCTGTAGATTCAACAAAAGAAAATTACCTTAAAACAAATCAATTATTTTCACAAGCGTTGTGCAATTGGTACAATGCTGAAACAGGAAAGCAACTAATTATCCAACAAAAAACAATTCGCCAAGGAATGCCGCACTTACCCCAGAGCAATTCTGAACAAGTAGCCAAACCAAATGAGTTACCGTATTTCTGCCTTATTCCGTTAGTTAATCAGCAAAGCAATACGGTTGTGCCTAAAGCCAACCCATACATGGTAAACTTTGATTATTATTTTAATGGAATTGACACGAAAGGCTGGGGTTTTCAACAATTTGCCAACTACATTTCTGCCATGGTTGTTAAAAACGGATATGTTGAACTTCGAATCGAGTCAAGTATTTCTAAAATTCCAATTGAGCGGGTTACTTCAAATTTAATTATAGCTTATGATCGATTAATAGAAAGTGAGCGGCGCCTGCGTGCTGAGATGGCACGAAAATTAATCGACCCGACCCGCATTATTTTTACGGATGAAAGAGTAGTGGAAGCAAGGCCCGGAATATGATGGTACGGTGCCTGTTTTGGCTTACCGTGATTTCCACTATATCCGCATAATCCCAGAAGAAAGTTTAAAATAAAAAGCATGAAAAAATTAATTTTTTTAGCCTTATTAATTAGCGTTAACTGCACTTTTGCGCATAAATATTACGTGTCCATTGCAGACTTGGCTTATGATGAAAAAGAGGCGCGTATTGAAGGAACGTTAAAAATAACCGCACATGATTTTGAGCGGGCGTTAGCGGATAAATTTGATCAAAAAATAGAATTAGAAACAATAAAAGATGATAGCGAAATAGGTAAATATATGCAGTACTATTTGGCACAGCATTTTAAAATTTATTCAGAAAATCAATTGGCAAAACCCAATTATATAGGCAAAGAAATTACCAACCGGCAAGAGCTTTATTTGTATTTTACATTTACCCAAATCAAAAATCCTGCTGCAATAAAAGTCATAAACACCCTGTTATTTGAACTATTTGCCGCTCAACAAAATATTGTACACTATCGTTATAAAGAACAAACTAAAAGTGTAACTTTAGTGCCTTCTAAAACCACGGAAAAAATAACATTCGATTAAACTTTGGCACATGATTTTTAAAAACTTACGCTTAACAGTCATTCTTGTTGGTACAGCAAGCATGCTAATGGCGCAAAATAATACGAATACAAACAAGTTTAAACAACTCAAGGACGAACTAGCCACTCCCAACGTATATAGGACGGCTGCTGGTGCACCTGGCCCCAATTATTATCAGCAAAAAGCAGATTATAAAATGAAAATTACGTTGGATGACGAAAACCAACGTGTGTATGGAGAAGAAACAATCACGTATACAAACAATTCGCCCGATAAGTTAGAGTATTTGTGGTTGCAGTTAGATCAGAATGTGCGTAAGCCAGGCTCTGCCGGTCAATTAACGCGTACAAGTTCCATTGAATCATTGTCATCACCTTATGCTATTACACGTACGTTCAAAACCCTGGCGTTTGAAGGTGGCTTTACAATTGATGATGTTACAAACACAAGCGGTAAAGGCATTAGCTATACGGTTGTAGGTACAATGATGCGTATTAATTTAACCGAATCACTTTCAAATGGAGACAGTTATTCATTCAGCGTAAAATGGTGGTATAACATTAACAACCGGATGGAAATTGGCGGTCGCTCCGGATACGAGTATTTTGAAGATGAGGACAATTATTTGTATACAATTGCTCAGTTTTTTCCACGGATGTGTGTTTATAACGACGTTGAAGGATGGCAGAACAAGCAATTTTTAGGTTCGGGAGAGTTTACCTTACCTTTTGGTGATTATGATGTAAGCATTGAAGTGCCTGCAGACCATGTAGTTGCGGCAACCGGGGTTTTACAAAATGACAGCAAGGTGTTGACGAAAGAGCAGCAAAGCCGAATGGAGAAGGCTCGAAATACGGATGAACCTGTATTAATTATAACGCAGGAAGAGGCGGAGAAAAATGAGCAAGAGAAAGCCACGGGTACAAAAACATGGGAATTTAAAGCCAAAAATGTACGGGATTTTGCGTTTGCTTCATCACGCAAGTTTATGTGGGATGCCCAGGCGGTGCAATTAGAAACTAAAAAGGTAATGGCTATGTCCTATTACCCGAAAGAAGGTAACCCGCTTTGGGAGACGTATTCTACAAAGGCGGTGGCACAAACATTAAAAACATATTCTAAACATACGTTTGATTATCCTTATCCGGTAGCCATTTCTGTTCATGCAAACTATATTGGAATGGAGTACCCTATGATTTGTTTTAACGGTGGACGACCAAACGCAGATGGCACGTATAGCGAACGAACAAAATACGGAATGCACTCGGTAATTATTCACGAAGTAGGGCACAACTATTTTCCAATGATTATTAATTCAGACGAACGCCAATGGACATGGATGGATGAAGGATTAAACACGTTTTTACAATACTTAACAGAGCAAGAGTGGCAACGTGATTACCCGTCGCGCAGAGGGCCGGCTAACCTAATTGTGGATTACATGAAAGGGGATAAAAATTTTATATCACCAATTATGACAAACTCCGAATCTATTTTTCAATTTGGTAACAATGCTTATGGAAAACCCGCAACAGCGCTAAACATTTTGCGTGAAACTATTTTGGGCAGAGAGTTGTTTGATTATGCATTTAAAATGTATGCCACCCGTTGGAAGTTTAAACACCCTACACCAGCTGATTTTTTCAGAACCATGGAAGATGCAAGCGGTATAGATTTAGATTGGTTTTGGAGAGGCTGGTTTTACACAAACGACCATGTGGATATTGCAATAACGAATATGCAGTGGTATCAGTTAGATACGCATGACCCGGAAGTGGAAAAGGCATTTAGTAAATCTATGTCCACAAAAGAGAATAAAAACATATCTGGTATTCGGAATAAGAAGGACATTAAAGAAACGCAAAATGAGCGTGACCCTAAATTGGATGACAAATACAACACCCGCGATATTTATAAAGTAACGGAGGATGATCGCGAAGCGTACCAAACGTTCTTAGAAAATCTTTCTGAGTCTGATAAGGAGCTATTAACAAGTGGTTATCAGTTTTATCAAATTGATTTTGAAAACAAAGGTGGATTAGTAATGCCGTTAATTTTAGAGTTTGTTTTTGCAGATGAAACAACCGAGTTAGTTCGCATTCCGGCAGAAATTTGGAGAATGAATTCCGAAACAATTTCTAAAGTGTTTTTCTTTAAAAAAGAAGTTGTTGCTGTGACGTTAGATCCATATTTAGAAACGGCGGATACGGAGACGTATGACAACCATTGGCCACGCCGTATGATGCCGTCTCGTTTTGATATTTTTGAGCAAAGTAAGCGCTAAATTTATTGGCGCTTATTTAGCAAATGAACCATAGTCTCATTATAGTGTATGTATAAAACACTAAAATAAAATGATGAAACGAATGGTTAACTGATATTAATTACAATTGCCTTTAATACTTATGGACAGGATGAACTTGATATAGAAATCTTCCCGGAAGATGAAATGGATTTGTATGGTATTTTTAATCCCCAGTTATTTTCTGAAGATAAATTAATTTATAAATTTAATATTGACAGTTCAAATCAAGGCCTTCGTTTTGATAAGGTAATTTATGATAAGCTACCCGCTGTAACGCTTGTAGCCTGAGTTCGGTTAATTCACCAAGTTAATTGTTGTCAAAAAGAGAATTATTTTATTCAAAACATGTTTTTTTTTTAAAATACCACAAAAAAGGTATTGCTTAGAATGATTCTAAATAATATATTTGTAGCGTGGAAAAGCAAATAAAATTAAACGGAACTCCATTTCAGCAATTTGAGTTTACCTGTTGTGACAAAAAGAAAAAGTGTTGCAAAAAATACAAACGCAAGGGTAGACATTGTGGTGGTTGTCCTAAAAAATAACGCGTAAATCGCATTATTTTTATAGTTATTGAACCTTTACAACAAAAGGGTGTAAATCAGTGTGGTAATTAATCGAATCAATTATGACAACACGATCCTTTTTTAAGTACTTCGTATTTATCTTTTCAATTTTTTATTTGAGTGTTCAAAGCACAAAAGCGTCAACTGTCAACTCATTTTCTGAACTTTTCATTCCGTTGGATGATAAAAACGCCAACGCTTTAGACAGTGTTGTAGCAAAACTTGCAGCTACAAACACCGTTCAGAGTGAGCGGGTAGGCTATGCTGGCTCAACCTCTGAAACATATTTGGCTTACAAAGCGCTTCAAAAAATTGCGACAGAAGAACAGTTGCTTAAACTCATAGCACATAAAGCACCTACAGTTCGTGTATATGCTTATTTAGCATTAAAAAAGCGAAAGTCTGCTAAATTAGCAAAAGTCGTTAGCTATCTAAAAAAAGATCAATCAGTAGTTAATGTGCAGCATGGGTGCACTGTACATCCAATGACTATAAAAAAATTTGTCGAAACAAACGTTACCCTCTAAATCAAATACGGTAAATAATAGTTGTAATTTGCATGCGTAAAACAGAAGTAATGTGCTAACTTTATTGGCTAAGAAATTACTATACTTGTTTACAAATGCTGAGCAAACTTAAAACTACAAATACACTACTGCTTATAATTGTAGTGCCATTGGTATTTTACCTGTTAAAATTACTTTCGTTTATTTTTATTCCGTTGGTGTTTTCAATGTTTATTGCATTGTTGTTTACACCCCTCATGCGGTGGATGAAGCGCAAAGGCGTACCGCAAACGGTAGGCATATTTGTAGTAGTTATTTTAATTGCTATCGGCATTTGGATTTTGAGTCAGCTTATTCGCCTATCTAGTCAAGAAATTATAGCAACACAAGATGCATTTTTTGATACAGCTTCAGCCAAGATACATACCATGATGGAAAAAATTTCAGCATTTACTGGAGTTAAACTAGTTTCTGAAGATTCATCAATGATGTCCAGCTTCTTAAACAAAGAAAGTATTGTTAACAACCTTGGCGTTACCGCAAACTTTGTTGGCGGCACAGTTTCCAGCTTATTAATGACGATATTTTTTACAGTGCTTTGGTTAGGCGAATCTGTAAACGTGCAAAAGCTGTTACATTACACCATTATGAAAACCGAGGTAGCATCTATCCGAACGTTTTTAAAAATTGAAGCAGACTTAATTACCTTTGTAAAAGTAAAATTTGCGGTGAGCTTATTTACCGGTATTGGTACAGGTTTGGCCTGTTATTTCTTTGATGTCAGTTTTCCTATTTTTTGGGGACTATTTGCCTTTGCCATTAACTTCGTACAAATGATCGGGTCGTTCATTGCCGTTATAATGGTTTCAATTTTTGCCTTTGTAGAACTTGACCCTACCACCACATTGTTGTTTTTTGTTATTACGGTAACGCTGGTACAAGTTTTATTTGGTGCGATATTAGAGCCGATATTTATGGGTAAATCTTTTTCCATTAACATTATCACTGTTTTAATCATGTTAATGCTTTGGGGGTTTATTTGGGGTGTGCCGGGCATGATAATGTCAATACCCATCACCGTTTTTCTCAAAATTATGTTTGAACAATTTGCAAGTACGCGGCTCATTGCAAAAATGTTATCCGGGGATTAATGCGGTCGTTTTTAGTGACCGCGAGCACCATGACCTAAGTATTCAAAAAATACTTTCGCTCTTCTGGCGTAGGTAACATACAAGCCTGTGGCTTTATTTTATTTCGGTTTTTAGCCACTAACGTATAAAAAGGATCTCTAATAAATTTAGGAATAATGTACAGTGCAAATAGCAGGGGATACCCACCTTTTAAGCGGCGTGCTATTTGTAAAACCGCGCTTGAACGGTCATATAGTTTTCCGTTTTTTAGGTAATAAATAGTATCTAATTTTATTTCAACATCAAATTCATCAAGCAACTGTTTACTTAAACCGGCTTGTAACGGCGAAAAGTAAATCGGTTTTTTCCAGTGGTTTAATATAAACTGAACAGATGCACTGCAAAAGCCGCATTCACCGTCATAAAAAACGACGTAGTTATGTTCTTTTTTTGTGGACACACTCAAATTTAATTAATTTAGCTCATAGTTCAACAACACTTTAAATCAGAAATATGAAAATAGGTTTATTATTATCAGGATGCGGGGTTTATGATGGCTCAGAGATACAAGAGGCAGTGCTGGCTATGCTGGCGATTAGTGAATTGGGGCATGAATATGTATGCATAAGTGTAAACCAAAACCAACACCACGTGGTGAACCATTTAACTGGTGACGAAATGAAAGAGGAGCGGAATATGATGGTAGAGGCAGCACGCATAGCAAGAGGAGAGGTACACGATATAAATGACATTTCTCCGGCAGATATTGACGCCGTAGTAATTCCCGGTGGATTTGGGGCTGCTAAAAATTTTTCAACATGGGCTTTTGACGGTCCCGATAGTACAATATTGCCCGAAGTAAAACTTTTTTTAGTTAACATGGTAAATGTAGGAAAGCCAATTTGCGCGCTTTGTGTAAGCCCGGTTGTAGTGGCGAAAGCCTTTGAGGGTTCTGCCATAAAACCTAACCTAACACTGGGGTCAAGTGCCGTGAAATCTCCTTATGATATTGATGGTTTTCATCAAGGCATAACAACTGTTGGTGCATCAACTGCTGAAAAAACGATCACTCAAATTAACATTGACCGCACAAACAGAATTGTTTCTGCACCATGTTATATGTTAGATGCTTCTATTGTAGAAATTAGAGAAAACATTAAGCAGGCAGTAACACAAACATTAGAATTGTGTAACTAACGGGCATTAAGCATCAACCCGTGCGCCCAATACGCAAACATCATCCACTTGTTCATATTCACCCTTCCAGCTGGAGAAGGTTGTAGCGAAGAGTTGTTGTTGTGCAGTAATGGATTTTTGAGCGGCTTCAACCAATAAAGTACGAAAACGCTTATTTAAAAATTTCTTGCCTTTTTCACCGCCAAATTGGTCAACAAAACCGTCGCTGGAAAGGTAAATCATGTCTCCACGCTTAATAGGAATAACAGCTGTTTCAAATTTAACGCGGGTGGTGTGGTTGCCAACGGGTTGTCTATTCGCTTTAAACTTCGTAATCTCTTCGCCTTGTACAAGCCAAAGTGGTGTGTTTGCACCGGCATATCTAAGCTTGCGTGTTTTTATATTGAAAGAGCACAGTGCAATGTCCATACCGTCACGCACTTCTTTTTCTGAATGTTGAAACTGATTTAAAACTAATTTTGTGGTTTCATCTAAAATTTCCCCCGGGTCTGTCAACTTTAGTTGGGTAATGCATGTGTTTAACGCGTTATGGCAAATAACACTTACCATTGCGCCAGGCACACCGTGTCCCGTACAGTCAGCCACTGCAAATAAAACTGTATCACCCACCTGCTTTGTCCAGTAAAAATCACCCGCCACAATGTCTTTAGGTTCGTACACCACAAATGCTTCGTTCAAATTTTGTTTAATTATTTTTTCAGACGGTAAAATAGCAGCCTGTATGCGCTTAGCATAGTTTATACTGTCTGTAATTTCTTGGTTTTTTAGCTCAAGGTTAATTCGGGCATTTTCAATCTTATCACTTACTTCTTCAATTTTTTTATTTTTTTCTTGCAGTTGATCCGTATATTTTTTCCGTTGTTGCCCGTTGCGCCAAAAAACAATAATAGCAATGATAAGAGTCACTAAAATAACGCCCAATGCATAAATCAAATACTTTTCCTTCGCTCGTAACTCCTGTTGGTAGGCTAAATCCTTTTTTTGACCGTCAATCACCAAATTTTGAACGGATTGTTGCGACTTTAGCGCCATAATTTCAGACTCTTTTTTACTATTTTGAAAACGGGCATCTAACTCTTGCGTGGCCCTTGCTTTTTCTTGGTTTTGTAGCGAGTCGCGCATGTCGTAAGCCAATCTTAAATTATCATAGGCGGCATGGTATCTTCCTAGCTTTGCTTGCAGTTTGCCAATGCTTTCGTATGATCCAGCTAACGTTCCAACATCACCCATTTCTAACTTAATAGCTAAACTTTTTAAGGCATAATTAAGTGCTACACTTGTTTTTCCCATGGCCGAATACGTATCGCTTAACACATTGTAATTATAACCTGCCCAAATTTTGTTGCCATGTTCAAGGTTAATTTCCAGCGCCATAAAGGCATAATCCAAACTTTTTTGATAGTCATTTTGACGCCGAAATAAGTTGGCCATGTTGTTGTAATTGCCTGAAAGTCCTCTGGTGTAACCAATAGGCTTGGCGTAACGAATACTTTCGTTGTACATAAACAGCGCTGTGTCTAAAAACAAACGATCAATATTATCCATTTGCTTATAAGCATTTCCAAGCGTCATATAACATTTAGAAATGGACAAAGAGTCGGCTAATTTTTTTGCAATTGTTAATGATTCATTCAAGTAACGAATGGCAAGGTCAGGGCTTTCTTGATTTTTGTATTGAATACCAATACTGCGCAACACATTCTTTTTTAACGTGTCGTTTTGAATGCTATCGCAAAAGCTCAGCGTATTAAAATAAATCGCCATTCCTTCATCCGTATCACCCACTGTTATTTTTTGCGAAGCTAAAGATGATTTATAACCCACTATTTGTGAATTAGTTAAGGTTTTATCATGCTTTATCCATTGTTCTAATGCGCTAATTTTGGCAATTCTGTTCGCTAAAGAGTCGGCTATTTCATACTTAAACTTAAGCAGTTTAACAACAGTGGTATCGTTTAATTTATTTTTTTCAAATGCTAAGAGTTTCGCGTCAATATAACCTAGCATAGAATCTGCTGGTAATTTTGTTGTGGTAGTTTTAATTCCCTCTATATTTTGTGCGTAAGTGCAACATCCTACAAGTAAAAACAGGCTCATTAACAGTATAGCACAAGGGTTACGCATAACAGCAAAGATATTAAAATTACGACTGTTGCCTATTAGCGTTATTAAATAGATATTAACAGTTTTACCTAAAAATCAAGCTAACAGCACATCAAGCTGCCCTGCTTTTATTGTATATTTGCACAGCAAAATAAAAAATGGATGAAAAAAGTTTATAAATGGCTATTGAACACACTTCCCCGTCCCTTATTAATTCGGTTAAGTTATGTGTTTAAGTCCGTTGCTCCGGTTATTTACAAGGGTGACAATGTAGAATGTCCCGTTTGTGAGCGTTCTTTCCGTAAGTTTTTAGCCTATGGTTCAAAAGTAGCCGCGCGTGACAATGTGCTTTGCCCTTATGATTTAACGTTAGAGCGGCACCGTTTAATGTGGTTGTACCTTAAAAAACACACCGACTTTTTTACAAAGCAAGATTTAAAAGTAATGCACATTGCGCCCGAGCAGTGTTTCCATAAAAAGTTTAAAGCTCAAAAAAATTTAGATTACATCACCGGTGACTTGGTTTCGCCAATTGCTGATTTGCATTTTGATTTGCACGACATTCCGTTAGAGGATAATCAATATGAAGTTATTTTTTGCAACCATGTTATGGAGCATGTCGAAGATGATTTGAAATGCATGCAGGAATTACTGCGCATAATGAAACCGGGCGGGTGGGGCATAATGCAAGTGCCTATTGATACACGTCGCGATCAGACGTATGAAGACCCGGAAATTAAAACACCCGAAGACCGTGAGCAACATTTTTGGCAATATGACCACGTGCGGTTATACGGTACAAATTACCCCGACCGTTTGCGCGAAGCAGGTTTTATTGTAGATGAAGTTGATTTTAAAGATGAAATTAGCCCCGAGTTGTTTGAGCGTTATCGTTTGGCAAAATCAGAAGTTTTATATATCGTACGCAAAGCGGCTTAATGCACAATGCAATAAGCCGCCTTTTTTATTCAGTTAATTGGTGGTAAATCAAGTTTGAATCGCTCCAACGTTATAACGTTGGTCCGTCTTTTTATGGTTTGCCATTTCTATTCCCATTGATATAACCTTGCGCGTTTCCAGGGGGTTAATAATGGCGTCTACCCACAAGCGGGATGCCGCATAATACGGCGAAATTTGCTCGTCATAACGGGCTTTAATTTTAGTGTAGATTTCTTGCTGTTTTGTTTCATCTACCTCTTCACCTTTTCCTTTTAGTGAAGCCACCTCAATTTGCATTAACGTTTTAGCGGCAGATGCACCGCTCATTACAGCAAGCTCTGCCGTCGGCCACGAAACAATTAAACGCGGATCGTAAGCCTTGCCGCACATAGCATAGTTTCCTGCACCGTAAGAATTTCCGAGTATAATTGTGAATTTAGGAACAACAGAGTTTGACATGGCGCTTACCAATTTTGCACCATCTTTAATAATTCCTGCATGTTCTGATTTTGAACCCACCATAAAGCCACTCACATCTTGCAAAAATACGAGTGGAATATTTTTTTGATTACACACCATAATAAACCGTGCCGCTTTGTCGGCAGAATCATTGTAAATAACACCGCCAAACTGCATTTCTCCTTTGGCATTCTTCATCACCTCACGTTGGTTAGCAATAATGCCAACACTCCATCCGTCCACACGGGCATATCCACATAAAATGGTTTTACCGTAATCTTTTTTATACTCAGTAAATTCAGACTTATCCACAACGCGCTTTATCACCTCACGCATATCGTAAGGCTTTGCTCTGTTATCTGGAAAAACACCATACAATTCATTTTCATCTTTTGCTGGTTTTTCAGCTTCAATGCGGTCAAACCCAGCTTTTTCTTTGTGCCCTATTTTACTCATCAAATCACGAATTGTTTTTAAACATTCCGCATCATTTTCTGATTTGTAATCACAAACGCCGCTTATTTCTGTATGCGTTGTTGCACCGCCCAATGTTTCATTGTCAATTTTTTCGCCAATGGCTGCTTTTACCAAATAAGAACCCGCCAGGAAAATAGTTCCTGTTTTATTTACAATTAACGATTCGTCAGACATGATGGGCAAATATGCGCCACCTGCAACACAACTGCCCATTACAGCAGCTATTTGCGTAATGCCTCTTGATGACATTACAGCGTTATTTCTGAAAATACGTCCAAAATGCTCCTTGTCTGGAAAAATTTCATCTTGCAACGGCAAAAATACGCCAGCACTGTCCACCAAATAAATAATCGGTAAATCATTATCCATTGCAATTTCTTGCGCTCTTAAATTCTTTTTTCCGGTAATGGGGAACCAGGCCCCTGCTTTTACGGTGGCATCATTCGCAACAATAATGCATTGTCGTTTTGATACATAACCTATTTTAATGACTACACCTCCAGAAGGACATCCGCCATATTCTTTGTACATACCGTCGCCAACAAAAGCACCAATTTCTATTGTTTCAGTTCCCGGGTCTATTAATTTTTCAATTCTCTCACGCGCGGTTAACTTTCCTTTACTGTGATGTTTTTCAATGCGTTTTTTTCCGCCACCAAGGTAAATTTTTTCAAGTTTGCTTTCCATTTCTGAAATGCGCATCTTCATTTTATCTTCATTATTATTAAAATCCAGTTCTTTTTTTGAAACAGCCATGTAATTTGATGTTTTTTTATTGAAAAATTCGTTATCAAATATACAACATTGCAGATAGATTTTATATTTGATCTTGAAATTTTAATGGGAAATTATGGAAGAGGGAATTAAGTCCTTTAATTTGCGCGTGTATGGACTCTTGTTTAAGGAGGATAACGTATTAATAACACAGGAGTGTAGAGGAGGAGTGCAGATGACGAAGTTTCCCGGTGGTGGGCTAGAGAAAGGAGAAGGCTTGGCGGATTGTTTGACGAGAGAGTTTCAAGAAGAATTAGCCATTGACATTCAGGTTAAAGAACTGTTTTATGTCAATGATTTTTTTCAACGTTCAGCCTTCAAAAAGTCCGATCAATTAATCAGTTTCTATTTTAAGGTTGAGACAAACAATTTCAACGCGATTCAATTAACGGATGAATTGGCTGTTTTAAAAAAAGGCGAACAAACCTTTCGTTGGGTTAAATTTAGTGAACTATCCGGCGTAAACTTCACCTTTCCGGTAGATGCTAGAGTTGCGGAACGACTCAAAAAGTAACTCAACGTCTCACGAACAAGGAGTTCTCAATTTTTTTTTAAAAAATAAAAAAACCTCTCTCACTGCTGTGAGAGAGGCAAAGTTATCATTAAATAGTGCGTTTTATTAAGCGTTAACGCCTAAAGCTTCCGCCATTTTCTTACCAATTTCAGCAGGAGATTCAACCACGTGGATACCACATTCTCTCATAATGCGTTTTTTCGCTTCAGCTGTATCATCCTCACCACCAACAATAGCGCCGGCGTGTCCCATAGTTCTACCTTTTGGTGCCGTTTCTCCGGCAATAAACCCTACAACTGGTTTTGTTCCATGTTCTTTCACCCATGCAGCTGCTTTGGCTTCAAGGTTTCCACCAATTTCACCAATCATAACAATACCGTGTGTATCAGGGTCTGCCATCAATAACTCAACAGCCTCTTTTGTAGTTGTGCCAATAATAGGGTCACCACCAATTCCAATAGCCGTTGTAATTCCTAAACCAGCTTTTACTACCTGATCTGCCGCTTCGTATGTCAATGTTCCGGATTTAGAAACAATACCTACGTTTCCTTTTTTGAAAATAAAGCCGGGCATAATACCCACTTTAGCTTCATCAGCTGTAATAACCCCTGGGCAATTAGGCCTACTAATCGGCAATCGTAAGCAGCAATATAGTCTTTTGCTTTAATCATATCTGCAACCGGAATACCCTCTGTAATTGCTATAATTACTTTAATTCCACCGTTTGCTGCTTCCATAATTGCATCTGCAGCAAATGCTGGCGGCACAAAAATAATAGATACATCAGCACCAGTTTCTTTAACTGCTTCTTCTACTGTGTTAAACACTGGCTTATCCAGGTGTGTTTGTCCGCCTTTACCAGGGGTAACACCGCCTACAACGTTTGTCCCATACTCAATCATCTGACCGGCGTGGAAAGTACCTTCTCCACCGGTAAAGCCTTGAACAATTATTTTAGAATCTTTATTTACTAATACTGACATAGAATTTCGTTTATCTTTTGCGATCCCAAATTTAGAATTTTGATTTCGTAAAACAAAGTTAAACCAAGGTTGTTTTCATTAAAAAAGTTTTGTGGTTATTCAAATGCACGTGTTTAGCGTTTAAAAAAAGATTTAAACCGTTATAAAACAGTTTGATGCGTACAAAATGAGACAAAACCTTTATTCGCTAACGATCAATTTTTTAGTACCGTTTTTCGTTTTTACGAAATAAAGTCCCGGCGTAAGTGCAGAAATAGCTAAACGCAACGAATGTGGGTGGATTGCGAGTAATTCCACATTAATATTTCTACCATAAGCATCAATCAGCTCAATATTATCTGGGGTCAATGAACTTCCGGTTAGGGTTACGCTCTCACTGGCTGGGTTAGGGTAAAGGATAAGGTCATCAGGGCCATTTGTTTTAGAAAGATCAATAGAAATAGGTTGGAAATACTCAAATTCACCATTAAAATCAGTTTGTTTAAGTCTGTAATAGTTTATGCCGTAAATAGGCGTTTCATGCAAGGTTTGATAGTGTTGTGTCAATGTTGAATTGCCAACTGCAGGTACTTCCGTTACGTCGTTCCAGTTTTTTCCGTCTGCGGAGTGCTCAATGGTAAAGTAGTCGTTATTTTGTTCAGAGGCGGTAGTCCAGTTTAAATAAACCTTACCTCTTTCAGCAGTAGCATCAAAAGCAGTTAGGGTAATGGGTAGTGGGCTGCCGAAAACACATTCTACCGTTTGGTTGGGTATACCGGGGCCTTGAATTTGAATAAAAACAGAGTTACACCCCAATGTTTCGTCAGTAGCCGTTGCACAATCACTGTTTGGGTTGTAGGGGTTACTCACCGTAGTTCCTGAACCACTACCACCCCCGTTGGGTAAATTAAAAAAATTACTTGGATAATCCGTGCAACCAATTGTTCCTTGTAAAGTAAATAAATTGGCCGGTGCGTCTAGACCGATAAATGAGATATTATAATCGAAAAGAACATTAAAATTATAGCCAAAAGGACATGAACTTGGCGCCGATATCCCTGTAATGTCCATTTCAATTACCACTTCATAATCATTGGTGGACTCTACAATTAACACGCATTGACCACGACTAAAAAAGGGTACCAATAAGAGTAAAATAAGAAATTTAGACATAATAGTGACGTGTAATAAATTAAGCGCAAATGTATTAATTACTTGGCGTTTAGCAACCAAAAAATAGTACCTTAATCTTAATTAAACTACGCATAAAAACGGAGCTTGGATTTTTGGCAACTAATTCATTTTTTTTTGGCGGTAGAAGAAGACAGTAAATACCGTTAAAATCCAACGGAACTTGTTAAATTTACACCATGAATTTTATGAACCAAGACGATACAATTTGTGCGTTGTCAACCCCGGCAGGAATGGGTGCAATTGCCGTAGTACGCCTTTCTGGTAATCAGGCTTTTTCTATTACGGAACAACTTTTTAGTAAAAAACTATCCGATAAGGTTTCGCATACGGCACATTTCGGCTACATTAAAGAGAATGGAGCGGTGGTGGATGAAGTATTAGTTACTGTGTTTAAAAATCCAGCGTCGTTTACGGGTGAGGATAGTGTAGAAATTGCATGCCATGGTTCTATTTTTATTCAACAAGAAATTTTGCGATTACTCATCCAAAAAGGAGCAAGATTAGCGGGGCCTGGTGAATTTTCGCTTCGTGCATTTTTGAATAAAAAAATGGATTTGTCGCAAACGGAGGACAATGCCAGATTTAATCTCGGCAAATTCAAAAGCAGCTCATAAAGTAGCTATGCATCAAATGCGCGGTGGTTTTAGTGACGAAATAGGCGAATTAAGGCAAGATTTAATGAATTTTGCTTCGTTGGTGGAGTTGGAATTGGATTTTAGTGAAGAGGATGTTGAGTTTGCAGACCGACAACAACTAACAGATTTGGTGAATAAAGTGAAGCAGAAAGTAGCCGCACTGTTGGCCTCATTTAAACTGGGTAACGTTATAAAAAATGGCGTGCCTGTAGCTATTGTCGGTTCTCCGAATGCTGGTAAGTCTACCTTATTAAATGTATTGTTGAATGAAGAAAAAGCAATCGTATCAGAAATTGCTGGCACAACACGAGATGTAATTGAAGACACCATTATATTAAATGGTGTTGAATTTAGGTTTATAGATACAGCGGGAATTAGAGAAACCAGTGACCATGTTGAGAGTATGGGGATTGAACGTGCTTATGCACAGATTAAAAAAGCAACCGTTATTTTATTGTTGATTGACTTAACTGAATTTGACGTCGAGGGTGCACAGCACCAAATAAATCAATTCACAGAAACAATTGATTCTACAGCGCAAACCTTAATTCCTTTATTTAATAAAAAGGATGAAGTTGATTAGCCAATTATACCCAACTACAAGGCAATGGTATTTTTATCTCAGCCAAAAACAAAGAAAACATTGCTGAGCTCATTACTCAATTAGGCAGCACAGTGGGTGATTTCATGCAAGAAGATCAATCAATTGTAACAAATGTGCGCCATTTTGAAATTTTACAAAAATGCCAAGCATCCATCTTAAAAGTAGAGGAGGGGCTGTCACTTCAAATTCCGGGTGATTTACTTGCCATGGATATCCGAGAAACCCTACATCATTTAGGCGAAATTACAGGTCAAATTTCAAGTGACGATTTATTGGGGAACATATTTGCCAATTTCTGTATTGGAAAGTAGTCGCGAGTGACTTTTTATTGAGATGACTTTTAGTATTTGGTGCTGCAACAACTATTAATGTTTAAAACTTACTTTTTGTATCGGAAAATAAGTGTGAACTCACTTTTTGATTGTTGAGCGCTGTGTTAAACTGCTGTCGGATCTCCTATTCATTAATAAGCCTTCAAGCAAACATGTTTCAATTGGTATGCTTGCATTTAGGATAATTTTTATGATAAAAAGTGGAAGTTGGAATCGTTTGGGGATTAGATTTGGGTGTTTAGTACAATTCTAAATAGCAGTGGCCAGGAATTCTTCACCCTTTGGAATTTCAAGTTTAAATTAACGGATTAAGCCTAAAAGTAAAAGAGAAGAATTTTGCTTTAGTTAATAAAAGAACTCGCTTATTCACTAATGTTAAGAGATATACACCTAAATAAACTACTCAACAGTTATTAAATTCAGATAAAACATAGTCATAATGTTGTACTTTTTGCTCGACCAAAAAGGTCTGCCTAGTAGGGCTTCCATTAGGAAGACGCATTGATAAATCAATTTTAACTTCCCTCATACTAAATGTACTTCGGCTGCGCTCTGCACAAACTTGGGTGATCTCTTGCAAATCTTCCCGCTCTTACTAATTATGAGCTTCGATAAATCAATTCTCCAACGAGCGCCAACAACCATTCCAGCTTCGAATTAATAAACTCGTATGCTTGATATCTAAAAAGATTTGAGGGATAATTAAGCAATTCAGTTCAAATTTCAGATAAGTCTAATACCGGTTTCAAAATAGTATCAAAGCACCCAACAATTCAATCAAATTGCCAGGTGCTCGGAGTTCAATTATTTTTCTAAAGTTATTTCCTTATTCATGGACTTTAAGACTAATTTTTTGTCTGTGATTTCAACAATATCCATCAGTCCAGCGAGAGAGTAACCACCCATTCCACCAATCCGGCAGCTAGAAACAAACAGTTTTCCATCACTGATAGTCCACTTAGCGTCGAAACTGTAAAATTTACATTCGTCCGGTGCCACGCCATCTAATTTTTGTGTTTCGGTTCCATCACCCAATGCTTCAGCAGCTTCAGTAGTAAAATTCCAAGTAGTTTGATTGTCGCAGTCGGTTAGTTCAACCGTTTCTCCATTGTCCGAGAAACCAGTTAATTTCCATTCGCCCACTATTTGGTCTTTTTTACCACTTCCACCACATGATAGCAAAACCGTTGCTAATGCAGTCATAATTCCAGCTCTTAATATTTTCTTCATAATCAGTTTTTCTACAAAAATAACAGGTGATATTTTATTGCAAAATTTTTTATTGTTAATACATTGTTAAAACAAAAATAGTCAGTAAAATCCTTTGTTAGAACTATAAATGCTTTATTTAAAGCATTTATCTATTTTTTAATTAGTACGTTTAAATACTTAAAAATTAATATAGTACCAACCATTTTGATTAATTTAACGTTAGGTAAAATAAATGGGCGTAAACCGCGCTAATTTTTAATTAAATAATCTAACCTATGAAAAAAATTTACTCAATACTCAAGTTAACCCTTGTAGTTTTTATTGCGAACACCTCTTTCGGGCAAATTATGTACCCCGGAGGCGACACCTGTTCAACGGCAGTTCCAATTCCTGTTGCAGATGGGTATCAGACACCAGCAGACGGGCCGGGTGGAGATCACTGGTATAGTTTTGTAGCACCGTGTGACGGTGATTTGGCCGTTACAGATGCTGGCGGACTTAATTCGGATAAACGAATCCATTCCGGTGTATGCGGTAGCTTAACATTAGAGGCTGCCGGAACTTGGGCAGATACCGACGTTGAAGTTACTATGAGTTCTGGAGACTCGGTGTATATTGTAGTAAATGACAATTGGGAAGGGCAGGCCTATTTTAATGTTGAATTTGACGGTTGTGCTGAAATTGATTCAGCGCTGTTAGATATTCAAGGAATTGTTTATTACGATATGAATAATAATGGTGTGAGAGATTTAGATGAGTCTGGAACATTTTTAACCCCTATCATTTCCGATCCTTTCGGTGTGTTTACTGTTAGTGGGGTAGATGGGCTTTATTATAGTTCAGTTGCCTCGTTAGATGATGGTAACTACACGATCTATCCAAATTTGCCAGAGCATTGGGCAGTATCTTCGGATTCAGTATCGTATTCCTTTGAGGTAAATGACGCCTACGAACAGCTAGATAGTCTCGATTTTGGTTTATATCCAGATAGTTTGTTTAATGAAGTAACTGAAAATTTAATCGGTAGCTTTCCAAGATGTAATGACACCATAAACTATTGGTTGAATATTCAAAATACAGGAACAACAGTAACCTCTGGGCTTATTCACTTAGCATTGGATGATAGTTTATACTATGTTTCGGCTGATGTTGCTCCAGATTCTATCGTAGGGCAAAATCTTTATTGGAATTATGAAGACCTTTTCTTTTTTGACCACCAGGCAATGGTTGTGCAAGTAGGTACGCCGGATGGTTTGGCAGATACTGTATCAAGTAACCTAAATGTAACGATTGATTCATTAGGTGTAGAACTATTTTCTTCTACCCAAACATTGGAACAAATCATTGTTTGTGCTTATGACCCGAATGATAAAACCCCAACACCACTCGGAGAAGGTGAGTTCGGTTACATCCCACCAACTACAGAAACGATAGAATACCTCGTTCGTTTTCAAAATACAGGTACAGACACTGCATTTAATGTGGTAATTACAGATCAACTCGACGCAAATTTAGATTGGTACAGTATGACACCATTGGCATACAGCCATAACATGCATTACGAAATGAATATTGACGGTGAAGTATCCTTTATATTTAATGACATTATGTTGCCAGATAGTAATGTAAACCAATTAGGCAGTCAAGGCTTTGTTAAGTACCGTATAGATTTATTGCCGGGCTTACCGTTAGAAACAAGTATTTACAATACGGCCAATATTTATTTTGATATGAACCCTGCCGTTGTTACCAATACAACAGTTAATACATTGCATCTTGACGTGAGCAGTGTTGATGAGTTAACTAAAAAAGACGAAGTGTTAGTATATCCAAATCCGTTTAGTGAAACGACTACGGTTTATTTTGGAAAAGACCTAAAAAATTATTCGGTTCAAATTGTAGACCTTTTGGGTAATCAGGTTTACTTGAACAATGGGTTAAGCGGAAATCAATTAGAAATTGAAGCCGGACATTTTAAATCGGGTATGTATATTTTAATACTCGTGGATAATGAATCAAATCAAATTCATTCAAATACGAAGTTGATTGTGAATTAAATATAGTTACGAACGGCTAAAGTGTTTAATTATTGATAAGTCGTATTAACTTTAAATAAAATACAAAAGAGGGTTTTGGTAATTGGTACTAAGACCCTCTTTTTTTGATCGCATAAATTGCTCAGGAATAAACGGGCATAGTCTTCTTTACTGCTTAAAGTATGAATGACGGGCTTTATCAGAAGTTTTTCCAGTGCATTCAGTTTCAAATGACTCGTTAAATAGCTGATTATCAAAAAATAATTGTACCTTAGAAACGTAAGTGTTTAGTTAAAAACAGTAAAGCACAGCGTACTTTTGGGAAAGTTCGAATGATTTAAACAACTAAAGTCAATCTTACACGTCTGTAATTAAATAACTACTTATGAAACAATTGTCAATCCTACTATTGACTTTTCTCTGTTTTTCAGGTATTGCGTACGCACAAGAAATATGCGACAATGCAATAGATGATGACGGAGACGGGTTGATTGATTTAAATGATGATGATTGTGAATGCGTTTATTTAGGGATAGGTGAAAGTTTAATTCCGAATCCCTCCTTCGAAGATACATTGTGTTGTACGCCTGGTTTCGGTAATTTTGATTGTGTTGAAAATTGGATTCAGGCAAACTCTACTTCGGCGGATCATTACATAGCCTGTGACGGAGAAACATTTCCTTATGGTTGGGGAGTGGGGCCTCCACCTTTTCCTTTTCCAAGTGAAGGTGTTGCGTGTGTGGGGTTTCATTCAACAGAGTTTATTGGGGCATGTCTTGAAACACCTATGATTGCTGGTGACAGTTACTCATTGAGTTTTTACGTTGCGTCTTACGATCTTGATGAACCTTATGATATGGCTTTGTATGGAACTCCTGTTTGCGCCGATTTACCTTTTGTTGGCGCGTGCCCCACTGATAGTGGGGAATGGGAGGAGCTTGTGATCCAAACGGTTAATCCTGTTTTAGGAGGTGAATGGGTAGAGGTTATTTTTTCGTATACACCTACAGTAAATTTAGAGGCCATTGCAATCGGTGCTCCGTGCGGTAGTCCACTTCCAAGTTACCGTTATCTTGATGAACTCATTCTATTGTCAGATTTTGCCACGTTTGGAATAGAAACGACGGGCGGCTGGTGTTCAGAAGACTTAGTACTGACAGCAGAAACAGATACTTTTGGAGGGTATTGGCAATGGTATAAAGAGGGAATAGCCTTGATTGGTGAAACGAGCGCGGAATTAAACGCAATTCCTTATGGAGAAGGTGAATTTAATGCAGTTTACACGATAGGTAGCTATTGTTTTACGTTAAGTTATTTTACACCTTACATAAACTTAACGTCTAACTTTGCTGCGGCTTCCATTTGTTTTCCAGGTACGTCCGAGTTTCTGAACTTATCTGAGGTTGGTGAAGGCTCCGGGTGGATCGGTTATGAGTGGGATTTTGGAGACGGTACAGTTTCCGACGAAATCAACCCCACTCATACTTATCCAATGGCTGGAGATTATGATGTCACTCTAATTGTTAATAGCGCCGACTCTACGTGTGCAGATACAATTGTTCAACCGTATTCAATTTACCCGATACCGTTCACAGAAATGGAAATTGTTTCAGAGGGTATGTTTACTTATGTCGGTAACCCAACAGTCTGCGCGAATAATGCGGTTATGTTTTCAACTATCACTGATTTGCCTCCTGGCTATGATGTTGTAACATGGTTTTGGGATTTCGGGGATGGTACAACATCAACGGAAGCAAATCCCGTTCACTTTTATTCGGATTATGGTGTTTATGAGATTTATTTGTCTGTTGAATCTGGCCCTGGATGCTCTTATTCGCTAACTGAAACCATTTTCGTCACGCAATTATTCCCCAATTTCACGGTAGAAGATGAATGTGTTTTTGACGAAGTCAATTTTATCAATACATCCTCAGCAATTTCCCCTTCGGTACTTGAAAGTTATGAATGGCATTTTGATGACGGAAGTACGCTAACAACAACAGATGCTGATTATACGTATACAGCTCCCGGTACTTATCCGGTGGAACTAGTTGTAACAAGCACATCAGGTTGTAAAGATACAGTTGAACAATTCGTAGAGGTGCACCCATTACCCTTAGCTGCATTAGAGTTCATAGTTGACGGCGTTTCATCTTATGACGGTGGAACAGGGGGATGCTATACTAGTTCAGTTCAATTTAATGATTCATCAACAATAGATTTACCCTCAGTTATAGACAGTTGGCTATGGGACTTTGGAGACGGAACAACGTCAACAGAACAGTATCCAGAACACCTTTATTATAGTGAAGGTACTTACACCGTATCGCTCACCGTTTCCAGTAATTTTGGATGTGAGGAAAGTATTACAACGGATATAATCATGACAAACGGGTTAGTTGCTTTAACTCCCGACACCACAATTTGTCAAAACGGAACAGCTACGTTATTAGCTGAAAGTTCAGACGGTGGGGCTTACAGTTATGATTGGTCAATAATTGGAGCAGACGACAGTCCAAATCAAACATTAACAGGCTTAACAACTTCTCAATGGGTTTACGTAACTGCTACCAATGCGGCAGGTTGTATTTCTCCAATGGATTCTGTTTTAATTGATGTTTATGATCCAATTACAGCAACAATCACTCCCGCAGATACGGTTTGTTTGGGCGATCCTGCAACAATCAACACCGTTGCAAGTGGCGGAAACGAAGTATACAATTACAGTTGGACGGTTGATGGAGATTTAATTGGCGAAGCAAGCGCTACGTTAACCGCTTACCCAACAACCACAACGGAATATTGCGTAACCATTGCAGACGGCTGTGAATCTGATCCTGTAATGATTTGCACGGATGTTTTTGTGCCAGAATTGCCCGTTTTTATAGCCGATAACACACAAGGATGTGTGCCTACCGAAATTTTATTTACTGATTTAACCGGGCCGGCAGACTTCACTGAACAGTTCTAAATGGTACATGGATGGTGAAGTGATTTACGGCAATCCGGCATCTTATTTATTTGAAGAAACGGGTAGCTATGATGTACGCCTAGATGTACAATCACCAGAAGGGTGTGTTTCTACACTTACTATTCCAGCCTACATAACTATTCATCCGTTACCCAAGCCTAAGTTTTACGCCACGCCAAACCCTACCACTTATTTTAATACAGAAGTAACGCTTGTAAATATCGACCCGGTGTTTTGCAACTTTCCAATGGCACGCACCGGGTGGTTCACCCGAATGGTCAACGAGTGATTCGCTATTTAAAATCGTTTACCCCGAACTTGTTACCGGCAATTATCCTGTAACACTTATAGAAACCAGTGAGTTTGGCTGTGTCGATTCTGTTTCTGGAACAATCGTTGTCAACAACGATCAAATTATTTATGCACCAAACACATTTACCCCAGATGGTGACAGTTTTAATGAAACATGGCGCATTTACATTGAAGGTATTGATATTTATGATTTTCACCTCACTTTATTTAACCGTTGGGGCGAAATAGTTTGGGAAAGCTACAATGCAGAGGCAAGTTGGGATGGCACCTATGGTGGCGCAACAGTAAAAAACGGAACGTACGTTTGGATCATTCAAGCTAAAGACCGCGAAAATGATAAAGCGTACGAGTTTAATGGAGTAGTAAATGTATTACGGTAGAATATAAAATTGAAATGAAAAAAATAATTATCATACTATTTTTGTGCTTTTCCGGCATTTCGTACGGACAAGAAATATGCGATAATGCAATAGATGATGACGGAGATGGGTTAATTGATTTAAATGATGACGATTGTGAATGCTTCGTCGGATTAGGAGGACTAGAGAGTTTGATTCCAAACCCCTCTTTTGAAGATATTTCATGTTGTCCCTCCAATTATTCTCAGTTAAATTGCGCAGATGAATGGATAAATGCTAATTTGGGCTCCGTAGATTTTTTCCATACATGTAATTTATGGTGGGAGGATTATTCATATAGCCCTCCCTTTCCATTTCCAGAGGGGGGGGATGGGTGTCTTGGCTTCTATGGTGAAAATGAGTGTGTTGGGGCATGCTTAGAAGAAACTATGGTTGCTGGAGAAGTGTACATTCTAAATATGTATATCGCAAGACATACCGGTGAGCTGTCCTTTGAACTATTTTTATATGGAACGCCCGATTGTGATGATTTACCTACGGCAAGTTTAGGGTGTCCTGATGGGGTTGATGGTTGGGAGGTTATAAGCTCGACAGCCTTAGAGTTAGATTCATACGGAGAATGGGTTGAGATTACTTTAACATTTACACCAACTATTGATATAAATGCTATAACAATTGCTACAAGTTGTGGTCATCCAGCTACAAATGGTTTTCTTTTTGTGGACGAACTTACTCTTTTATCAGAAGATGCATTCTTTTCATCTGATATAGATATTACTGGTGGTTGGTGTTCAGGTGATTTAGTGCTAACAGCAGAAACCGATACCTTTGGCGGTTATTGGCAATGGTATAAAGAGGGTATTGCTCTTTTAGGGGAAACTTCTCCTTCTTTAAACCCAGTACCTTATGGTGAGGGTGATTTTTTTGCAGTTTATAATTTAGCTAGTTATTGTGATGTACTAACGTATCAATCACCCACGCACGGCATGGAAGCTGGTTTTGAAGTCGAGTCATTTTGTTATCCGGGTACTTCTTCATTTATAAATACCTCTACGGTTATTGAAGGTGTCGGGGAAGTTTCTTATGAATGGCATTTTGGAGATGGTGAAATTTCGTTTGACGATAATCCTGATCACGTGTATGACTCACCTGGAGATTATGATGTGATGTTAATTTCCAAAAGTTCAGATTCCACCTGCAATGATACTATTATACAGCCTTATTCAGTTTACCCGGTACCTTACACAGCTATTGAGGTAGCTTCAGAAGGAATGTTTACTTATGTAGGTACTCCAACCGTTTGTGCAAATAGTCCGGTTATTTTTTCAGATGATACGGATTTACCGCCCCCCTATGAAGTCTCTTCGTGGTTTTGGGATTTTGGAGATGGTACAACATCAACTGAGCCAAACCCAACACATGTTTACACAGATTATGGAACGGTTGACGTAACGTTAACCGTAGAATCTGCAACGGGTTGTTTTGATTCTGAAACGATAACACTCTTTGTCACTGCCTTGTTCCCTAACTTCACGGTAGAAGATGAATGTGTTTTTGACGAAGTCTATTTTGTAAATACATCTTCAGCAATTTTTCCATTAGTACTTGACAGTTATGAATGGCATTTTGATGACGGAAGTGTTATGACAACAACTGATGCCAATTATACGTATACAACGCCCGGCACTTATCCGGTAGAGCTTATAGCTTTTAGCACATCAGGTTGTAAAGATACAGTTGAACAATTCGTAGAGGTGTATCCATTACCAATAGCAGCTTTTGAATTTATTGCAGACGACATATCGTCTTACGACGGTGGAACAGGTGGGTGCTATACCAGCGCAGTCCAATTTAATGATTCATCAACAATAGATTTACCATCAGTAATAGATAGTTGGCTGTGGGATTTTGGAGATGGAACAATAGCAACAGAGCAATATCCCGAACACCTTTACGCTAGCGAAGGAACTTATACCGTATCGCTCACCGTTTCTAGTAATTTTGGATGTGAGGAAACAATAACAACAGACGTTATTATGACCAATGGGTTAGCATCTTTGTCTGAAGACACCACAATTTGCCAAAATGGAACGGCTACGTTATTAGCCGAAAGTTCAGACGGTGGTGCGTATAGTTACGATTGGTCAATACCAGGAGCAGACGACAGCCCAAGTCAAACGCTATCGGGCTTAACAAGCTCTGAATGGATTTACGTAACTGCAACAAACGCTGCGGGCTGTATTTCACCAGCAGATTCTGTCTTTATAGAAGTTCAAGATCCTATTTCAGCAACCATTTCTCCTGCAGATACGGTTTGTTTGGGAGACCCTGCAACAATTAATACCGTTGCAAGTGGTGGAAACGAAGTATACAATTACAGTTGGACAGTTGATGGAGATTTAATTGGCGAAGCAAGCGCTACGTTAACCGCTTACCCAACAACCACAACCGAATATTGCGTAACCATTGCAGACGGCTGTGAATCTGATCCTGTAACGCTTTGCACTGATGTTTTTGTGCCGGAATTGCCCGTTTTTATAGCTGATAAAACACAAGGGTGCATACCAAGCGAAATTTTATTTACCGATTTAACAGGACCAGACACGTCGCTGAACAGTTCTAAATGGTACATTAATTCGGAGGTGATTTATGGCAACCCGGCATCTTATTTCTTTGAAGAAACAGGTAGTTATGATGTACGCCTAGATGTACAATCACCAGAAGGGTGTGTTTCTACACTTACTATTCCAGCCTACATTACCATTCATCCGTTACCCAAACCTAAGTTTTATGCCACGCCAAACCCTACCACTTATTTTAATACAGAAGTAACGCTTGTAAATATCGACCCGGGCCCTTTTGCCACTTTCCAATGGCACGCACCGGGTGGTTCACCCGAATGGTCAACGAGTGATTCGCTATTTAAAATCGTCTACCCCGAACTTGTTACCGGCAATTATCCTGTAACGCTAATCGAAACCAGTGAGTTTGGCTGTGTCGATTCTGTTTCTGGAACAATCGTCGTCAATAACGATCAAATTATTTATGCACCAAACACATTTACCCCAGATGGTGACAGTTTTAATGAAACATGGCGCATTTACATTGAAGGTATCGATATCTACGACTTTCACTTAACGCTATTTAACCGTTGGGGCGAAATAGTTTGGGAAAGCTACAATGCAGAGGCAAGTTGGGATGGAACTTATGGTGGCAAAATCGCACCAGACGGAACGTATGTGTGGATCATTCAAGCCAAAGACCGTGAAAATGATAAGGCGTACGAGTTTAATGGTATGGTGAATGTGTTGCGGTAGAATAGAATATTAAAATGAAAAAAATAGTCATCTTCATATTTTTGTGTTTTTCAAGCATTGTCTATGCGCAAGAAATATGCGACAATGCAATTGATGATGACGGAGATGGGTTAATTGATTTAAATGATGACGATTGTGAATGCTCTGGATTAGGAGGAATAGAGAGTTTGATTCCAAACCCCTCTTTTGAAGATATTTCATGTTGTCCCTCCAATTATTCTCAGTTAAATTGCGCAGATGAATGGATAAATGCTAACATAGGTACTGTGGATTTTTTCCATACGTGCGACTTGTGGTGGGATGCTCTTTTCTATCGCCCTCCTTTTCCTTTTCCAGGAGATAGTGATGGGTGCCTTGGCTTCCTTGGTGGTGTTGAGTGTGTTGGAGCATGCTTAGAAGAAACTATGGTTGCTGGAGAAGTGTACATTCTAAATATGCATATCGCAAGGCATACTGGTGCTTTTTCCTTTGAATTGTTTTTATACGGAACGCCAAATTGTGATGATTTACCCTGGGCGGTTATAGGATGCCCAGATGGAATTGATGATTGGGAGGTGTTAGGCACTACAGCAGTAGAGTTAGATGCACATAACGAATGGACTGAGGTTACCTTAACTTTTACACCAACTGTTGACATTAGTGCTATAGCAATCTCTCCAGACTGTGATGATGCTGGGGCAGCTGGATTTATCTTCGTGGATGAGCTGGTCCTTTTATCTGAGGATGCTTTTTATGAAATGGATATGGAAGGTACCGGCGGTTGGTGTTCAGGCGATTTAATACTAACGGTAGAAACGGATACCTTTGGCGGTTATTGGCAATGGTATAAAGATGGTATTGCTCTTTTAGGGGAAACTTCTCCTTCTTTAAGCCCAGTACCTTATGGTGAGGGAGATTTTTTTGCGGCTTACTATATCGGTAGTTATTGTGATGTACTAACGTATCAATCACCCACGCACGGCATGGAAGCTGGTTTTGAAGTCGAGTCATTTTGTTACCCAGATACGTCTTCATTTATAAATACCTCTACGGTTATTGAAGGTGGCGGGGAAGTTTTTTATGAATGGCATTTTGGAGATGGGGAAATTTCGTTTGAAGAAAGTCCCGATCATGTGTATGATTTACCTGGAGATTATGACGTGATGTTAATTGCCAAAAGTTCAGATTCCACCTGCAATGATACTATTATACAGCCTTATTCAGTTTACCCGGTACCTTACACAGCTATTGAGGTAGCTTCAGAAGGAATGTTTACTTATGTAGGTACTCCAACCGTTTGTGCAAATAGTCCGGTTATTTTTTCAGATGATACGGATTTACCGCCCCCCTATGAAGTCTCTTCGTGGTTTTGGGATTTTGGAGATGGTACAACATCAACTGAGCCAAACCCAACACATGTTTACACAGATTATGGAACGGTTGACGTAACGTTAACCGTAGAATCTGCAACGGGTTGTTTTGATTCTGAAACGATAACACTCTTTGTCACTGCCTTGTTCCCTAACTTCACGGTAGAAGATGAATGTGTTTTTGACGAAGTCAATTTTGTCAACACATCCTCAGCAATTTCCCCTTCGGTACTTGAAAGTTATGAATGGCATTTTGATGACGGAAGTACACTAACAACGACAGATGCTGATTATACGTATACAGCTCCCGGTACTTATCCGGTGGAGTTAGTTGTAACAAGCACATCAGGTTGTAAAGATACAATTGAACAATTCGTGGAGGTATACCCATTACCCTTAGCTGCATTAGAGTTCATAGTTGACGGCGTTTCGTCTTATGACGGTGGAACAGGGGGATGCTATACTAGTTTAGTTCAATTTAATGATTCATCAACAATAGATTTACCCTCATTTATAGACAGTTGGTTGTGGGACTTTGGAGACGGAACAACGTCAACAGAGCAATTTCCCGAACACCTTTATGATAGTGAAGGCACTTACACCGTAACGCTTACCGTTTCCAGTGATTTTGGGTGTGAGGAAACAATAACAACAGACATTATAATGACCAATGGTTTAGCGGCTTTGTCTACCGACACCACAATTTGCCAAAATGGAACGGCTACGTTATTAGCCGAAAGTTCAGATGGTGGAGTTTACAGTTATGATTGGTCAATAATTGGAGCAGACGACAGTCCAAATCAATCATTAACGGGTTTAACAACTTCTCAATGGATTTACGTAACCGCGACCAATGCGGCAGGTTGTATTTCACCGTTAGATTCTGTTTTTATTGCCGTTTCTGACCCTGTTTCGGCAACCATTTCACCTGCAGATACAGTTTGTTTGGGCGATCCTGCAACAATCAACACCGTTGCAAGTGGCGGAAATGAAGTCTACAATTACAGTTGGACGGTTGATGGAGATTTAATTGGCGAAGCAAGCGCTACGTTAACCGCTTACCCAACAACCACAACGGAATATTGCGTAACCATTGCAGACGGCTGTGAATCTGACCCTGTAACACTTTGCACGGACGTTTTTGTGCCGGAATTGCCCGTTTTTATAGCCGATAACACCCAAGGGTGTGTACCTACCGAAATTTTATTTACCGATTTAACCGGGCCGGATACTTCGCTAAACAGTTCTAAATGGTATATCAATTCAGAGGTTATTTACGGCAATCCCGCATCTTATTTATTTGAAGAAACAGGTAGTTATGATGTTCGCTTGGATGTACAATCACCAGAAGGGTGTGTTTCTACACTTACTATTCCAGCTTGCATTACCATTCATCCGTTACCCAAACCTAAGTTTTATGCCACGCCAAACCCTACCACTTATTTTAATACAGAAGTAACGCTTGTAAATATCGACCCGGGTCCTTTTGCTACTTTTCAGTGGCATGCACCGGGTGGTTCACCCGAATGGTCGAATAGTGATTCGCTATTTAAAATCGTCTATCCCGAACTTGTTACGGGCAATTATCCTGTAACACTTATAGAAACCAGTGAGTTTGGCTGTGTCGATTCTGTTTCGGGAACAATCGTCGTCAATAACGATCAAATTATTTATGCACCAAACACATTTACCCCAGATGGTGACAGTTTTAATGAAACATGGCGCATTTACATTGAAGGAATCGATATTTATGATTTTCACCTCACTTTATTTAACCGTTGGGGCGAAATAGTTTGGGAAAGCTACAATGCAGAGGCAAGTTGGGATGGAACCTATGGTGGCGCAACAGTAAAAAACGGAACGTATGTGTGGATCATTCAAGCCAAAGACCGTGAAAATGATAAAGCGTACGAGTTTAATGGTATGGTGAATGTGTTGCGTTAGTTAGATTTTTAACTATCTAAATAGGCCTATTTCATCTAATTTTTGCATCCATTTTTCTCGCAGGTTATTTTGGAAGAACTCGATATCCAATGATCGGCATGGTCTTTTGTATCTGTTCCGCAAGCCGTAATTCCGCCTTTATTTCCTTTGTGAATAATCCCTGTTGGTGTATGTTTAACCGGCATAACTTTAAGTTTTAAATTGATTATAAACCTACAACACATAAGCTAAAATCACAAAATAAACTTCCCAATGGACTTACTTTTAATCCGAACGCATGGAAATAAAGGACGAAGGTTGAAGTGATTGAATTCGATCAATAGAAAACAGTCCCGAATTAAAAATTTCGCTAATTCTATTTTTTCAACAGTAGATTATTACTCATTTACTTGCCCAGTTAGTAATTTATTGCCTTCGCAAGAACCACTTGGATACATAATTAACGAACAAAACCGAATGGCTATTTTACCTTCTTCATCTAGCTCAACATATATAAATTGACCATCTCCAGCGCCATGCGCACAGGTAAACCCGCCTTCACCCAATATCCCTGAAACTCTTACATTAGATGAATTTAAATCAACAAATGAACTCTCTGTTGTATAGCGTTTATTTTTTGTCGGTTTAGTATTAAAAATAAACGTTAATTCCCCAAAGGCGGATGACGTATTTAATCGGTACTCATCAGCAGTAGAGGTGTACAAATCATCCATAGTATAGTTTGAGCCGTTATATGTTACTTTCCCCGGGTCTGTTTCGCAAGGTGCAGTTGGTGTACCTTCTGTTTTAAATTCAGACTGATCTGAGTAAATTACATCCCCTTTCGTAGGCTTTATAAAGCTACGGACATAGTACAACGTTTCATACTCAAGGTTTTCTATTTTAAAAGTAGAAGATCCGGAGTTCTTTTTTTGCATTTCATTGATTGGTGACTTTACAGTCGGGTTCGGAGTATCAGACCAACAAACACCAACGTACAGGTAATTACTATTTCTATTGAATGTATAGGTCGCCTTGACAACCACCGTCGTCGAGTCTAAATCAACAGAATCAATACTTGTAGACCAATTTTTTTCTTTTTTACAAGCAGACAAGCCAAGGGTTAATAAAACTGAAAGTAGTAGCGTACTAATAAAATGGTTCATTCTTAAAATTTTAGGCTAAAATAATGTTTTTAGCTTATAATAGGAGTGGAGCTACTCACTTCATTCGTCCTCTCGCGTTAAACGTATAGGTGATACCGAGTGTTACACGATAGTTTTTTACCAATGAGACCATTGAAACGTCATCCTTATTTTGCGTTGCAGAGGTAAAAGCCAGTCTCATTTGTAAAAGATTACCCATTGTATAAAACTGTCCGCCAAGGCTAAGCTGTACACCCGTAAAGGAATTGCCGATATTTTCTTTAAGTGGTACTGCACGATTAATATTTACGGTTGTAATGCCACCCCCTATAAAAAACGATTCATCTTTAAGGTTTGCGTGCCCAAAATGAATTTCACCTAATAAGGGGAACTCCGTGCTCATAATAAATGAATCACTAGTTGGGCCGTAGGTGAACGTTGTAACACCTATATACGGGTATGTAGATAATGTAAGGGTGTGTTTGTCACCTACATTAACTCCGACTGATAAACGACCCGTTACGCCTACACCGTAGGCATAATTGAAACTTGGTAAGGTATCAAATAGTGCTTTATTATAAATCATATTGGTGTAATTACCTTGAACACCTATACCATAAGTTAGTGTCTGCGCTTTGCCAGAAAAAATGGTTGTACACAGGGTAATTAATAAGCATGTTATTTTAATATTCATCACTTACAATTTAATTATAAAGTATATCCAAAACCAACATAAACAAATTCCGGAGATCCCACACCAACCCTTATAATGACGGGAACACCAGGTTCTTGAAATCGGTAACCGATAGACCCTGTGGGTAGGAACGATCTAAATTCAGAATCTCCGAAAAAATAACCTGCTCCAAAAGCTGCTTCAAAATGTGATTTGGATGCCCCAAAAAGAAAACCGGTTTGCAGTAGTAAATATTTACCCGATATCGACTCGAACCATATTCCATAACCGCCAAAACCTACGCGTAAAAAATTCGCAATTCTTCCTTTTTGCTCCACTGTACCTGATTTACGGTCTATCTGCCATTTTTTTTCCTTACTCCATAATGTCCTTTCGGCATAAGCCGTTGCAGAAAAATAAATTCCATCCATCCAGCCGCCGCCCAAATTACCATAAAAAGCGTTTTTCTTAAAGGTTGGCTCTTCCAGCTTTTCTTGGCTATATGAAACCGGAAAGCTCAAACATAAAATTAGCGCTACAATTATTCTTAAATACACGGTCATATTAGAAATCTTTCATGCAATTTAACTCCTTTTAACTAGATACCGTTATTGAATATGAAAAGGACGGTTAAGGGTTTGCGAAAAATGCAAAAGTATACGCAGTTCTGCTGATTTATAGTTGACCCGAATTCACGTTAAGTAGGTTACTTTATATTTTCTTTGTTTATTTGCTGTATGGAAAACAGTAAGGAAAATGACGCCCACAATCAGCACGTACCCAATAATAATGACCCGCTAAAGCCGATTACGAAAAATAAACCCGTAGTGCATGAATCGCCCGTTTTTACACCAAAAAATAGTAGGGAAAATTCACAATTTTGGTGGGCAAATAGTGCAATAGCTGCTATTGGATTAATCGGTGTTTTCTTACCTTGGATTTCAATTCGTTTTTTTGGGGTTACATTATTTAGTTTGAGCGGTTTGGATATACCAAATATGGCACTAGGATTCAATGATGTGCCTAATGCAGGCTCTAGTTTCCACATGCCAAATAATACTCCGATAATTATCATAATAACGGCTTGTTTACTCTATTTAATTCCATTGAGTTTTATTGGGATAATTATTTCTGAATTAATTAAAAGTACCAAGTTGGTTAAGGCGCTTTGCATTACCATTTTATTTGCCGTGGTTTTCTTTTTAGTGGTGATAGTAATTGGTAGCGAAAGTCCCGAAGTATTCCAATTTTTATCTTACGGTATTTTAATCACACTAGCTGCACCTCTTTTTATATTGATTCGGTCTAAAGCAAAAAAGTAAGACTTCTTTTTAATTTATTGATTTTCAAATATTTATATTCTTTTTATGGTTTTATTGTAAAAAAATGCAATAAATTACGTTTGGTTCGTCCTTAATGTTGAGTAGCTTTTACAGTGCTAACCTAAATGAAACCAAACGAAGAAAATAACCATGATTTAAACACTTTTTTTAGTGAAGAGTATCAACGCCTTAAAGGTTTTGTCCGCTCAAAAATTAAAGAAAGTGCAGATCGTGATGCGGAGGACATTATTCAAGATGTCGCATTAAAGTTGATGTCTCGAAAACAGCTTTCTCCCATTAACAATATTGCCGGTTTTGTTTACGGATCAATAAAAAATAAAATCATTGATGTATTGCGTGCAAAAAAGCAAAAAACTACGCTAGCGGATGAAATGGAGCAGGAGCTTATAGATCAATTAAACTGGTTATATAACAAAGCAGATAACGCCTATTCAGATCAAATGATACACGAATTAAAAATGGCAATTGCAACGTTAAAACCCGTTTATCAAGAAGTCGTTTTGGCCATTGATTTTGAACGATTGTCTTACAAAGAATTATCGCTTGCAACAGGCGTTTCTCAAGGTACTTTGATGTCACGAAGGCATAGGGCACTCAACATTTTAAACGAAACATTAAAGAACAAAAAAAACGATTAGTATGTCAAATTATTTTAAAGAAAAAATGGAGGGTAGAACTCCCGGTGAAATGGTAGGAATGGTGATTCTGGCGGGTATTGGAATTGTAGCACTTATATTTTTGTTTGCCTTTGTGGTAATGTGGTTATGGAATTGGCTAATGCCCGAAATTTTTGGATTACCCATTATCACACTTTGGCAAGGTATGGGGCTGTGTCTTTTATCAAAAGTATTATTTGGTGGTTTTGAAGGTGGAGGAGGAAGTAAAAATAAATCTTCAAGTAAACCTAAAAATAAACTGAGATGTGCCAATGATTTGAAACAACGTGAAATAGCCAAATGGAAAATGTATGATTCTTTTTGGAAAGAAGAGGGGAGTGCTGCATTTGATGAATACATCTCTAATCAAAAAAAAGCCAGTGACGAAGAGGAATAATAAATTTGAAACACCACTAAAAATGGAACTATTTATTTTTAAGACGAATGTAACCTGTCCATGTCAACTAAAAACGGTGAATAACATGTTTAGTGCTAACCAGTTCATTGGCAATTGGAGTGTCGATACGTATGACGTAGATAACGTAATGAGGGTTGAACTCGCGGACGGCTTAGCGTCTTCAACCGTTGTAAACTTAATGGAATCTGCCGGTTTGCAATGCGAAATGCTTCCAGATTAAAAATTATACCATACGTCGCTTAGGCGTTCTCTAAAATTCATAAAAAAACACCGGTAAGTTTTTATACTACCGGTGTTTTTAAGTTTAAAACATGCCTAACTAATTTACTGTCTAATAAACGGATACGTTTTTTGATTTGTACCGTCTGTTAATCGAATAAAATAATGCCCTTTGGCCAATGCTGAAACATTTACTTTTTGATTTAAAACCAATCCGTTATAAATGATTCTTCCAGTAGCATCCATAAGCTGATACCTTAAATTGGCACTGGCATTTTTAATGTTTAGAATATCTACCGCAGGATTGGGGTAAATTTCGAAATTAAACGCTTCATCACTCAATCCTGCTGTAATTGCAGCAGGATTAATGGTTACAGTATAATCTTGTACCTCTCCAAAAGAAAAGGTTTCACATTCCGTAGGTACTCCGTTGTACTTCATGCTAATTCGCATACGGGTCGTTACTCCTTCGTATCCGGCCGGAATTGTCATATTTCCCGTAACTATACCTGTTCCATTGCCTGCATACAGTTCTTCACTTGCGTCAAAAACTCCATTTTGGTTTAAATCAAGCCAAATTTTCCAGTATTCCATATACGTACTACCTGAAAAGCCCGGTGTTAATGAAACAGCAAACGTGCCTGCGGTAAATGAATAAGTGAGTCCGGTAAAGTCGCCATAACCACCATCATCTCCAGAATTATGCACGGCACCTCCTAAAGACACCGCACTAATCCATTCGTAGGTAGAATTCGTTCCTTCTGATTCGCAATACGTTAAGGCAGGTGCTGAAAAGGATACAGTATAATCTTCTACCTCTCCGTACCCAAACGTTTCGCAAGGGTCAGCGTAAGCATTCCATTTCATACTTACCCGCATACGCGTTGTGCCAGTTAAATCAGTGGGTACTGTAAACGAGCCAGAAATTGCCGCATCTCCCGAACCATTATAAACCAGTTCAGAGGCTGAGAATGTATTGTCCTTATTGTAATCAATCCAAATTCTCCAAAATTCGTCATACACCGTTCCAGAAAATGCTGGAGTTAAACTAACAGGTACAGTTGAACCGGGAGTTAAATCAATCGGTGTATCACCAGTAAAATTACCGTAACCACCATTGTTACCAGACGTTTTTGTTGAACCATTAATAACCGTTTGTTCGATCCATTCAAAACTCGAATTTTCTCCACTAGCAGCACAATAGCCTGCACCTCCGCCACGTGGTGTAGCACTATACATGGCTCGAACCCCCGCAATATCATCTGGGTGTAATCCACTAATTGCACCCGCATAAAACGGAGCCATTACGGCTGCATCATTTTCAGAATGGCGCAAGCCCAATGCATGCCCAATTTCATGAACAGCCACAGCAAAAAGATCTATTCCACCGCCAGTTGTTGTCCAATTTTCGGCTTCATCAAAGTGCATGTCTCCACCAAATTCAGGAAAATAAGCATGCGCCAAAGTTCCGCTAGGCCCATCAAACGGGTTTCCATCTCCATGGTCGCCAGCTGCCCATAAAATATCGATAGAATTGGCTAAACCAGCAGTTCCTGTCTCTGTAAAAGTTAAGCCAGCGTAATTCACCCATTCAGCAAAGGCGTCTCGTACCACTTGCCACTCGTCGTTACCAGAAATGTCCGGTGTTCCATTTTCAAAATGGTAGGTTAAATCGGCGCAACCCAGCCCAGGGCCGTCCCAATCACTACCTTGTAGCACAAACTTTGCAGGCGCGGCAAATTCAGCTTGGTGACCATAAGGTGTGCCTGCTCCTAAGCAAAAATGAAAATGATCTCCAGACTGCAGAAGAGGTGGCGCAAACCGTATCCAGGACACACGGTTGTCAGCAGCAATTTCTAGCATTTTAGCAGCTGTCAACCGTACCATTACTACGTGGTTTGGCAGTGCCGTAGAAGTTAACGCAGTCAAATTCATGTTACTTTTAAACGTTGCTATTTCTGCCGGGGTAAAATTTTCGGGCAAATAAACTAAAACAGGAACTTCATCAAACCGCTCAAAATGCTGTGCAAGGCTGCTTTGCGTTTTGTCTCGCGGCATAAGCTCCATAGCCCATGTAAAATTAGCGAGTGTACTTAAATCTGTTGCAATTGGTACTTCTGCATAAATACTTGTTTTATTCAAATAGTTAAGCGAAGTAACCCCGGCGCTCATAAGTTCACTTGGTGAAGGTAAATTTTCGTTAAAATGCAGCACCAAATATTCATGGTCTCGTGGTGTATCGGCTAAAATACGCTCTGAATCTTGAACGTGATCGCGGTATTTTAACGCGCTATGCTCGCTTAGTGGTTCGTCAAATCGCTCTGCTTGTGACCAACTTGCTGAGCCGATTAATAGGCCAAGGGTGGCAAGCATAACTTTTGTTCCGTTATTTTTTTCTATAAAATTTATTTTCATAATGTATGTATATATTGGTTAATTACACAGTTATAAATGAGTAGGGAAAAGTAGGTGCAGCTCGTTTAAATTTACCGCTTGCCTTTTATTTAGGGTTAATTCAGATCTTAATATACAACGATAATATTTATTAGGCAAGCATACTATTTTTTATTTTAAAATTGAATTTAGGCACATAGTGGTTTTTAGCTTGATAGTTGATTCACAACCAATCGTTTTGCTAAGAAAAAAGATGAATAGAAAAATTATTCCACTGTTTTTTATGGAGATATGTATTTAATTAAGCCCACAACCGCTCAAAAAAATGGTGATAAGTTGTAATTTTAGTTGTTCAAAAAAAGTTGATTGTATAAAACATGTCCCGTTTAATAAGTATAAAAGAAATAGCGGCTGACCAAGCCAAAGCGCTCAATGAATTGGCGCGCCAAACATTTGTCGAATCACACGGGCGCAGTGCGAAACCGGCAGACATAGAAGCTTACATGGATGCAAACTTCACGGTAAGTTATTTTAAAAATGAATTGAAAGATTCGTCTAACTATTACCATTCGTTACATGTAAACAATCAGTGGGTGGGTTATTCTAAACTTGTTTTTAATCAACCCATTTCCGCCGTTGAGTTTTCACGGATTACAAAGTTAGAACGCATTTATTTATTAGAAACGCATCATGGCATGGGGTTGGCACAGCAATTTTTAGATTTTTTGGTTCAACAAGCAAAAAAAACAGGGCAAACGGGTATGTGGCTAAACGTTTGGACAGAAAACAAACGTGCAATACGTTTTTACGAAAAAAATAAGTTTGAAACTGTTGGCACGTTTGATTTTAAAATTTCTGAGCAGCACAGTAATCCAAACTGGCGTATGTTCTTAAAATTTTAAAGCCAATGCCATTAAACAATCATAAAAATTGGGAAACCATCATCCGTCAAATAAACTGCAGTTCTATTTATGTTTTAGAGCAATCTATTCCTAAAACGGCTTATGCTCGGTTGGATTTATCGGTGGACAATTTTGAATTAGAGTCAATTGACACGGCATCATCATACGCCTTGGAAAGTTACATAAACAAAACACGCATTAACAAAAATGCAACCGTGTTATATGGTGGTTATTTGGAAACCGCGCCATTTATCAACGCAGTAATCATTTTAAGCCCCATGCCAACCCAAACAGCGAACGCACCATTCACCTTGGGCTGGATTTGTGGACGAATGCAGGTACAAACGTGCTTGCTCCGCTGGATGGAGAGGTGCATAGCTTTAAGAATAATACGAATTTTGGAGATTATGGTCCAACCATTATTTTAAAACATCAAATGGACGGTTTTACGTTTTATACGTTATACGGTCATTTAAGCGTTACTTCAATTCGTGACTTAGAAGTAGGTCAGCGTGTAAAGCAGCATTCAGTAATCGGCCAACTGGGTACTGCAGAAGTAAATGGAGATTATCCGCCGCATTTGCATTTCCAGGTTATTTTTGATATCGAAAACGAACAAGGCGACTACCCGGGTGTTTGTAGTTTAAATAAACGGGCCATTTACAAGAATAATTGCCCGGATGGAGCTGCTTTGCTAGGTTTAGTGTAAAAAATGAAATAACGATTAAGAAGCCTCAGATTTCAAATTTAAAATCAGTTAATTCTTCGGACACTTTCCATAAATCAGCCGCAACGCCTTCATCATAAGCCCTTGGTTTGGCTTTTACTTTTGCTGGCGGTCCTTTCATTTATTTAAAGCCTGTTGGGCCAAAATAATCACCACCTTGCACATCTTCGTCTAGCGCAGCCATAATAGTTGGCAGTGCACCTTTGGCGGGTTTATGCGTCATTAAACTAAAAATAGGCATTAACAAATAATATAAAATTTTAGGAATGTGTCGACCTAACTCGGTAGTGGAAACACCGGGGTGCGCTGCTACCGAAATGGTGTTTTTATTCACCGCTTTTAAACGCCTGCTTAATTCTTGGGTAAACATCAAACAAGCCAATTTACTTTGACTGTAAGCTGTCATTTTACTGTATGATTTTTCAGCATTTAGGTTATCAAAATCAATTACACCATTTTCATGTGCCTTACTGCTTAGCGTAACTACTCGCGCATTTGGTGTGGCGTTTAAAGTGTCGATTAATAAACCGGTTAATAAAAAATGGCTAAAATAATTCACTCCCATTTGACTTTCAAAACCTTCCTCAGTTTTTTGAAAAGGTGGAATCATAATACCGGCATTGTTAATGAGCAAGTCCAGCCTGTCATGCGTTTGCATAAATGTTTTTACAAAACTACGCACGGAGTCTAGCTTCATTAAATCAAGCTGAATAAACTCCAAATTAGCATGGGGTACTTTTTCCATTATTTTAGCTTTGGCCTTCATTGCTTTTTCTTCATTTCGGCAAGCCAAAATTACTCTTATCTCTTTTTTTGCAAATGCCAAAGCAGTTTCGTAGCCAAGCCCAGTGTTTGCTCCGGTTACAATTGCAACTCTTCCTGTTTGTGATGGTATTTCTTTAAAGTTAAATGGTGTACTCATAGTACTTAAAGGTACATAAAATAGCCTAAAAAATAGGTTTGATTTTTAATTCGTTTTTTTGGAAAAATAACGAAAGGTAAAAGCGGTAGTAAAGGGCTATTTTTTCTTTTTCTGCGAGGGCAATGTCAATCGGTTGTTTGCATGATTTACACGGTGTAGAAAGTATCATTTTTAATTTTTTTAGCTGCGTAAAGGTAACCCATTTACTTTTTTTCAAATAAACACTGGCCTATTCTTGTTTTTAGATGGCCTAAATAAATTTACTATATGGAGGTTAAACACAGTTATTCTCGTTGTTCTGTTGCCAAGTATGGTTCATATCTGTTTATGGTTAAAGCCGATTGGTTTTATTGTTCTAAATCTTTAAAAATCTGTTATTTTAACAGTTGAACAAATAAAATCAATACAAGGTATTAAAGATGAATACAGATTTTTTAAACGGGATTGGCAGAATTTGGCAAAAAGCAGATTTTCCAGCAACTGTAGTGGAGGATGAGACTTATTTAATAAACCAGCGTCAAATAATGACCACGTTAGCCGGCAAAAAACGCCGGTCTGTAGTTGTAACAGGAGAAAGTGGGGTTGGTAAATCTACCTTGATTGAGTTAGTATGTCGTGATTTGACAAGTCGCAACTGGACGGTTTTTGTTGCCTCTGCGTCTGATGTTATGGCAGGGCAAAAATATATTGGTGAGTTAGAGCAACGGGTGCGCGATATTTTAACTGAACTAAAATCTAAAAAAAACAGCCTTTGGGTTATTCCTAATTTTCATGAAACATACTATGTTGGTCGCACAGATTTGAACCCACTAGGTATTTTAGATCAGCTATTAACTACAATTGATAAAGGTGAAGTGCTGCTTTTAGGCGAATCGCTGAATCATCAATATGAAAAAGTAGTCGTAAAAAAACCTATTTTAAGGTCGGTAGTTACGCGGCTGCAAATTCAATCTTCAGACGCTGACTTTACCAACCAGCTAGCGGTGGAGTGGGCAAAAAATCACCCCAACAAAAAAATGTGGGCAAATGTTGATGATGAACTGATGAACGAACTCGGTGTAATGGCGCGCCAATTTTTACCAAAGCAGGAGGAACCTGGAATTCTTTTTCAATTTTTAAAATCAACCAACTATTATTTTGAAAATGATATGCCCAAAGGAGGGCTAACGTACGGTAATTTTTTAACCTCCCTTTCGGTTATTACTGGTTTTCCAGAAGAGTTACTGGATGACAAGCAAATGCTAGATTTGGAGGCTTTAAAAAGCTCGTTTAATAAGCGAATTATAGGGCAACCTGATGCAGTTAACCAATTAGTAGAACGCATTGCCATGCTGAAAGCAGGGTTAACCGATCCTCAAAAACCATTGGGTGTTTTTCTGTTTGTTGGCCCTACCGGAACCGGAAAAACAGAGGTTGCAAAAGCATTAACAAATTATCTTTTTAAAAATGAAGACAGAATGATACGCTTTGACATGAGCGAATTACAAACTGCGGACGACCTTACGCGAATGACAGGCGGTTACAGCGCAAATTCAGATGCTGAATCATTAACAAGTATGGTTAAAAAACAACCGTTTTCTATTATTTTGTTAGATGAATTTGAAAAAGCGCACGCCCGAATTTGGGATTTGTTTTTGCAAGTATTTGATGATGGACGGCTAACGGACGATCAAAACGGAGTTGTTGATTTTAGAAACTGCATTATTATTTTAACCTCTAATACAGGCGCAAGTAACAGGTTACCGCCGCGTGTGGGCTTTGGAGAAGGCGAAGACACAAGACAGACGTTAAGTCGATCGATCAACAAGTCATTACAGCAAGTTTTTCGCCCGGAATTTTTAAACCGGATAGACCGTATTGTCCATTTTAACCCATTGGATGCAACCGCAGTGCGCAAAATTCTAAAAATCGAACTGCAGAAAGTACTTAAAAGAAGAGGTTTCAGGCAACGCCAATGGGAAGTGGAGTGGGAGGATTCTGCTTTAAACCTGCTAATGAAACATGGTTATGATCCAGAAATGGGGCCCGCCCAATGAAACGAGCAATTGAACAACTTGTTCTTGCCCCACTTGCCATAACCATTGTAACCAATAATTTTCCGCAGGGACGACAATTTTTATTTGTAAGCGAACGCGAGGGTAAATTAAAAGTAGACTTTGTAGACCCTGAAGCACCAAAAACGAATTGGAAAAAAAAGGCGGAGCAAGTAAAAGCTCAAAAAGTAGCGGCAGAAACAACGACATTAAATCAAATTATTATTCGCCCACTTGGTAAGTTAAGTGAGCGAGAAGCTATAATACGCGAATGGAAGGAGTTAGACGAACGTGTTGTAAGCGGAAAACTAGACAGTGTTAAAGATGCGTTAATGCAGCAAATGGCAGGGGCTAATTTTTGGGAGGATGAAGAACGTTTTGACGTTCTGAACAGTATTGAATATTTAGATCGTTTTCAATACAGCTTTACTTCACTCAGTTCATTAATAGACCGTATCTTAGATGAAGACAACCCAAGCCTCTCATACCCGGCAGATTTACTGAAAAGCATTGCAGAAAGGTTACGGTTATTAAAAATAGCGCATACCGCTTTTGAAAATCATGAGTTACAAGATTGTTTTTTAAAAATTGAAGTGTCTGATCTTGATGTAGAAGATGAACTTAAACGCGAAGTGCTGGAGCTGCAACAAAACATGTACACGAATTGGGCAAAGATAAGACGAATGCATGTTAAAGTTATTCATTCGTCAACGGCAGAAAAAAGTTCGGTTGTTTTATGGTTTGGAGGATATGGCGCCCGGCAGTTACTTGAAGATGAAAATGGATTACACGTGTGGGAGACAAAAACAGAATCTGCCGAAAATGTACAAGGCAAAACAAAACGTGCAAGGCTCCGCGTGGTTACTTATCCTTACGAGGGTGCTACGAATGATAATGCTGCTTTAAGTGCAGCTTATGAAACGTTGGCGGCAACACATCAAATAAGAACACAAATTGTGCGAACGTACAAAAGGGGTAAAAAAGGATTTGTCAAAGACCATTTAAAGCATTGGAAAACGGCTCGAATAGATTTTATCCTAAAAGGAAACTTTGATTTGATGTAAATTGAACGTTGATGCATTTAAAATTGAAAACTGTTTTCAACGTGCAGGTATTGTCGATTATTAGCCTGATTGCCAATTATCAACAGAAAAATCACTGAACTTTATTACCATTCACTTTCATTTATTTTTTTAGCTTTACAACACCAAAACAACTCAATTACATCAGAGCCTATGCCTACAAGCGGATTAATAATAACAGCAGACGATTACGGTCTAAACCAATATGTAAATGAAGGAACACGAGAGGCGGTTGCAAGCGGTATTGTAACTTCTGTTCACGTAATGCCTAATTTGGTAAATCAAAACGATATTAATTTACTGATTGATGCAATACACCAAGGTGGTAATAAATGCGGAATCGGTCTTCATATAAATACAACCTGGTGGCGAGCTATAATTCAAGAGGAAGCAGGCTTTAAGCACAATTACAGAGCAGGCGAATGGCGTTACCACGACCTCAATACCTATAACCACAAACACGTATCCAAAAGTGCGAGCGACCTGGCAAAAATGAAACGCGAAATGTGGGCACAGTTTGACTATCTATCTACGTTGATTGGCGGTAAAGATAAAATTGATGCCATCTCATCTCATTATAATTTTCACTTGTGGGACAAAACGTATTTAGGGTATGTAAAAGAAATTGCAAAAACTGCAAGTATTCCCGTTCGCTCACCCATGCGGTGGGTAACAAAGCGCCAAAAACCAAAAACTAAAAAGTATCCGCTAGGTACAGACCCATTAACTAAAGCGGCTTTTGATCGGATAAAAAAAATGATTAGTAACCGTAGTACCCTAAAATTAATGAAAACGTCGCTGGATTGGAGAACACTAACAAAACACTATGACGATTTAATTTCAAGCCAAATTTCCGTAGCGCGCAATAGCTCCGGACATTGGTTCGGACAACCCTCCTTGGATGCTGCCAAGTGGTTCATAGAAGAATTAGCCTTAATAAACGAAGCAGATAACAATAGTGGGTATGCCTCTGAAATTTTTATGCATATTTCAAATAATATGATGGGAGGCGACAGCCGTTATGGTTATACCCAAGCCCAACGTCGTACGGAGTATAACATCATCAGAAAGCAAAGCTTTATTAACGCATTTAACGAATGGATAGCAAACCATGAAACCCGTCATGGATCTTACCGAAAAGTGTTACAAGGTAAAGATGTGTCTTATTCAAAAACAGAAATTTTAGTATGAAATATTTAGTATTAATAATAGCATTTTGCAGTGGATTAGTGGCAGAAGCACAAACAATTTGTTCTACATGCGATCGGATAGGCGAACTTGATGCTCAAATTTATGAGTTAGATACTGGATTGCCGGCGCACAACAATTTACGAGTGCAAGATTACAATGAAACCAAAATTGAAACAATTATAGAAAATGAGTTAATTCCGGCATTAAATTTTGAAGACGATAAATGGTTTGAAACGCGTTTAGCAATGATTACAACAGTTGAAACCATTACATGGCTGGAGTTTTATATGATTAATACAATAGAAACAGTAGAAAATGAAATTGCCAAAAGTGGAACGTATTCAGACATTAGCCCTGCCTTGTGGAAAAAAAGACTAAAACAAGTAAATAACCGGATGGATGAAATTTTTGAGCGCGAATTTTCATTTTACAGGTTTACAGCAACCTCTGACAAATGGTTAAAAGGTATTTATGTAGATCACGGTAACGATATTTTAAGCGTGCGTAGTAAATACAATGACGACCGCGACATGACAGGCTCATTAAGGGTAGAGGCCATTACAGATAAGTTCAAATTACGCTTTTTTTCTGGTGATTCATGGTTTAACCTAAACTCGCGCAGTTGGTATAGCTATCAAACCATATTTATGGGAGGCGAGGGGTATTCACCTTATTTAAGAGACACGTCTATTTTTAATTCACCCACCTCGGTTGATTCCAATGACCGTCCTTTTGCCTCATTCGTTTATTTTGGACTTTCAAAACACCGTATTTTCAGAAATGGCAAATTTAAAATGCATGCCGATTTTAAGTTCGGTACAATTGGCTCAGATCGTCCAAATGGTATACAAGCCCTTATTCACCGCGATTTGAGCGTAGGTTCATTTACTCCGCAAGGTTGGGGCGGCCAAATAGCGGCAGGTGGTCGCATTGCGTTGCAGTATGATTTGTCGCATGAATATATGTTGCTTTCTCAAAATTGGCTGCTTTCAAGAGGTGTGCGTAATAAGTTTGAAAATAAACTTGCTCGTTTCCCGCGAATCATCAATGTTTCTGTTTTTGATGAAATTAGGGCAGGGTATGATATGACTTCGCTTGGAGCTGGTTTTCGTATTAGTACAAATGATTTTAAACGCGACGGTGACTATGGTGTGCCCGTATCCGGAAGTAGAAAATTGTTTTCTAAAGATAAAAACAGCAAGTTTAAGCCAACAAAGTTCGCCATTTCGGTAGCCTATAGCTCCCAGTTTAGGTACGTTTTTCATAACGCTATGTTAGAAGGGTATGGCCTGGCAGGTAAGCAATTAATTGATGAAGACCCCAATACACCTGTTGATATATATGTTTTGCAGGACAATCAAATAGAGCGGTTAGTGTTTATGCATGAAGTTGTTGTGGGGGTAAAATTCCGCTATGTAAGCCTTATTTATAAACACTTGCTGATGTCTCCGGAGTATGATTTACCCGTAAATACACTAACATACCCTAATGGCGACCCTGATTTTCCCAATGGTGCTAATCACAATGTAAACCCCTGGAACCATATTGGAACAGTAGGGGTGTTGTTTGATATACCATAACCTTAAGTTTGGCTGGGTTACTTTTCGTAACCGCATAGCTTGCGTTCATACTTATTTATGGCAGCTTCTAGCGTAACTTTGCGTTTTTCTCCTTTGCAGCGCTTTAAACCTTGGCAATTATAATTGTAATGGTAAGCGTAAGAATTTTTTGTGAAACAAATCCATACAGTTGTTGCTTTAGATAAAGCATTTGGTGTTTCAGTTGAATAAACACGTTTAACAGTAAGCGTAAATGAAAAAAGTAGAATTAAAAAAGCAATGTATTTTTGACTATTTTTCATACGGATAAATATGGTTTATAAAGTTAAGTTTGATACTGCTGCCAAGCAAGCGTATAACTACGGTTTTTAAAAAATTCAAAGCAAGCACAGTTGTAATGTGGAATAAAACACGGAATAATTTTTAAATTTATCGTCATTTAATTGCCCAAAATGCCCAATGCCCAATTTTAACATGCTAATGCGCGTTATGAATTGACGTAAAGGGTTATGAAGAGTTGTTTTTACAAATAATCAATGCTTATTCAACTTAGATTTTTAGTATCACATCAATTTGGGCAACGCTGCGTTGCCTAATTATAAAAACCTATAAATCAAAAAATTAAAACCTTTTTATTAACCTTTTTATTTAACTATCTCTCTCTTGATCTCTTGACCTGCCAGTGGTTTATGGATTCATTTTGCAAAATAAAATAAACGAACCAAAAAATAGGGTTAAAAATGACTTCTTATTATATTTAGATTTAGGAATAATTAGCAATGAGCAATATAGATAAAAACGACGAAATTTACAGCAATTGGTTAAGTGAAATCAAAACTAAAATATCTGTAAGTCAAGTAAAAGCGGCTTTAACGGTAAACCAACAGCTAATTGACCTTTATTGGGAAATTGGTCTTCAAATTGTTTCTAAACAACAAACTGCGAATTGGGGTGATAAAATTATTTCAGCTTTAGCTGCAGACCTTAAAAAAGCATTTCCAAAACTAAAAGGGTTTTCAGAAAGAAACCTGAAATACATGAAACAGTTTTATTCGTTTTATGCTCAAAACCAAATTGGGCAACGGCCCGTTGCCCAATTACAAAGTGTTGAAAATAAGGCTGCTGATTTAAAAAGACCACCAGCCCTTACACAGCAGTTGCCTTGGAGCCATAACATCAATATTTTTACAAAAGTTAATGATTTTAAAGAAGCTGAATTTTACATGCAGCAAACCATAGTTAACAATTGGAGCAGAGAGGTGCTGGCGCTTCAAATAAAATCAGAACTGCACAATAGACAAGGGAATGCGATTACAAATTTTGACGCTACATTGCCCGCAGCACAATCAGAGCTGGCAAACGAAACGATAAAGGATCCTTACATCTTTGATTTTATGACGTTAACCCAACCGTTTAAAGAAAAAGATATTGAAGACCAATTAGTGGGGCAGGTGTCTAAGTTTTTGCTGGAGCTAGGTAAAGGATTCGCCTATATGGGAAGACAATATCAATTAATTGTTGCAGATCAAATTTACTTTTTAGACCTGCTTTTTTACCATGTTACCCTTAAATGCTATGTTGTTATTGAGCTAAAAAACACCAAGTTTGTGCCTGAATATGCCGGTAAAATGAACTTTTACCTTTCCGCGGTCGATCACCTTATAAAATCAGAAAGGGACAATGCCACGATAGGTATTATGCTGTGCAGAGATAAAAATAATATTGAAGTAGAGTTTGCCCTCCGTGGGCTTAATAATCCAATAGGCGTAAGCGAATTTGCGTTTACTGAAACTGTACCAAATGAGTTGAAAAGTAGTTTGCCAACGATTGAAGAAATTGAAAATGAACTAGATAAACACCTAAAAAGCTAGTTCGTAGAGAGATCATTAGCAAAAATTATGCAAACGTATGGTTTAATTTATTGGTTTCTAACCCAACATACAAGTCGATTAATGACCAAAAAATAGGCTTATCCGAAAAACCCTATTAAAATATCACTGAAAACCCTTAGTCCCACATCAACCTAATGCCTTAATTTTGAGCTGAAAAGAATACAAACAATTTGTATTTAAAACCTTTAGCCTAATTATATGAACCCAATTAAGTCCTTATTAATACTTTTACTACTTGCTCTTTTTGGGCATAACGTAAAAGCCCAACACCTCATAGTTTTTAATGATAGCGGATTTATTACTGCTTATTACTCCACTTACGATCAAATAAAAAACAACTACCCAAAACTTGCACCATCCGTACGGGGTGAAAAAGCAGTATTATTTTTAGTGGAAGCACCGATTAGCGAAAAAGGCACATTTTTAATACAATACGAACTGTCAAATAATCAACAACACGTTGAATTTAAAAATGATACCATTATTAAAACTGAATCGTCAAAGACGCCAACGCATAAATACTATTTGAAAAAGGTATTTTTTGAAGAAATAGAGCAAGTCGGTTTTAAGCAAGGTAAAAAGGCAATGGCTAAATTTATGCATTACAAGCTAATCCGGCTAGGTGAAAATGTTGAATGTGAAAAGGATAGTTTAAAAATTGGAGAAATTGGTTTTAATGAATTTACAAAAAACTCCAAAAAAAAATTTGAAAATCATTTAAGCCAACACATTGACAATGTATTTAAATCAAACCCAACACTGATTATTGATTTCGTGAAAACGAAAAACCAATTAACCATGCTTCAGGACACGTTAAAAAATCCAAATACATACAATAGCCCCCAAGATATGGAGGACTATTTATCCAACAAAAAGAAACTGCAAGACGAATTAACGTATTACACCAATTTTTACACTACTTACTACAACGAAAATAGCGCTGATACGCCCCAGCGTGAAGAGGTATTGGACAGTATCCACTCCAAATCAATGCAATTAAAAAAACTTGAAAAAAACATGTACGGCGCAAAGCAGAAGGATGAGGCTTTGCTAAAAAAGGTAGAAAAGAAATACAAAACATTAATTGCCTCTATTAATTATAAAGCTGTTTATGATAAGTTTTTGAAAGACGAACAGCTGCAGAGACCACCGCTGGATGTATTACATACGGGTACTATTCGCCAAAACGGTGTGTTTGTAGATATTCCTTTTTCGTACACCCAAAAACCGCTTCCAACAACACCATTTAAGTCAACAGGGTTTGCTGCACCAACAAGTTTACCTGCGTTAACCACTAGCCATCATATTTCTCCTGTTTTAATTAATATAAACGGAGAAACGTACCGCAATGGTAAGCCAACTTTTACCATAACAACAGATTTTACAGAAAAAATAACCGAAGCAGATTTAGAAACTAATAATATACAGGGGTTACAGAAGTTTGATGAATTAACTAATTTGTTTACCGATAACTCAATTTTTACTGATTTTAATGATGAATTTACGGTACAAGTTAATACTGAAACGCGTGTTGCTGAACAGGAAAAAAGCACACTTAGATTTGAAAAAATAAAGGTAACCAATTTGGAAGGCATAATCATACCACTTTCAGTTGAATATCCCAGAATTGATTCGATTTTTACAACAGGTAATTTTGGATTTGATTACCTATTCAAAATTGCGACTTCCAGTAATGTAGACAGTTCGACAGTAATACTGTACTTTAAAGAGAAAGAAGCTTTTAAAAAACTCTATACATTTCAGATTGATACAGCAATGGCTAATGTAGATGAGAATGGAAATGTGCTACGATTTGAAAAATTAGTGTTAGATATTGAAAACTATGTAATACAAAAGAGTAGCTTGGAAGGATTAAACTTGAATTATTTTGACATAACAGAATCAAAGAATGAAGATAGCTACATATCATTTTTTAATAGGGGGCTAACCGTCAAAATCCTAACCCAAAATTTCAACCCGACTTTAAAAGATACATTACCCAATTATTATGACATATTAAAAGACCCAATAGACAACATTCCTGCTTTAACAAAGCCTAAAATTATGGTGGTGGGCGAAACCTATCGCTTACCCGACAAACTAACGTATAATGTATCGGGTAGTGCCAAACCTAAACTCGACGATTATAAAATCACACTGAATAAAAAAGAAATGTTGGCCACAGCTCAATTACCTATTGTGTATAAAACGTATCGTTTTTCATTCAACACGGGCTTAGCCATTACATCATTTAAAGCCTACAATTACACCATTAATTCCACCAATGGCGCAGCAGAAGGAACACCGTTTAGAGTAGAGGAGAACCTTGAAACCAACTGGACCATTGCGCCTACAATTTTCTTTTCTGTTTTTCCGTGGAAACATAACGTCTATCAAAAAATTTGGAAACGAACATGGTATCAACATCTCGAACTTAACCTTGGAATTGACTATTTAGATAAAACCTTACTTGATAACATTTACCTTGGCGGCGGGTTTGCAGTTCACCGCTTAGTACACGTGTCTGCAGGATACAAATTTCAATTACTACAACGACTGGATTATTCAAAAATTGATCCGTTTACGGTTACGGCAGAGAACATTCAAAATAATACAGCACCAGAATGGAATGCGCATAACGGCAGTTTTTATTTCGCTATAAACCTCGGTATTGATTTTATTCCGTCAATTATTTCAACTCTATTTTAAATAACCCCATAAAATGATGAAAACTAAAGGATACATAATTAGTGCAATAGCATTTACACTAATAATAGCCGCCTGTAAGAAGGAGGACGGTACGCAAAAAGGATTTGAACCACAAGAATTACCCACCACCTATATTAATGGCAGTTTAAATTATTATAGCGAACTTGAAGAGGCAAACATTATTGGTTTTTCAAATGCAGCTGTAGAGTTAATGTCTGAAACAGCACAATCATTTGATACATGGGTAAAACAAAGTGCAACAAAAGCTGATTTTTTATTAGGCCCTCTCACGGATGGCTGTTACCAGGTAGAAAGTAGCTATACAGACACAGTTACCCACATTTCGTACATGTCGTCAAACACGGTTATTATGAGCGGAACTGAGGTAGAAATAGATATCAACCTAAATCCTGTTTATAATTACACCGTTAAATACAAAGTAGTAGATGAAGAGGGCAACCCTAAACCAAATACCACAGTTTATTTGTATGACAACTACGGTTATTTAGCCGATTATCCGGGTAATGCAGCTGTAGCCATAGCGGTGCAAACCACCAATTCAAAAGGAAATGTCATTTTTCATAATTTACTGCCAAATACATATTATGCCTATGCTGAACTTAGTATTCCACAAGGCGATTCCACCCTTGTTTTAGATTCGTATGACCCCGACTTTGAACCAGCCACCGTTGAACCGCTTTCGGAAACTACCTTAACCATTAAACCTAATCTAGTTATTAAATAAGTGAATAAGGTGAGCAACCGAAAGCGGAGTTAAAGTACCCCTAACGTTTATTTTAAGAGTGTTACGTGGCCAATGTCTTCTATCATACGATCTGTGGAGCGTTCTTTGAACTCAATTTTCCAAAGGTAAACACCATTTTGCACCAATCCGTCTCTGCCATACATTCCGCTCCAACCTTGGCTCGCATCAAATGATTCAAACAATAACTCTCCCCAACGGTTGTAAATTGTTAGGTGGAAATCGTAAGGGTCAAACCCTGATACAAACACGGGTTGAAAACTATTGTTGTATTGGTCTCCATCTGGTGTAAAGGCATTTGGTACATAATAAATTAGTTCATCTAAAATACGAATGCGGGTGCGGGCTGTGTCAACGCATTGTTGTCCTTCTCCGTTGTAGGCAAATAAAATAATCTCATATTCTTGCGGCTCATCAGAATAAATGTGGATTGGGTCGTTCAGGTTAGATGAGTTGCCGTCTCCAAAGCTCCATAAATAAGAGGTAGCATAGTTTGATAAGTTTGTAAATGATACGCGCGGGTTTAAAATATCAATTTCATCCGGGTCTGTAACAAATGCAGCCTCTGGTGTTGGTAATACTTCAATCAAATCATCCTCCGTTAACGTGTCTTTACAGCCATTTTCATCTGTTACGATTAAACGCACGTCAAATAAGCTTGTTTCTCCGCCATAGGTGTCAAAACAAAATGTTTGCGTTTCACCACTGCCTGTCGTCCCATTTTCTGCCCACCACTCATGTGATGCAATGGTGGATGATGGTGAAAATGAAATGGATGTTAAATCCAAACATTCATTGCCACAAATCGTTGGGTCGTCAACGGTAAGCATGGCAAAAGGTAAACTATTAACCGTAGCAACAAGGTCTAACGTGTCTGTACAACCATGGTTAGATATACCAATTAAACGAACATCATAATCACCTACACTGCTGTAAGCATGGTTGGGGTGCATTAGCGTAGAGCTTGCTCCATCACCAAAATCCCACGACCAACTGTCTAACGAACCGGTTGGAATAACTGAGGTATTTAAAAAACTCGTTCCCTGATTTTGGCAAACCGTAGCGGCCGTTGCATTCAGCTCTGGAGTTGGATAAACGCTTAAAGGAAGCGTGATCGTGTTTACACATCCGTTTTCAGAAGTGGTAACAAGTTGCACGTTAAATACGCCGTCCATGCCATAAAGGTGCGTGGGTGATAAATCGGCTGTTGTGGTACCGTCTCCAAAACTCCAACTGTAAGTTGAAATGGCATAAGGTGCAGCAATTTCACTTAAATTTTCAAACGAAACAGAGTCATACAAACAACCGTTCGTCGCTGTAAAGTTAGCAACAGGTGTAGCGAATTGTTCTATGCTTATAGTGGTATCATTTTCACAACCAAATTCGCTGGTCACCGTCAAGTTTACGTCGTAAACACCTTCATCCGTGTAAAAGTGGTTAGGTGTTTCTCCTACAGAAGTACTCCCATCTCCAAAACTCCATAAATAAGAAGCAAACTCAGCATCTAGCACAGTAGATAAGTTCGCGAATGATACGGTTTCTGTTTCGCACAAGTTTGGTGCAGAAAAGTGAGCTATTGGTTGATCGTGTATACTTATTTCTTGCTCTGTTGTATCTACACACCCTTCTTCTGACAGGGCAATTAATGAAATGGTATAAACGCCGTGTTCATCATAATTATGATTCGGATCTGTTAATTCGCTTATTGTTCCGTCTCCAAGTGTCCAGTTATATGTTTCAATAGCGTAAGGTGCAACAATGGTAGAGCTGTTGGTAAGCATTAAGGTATCATACTCACAAACTGCGGCAGTTGTAAATGCTGCTAATGGTGCGGCGTAACGTGTAAGTTCAATGCTTGTATCAGCTGCACATCCCATATCTGAAACTACGGCTAAGTTTACGGTGTAAGTTCCGGGTTCGGCATATAAATGGGTTGGAGCTGTTAACTCAGAAAGTGTTCCGTCGCCTAAATCCCAGTCAAATGTAGTAATTGTTCCAGCTTCAACTTCAGATAGGTTTTCAAATGCTAATTCGGAATAAAAACAAGCATCATCTGCTAAAAAGTCGGGTGTAGGAACGGGGTGAATGGTAATTGGTGTAATCACTGAATCCACACAGCCATTGTCCGCCTCAACGGCTACAAAAACAGGGTAAGTACCATATTCTTCAAATGCATATTCAGGATTTTCAAGTGTGCTTGTATCTGTTTCATTAAACAACCAGTTCCACGTTAAAATTTCTCCGTCCGCGTAGTCGCTTTCATCTGTAAAAATCGTTAGTTCGTTTTCGCATAACTCTGGTGTTACTAAAATAGCATCAGGTGCGCTTCTTAAATCTAATGGGTACGAAATCGTATCTATACAACCTAAGTTTGTGGTAACTTGTAAATACGGTGTATACATACCACCTGCTGCATATAAGTGTGTTGGATTTGGAAGTGTAGATGTTGCACCGTCACCAAAATCCCAGCTCCATGAAATAATTTCTTCTGCAAACGTCACCGTTTCATCTGTAAATACAACCGGATTATTATCACAATTTTCTTCAAATGTAAAATCTACAAATCCTATTTGGTCAAATCCTGAATAAAAACCAGCAAATCCAGCATCTCCGCTAAAGCCAAACATGCCCGTAGCCATGCGGTCGGTAGATTCAATGACAACATCTCCTGTAAAACCGATAATTTTATATGTCTCCCACTCAGGCGCGCCATCCACTAATTCGGCACCACCTTGTGGAATACCGTTTACTGTTACTGTCGCTCCAGCTAGTGTTACACAAATTATTGCACCGTTATAATTGGTTTCTCCAATTTGATCTATCGACGGAATTAAGTCGATTCCTTTTGTCATAGCGCAAGAAATTGGTGGTATGAAATTCAATCCTGGGGTAGCGCGAGATGGGCTACCACCCAAGGGTTGATAAACATACGTTGGCTTTGACGTGTGGATGAACATATTGGTGTGTCCGGCTCCCGTATAATACATTTCTGGCATTAAAAAATATTCTCCGGCATCAAGAAACGCTACCGGCTCTATAACATCATTCACAAAAACAGCAGTAGCATTGTGGTGAGCGATAACCAATGGACGCTCCATTTGCTCGTCACCGTCACCGCGAATAAGAATATAATCTTTACCAATTACATTTACCGGAACTGATTGATCCATACCAATGTCTTGCCCACCGGCAGTACAAATAGAGCCACACCAGTTTCCGTTGTTTAGTACAATGGGTTTATCTGCCTCGATAAGTGCACCAACGAAGCCATCTAAATTACCTGGAACGTCATTGTAACCCGATAAAACAAATGTCTCGCCCGAATCTAGTACAAATGTTAATTCATCTTCTGTCACATTGCCGTCAATATCAAAAAATTCAACCGCTGTGTCGTAATCTGAGATGTTTACAGTGGTATTATCCTCTGTTGCCATAATACCCGTTGTAAAGTTCCGCATAAACTGGTCAAACTGCTGCGGCATGGCACCTACGCGAAAAGTTAACCCTCTTGCCGCTGTACCTTTGCAGGTGATGGAAGTGGCATGCAGATTACTGCGCGCTCTGAAATTGCAATAAAATTTTTCGTCTGCAGAAGCAATAATCCCCTTATTGGGTAAAATGGTGTTTAAATCCTCGCTTCTTACCATCATTACTGAAGGGTCGTCGGTTGCAATTTGATAAACAAAAGGGTTTCCGGCAGAAATTACAGGCGAAGCTAGTAACGTTCCACTACCATCCGTTATAGAAACAGTCACGGCGGCTTCACTCGGAGTGGATAAATACAAGTAGTGATCTTCAATCTGAGCGTCACTCCGCGAGTGCATAGGAGGTAGCCAGTGTGTGAAATCAAGTTGGGTTAGTGCGCAAATCGGTGTTAACATTGTTAACACACATAAAAGTATGTAGTGTCTCATAGGGTAAGGAATTTGGTTCTGATTTAATGTAGGACAAATTTCCTCTTGTACATAATAGAATTAGACCAATTCGATTTTTTTGACGACTAGGTATATATACTTAAATTTTATTTGTATCGCTTTATTTTAGATAGTTTCAAAGCATCCATTTACTTTTTAAAAAAAAGACGAACGATTTTTGGAACTCCCGTTTTTAGGTTAATTTCAGCTTACCTTATTGTAAACTCAAACCCTATTTTTAACCTTGAAAAGACTAAAATTCGTGTAGAAAATTTTAAAATCAGGTTCGATTTCAGCGTGTAAAATGCACCACTATTTTGATAATTTTGGTTATAATACAAATCAATACATTTTTTCTTAAAAATAGTCGTTTAATAAACTTTTGTTAGATTTGAAAGGGTAGTAGTCGTCCTTATAATCTATAAAAAAATGAATTTAACCTTCCATCACTTTTTAACTCGTTTTTGTATCATTATTAGTTTAATCATTGCCTTTCCGGATATAGCAGTTGCAGCTTCAGTTAAAGGTACAATTGGTAAATACCCAATTGAAATGACCATTACGAAAGTGGATTGGGAAACAGGAAACATACAGGGCAACTATAAATATGCTTCGAAGGAGAGTTATTTGACACTTAGCGGTTCATTAATGGGGAAAGACTTGGTTTATTTGGAGGAGACCTATAAAGGAGAAGTCACCGGATCATTTTATTTAGAATGGACGGAAAATGCCTGGCAGGGAAAATGGATTGCAAAAAAAAAATGGTTACCTGTAATAATTGAAGCCACGCCTGAATTATCAAAAAAACTAACTTACAAACCCATTGCTGATTTTCAAGATGAAGCCAACAAGAGCGTTGGAGGGATGTATGTTAACGAAAATTATTTTTTAAATGAGATGTGGTTTGCAGAGGATAACCCACAATTGGAAATTGGCTATAATGGAGGTTTTTGCGTGTTAGAACAAATTCATGCAGATTCAATACGGTTTTTAGTAGAAGTGGTGTGCGGCATACTTATCATTTAGCTTATGCAAATGGAGTTGCGCGTAAAGTTGATGCTAATAATTATGCATGCATTTATAATAGCTATGAGGGCGACACGTGCTTTATAGAAATAGCATTGGGAGAAAAATCAGTGAATGTTAAAGCACTGGGAAATTATGTGTGTGAATTTGGTGCAAGAGCCTATTTAGACCATACGTTTGCTAAAGTGAGTGATACAATTTCATTCAAAGCAGAAGAGGTTTATAATTACAGACAGTAGGGGAGGAAAGCCTCAAAAAAAGGGGATTAACAAAAAGTCAATCCCCCCACACAACAACAATATGACACTAAGCACAATTAAATTTCTGCTTTGTTCGGGTATGTCATGCGCTTTATTCCACCAAAGAAATTAACAATGCGTAATGTACCAAAACCATTAGTGGTTCTTCATTTTTTCTGCTCAGCTGGCTGTTTTTTTGTCCCAAAGGGCATTGTGGTTGTCCTAAAGGATAATGTTAAGTGGGCTGAGGTATGATTGTTTTTAGAATAACAAACCAGTTAATTAGCTAAATACTGGCTAACCGCCTGCTTTAAGTTAGCCTTAATAGAACGCCTTAATCGCCTTGGTGCAATTACCTTTACAGATCGTCCAAAACCCAATATTATACGTTCTAATTCATAATTTAAATGTACGTTAATGGACACCGTGACTGAACCATCTGCAAAAACTTCTACCACTTTTTGTGAATGGTGCAAGGGTTTGGTTAGTACATAAGGCGAGTTGCCGGCATCAAACGTGAGTACTACCTCATATAAATTGCGAGCACCCAAAACAGTTACGCCAATTGTGTTTTGAAAGTAATTGGCGCTATCAAAATTTTTTACAACATACGGTTGTTCTAAATTATAATCAAACGCTATGATACGATCTAGCGCAAGGGTAAAAATACGTTCGTAACCCGCTGCGCTTCCTAAAATGAACCATCTATTATTAAATTCTTTTAAAATATACGGGCAAAAAACAAACAGTTGTTCTGTAGTAGCTTTAAATGATTTATAGCGTACGTCCAAACAAATTTGTTTTAAAATAGCTTGATACAAGGCGTCTAAATGCTCTAACCCCTTTAATCGTTCATTTTTATCTAAATGGATAATGGCGGCCGTTTTATTCTTTTCGGTATATACTTTATCTTCCAATCGCTGAATAATACCACCCAGTTCAGAAAAAAGCGAAAAATCTTTGAATTGCTTTAGCATCTCCACCGTTTCTGACAATACATTCATGTCATTTTCTGTCAGCGGAATATTGGTAATAGAGTAATTCTCATCTTTATATTTATAAAATTTCTTGTCATAGGCAATAATGGGGGCATTGTAACCCAATTTGTCACTGCGCATTAACTGAATGTCCAACTGAACTGTGCGTTTACTTACATTTATGTCACGCCCCTCGTACTCATACAACGCGTCTGAACATGCGGTAATCAAGTCATCTAACGTCCATGTTCTATATTGGTTTTGAAGGCAATTGTCTATTGTTTTATAACGAATTAGTGCATTTTTATTTTGTGCCATTCGGTGAAAATAAATAAAATTCTATTTACTGCGCAAAATAATTGCGTAGTTTAGTCAAACCTTTGAACCGTATTAATAAAACAACAGAAATGAAAACAAAAAACACAGTTGACGGAAACACGCTTATCAAGTTAGGGTACACACCCGATAAATGGTTTAGAGGAGCAATTGAATTTATTAATGAAAATGGGTTAGAAGGAGACGAATTAGATGCTTATTTAGAACAATTTAAAGCGCCGCCTGCCTTGCCACTGCACACAAATGCTGTACCGTTTGAAATAAACATTAAAGCTGAAAGTGAAACTGAATTGGAAAATGTAGCGGCGGTAATTGAAACAATGAAAACCGTAATGCGCACGCCGACGGTTGTAAAAGGTGCTGTAATGCCAGATGCTTGCCCTGCAGGCTCTATTGGTACCATTCCCGTAGGCGGAATTGTGGCGACTAAAAATGCAATTCACCCGGGCATGCACAGTGCAGATATTTGCTGCTCTGTTATGTTGACTGATTTGGGTAAGGTAGACCCTAAGGAGGTAATGGATGCTGCACATGCTTCTACTCACTTTGGTCCTGGTGGAAGGTCAAGAGAAGAGCAGTATCGTTTTCCAGAGGCTTTAATTGAGGCATTTGAAGGTAACCTTTTATTAAATGATACAAATTTTATTCAAATAGCCAGAAAACAATTGGGTACCCAAGGAGACGGCAACCATTTTCTTTTTGTTGGAAAATCCAAAAAAACCGGCCATACAATGATGGTTACACACCACGGTTCAAGAGGTGTTGGGGCAAGGTTATTCACCAGAGGAATGAAATTAGCCGAGAAATACCGAAAAAAATTATCTCCGGATACATTAAAAAATAATGCGTGGATTCCGTTTGATACTGAAGATGGGCAGAACTATTGGGATGCTTTGCAAGTAATAAGAGCCTGGACAAAAGCAAACCATGAGGTGATTCATAATGCTACGGTAGAAAAAATAGGCGCCACGGTGGAAGATAGATATTGGAATGAACACAATTTTGTATTTAAAACGGATGATTTGTTTTACCATGCTAAAGGTGCTACACCGTTAAACAGTGTTTTTATGCCTGATATTACAGGGCCACGCTTAATTCCGTTAAACATGGCAGAGCCTGTTTTAATTGTAGAAGGTAAAACAACGGGGAACAATTTAGGTTTTGCTCCACACGGCGCGGGGCGTAACTTAAGCCGAACGAAGCACAGAAAATCAAAAGGTGACCAACCAATTGAATCCATATTTGAGGAAGAAACAAAGGGGTTAGACGTACGGTTTTATTCGGATGAAATTGACATTACAGAATTACCCTCAGCGTATAAAAATGCCGCTTCAGTTAGGGGGCAAATGGGTGAGTTTGGCTTGGGTGAGGTGATTGATGAAGTGATGCCTTACGGTTCTATCATGGCAGGAAACTGGCAAAAAAATGCACCTTGGAAAAATAGAAGAAAAAACAGAAAATGAAGCATCTGAGGTTAAAACGTGTTAATTACAAAATGAAGATGATTTCGCATCAAATTCGGCTTGTAATTAACACAACTTTACGGCAGCGTTACCGGTGTGTTTTATTTTGATGAATTTAACAAAAATACACAATCATATTCAATAAAAACACACTATCTTTGCGCCCGAAAAGAACAACATACTTGCATGAAAACGACATTTACAAACCTATGGGGCTTATTTAAATTCCCCAACAGAAATTCTTCAAAAACCGTGCTGCCAGACAAAATAGTGGGCATTACAGATTTTGAAGGAGGAATTACATTAAACGTTACAGAAGAGGAGACAAATAAATACTTAACCGCCGTGTTAAACGGTTATCATGGTATTTTTGGGCGTATTCGCAGTTCAACAGTTTTATTTGATGATAAACTTAACTTTTGGGTGATTACCGGTAAAAACGTAGCCACAGAAAAGGTAGAAGAATCCATTTCTATTTGGGTGGAGTTAACACGAGATGAAAACTTACTATTGGTGCGTCCAAATGGAAGAACAGATGCGCAGGCAAGCTCGTCTAAACCGCAGCTTTTAAAAGTGTGACCCAAGCGTGCGCTTTGCTTGCAAACTTCCACCCCTCACATAATCGGTTTTACCCAAAATACCTGTAACCCAGCCATACGTTAATAAATCATTTTCATTTACTCAACGCAGTTCAGTTTTTTGTTAATGCTTAAAAGAGAAAAATAGAGTTTGAAGGGTTGATTTCAAATTGTTAGTTACCACAATAGCTGCTTAACGTTTTAAAATTAATTTTCTTGGATGATTCATTCGAAAATTGCACCTTTATAGCACAGTTTGTGCAGTAATCAATTAAATAAACACCCATTATGAAAGGCTTTTTAATTCTCCTTATTTTTAGTTTGTCAGGTCAGTTTTGTTTGGCCAAAATAATTGACGACCAAGAAGAGAAAAAGCCATTAGTAATTGGTGAAAAAATGACGTTCTACTCTGATGTTCTACAAGAAAACCGTCAACTAAACATTTACTTACCAAATGGTTATCATCCAGACTCCAGTAAAACGTATCCTATTATTTACCTGTTAGACGGTTCAATGGATGAGGATTTCATCCATATTAGCGGACTGGTGCAGTTTGGTTCATTTTCGTGGATAGACATGCTGCCCGAAACCATTGTTGTTGGCATTGCAAATGTAGACCGTAAAAGGGACTTTACATTTCCAACTTCTGTTGCGAGTGATAAGGCCGATTTCCCAACAACTGGAGGTTCTGAAAAATTTATTCAATTTATTGAAAATGAGCTGAAAAAGCAGGTTGAGCTCAACTATAAATCAAATGGTAAATCAACACTTATCGGACAATCGCTTGGTGGGTTATTAGCAAGCGAAATTTTATTGACAAAGCCCGAACTTTTTGATCGTTATGTAATTGTAAGCCCTAGCCTTTGGTGGGACAACAAATCATTATTAGAAAAAACACCGAGCGGATTAAAAAATGTAAAAGGAATTTACATTTCAGTAGGCAAAGAAGGGCGAATAATGCAACGGACGGCAAAAGCGCTGTATAAAAAAATTAAAAAAGTAAAGCCCGACCAAACCATGATCCGTTTTAAGTACTTTAAAGCGCAAAACCATGGTGATGCACTACACTTGTCAGTTTATGATGCTTTTGAGCACATTTTTAACCAACGTAGCGATAAGTAAACGTTATTCGGAAAATCCTATACTATGTATAGGGGAAAATAATTACACTTTTTTGAATTAAATACTTGTATTTTAATTTATTTCTAGTTTATATTTGCAGCCGCAACAGTAATGATTTATTCACTTTTTAAATCATACGCTTATGTTAGAGGTTTACAACATACATATCAAAAAAGCATTCGGGAGAAGTTAAAATTAGATTTTAACTTTTAAAACATTCTTAGTCCCGATCCCGCATGATTGGGATTTTTTCTGCCATTAGACTTTTAAAATACCCGAATCCAACAAATCTTAATTAAAATTTTAAGTCAAACAGCCTAATAATCAAATTCAGATTAACAATACTGCTGTTTGATAAAAACCAAATGCATCTGCATTTAACATCCATTCAAATGGGCAAACAAAAATTAAAAGGAAAAGACCTCAGAAAAATTGGGTTCAAATCCGACAAAGCGAAAAGCTTAGCCATTAACATTATGGCTATCAATTATAAACATTTATCTAAAATAGAACAACTTAAATTATTAAGCGAATTAAAAGAAAACCCTAAAGATTTTACAGAAAATGAAGCCTTGGAACCCTTGGCTAGTCTGTTTATTCCAACGGTAAAGCATGAAAAATTTACAACTTATGAGTTAAAAGAAAAACCAAAGCCATACAGTGTGTTCGGCAAACAGTTTATTACGCAAAACACCATTCACCAAATGGATTTAGCCATGTCATTACCCATTGCAGAAAAAGGAGCGTTGATGCCGGATGCACATGTTGGTTACGGGCTGCCTATTGGGGGTGTTTTGGCCACAAAAAACGAAGTAATACCTTATGCGGTGGGGCTTGATATTGGTTGCCGAATGGCATTGTCAATTTTTGATCTACCACCCGATTACATTAAAAGAAATCGGCACAAATTAAAAACGGCATTAACCGAGCATACTCATTTTGGTTTAGTAAAAACATTGAATAAAACTGTAGAGCATGAAATTTTAGAACGCCCGGAATTTCAGCAAACCAATTTATTGCGAAACTTAAAGCACAAAGCTGTTGGGCAAATTGGCACATCTGGCACGGGCAATCATTTTGTAGAATTCGGAGAAATTCAACTTACCGAGAATAACCGATTGAATATTCCGGCAGGAAATTATGTCGGATTAGTTTCACATTCTGGCTCCAGGGGGTTAGGTGCCACAGTTGCTAATTATTTTAAAAGCATTGCTATGGATGTTTGCAAATTACCAAAAGGAGCGCAGCATTTGGCTTGGTTAGATATGGACAGTGCTGAGGGGCAGGAGTATTGGTTATCTATGAATCTTGCCGGAGATTATGCAAAAGCCTGCCATGATATTATTCATCAAAAGCTGACAAAAGCAATTGGAGGTAAAATTTTAGCCACGGTAGAGAATCATCATAATTTTGCATGGAAAGAGGAGCAACCAAACGGCGATACATTGGTTGTACACCGAAAAGGAGCAACTCCGGCAAAATCAGGCGAACTTGGGTTTATTCCAGGGTCAATGGCTACAACTGGTTACATTGTATCCGGGCTGGGTAATGAAACTGCCCTTCAATCAGCATCTCATGGTGCAGGACGTAAATTTTCGCGTACAAAAGCAAAGCAAACGTTTACCCGTTCAGCAATGCGCGAGCAGTTAAAGCATAAAGGCATTACGTTAATTGGCGGTGGAACGGATGAAGCGCCTTTAGCTTACAAGGACATTGATAAAATAATAGAAAAACAAGGACAATTATTAAAAGTAGAAGGGACTTTTCTGCCCCAAATTGTTCGAATGGCAAAAGATTAAAGAAAATGGAAAAATTAATACAACTAACAGCAGCTAAAGGGCCGGCAGAGTGTGCATGGGTTGTTGCAAAGGTGGTTAAAAAACTTTTAGCAGCTACAAAAAAAGCAGGTATAGAGGTTACAGAGGTTTCACGCAATAACGGAATAGAAAATGGAACAATAAATTCAATTATTTTTTTGTTAAAAGGCCAGTCCTTGAATGCTTTTTTAGTAGAGTGGGTGGGCACTGTCCTTTGGATTGGGCAAAGCCCATACCGAAGGTTCCACAAGCGTAAAAATTGGTTTATCGGTATAAATGAAATAGACGTAAACGCCAAAAAAATAGGCAAACTCGCAGACGCTGACCTTAAATATGAAACCTTTAGAGGTGGCGGTCCTGGCGGACAGCATGTAAACAAGGTAGAAACAGCGGTGCGAGCGGTACACGTGCCTACGGGTTTAACAGCTACTGCCCGTAATTCTAAATCTCAATTACAAAACAAAAAAGCCGCGAAGCACAAACTAGAAATGGTATTTCAAATAGAAAAAATAAATGCCTTAAGAAATCAAGAACAACAAGGTTGGCAGCAGCATAATGAGTTGAAAAGAGGTAATCCAATCAAAGTATTTACCGGATTGGATTTTAAACCTAGTTCAAAATGCAAGAACTAATGTATTTAAAAAATACCCTAAATGTAATTTAACCTAAACATACACGACTAAATGTATCCAATAGTAATTCGTATGCGCATTGTTTGGTTAGCACTTATTTCAATCTTTTTTTTAACAGCTTGTAAAAAGGCTAAAAAACCGTTGACTTTTGAAGCTTATTACAAACAAAACAGTACGTTAGAAGAAGGCGATATAATTGCATGTGCAGCTGGTCTACCTTCTGGTTTTGCCGGAGAGCCAACTTACCCAACAGCCGTTTTTTTCTACCCCATTCAAGGTGCTACGGATTTTCGTTATTTTGAAGCTCAAAATGTGGAGGATGAAAACGATAGGGCGGCCTACATTGAAAAAGAGTTGACAATTTTACCTGTTTTTAATGGTTATTTGATGAAATTCGAAAACACAGGCTTTGAAAAAGACAGGATGGGTATTGTAACGTATAAAACTCCGGGAATTTTCCATCATTGTACACCTATACGCCTCAAACCAAACAGCAAACCTACAGAAACAAACCCTGATTTAATTACTGTTACCGAGGACGGCATAACCCCTCGTTTTGAATGGACAGATGGGATAATAGATGAAAATGTCATTTATTTTCAAGTCATTTCTGATACAGATGGTAACCTTATTTCAGGCACCTACACGTATGAAACTAATTTTACTTTTTATAACTTAGATAATGTTGTACTGAACATCACACCGGAAGGAGATGTGCCGGCATTGATACCTGATGAAACCTACTTATTTACATTAATGGCCGTGAGCGAAGATAATTGGGTGAATTTATTTGGCCAAAAAGAATTTCACACGAATTAATGAAGAGAGGCCAGTTTTTTGGTTGAGGAAAAATGCCGTTACGTAGAAAACGTTAATCCTAAGCCTTCTTGCGTTAGTTTTTTCTGTTTTAAAGCCACCTCATGTGTATTTAATTTTGTAATTTGAAAATGATTGAAAAACAACGGAATTAAACATCAACGTAGCGAATGAATTTACCAAAAACAGGCGTGCGCAAACTTAATATAGAGGGGGAAACATATTTTTACATAGTGAAGCATGAATTTTTAGGTGAAAGCTGGATTGTTTCAATAGGTAAAGTATCAAACCCAGACGTACGCATACATTTAGAAATTGCAGAAAATGATCCGGAATTGAGTTATTCTTCAGAGAACTTTGGTCCCGGTGGAAAAGTAACCGAAGAAATTATTGAACGTGCTGTGCTTTACACAAATAAACACTCTACGTGGCAGCATTGCAAAGAGTGGGTTAATTTAACATTGAAAGAAGGTGAGTTTAGCCTTTACATGAAAGATTAGTCCATGCATTTATGCTTTTTTTACTCCTTGATTTTTAGTATTTTGCTAATGGTTAGTTGTAGTGAGACTCAAAATGAAAAACCCCTTATTACAAGCCAGACAATTGATGATAAACCAGCATCAAACAATAAACTTTCGTTCAATTGGGAAGATGATTTTTCAAAAGCAGATAGAATCATTCATAAAAAATGGATTACGACCATTTATAATTATTCTGAAATAACACTTGGTCATTACCCGTACAATACAGCCGTATATTTTCACCATTCAAACGGTGGAGACGATCCCGTAAGTTTTGGGTATGCCAGCCGTAAAACAAAACCGCAAGTTCATTTTTATGTTAAGCAAGGCGCCTCATTGGCTGCTTTATTGAAAGATTGGATTGCCCCGCATGAAATCAGTCATCTTTCTGTTCCGTTTACAGGTAAAACACACAAATGGTTTTCTGAAGGGTATGCGACTTTTTGCAGCCGCCAAACGCTAATGGAAATGGGGTATTACACACAACAAGAATTTGATGAATTGTATACGCGAAAAATAGCAGCTTCAACAGCTTACCAAACAAACAATCAAACCTTTGAACAGGTGGCAGATAGTTTGCAAAAGGCTGGTTTTTACAGTGATTTATATTGGGGAGGTGCGAGTTTTTTTCTGACGATAGATTTGGAACTAAGGGCTGAAAATAGGCGATTAATTGATATTATACAAGCCTATCAGCAGCAAAACCGAACAACAGACCATTCATTAGAAGATGTTATCCATTCATTTGATGAAATAATTGGTGAATCGTATTGCGCAGATCTACTAAATGCTTACAGAAATGCACCTTCGATTACTGTAGTGGAACGCTATTTGTAAAGCGTAGTACCCGTAAGTCATTCAAATAAAAGTTATTTTTGACGCATGAAAAAAATTTTCGCATTTGCTGGGAGCAATAGTAGTAAGTCCATCAATCATCAATTAATTAGCTACGTAGGCACCCTTTTACCACATGTCGAAGTGTTGCGATTAATCGATTACGACTTTCCCATGTATGGCCAGGATGCAGAGAACAACCACGGTTTTCCAACAGCAATTATGGAATTGTTGGATAAACTAAAAGCGGCAGAGGTGGTTATTGTAAGCTGTCCGGAGCACAATGGTTCAACTCCAGCTTATTTTAAAAGCATACTCGATTGGCTCTCGCGGACGCGTGTAAAATATTTGGAAAACACCCGATTGATTATTTTAAGCGCTTCTCCAGGCGGTGGTGCAGCTAAAAAAGGGGCTGAGGCAGCAGAAAAAGTATTCAACTATGCAAAACCAGCGGCCGTTTCTCACTTTCATTTCCCTAAATTTTACGATAATTTTAGCGAAACAGAAGTTCGTATAACCAACACCGCGTTAGATGAACAATTAAAAGCAGTATTGCGCCAAATTGAAGTAGAATAAAAACCCGCGCAGCCACACGTGGGCTAAAAACAGTATATTCGTTTACATAAGTTTAAGCTATGAAATTCATTTTATCCATTTGGTTCATGTCGTTAGGTTTAATTGCCTTTTCACAAACCGAATATCCGCTTGAAACGGTCTTGCAAAAAGGGCATACAGATTATATTCGCGCGTATGATTTTACGGCGGATAATCAATTTATAATTACCGGTAGCTTTGATAATATTTTAATCCTTTGGGATTTAAAATCGGGCAAACAAGTTCGTACATTTACAGGGTATACAAGTCGTATTCGTTCTATAGAAATAAGTCCCGACCAGCAATTTGTACTTTCTGTTGCTGCAGACAATACAGCAAAAATATTTAAAATTTCTACTGGAGAGTTGATTCATAATTGGCGTTTAGAGTTTGAGAATTTTTATAGTGGATATTACAGTGCAGATGGGCAATACGTTTACGTTTTGGACAACAGAGATCAAGTTTTTGTATGGAATGCAAAATCCGGAGAAAAAGTAGGAACATACGGAAAAGACTTCGCGGCACATTCTGAACGTGCTATAATTTACCCTGGATTACCTTTAATTTTATCTGCAGGAAACTACAAAGAAACTTTTGTTATTCAAATGGAGCAAAATGACACCTTATTCACACTGCCGTTTGATAAAGTGCATTCTCAATCATTCAGCCCAGATGGTAAATATATTGTGGTGAGCTCGCGTAAATTGTTTACACAAGTGTTTAATGCCGAAACGGGTTTGTTACAACATGAACTGCGCGCCTCAGACTATGCGTGTGATGGTTGCAATACAAAGCATGCCATTAGCCCTAACTCAAAATACGTTGTCACAGGGTCCAGCCGAAATGATTTAACCTTATGGGATTTAAAAACAGGTAAAAAAGTCCGCCAATTTAAAGGGTTAGAAGAAAGCCCTGACCAATTAAAATTTAGCCCAAAAGGCACCTATATTTTAGTGACGTATGATGAAGACGTAATGGTATTTGACACAAAAACGGGCAGCCGAACACTCACGTTAAAAAGTGATTACATTGATTACCTTCAATTAAAATTTACGCCGGATGAAAAAATAATTGCACTGCCTAACGCCAAAGGTGGTATTGAGTTGTGGAGTCCATCATCTGGAAGAAAAACGGGTTTAATAGCAGGCTATTTAAATGAAGACCGCAACAGTGGCATGGATTTAAATTATAACAATTGGATCGATCAATCCATTTTACAATATATCCAAAACAAACGCAAAGTATTAATTAGTCCTGATAATAAATACGCGTTAATTGGTTCGGTAGATACAACCGCCGTTTTACTGGACTTAAGCAACGGCAAAGAGGTACAGCATTTTGTTGGGCACAAAAAAGCAGTGTATGCATTTGATTTTAGTCCAGATGGTAAACACATTGCCACCGCCGGAGGAGACCGAAAAATAAACATTTGGAACATAAAAACGGGTGAACTTACCAAACAACTCAGCGGCCATCAAGAAACTGTTTTTGATCTTAAATATAGCGCCGACGGAGCGCATATTTTAAGCGGATCCTGGGATGGTACATGGCGAACCTGGGAATGTGAAACTGGAAATTATGACTATGTACAGTTTAAAAATAATTCGCCGTATTGTGTTGGGTTTTCACCCAACGAACTTTATGTAATAACCGCCGATTTAGATAAAAACTTTCAATTTTGGGAACGAGACGCTAAAGAACCATTTCGCACATTAATTGGGCATACCAGCATACCATCAAGTTTTGATTTTAGCCCGGAGGGTACAGAAATGGTTACCGCCTCATGGGATGGTCATGTAAAAGTATGGAATGTGCTAACAGGCATGTTGGTGGGTAAATTAAACGAACACCAGGGGCATGTTTACACTGCAAAATATGACCCTTTAGGCCGCTTCATAGCTTCGGGCGGGGCGAGTAACACCATTATTTTATGGAATCCCGCTACCAATAAAATTATTAAAAAATTAACAGGGCACGCTACTGCCGTTACCTCATTAGACTTTACCAGCGACGGTAAAAAACTAGTTTCTATGAGTACAGATGGCGTATTAAATGTTTGGGATTTAACCACCTTTGAATTGATCTATTCGCGGGTTCAACTTAGCCGTACCGAATGGTTGGCTACTAATCCAAATGGTTATTTTGACGGTTCTGCCAAAGCCTTGGGTTGGGTAAATTATGTTAGAGGCATGCAGGTGGTAAACGTTAGCAACCTGTTTGATAAATATTACACGCCTGGGTTAATTGAGCAAATGAGCCAGGGTAAATCATTTGATGATAGAGGCAGCTTACAAAAAGCGGACATGGATTTACCTGTAATATCATTGGCTTTAGGCGGAACAGGTAAACGAAATATTCCAGCGGCTAATGACTCTATTTACAACCTGCAAACAAAACTAATGCCGTTAACGGTAGAAATTGGCGCGCATGAAACGCCATTGGATGAAATTAGAATTTACAATAATGGTAAATTAATTATCCGCGAGAGTATGGAAGAAACCATCACATTTAGAGGAGGTAAAAACAATACGCGCCTTTTTGAACTACCACTTGGCAACGGAATAAACGAAATTAAAGTGGTGGCTGTAAACATTAAACGAACTGAATCTGTTCCAGCGGTAATTAATGTGAATTTTAACGGTGAAAAGGCTAAAACAGACCTTTACATTGTATCCATAGGCATTAACAACTACCAAAATGCCAATTACAATTTAGATTATGCCGTTAACGATTCAAAATCATTTGTAAAAACCATAAAAAAAGGTGCAGATTCACTGTTTAACCGTGTAATAACATATAACATTCAAAATTCTGATGCGACCAAAGCAGGAATTTCAGAAATTATGCAGCAGGTAGAAGCTGAAATTGGAGTAGAGGACGTGTTTTTGTTTTACTACGCCGGGCATGGGGTAATGAGTGAAACGGCTAACCAGCAAGACCGTAAATTTTATATTGTGACCCACAATGTTACGAATTTATACGGAGGGGCAGAAGAATTACAGGCAAAAGCCATATCTGCAAATGAGCTAATGGAGTATTCCATAAAAATTAAAGCCGAGAAACAACTATTCGTATTAGACGCCTGCCACTCTGGCGGGGCATTAGAGGCTTTTAATTCCAGAGGGTCAGAACGTGAAAAAGCGTTGGCACAATTGGCGCGTAATACGGGAACGTTTTTTTTAACGGCCTCTCAAGATGCGCAATACGCCAATGAGGTAGGTAAACTAAACCATGGATTATTCACTTATGCCTTATTAGAAATATTGGAAGGTACCATTAATGCTGGCAATGGAGATAGACAAGTTACCGTGAATGAATTAAAATCGTATGTTGAAAATCGCGTTCCAGAATTAACAGAAGAGTATCATGGAACACCACAATACCCAACCGGTTACAGCTTTGGGAGGGATTTTCCTATCGTAATTGTTAAATAGAATAAACCATGGAGGCAAAATCTGTTAATTTCTCTAAAACCACTATTACCGAATTGATGATCCCTTCGTTCGCCAATTTTTCTGGAAAAGTACATGGCGGAACGTTATTATCATTAATGGATAAAGTAGCCTATGTTTGTGCCGCCAAGCATTCGGGGGCTTATTGCGTTACCGTTTCTGTTGATGGGGTAGAGTTTAGGCAACCGGTAGAGGTGGGTGAGTTAGTATCATTAGCCGCTTCGGTAAATTATGTGGGCAATAGCTCAATGATAATTGGCATTCGGGTAGAATCATTGAAACCAAAAACCGGAGAGGTAAAACATACCAATTCATGCTATTTTACTATGGTTGCAAAAAACGAGGACGGTACGCTACAAACCGTTCCGCCACTTATTTTAGAAAGTGACATTGACCTGCGCCGGTTTTATGATGCCAAACAACTTAAAGCCAAACGGCGTGAAATTGATGTGATTTTACATGAAGAAGGCTTGAAAACTTCGAATAAAGAAATGATTGAATCCATTCATGATGACCGTTGTGTAGTGCAAATAGCATGAACTTAAAGCAACTGTTTGTACCTTAAATGCATGTTAAAATAAGTTAACCAGCAAACCTTTTTGAATTTTATTCGTTATACATAACAAAGAGATGCTATTCTTTTAGAATAACATTTATTTATACGGTTTTTGGAAGAGTTCTTCTGCTTTGTGCGGAAGAACTCTTTTTTTTGATAATTCATTATTTTAGTCGGTTATGAAACGGGACATTATCAGTAAAGAAATACAGTACAAAGCCATCCGAAGTAGCGGTGCGGGTGGTCAACACGTTAATAAAGTGGCGTCAAAAATTGTGCTTTCTTTTGATGTGCAACGTTCAGAAGGACTTACCGATACAGAGAAAAGGCGCTTGACAAAAAAACTAGAAAACCGATTAAATAAAGAAGGAGTTTTAATGCTGGCCTGCGAAGAAAGCAGAAGCCAGTTTAGAAATAAAGCATTGGTGAAACAACGACTTTTTGAATTGCTTGAAGAAAATTTAAAAAAGCCCAACGTTCGCAAGCCTACAAAACCAACAAAAGGTTCTAAAATTCGCAAGGCAAAAGCAAAAAAAGAACTGAGCGAGAAGAAAAAATTGAGGCGAAAGCCGAAAGAATATTAGTTTATTTTTTTGGAGCCTAACGTCTAAATCTCAATTTTAATAATACTACAAACCTTTCCTGTAAATTTTTTAATTGTTCCATAATTTATTGCACAATACAGGAAAAAGGCTATCCTAATTTCACTGTTTTCTGTTAGATAATTGAATGGTCACCACTTTACATTTGTGGCACACCAAAATCATAACAGAAATGAAAACCACAATATTTGGCTTGCTTTTACTAGCAGCATTTTTTTCCGCTAGCCTCACTTTATCAAATCAAACAACAGCAATTACAGGAGCAAATCATCTTGTTTTTCACGCCAATAAAGAAGCAATAGGTCAAGGCTCTCCGGGGCATATTTACATTACGTTTACTAAAAATAATAGTGATTTAGGAACGTATGGCTTTTATCCAATGGACGCTTATAAAAAAGCTGAATTTTTGGCGGGTGTAGAAGTTGCGGGTAGACTTGAAGATGATGTTGGACAAAGCCCAACACATTCATTTCATGTGAATGTAACCGACGTAAATTTTGAACGTGCCTGGCAAATAAAGCAAGAATGGGCTAACACAAGCCGTGGTTACATTGGTGGTAAGCAAGACTGTATTACGTTTGCTTTAGCTGTGGCAAAAGCGGCTAATCTAAATGTGAGCCCACGGTCAACATTAGGAACATTTCCACTAGAGATATTGAAGTCACTTGAATCAAAAAATTAATTCATCTAAAATTTATAATTATGACGATTTATAACGCTTTTTTGAGCGTGTTGCTATGTACCACTGTATCTGCTCAGGCGCAATATGACACACCTCAAATAAATCAGCAAAAAAACACTATATACTTAGGTGTAGACGGTGAAGAAACAAGTTATTTCTTTTCAGACGAATTTAAGGGCTGGGAGGGTGCTAAACTTGAAATATCCGGAGATGTTACAGTGGACAGAGATAGCCTTGTTTTAACGAATGGAATGCTAATGCCCCTCATTATTCGGTTTGACACTGTTGTGTTTAATAATGGTGCGTCTCTTTTAGCAAAATGCAACCTTGAGCTTGGCGCATTAAATTACGTAAAGGGAGATGTGAATGTACATAGCATTGCCGGGATGGCAGGTAAGGATGGTGAGGACGTTACAGAAAAACCGGCGAGAGGAACAAACGGTGCACCTGGAAAAGCAGGGTCGAATGGGAGTTCTGGAGACCTTCTAAATCACGGAAAAGCAGGTACACCAGGTACCAATGGGGGGAACGGCAAAGATGGAGTAGACGGGTTCAATGGAACGCATGGCGAGCGCGGGAAAAATGGAACGCACATTACCATTGAAATTATGAATGTGGACCCGGCTGCAACGTTTAATGTAACCACCAGAGGTGGAAACGGAGGCAGTGGGGGCGCAGGTGGAGAAGGTGCAGACGGCGGCAATGGTGGCAGAGGCGGAGATGGAGGAAAAGGAGGCTCTGCAGATGGATTATGGGTAGACGGCGGAAAAGGAGGCAATGGCGGACACGGAGGGCATGGCGGCAACGGAGGTAATGGAGGCGCCGGAGGTGATGGTGGTGCAGGAGGTGACGGTGGAAATGTATCAATTTATATATCAGGTGAAATACCTGAAAGCTGGCTTGTGAATGCTGCAACAATTTCAACAGATGTTCGGGGTGGCAAGGGCGGAGACCCGGGTTACGGAGGCATTGGTGGCATTGCAGGTAAAGGAGCCGAAGGTGGTGATGGAGGATTAGGAAGAAAGGGAACAACCTTAGGGGCAGACGGAATTTGGATAGATGGAGAAGATGCGCAAAATGGCATGAAAGGGCCGCATGGTTTAGATGGTGAGGATGGAAAAAGTGGTCCAGACGGTAGAAGAGGTCCTGACGGCGCACCGGGCCAGGTAGGCATACTGATTTTAAGAAAAACTGAGCCGCGCGAACCCGCTTACTATGAGTTACCCACCAAAGCAGAATACACATTATAAACCAGCCAATATGAAACGGTTAAGTTATTTTCTAGGAGTTGTTTTTTCATTGTTAACCTCAAATGCACAAACCAATTTGGTTACAAGTGAATTGGTTATGTCCAGCCAACAGCACAAAAATTTGAGTCAATCATCCAGTATCGACCTTAGAACTATGGAAAACCGTAATTTCCCCATAGAAGGGCTGCCCGGTTGGATGAATAATGGAGGCCCGATCAATACAACGCTTAAAATCAAATTAGTCACCGATCAACATACGTTTGTACAAGAGATTGATGGTAACTCCACCATTTCTGCTACCGCAAATTATCTAGGCTATCAAGGTTCGGCTTCTTTTTCTGAACAGTTTGAGAATGATTACCACAGTGACGAACGTACAATTTCAATTGTTATGCAATTAGAGGCGAATTATGGGCTTTACGGTTACCAGGATCCACGATTAAAACCAACTTATTCAGATATGCTTGAAGCGGGAAATGGTGAAGCATTTATAAATAATTGTGGAACGCACTTTGTGCAGCAATCAGAGAGAATTGTGCGCGCTACGGCAGTTATAAAAATTAAGAATGTAGATGAATCAACCAAACGTTTACTTTCTAAAAAATACAGTGCAAGCGTAAGCGGCACTTTTGCAAGCGGGTCGGCAAATGTTGAAGGTAATGCGCATTTACAACGTTTAGTTAATACCAGTAAAAACATGACGGATATTGAAGTGGATTTTAACGCAATAGGCGCAGGTGGTACACCGGCATTAAAGTCATTAGTCGCCACTATAAATAAAACAGATGTTAATGAAATATTAAGTGCATTGGGTGATTTTATTCAAACCGGAACGCGAGAAAACTCAGCACCTAGCCAATATTACCTGGCTTCATACAAGCGGTATGGAATAGAGTTTGACGATTTTTACAATTACAATGAAACCTATTTAGCAGAATTATATACAAACTTATTTCAAATTGTAGATGCGGTAGATCGGTTAAAAAAAATGGAATTGAACAGACCCGAATATGTGGTTTATTATCAAGAAAATTTAGCAGAATTAACACAGCTTAAATTAGTTTATGAAGCCCTTTTGGATCAGTGCATACACGCATCTAATTGCTCAGCAGAACTGCCGAAAATACCCGCTATTTACTGGCCAGAAAATTGGGTAGAAAACCCTGTAATGATTGTTACTCCGCATTATAAACCCTTAAACCAGGTAGTCAACAATAATCGCGCTCAAATTTTAGATAATATAACCGTTCGGCTGTCAGGTTATTTACTATTTCCAGAATATTTTAACCAGTTTGAATTTGGTTATTTTGATGCCAAAAGTCGCCCAGTGATAATTCAAAATTTTGTGGCTGGAGACCGAACCATATTTGAGGACCAGGAAAGTTTTGGAGCGGTTCAATGCAAGCCCTTTTTATCACAGGTGGATAGCGAGACAACGCGCTTATCTACAACAGGCAGTTTTGCCTTGAATAATCAAGAAAATCATACTAAATCCATAAAGCTACTCGAAACGATTGGTAACAGAGAGTACTTTATTAAATCGTACGATCGTGAAGGTCGCTCTTACACAACCTATTTAGGCAAAATAAATACAAGTGAAATTTCAAGCCATATAAGATGATGAATAATTTAAAGCAAAGTTTACTAATTTTAGTTGTAGTCACCATATCTCAAGCTATTTGGTGTAAAAGCAAACCATTTTTGATACCTGTTGAGGATAATCCGACTGAATTTCAGTTTAAACGAATGGATTGCTACTCAACTATGATTATTCGGCATAGTTTTTCAGATGAGCAAGACACTGTTTTTATTGCGAATAACAGTTATGATTTTGACGGAATAAGTCACTGCAACGTATTAACACTTGCCATTCATGATTCCGTTTATTTTAATGCGCCCGCAGATACATTAAAAATTAATGCGTACAGATTAGTAGGGGATGGAGGACACATTTACAGCCAAAACCACTTATTAGTAAAGACCGTTTATTTGGAAGGAGACTTGGCGATAACCGCATTGCACATAGGAAATCCACGATTGGCCTATGCTCAGCCCTTTTACACAACTACTGCAGCTAATGGTTCGCGCGCAGGTAACGGGCGTAGTGGTGGCAGTGGGCGAAATGCAAACTGGAAACGATCTGCAGGGCGCGGTAGTGACGGAAGAGCGGGCGGAACGGGTAGCAATGGTGCGAACGGTGCACCGGGTTTAAAAGGGCATAGCGGAAGAGATGCCGTAAGTATTCAGCTGATTATTCAAAAAAAAGTGAAGCGAAACACCTTTTTGCAGATTTTTTCTGTTGGCGAAAATGGGCTAAATGGCACAGAAGGACAAAACGGAGGAGTTGGCGGACGCGGAGGAAACGGCGGACACGGCGGCAGAGGCGGCGGAGCCTGGGGACATCACAATGCGAAACGCGGAGGTAGAGGCGGCCATGGCGGAAATGGCGGTGACGGTGGCAATGGTGGTGATGGTGGACACGGAGGACGCGGTGGTGACGGTGGTCTTGTAAAAATAGATGTTCTTAAAAGAGCCACTTCAAAAGATTGGTATTTCATTGAAAATTCTGGTGGTGCTGGCGGCAAGGGCGGTAACGGTGGATTAGGAGGACACTACGGCGCAGGCGGTAATGGTGGCAACAGTGGTGATGGAGGTTCCGGAGGTGTTTTTCAACATGGCGGCTCAAGCGGTGCAAGTGGCTTAGGCGGCGCTCCGGGTAATAAAGGGAAAAATGGTGCAGATGGTAAAAGAGGAGTACCCGGGCGAGATGGGCGCAGAATTGAACCCGTTATTTTTATTAGGGGAGAACGCGTATCGACTGAACTTTTTACCGTTAATAGTTAAATTTATAATCGGGTGTATGGGTTATTTATAGCAACACTTGTATAGGTTCAAAATCATGTTGTCCACTTCTTTTGTTTAGCTCTCTTAATTCCAGGGGCTACGCTATTTTTCTATTGATTCAAGAAACCGCTGAATGACTTTTCTGTTTTGTTTTAAATTGTCATGCATAGTTGCATGTCCGGCACCTTTAATAACGGCAAGTTTAGCACCCGGCACCATTCGTTGAAATGTAGCCACGGTTTGCGGTCGCGCTTCGTCAAATTCACCGGTTATAAAAAGGGTGGGTATGCTAATTTTTTTTAGCTTATCAACGCTATTATAAGTTTTTAATGTACCATTGGCAGTAAACTCTGTCTGGCCCCCACATATAGTTATAAATAAAATAATTACCGCGTGCAGGCTTGGTTTCTATCGGTATGGCTAACGGCTTTTTTCTTAAACCATAGTTCTTCAGGTAAAACGTATTGGCTTGCTGATAGCTTTCAGCTTCAAAATTACCCGAAGCCTCTCCCTGTGCAATGGCTGTTTGAATGGTATCGGGCAGTAAATCAATCAACGTATCGGCATCTGCCTCCCAAATGGCGGTGCTAAAATAGGGGCTGTTGAAAATAATACCCTTAACACCTTCGGGGTGAGCCGTGTAATATTCCAACGCAAGTGCCGTTCCCCACGAATGTCCGTACAAATAAAATTCATTTAGTTTTAAATGTGTTTTTAGGTCAGCAACTTGGTCTACAAACTCATGCACCTTTAAAAGTGTTGTGTCTTGATGACGAGTTGAATGTCCGCCGCCCAATTGATCAAAAATAATAAGCGGGCGGTTTTTTGTGAGTTTTTCGAATAAATAAAACGATCGGCTAGTGCCACCCGGACCACCGTGCATCATTAATAGTGGTGGTTCATCACCTTCACCAATAATACTGTACCACAACTTTCCACCATGTACCTCCACAAAACCTTCGCCTGCCTGTAAATTAGGGTTGGTTTGTGCAAAACTTGTGTCTGCTCCAATCAGCAACAAAAAAATGTAAAAAAGTATGTATTTCATCAGCATTGCTTATTTAACGCCATTAAACTACTAAAATTTAATTAAAAAAGTAGTGCGAGTAGCACTTGTTAAAATGCTTAAAACGTAACCCTGTCTCAAATGCGTCGTTAGAATTACTACTTGTGCTAGCTAACCAACGCATTAATAAAGACGAAATATGTATAATCCGATAAAATTAGCCCTTATTTTGGTATTATTCTCATTTTTTATGGGCACACAAACCTCTTATGCGCAGTCAGATTCTACGGCAATTGAACTAAACATTTTTCCAAATCCAAACAGGGGTACGTTTTACATTACTACCATAAGGGACGATAACTATACAGCACAATTATATGCCATGAATGGTGACTTGGTAAAAGCATTCCGCATAAATAGCGGGCGTAATTATTTAACCGTTGAAGCCCCTTCTGGAATCTATTTATTAAGGGTGCAAAAAGATGAACTGCAACAACAGTTTAAAGTTGTTATCAATTAAAGCTCCTAACTCCATTAACCACCTTTGATTAACGAGTAATAGCCGCTCTTTATTTAACTGTCTACGATTTGTCTATCCCATGAAACTCGGTGAAACATCAAATTAATGTATTTTTAAATCCTAACCCAATTGTCGATTTAAGCGTATATGTATAAAAGAGAAAAAGCACCCAAAGCCACACAATCAGCTCCTAAAGTAAAGCCAAAAGGAAGTTATTTGGCCGATAATCGTCAAAAAAAAGTGACACAACTTAAAAGCGTTGTGCAATTTGGTGATAAATGGAAAACGAAAGGAACAGACAAAGCCATTAAAGCCGAGCAAGAAAAAGCAACAGATGCTGAAGTAGTGGACACGGCGCACCATATTTTACCCAAAGGGAAACTGGTAGATGCACACGAAAAATTATCAAAAGCGGACAAAGAAAAAATAGGCCTGGCCACTACCGGATCAAAACAAGTATTGAGTAAAAAACAATTAAAATCGCTTCAATTTAACCTAACATTAGGTCCACGACCAGAAGATCGATCGGATGATCCGGGAGATGGTTTTGACCCTAACATGGCATCCGGGGCAAGAACCCCGCGTTCACAAGCACTAAGTTCTGCGTGGGATTCGGGTACAGGCGGAATTGACCATACCAAATTAGTTGCAGCATTAGAAGCGGCAGCAGCAGCGCATAAAGCTAATCCCAAAATGGACCGCAGTAAATGGAAAATAGTCGGTGGAAAGTATCAGCGTGATACCACATAATGAGTTAAAGAAGAACGATTTGTTAGTAAAATTAGTGCTAAATAACGCACATATTTTAGTCCGATTAGGTAACGTTTGAACTTAGTGTGTAGTTAGTTGTTTAATTTAACAGAGACATTAACTAACTAAAAAAAATACAATGGGACTATTTTCATTTAAAAAAGATGCTGGCGAAAGTGTAATGACAAGCGCGAGTGATATGAATCAACAAAAAGACCAAATTCTGGCGCATTTAAAAAAATACGATTTAATTCCAGAAAATATGACGGCTTCAATAAACGGAAGCAAACTAAACATTAACGGGGTAGTTGAATCACTTGCCGAAAAAAATAAAATATTAGCTACTGCTGGTAACATAAAAGGAATTAGTGAGGTAGAGGACAATATCTCTGTCCGAAATGGCAATGGACCAGTGGCAAGAGCAGGTTTTAATGAGTTGAACCAAAATGCAGAAAAAATTGCTGTGGAAATAGATAAATCAAACGAATTTTACACAGTAAAAAAGGGAGATTATCTATCAAAAATAGCGCAAGAAGTTTATGGTAATGGCAATAAATACCCAGTAATATTTGAAGCGAACAAACCTATGCTAAAAGATCCAGACAAAATTTATCCTGGTCAAGTTTTAGTGATACCAGAATTAACTTAAATAAAAGGGATTAACGAACAAAAAATCTACCTGTAATTGGGTAGATTTTTTTTGTGCATTCTTTTTTCCTTGACGTTTGATTTGTAGTGGAGTGATCGAATATAAAAACACCTAAGATTTTAATTACGAGTTATTTGTCGCATTTCATTCGCTGACTTCCAAAACAGTATTTACTTATTCTTATTCGCACGTAAATTTGATGGTGCCGAAGCGCATATTTTTTGAACGAGCTGAATTTGCTATTCTGATAGGTCAAAACTTTTGTGTTATATCTAAACTGTTGACCTTACCCCGTTTTTTTTAACCATGCAACGGCATTGCTTCGTTTTTTAAATGCCCTAACGGGGTGGGCTTGCTTATTCCACAACAAATAAAAGCGCAATAATATACCTTGCGCCAAACTACTGTAAACGATAGCTTCTGCCACTGCGTTAATTGGATTTTTTTCTGCAAATGAGCGTGCCTCTGCCGAAGCTGAAGTGAAATCAGGAAATTCTACCAGCAGTTTCAGCGGTTGTTCAGCCGCATGTTTTTCAAAAAGTGCTCTGCCTTCCTTAAAATCCTCCAACTCCAAAAAAACATTTGTTTTATACAGTATATGAAATATATTGCCCTCTATTATTGAAATAAAAGACTTTTCAAGTTCTGTATTTAACGGTGCTGTGCGGCTTAGCATACTGTTAAATATAACGTAAAATGTTTAGATTTATACAAAAGCTATTCTTAATTTTTTCCAATTTTTAATTGGCAAAACAAGTGCTTTTTTTAAAGACTTAAGTACTAGGTTGTAGACTAAAAGTGTACAATTTGGTTAATAACCTGAGTTCGATTCTTCCAAATTTCCACAGAAGTATTGAAAATAGTGAGATTTTGATAGAAAAATGTGCCACATTGAGCGCAGTCGAAATGTAGTACTAACTGGTTAATTCAAGGCTTTTTCCGTTGAAAGATTGCTATTTTCCATACTTTTCGAAGAATTGATTTCATATTTCCTTATACTGTGTTATGGTTTTTCGAAGTGAATACTCCTTCAAAACCATGCCTTGCCTAAAAAAACTGAAATCAACTGTGAGCGTTTGGAAGAATCGAACTCAGGTTAAGAAGTGACTCGTTCTGGTGACGGCATTTCCCGATAAGGCTAAACGAAAGGTGATAATTTTGAGCGGTTTTGAAGTATTTAGAATTACATTTACACCTTTACAAAAAAACGTTGTGCACATGGAAATTTTAGTCGGGCAAAAAACAAAACAAATAGGTGAAAAACTCAAAACCTTTTTTTTAGATGAAAAAGGGAATGAATATCAAGTTGATCGGGCAGATCCGCGTTTTGAAAATACAGGTTTTCAGTTAAAAGAAAAATCTAAATTTAACGCCAAACACTTTGCTTACAAGGGTAAATGTAATTTATTAGCAATAGGTGAGGGGAATGAGTTTAAAGAATGTCATATTTTTTTAGATCGAAAAACAAAACATAGACACTACTTAAACCCCGAAGATTTTAATGCGCACTTTGAAGCTAAAACACCACCAGCTAAAAAGGCTTAGTCCGTCTTTACCGTTCCTTTTTTAGATTGACGATACACATACGAATTGAAGATATTGCGCTTTGCAAAACGCATTAACTTATCTGTATTTACCATTTTTTGAAATAATTTTGGCGAAACACCAAAATATTCATAAACCGCACCATCCATAAACGTAACCTCAAGTACTTGTTTGTTATACTGGAAATCAGCAATTCCGGTAACAGTTGTCCGCTGGGTGTATAGTTCTAAGTCTGCTTGTTTTGTTTCTGGCGAAAGGCTTACTAAAAAGTGGTACGCATCAATAATTTCTTGACTTTTTAGTTCAGCTTCTGCTTTTTGAGAATCGTTATCTTGAAATTTATCTGGATGCCATTGTTTGACCAAACCGCGGTAAGTTGTTTTTAATTCTTTTAAGTTTAAATCGCCCTCAACGTTAAATAGTTTGCGGTAAGCATTAATCCTTCTCATGGTGTGTGTTTTTCAAAATTAGGCGCGAAGGTACGTATAAGAATCGAACTCAGGTTATTAATCTTCGTGTGATTATGAAGCTTGTTGTGCTTATACCTTAGCTGCAATTTCTTTTAATTGATTCAGCGTTTCTTCAGCATTTCGCTCTTTAGGGGCTCTAAGCAATAGGCTATGCTCTGTATGATTGCCAAATCTCCAACGTAATTTATAAGAATAATTAGGACCTGTTTTACCAAATCCATAAATTACTTCATCTCCAAACCCACTAGCTGCTTGCCATTTCATATCCTTACCTTCATTTGCTAAAGCCTGTTCGAAAGCACGCTCTAAATAACGTCCATCCGGGTTACTATCATCATGTCGCGTTAAAAGAATTGTAAGCGTACCGCTTAAATTAGTGGCGTAATCACATGCTTGATACTTTTCTCCATTCATACTATTGGACATTGCATCCAAATAATCATCCCAACCCATTATTTCTGCAATTTCGCTGGCAGGTATTTTACACGCATCACCAAGTGGTTCTTTTACTTGAGGGGTTTCTGCCGCTACTGGTTCATTTGTAGCTGAAGGTGATGTAGCTGTTTCAGATTCATCAGCAGCAGAATTGCTGCAAGAAAAAATTAAGAGAGAACTAAGTAAAAGAAAACCGTATTTCATTGTTAATAATTTATTGCTGAGGGGTTAAAATTAGTAATAAATTGGTGTATTCTTATAAAGTGGATGAGAGTTTGATGCGGAACCTTTAATTTTAGTGATGTTTTATTGAATCACCAATTGCTGATCTGACTTAGGGTTACCATTCAACAAATATGAAACATTTTCAACCCTAATGTTACAATTTCTCCCTTTAGTTTCAAAACTAAAATTACTAATGGTATCGCTATACAGTAATGAATCAACCTGCAAATAATAGTCATATTGATCTCCACTATTCAGCGAAATAAAAACTTGATGATTGTTTTGGTCATTTAACGGATACACTTCTGGGTTCGTGTCTCCAGAAATATTATTTTTCCATAATACGGTTAGTTCATGGTTCCCTGTCAATTGAGTATACTCTACATTCAAGCCAATGGCCAAATCCGCTTTGCAGCAAGATGTGATTATAAATAAAGTAATGCTTAACCCCAAAAATAACTTTTTCATATTTCTTAACACGAAAGCGAGTAGCAAAGGGTTGAATTTTTTTTATTTTTTCGAAAATAAATGAGTTTCACCATTTTTTATGAACTGCGGAGAGCAGGGTAAAAGCATAGGCAGATAAAAACAACATAAATCAATTCTCCTCACGCATAAATCTCTTGCGTATTATCAAACCGACCATTTTATGACATATCCGTAAGAATTAATTAACATGAATGGCGTACTTTTGTCCATATCAAAAAATGGATCAATTTTAAATGATTATTTCCACACTTGTAATGTATTTTGGATTTGCGCTCGCCGCTTATTCAGTAGTTGGTAACGATACGATACAAACCTTAGGTACTTTTTTAAGTTCAAACGAGCGTAAAAAGTGGTGGGTTTTATGGTTATTCGCCGGGGGTATTTTAGCCATCACTTTAATTTATGGATATATCACCTATAATGGAGATGTATCTTACGGCCGCTTAGTTAAATACCCTTTACCGCAGCCACTTGAATGGTATTTTATACTACCCCCACTTATTTTAATGGCGCTGACAAAAACAGGCATACCGGTTAGTACCTCATTCCTTATCCTCACATTTTTTAATCCGGAAAACCTGGATGAAATGGTCACCAAATCAGTTTCTGGCTATTTAGTGGCTTTTGGTGCGGCTTTTATCCTTTACCTAATAATTGCCCGGGTATTGGAAAAACGCTTTATTGAAAATCCCATCACAAAAAGAGAGAATAAAATTTGGACGGTATTGCAGTGGGGCTCTACTGGTTTTTTATGGTCGCAATGGTTGATACAGGATTTTGCCAATATTTACGTGTATTTACCGCGTACGCTTAACGTTTGGCAATTAACCGGGTCGCTTGTTTTAATTTTATTGCTCCTTGCATACATTATTTGGCGCAAAGGTGGTGCCATACAAACCATAGTGCGTTCTAAAACAAATACAGTAGACATAAGAGCTGCCACAATTATTGACTTTACGTATGGCATTATCCTGTTTTATTTTAAAGAACTGAATAACGTTCCAATGAGCACAACATGGGTTTTTATCGGAATTTTGGCGGGCAGAGAAATCGCAATTAACCTTGTTCTTAGAAAAAACGAAGGCCGTCGCAAAATGTTTAAAAGCCTTGGTTCAGACCTTTTAAAAGTAATCATTGGCTTAGTTGTCAGCATTATTTTGGTCTATATTGTTCAGTATTTGGCAGAAATGTAGTATTATAAGTAGGCCGGTTTATTGGGCTTGATGGTTTATCATCTCTCAGTAAAAGCAGAAGAGCAACAAAAAAAGCCAAACGCAAAACAGAAGCGAAAAGGATATGAATTAACCCAGGTTACGGCTAACGTAGCATAAAAAATAGAAGAATGAAAAGTATACTTTTTCCGACAGATTTTACTACCCCGTCATTAAATGCGTTCAAGTATGCTATGGAATATGCCCAAAAAGCAAATGCCAAATTGATCGTTTTTCACGCGTATACAAGTGATTCACCAATCTCTGAAGAAATGCAACACGTTTACGACAGAGTGGACATTGAGAATTTCAGAAACAAAAAAGATAAATTTCCATTATTTGAAAAAATTATAAAAGAAAGCAAAGTTGGTAAATTAAAAGTGCGTTATATCGTTTCTGAAGGTGAATTTGTAGATTGCCTAAACGATTATGTAGCAAAGAAAGAAGATAAAATAGAGCTGATTGTGATGGGGACACAAGTCAAAAGCAAGGTGCTGTTTAACATTTTTATGGAAAACGACACCAGCAAAATTTTGGAGCAAATTCACAAACCCGTAATTGCCGTGCCCGAAACATCACAATTTGATGGAAACCTTAATAATATTGCCTTTTTAGTAGACTACAGAGAAGATGAAATTGAGCCCCTGCAAGTCATTATCGATAAATCATTCGCCTTTAAATCGTCATTACACGTGCTACATTTTGACTTGGCGCACGGCGAATCCATTTCTCCCTTAATGGCCAATTTTAAACAATCACTTGATTCATCAAACCTTGAAAATGTCAAATTTGTTTCAATTGACACCATTAACCTAAAAAAATCATTAAGCGACTATTGCATCACCCATTCAATCGACCTTATTTGCCTCATCAACCACCGCCGCAACTTTTACCAACGTCTATTTTCATTAAGCCTAACACAAGACTTATTGCAAAATATTGACATTCCGGTTATGGCTATTTACGCGGAGTAGGGGTGTGGGGGTTGAATTAGGAGTAGCGTAGTGCTACCTTTTCAAGAGAAGTGAGGTCTGCCTTTTTTGTTTTTGACACTGAACATGTTTAATGAAGCCATGTTATTTCTGAGTTCTTATTCGAAAAAACCTAAGGATTATCGGTCGTAAAACTCTCGCTTCATACTAATTTTTTTAAAGTTTAAAATTAACAGCGAATTTTGCAAATTAGACTACAGTGAAAAAACGAATTTGAACTGAAAACCGTCGAATTTGAAATAAAAACACCCGGATTTGAATTTTCACAAAAAATAATGAAGAATATTCTTTAGCTTGTTATCTAAACTTAAAAATATTCAACATGACACCAAAACAATTTAGAATTAACATCTTAACCTTATGCCTTGGAATGGCGTTTTTAGGGTGTGAAAAAGAATCAGCAACAGTTGTATCAGAAGAATCAAACGAGCAAGAAGTGGTACAAACCAAATCCATGGAAGATGGCGGCAGTTTAGTAATAGACTTAAGCGTTACAAGTGATGAAGAATTAGACGAAATAGTCTTTCCCTTAATTGATGATTTAGAAGAAAATCATGTATTGCAAATGACACCAGATCTGGAAACAAATACATTAACCCTATCATCAGAACCCGTAGATGACCTACCTAACAGAGTTATACACTTTAGTTGCTCAGAACAATCACTTCGCGCCTGCAATTCAGCCGCTGATTCGTTTTTAGACGCCGGCTGCGGTTTACAAGCCTATCAAAGTGGGGGAATGTATCATTATTGGGCAGATTGTTAATCGCGTTTATTGGTAGTAAACACGAGTAAAAAATTAAAACTAACATATTGGTTAATCAAATAGCAGGGTTCATCCACGAATCCTGCTATTGTTTTTTATGTGAGATTGTGTTTGGTTGGGGTAGCTGGTATCGTTTGTAAAGAGATTTTATTCTTAGAGCAGGGGAGTTTTATTCTTTTTAAATAAATATCTTAGGAGTTAAGGTGGTAACACTTTTTTGTGGAGCGTTAGCGGAGCTGATTTTCCTTATTAGCTATTTACTTGCAAGCTAATTTTGCGTGGACTGACTGCGCTGAAATGAAACGTAGTGGAATTCATAAAGACAAATGAAAAGAAAACAGAACTGCATAAAAATTAGCGCTGACATAATATCTAATATAATTGCTTAAAAGAGACGATTCTATGACTTTATAGAAAACGACTATATTGACTTATAATGTGATCTAGCTTATGCGCCGCCTCGAACGAAATAAAATGGAGTTGAGAGGTTAAATAGCTTGGCAAGAGGTTTTATTCTTAGTGTGAATCGGGGCGGAGTAGTGCTGATGGCAAAGAAGGGGAGTTTTATTCTTTTTCTTTTTACGGATGTTGATTTGTTGTTACGGCGAGAACACTTTTTTGTGGAGCGTAGCGGAGCAAATGGGTGTGAATTTGAGTTACATCAATACGTCTTATGTTAACTTTTTGTAAAAAAAATACAAATTTGTCGTTTTAGATAGTTTTGATCAAGGGTTTTTGTGTTACTTTGTACACAACTAAAAAAATATTATGTTATTAGAATTTAGTGTAGGGAACTTTAAGTCTATAAAAGATGTGGAAACTTTGAGCATGCACTCATCAAATTTACAAGCAAAATTTCCTCATCTTGAGGTGAATAACATCTTTGAACAAGAAAATAACAACCTAAAACTTTTAAAATCTAAAGCTATATACGGAGCAAATGCTAGCGGAAAATCAAACATTTATAAAGCGTTATTTTCTTTTAAAAAGATTATCAAGTATAATGTAGGTAATGAAAATACACTTAGTAAGAATATTATTCCTTTTAAATTATGTGATTCAAACAAAAAGGAACCAACCTTTTTTCAAATTCAATTTGTATTGGCTAATGTTGTTTACAGGTACGGTTTTTTGGCTGATAAAGTTAAAATTCACTCTGAATGGTTGTTCAAGAAGGTGGACAGGGAGACTCCTTTGTTTACTAGAGAATATGATTCTTTTGATTATAATAAGTCTCAATTTTCAGAGGGTAAAATTTTAGATGACATTTTTAGTAGATCCAATGAGAAGGACGAAAGCGAAAATTCTTATTTATTTCTTACTCTTATACATAAGCTTTTAAGAGGAAAAATTTCGACTTTGGTTTATGAATTTATCGCAAAAAAAATTATTCTAGTATCAGGATTAGATAGTGATTTGAATAAAAAATTCGCTGAAGAATTTATCGAAAACAAAAAACAAAAAGACATATTAGTAAACCTCGTTAAGGCAGCAGATATGGGGATTGACGACATTGATTATGTTGTTTTAAATGAAAAAGAAAAAGATATTAATACTAAAAAGTTTGAGGAAGAGAAGTTGATTTTTGCATTAAAGAAGGTTTATAATAACGATAATATAGAGCAAAAAAGAGCTTTATTAACATTTAATGATGAAGAGTCAAAAGGTACCCAGAAAATGTTTGAATTAGCGCCATATATTATTAACTGCTTAAATGGTGGTGGGGTTTTGTTTATTGATGAATTTGATTCACGTTTCCATTCACTATTAACACAAAAAATAGTTGAATTGTTCAACTCAAGAACTAACATCAAAGGCCAATTAATTTTTGTGACACATGACACTAATTTACTTAATGCTAAACTGCTAAGAAGAGATCAGATTTCATTTGCCAGCAGAGATAAGTATGGTGCAAGCCATTATTACTCATTAGCTGAATTTAAAGGTGTAAGAAATAATTCATCATTTGAAAATGATTACATCAATGGTAAGTATGGTGCAATCCCATTTTTAAAAGACTTTGAAGAATATTTTATAAAAGATGGCAAAGAGGACTAAAGCTATAAAAATAACGGATATTAAAGGCGACAAACCTTGGCTAAAGAAGAAAGGAATCACTCCTTATCGTAAAGAGAAGTTTGAACTGAATAAAACTTTCTTAATTGTTTGTGAAGGTCAAACTGAGTCTCTTTATTTTAAGTCCTTCCCGACCATTTCGGCAAAAGTTAAGGCTTACGATATGGGATGTAGCAATACTAAGTTGGCCGAATGTACAATTGCTCTAGCGGAAGACGACGATTATGACGAAGTCTGGTGCGTTTTTGATTTAGATATAAAACCTGGAGATAGTGGACCGTTTGAAGATTTTAATAATGCCATAGAAATATGCCAAAGTAATAATGTAAAATGTGCATATTCTAATGATGCGTTCGAACTGTGGTTCTATTTACATTATCAGTATACAGATAATGCAAACCATAGAACATTTTACTATGAACAATTAAGTAACCGCTTTAATTTTAATTATGTTAGAGAAGGCAAGAAAAGGTCGAACGCTAATGCCCACTATAAAAGGCTTCAAGATGATCCAAATGCATCACAAGAAGAAGCTATTAAAAGAGCTGAAAAATTAGACAGGGATTTTGGGAACATTAGTCCGCATTTGAAAAATCCAGTAACAATGATTTATAAACTTGTTATAGAATTAAACGAACATTTGGATTAATCGAAGATTGTTTTACACAATCTTTTTTATTCTAGACCTTCCGAATATCCCACTTAGTCAACCCAGTAGATTTTTTAATAATTTCGACATCAACACCTTGTGCTTTTAGAACTCGAGCAATCTCCATTTTCTCATCTTTTAACTTCATGTCCAACTCAATCTCACGCTTCATTTCTCGATAATCATCAAGGTCTTTATCAATAACCTTATAACGACCGCTTTTAGCAATGATTTTAAAGATACTTTTCTCTGCAAGGCTTGTGTAAGATTCTTCTGTGATAATAAGATGGTCAACAACCTCAATTCCGATAATCTGACCAACTTTAAACATCTTATCCGTAAAGTCAATATCTTCATCAGAAGGGGAGAGGTTACCACTTGGATGGTTATGGACTAAAATCATTCTAACTGCTAACTTGTAAATCCCCGTGCGAAATACATCTGGTGGATTAGCATTAACTCGATTAACTGCTCCAAGTCCAACCAATTCTATGAATAAAATCTTATTTTGATTATCTAAACCAACTGCCCAAAAGTGTTCTTGATTTCTTCCAATTTTGTTTTCACGAAGCAAAATTTGCTGCATTATTTTATAAACGTCTCTTGGATCAGAGAGCTGTATTTTTTGATCTTGGGTCGGTCTAACGTTCATTGTCCAAATATAAGAATTTTCAATTTACTAAGTCTTTGTATATTTCTGAAACAAACATAAACCTAAAACATGAATTTACCTGATAGTTTTGAATTTGATAAAGCAAATAGAATACTTGAGTTTTTGCAAAAAAAAAGAAACAAAGATAATCCAGATAAAAAAATATCGATAGAATTATTCGGAAATGAAAGTGCTGAATTTTGGGAAGTAGGAGAGAGCATGGAAAAATTTAGAATTATATCAGGAACTAGAAATAGAGGGTATTATTTAAACGCTTTAAGTGAATACATAATCAAAGATTTTGGAGGTCAAATTGATGTTTTTTATAATTACACTAAATCATTGGAGCAATCAAAAAGAATTGCTGATTTGACCGAAAATCTAACACGTAAAAGAAATCGATATTTTATATTGACTTTAGTATTGGGCACTATAGGTACAATTTATGCTATAGTTGATACTTCAATTACATTGATGGATAGAAATGAAAATAAACAAGAAATGTTTAATGATACGGATCTAGGTAATTCTAATGAAGAAAATAACATTCGACAGCATTCTATTTAACATAACATTTTCCCGCAGAATCGTGTGTAGGCTAAACATGTGTAATGTAAACTGACCTCTGCTGAGCCGAGACAGGAAGAATTTACAATTATTTATGCGTGGGGTGGTAAAAAAGAAAATTGAGCGTAATCGAAATGCTCTTTTATAAAAACGATTAGTTATGATCGAAGAAATGGAAATTTTCAAACCACACTGAGAATTGCTTAAAAATTCAATCTTGCATAATCCATCAGAATATTAAATTCTAAGCAGATGATTTTAAACAAATACTAGATCAAAACTTATATCGGCGCGAACGAAAAATCAATTTCATGGGTATCGAACGTAAAGAATTAGTAGTCATGCTATTTAAATATCTGATAATCAAGTATAATTTTCAAAATAAGCCAATTGTTGGCAATAGTGAATTTGTGAAATACGGTTGTTTCTAGAAAACAGCTCTTTAGCTTATAATATATATTATGTTAAATAATATATATAACAATATACCCTCACACCAAAACCCAAATTCAAATGAAAAAAACAAATAAATCGATAAACCATAAAAACTACAAATTCACCGTAATATTGAGTCACAAAAAAAACCAACCCCAATTCACCATACACTTCCGCATAAAAACCTCTACCTTTGTTAAAAAAAACAGAAACGCATGAAAGTATTGGTAATTGGAGCTGGAAATATGGGGTTAACTTATTCTGAGGGGATGTCGAAGTCGCCATTGTTGAATCGCAGAAAGTTAATGATTTATGACATCAGTGCGGAGAAAATTGAGTTATTGCAGCAGAATCCGGATTTTGACGTACGCGAAAGTTTAGAGGATGTATTACCAACGGCGGATATTGTTTTTATTGCTGTAAAACCTTACCACAGTGCTGATCTTTTTAGCACAACAAAGCACCTCTTCCATGACGGTCAACTAATTGTTTCGGTGATGGCAGGCGTTACCATTAAACACATTCAAGAGAATTTAGGTGTTTCTAAAGTCGTGCGTGCTATGCCGAATTTACCCGCCAAAGTTGGTAAAGGTGTAACTTCTTTTACGGAGTCTGACACGGTTTCACGGGTGGAATTATTAATGGTTCGGAATTTATTGGACACTACGGGTGAATCAATTCATGTTTCTAATGAGAGTTTTATTGATAAATCAACCGGAATTTCAGGAAGTGGCCCGGCTTACGTCTTTTACTTTATGAAATCTATGATGGAAGCGGCTAAAAAAATGGGCTTTTCTGATCATGACGCAAAGGTATTGGTGAGCAATACGTTTGAAGGTGCTGTGCAATTGTTTAATGATTCTGATTTAACACCGGAAACGTGGATGAATCGCGTAGCCTCTAAAGGTGGAACTACACGTGCTGCTCTTGATTCTATGGAGGAAAATAATGTTGAAAGTCTAATTGAACAAGCTGCGTATGCGGCATTTAATCGTGCAGTGGAATTAGGAGAAGAGTATTAAGGGGGGCTAGTTTTTAGTATCAAGCCTTTAGTCTCAAGTGTTTAGTCGTTAGTTGATAGTAATTTAATGAGTAGTTTGAGCGAACAAAAAGTACTTCGAGCGGAGCCGAGAAGCACTTTTCAATTTGAACGGATTCACCCAAAGCCAAAAAGTACTTCGAGCCAACAAAAAGTACTTCGAGCGGAGCCGAGAAGCACTTTTCACTTCGAACGAAGCCGAGAATCATAGTTAATCGAACTTCATTGATTACCATAAAAACTTTCGTTTTTACAAATAGCCATATTATGTAGTTCCAAAAAGTCACCACGCATTAAGGCTTTCTTTTTTGATTGACTCCACCTCTGAACCTGCTTTTCCCTATAAAATGCCCAATCTATTCGCGTAAACGCTTCGTAATACAATAATATAACAGGCCCGTGCTTGCGGGTGTAGTTTGCACCTATTCCATTTTGATGCTGTAACACCCTTCTTTCTAAATAGCGTGTGCTACCGGTATAAAAAGTACCATTACTGCATTGTAAAATATACATATATCCTTTTATCACTTATTCAATTTTAGGTATCACTAAAATACATAAAATGAAATAGACGAATGTTATTCGCTTTTTCTCGACTCCGCTCGAACGGCGCTCTATTTAAACTCAAACATTTTAGCACAGCTGAGAACCAAACGAAGCCAGGAAATATGAAATAAACAAAAAGTACTTCGAGCGAACAAAAAGTACTTCGAGCGGAGTCGAGAAGCACTTTTCAATTTGAACGAATTCAACCAAAGCCAAAAAACACCTAAATCAATCCCACCAAAAAGTACTTCGAGCGAACAAAAAGTACTTCGAGCAAACTAAAAGTACTTCGAGCGGAGCCGAGAAGCACTTTTTACGCCTCTTCCACTAACCCTTTAACAATTTGACTTACAGGCTTAATTGCATTAACGTGTTCAATTGTGGGCAGGCGCACCACACGGTTTTATAGGTTGCGCTAAATGCAGATTTCTCTAGGGCTTTCATACCTTTTACAAAGGTCAACATTTTTACCCATTTTTTTAAACGCTTGCTTTTGCTCAACAAGGCTTCAAACCAGCTTTGTTTTGTTCCTATTTTTTGAACGTATGGCGTGTTTATTACTGTACACGGTGTTCCCGAAACTTTCGTACTCATCACAATATCTTCAGCACCATAATCTACACAGGCTTGTTTGTATTCCTGTGACACGTCTGATTCATCACTCGCAATAAACACGCTACCTACTGATGCGCCACATGCACCAAGTTCTAACACACGGTCTAATTGAGACTTGTTCCCTACTCCACCTGCTGAAATAACGGGGATATTACAGTTTGATACCAATTCTGGAATTAATTGTTCACGCGGTGTTGGTCAGCATGTCCTCCCGCTTGTTTGTTTACTGCTATAATTGCATCTGCCCCTAATTCTTCTACAATCTTGGCAAATTTTAAATCCACCACATCACAAAACACTTTTATGCCCGCAGGTTTGCAGTGTTTAATTACTTCGCGTGGACTTCCCAATGATGTAATAATATAATCCACCTTCATTTCAACACAGGTTTTAAGCTGTTGCTGCATTTTTGGGTTGGATTTATTAACGATAAGGTTCACGCCAAACGGCGCATCTGTATTTGCTCGGATTTCTTTAATGGCTGCTCTAAAGGCTTCGTCTGTTCGGTAATTTAATGCCGGAACAGCTCCGGTTATCCCACTCTTCCCCGCCTCTATCAGCATTTTAGCGTTGGACACCAAAAACATAGGCGCCATTATAATGGGGTATTTAATGTCTAAAATATCTGTGAGCAATTGCTTGGCAGCCATAATTTATCTGTTTCTAACAAAAATAACTGATTTTTATCGGCTTGTGGACTTTTTTTACACTCTTTTTTTTATGCTTGCATAACAAATAACGTATACTTGTTATTCTCGAATCGTCCATGTAAAACTGTTCAGCATCTTTTCAAATATAGGCTTATACGCTTTTGCATATTGCGTTTCTGAACTATAGGTAATGGTGTACAAGTTGCCATGCCCAGCTATAAATGTTGCTGTATTGCTCAAATTAAGCCGACCTGTATCAAACGTTAAACTCACCTGCTCCCCCTCTATTCCACTATCAGTTATAAAGGACGTTTTTTCTGCATTTGTTTGTGGAAACATTCGTTTTGCCATTTTAATGTTTTCATCCACAATTTCCACCAAACTTATGTTGTCAGTGTTTGGATATACCGAAATATTAAGTCCCTCTGTATAAAAATCGGCACTATCTTGTAATGGCTCCAACGCATTAAAATCCATGCTCAAATTCAGCCGGTTCGTATCCCATTCCTTCGGGTAGTCAATTTGATAATACCGTTCGTTATTTACAAAGGTTTCATATTCAAGGTTACTTGCTTTGTCCCCCGCTCCGCAGGCAGATAATATAATTGTTAGAATAACTATTCGTCGAATTTTCATTGTTTGTTACACATTTTAAGGTGTAAATTTAATACCTTGATCGTATTTTAATTCATTCCATTAAACCTTTTTTGTTGTTTGTGGTCTAACTGTCAAATCAATGTAACCAATTATGAACGTTAAAAAAGCTACACTCGTTTTTACTTTTCTATTTTGTACCGCTCCCCTTTTAGCTCAAACCCTTTATTTTCCACCCGTTTCTGGAGACGAATGGGCAACCACTAGCATGGATGAATTGGGTTGGTGTGCGGATCAATTACCCGAATTATGTGATTATTTGGATGAAAATAATACAAAGGCATTTTTAGTATTGAAAGATGGTAAAATCGTTATTGAAAAATATTTTGGAACGTTTGAGCAAGATAGCATTTGGTATTGGGCATCTGCAGGTAAAACAATTACTGCTGTTTTAACAGGAATAGCGCAGCAAGAGGGCGATTTGGATATTAACGATAAATCCAGCGATTACCTTGGTACGGGCTGGACAGATTTAACGCTTGAGCAAGAAAACAACATCACTGTAAAGCATCAGTTAAGTATGATAACAGGGTTAGATGATGAAACAGGCGACGTGGATTGTACAGACCCCGAATGTTTGGTTTATAAAGCAAAACCTACCACGCGTTGGGCTTATCACAACGCTCCGTATACATTATTGGATCAGGTAATTGATGGCGCAACGGGTTTTTCGCTCAATGCCTATTGCAATACTAAGTTAGAGGCAGCTACCGGGATGTCTGGGCTATTTTTTCCACTGGGTTATAACAATGTTTATTTTAGTAAACCGCGAGACATGGCACGTTTCGGACTTATGATGCTTGGTGGTGGAACGTGGGACGGTACACCTGTTATAACAGATGCTGCTTATTATAATCAAATGATAACCCCAAGCCAAGAGTTGAATGAATCGTACGGTTATTTATGGTGGCTAAATGGGCAAGATTCGTTTATGCTCCCCGGTTCACAAACTGTTTTTAGTGGTCAGTTGTCAGACAATGCACCGGCAGATATGTATTCAGCAATTGGTAAAAACGGACAGTATTTAAATATCGTTCCGTCTCAAAACTTAATTGTTATCAGAATGGGGAGTGCACCAGATGGTTTAGGCGGATTGGTTCCGACAATTTTCAATAATGAATTATGGGATTTACTGAATGAGGTAATCTGTGAAACGACAACGGTGGCAGAAAAACCAGCAACTGCTGACATTGTAATTTACCCGAATCCATCAAGTCTTGGTTTTGTTACTGTTGAAGTGCCGGTTCAGACAAACGCTACTATTTACGACTCGGTTGGGCGACTAGTTTTTACAAAAAGCCTATCCGTTGGTGCTCAAAAAATTGATTGTAGTAAATTGGATAAAGGCATGTACTACGTTGCTTTTCAAAATTCAACAGGTTCTTCTGTAAAGCCTTTTGTTATTGAATAGTTATTTATTGCTCCCGCTCTTTTAGAATGCTTAGAACATCTTTTAAAGCAAACCCTTTAACGTGTAGCAAAAGCAGGTAATGAAACAATAAATCCGCCGATTCATTTAAAAATAGATCGGTGGAGCTATCTTTGGCTTCTATAATCATTTCCACAGCCTCCTCTCCTACTTTTTGCGCCACTTTGTTTATACCCTGTTTGGTTAAATTGGAGATGTACGAACCTGCTTTTGGTTGGTTAATTCGGTTTTCTATTGTGTTTTCCAACTTTGTTAACTGCCCAACGTTTGCGCGAGTTGGATTTCCCCAACAGGTTAATGTTCCCTTATGGCACGTTGCACCAATGGGGTTTGCTTGAATCAATAGCGTATCGTCGTCACAATCATTTCGAATCGTCACCACATTTAGGTAATTACCACTTTCTTCTCCTTTTGTCCATAATTGTTGGCGCTTTCGGCTGTAAAAGGTTACTTTTTTCGTGCGTAGCGTTTCAGCGTAAGCTTCGGCATTCATATACCCCAGCATTAGTACTTCACGTGTTGTCACGTCTTGAATTATTGCGGGAATTAATCCGTCTTTATTATAATTTAATGTCATAATCGTATCGGTATTTGTTGCTGTTGCAAGTGTTTTTTTAGTTCAATAATGTTGATTTCATTAAAATGGAAAACAGAGGCGGCCAACGCAGCATCTGCACCCCCTTTTTTAAATACAGACGTAAAGTGGTCTGCATTACCCGCCCCACCAGATGCAATAATCGGTACATTTATTAAACGTGTAAGTTGATTTAGGCAATCATCAGCAAAGCCTTGTTTTGTGCCGTCACCATTCATTGAGGTAAACAAAATTTCACCCGCTCCCCGGCTTACACCTTCTTGTGCCCAGTCAAACAAACTCAGCTTTGTTTCTTCCGTGCCTCCTACTAGGTGTACTATCCATTTACTGTTTAATTGCTTGGCGTCAATGGCCAATACCAAACATTGGCTTCCAAAAGCTGCTGCAATTTCATTAATTAATATGGGATTTTTTACTGCTGCTGAATTCACAGATACCTTATCCGCCCCGGCATTTAGTAAAGCAGACACATCTGCTACACAATTAATTCCGCCACCTACCGTAAACGGAATATTTATGGCTTGCGCTACTTGTGTGACTAATTTCAACAAGGTTTTTCGCTTTTCAGCGGTCGCCGAAATGTCTAAAAAAACCAACTCATCTGCTCCGCCGTCAGAATAACGCTTTGCTAATTCTACGGGGTCACCGGCATCAATTAGTTGATTAAAATTAATGCCTTTTACTGTTTTTCCATCCTTAATATCTAAACATGGAATAATGCGTTTAGTCAACATACAGCGCTAATTCTTTTAAAGTAATTTTATTTTCGTAAATGGCTTTTCCAATAATAACACCTTCTACCCCAATGCGGTGCAGTTGGTCTAAATCCTCTATTCCTGCCACACCGCCGCTTGCAATTAGGTTAAGTTTGGGGTTGGCGGCTAGCATCTTTTTATAAAGTTCAGTGGCAGTACCTTGCAACATGCCGTCTTTAGAAATATCGGTGCAAATCACATATTTTATCCCTTTTTGTACGTAATCGTTTACGAAGGGGGCAAGTTCTACGGATGTTGTTTCTTTCCAGCCATTTACAGCCATTCTTTCTCCTCTTGCATCTGCACCCAATATTATTTTTTCGGCACCGTAAGTTTTTAACCAATGTTCAAACAATTCTGGTGATTTTACAGCCACGCTTCCACCTGTAATTTGGTTGGCGCCGTTTTCAAACGCAATTTTTACCGCAGCAGTTGATTTTATTCCGCCTCCGAAATCTATTTTTAGATTAGTTTTGGTTGCAATTTGATGCAATACCTTCCAATTTACAATTGTATCTGCCTTGGCTCCGTCCAAATCTACCAAATGGATGTGTTTTATGCCATTGGCCTCATAGGCTTTTGCAATTTCTAATGGAGATGAATTGTAGATTTTTTTCGTCTCATAATTGCCTTGTGACAAACGTACACATTTTCCATCTATCACATCTATGGCAGGTATAATTCTCATAACGTTAAAAAATTTTGAAGAATTTGGTTACCAACCGCTCCACTTTTTTCGGGGTGGAATTGGCAACCGTAAAAGTTGTTTTTTTGAATCGCAGCAGAAAATGGTTTGCCGTAATTCGTTGTAGCAACTGTATTTTTAGTTTTATTCATAAAATAGCTATGAACGAAGTACACATAGGCTTTTTGGTCAATTTTTTTAAACAAGGGGTGCGACTCAAAGGCAATTGAGTTCCATCCGGTATGCGGTACTTTTACAGTTGGTTCAAAACGCTCTACGGCGGTATCAAATATCCCCAAGCCGTTCACATTTCCTTCTGCCGAAAAATTACACATTAGCTGCATACCTAAGCAAATACCTAGCACCGGCTGTGTAAGGTTGGGTATAAGTTCATCTAACCCTTTCTTTTTTAAGGCGTTCATGGCATGTGCGGCCTGCCCCACACCTGGAAAAATAACATAGTCAGCTTTTAAAATTTCTTCAGCATTTGCAGTTAAATTTGGTGTTACGCCAAGCCGTTCAAACGCATAACTGACAGATTTCACGTTCCCTGCGCCGTAATTAATTAGTGCAACTTCCATTATAAAACACCCTTGGTAGATGGCAGTACCATCCGGTTAATATCTTGTTTAATTGCCATTTTTATAGCCTTTGCAAATGCTTTAAAAATGGCTTCAATTTTATGGTGCTCGTTAACGCCTTCTGCTTTAATGTTTAAATTACACCGGGCACCATCTGTAAAGGATTTAAAAAAATGCATAAACATTTCGGTAGGCATTTCTCCAATTTTTTCGCGTTTAAAATCGGCTTCCCATAGCAGCCAGTTTCTACCACCAAAATCAATCGCTACTTGCGCCAAACAGTCGTCCATGGGTAAACAAAATCCGTAGCGTTCTATCCCTAGTTTATTGCCCAATGCAGTGTTAAAGGCTTCTCCCAATGCAATTGCAGTATCTTCTATGGTATGGTGTTCATCTACGGCTAAGTCGCCCTTTACATGTAAGTATAAATCAACTAAACCATGTTTAGCTAACTGCGCTAGCATGTGGTCAAAAAATGCAATTCCAGTAGAGATTTCAGCTTTTCCTGTACCGTTTAAGTCTAGTTTTAATTGAATGGCTGTTTCATTTGTTTTTCGCTCCAATTCTGTTCGTCGTTCACCACCCATTAAGGTTTTGTAAATGGTTTGCCAATTGTCTGTCACTAAAACGGTAGCTTTGGTTGGTTTTTCTGTTTCTGTAGCTATTAAAATGCCTTTACAGCCTAAATTTTCGGCCAACTCCATGTCAGACGCTCTGTCCCCTATTACAAAACTGTTCGCCAAATCGTAGTTGTTTGACTGGTAATCGGTCAATAAGCCTGTTTTTGGTTTTCTGTTCGGTGAATTTTCATGCGGAAAGCTTTTATCAATTTTAATAGCGCTAAAAACAATGCCTTCATTTTTAAAGGCTTCGATTATTTTATTTTGTGCTGGCCAAAACGTTTCTTCTGGAAAGGCAGCTGTACCTAATCCATCTTGATTGGTAACCATCACCAATTCATAATCTGATTCTTCTGCAATTTTTGATAAGTAGCGGAATACACCTGGGTAAAACGTCAATTTTTCTAAACTGTCCAGCTGAAAGTCAATTGGTGGTTCAATAACAAGTGTACCGTCACGGTCTATAAAAAGTACTTTTTTCATACGTTTAAAGTTGTTTTAAGGTGTTAATCAATAATTCATTTTCTTTTTTTGTGCCCACTGTTATGCGTAAACAGTTTTCACAATTTAATTCGTCAGATCGGTCGCGCACAATTATTCCATTTTCTTTTAATTGGCGATAAATTAGGCGCGCATTATAAAATCGAACAAGTAAAAAGTTAGCGGCTGAAGGATAAATTTTTTCAACACTTTTTAGTTGTATTAAGTGTGCTGAAAGCCATTTTTTCTGAGCTAAAATAGCGGCAATATTCGCATTGAATAAAGACTCATTCTCATACAATTTCAACGCTGCATTTTGGGTAAGTTGGTTAATATTATACGGAGGCTTTATTCGGTTTAAAATGGTGATAATTTCTGCAGATGCAAATGCCATCCCTAAACGCAGCCCCGCACCGGAATATGATTTTGAAAATGTCTGATTTAAAATTAGATTAGGGTGTTTGCTTAAATTTTTAATAAAGGACTGTTCTTCGCTAAAATCTATATATGCTTCATCTACCACCACTAACCCGTCAAACCTGTCTAAAATTGTAGTAATAGCTGCTCTGTTCATATTGTTTCCTGTGGGGTTGTTTGGCGAGCAAATAAAGATGATTTTGGTCGTTTTTCGAACAGCTGAAATAATCGCTTCTGTGTTTAAACTAAAATCTTCGTTCAACGGAACTTCAATTGTATTTACATCATTAATATCGGCTAGTACTTTGTACATTCCATAAGTTGGCGGTAAAATCAAAATATCGTCTGTACCCGGTTCGCAAAAGGCACGTAGCAATAAGTCCAGGGTTTCATCACTGCCGTTTCCTAAAAAAACTTGGTTGGGCAACATGTTGTTTCTTTTTGCAATGGCTTTCTTTAAGCTACGCTGTAATGGATCCGGGTAACGGTTTACCCCATTGTCAAAAGGACTTTCATTCGCGTCTAATAAAAGCTTGGCGTTCCCCGAATATTCATTTCTGGCAGAACTATAAGCCGTCAAACGCTGAATGCAAGGGCGCAATAATTGATTAATTTCCATTTTTTATTGTTTTTAGTCGGATTGTTACTGCGTTTTTGTGTGCTTCAAGTTGCTCGGCACTTGCCATCTGCTCTACTGTTTCGCCTATATTTTGAATGCCTGCTGCTGTAATTTGCTGAACGGTAATTTTTTTGATGAATGCATCTATATTTACACCGCTATACATTTTAGCAAAACCATTGGTAGGCAATGTATGGTTCGTTCCGGACGCGTAATCACCCGCACTTTCAGGTGTATAATTCCCTAAAAAAACGGAACCTGCATTTACGATTTTGGTCAAAATAGTGCCTGGATTTGCTTCGCAGACCATAAGGTGTTCCGGTGCATAATCATTTACGAAGTCAATACGGTCATTCGTGTTTTCAAGAACGATTAACTGCGAATTTTCTAAGGCTGCCTGTGCAATGGCTCGGCGAGGTAGCTGACTTAATTGGTATTGCAATTCGCGTTGCAACTGGTCCACTAATTTTTTGCTGGAAAGCAATGCAATCACTTGACTATCTGCACCGTGCTCTGCCTGTGACAATAAATCCGCGGCAACAAATGCCATAGTTGCGGTTTCGTCTGCCATTATCACTAACTCTGACGGTCCCGCTGGCATATCAATGCTTACACCTTGCTGCTGTGCATACTGCTTTGCGGCTGTCACATACTGGTTGCCGGGCCAAAAATCTTATCAACTTTTGGAATGGTTGCTGTACCGTAAGTCATCCCAGCTATGGATTGCGCGCCACCGACTTTAAATATTTCGGTAATTCCTACACGCTTCGCCGCATATAAAATAACAGGATTTATTTCACCATTTTTATTTGGTGGTGTACAAAGCACTATCGTTTTACATCCGGCTATTTTTGCTGGAATACCCAACATTAACACCGTTGAAAATAATGGAGCGGAGCCACCGGGAATATAGATTCCAACACGCTCTACTGGTCTGTTTTCTTGCCAACACATAACACCCTTAGTAGTCTCAATTTTTTGAGGTAGTGCCAGTTGTGCCTTATGGAAGGTTAAAATATTGCTATACGCTTGTTCAATTGCTTTTTTTAGTGGTTCTTTAACGCCTTGTGCTGCATCTTTTATCGTGCCCTTGGATACACGTAATTCGTCGATATCAACACTGTCATACTCAGCAGTGTACAACCGTAGAGCTTCGTCTCCAAGTATTTTCACTTTTTGAAACAGTGTTGCAGTAAAAGGTGTCAATTGGGCGGTGTCTAATTGTGGGCGCTTCATTAGGTTGCCCCAATTGGTTTTAGGAGGATTCAAATAAACTTTCATAACAAAATTAGATTACCATTTTTTCGATTGGTGCAACAAGAATACCTTCTGCCCCTAATTTTTTGAGCTGGTCTATCACATTCCAAAAATCATCCTTTTTAATCACCGAGTGGAGTGAACTCCACCCCTCTTCGGCTAACGGAAGTATCGTTGGGCTTTTTAGTACAGGTAAAATTTGACTTACCGCTTTAATTTGGGTGTTGGGCACGTTCATTAAAATATAGTTGGATAATTTTGCTTCAAGCACCGCTTTTAACCGAAAATTTAATTTATCGATTAATAGTTGCGTTGCTTCATTAACGTTTGCTGATTGCACCAATACAGCCTCAGACTTAAGTACAACTTCTGTTTCTTTTAGTCCGTTTTTAAAAAGTGTATTGCCCGAACTAACAATGTCTAAAATAGCATCTGCTAAACCGATAGTTGGTGCAATTTCTACTGAACCCGAAATTTTATGAACTTCGGCAGTTAGGTTATTCGCCTTTAAAAATGTGCTTAGCGTAGTTGGATAAGAAGTGGCAATGCGTTTGTTATTGTAAAACTGTATGTCGTCTACCTCGGTGTTTTTTGGTACAGCTAGTGAAACACGGCACTTTGAAAAGCCCAATTTACGTACAATGGGCAATTTTGCTTTTTTCTCAATCAATAGGTTTTCTCCTACAATCGCCACATCCACTACACCATCCTGCACGTATTGCGGAATATCTGAATTGCGCAAATAAAATACTTCTAACGGAAAGTTCGCGGCAACTGTTTTTAGCTGATCTCTGCCATTATCAATAATAATTCCACAATCATTTAACAGCTTAAGAGAGTCTTCTTTTAGTCTCCCAGATTTTTGAATTGCAATTTTTAGTTTACTCATTTTTCTTAAAATGGGTCTGAGTAAACTTGAATAAAGGCTGTATCGATTTGAGAATAATAGAAACAAAAAAACCCGTTCAAGCTTAGCTCAAACGGGTTTCGATAGTATGTTTAGTTACACATCAACTCCAGCTTGCTAAGCGCAAGTATGAAAATGATGGTGATGTAACTGTTGATTTATCATTGTTTTTATTTCTGCAACAAATATAGCGTATTGTTATTGACAAAACCAAATTTATTTTTGTTGATCGATAAAAATAAACCATAACAACGTAAGTATAAGTTGAATTCAACCCATAAAAAAAGGCTTTCCCTTTCGGAAAAGCCTCAATTTTTTTAACTTAGGTATTGACTATTGAATAGCAACCTTACGTGTAATAACGTCACCATTAACTTCGATAGCAACTAAATAAATTCCTCTGTTTAAATCTCCGACAGGTAAAATTGTAGTTCCTTGAGAAAATGCGAAATTTTCAACAAGAACTGTTTGACCAGCCATGTTAAGGATCGTAGCTGTTGCTTTATCAGCAAAAGCTGGATTTTCGTTTACAATAACAAGATTATTCCCGTTAAAATAGATCTTTCCAACCGCATTTTCTAACTCTACCAAACTTACATCATCAATTTCCTCAACAGGTAATTCTGCTGTAATACATAAGATATTATTTGATACGTCATCATCATTAACAATTACTTCTGAAGCAGAAGGGCCATGCTAATGAAGCATCTCCATTGCCATATACTACTACACACACTTCAACAGTTGTTGGTTCTTCTTGCTCTAACCATGTGATGTTCACATCAGGAACAGTAAATGTTTCTCCCGGAGCAAGACCGTCTGCAAGAATATATCCGGTTACACCGCCTCCTGATAAGTCTAGTTGTATAATATCACCATCTAAGGTTAATGACACCCATAAAGTATCATCAGCTGGAAAAGTAGTTGTCCCAACATTTTCTACTTCGAATTGCAATAATAAAGGATTTGAATCATCTGTGTCTCCTGGAGAGTGAGAAAGAAGATTTACAGCAAAATCGTCTTGTGCATTTGCTCCAAAAGATAATAGAGCGGCTGCCGCCATCATGTAAATTTTTTTCATATAAATATTTTTTAAGTTGTTCCGCAAATATAACCAAAAACCCGTATGAATAACCATTTATACTCGACTAAACGACATAAATTTGAAATTTTAACACAATTTCTGGTAATTGAGGGTGAATCAGACAAAGGAAATGCAAAATAAAGCGCGAACCCCTTTGCTAGGCTACTTTTAGCGTATAATCAATAAACGTTAAAACACCATTTCGACCGCTTAACACAACGGTCTCATTTGTAACATGGCAGGTGTAAAACGGTTTTTCTGATAATACTTGCCAGTTTTTGCCTTTATCCACCGAATAAAATGTACCCATTTTGCCAGTCGCTACAAGTAATTTACCATCTGCCCTTCCGTGTATGCATGAACAATAACCAAGTAAACCGTTGCTTCTACTCTTCCATGAGTTGCCTGCATTTTTTGTGTAATGGCAAATATCTGTGTTATAAGTAGAGTCCTCATAACTACCCCCAATAATAAAGCCTTCATCCTCAGACAAAAAGAACATGGAGTAAATGCCGTAAGACCCCTCACCAGATTTCATAGGCGTCGATTTTGCCACCCAATTATACCCTCTGTCATTACTGCAAAACAGCCGTGCTTCTGCTCCTAAACCTGCTCCAAAATAAACAGTGCGCTCGCCAATGGCTTGTATGCTTGAACCACTTGCTGCAAAACCGCCTTCATTTTCTAACGCTTTGGGCATACTTGCCGGGGTTACCGCCGTCCAGGTTCGACCCATGTTTGTTGTTTTCGCAATGAAAAAAATTTATCCTCTACAGGGTCACCAAAAACAATCCCAATTTGGTCATCATCCCAATAATCTAATCCATTAAAAAAAACACCAGCCGTGTCATACGTTTGAATTTTTTGTCCGCCGGGTGCAAATACCCAAATTTCACCATTTTTGCCCGAATTCATTAAAATACAGGCATTTTCAGAGTTATAATGCATGTCTCTAAAATCCTCTACACCCGGAATAATGTCGTTATTATTATCGGATTGATTCAAAAGGTAAAATGACACTACACCGTTTGCCCCGCCCGTAAGCGCCATGCCGTTTTTCACATCCAATGCGCGGGCATGTGTCCCTTTAGTTGAATAACCTTCAAAAACGGTTTTATGTTCTAATGTATAGTTGCCTTGGGTTGCGCATGCTGCAAAAAAACAGCAACACATTCCCACAAATAACTTAGAAAAGCGACGTTTGGCTGTCATCATCTTCATCTTTAATTGGTTTTGGTTTATCTTTCTTTTTTGAAATTCGCCCACTTTACTTCGCGCGGCGATTCATCATTATCCCCACTTTTTTTATTCGAAGTTGTTTTGGTTGAATCGTCCATTTCTTCGTCATCCTCCTCATCATCCGAATAATTGTCGGCTTCCTCTTTTTGTTTATTCTCTGTTTCTTCTTTTGGCCAAGGTTTATCACCTTCTATAGGGTGTGTCAGTTCAATTTCTTTTACTTTCAGTTTGGTCAGTTGGTTTCCTAAGGTTTTCATTCCCTTTACATCAATAAACTCTTCCAAATCAATAATAGAATCGGGTAAATTTTTGGTTTCTTTCAAACGCTTGTTATAAATAACCTTTATTTGTGGCTGGTAAGCGGTAGACACAACATCCAGTCGGCTATCTTCAGATTCTGAAATAAACAGTGTTTTTTTATCTGACTTTACGTCCACCAAAAAGCGTTTTACATAATGCAGTTCCTTTTCACCATCATAATACACTACTGTAATTGGGCGGTTTGGATGCCATTTTTCAATGTGAATTAAATCATCACTAAATCGGTTTCCGATATCAAAATTAGTGAGACGCAACGGCCTCCCGAAGCGTAAAGGGTTAATAATTTGTCTTCTCCTTTAAATGAACCTAAAAATTTACCGCGGTCATCTACATTTAGTCGACTTACAATATCATCCCACCAAATTTTGCGGGCGGCTAACGTGGATTCACCCACCTCTTTTTGTACAATTTTGGATACAATTTCTTTGGTAACGCGGTTACCGGCAGCACCGCGCCCTTTTATGAGCAGTTCGCCAAAATCAATATCAAAGCGTACCCGTTTCAAATGCGGACGCGGGCGCAATTGCACATTTACAATCTCTCGTTCTCCGTTTGGATGCACCGAAAAGTAGTAGACTTTAGAACCTTTAGTGCCTTTTGTTATCGGGTACTCCTTATCACGCGTTATGCTTTTAACCGCAAATCGTTTCATTAACGTTGGCTTGCCTTCAGGCCCGTCTCTGTATATGAGATGGTAAATGGTACGTGTGTCTCCTTTTTTCCATATTGCACAGTGCATAATGCCTTTACCAACGAATTTTTTATCGCTGATTTTGGTGACCATCATTTTGCCTGTTTTAAAGAAACACAATTACGTCATCAATATCACTACATTCCGCAACAAACTCGTCTTTCTTTAATCCCCAGCCTATAAAACCTTCACTTTTATTTACATACAGCTTTTTATTGGCTACAATTACTTTTTTAGCAGAAATGGTGTCGAAAATTTTAATTTCTGTGCGACGCTCTTTACCGTCACCAAATTGCTTTTTTAAATCTTTATAATACGCTATGGCATATTCAATCAAATTATCTAAATGATTTTGAATTTCAGCCATCTCTTCCTCTAATGAGGTAATGTAGTTGTCCGCTTTGTCCGAATCATGTTTGGTGATACGGCGCATTCTAATTTCTAACAGGCGTTTAACGTCATCATCCGTTACGGCACGCTTAAGGTGTTTGATATGTGGCTTTAATAATTCGTGCGTCACCTCAATGGCTTCATCATACGTTTTTCCGTCAAATTCAATGTAGATTTTGTTTTCAATAAAAATTTTCTCTAAAGATGAAAAGTGCCACGATTCTTCTAATTCCTTTAACCGAATTTCCAGTTCTCTTTTTAAAAGCTGAACGGTGTTTTCGGTATTTATTTTTAAAATTTCATTTACGCTTAAAAAGTACGGCTTATTATCTAAAATTACCAAACAGTTCGGTGATATAGACATTTCACAGTTTGTAAAAGCATAAAGGGCATCAATCGTTTTGTCCGGAGAAACACCTGGCGCTAAGTAAATGATGATTTCCACCTCTGCGGCGGTATTATCTTCTACTCGTTTTATTTTAATTTTGCCTTTATCGTTGGCTTTTAAAATAGAGTCAATTAAAGAGGATGTTGTTGTGCCAAACGGTATTTCAGCTATCTTGATGGTTTTAGTGTCTACTTTTTCAATTTTAGCACGCACACGCACTTTTCCACCCCTTAACCCTTCGTTGTAGTTTGAAAAGTCGGCCATGCCACCATTTAAAAAATCGGGCAATATGTTTGCCTTTTTTCCGCGGAGTATGTCTATTGAACCATCTATTAACTCAATAAAGTTATGCGGTAGTATTTTACAGGCGATATACCTACGGCAATTCCCTCTGCACCTTGTGCCAATAAAAGCGGGAATTTTACCGGTAGCAGAACGGGCTCTTTATTTCTGCCGTCGTAAGAAGGAATCCACTCGGTTGTTTTAGCATTAAACACAACATGGCTACCAAATTTAGACAAACGTGCCTCTATATAACGCGGTGCAGCTGCGGAATCTCCCGTTAAGGTATTTCCCCAGTTTCCCTGCATGTCTATCAGCAATTCTTTTTGCCCCATTTGTACCAGTGCATCACCTATAGATGCGTCGCCATGCGGGTGATACTTCATGGTGTTACCAATAATGTTGGCAACTTTGTTGTAGCACTCGGCCATCATCCATCTCCTTCATGGAGTGTAAAATACGGCGCTGTACAGGTTTAAACCCATCTGTTAGGGCGGGTACGGCACGTTCAAGAATTACGTAAGAGGCATAATCCAAAAACCAATCTTTGTACATGCCCGATAAGGGAATAATGTGCTCCCCTTCTTCATTATCACCGGAATTGGCGTCATACCGCGGATCAAATTGCTGTTCTTCTTCTGGTTCGTTGTTCTCTTCTGACATAGATTTATTGTGCGACTAACAAAAATACAAAGAACACAACTGTGTTTTGTACGTTAAATGCCTTAGTTATTAACAAACAGGCGTTTATTTTAGAATTTGGTAAGCGTATCAGCTTTTTACAATAACAGGCTTATGAAAACTGCTAACAATAGTTAGTCATCTAAAATTTCGGCAGAGGTTCGATTGCTTTTTTCAACACGATCTAATTCGTTTTGAAAGGCTTTGATTAAGAAAATAACTACCAATGGAAAAACGTAGCCCATAAGGCTTTCAAGCTCTCTCGCATTTATGTAAATTAGAAATAACGTTATAACATTACCGACTATCCAAAGGGTGGCATAAATTTTTAAGAAAATTTTCTCTTTTGTTTTTGAATATATAATACCAATACATAAAATAAATTGACTCAACATTAGTACATAATAAATTGTATGAATAGAAGCAATATTTACCAAATATTCTTGACCATAAATATCGTTAAACCTCAAAAAGTCAGAATAAATATGAAGCAACGATTCAAACCACAACAAGATTAACACAACCTTGTATTCATTGCGGTACAAGTAAACAGAAAATGTGATGAGATAAATTAAATTTAAAATAATCTCTAAAGCAAAAACAAACACATACTCCTCTGAAAATTCATATATGTTCATGTTACGAAACACATAATTCAAAGCAAATGAGAAAATGAGGTTCAATATCAACCCAACAATTCCAATTTTAAGAATTACGGCATACGCGTTAGCAGAGATTCGACTCATGTTTACTTATAAACTTTCGCTCCCTTAGTTAGCCATTGCCCCCAATCTTTATTATAGGCATGTACTTTTGTGGTTTGTTTACCTTGGTTATCATAAACCGGGTAGCCCTGGTTTACCCATTCAAAAATACTGCCGTACAAATTAAACACATTGTCATAGCCTGCTTTGACTAATTTTTCTGAAACTTTTTCACTCCGATAACCTACCGAACAATACACAATTATTTTATCAGCTTTGTCCATTTCGGGAAGGCGTTCCATTTTAAAATCATCATACCCCACCCAAACGGCGTTTTTAATATGACTTACGTTGTATTCATTTTTTTCACGCGCATCCAAATACACAATGGATGGATCGGTTTGGTCTACTTCACCTACAGCTATTTCATTTACAGAGTGACTTAAGAGCTTGTCCAGCATTTCGCCATAAGCTTTGCTTTTAACCTGTGCAAAGCCTGGCAGCGCAACAAGACCGATAAATAAGAATAAAATACGCATAACCAATTTTATATTTTTGTGCTTAAGATACGACAAATTAAATAGTTTGGATTCGTAAACTCGATAAATGCCCGTGCAATTAGCGCACCATTTTTTTGCTTTTCTTGCTGGATTAATGGTACGAGCTGAATAATCTTTTATCTTGCCGATTATGGTTTATGCAATTTTGAAATTCTTCTCTAAACTAACGCTTGTTGGTTATTTCAGAAAATACAAGATAGATGGAAAAGAAAATATTCCGGAAAAAGGCCCTTATATTTTTGTCACCGAATCACCCCAGTGCATTTTGGATCCGCTTGTGGTAGCCTCTTCTGTAAAAACACCCGTTTATTTTATTGCCGCTGGTGAATATGTTGGTAAAGGCCTAAAAGCCTGGTTTTTTAAAACTGTTTTACACATGATTCCCGTTTACCGCCCCTCTACCCGACCGGAAGATACGCATAAGAATAAAAACATGTTTGCTACTTGCCATAGTCACTTAACGCAAGGCAACTCTCTTTTAATTTTTCCAGAAGGCATAAGCATTACAGAGCGAAAACTGAAACCGCTTAAAACAGGTGCCGTTCGCATAGCTATTGGTGCCGAACAACTGAATGCTTTTAAACTTGGTGTAGCCATTGTACCCGTTGGCTTAAATTACAGTGACCCGCACCAGTGGCGGAGCGATTTATACGTAAAAATAGGTCGCCCCATTTACATTACAGATTTTGCGCCAATAACTGCTGAGAATGAAATAGAAAAAACCAAAGAAATAACGGGCTATGTGCAAACCCAACTGATGGAAACTATTTTACACGCGCCTACTGAAGATGAAGAACTAATGCTGGAAAAGCTAAATCGGATTTATGCAAATGATTTGAAAGCACAGTTTGAAATTAAGTTTGACGAGTCTGACGAAGAATTTAGTATGCACAAAGATTTTGTGAATGCCATTGCTTATTTCAAAACGAATAAACCCGAAACCTACGCTAAAGCTGAGGCTAAAATAGATGCTTATTTAGCAGATCTGGATCATTATAACTTAACAGATAAAAACATTGGTCAATTTACCACGCATTATTCAACACGCCGCATTTTGTCCTTCATACTAGGACTACCGTTGTTTTTAACTGGCTACTTAACAAATGTTATCCCTTACAAGTTGGTAGGCATTATCCATTCAAAACTGAAGCTGGAAGAAACGTTTAGCGGTTCTATTGCACTGGCATTAGGTCTTTTTTTATTTTTATTTTGGTATGCGGGTATTACAACATTTATTTGGTTAACTACGCCGCTCGATTGGTTTTCATTAGCCATTCCGGTGGTTATGTATGTTACAGGGCTATACGCACTGGTTTATTTAGCGGCCATTGAGAATAGTGTACAACGTAAAATTCTACGTTCGTTCTACCGTGAAAACCCAGAGAAATACCATGCATTGATTAAACAACGACAAGAAATTATCGCCATACTTTCTGCCTGCAAGGCGGATTACTTAGCAACGCTTGACGCCTAAAACAGTGGTTTACATTAAAAATTTTCTTCGTCAATAATGGCCTGCGCACCCCGGTCTGCCCAAATTACGGTCATATAGGGTAGCACTATAGAATCCCGCATTGGCAACTTGTTGCTTGGTACAATAAAAATGCTTTGCGTACCAGAAAGTAATTGAATGCCTAACGTATCTGTTTTGCCATTTAATGAAAAAACTATGTTTTTATAATGCCGTTGGTAAGGTACCTCTTGTTTTCGGTTTATTTTAAGGGTGTTTTTGCCTGTAAATTCTAAATGGCGATAAGGCTCAAACGTTAACGAATCATGTCGGATAAAACCTTTCTCTTCAATTTTATTTAAAGTGTCAAGTTCAAATTCAAACGTTAATTTCTCTGTATCAAAACCATATTTATCCAAATCATTCACCAAATTTTCATCTAATTCTATCGGTACAAAATATTTAACAAATGTTTTTTGGATGTAGGTCATCTCAAAAATCAGCGTATCACCTCTGAAACTGTAATCGCAGCGAATTTCTTTATCATTTATATCGTAAATAATAGCCGATTTTTCAAACCGTACCGGATATTTGTCTGTTTTGAAATAAGGATAATAATAAAGGTGCACAAAATCGGGGGTGATGATCATTTGCCCATCATTGGGTAAAAAATAGGCTTTTTTATTTAGCGTGTTGTCATCTTGAAACATTTTAACGCCTTTCCATTGACCTAAAATACGCTCGTTACTTTTTGTTTGTGCAAACCCGTTTCCCCCTGCAATTAAGCTGATAAGAAAAAACGAAATTCCCCAAATTATTTTCATTATTGTTATTTTTTTGCAAAGAAAATAAATAGTTTTCATCTAAAGCACTACTCCTTTTCTTTTGTTTTTAACGGATATACCTCCCGTTTAAGTAAGGGCTTCAAAAACTCTGCCAAATTAATATCATACGTTGTAATTTTTGACCGGGTAAACATCCCCTTAAAAATGTCAAATTCATAATAAACGGGCTTCATATCTTTGGTACCTGTTAGGTTTATTACATCTGCCTTTACGCCTTTGTCTAATTTAATTTCCACCGGAACGCCTGCTGGCAGGCTTATTTCCTTGTAACGGAGCTCGCTCAATAAAAGTTGCTCACCATTAATTTCAATCGTGTACCCTTCAATATTTTGGTGATAACCCAAAAAACCAAATAAATACACCTTGTTTTTATCAAAAAGTGAATAGTTTAAATCACGCCGTTCCATTTTAAGGTAATACACATCTAACTCAATGTATTTTTCATCTATGGTTGTAAAAATATCAGCACGCCTAAACCTAAACGCATTTGCCCGTAAACGATTGCTCTTATCAGTCAATTTGTCATACAAATTAGTAAGTGTATTTGGGTAGATAGAATCAAACGTTACCTTAACCGTTGCAATCCATTCATAGGCCTCTTTTTCTATTTCTGGGTGCAGGCAGTAAAAACCGCTCACATCATTATGACGGAAATAATCGGGGCTAATGTCCATTATTTTTACGCGTTGTCCAAAACCTTGAAAAACAACAAACAATATGAGTGATGCAATTAATTTATTCATGTATTCGTATTCCGGTCTACGTTTAGTTTACCCACAACTATGTGTTACAGGTAAACAATTAACGTGCCGTTGATTAATATTCAACCGTTTACGATTAATTATTTAATTAGTTACGTGACTTGAGGGGTTATGGTTTTTAATTGGCCGTGTTGAACGACTAAAAGTGCTTTTCGTCTTCGGGCCAGATTGCTTTGTATTTGCTAAATTATGCTTTTAATTGACGACATGTAGCTTGGCAGTAACGCTTAGTTTGAATGTTAATAAGCGGCTAAAAACCGTCCTTGATTTTGACAAAATGTTCGTATTTCCCTTTAATGTAAGTAATCAACTCATAGTCATTAGCAGATTTAAGAAACTCCGCGTTTACATTTAAAAAGCGAATAAACTCCACAAATTCATCTTGCGATAAATCAATGATATCATTGTGTACGTAAATGCGTAAAATTTCACGCACAATTTCATCTTGCTTGTCCTGGTATTCCATTTCTGCTACCAGGCGCTTGGTTTTTTCGCGTTTGCTAAAAGCCAAATAAAGTGCCGTAATCGGGCTGCGGATGGCACTTGTTACTGTAACAGTTGGCACTTCTCGTTTTGCAATACTTGCCCGCTCTTCTTGCAGTTCAGAAAGTGTTTTAAGCGGACGCACATCCACCGTTTGCCCCATATACTCTAACGTTTCTATATAAAACGTGTTATTGTACGTTTTTTTATAGGCACTGTCTTTATATGAAATGTAGAGGGTTTTGTAACCGGTCACTGAAATGCCAATTTCATCTGACTTTTTAACCGTTATGCTAAAATTGCCATTATAATCACCAAAAATACCTTGCCCTAATGTTTTATCAATTACCACTAAATTGTAAAAACCTACATCATAAGCTGTATCCACAACACGCCCTTTTACGGTTATGAGCGAGTCATTGTAATTTGCCTGTCCGTAAATAACAGCAGTCATTAAAAGCGATAAAATTAAAATCAAATTGCGCATCTGCCGTAAAGAAACAAATTTTAGACCAAATTTTGACGTTAATTTCTGTTAATTCGTTTTTGTGATGAATTACTTTTTTGCTTAAAATAAAAATAGCAAAAGGGCGCATAAATTGTGTGTTAAGTTGCGTAACTTTGTCATTCAAATAAAAAATATGCAAACGGTTGTTGTTGGTTTATCGGGTGGAGTGGATTCTAGTGTAGCCGCTTATTTGCTGAAAGAGCAAGGGTATAACGTTATTGGTATATTCATGAAAAACTGGCATGACGAATCGGTTACCATTGCTGATGATTGCCCGTGGATTGATGATAGCCAAGATGCATTATTAGTGGCAGAAAAACTTGGTATTCCTTTTCAAACGTTAGATTTAAGCGTAGAGTATAAAGAGCGTATTGTAGACTATATGTTTGCTGAATATGAGGCTGGGCCAACACCTAATCCGGATGTGCTGTGTAACCGGGAGATTAAATTTGATGTTTTTTTAAAAGCGGCCGAAAAATTAGGGGCAGATTTTGTAGCAACGGGTCACTATTGCCGTAAAGGGCAGGCACCAAACGGTACGTATCAATTATTGGCAGGAAAAGATAAAAATAAAGACCAAAGCTATTTTTTATGCCAATTAACACAAGATCAATTAGCTAAAGCACTCTTTCCGATTGGTGCGTTAGAAAAGCCTGCCGTGCGCGAAATTGCAGCTGGGCAAGGTTTAATAACGGCGGACAAAAAAGATTCGCAAGGCTTATGTTTTATAGGAAAAGTAAAACTGCCCACTTTTTTACAACAGCAATTACTCCCCAAAAAAGGAACAATAATTGAGCTGGGAGACGATTTACCTGCGTATGATTATTATGCTGAATTATTAGCTACCGATAATCACAAAGCCCTGGCAGAACCATTTGTTTATCAACCAAACATGGGACATGAAGTGGGTGAACATAACGGAGCGCATTATTTTACCATTGGTCAGCGTAAGGGTTTAGGCGTTGGCGGCACTCCACTACCCCTTTTTGTGGTGGGCACAAATACAGAAACAAACACTATTTATACCGGACAAGGAGATACACACCCCGGTTTACACAAAAAGGCATTATTTATTCAAACAGATGAATGCCATTGGATTCGAACAGATTTAGCCTTGCGCGTTGGTGAACGAGTTGAATACGGTGTACGTATCCGCTATCGTCAGCCTTTGGTAAAAGCTACGTTAATTCAAGAAAAAGAAGGGCTTTATATTTTGTTTGACGAACCAGTTTCGGGTGTTAGTCCGGGTCAATTTGCTGCATGGTACAACGGTGAAGAATTGATAGGCTCAGGTGTTATTGCACATTAACAACAACACCTAAACGCCATTTTATAATTTAATTTAAGCTAAACGTATTGTCAAAGAAAATGCCTGCATTCGGATTTTCTTTTTCTGATTTGCCTGCTACAATATCCCATAATTCTGCTACTTGCATAACTGTTAACCGCGAGCGTTGCCCAAGGTTTTGATGAAGTGCCAACTGATCTTGAGCTGACTTTAAAATTGTTTTTTTAATAGCATCTAAGTTCATAATAATCACATTTGTTAAACTTGTGTTGGTTCGGATACGGTGCCTATTTAAAAAGGGTTTCGTTCTGTCTGCCAACTTTTTATATTTTAATTCTATTCAAAAGATATGCCACAACCTGGCAAAATGGCTTAACCGTCTAACTTTCAATTAGTCAGCTAAGCTATTGGTATGAACTTATTTTTTTGAAATTTTCTTTTATTTTTTCGCTTGTCGGAACGATCAATTGAAAATTTGAACCAACCGTCCTGCTTTTTCATCCCTCGTTTTTGGATGGGTTGTACTCCTCTCTTCATAACTTTTCGTTTTTTGGTCGTCACCATTCGCTTTATTTTTTGTTTGGTTTCATCTACATCAAAATCAAAAAATGCAGCTGCTTTTTCTAAAAAATGGTTGACGATATTTACTTTGGTGTATTCAAAATCACGTAAAAATTCAACTTGAAAGCTGATGTAATTTCCAACTGCTTTTAATCCTTTTTTACTTTTTTTAAGTAGATACGCGCCTAAATCTAAAAGCATCCTACTTAAACCCTGAAGCACTATGCTTAATTCTAACTTCTTGCTTATTGTTTTCATTTTTATACGGTTTTGTTTGATACAAAGGACAACACAAATTACTTGAGATAAAAATATATTAAGTAGATTTGCGTTAACTAGATATACTTAAACTTAACTTAACATGATTTACTTAATTAAATTAAGCATGATTAAGTTAACTTAATAAATGCGTATTTTCACTTCATATCATCCGGCGTTATTTGCATTGCAGGCGTTGCACGACCAATTTCCGGGCGTGTTAGAGTTGTATGTTTTTTGTAATGATGAAGGTGCGCGGTGTTATAATACGGAAGGTAAAAACAAACAATTATTTACTCCGGTGGATCGTTCAAGTGGTGCTTTGAGCATAAAAGTGCAGCAATTTAGGGCAAAGCGTAAAAAAATTTTTTGGGGAGATAAAGAAGATTTACCACTTGCTCCACGTAAAAAACAACTGAAACAACTTTCCATTCAAGACGAAATTGAGCAAAATGTATTGGTGTTTAGTATTCCCAGCCAAAATGATGATGCCTTTGACGTTTTTGCCGTATGTTTTTCAAAAACCTTCAGTAATTTTTATATTCCAAACGGACGCAATGTTTTATCGTCCGAATTAAAAAAGAGCATTGGGCAAACCGTTGCCGGACAAATAGAATGGCTGTACCAGTTACATCACAATCAGCAACAAAACATTGAACGCATCCAGCAAGCGTACCATCAAAATGCACTCAAATTAAAAGAAACAGACGAAGCCTTAACGCGAGAAAAAGCAACTACGGATAATTTGCTGAGTGAATATTTAAATCAATTAATTGACAAACATGAGCTTGCGCTGGACTGTACGATTCAACTGGCAGCTGATTTTTTATCGACCATTCGCATCAAACAGATCGAAATTGACGCAATAGAACAGCTTGTGGCAGATGCTGTAACCACCGCGTACGATTTAGCCTTAGACAACGAGCGCATAGAGTTGACCGCTAACTTACTTAAAGATACGAAGCAGCATGCGGCATCCACGAAATCATACAAATTACAGGAATTAGATAAAACAGAACAATTGCTGCACCGTTACGAGGAGGCTGCCGAATTAGTCGCGCAGAAGAGTTTAGCCGTAAACGGTAAAAACTTGGCAAACG